>NZ_JAOWKY010000009.1 GCF_025751435.1 Albidovulum marisflavi | reverse complement strand
TCGCCCGCGAGCGACACGATCAGCGCCGCAGTGGGTTCCGCAAGGCGGTGACCGAGCGACGGATCCTCGGCGCAGAGCACCTTCTTCACGCCGTCAAGCTTGGCCGCTTCCGCCGCCGCCGCCGAGGCATGGGCCCCGGCACACAGCACCGTCACGTCGCCCAGCAGCTTCGCCGCCGTCAGGGCCTTGGCGGTGGAATCGACCGACAGCTGGCCGTCGGTCACTTCGCCCAGAAGAAGAACAGCCATCAGAGCACCCCTGCTTCGTCTTTCAGTTTCGCGATCAGCTCGTCGACCGAGCCCACCTTCACGCCTGCCTTGCGGCCCGCCGGCTCCACCGTCTTGACGACGGAAAGGCGCGGCGAGACGTCGACGCCGTAGTCGGCGGCGGTCTTTTCCTCGAGCGGCTTCTTCTTCGCCTTCATGATGTTCGGCAGCGAGGCATAGCGCGGCTCGTTCAGGCGCAGGTCCACGGTCACGATGGCCGGCATCTTGACCTTGATGGTCTGCAGGCCGCCATCGACCTCGCGCGTCACCGTCGCGCTGTCGCCGTCGATCGAAAGTTCCGAGATGAAGGTCGCCTGGGACCAGCCCAGAAGCGCCGAGAGCATCTGGCCCGTCGCGTTCATGTCGTTGTCGATCGCCTGCTTGCCGCAGATCACCAGGCCCGGCTGTTCCGCGTCAACCACGGCCTTCAGCAGCTTCGCGACCGACAGCGGTTCGATGTCGGTGTGCACGTCAGAGGCCGCCTCGATCAGGATCGCGCGGTCCGCACCCATCGCCAGCGCCGTGCGCAGCGTTTCCTGCGCCTGCTTGACGCCGATCGAAACCACGACGATCTCTTCGACCGCGCCCTTCTCCTTCAGGCGGATCGCCTCTTCGACGGCGATCTCGTCGAACGGGTTCATCGACATCTTCACGTTGGCCAGATCGACACCCGATCCGTCCGCCTTCACGCGGACCTTCACGTTGTAGTCAATCACCCGCTTCACAGGCACCAGTACCTTCATCGGCGTGCATCTCC
>NZ_JAOWKY010000008.1 GCF_025751435.1 Albidovulum marisflavi | reverse complement strand
TGGAGCGGGTGAAGGGAATCGAACCCTCGTCGTAAGCTTGGGAAGCTCCAAACCCGCCATCTTAACTACTTGATTTCACTCGTTACTTACCAGAGGTCCGGGACTTTCTCCGGGACTCGGGTGCGTGAAGGGCGCTGAAATCCTCGACGCCGGCGCGCAGATCGTCGTCCAAGACGTGGGCGTAGCGCAGGGTTGTTTCGATCGAGGAATGGCCCATCAGTTTCGACACGAGCTTGAGGTTCCTGGACTTGCGTAGCATGCGCGTCCCGAAGGTATGGCGCAAGTCGTGGAAGCGAAAACCGGGGATCTCCGCCGTCGCGCAGGCTTTGCGGAAGTCGGCGAAGAGGCCACCACCACCGGCAACGATGCGCTGGCGCACGGGCTGCTTCTTGCGGTGGTTCAGGTAGGTGAAGACGAAGGGCGCATCGGCCCCGGCCGCGCGGGGCAGCGATGACAGCAGCGCGCGCAGCTCGCCGTTCATCGGGAACATCATGACCTGGTCGCCCTTCAGGTCGAAGCGGATCCGCGCGTGGCGGAAATCGACGGCATCCCATCGCAGCGCGCAGATGGTTTCGGCGCGGGCGCCCGTCATCAGCGCGAACTTCACCATCGGGTGCAAGTCGGCGCGCAGGTGCGCGAAGAGGCGGTCCTGTTCGTCCCAGCTGAGTTCGCGCGGCAGCTCCTTCGGCTCCTTCAGGCGCAGGGCGTTGAAGTCGAGCCCGGGTGCGAGCTTCGCGTCATAGATCCGGGCCATGTGCCGGCAGGCGCGGCCGATCAGATCGATCTGGCGGTTGACGGTCGCGTTCGACACCTCGGCCCGGCGGCGGGTGACGAACAGCATCAGGTCGGCATTGGTCAGGTCGGAAAGCCTGCGTTTCGGGTCCATGACCGAAAGGATCATCTTGCCCTGCGCCTTCGTCGTGGCGTAGCTCGACTGGTGGCTGGAGACATCGCGCAGGTATGTGCCAAGCGCTTCGGACAGGGTGAAGATGCCGCGCGCGCCGGGGTCCGTCCTGGCCTTGACCCGCTCGGCGGCCTCTACTGCCTTGGCTTCCTCGAAGTCTTCCGTGCCGCAGCTTCCGAAAAATCGACGACCCTTGATCTGGAAGTCGTACTGCCAGAAGCGGCTGGTCTTGGTTCTGAACGGCATTCCTGGACCTTCCCGGACACGAATTCGGCCAGATCGTCGGCGCGGTATCGAATCGTGCCGGACGTCAACATGACATACCTCAGCCCGCGATCGCGCAACCGCCGAAGCGTCTTGGTGCTGATCTTCAGCTCGGCTGCGGCTTCGTCAGGGGTGAGAAGGGGGACGCGCTCAGGCATCAGTCTTCTCCCTCATCCTTGAAGCTGCCAGGTGTGCGCAGTTTGCCCGAACCAGCGCTTCCGCCAGTGGCGGGCACACCGAATTGCCGCACATGCGCGTCTGTTCGGTCTTGGTCAGCGCTCGGCCGTCTGCCCCGGCCTCGATCCGGTAGCTGTCGGGGAAGCCCTGTGCCCGGAACTGCTCGCGCGGGGTCAGCATCCGCATGCCGATGTCGGCGATCGCGTAGGTCTGGCCGTCGATCTGCACGGTGACCAGGCCGAAGGTGTCGCGGGTGGCGACCGTGTGCAGCGGCGCCGTCGCGTCCTGGCCTGTCCCGGCGCCGTAGTATTTCTGCAGGAAGGCTGCGACGACAGTGAAGGATCCAGCGGTCATCAGGGTGCGCAGCGGATCGCCTGCCGGGTAGATGCCATTCCGTTCGATTGCACTGGTTATGTCGGTGCGGGAGAGAAACGCGGACACCACCTGCTGCTGCGCTCCGGCAGTCGTCAGCGTGGACAGGGGCGCGTCCGCCGGGCGCCCGGCGTTGTTCTCCATCCGTGCGCCCGCGTTGTGCTGCGCGAGGAAAGCGGCCACCAGAGCGTGCTTGCCGCCGCCTGCGACGACGGTGCCGAGTGGGGCCTCGATATCGAGGCTGCGCGGGGCCTGCCCGGGCGCCTCGCCGTAGCCCGTTTGAACCAGCATCGGGGCCACGATCGCGTTCTGGTCCTTTGGGCTGGCGGTGATCGTGTGCAGCGGATCGGTCGCGCTGCGGTTCGCCCCGCCCTGCTGGCCATAGGTCACGAAGGGGGCGAGGGTCGGCATGACCAGCCCGTGCTGGATGCCGCCAACCGTCTGTGTCCCGATGGGATCGCCGATCGGATACTCGCGCCGTCCGCCGCTGTCACCATGGGCCAGGCTGACGATGAACGGCTGCGCTGCATCCACGACATAGCGCATCACGCCGCGGGCGATCCGGCGCATCGTCGCGTCCTTCAGGGGACGTACAGCACGAAGGCCGTGCTTCGCCATGATCTCCTCGCTCGTGTCGAAGATCGACGGGCAGGGCAGAGACCAGTCGATGATCTCGGCCGCCGTGCGCCAGGGCAAGCGGGTGCCCGCCAGAACCTCTGGCGAGCCTGGCTTCCCATGCGTCGGTTCCGGCCAGGTGATGGGGCGGCCGTCGCGCCGCGCCACGAGGAACAGACGCTTGCGGATCGTCGGTGCGCCGTAGTCGCAGGCGCGCAGCTCGCGATGCTCGACCTTGTAGCCGAGGCGCTTCAGCTCGGCGCACCACGCCTTGAACGTCTGGCCGCGTCGTTCCGGGCACGGCCGGTTGTCGGCGGTGAGCGGGCCCCAGTCGCGGAACTCCTCGACGTTTTCCAGAAGGATCACCTCTGGCCGGACGCGGCGGGCCCACAGGACCACGACCCAGGCGAGATCCCGGATGTTCTTCTTTACCGGCTTGCCGCCCTTTGCCTTCGAGTGGTGCTTGCAGTCCGGGCTGAACCAGGCCAGGCCGACCCTGCGGCCCCGGCAGACCTCGGACGGGTCCACCTGCCAGATGTTGGAGTTCAGATGCAGCGTGTCCGGATGGTTCGCCTGGTGCATCGCCAGCGCGGCGGCGTCGTGGTTGATTGCCACGTCCGGGCTGCGGCCAAGCGCCAACTCGATCCCGGTCGAGGCCCCGCCGCCTCCGGCGAAGCTGTCCACGATGATAGGCGGCAGGTCACCAAGGCGGCGCTGCGGCGTATGGGGCAGAAATCCGGTGCCGTCCATCACACCAGCCCCCTTTCCACCAACACCCGTTCGGGCGCGGTGAGGATGGCCGGGCGGCCGCGTGACAGCCCGCCGAAGAGGTCGCCGCCCTTCGGCTCGATCTCGCACAGGCTGAGCGGGATCCAGATGTCCGGGCCATCCTCGGTCTCGCGCACGCAGACGGCGCGCTCGGTGCGGTGCTGGTAGATCACCTCGATGTCGTGCAGGTCAGAGCGCATTGCTGGCCTCCGCGATCTCATCCTTGACCTTCTGCACGGCAAGGATGAAAGCGAGCGCGGCCTTTGCCAGATCGACTTGTTGCCGCAGGCTATCGCTGTAAATGGCGCGCTTGTAGAGCGTCGGATCGGTGATGTGCAAATAGCTGTGCATCGACTGCTCCGCCCTGATCAGAGCGGCGAATTGATCCGCCTGCGGCCTCAGTATCTGTGCGGCGAAGCCAATCGCATCCATCGCCATCTTGTGCTTTTCGTCAGCCATCACGCCCTCCATTCCCGGTTTCCGTCCAGGATCTCGTCAAGCCAGGCCGGGGCCTCGTCCGGGACACGGCCGACCAGGCGTTCGGCGCCGCGGATCGCCTCGATCGCGGGCGCGGCCAGTTCGGCTGCGTCCAGGGAAAGCGGCTCGACCACCGGCGCCCAGCCATCGGCATGGCGCGCCATCCGGGCCTCGCCCTCGATCAGCACCTGCAGTTCGCGTCGCATCACCGGCAGGCAGGCGCGCAGCGCGGCGGCCAGGTTGGAGCAGGCTGTTTCAAGCGCCGGAGCGGTATCGGGCATGGGCGGGTCTCCTGGGTTCGGGATTCCGGCCCCGCGGGGCCGGTCACCGGAAACCGGGATTACTCGTCGTCTTCCTCGTCATCGAGGGTGGGCGAATTGACGCCGCCCTCGCGGTTCACGCGGCCGCAGCCGGGTTCGAGCCCGAGGTTGTAGTAACCGCCCATGTCGATGTGGGTGCAGCCCTGGGCGTCGACGTAGTCGCCGGCGGCGCTGGCGATGGTGGCGGCGCCGCCGAGGATGGCGCCGAAGGCGGCGGCGCAGACGATGCGCGCGATGGTGGTGGTTTTCATGATCATGGCCTCCTTGGCCGATTGAGGTTTTGGGGAAGTCTTGGGGAAGTCTTGGGGAAGCTGGCGCGCGGACTTGCCCGACATTCGCGCGCGGTTGGCAAATCAGGACCTTTCATCGTTTGTGACGCAGGCTGCGCCGTCCGCCCGAAGCGGCTGACCTGCGGGGCATTGAGGGGGGCGGGAAAGGGGTCTGGAATGGGATCGGCGCGGTCATGACAGCGCGCCTTCCAGCCGCGCCATCGCGGCGGCGCGCCAGTTCATCAGCAGTTCGTAGTCGGAGCCGCGCGCGCGGGCGAGGATGCCCAGCATGACGATCGAGCGGAAGTCGCTGCCGGGCTTGACCGTGGCGATGCCCGTGTCGGCCAGTTTCGACAGCAGGCGCCGTGCCGCGGTGAAGGGCATCATGTCCGGCCCGGTGTCAAGCCAGCGATCGATGAAGACGCACCACGCCTGCAGTTCCAGCGCGCGGCGCGGATCCAGCGGCGGAATGGCCGAGGGCATGATGGTGACGGATGCGGCGATCATCGCCCTGCCTCCGCCATCCTGGCGCTGAATGCGGCGGCGTCGGCCCGGTCGTCCGCCATCGCCGCCAGGGCGATGGCCGCGCAAAGGCAGATCCAGACCGCCAGACCGGCCAGCACCAGGGCTGCGACGATGGCACCGCCGCGGTCGGTTTCGAGCTGGTCCAGCCGGTCGTGATCGGCGGGCCGCATGTCGCGCAGGTGCCGGGTCATCACAGCCCCCCCGCGACGAGCGCCGGGATGACAAGGTCCGCGACCAGGACGGCCAGCGCCGCGCCGATCCCGGCGGCGGCCAGAACGCCCGCGCGGTGGCGTGGGTTCAGGGGGTCAAGGGTCTGCGAAAGCATCTTACGCCTCCATCGGTTGATGGAGGTCATATTATGGGGTAATTATACCCTGTCAATACAAATCGGGTAAATATACCCCCATATCTGCATTTACGCCGCCGCGGCGCGGTGGCCTCGTAGCCAAGTCGGCTTTTGCGGCTAAGCGGAAAGGTCGTGAAATCGCTTAGCGGAAAACCATAGATAAAGTTCGCTCCCCAATGTCGCGGCTAGGTGCCTACTGACGACGGCGTGCCAAGGGACATGTGCCGAGGCGGGCTAGCCGCTGACCCCACAAAAAGGGAACTGGTCAAGCAGACCCACAAAATTTTGTGTCCGAATCTTTACGATCACCCGGAAACCCAGTAAAAAATAAAACCGCAGGGTGCGGCAAACACCCTGCGGTCTAAGAAACCCGCCGTTGGCTGGCGGAGATTGTGAATTCACTCTTGCGTTGTGGCATAGAGCGGACTCGCCGTCAACAGGTCAGCGGCCCCAAAAGGCAAAACCATCATGTGTAGACGGACGAGGAGACTGACCTTCGAAGATGCGTGTGCTGTGTGGATCATGCGTTGGGCTGGCACATACCAGCACGACATTGCGGCGCATTTCGGAGTGAACCAAGGTCGGGTGAGCGAGATACTGACCGGCAAGCGTTACGCGGGAAGCGAAGCGGCGGCCAGGCGCGGTTCCTGACATCGGATGGGGCGACTTCGGTCGCCCCATTCAATTTTGCTTGTGGTCGGGTGCGCGGCTGGCCGAGTGTCGCGCGCTACGTGCGCTTGCTCTTCGCGGCAGTTGCCGTTTCATCCAAGGTGCGGGCGATCCATCTGGTGTTTTCGGCGCAATCCCGAAGCGCGGCCGCCACATAGGCCAGAATGACCAGTGCGCCACCAGTGGCAGAGATTGCGAGCGCCGCCGCTGCTGCGCCGATGCCGATCAACCTGAACGCATCGATGGCCGCAAAGGCACCGATCGCTACAGTGACCCAGCCGATGAGCATCACGATGATGATCCCGACGCCAAACCCTTCAGATTCGCCCATCAAGCCTTCCTCCTGAATCGTCTTGCAAAAAGTAAGGAAGGCTAGATCAGGGAAGCCCGCCCGCGCAACAATAGGTAGAAGAAGCACAAGGAGTCAGCCGAGCGGTCAACGCGGCAGGAGTGCCAGAAACGCATCCTCATCAATGATCGTCGCACCTTGCGCGCGCGCGGCGTTGATCTTCCGGGTCGACACGCCGTCGCCGGTGCCGACAACCAGGTGGGACAGCCCGGCCACGCCGCCGCCCACCACTCTGCCACCTCTGGCCTCTACGATCTGCCGAACATCGGCGCGAGATAAGCGCGAAAGTTCGCCGGTGAATGCAAAAGTTTTGCCCGTGAGCGGCCCTATTTGTGGCCCGGCGTCGTCGGGGCCACAGGTCAGGCGGATGTCTGTCCCGCAAAGGGATGCGACGAAGGCGACCGGATCGCGGTCGACGCCAGATGAATCGACAAGGGTGCGAATTCGATCGAGACGAAACACCCTGTTGGGGCCCCGGGTGTGGCAGGTCGCCTCGAGCATGACCGATGCCACGCCCTGTCGCGCGCGGTGCAGGGTCACGGTGCGGTGGCTGTAGCCGGAGGCCGAGCTGTCGTAGTCTATGGTGCAGGTGACATCCGGCAACGGAATGGGCCGAGGCCAGTGGCCATGCGCGGAATTCATCAAGCGGAGTATCGGACCGGCAGACGCGTCGTCGGACATTGCCCCAAACCCCTGTATCAGTCGATCTTCCGCACGAATTCCGGTGGCAGGCTGAAGCGCACCGGGGCGGCCCAGGCCAGGCGGACGCCGTGGCGGTGATCGTGGCCCGGGTTCATCGAGATCAGCGTGAAGGTGCCCTCATCACGCCCGGTGCGCAGCTGCTTGACCCATGCGCGGCCGTCGTCGTCTTCGCAGACGCAGATGCGGCCGATCGCCTCGGTCGGGACGCCGATGGTCGTGCGGCTGTAGAACAGCACTGATCCGGGAAGATAGACGGGTGCCATGCTGTCGCCCACGACCTCGACCGCGACGGTGCCGCTTGGTTTCAGCTGCGGCGGGCATTGGACGCGATAGTGGCCGTCGCCTTTCGCATAGGCGTCGAACAGGTCGACCTCGGCGCCGGCGCCGACCTGGCCCACGACCGGGATCGTGCTGGCCTGGTCGCCGAGGCGGCCGGCATAAAAGTCCTCAAGCGTGACGCCGAACGCGGCTGCGACCTTCATGGCATCGTCGACGCCTGTCGTCTGCGCCTTGCCCTGCTTCAGATTCTTCAACTTTTCGTAGGAAACGCCCGCCTCGATCGAGACGCTGCGCAATGACCGCGCGGTCATCTCGAGGGCTCGGTCGAGGGCATTTTTGAAAGTATCTTCCATGGGGGGAAATATACCCCGGTCGCGAGGGGCGGAAATCGCGTAAAAATACTCTTGATGCATGGGGTAATTATACCCTATACCATGGGACATGGAAAAACTCATCTCCGACATAGAGGCCTTCTCCGCCGAATTCGGCATCACGCCGCAGAAACTGCTGCGGGATGCGATCAACGCGGAATGGGGTCGGTGGCAGAAGTGGAAGGCCGGCGAGGCCAGCCCGACGATGCTGATCGCCGATCGCATTCGGGCCCACATGGCCGCGATGCGCGCCAGGCATGGTGTTCGTGCGTCTTCGGGGGGTGCGGCATGAAAACCGCGTTTCACTCGTCACGATCATGCGCAAATTCTGTCGCGACGGGTGCGCAAATGTCCCGGTCGTCAAAGGGTGTCCAAAGTTCTGAGCCAAGGGCGTCGCGGCTGGCCGCCGGAGACGCCCATCGGCGGGCCCGGCAGCTGGCGCAGGGCGCCATCAGCATCGACAGGGTCGATGCCGGCGCGTTCCGCGACTGGTTCCGCGTGGCCTTCGCGCGCTACCTGCAGTCGAACTTCCGCAACGCCGAGGCCGTAGCCACCAGCTACGGCGTGCGGTTCCAGACCGCGCTGAACTGGTGGAACGGCGAGAACACCGCCAGCGGCGAGACGGTGGCGCGGACGCTGCTGGACCCGGCCGCGCGCGCGTGGTTCGACCAGGAATGGACGGGGCAGGCATGATGCACCCGTTCGCCGCGCCAAAAGTTTTTGACCTTCGGTCCCGTTCCCAAATCCGGGGCATGGGCCGTCACGCATCCGGCGCCGTCCATGTCGCCGGACCCGTCCGGGGGTGTTCCCCGGTTTCCTCCCTGTTGGACTTCGGGCGGCGGTTCATCCCGTCGCCCGCTTTTTCCGCGGGATCGGGGCGTTCGCAATCCGTCCGGGCGGTTCCCCCTCGGGCGCAACTGGCGCGGGGTCGGTCGTTCGGCCCCGCGTTTCTTTTCCCGGTTCCTGGCAGTTGCAGCAGCCAGGCGCGGGGCCGCGGCTGGTTTTCCCTCCAGGTTCCGTCGCGGCCCCAACCTTTCGCAAGGGGTGCGGCATGAAGGTGAACGATCTGATCCGCGCTGGTCTTGTCAGGCGCTGGCACGCGAACCCGGATCTGGCCTGGACGGGCGAGACGAACGGGCACCACCAGTGGACCGTCGCCGCGCTGATCGCCGCGCTGCATCCCGCGCCGTCCGCGAACCTGTTGCGCGAGGCGCTGCTGCATGACGTGGGCGAGGTCATGGCGGGTGATCTTCCCTATCCGTTCAAGCAGGACAACCCGGAAATCGCGCGCGCGCACGCTGCGTTCGAGCGCGCCCAGCGGGAACGTCTGTGCGCCGCATGGCCGCTGACGATCGGCGAGACGACATGGCTGGAGCTGGCCGATCGGCTTGCCGCGCATCTGTGGATGTTGGCGCATCGCCCCGGTCTTGCGGTTCGCGACGGTTGGCCGGAAGCGCGCGAGGGGATCCTTGCCATTGCGCGCAAGCTGTTCGTGCAGGTCGACATCGAGGCGATCCTGACAGAGGCGGAGGCGCGGGGATGAGCGGCTACACCGTCATGCGCCCGTCCGAGCGGCTGCGGGTCAACCTGATCGGCAATCCGAAGTCGGTCAGCCTGACCACCGCCTTCGCGCGCGACCTGGTCGCCGAGTACGTCGCGATCGAGAAGATGGCGGGCGAGGCAGCGGACATGGTTGTCGCCGCGCAGGCCGAGGCAGAGGCCGCGCGCGTCTTCGGTCAGCGCCTGGCTGTGCTGCAGGACCGGACGCGGACGCTGCTGATGGTCGCCGCCTGCGTCGCCGGTGTCGAGTTCATCGTGATCATGGGGATGCTGTCATGAGCGTGCTGCGTGAAATCACTGCCGGCCCGCTGGCGCCGGTCGATCCGTCTGACGTCCGCGCCGGCGCCGTGCCGCAGCTGATGTGGGTGAAGATCGCGGACCTGGTCGTTGACGACCGGTTTCAGCGGCCGTTGAACAAGGCCAACTGGAACGCGATCGACCGGATCGCCAGGGCCTTCAGCTGGGGCAAGTTCGCGCCCGTGGTCGCCGCGCCGATCGAGGGCGGACGCTATGCCCTGATCGACGGTCAGCACCGCGCCCACGCCGCGCATCTGTGCGGGTTCGACAGCGTGCCGGCCATGGTCGTGGTGCTGACGCCCGAGGCGCAGGCGGCGAGCTTTGCCGCGATCAACGGCAACGTGACGCAGATCTCGGCCTTTCATGTCTACAAGGCGGCGCTGGCCGCGGGCGAACGGTGGGCCGGGGAGTGCCGCGATGCGGTGGCGGCGGCGGGCTGTGAGCTGATGACCTACTATGCCTCGCGCGCCGCGAAGAAGCCGGGGCAGGTCTACTGCGTGTCGCTGGTCAGGCGGATGGTCGCGGCCGGCAAGGCGCCGGTCGTCACGCGCGGCCTGGCCGCGCTGGCGGCCAGTGATTTCCATGGGATCGAGGCCTTTGCCGATCGGGTCCTTGACCCGTGGTTCGCCGCGATCGAGGCGGTGCCGGCGGCGACCGCCGAGGGTCTGGTCGCGTTCTGCCGGGACGAAGACCTGGTCGACATTCGCGACCGCATGGGGATCGTTTCGCAGCGGCCGGAGAACAGGGGGCGGTCGGCGCGCGAGCTGACCGCCAGCGTGCTGGCCGCGATGCTGAAGCGCAGGTTCGCGGACCAGACCCTGCCCGCCATCGCCAGCACGGACGAAAGCGCCCTTGCCGCGCGCATGGCCGCAGAGGCCGCCGCGGCGCGCAAGCGGATGAGGGCGATCACATGAGCGCGCACAGCACGAAGGCGCGCGGGCGCCATCCGGAAACGCGCACCGTGATCCGCCGCGCGTTCCCGGTGGCGCATGTCCTGTTCGAGGTCATCGACCATCCCGAGAACGGCGTCACCTTCGGCCTGCGAACGCTTTACGGGCCTGAGAACCGCCCGTGCCTGTTTTCGGGCCATGTCGAGCCGCAACAGGCGCGCGAGCTGCGCGCGCTGGCCGACTACCTGGACACCCTGAAAGGCAAGATCGGAGGGCAGGGCTGATGGGCTCGCATCCAGATCAGGTCGGCACGTTTCAGTCCGTGGGCGGACTTGCCCGCGCATTTCTCGGGAGGGATGCCATGACGCCAGCGGATCACGCCTTCGTGTCGGCAGCGACATGCCTGGTGCTGATGGTCTGGCAGGATGAAGACGAGCGCCGGATGCTGATCGACTGCGCCCAGGAGGCGCGTGCGGGGATGATGACGCCGCCGCAGGCGCTGTGCCCCGTGATCGAGGCCTTTGCGGCCTTCGTGGCGGCCGTGCCGGGATCGCGAGAGGCGGCGGAGTCGCGCCGCGATCTTGGCGAGCGGCTCAGGGAATTTCACCGCGTGCGGCTGGGCCGCGCGCTGGAAGCGATGCGCGCCGGACAAGGCAAAGCCTGACGGACGCGCTGGAACATGGGGCAGGGAGCGTCAATGGCGCAGGCAGGGGACAGTCGCGTTCGCGATGCGCATGCGAAGCCGATCAAGGATGTGGCAGACATGCTGCAGATCGGCAACCTGCGGCGGTCGGCCTCGGAATGGGTCGGCCCCTGCCCGCGCCCGGGCTGCGGCGGAAGGGACCGCTTTTCGCTGTCGACCCGCAAGAACCTGTTCAACTGCCGCATCTGCGGGGCGAAGGGCGACCAGATCGCCCTGGTGCAGCACGTTCTTGGGCTGGACTTCCTGGCGGCGCTGGACTGGCTTTGCGGGCCTCGGCCGGAACTGACGCCGGAACAGAGGGCGGAGCGGGAGCGGACCGAGGCGCAGAACGCGGCGCGCCGCGCGGCCGAGGCCGAGAAGTATCGCCGCCGCGCCATCGCGCGCGCCCGGGAGATATGGCAGCAGGGCGTGGCAGCCGAGGACACGCCCGTTCGCCACTACCTTGACAGGCGGGGCATCACCCGCACCCTGCTGCCGCGACTGCCGGTTTGCCTGCGCTTTCATCCGGCGCTGCCCTACATGGTCGAACGCGGTCCGCGCGACTATGCCGAGCTGCATCGCGGGCCTGCGATGCTGGCTGCGGTGCAGGGGCCGGACGGCAAGTTCATCGGTGTGCACCGCACATGGATCGACCTGTCGCAACCCAAGGGAAAGCTGGTCATCGCGCACCCGGACACGGGCGAAGTGCTGCCATCGAAGAAGATGGAAGGCACCAAGAAGGGCGGCGCCATCCGCCTGAAGCCCGGCGCCCGCATCCCGGCGCTGGTGATGGCCGAAGGGATCGAAACGACGTTTTCGGCCATGGTGTCGGGCGCGATGCCGGACGCGGCGTTCTGGGCGGGCGTCGACCTGGGGAACATGGCCGGGGCGCGGATGCTGGGGCGCGGCCAGAAGTATGCAGGCATTCCCGACCTAACCGATGCGGAGGCCTTCGTGCCGCCCGATTGGGTGCGCGATCTGGTCTTCATCCAGGACGGCGACAGCGAGCCGCGCCTGACGCGGGCCAAGCTGCTGGCGGGCTTGCGGCGCGCCAAGGCGACGCGGCCCGGTCTGCGCGCGCGGATCGTGCCGGTGCCAGAGGGCATGGACCTGAACGACGTTCTGTTGCGCGGCGTGCCGAAGGATTTCGAGGAAAGGGGGATGGAATGACAGCCGGACCCGATGACGTGCGCCGCCTGATGGATGGCGCGGAGGAAATCGACGCGGACCTGTCGGGCGGAATGGACATGCCGCCACCGCCAGATCAACCGGAGGGCGCGCCGCCCGGGCCCGAGGCCGATTGCGTGGGCATGCCGTTGAACGACCTGGGCAACGGGCAGCGCTTCGTGCGGCACTTCGGCGAGGATCTGTTGTTCGTTCCGCGCGTCGGATGGCATGTCTGGACCGGCACGCACTGGCAGCGCGACGATGACAAGATCGCGGTGCGCGCCAAGGCGCACGGCCTGTCCGAGCGCATCGCGAAGGAAATCCATCACATGCAGCCGACGGATCGCGAGCGGGCGATCCTGGCACGCGCGGAAGCGGCGGAAGACACGATCGAGCGCGTCGAGGCGATCGCGCGGGGCGAGCGCAGCGAAGAAGACCACAAGGCCCTGCGCGACGCCCGCGCGGTGATCGAGCGGCGGAGCGAGATCCTGAAGGATCGCAAGACGGCCGTCGCGCGCCGTCTGACGCATGCGAAGAACGCCGGCAACTCGAACGCCATCAACAATTTCACGGGCGAGGCCGAGGTCATGCTGGCGCGCGCGCTGGAAGACCTGGATGCGCGTCCGATGGACGTGAACTGCCTGTCAGGGGTGCTTCGATTCCACGTTTCGGACATGCGCGAAGAAGGCGCCAGCAAGATGGCGGAGGTCGAGGTCATCCCGCACGCGCGCGACCACCTGATCACCAAGATCATGCCGGTCGAATACGATCCCGCGGCGACCTGCCCGGACTTCGACGCCTTCATGGAAGAGATCCAGCCGATCGCCGAGCAGCGCCGGTTCCTGCAGCGCTGGTTCGGCCTGTCCATGACTGCGATCCAGATCCAGCAGTTTGCCTTCTTCTACGGCATGGGCGCGAACGGCAAGTCGGTGCTGGTCGACCTGATCATGCGGATTCTGGGGACCTATGGCGCCGGGGCAAAGATCGAAAGCCTTACCGGCGCGAACCGCCGCGGCGGCGGCGATGCGACGCCGGATCTGATGCTTCTGGTCGGCGCGCGCGGCGTCAAGGCGTCGGAGCCGGAGGAAGGCACGCGTTTCCAGGAAGCGCTGATCAAGGAGCTGACCGGGGGCGAAAAGTTTTTGGCCCGCGCGCTGCATGCCGATTTCATCGAGTTCACGCCGCATTTCAAGCTGACGATCAGCGGCAACCACAGGCCGGAGATCCACGGCGGCGACGACGGCATATGGCGCCGCGTGATGCTGGTCGACTTCCCCGTGCAGATCCCGGCCGAGCGCCGCAGGCCGAAGGCGGAGATGGACGAAATGCTGTGGCGCGAGCGCGCCGGCATCTTCCGCTGGATGGTCGAAGGCTTGCTCGACTACCTCGAGGGGGGGCTGCAGGTGCCCGCGGCCGTGCTGGCCGCGACGCAGGAATACCGCGAGGACAGCGACCTTCTTGGCGCGTTCCTGGAACGCTGCTGCGTCGTGACCGGAGAGCATGCGGACATGCTGCCCGCGCGCGACCTGGTGCAGGCCTTCAACTTCTGGCTCGAGGATCAGGGCAAGGGGTCGTGGCGCCCGACAACCGTGTCGAAGCGTCTGGCCGACAAGGCGCGGCGCTGGAAAAGCCCGGTGACGCAGCGGTCATTCGAGCCGCACAAGGCCTCGACCATGTCCTACAGGGGCATCCGGTTCAACGACATCTTCGGGCCGCGCTTCCGTGACGCGCCACGCGACGCGAAGGGCAACGTCCTGCATGGCGCGCGCGCGATGGGGGATGACGAATGAGCGGGCCTGACGACGTGGACATGGATCGCATGCGGGCGTTGTGGGCCCAGAAGCTGACCGCCGCCGCCGTCGGCGCAGAGCTGGGAATATCCGGCGACCGCGCCCGCGACATCGCCAGGCAGAAGGGCCTGCCGCCAAAGCGCCAGATCATATCGGTGCCGCGCAAGGAAATGTGCATGATGTGGCACGCCGGGGTGTCGCGCAGCGAGATCGCCGCCAGGTTCGGCGTGTCGCCGCCCTACATTTCGCAGCTGGCCAGTCGCTGGAAGCTGCCCGCGCGCGGCGCAGGGGGCCGGCCACGGGCTGACGCCGTGGCGCCGGGGCCGAAGGACGTCCCCGGCGACGTGCCGGTCGCCCGTTCCGTGGCTGCGCCCCCCATCGCGGCGAAGGGATCGGCCTGCGAGCAGCCCCGCAATCCGAACTGGCCGCCGTCGCTGGATGCCGCGGTGCGCGCGACGGGCGGACGGCATCGCGCCGTTTCGGACCTGGCCGCCGAGATCGGCCGTCCGATCGCTGCGGTACAGGCGCGCTGGCATCTGATCAGGGGGCGCACATGACAGCCCCGCACCCCGTTTCACCTGACATTCGGGAGGGTAGGGAGGCTGCCTCCCTGCGGTCAGGGAGGGTGGGCGCATCAAGGGGCGCGGGGGAAAGTCAGGTCATGTCAATGCGTTACACGTCAGTCAGGGAGGCTAGGGAGCGTAGGGAGGCATACGCGCGCCTACGTGTGAAGCAACGGGGTGTGGGGGTATTGTCCCTTGATCCTTCTTCACGTGTAGCCGGTTCTCCCTCCCTACACTCCCTAGCCTCCCAAAAAGACAATCAAGGCATTGATAACACTGAACAGTTTCTGACGATCTGGTGGAAGTCCATCCTCCCGTCACGTCCTCCCTATCCTCCCTATCCTCCCGAACAGAACCAGCGGAACAACAATATGGGGCGCAACCATGGCTGACAGGCACAATATGTTGATTGAAGGCGCGGCAAAAACATTTGACCGTGGGGCCGTGGAGGCGCGGATCGCGCCCGTGGTGCGGGGCCAGAAGGTGAAGCGCGCGCTTGGGGTGCAGCAGATCCTGGAATGGGCGTTCGGGCGGGAGTGCGTGCGGATCGACACCGATCCGACGTCACGGCTGGGCGGTCAGGGCGCCGTGGGCTTCGGGATGGAATATGTGCTGCTGCAGCGCCAGATCCTCGGGTGCCGGGTCGACACCTCGGTCGGGCGGTCCAGCCCGCACGAGGATGCCGAGATCGTTGCGGCCATCGTCGAGAACCTGCCGCAGACCTATGGCGGGCTGCCGATGGCGTTGCGCATCGCCGAGTATGCCAGGGCCGGCACCACGCCGGACTGGCTGCCCGGTGCGCGGACGCGGGTGGTGCCGAAGGAGTGGTCCGAGAACCAGTTCGGGGTCAGGGCGTCGACCGCGGTCGCCGAGGTGATCAGCTATCGCCACCGCGGCCGGATGGTGAAGCGCGAGGTGCGCTGCTGCCCGGTGACATACACGCCAAGCGCGTCACAGATCGCTGCCGCCCGTCGCGGCTATCTCGACTGGTGGGGGGCGCTGCATCACATCCGCCATGGCCTCGGGCTGGTGCGCCTGAGCGACATCGATGTGACCGACGCCATGCCGCCGATGGAGCCGTGGCGGCGTCGCTAGATTTTGGGCTTGACGAGACCTAGCCCCCCTTGACATAGTGCACTCGACCGAATTGCGCCCGGCGGGATCATCCCTCCGGGCGTTTTGCTTTCCCGATCCCTCGCGCGCTCGCCGACAGGCGCGTTGTCACCGGGCGCTGCAGCGGCGAGGCGGCGTCCACCCCCTTTCGATCACCCGTCGCGGCCACCCCTCGCGGGTCCTTCCGCCGCACCAGCGTATACGGGGCCGCGAGGCGCGTAAGCTTTGCATCGCTAAACGAAATCCAAAGCCTAAACCAGTTTGGGCTAAACGAGAGGCTGTTGCCTAAACGATCCCATGCCGCACCTGACGACCACTGAACTTGCAGCGGAGCTGTCGGTAACGAAAGGCCGGGTCAGCCAATGGGTCAGCCAGGGCGTTCTCGAGGGGTGCTATACGGGCGCTGGCCGCGCGCGGCGCTTCGACCTGGAAAAGGTCGCGGAAAGCCTGGGGCGCAAGCTCGACAAGGGGCAGATGCTTGGCAATGGTCTGAAGACCCGCCGGGCGATACGGGAAGTCACCGCGGGGGAAGCGGAGAAGAAGCCGGCGGAGCCAGGCAAACCCGCCCGGAAGGATGGGCCGCTTGGCGAGGGCGATCCCGACCGGATGGAGCTGGCGAAGATCCAGATCGCCGAAGAGAACCTTCGGAAGGTCCGGCGCGACAACGAGGCGGCCGAGGGGCACTACGTCCTGGCCAGCGAGGTCGAGCGGCAAACACGCCAGATCCTGGCGCAGGAGATCGCCGAGGTCGAAAACGTGTTGCGCGACGGGGCGCGCGAGATTGCCGATCGGCTGGGCGTCGACTTCAAGTCGGCGCGCAAGATCCTGATCGATCGCTGGCGTGACCATCGCCGCACGCGGACCGAGGCGCTGCAGGCCGCGGCGGATGCGGCCGATCTGACGGACGCCGAGCGGAAGGCAGACATCTGATGGGGTTCCTGTCGCCTGCCCGCGCGGTCGTCGCCAGGGGCGCGGCCCGCGCGATGCTGCCGCCGCCGCCGCCCGACATCACGCGGTGGTGCGAGGAAAACATCGTCTTCGACGAGCGCTCGCCCCTGCCGGGGCCGTTCCGGATCGATCGCTTCCCGTTCCTGCGCGAGATCCACGACGTCCTGTCGCCCGAGCATCCGGCGCGGGAGGTGACGGTCCGGGGATCGGCGCAGATCGGCAAGACGGTGTCGCTGGTGCTGCCGACGCTGGGGGCCTGGCATGCGAACGGGCCGCTGGATTCGCTGGTCGTGCAGATGAGCTACGCGATCGCGAAGGACTTCGTCCTGACGAAGTGGGGGCCGTTCCGCAGGCAGACCGCCGCGGTGCGGGCCATCTTCGGGACCGGGTCCGGCGACAACGTCGATTCGCTGTTCAACCAGGAGACGGTGAACCGCGACGGATCGCTCAAGGTCGCATCGGCCGGATCGCCGTCGGACCTGACCGGAACGACCCGGCGTCTGGTCATGATGGACGACCTGGCGAAGTGGGACATGACCGACAAGGGCGATCCCGAGGAGCTGGCGGCAAGCCGGGCCGAGTCGTTCGAGGATGGCAAGATCGTGCGGATCTCGACGCCGCTGGTGGCGGGAACCTGCCGCATCACGCGGGCCTTCGCGCGGTCGGATCAGCGGTACTTCCATGTGCCGTGTCCGCATTGCGGGAACATGGCGCCGCTGACCTGGGAGAACCTGAAGAAGAACATCGAACCGGAGCGTCTGCACGCGGCCTGCTTCACCTGCGATGCCTGCGGCGGCGTGATCCGCCACAGCGAGAAGGAAAAGATCGTCGGGCTTGGCAAGTGGGTCGCCTCGAACCCGAAGGGCGATCATCCGGGCTTCCACCTGTGGCGCGCCTATGCGCCGCAGCGGGACTGGGCCTCGATCGCCGTGCGCTATGCCCGGATCATGGGCTGGACGACGCTGTCGCTGACGTCCGAGACGGAGGCGGAGATCGCGAAGACGGTCGAGGCCGAGACGGAACAGGTGTTCTGGAACGACTTCCTTGGCCTGCCCTACGAGCAGGCAAGCAAGGGGCCGGACTGGGAGAAGCTGCGCGACCGGGCCGAGAACGCGGCGGAGGCCGACACGCTGCCGCGCGGCGTGCTTCCGGCGACCGGTTTCATCCTGACGGCGGGCGTCGACTGCCAGCTCGACCGGACGGAAGTCCAGGTCGTGGTGTTCGAGAGAGACTACCGGCGCCGGGTGATCGATTACATCGTGATCCCGCATCACATCGGCGAACAGGAGTGCCACGACGCGCTCGACGCGCTGCTGAAGTCCGGCTGGCGGACGGTGAACGGGCTGCGCGTCCAGATGGACATGATGGCGATCGACGCCGGTGCCTACACGGAGAGCGTCTGGGCCTTCGCGAAGCGACACCCGTGGAACCGGGTGATCATCGTCAAGGGCGGATCGAGCCAGACCGGGCCGGTCATGGCCCCGATGCAGTTCGATCGCCGCCCGGATGGGAAGGCGCGCAAGGTGCAGAAGCGCGGTTTCATCCTGAACGTCAGCCAGATGAAGGCCGACTTCTACGCCTGGCTGGCGAAGGACGATCCCGTATCGCGCGGGTTCGTGGGCTTCGCCCGCGCCATGGGCGATGAATACTACCGGATGGTGACGTCGGAAGTCCGCGTTCTGAAGCGGAGCCGGGCCGGTGTCACCACCAGCCAGTGGGAAAAAGTCGAGCCGACGCGGCGGAACGAGGGATTGGACACCATGCTCTACGCCGAGGCGGCCGCCAGGCGGAAGGGATGGGCCGCGATGACGGACCTGCAGTGGACGGCGCTGGCGGACGAGCGGTCGGCCGTGCCGAAGGACAGCCAGCCCGACCTGTTTGACGCCACCGTCGCCATCGCGCCGGCAGAGGCACAGCAGGGTCGGGAAAAGACGCGCGATGAGCCGAAAACCGGGCGTGAAAGCTGGTTCGGGTCGGATCGGGGCAAACGAGGAAGGTGGTTTTCATGAGCTTCAGCCAGACGGAACTTGACGCGCTGCGCTCTGCCTATGCCTCTGGCGTGACCGAGGTCCGCTATGACGGGAAGGTCACGCGCTACGATGACGGCGCGGCGCTTCTGGCGCGGATCCGCGTGATCGAGGGCGAGATCGCCCGCGCCGCGTCAGGTTCGGCCTCGAAATCCGTCAGCCTTGCCGCGTTCCGGAGGGATTGAGATGACAGAGCGCATCCCCTTTGGGTTCGTCGAACGCCTGATCGAGCCGTTTTCGCCCAGCCTTGCCCGCAAGCGCCTGTCGCAGCGCGTCGCGCTGGACTTCCTGCGCCGCGGCTACGATGGCGCCGCGCGCGGCCGGGGCACGCAAGGGTGGACCGCCACCGGGTCTTCGGCTGACGCCGAGGTTTCGGTCGCAGGACCGGCCCTGCGCGCCAGGATGCGCGACCTTGTCCGCAACGATCCGATGGCCGCGCAGGCCGTCCAGGTCCTGGTCAACAACATCGTCGGTCCCGGCATCCGCCCGCGGGCGAAGACCGGGAACAAGCGGACCGACAAGAGGGTCAACGAGCTGTTCCGGCGCTTCGCCGCGACCTGCGACTGGCACGGCCACACGGATTTCTACGGGCTGCAGGCTCTGGCCGTGCGCGAGATGATCGAGGGCGGGGAGTGTCTTGGCATCCAGCGCTTCATGCCGCGCGGATCCGGAAAGGACGTGCCGCTGAAGATCGAGCTGCGAGAGGCCGATCACCTTGACGATGGCCTTCGCGGCTACGGCGTCACCGGCCCGCGCATCGACATGGGCATCGAGTACGATGCAGCCGGTCGCCGCGTGGCCTATCACATGTTCCCGGATCATCCGGGCGGCACATCGAACGTGTTCGGGAACCGCCTGAAGTCCGAGCGGATCCCGGCCGACCGCGTCGTGCATCTGTTCGAGCGCCAGCGCGTCCAGAACCGGGGCGTGCCGTGGGGCGTTTCCGCGATGCGGGGCCTGCGCGACTTCGGTGACTGGCATCGCGCCGAGATGGTCCGCAAGAAGACGGAGGCCTGTCTCGTGGGCGTCGTCATCGGCGAGGATGCGGGCGCCGAGACGGTGGCGCCGTCGATGAAGGATGCGGCCGGAAACAAGGTCGAGGAGTTTTCGCCGGGAATGGTCGCCTACACGGCCGGCGCGCAGAGCATCGAGTTCAGCCAGCCGGCGGCGGCGGGCGGCGTCGCCGAGTGGAGCCGGACGCAGCTGATGATCATCGCGGCCGGATTTCGCGTGCCCTACGCACTGATGACGGGGGACTTCAGCCAGTCGAACTTTTCGTCGAACCGGGCAGGCCTGAACGAGTTCCGCCGCATGGTCGACCAGCTGCAGTGGCAGTGCATCATTCCGATGCTGTGCCAGCCGATCTGGGACTGGTTCATCCTGGCCGCCCGGACGCAGGGCCTGCTGCCAGAGGGCGATGGCCCGATCGGCGTCGAGTGGGCGCCGCCGCGGTTCGAATCCGTCAATCCGAAGCAGGACGCGGACGCGGACCTGGCAGAGGTGCGGGCCGGGTTTTCGACCCGGTCGCAGAAGATCGCCGCGCGCGGCTACGACCCGGAAGAGGTCCTGGACGAGTGGCGCAAGGATGCGGAGGCGGCCGACGCCGCGTTGCTGGTCTTCGACAGCGATCCGCGCCGCGTGGCGAAAGCGGGCAGCGCCCAGCCTGAAACGAAACCAGTCGGCGCTGCCGACACCGTCACGGAGTAACATCTGATGCCGAAGGATCTGACGCAGCTGCCCCTGATCGGGCGGCGGGCCGACGTATTGCCCGACACGATCGACGCCGACGCGCGCGAGATCGACATCATCTGGACGACCGGCGCGACCGTGCAGCGGTATCGCTGGGAGGGCTGGGACGACATCGTCGAGTATGACGAGGAGCTGATCGTCTCCGAGGCCGCCGTGCGCCTGGACCGGTTGAATGCCGGTGCGCCGTTCCTGGACTCGCACATGTCCTACAGCCTGGAAAGCGTCATCGGATCGGTCGTTCCCGGCTCGGTGCGGATCGAGAACGGGCAGGGGTCGGCGCGGATCAAGCTGACCTCGGCGCCAGACGCGGCGGACATCGTGCATCGCATCCTGGAGAAGACGGTGCGCCACGTTTCGGTCGGGTACCGGGTCCACAAGTACGAGATCACCAAGGCTAGCGGCGAGCGTGAACTGTGGCGCGCCGTCGACTGGGAACCCTACGAGATTTCGGCGGTCGCCATGCCCGCCGATGCCGGTGCGCAAATCCGGTCGGCCAAAGAGGTCGCCCCGGGCATGGCGCTGAGTCCGTGCGTCCTGATCCGGCAGGACCAAACCGCCGCAGCCGCGGCTTCCCTGAAAGGAACCACCATGACTGACAAGACGAAGGCGGCGGTCGGCGCTGAAACCGATCCGACCACGGCGCAGACCGAAACCCGGACTGCCCCGACCCAGCAGCCTGCGCCGCAGCCTGCGGACAGCACCAAGGCGGTTTCGGCCGAGCGCGAGCGCGGCCTGGCCATCACCAAGCTCGTGCGTCAGCACGGCCTTGACCAGGACTTCGGCGACAAGCTGATCGAGGAGGGCAAGACCCTCGACCAGGCGCGCGCCGCGATCCTGGATGCTCTTGTCGAGCGCAGCCCGAAGGCCGGTCAGTCCGAGATCGCGCCGGCGCAGGCGCGCGGTGACGGCGCCCGCGAGGCGGGCTACCGCGACGCGGTGTCCGAAGCGATCCTGCACCGGTCCCGTCCGAACGTGAACAAGCTGACCGACGCCGGGCGCGAGTTCCGCGGCATGTCGCTGATCGACATGGCCCGCGATGCGCTGGAACGCCGCGGTGTCTCGACGCGCGGCATGTCGAAGCTGGAGCTGGCCGGCGCCGCGTTCCAGATGCGCTCGGCCGGGATGCACTCGACCTCGGACTTCCCGAACATCCTGGCGAACGTCGCGAACAAGTCGATGCGCTCGGCCTACGAGTCGGCGCCGAAGACCTTCACGGCCTGGGCCCGTCGCGCCACCATCGCAGACTTCAAGCCGGTCAGCCGCAACAAGCTCGGCGGCGCGCCTGATCTGCTGAAGGTCAACGAGAGCGGCGAGTTCAAGTACGGCACGATGGGCGAGAAGAAGGAAACCTACTCGCTCGTGACCTATGGTCGCATCATGGCGCTGACGCGTCAGACCATCGTCAACGACGATCTGGACGCCTTCACCCGCATCCCGGAAGCCTTCGGCGCCGCAGCTGCGGACCTCGAGTCCGACACCGTCTACGCGATCCTGACCGGAAACCCGGCGATGTCGGATGGCACGGCGCTGTTCCACGCCAACCACGGCAACCTGCTTACCGGTGCCACGATCTCGGAAACCTCGCTTGCGGCGGCATACCGCGCCTTCGGCAGCCAGAAGGGGATCGAGGCGCGCCCGATCAAGGTCATGCCGCAATACATCATCGTGCCGCCCGGTGCGCGTTCGGTCGAAGCCCGCAAGCAGGTCACCGCGACGACGCCGGCCAGCACGGCCGACGTCAACACCTTCGCGAACCGCCTGCAGGTCGTCGAGGAGCCGCGCCTGATCCCGGCGGCGGGCAACGATCCGTGGTTCCTGGCGGCTGATCCGAACCGCATCGACACGGTCGAATACGCCTACCTGGACGGACAGGATGGCGTCTTCACCGAGACCCGCATGGGTTTCGACGTCGACGGCATGGAGATCAAGGCGCGCCACGACTTCGCCGCCGCCGCGATCGACTGGCTCGGCATGTCGAAGAACCCCGGCGCGTAAGGCGCCATGACCTGATGGCGCGCCCGATCGGGGCGCGCCGCATCCATTCCTGATCTCGGGAGACTCCCCCATGAAAAACTTCGTACAGGCGGGTGACGTGATCACCCTTACGGCCCCCTACGCGGTGACCTCCGGCCTTGGTGCGCTGGTCGGGTCGATCTTCGGCGTTGCCTGCGGCGACGTCGACAACGGCGCGGAAGGCGAGTTCCAGACCACCGGCGTCTTCGACCTTCTGAAGGTCGGATCGCAGGCCTGGACCGTCGGCGCGAAAATCTACTGGGACAATACCAACAAGTATTGCACCACGGTTTCGACGTCGAACACGCTGATCGGTGTCGCGGTCGCGGCGGTCGGATCCGGCGCGGGCGAAACCACCGGCCGCGTGCGGCTGAACGGCGCGTTCTGAGGCCAGGCCGCGTCATGAGTGCCATGTCCGCCGCCATCGACAGGATCTTCGCCGATCCGAACATGGCGGCGGATGCCCTGTGGACGCCATACGGGTCAACAACGCCCGTGTCCTGCCGGGTCATCCGCAAGGCGCCGGATGAAATCACCGAGTTCGGCGCGGCGCAGATCCTGTCCGAGACGACCATCATCGACGTGCGCGCAAGCGAGATCGCCGCCCCTGGCGCGCGCGACAGGGTGCAGATCGGCACAGAGGTTCTGGTCGTGCGGGGCGCGCCGCGGCGTGACCGCGAGCGCCTGGTCTGGACCTGCGAGATGGTGCCGGCATGAGGCTGGACATACGCATCGACGGCAAGATCGAAGACATGATGGCGTCCGAAGTGCGCAGCGGCGAGCGTGCCGTGACGCTTGCGATGAAGCAGGCCGGCGCGTCGCTGAAGTCGATCTGGCGCGGGCAGGTTGCAAGCGCGGGTCTGGGTTCACGGCTGGCGAACGCGGTGCGCAACAAGACCTTTCCGACCAGCGGCTCGAGCCTGCGCGCCGCCGCCCTGGTCTACACCAAGGCGCCGAAGATCATGGACGCGCATGAACGCGGTGCGCTGATCAGGTCGTCGAGCGGCTTCTGGCTTGCGATCCCGACACCCTCGGCGGGTCGCGGTCGGAGGGGACGGATCACGCCGGGCGAATGGGAAAACCGCACCGGCCGGCGCCTGCGCTTCGTCTATCGCAGCGGCCGCTCGGCGCTTCTGGTCGATGACGGAACGCTTCGGCAGGGACATGCGCCCGCCTTCGGAGCCCCCAAGAAGCGCGGCTTCAAGAACAGGACGGTGCCGATCTTCATCCTGGTGCCGCAGGTCAAACTGAAAAAGCGGCTGGATCTGTTCAAGGCGGCGAACGCGGTGCATGCGCTGCTGCCCTCGCGGATCGTGAAAAACTGGCAGGGTGAGTGATGGCAACGAAGCGAGAGACGGCGCTGGCGGCGCTGCATGCGGCGCTGCAGCTTGGCCTTGGGGGTCTTGCGATCGGCATCGAGCGCGGCGCGCCGGTGCCCACGGAGATATCCGCAGACGGGCTGGTCATCCTGCGCGACGGTCAGCCGGGCGAGCCCGAGGTGACGATGTCGCCGCTGGCCTATCACTACGAACACCGCGCCGAGATCGAGATCTACGCGCAGGACGCGGACGACGACGCGCGCGCGACGGCGTTCGATGACCTTGTCGCGGCGGTCGGTGCGGTGATCGCCGCAAACCGAACGCTGGGTGGCGCCGTCCTGTGGGCCGAGGCGGAAGCGCCGGAACCGCAGGACCTGCCGGTCACCGGCGGCGCCGCGATCAAGGCCGCGACCATCGCGGTCGTCCTTCACTATTCGACATCCGATCCCCTGGTTTAAGGAGACATCCACATGGCACGTCAACGTGGGGCGCGGACGCAGCTCGCGCTCGCCTATGAATCGACGTACGGCACGGCGCCGGCGAGCGGTTACACCCTGATGCCCTTCGCGGCATCTGACCTTGGCGCCGAACAGCCGCTTCTGGACAGCGAACTGCTGGGCATGGGCCGCGATCCGCTGGCCCCGATCCTGGACGCGATTACCGCGGGCGGCGATCTGACCGTGCCGATGGACGCAGAGGCGCTTGGCTTCTGGCTGAAGGCCGCCTTCGGCGCGCCGGTGACCACGGGCACGGGCCCCTACACCCACACGTTCAACTCGGGCGGATGGGCGATCCCGTCCATGGCGATCGAGGTCGGCATGCCGGACGTGCCGCATTACGCGATGTATGCGGGCGTGAAACTGAACGAACTGTCCTGGCGCATGCAGCGGTCGGGGCTTCTGACCGGCACCGCGCGGCTGATCGCGCAGGGGGAAGACACCGCCACGTCTTCGAACGCCGGAACGCCGTCGTCGCTGAACCTGGTGCGCTTCGGCCACTTCCAGGGATCCATCACGCGCAACGGGTCTGCGCTTGGCAATATCGTCGATGCGGAGATCACCTATTCCAACAACCTCGACCCGGTCGAAACGATCCGCGCCGACGGCAAGATCGATGGCGCGGACGAAGGGCTGGCAAGCCTGCGCGGCCGGATCACCACGCGCTTTGCCTCGACGACGCTGCTGGACGACGCGATCGCTGGCACGCCCTGCGAACTGGCCTTCGGCTACACGGCGCCGGGCGGCGAGAGCTTCACCCTGACGGCGCATGCGGTCTACCTGTCGCGCCCGAAGACGCCGATCGAGGGGCCCGGCGGCGTGCAGGTGACATTCGACTGGCAGGGCGCGCTGGATACCAGCCCGGCGCGGATGGCGACCGCCGTCCTGGTCAACGACAAGGCGAGCTACTGATGCTGAGGCTGAAGATCAACCGCGCGCCTGAGTGGGTCGACCTGGCGCGGGGTGTCCGCGTCCAGGTCAGCCCGGTGACCAGTTCCGTGATGGTGGCGGCGCGGTCCGACATCGCCGCGCTTCCCGAGGGTCTTGATCCCGGCGTCGTCAGCGTCGCGCTGACCAAGGCGATCGCGCGGCGCGTGGTCATCGACTGGGACGGTGTCGGCGATGAGGACGAGAACCCGATCGGCGTGTCGGAGGCGGCGGTCGACGCCCTGATCGACCTGCACCTGATGTGCGAGGCGTTCAACGCCCGCGTGCTGTGGCCCTACCTGGAGTTGCAGCGCGAAAAAAACGCATCATCGCCCTCGCCGAATGGCATTTCGGCCGGGGCGGAAGCTACTGCCCAAACTGCGTTTCGCTCTGCGCGGAGTGCCCAAGAATCGTGAACCGGCCGCAGACGGCGGAAGGCTGGCAGCTTTGGCGGCTGGTCCTGTCGCTGGGCGGGCAGATCCGGTTCACCGGCGGGGGGATGGCCCCGCCAGTTCCCATCGGATGGGACATGACGGCGGCGCTGGCGCTGGCCGGCGCCATGGGCATCGACGCGGCGCTGGTCGCCGAGGTCCTGCCCGAGATCGAGCAGGCGGCGATGCGAGCGATGATAGAGGCGAGGGACGACTGACATGGCGGAAAAGCGGGTCTCGGTAAAGTTCCAGGCGGTTGGCGCCGACAAGATGAAGGCCGAGTTCACCGAGATCGGCCGCGAGGGGAAGCGCGCCTTCGACGGGGTGCGCGACAGCAGCGCCCGGATGGGGCCGCAGTTGCAGAATGCCGCGTTCCAGGTCGGCGACTTCTTCGTCCAGGTGTCGTCGGGCACCTCGGCGACGCGGGCGCTGGCGCAGCAGTTGCCACAGCTTCTGGGTGGTTTCGGCCTGTTCGGGGCGCTGGCCGGTGCCGGTGTCGCGGCGCTGGCGGCGCTGATCCCGGCCATCTTCGGAACCGGCGAAGAGGCCAAGGACCTCGACGACAAGATGCAGGACCTGGAAAAGTCCATGACCGCCTATGTCAAGGCGACGAAGGAGGCGCGCACGCCCATCGGCGAGCTGCGGCAGGATTACAGCGACCTTGCCGACGAGATCCTGCGCCTGCGCGAAATCCAGGCCGCCGTCGATACGGCGCGCGCCTCAAAGTCGATCGGATCCAGCGCGGATGCGATCGCGAACGAGGCGCTGCAGGGCGACACCAGGATCAATTCCGCGGTGGGCGTCGCCGCGCTTGAGGTGGGCCTGGATGCGCTGATCGAGAAGGGTGACATCCTGCGCGAGAAGCTGCAGCTGGCCGAGCCGCTGTCCGAGGCCGAAGCCGAGATCCGCCGCCAGATCGAGGTCAACGACGCCTACATCGCCACGCTGTCGCGCGTGCAGGACGGTGTGAGTGACCTTGCCGAGGAATGGGGCGTCTCGGCCGAAGCGGCGCAGCGTGTCGCAGAGGCCGCCGCGCGGTTGCGTGAGGCACCGGTCGACGAAACGGCAGAGGCTGCCCGGAAGTTCGCGGATGAACTGATCAGCGTGTTCGGATCGGCAGAGGCGGTCGACGCGATCTTTCCCCAGATGCTCGACAAGCTGAACGATCTTGTCCAGGCGTCGGCCGACTTCGCGGCGAACCTGGGAACGGCCGCTGTGAACGCCGCAGAGGCGCAGCGGCTGGCGCAGGCGGCCTATGATCGGGGCAACAAGCAATATGGTGGCCGTGGCGGCGATCCGCGCCAGTTCATGAGCGATGGGGCCAAGCCCTTCGTCTATGAGGGCCCGGCGCTTGACGAGAACAACAATGTGAGGGTGACGACGAAGGGTGGCGGAAAGGCGAATGCCGGCCTTGCCGAGGCGCAGAGGCTGTACGAGGCCACGCGCAGTTCGGCCGAGAAATACGCCCAGGAAGTCGAGCGCATCAACGAGCTGCACCGGCTGTTTCCCGACATCGTCACGCAGGATGTCGTCGACCGCGGTCTGAGGGAGCTGCAGGAGCAGCTGGGCCGCACGGATGGCATGGCGCAGCGCGCGGCCAGCGCGATCCAGACCGCCTTCACCGGCCTGTTCGATGATCCGAAAGAGGCGTTGCGCCAGCTGGGCGAGCAGCTGCTGCAGATGGCCCTGTTCAAGCAGCTGGCCATGTCCTTTCCGGGCACCTTCGGCGCTGGCGGCGTGATCCCGCTGCCAAGCTTCGACGGCGGCGGGTTCACGGGGACCGGGACACGCAGCGGCGGCCTGGACGGGAAGGGCGGATACCTGGCCATGCTGCACCCGAACGAAACCGTGACCGACCACACCAAGGGTGGCGGCATGGGCGGCACCAGCGTCGTCGTCCAGAACTATTCCGGCGCGCCCGCGCGGGCGGAGCGATCGCAGGGGCCTGACGGCCGCGAGATGGTCCGCGTCATCGTCGGCGAACAGATGGCGCGCGGAAACTATGACAAGTCCATGCAGGGCCGCTACGGCGCCCGCCCGAACCCGGTGAAACGCTGATGGCCCTTCCTCCGATCTGGCCCGCGAGCCTTCCGCAGACGCCGCGCCGCGGCGCCTGGGTCGGCGGTCCGACCGAGGCGCGCGTGCAGTTCGAGGCCGAATACGGCCCGCCGATCGAGCGTGCGCGCACGACCGCCGACATGGAGGTTTACAGCGCGACCTATCCCAACCTGTCGAACGCGGCCCGCGCGGCGTTCATGGCGTTCTTCGCGGGCGATCTGGGGCGCGGCGTGAACCGGTTCGCGATGCGCGATCCCGTCACGCAGGATCTGGGTCTGTGGAAGGTCCTGGGCGACGGGCGGCAGCCCTATGTCCTGACCGCGAAGCAGGCCGGATGGAACGACCTGACGCTGACGCTGATGAAGATGCCGGGGGCGATCTGGTATGCGCCCTACGCCACGGCCACGGGCGATCTGCGGCTGCCCTACGTGGTCGCCGATTACGAGAACGGGGTCTTCGGTGTCGACGGCGTCAGGACGACGGCGGCGGCCGTCGCCGCGGTGACGGGGCAGTTCGACCTTTACACGACCGCGACGGGTGGCGCGGTGACCGAGGAGCTGGATCATTCCGTCTTCGCCGGTGATGTGCCCGCAACGGCGCCGGGTGGCGTCGCGAAGATCGTCGGCTATCGCCTGGGCGACCTGGTCGATCCCTATGCGGCATTCACCGCTGCCTATGACTTCGGCAACGCAGCGGGATCGACGCTTTCGGGGTCCGAGATCCTGACCGCGCCGAACCTCGCGCCGGGTGGGTCCGGGTATGACCTTGCGGCGCTGAGCGCGGGGGCGCGTTTCGACCTTGTGAGCGGTCAGGCGGTGTCGGCGGTCGGTGACGCCATGGTCAACATCGGCGGCGACCTTGGGACGCTCGCCCGCACCCATGCGGTGCAGATGATCTATGATGGCGAAGTCACCAACATCGCGAACAACCCGATCCTGTTCTCGTTCCAGCCGACAAGCGGGAATGGCCGGTTGATGGTTTACGTTACCGCGGCCGGCCGCGTGAGGGTGGAGGCGCGGAACGCGGCCAACGTGGTGATCCTGAACGTCGAGGCCGCGACCACGATCGCCGACAATGCGCGGTTCAAGCTGTCCGTGTCACTTGAGTTGAACCAGATATGGGTGGACTGGGGCGCGTATTCCGGTGGCACTGTCGTGACCTCGCCGATCCTGTCCGGCGCTGCGGCTGATCTTTCTGGCCAGGACGTCAGCTACAACAATGCCTGCATCGGCGGCTACCTGCCGAACGGCGCGCTCCATGCCAACAACCGGGCGGCGCTGAAGATCAATTCCATGTCCTTCTCGGGGCTTTGATGACGCGCGCCGCACAGATAGCACGATTGAACGCCAGCATCGGCAACGCGGGCGTTCCAGCGATCCGCATCATCGTCGTTGGGGACAGCCTGTCCCATGGCGGGGCAGGCGGGGCCACGGATGGCGCGACGGCGGCGGGCAAGGCGTGGCTTTGCTACAAGTCCGACACCGTGACGCAGATCGGCCCCATGTCCAAGGCTTACAACAAACTCGGCGGATGGGGCTGGCATGTGCCGTTTGCGAATGAACTCTACGCCCTGACCGGGCTGCGCACGGTCTGGGTGCCGATGGGCTACAACGGGACCGCCGTGACCGTTGAGGGACGGTCGGATGCGAATTGGGACTTTGCTGCGCCGCTGAATGCCGGGAACCTGACCGTCATTCCGTCCTGGGCCGGTGAAAACCGCTCGACCATCCTGCCCAACTCCACCGACGCCCTGAGCGATCTGTGCGGCCTGACCGTCACGCAGACATGGGTGATCGAGGTAGACAGTTGGCACGAGGAAGGCGCGCTGATCAATTCGGCCACCATGTCGTCGAGCCGCGTCACCGGTTCCATGGGCGACATGTACGACTGGTTCGCAGCCAATCATGGGGCAACACGCCTTTACTTCGTCCGCGCGGGGGTCATCGGCGTCGATCAGGCAGCGGTGACGGCTAATGAAGCCGCCTATGCCTATCCAACTGTCAGGACCGCGCAGATGGCCGCAGAGAACGCGAACATCTGGTGTTGTTTCCAGAACGCAAATGACGTCGGAAGCCCGTTCAACACGCTGACCGTGGACGGCAACGGGCGCTGGTCAGCCGGATCCGAACGCTATGACGGGACACACTGGTCAGAAGCCTATGCCAACTGCGTCGGCAAGACGATGGCCTACAACATCGCCGTTCGGGAAGGGTTGATCTGATGCCGCGCACGATCCCTGCCGCCGTCCGCGCTGGTCTTGAGCGGGAAAGTTCGCCCGATGCGCTTCTGGCCTTCATGACGATCACGCATGCGAACCTGGCCGAGCCCATCCGCGTGGTCAGCGACGTGATCGACTACGTCTGGAATGGCGAAACCTACATCGGCCTGCCGTTCGAGGTCACGGCCGTGACGGACGAAGACGGCCCGCCTGCGACGCAGATCCGGGTGCAGAATACCGACCGCCGCGTGGGTGAGGCGATCCGGTCGACGCCCGAGCGGGCGATCATCGGCCTGTCGGTGCTGTCGTCGGCCGATTTCGACCTGACGCAGGAGCCGCGCGTCGCCACCGGGACGCCCGCGACGATCTATGCCTTCCAGCACTTCGAGCTGGTCGACGTTTCGGCGGACGTGGTCGAGATCACGGCGCGGGTCTTCCTGCGCGACTATACCCAGGAACAGTGGCCCGGCATTTCGGCCACGCAGTCGCGCTGCCCGGGGCTGTTCCGGTGAACTGGTGGGATGCCTACGTGGGCCTGCCCTTCGGCGAGGGGCGGGGCGAGGTGACGTGCTGGTCGCTGGTCGTGCGCGTCTTTGCCGAGCGGCGCGGGATCGCGCTGCCGACCTATGGCGAGATATCGGCGCGCGACCTTGCGCGGATCGCCCGCACCATGGGGCGCGCGCAGCTGGGCGAGACATGGGCCGCCGTGAGCGCGCCCGCGCAATTCGACGTGGCGATCATGCGCAGCGGGTCTGGCCGCGCCGCCATCGTGCATGTCGGCGTGATGATCGATGCGACGCGGATGCTGCATGTGGAAGCCGCAAGCCATGCCGTCGTGGTGCCGATCACCCATCACAGCGTCCGCGGGCGGATCGCGGGATTCAGGAGATACCAGGCGTGACCATCCTTGCCGTCTATCGCGAGCCGTTCAGTTTCGCGCCGGTCGTGCGGCGCCTGCCGGAGGGCGAGTCGCTGGCCGGGATGCGCGCGCGAATGCGCGGCCTGCCCGACGATTTCGACGCGCGCGGCACGATCTGCCTGAACGGGCATCCGGTGCCGCGCGCCGCCTGGGGTCTGATCCGGCCAAAGGCCGCCGCCGTGACCGAGGTCACGTTTCACGACCGCCCGATGGGCGGCGAAGACGGCGGCAAGCAGATCCTGCAGCTGGTCGCCTCGATCGCGATCACCGTCGCCACGGGCAACATCATGGCGGGCAAGTTCGTGACGGCCGGCGGCCTGTTCGCGAAGAACTCGCTCAGTGCGATGTTCCTGGCCGGGGCGGTGTCGCTGGCCGCGTCGCTGCTTCTGTCGGCGCTGATCCCGCCGCCGACGATCGAGGAAGGCAAGAAGCGGACCGATCCGGGGTCCGCCTCGGCCGAGGGCAACGTGCTGGAACCGAACGGGTCGGTGCCGCGCGTCGTGGGCGAGATGAAGATTTTCCCGCCGCTCGCGACCGAGCCGCTGGTCTATTTCAGCGGGCAGGACGAAATCGTCGAGGCGGTCTACTGCCTGGCCGGGCCGCACCGGCTGGAGGACATCCGCGTCGGCGCCGCGCCGCTGACGTCGCTGACCGACATCGACTACGAGCTGCGCGAAGGGTGGCCCGGTGACCGTCCGCTGTCGCTGGTGCGCCGGCAGGCGCGGACCGAGGCGCTGCAGGCGGAGCTGCGCGGTCATGTCGTGGCGGACAGCGACAACCGCACGCTGGAAAGCGCGACGGGCAGCACCGCGTCGGCGCTGCCGCAGAAGCAGGTCGTCGCGACGCGCGACGCGCCGGACGAACAGATGCTGCACCTGGTTCTGCCGCAGGGGCTGTTCAAGAATGCCGATCCGCCCGTCGCGATGCGTGTCCCCTTCCGACTGCGCCTGCGCGAGATCGGCGAGGATACCTGGATCGACCTGCCGGAGCTGCATTACCAGGCCGGCAAGATCGGTCAGCTGCGGGCCTCGATCCGGCTGATCTGGAGCGACGACGCCACGACCACGCCCGGCGCGTCCCAGACCGAGGGCTGGGTCGAGGCGCGGATCACCGCGCCCGGCCAGACGGTCGATCCGGTCCAGGATGACTGGACCGCGCATCCCTATTTCGACGATGGCGCAGGCGATGACTACCTGACCGCGGCGAACCTTGCGTCGACGGCGGTCGATCACGTCATCATGGATCGGCACGAGGTGCAGATATACCTCGACACCGCGACCTTTCCCAAGGGCAGATACGAGATCGAGATCCAGCGCGGCGCGCCGATCCGGCAGTCGGACTGGTCGTCGAGCGCCTACACGGTGTCGGGCACGGTCTGGGACCTGTTCGGCTACCAGGGGTCACCGGCGAAGATCCCGTTCTCGAAGGAGGGCGTCAGCGACACGGTCTACCTGGCGCGGTCCGCGAGCGTCTGGAACGAACACCCGGCACCCGCGAGCGGCCTTGCGCTGATCGCGATTAAGGCGCGCAACCGGCAGCTGGAGCGCGTGAGCTGCAGGGCCGGGGGCTGGGTGCGCGACTGGGACGGGACGGGCTGGCGCGACTGGGTCGTCACGGACAATCCCGCGCCGCACCTGCGCGACATCTACGTCGGCGCCGAAAACGTCGATCCGGTTCCGCTGGGCCTGATCGACGATGCGGGCCTTGTCGCCTGGCGCGCGGCCTGCACCACGCTGGGCTACAGCTGCAACGCCATCATCGAGGGCCGCACGGTCGACGATGCCGCCCGGATCGTCGCCAGCTGCGGCTACGCGAAGCCCTACATGGCGGAAATCTGGGGCGTCACGCGCGACTATGACCGGTCGGCCGAGGGGCCGGTGCAGATATTCACGCCGCGCAACAGCCGGGGGTTCCGCTGGACCAAGGCCTTCGCCCGGGTGCCGGATGGATTCCGCGTGACCTTCCGTGACGCCGCGCGTGACTACGAGGCGCGCCAGATCACCGTGTTCCGCAAGGGCGCGTCGGACGACAGCGCGCGGATCGAGCAGGTGACCTACGAGGGGCTGGTGTCCGAGGCCGACGTGATCGCGCGGGCCGCCTATGACCAGGCGCAGCCGGACAGCCGCGGCACCTTCTACGAACTCGACGCGCCGGCCGAGGCGATCGTCTGCCGCCGCGGCGACCTGGTCGGGGTGCAGCATGACATGCTGACCGCGCAGGCGGGTGCGGGCCGGATCGTCGACTGGGAATATGACGGCAGCGGTGACATCGCGGCGATCTGGCTGGACGAGTCCGTGCCGGTCCAGAACGAGCCGGATTTTCACGCGGTCACCGACCTGCACGCGATCACCAGCATGCGCGCGATCGGGCGCAAGAGCGGCGCGGCGATCCGCCTGTCGGACGGATCCGTGACGACGCAGGCGCTGGCGAATGCCACGGGCGACAGCGCGCGGCTGGAACTTGCGGCGGCGATGTCGCCCACGGGTCTTGCCGACGGGCTGCTGGCCACGGTGGGTCCGCTGGGCCGCGAATACATGCGCGCGGTGGTCTTCGCGATCCGCCCGCGCGCCGATTTTTCCGCCAGCATCACGCTGGTCGACGAAGCACCGGAGATCTGGACCTGATGGCAAGCCGCGACCGTTATTCATCCGCCACCGTCGGCGACATCGCCGGGGATGACTTTCTTGACCAATACGCCGGACATGTCGACACGATCTACGACGCGTCCTGTTTTCCGCTGACATCGGTCGGCGGGACCGGCGATGCGGTCACCGCGGCGCTTGACCCCGCGCTTGACGCGGGCGGGTTCGCGGATGGCATGCGCTTCACGCTGACATGGGGCGCGGCGAATACCGGCGCCGTGACGTTGGCGATCAACGGCGGATCGGCGCTGGCGGTCCTGGACAAGAGCGGCGCGGCGCTGGTGGCGGGCGACCTGTCGTCCGGCCTGCGGTCGATGATCGAATATGTCGGCGGGTCGTTCCGCATCCTGACCGAAGTCGGCGGCACCGCCGCCGGCGGGGTCGCGGCCAGCTACCAGGCATTCACGGCCTCCGGGACATGGACCAAGCCCGCGGGCATCGCCGATGACCAGATGGTCGTGGTGGAGCTTTGGGGCGGCGGCGGCGGCGGTGGCCGCGGATCTTCCTCGGCGTCCGGAACCGGCGGCGGCGGCGGCGGCGGCTACGTCCGGCGCGCGTTCCGCGCCGCGGACCTGCCATCGACGGTCAGCGTCACCATCGGCCAGGGCGGCCTTGGGCGCACCGGAAGCAATGGCGCCGGCACCGCGGGCGGCAATTCGACCTTCGGCGCGCTGCTGACCGCCTATGGCGGCGGCGGCGGCGCCGGGAACGCCGCCGGACAGGGGCGTGGCGGCGGCGGCGGCGGCGAGCTTGAGGCTGGGACAACCGGCACCGCGGGCGGCACGACGGGGTTGGGTGGCGCGGTCGGCGGGGCCGACGGCGGCATCGGCGTCAACGCGGGCCGCGCCGGCACGATCTGGGGCGGCGGCGGCGGCAACAGCGGCAAGGCGGTCTTCGGCGGCGGCGGCGGTGGAACCGACACGGCCGGCGGCGATGGCGGCGTCAGCCTGCACGGCGGCAACGGCGGCGATGGCGGTGACGGGTCGCCCGTCCCGACGTCCGGGTCCGCCCCTGGCGGCGGCGGCGGCGGCGGCAGCACCTGGGACGCCGGCAATGGCGCCCGCGGCGAGTGCCGCGTCTGGATCATGGGCGCCTGATTTCAACGCAACGACTGACGTTTGCCCGGGCGCCGACGCGGCGCCGGGGATGGGGCGATCTTGCCCGAACAGATGAGCAAAGGAGGCTCTCATGGCAGCAGGAAACTGGCGGATGTTCGGCAACGCGCTCGAACAGATCCTGAAAGGCGGCATCGACTGCGACACCGACACCTTCCGCATGGTCTTGGTCACATCCGGCTATACGCCGGACCAGAGCCTGCACGATACCTGGTCGGATATTTCCGCGAACGAGGTCGCTGCGGGCGGCGGTTATTCGACCCACGGCAAGCTGCTGACGGTCACGGTCACCCGGTCTGGCCTTGTCGTAACCATCGACTGTGACGATCAGTCCTGGACCAGCTCGACCATCACCGCGAAATACGCGGTCATCGTGCGGGATGCGGATGCGAACGGCGCGCTGGCGGCGGGTGACCTGGTCGTTGCTTTCGTAGACCTCGACACCGGCGGCGGCTCGGTCTCCACCACGTCCGGGACGCTGTCGATCACGATCAACGCCAGCGGCGTCTACCAGATCACGGCCTCCGGTTCCTGATCTCTGACGGGGCGGGCCTGGGATGGCGCAGTTTCTGAGACCTGACAGCGATGTCGCGACGTCGTCGTGGGCGGGCACGCCCACGGCGGCGCCGAACATCTGGCAGAACCTCGACGAAGCCACCGCATCGAACACGGATTTCGCCTATTCCGGAAACAACCCGAACGGCTCGGGCTGCGAACTGGGGCTGTCGAACCCGGCCGCGACGCCGGGAAGCGGCACCTGCACGGTCCGCTACCGCGACGCGCAGTTGAACGGCACCGCGCTGTCGGGAAGCGGCACGGCGGTCCAGCTGGACGTGCAGCTTGTGCAGGGCACGACGGTCATCGCATCGTCCGGGGTGCATACGCTGGCCGGGTCCTGGACCGCGCGCAGCTTTACCTTCGCGGCCTCGGTCGTCACGGACTGGAGCGACCTGCGCGTCAGGTTCGTCGCCACGGGGGGCGGGGGCAGCCCGTCCAACAGGCGCGGCGCGGGCGTGTCCTGGATCGAGGTGGAAACGCCCGACGCGCCCGCGTCGGTGGATGCCACGGCCACGCCGGGGGCGGGGTCCGCGACCGGGCAGGGGGCAGCGCCAGCCGTCGGGACGGGGGGTGTCGAGGCGGCTGCGAACCTTCTGACGGGCGCGGCGTCCGCGTCGAATGCCTCATCGATCGCCACGTCGTCGATCACGGTGACGGCGGGCCGTCCCGTCATCGTGTGGCTGGAGTTCACGGCAGTCGCGACGCAGGCAACGGCGTCCGACATCGGCGTGTCCGGTGCCGGGCAAACGTGGTCGAAGCTTGCGGCGGGAAGCGTTGAGGCGTCGCCTGAATTCGACTTCTTTCACCTCTGGTATTCTCCGGCGACGGGTGGCGGCACCGGCCCGGTGACGCTCACCCTTCCGTATGCGGCCGACAGTTACGCATACACGATCTTCGAGATCGAACCATCGGCCGGGGCAACTGTCGCGATCGGATCCGCAGATGTATCGGCGGATGGGGGCGAAGCGGCCAGCATTTCGGACAGCACGGCCGCTGTCGGGGCGAACGACTACCAGATCGCCCTGACGGCGCTTGGCGACGCATATTCCGCGCCCACCATTACCGATGTCGCGCCGCGCGCTGGCTGGACCGAGATCGACCAGAGGGTCGTCAACGAAAGCGTGTGGGTGTCCGCCGTCCATGCGCAGATCTCGCCCAAGGGCGGCGAAACGACGTCATCCGCATCCTGGAACGCGGCGACGGCGCACAGCCGGATCGTCACCGTCCCATTGACCGTCGCGGCCGCCTCTGGCGATGCGGCCCTGACGCCGGGCGCCGGGTCCGCGAGCGGGGCGGGGGCGTCCCCCACGCCCACTGCCGCCGGCGCCACAGCGTCCGGCGCTGGCAGCGCGACCGGGCAGGGGCAGGCGCCCGGCGTTGCCGCGGGCGCCGACGCGGCCCCTGGCGCAGGCGGCGCGGCCGCGTCCGGCAGCGCGCCGGCGGTTTCTGCGGGGTCGGGTGCGGCACCCGGCGCGGGATCGGCCGACGGACAGGGGCAGGCGCCGTCGGTTTCGGCGGGAAGCAATGCTGACCTGCTGCCCGCCTCCGGCGCGGCGTCTGGACAGGGGGCCGATCCCGCCGTTTCCGCGGGTTCCGGGGTGGCGCCGACGACTGGTGCGGCATCGGGCGAGGGGTCCGCGCCTGCGGTTGCCGCCGGGGGTGGCGCAGACAGCCAGGCCGGAACCGGCACGGCGGCCGGCACGGGACAGGCTGCGGACCTGTCGGCGGACGCAACCGCCAGCCCCGGTTCCGGGTCCGCCGATGGGCAGGGTCAGGCGCCGGCGATATCGGCGGGCGGTGGCGCATCCATCGCGCCCGGCGCCGGGTCGGCCGATGGATCGGGATCCGCGCCCGGCGTTTCGGCCGGTGCCGCCGTCGCGGCCGGGTCGGGGGCCGCGGCAGGGCAGGGGCATGTCCCGAGCGTTTCGGCCGACGGCAATGTCAGTCTGTCGCCGCTGGCCGGCGCCGCTGACGGGGCGGGTCTGGATCCATCCGTCACGACCGCCGCGACAAGCGCGCCGGGATCCGGCACGGCGACAGGTTCCGGCGCCGCACCGTCAGCGGAGGTCGCCGCCGAGGCGCAGCCCGGAGAGGGTGGCGCGACTGGCGCGGGTTCTGCGCCGGGCATCGGCGCGGGGGCGGATGTGCTGGCTGGCGCCGGGGCGGGCGCGGGGCAAGGCCAGGCGCCCGCCGTCGTCATCCTGGGTGCCGCGACGCGGGGCGGGTTCGCCGCCACGCTGATCGGGGCGAGGGATTTCGCCGCCGCGGTCGAGGCCGGGGTCGCCTTTCCGTCCGGCCGCGTCCTTGTCCGGCAATACGCCACCGCAATCGACACAAACGACCACGCGGGGCCGATCCGCGTCAGAGCCTTCGGAGGGTAAATGAGCGCCACATTCTATCGCAAGGCGGAGTCCGTGGGGATTCCGCTGTTCATCCAGCTCACCGATCGTCATGGCCGGTCGATCGATCTGACCGGGGCCACGAATGCGCGCGTGTCGCTTCGCGCGGCTGGGGCCAGCGGAACGCCGAAGGTCAACGGCAAGCCCGCCGCCATCGCCGACGGGATCTATTCCGTGCCGGGGCAGGGCAGCGTCACGCTGTCGCCGGTCGATGGCGTGATCGTGTGGCAGCCCGTCGCGGCCGACATCGATGAGCCCGGCACGTTCGAGGGTCTGGTCAAGGTCGACTTCCCCTCATCGATGACGCTGATCGCCCCGGACGAGGGCACCTTCAGCCTGATCGTGGGGGGGGCGTTCTGATGACCAGGTCTTCGATACTGGATGCCATCATCGCCTGGTTTTCCACCGATCCGGGAAAGGCCGTGATCGCTGGCGGGCTGGGCGGCGTGGTGCGCTGGCTGACACTGCGGCACAGCCTGGCGGAGGGCGTCGTGACCATGATCGTCGGCGGCATCTGCGCGATGTTCCTTGGCCCCCTGACGACGCCGATCCTTGAGCCGACGATCGGCAAGATCGCGCCGGTCGGTGACGCGGCTGGCCTGGGCGCCTTCATCGTCGGGATGGCCGGCGTCAGCCTGTCGGGCCTGATCATGGACGTCTTTGATCGCAAGCGCCGGGAGGCCGACAATGACGACGCGCATTAAGCGCGAGGCGCGCGTCTGGGCCATCGTGCTGCTGATGGCGGCATCCTACCTGACCGGGGCCACGCAGACCGACTGCTGGGGCTGGATCGGAACCATTGTCATCGAAAGGACCGTGCGATGAGCGCAGAACTGGCGCCGCTTCGAGCCTATATCCGGCGGCACGAAGCGCCGAAGGGCTACAACCAGGTCTATGGCGGCATCAAGGCAAAAGACCTGCCGCCGCGCCCGCTGACGCAGATGAAGGTCCGCGAGGTGCTGGCATGGCAGGACAGGATCGACGCGCGCTATCCGTCCGAGGCCGCGGGGGCCTATCAGATCATGGAAGACACGCTGCGCGCGATGGTCAGCCACGGCAAGGCTGATCCAGACGCGCTGTTCGATGCGCGAACGCAGGATGCGCTGGCGGACGAACTTATGCGGGGCCGTGGCCTGGACAGCTACCTGTCGGGCAAATGGTCGGCCGAACGCTTCTGCAATGCGCTGGCGATGGAATGGGCGTCGCTGCCCGTCGTCACGCCGGTCGAGCGCGTCAAGCGCAACGCCGCCGGCAAGGTCGTCAAGAAATGGACCGTCCCGGCCGGCGCGTCCTACTACAGCGGCGACGGGCTGAACAAGGCGCTGACATCGACGGACGAATTCCTGCGCGTGGTGCGGGCGATCCGCGAAACCCGCCCGAACATCGTCCCCACGCCGCAGGCTGCGCCACCGCGGCCGAAGTCGGCCCCGCGCGCCACGACGACGGCTGGCGCCGTCCTGGCCGCTGCCGCCGCCGCCCTGGCGCTGTGGTGGGCGGGCGTCAAGGCATCGCTCTGCGCGTTGCCCATCATTTCCATCATCTGCGGAGGCTGAGATGAGACTGGTCGACGACGCGGGCCGCGCATGGCGCTGGTTCTCGATGCAATCAATGGCGGCCGCGTCTGCGCTGCAGATCACGTGGCTGAACCTGCCGCCGGACCTGAAGGCGGAAATGCCGCCGTCGCTGGTTCCATGGCTGACTGTCGCGATCCTGATCGCGGGCGGATTGGGCCGCATGGTGAAACAGGGGGGGACCGATGCTTGACCTGATCTTCGGGCTGCTTGGGGGGCTTTGGCCGTACCTGGTCGCCGCGGGCGCGGCCGTCGCGGCGATCGCGACCGCCTACCTGAAAGGCGGTGCGGATCGCGATCGCAAGCGCGAGACGCAGGCGGTCAAGCGCCGCCTGCAGACCATCACCAAGCGAGAGGAGCTGGAACATGACGCCGAGACCCAGGACGACGCTGGCCTTGTCGATCGCCTTACTCGCCGCTAACTGCGCGATGCAGCCGGGGAGCTTCTGCGACGTGGTGACAGGGCCGATCACGTTCGCGCCTGAAACCGCCGCGCAGATCGTTCGCACGGATCGCCCTGCGGCGGTCCGGATCGACGTGCAGAACGCCTACGGACGCGGGCACTGCCCCGGCGCGTGGTGGCAAGGGTGAGGGGCCGCTCGCGCGTCCTGCGCTGGCCCCGGTGGCGGCTGCTGCGTCGATAAGGCGGGCGTGTCGATGTCAACTACGCCGTTGTACGTCATTGTACGTAGACGGGTCCAGATAGGAGCGAACGCATGAAATTGACCGAGAAGCAGAAGCTGGAGGCAATGGCCCTGCGCTTCTATCAGGGCCTCGAATGGGCGCCCGAGGCTGGCCACCTTTACACCACCTCGCGCGCGGACCTTGAGGTCTACGAGGTGGTGAAGGTCGAGGGCGGAAAGGTGTTTACTCGCTACACCGAGGGCGAAACCGCCGAGGTCTCGGAGTGGCCCGCTACCGAGTTTCTGACCGAGGGTTTCGGTCCCAAGCGCGTTTGGGTTCCGCCCTTCGTGCTGTCCAACTGAGGAGCGAGGCCGTGGCCGAGGAACAGAAAGACGCCGCCGATCACCTACTCGCCGCCGCGCGCGCGGGGAGCGGCGAAGGAATGACCCGAGAGCAGTTCGTCGCAGCGGCGGGCATATTCTGGGACAGCTGGCATCAGGCGCGCAAGTTCATGTCGGCTCCGGCCGGCAAATCCAGATAGGAGCGCTGAGATGCGGTGCGCGATGTTCGCGACGATGCGACGGCGATCTAGACGGCGATCGCGGTTACGCCAAGCGGAACGGCCTGTGTGGCGGCCGTCGGAACGAACTGGCGCGGTCAGATCGGCGAGGCGATGTGAGACGGCGATCCCATGTGATCCGCTGGCCGAAGTGGCGGCTGATAGGCCGGTGGTTCTGGCGATGAAGTTTGTCACCTTCACCGACGGGGTCCTGCGCTGCTATGAAAGCGGGGCGCTTGTCTTCGAGGTGGAGTTGACCCGCGCGGCCATCGTCAGGCTTGCGCGGGACCGGCTTAAGTGGACTTGCTGGCTGCCTTCAATCGCAAGCCGAGTGACGGAGAGCTGCGGAGTTTCCAGGACAACCTGCGCGACTCAGTCTAGATGCACATCAAGGCTTCGCCGCCAATGCACATCAAAATTTTCCTCAGAGGGTAGACACAACATCTGGGGAAACTGCGATTCGTTCGGGTCGCTGATCCACATTTGGTGAAATAGTGCCTCGAACTCGTGATTTGCGAAGTTTTCGTGAGTCAAGTAGAAAAGTGAAGAGGCTGCGAAAGTTCATTCGCAAATTGTGACTTCTGTTTAGGTAGGCCCATAGCCATGTTTGTCGCTCTTCAAAAGCTGTTCGCCCAGTGGGCGCCGGTGAAGAAAAAGCCTGCAAGCTTCGCCTCCGAGAAAGAGGCGTATGATTTCTGCCGCAAAGTATATAGGGAGACCGGTGGTGTAACGCCGGAGCTCCGCAAGGCGTTTGATCGATACAAGAAGAACACTGATGCCGCCCCAAGAGCCGCAGCTCGACCTGCAGCGCGTCTGCATAACGCCCATTAAATCGAAGAGCTGTCTTCGACATTTTTGCTGTAGCGAACCTGGTATTGATCATTGGGCCAAGGACAAGTCCTTCAAGCTGCATGGCGCCGGCCGCGCGCGCGTGAGCGTCGCCAGATTGAGCGAGGGATCCGAGGGTATCGGATTCTATAGCGTTTCACTGAATCATCAGAAGCAGGACAAGCTTCAGCACGATCAGAGGGACAAGTGGAAGGATGGGGCGCCGTTCTTCTACCTGGAGTGGGTCGCAACCCATCGTCTATTCCAGTGCAAGGGGCTCGGGACCCATATGCTTATGGACGCGCTCAAGAAGGCGTCCGCAGTTTCCGATATCGTCCCGATCTATGGCGTTGCGCTGCGCTCCCTGAACGACAGAACTACGGCCTTCTATGAGCGTCTGGGCTTCGCGCCCGCGCCAGAGGAGGAGCGGAACCCGCTGATGATCTTGCCGATCTGGACCATCAAGGATCTTGTGGGCTGACGATTTACCTGTAGGCCTGCCCCGGAAATACCAGTTCGCCGTGCACCTCGATGCAGTCGATTGCAGCGGCCTTCAGAGATGCCAGAGCTGCCTCTTCGGTGGCGACTCTGCCGCGATCCCCACCGATCAGGAAACTGAACCAGCACCAGCGCCGATCGGGTTCAGCATTGCTGTGCAGTTCGTAGTGCGCGATTCCGATCACCCAACCGCCGCACCTGACCTCCCACCGGACGACCTGGCGGGACGGATCCCGCGCGGCGGGCTTCTTCGTGAAGGGGGGAACAGGGCGCGAACCGCTTCGGGACTTTTCTCGGGACTCATCGGGACTTTCTGGCCGGTTTTGTCCGTTGTTGTCCATTTGTTCAGGTTATCGCGGTTGTGACTGTCGCGGATATCACCGCAAAAACGTCTTTATTATCAGATGGTTACGGGGGTTTCTCTTGGAGCGGGTGAAGGGAATCGAACCCTCGTCGTAAGCTTGGGAAGCT
>NZ_JAOWKY010000007.1 GCF_025751435.1 Albidovulum marisflavi | reverse complement strand
AACGGGTTCATCGACATCTTCACGTTGGCCAGATCGACACCCGATCCGTCCGCCTTCACGCGGACCTTCACGTTGTAGTCAATCACCCGCTTCACAGGCACCAGTACCTTCATCGGCGTGCATCTCCTCAGGATCAGAGCCGGCCCAGAAGGGCCGGCATGAAAGCTTCCGCGGTTGTGTTAGCGCTTCCGCCAGTCTTTAAACAGTGCAAAATCGACGCTGAGTGTCGCAGGGACGCCACGTTTCTGGATGTTAGCGACCAACTTCGTACCGATCAGCGATTTGCGCCGGGCACCCAAAGCACGTCAGCGCGACCTGCATCATTGGCCATGCGTGCGGCACAGAAAAACCAGTCGGAAAGCCGGTTGAGATAGCGCACCGCCGACGGGTTCACGCCTTCATCGGCCGCAAGCTCGACCGCAAGCCGTTCGGCACGCCGCGCGACGGTGCGCGCCTGATGCAGATGCGCCGCCAGCGCCGTTCCGCCGGGCAGGATGAAGCTGCGCAAGGGTTCAAGCACCGACGTCATCGCGTCGATCTCCCGCTCAAGCCGGTCGACTTGCGCATCGACCATGCGAAGCACCGGAAAGCCCGCCTCGCCGTCCTTTTCCATTTCCGGCCTGCACAGGTCAGCGCCAAGGTCGAACAGGTCATTCTGGATACGCTGCAGTTCCGCGTCGACCGCGCCCTCGGCGTGCAGCCGCGCGATCCCGATCACCGAATTCAGTTCGTCCACGGTGCCATAGGCAGACACCCGGGCCGAATGCTTGGCGACGCGCGCACCGTTGCCCAGGGCCGTATCGCCTGCATCGCCCGTGCGGGTGTAGATCTTGTTCAGAACAACCATCAGTGCCCCCCGATTCCGCCACGGATCAGAACGAACAGAAGGATCAGGATCACGGCAATGGCCTGCGCGATGATCCGATAGCGCATCAGGCGGTTGGCGTGCTTCCGGTTGAAGTCGCCGCCCTTCGCGAAACCGCCGATGCCGATCATCAGCACGACAAGCACGGCAAGGCAGGCGAAGGCGACGATCAGGAACAGCGGGTCATTCAGCATGGGTCTCTCTCCCCTTGTCGGGGCACATGTAGTCACTCCGGGCGTGAAAGCGAAGCAGGAAAACGCGTCCGGGTTCCGCGTCAGATGCGCGCCAGCAAGGTGTCGAGCGCCCGGCCCGGCAGCAGCCGCCGCATCAGCGCCATGACATGGGTCGGCACGGTCACACGGTACCGCGGGCGCGGATCAGGGGTGGAGAGCGCCTTGAGAAGCACCGCGGTCACCGCCGAAGCAGGCAGTTCCCAGCGATCGGGCCCCCGGCTTTCGTAGAGTCGCTTCAACAGGGTCGATTGGTATTGTTCGGCGCGGGGGGAATTGCGCCAGTCGATCCAGCGCTCGAAGTGAGGGATCGAGTTCTGGCGGATCAGGCTTGTGATCGGACCCGGTTCTATCAAAACGACGCGCACGCGCGTATCGGCCATCTCGAGCCTCAGGACATCCGAAAGACCCTCCATCGCGAACTTGGTCGCCACATAGGCACCGCGCCACTTCAGTCCGGTGAACCCCAGCACGGACGAACAGTTGACGATATGGCCGTGGCCCTGTGCCCGCATCGTGGGGATGACCCGGCGCGTCAGGTCATGAACGCCGAAGAGGTTGGTTTCGAAGATTTCGCGCAACGCCCCGCGCGGCAGGTCCTCGACCGCGCCGGGGCACGCATAGGCGCCGTTGTTGAAGACGGCATCCAGCGTTCCGCCCGTTCGTCGCAATGTTTCGTCCACCGCCGCCGCGATGCTTGTTTCGTCGGCGTAGTCGAGCTGGAAACTTTCCAGCCCTTCCGCCTGCAACCGCGCGCAGTCGCTTTCCCGTCGGCAGGTCGCGAAGACACGCCAGCCTGCGCGGGCAAGCCCTTGGGCGGCGTCATAGCCGATTCCCGAAGAGGATCCGGTGATGAGAATGCTTTTCTGTTTCACGTTGCCTGCCCGCCTTGGTCCTCCGGCCCAAGCGATAGTGCAAAGGCCAGCCGCCGGAAACCTTATTTTTAGGGCCGGATTTGCCGGCAGCATCCAGCGGCTTCCCGGAAAAATGTTCGTGGGCGGGCGTATTTGGGACACCGTTTTGCCACAATGGATTTCTAGCCTCTGGCGAGGATTGTGACCCTTTCGGCGACAGTCGCCGAGTCGCACGGGGTCGGAATGCCGGGGCGGAAATTAGAGTCGTATTCACAATGGCATCAGGGTCGACATTGGCATCAGGGGCACGCTCGGCAGCAGCGGTAAGCAGCCTTGGCGCCGCGCTGGCTGCCCTTGGTCAGACCGCGCCCGGTGTGGGCATCGGCATACGCCTGGTCGGATATGACGATCGTACCCGGCGGCTTGGAAACCCGGCGCTGAACACGGCCCTTTCGGCCGGGCGGCGTTTCGACGACTGCGAGGTGCTGGCCGAGCTTCGGAACGGGCAATCCTACAAGCTTCTCAGCGTGCTTCTGGATGCGCCCGCCGAAAGGCTGTGCGTGGCCGAAAGGATCGGGCTGGTGGCGACCGGGCTCGAGGTGCTGAGCCATCTGGACAGTTTGGGAGCTGCGTCTGTCGCCGCCTGACGGTGCGTGCAGCCAGTTGTGAAAGGAATGGTGAATGGTGCGTAATAGAGAGCTGCTGAGTTCGGGAAATGCCGCCTTTGCGGGGCTGGCCTCGTCTTTCTCGGAACTGTCGGAAACGCTGGATCGTCTTGCATCGGTCGCGGACGACAGGACCGCGGCGCGCGCAGCCGGGCTGAAGGCGCGGCTCGAGGAGTTTTCGGCCAAGATCACGTTCGTCGGTCAGGTCAAGGCCGGCAAGTCGGCGCTGACCAACATCCTTGCCGCGACGCCGGGGCTGCTGCCGTCCGATGTGAATCCCTGGACGTCGGTCGTGACGACCGTGGCGATCAACACCAAGGCGCCGGCCGATGTCGAAGGTCCGACGAACACCAAGGCGCGCTTCACGTTCTTCAGCCGTGACGAATGGGACAACCTCGTGGTCGGCGGTGGACGGCTGGGCGAGCTGGCGGAAAGATCCGGGGCGCAAGAGGAGCTTGCCGATATCCAGCGGCAGGTTCAGGCCATGCGCGACGCGACCAAGGCCCGTCTTGGCAGGCATTTCGAACTTCTGCTGGGTCAGAATCACTCTTACGGCTACGTCGATCCGGAGCTGGTCGAACGCTATGTCTGTCTTGGCGATGATGTCACCCCGGGTGAGGGCAATCCCCAGACCGGACGCTTTGCGGACATCACCAAGTCGGCCGAGTTGTTCCTGGACATCCCTGAATACGACGTATCCCTGACCCTTTGCGATACGCCGGGCGTCAACGACACCTTCATGATGCGCGAACAGATCACGCTGCGCAGCCTGCGCGGGTCCGAGCTTTGCGTCGTGGTCCTTTCGGCGCATCAGGCGCTGTCGACCGTCGACATGGCGCTGATGCGGATCATCTCGAACCTGGAGAATCGCCAGATCATCCTGTTCGTGAACCGCGTGGATGAACTTCAAGATCCGGCGGGCCAGATCGACGAGATCCGCTCGGGCATCCTGGCGACGCTGAAGAAGTTCAACATTGCGTCCGACGTCGGGATCGTCTTTGGCAGCGCGAAGTGGGGTGAGGCGGCGCTGATGGGGTCCTACGACGGCCTCTCTGCTGACAGCCGCAAGGCGCTGGAGCAGTTCGGCGCCATGCATCCCGAACTGGCTGGCCGGGACGAATGGGAAACCGCCTGGAACCTATCCGGCCTGCCGGGCCTGTTGAATGCGGTCGCCGAGCGGGTGAGCGAAGGCGCCGGCAAGCGTCTGCTGGAGCGGGTGCGCCGCAACGCGCGCAACCTTACCAACGAGGCGCGGGCAACGCTGATGGCGCGCCGTTCGGGCGGCGCCGCGGTGACGGTGGATTTCGCGGGTCATTCTGCCAGCTCGGTGATGCAGCAGCTTGCCGCCAAGTACGAGTCGGATGTCGCCGAGGTCTGTCAGCAGCTGCGCGACGACCTGATGCAGAGGATGCAATCCGCCGAGTCCGGCTTCGTCAAGCGTGCGACGGATTCCCTGCTTGAGCATCTTGAGCGTCATGGCGAGAGTGGAACCTGGCAGTACGACCCGACCGGCCTGCGCGTTCTGCAGCGGGCGGCCTATCTGAGCTTTGCCCGGGCAATGTCGGCAAAGCTCTCCAAGCTCTATGAAGATGCTGCCCGCCACGTCGAGGCGATATATTCTGCCGTGCTTTCAGAGGCGGAAGGGGAATTCCGGATCGAGGCGCCGCATGCGCCGCGCGTTCCTGCGCCGGTCGGTCTTGGCAAGACGATCGCGCTTGACCTGCAAAGCACCTGGTGGCGCCGCTGGTGGCAGAAGCGGCGCGGATACGAGGCCTTTGCAAAGGACTACGCGCATCTGATCAGGGCAGAGGCGAACTCGATCACCAGGGACCTTGAAGAGAACCAGGTCGCCTCGGTTCTGGAAAACGCCCGTGCGATCCTGCGGGAATTCCTGAAGGAACATCAGGAAACCATCCGCCGCATCACGCAGCCGGACGCGGACACCGCCGAGGATGCGCGCAAAGCCCTCGGCGTCTTGCAAGCGGGCACTGACACGGGCGCCGCCTTCGGAGAAATCCTCCGCGGGCTTGATGATATGGCAGCCTGAAGGGGACGGGCAGAATGACTGATACTCAAACACCGAATCGGCGGGCGGTTTCGCCAGAGGGAATGACCAGGCTCGAAAGCTGGGCCAGCCGCAAACCCTGCATCGCGCTTATGGGTGAATTCAGCGCAGGCAAGACCACCCTGACCAACCTCCTGGTTGGCGAGGACGTGTTGCCGACACGCGTCACCGCGACCCAGCTGCCCCCGGTGTGGATGAGCTATGGCGAGCCCCAGGCCTGGTACGTCGATACTGAGGGCCATCGCCACGATCTTGGCTTCGAGGATCTTCACACCGTTCCCGTGGATGGGGTGCGCTACATCCGGCTTTTCTGCAAGGGCCGCGTCCTTGAGACAATCGACTTGATTGACACGCCCGGCATATCGGACCCGAACATTCCGAAGACCGTATGGGAAATGGCGGTCGGCTACGTCAACGCGGTGCTTTGGTGCACGCATTCGACACAGGCCTGGCGGGAATCCGAGCGCAGCGCCTGGGAATCCCTGCCCGAGCGGCTTCGCGAGAATTCGGTCCTGCTTGCGACACGCTCCGACAAGCTCTTGCCGGCCGACAAAGCCCGCGTGGCACGGCGGCTCAAGCGCGAGGCGGGCGAAATGTTCCGCAGCATCATCATGTTTTCGGCGATGGATGCGATCCGCGCCGCAAGCGAGGATGACGCGCAAGACCTTTGGGTAGAGAGTGGGGGCGAGGAGCTGCTGACCGCGCTTCAGGACATTGCGCATGACATCATCGAAACCCGGATGGGGATGCTTTCGCGCTATGCCGTGATTTCCAGTGAAACCGTTCAGCCGTCCCGCGTTCGGCCGGGGCGGGCTGTCCGCCCCGTCCGGCTTGAGCGGGAAGAAAGCGCCACGCGGGAACGGCTGAGCCGCGACAACGCGGCATCGATGAGATCGCAGGTGATCGAGGGCGCAGAAAGCGCGACCCCCGAAGTCGATACATCCGAAGTGCTGCACCTGAATTTCGTGCAGCGTGTGGTTCCCGGGGAAGCAGACGCGGGCGGCGTGTTCTCGCTGAACGAGCACCTTGAAGACGACGTCGCGGACACGGCAGAGCTTGTTCCCGCAGTCGCCGACGAAGCGCCGGACGAAGCCGAGGACGCTTCGGCGCCAATGGTCGAGCAGGCGGTCGAGACCGAAATCGGTCAAGACCTCGACGCGGAGGCCGGTGATCAGGAACTGGAGGCATCGGCCGACGTCCAGGAACTGCCCGCCGAACCGGTTGATGAGCCGTTGACTGACGCCGATACCGCGCAGATGGAGGCGGTGTCCGTTCCGGAAGGCGACGCCGATTTCTTGGGCGACGGGGAAGGCGGCGAACCGGTTTCCACCTCTGTGACGCTTCTCTGGAGAGAGGTTCTTGCCTCCGAGCCAGAGGCACGCTCGGTCAAGGACGTGCTTGCCCTGTTCGAGAAGTTCCTGTTGGCTGTCGATCGTGCCGAGGGAATCGAACCCGATGCTGAGCGTGCCGAAGACACCGGCCTGCGCAAGCTCGGCTGACGAAGGTCTCTCGCGGCACTGGAAAATCGTGAACCGTCCCTGTAATTCCGTGAAAGCGGTTGCTCTTGGCGGCGGTGGAGACGGATCATGGCGCTGAACGGGTTGATGGATGGCACGCTGCAGGCGCTGCCAGATTGTCTGGCGGTCTGCTACGTCGACATGCCTGAGGAACTGGTTCTGACGCGCCGTTCATCGCGCGCGTTCTCGCAAGAGATACTCGATGCGATCGCAACGCTCGCGGCGCGCCTCTTGGACGGGCAGGGCATGGCTGGCGCTTGGCGCGCGGCGGTCGCCGCCTCGGCGGAGGCGATGCCCGGCGAGGCGCTGATCCGCAACAAGGATTTCACCTGCCTTTTCCTGCGCATGGAAAAGCATGGCGAACATGCGCTCTGCCTGATCGGGAAGAGCGGCGCAGATGTCGCACAGATGCGCAATGCGGGCCGCCAGCTTGGGAAAGACATTGCAAATGTCTTGTGAATCCGCAGGAATTTGAAGCTGGAGTGGGTTGGAAAGAGCAAGCAGGCGCCATGACCGTCAGCCGCGAAATCATGTCCATCATGGCGGGGCTCGAGACATTGTCCGAGCCTGCCGCCACTTCCGCGCGCCATTTGCCCGGCAAATCCGCCTCGGCGCGGCTCGAAGCGATCTTGCGCGTTGTCACGGGCACGATCTTGCCGCGCCGTCTGGTCCTCGTGTCCGGCGGTGGGCGCCGGATGGTCCTTCGTGCGCGCAGCGGGCGGTTGTTCGAGGTCGAGGCCATGCCGTCATCCGATCTTGCCAAGGTTTCCGGCGCGCTCGTGGCCCACGCGCACTGTGAAGGCCAGCATCTCTACCACGTCGAGATCGCGGATGAGGATGACGCGGGATCTGGCGTCGGCTTCTCGGTTGCCGATTTGCGCGCGGCTTGCGCAAAGGCGATGCAGGCTGCCGAGGTGCCATCGGACGCCAGCTTTGCCATGCGGCTTTCGGTCGCTTGCAGCGCCTCGGGTCGGCTGGATGTCTCGGGCGGCGTGACGGACATCAAGGGCGATGCGTCCCTGCTTCCTGCAAGCGCCGACACCGCGCTGATGGGCGACATCGCCGCTTTGCGGACCGCGCTTGGGCACGTGGGCGGCGGCTTTGGATTTGTCGCGGTTGGGGCGGCAGACGAAGGCGCAGGCCGTCTGATCCTTGCCGAGAAGGACAGTGAACTCTGGATCGCCGCCGCTGGGCCCGGGCAGGTTCCGCAACTGGCGCAAGCCTGGGCTGATACCGCCCAACGCGACAAGGGCTGAGTCATGGTGGCATTTCCCAGGGCAGAGACCGAAATCGAAATTCTCAGGCGCTTCGCCGCGGTCATGGACGGAGCGCGGGCTCAGGGCGATCCGGCGCTGGAAAACGCAAGGAGCCAGGTCGAGGCCTATATTGCACGCCTGGAAGCGCCAGTTCGGATCGCGGTAGCGGGGCTTTCCCGTTCTGGCAAGTCGAGCCTGATCAATCTGCTGGTCGGTGAATCCGTGATTCCGACACAGCCGCGCCGCTCGACCATGCCGGCCGTGATCCTCAGGCATTCGGACGCGTACCGGACCACGGCAAGCTGGTGGGATCGGGAAGACAAGGTCTTTGACGGGCTGGACATAGCCGCCGCTGTTGCGCAGGCGCCCGATATCGTATCCGTCGGCATCGACTGCGAGGTCCTTCGCGACGTCTGGCTGATGGACCTGTCCGACCTCGAGGATTCGGGCGCACAGGCCAACGCCCTTTTCGTGCTGAACCGACTGGCCGACATGATCGTCTGGTGCACGAACGCGGACGACCCATGGACCGCGGAAGAGCGCCATTTGTGGGGACTTGTGCCGAAGGCGGTGCAGCGCAAGGCGATCCTTGCGATGACTCATGCGGATCACCTGTCTGCCGGCACGCTCACGCCCACACTTGAGCGGTTGGAGTCTGCGGTCGGCGCGGCGTTTCGCAAGGTCTTGCCCTTGGGCAGCACCGATGCCTGGCGCGCCCTTCAGGGCGAGATCGCGCAACCGGAAAAGGTCTGGGCGGCGAGCGGGGTAGAACCCTTCATGGTCGCCATGATGGAAATGGCGGTCGAGTGCCGGAAATCGGAACTGGAAAAGGTTCGCCGCGGCATGGCGCAGCACCTGGAGCCGCTTCTGGCTCAGCTGCCCCTTGATCCTGGACCGGCGGCCGAGCCGGAAAGCGCCACTGCGAAAACCCGCCGCGCCGATGCGACCGAAGCGCCTGCCACCTCGCGGCCGGCCCCGTCGCAACCGCAGCCAAAGCCCGTAGCGCCGCAGGGCGGCACACAGGCAAAGCCCGTCAGTCCGGTTCTCATGGCCTGGAAGCGGCGCATGGCAGAGGTTGTCGAAACTCTTCACACCGGCGGCATCGAACAGGACGAAGATTTCCTGTCTGTCGCACAGGATGCGGTTTCTCTGTTCCTTGGCGATATTTCCGCGATGCCGGCCCTGCCTGCATCAGAGGCGTGGGTGGAACCCGAATTCCAGCGCGCCCAGGATCTTCTTATCCTGATGCAGTACGAAGGCGACGACGCCAATGCGGAAAAGGCCGCGCTGCTTCTGGCCCAGCTTACGGACGGCCTTGCCCATCCGGTCACGACTGGCTGACGGCAATCACTTCCAAGCTCTGAAATGAACAAGGCCCGCGATCGAATCGCGGGCCCTGTCGGTTTGTTCGGGTGCCGGCTAGTGCCGGCACCATGGCCGATCAGTTCGCCAGTTTCATCAGGTTGTCGTTGTGCTCTTTCAGCGTGCTTGAGATGATCGCATACCATTCGCCGCTGTTGCGCATCTCGCTCAGGCCGCGGTTCATCATTGTGATGTACTGCTTGCCGAACGGGTTCGACTTGTGTGCGATGAAGGACATCGACACGACTTTGGCGAGGTTGGCGTTTTCGACCACATCCGCGCTGATTCCAAGTGTCGCAATGGCGTCTGCGGCGGACTGGATCTCCATGGTGGCAACATCAACCGCCCCTGTCACCAGGGCTTCCATGCAATCGCTCGGCAGGGTCGGTTGCATGAGTTCGATAGCCGGCGGAGTCAGGCCCTCTTCCTCAAGGTCGAAGGTGAAGTAGCCATCCATGCGGCAGATGCGCTTGCCTTTGTAAGCATCGAAGCTTGTCGCGCCAGCCAGAGGGCTGTCCTTCATCGTGTAGTAGCCGACGACGGGTTCGTAGACCGGAAGCGTAGCGTCGAACTGATCGCAGCGATACCGCATTGACTCGCTCAGGATGTCACGCTTTTCGCAGTTCGGCATGAACCATCCCAGACCGATATCGAATGCGCCGGTGGGCAGCAGCGTTTCAAGGTGCGCGCCCCAATCGTTGACGAAGGCAGTCTGGTAACCGCGGGTGTTGCCGCCGCGTTGCATCGCCGTTTCGGCAAGCCGCACCAGGAAGCCGCCGCCCGACAGGCCTTCATCGCTGAAGGGGGCGTAGTTACCGCCCGCCAGGAATTTGACCGGCGGCTCGTAGGCGTTCGACTTGGGTGTGGACGCGGCGATCTTGGTCTGTTCCGCGATGATCGCGTCAGCCGAAGCGGCACCTGCGATCGAGCCGTCTTCGCAAGGAAGGTTAAGAACGGTGCCTTCGACGAGGTTGGCCGGATCGTCGCCGATCACGTTGCGGTTCGCGTTGAAGATGTTCTGGTATTCACCAGTGCCGTAGGCGCTCTGTGCGATCGTCCCAAGGCTGTCGCCCGCCTTCACGGTGTAGGACGTGCAAGCTTCCTGGGCAGAGGCAGAGGTTCCGACCAGCAGCGCCGCAATCCCGGCAGCAGCCACTCGGAAGAACTGGATGCGCTGTTCCATCATGATTCTCCATCTTTCGTTTTGGATCGGCCAGCGGCCGTGCGTGTTGGGGTGGATGACGGGCCGGCTCATCCGGCTCGCCGTAACTCATTAATTTTCAGCAAGTTTCTCGTTCGCTTCCTTGAGCGAGCTGGCGACGATGTCGTACCATTCGCCGCTGTCGCGCATCTCGTCGAGGCCAGCATTGAGCTCGGTCAGAAACTCGATCGCGCGGGGGTTCGACTTCGAGGCCATTGCCGAAATGGCCTGGATCGAGGTGACGAAGGCGTTTTCCACGAACTCGTCCCCGAGACCCAGTTCCTTGCGGACCGAGACCATCGCCTGCGATTCCACCGACATCACGTCGTAAAGGCCCTGCATGACGCCTTCGGCGCAATCGGCCAGGGTCGAAGGGATCGTGATCGTAACGGCAGGCTCGATCAGCCCGGCCTCATCGAGGTCGTGCATCGAATAGCCCTCGGGCCGGCAGATGCGCGCGCCCTTGTAGTCGGCAAGCACTCTGGCATCGGCATAGGGGCTGTCTGCGCGGGTGAAGAACCCGAACACCGCATCGTAGAGCGACTTCGAAAACAGGAAGTTGTCGCAGAAGTCGCGCGTCATCTCGGACATCGAGTCGGTCTTGCCGCAGTCCGGGGCGTACCACGCAACGCTCAGGTCGTAAGCCTTGTACGGCAGCAGGACCGACATGTGCGAGTCCCAGTCATCGACCCAGCCGACCAGGTAGTTGCGATCGTTGCCGCCGCGGTGCATCGCGGTTTCCACCAGACGGATCAGGAAGCCGCCGCCGCTCAGACCCTCGTCGGTGAACGGGTACCAGTCTCCGCCCGTGACGAACTTGATCTTGGGCTTGTAGTCGTCGATCGCAGTTGTCGAACGGCTGGCCGAGGCCTGGGTCGACTTGACCACGTCCGGGGTCGCCGCATCCGCCGTGAGGCGGCCGTCGGCGCAGGGCAGAACCAGCTCGGTTCCGGGCTTGAGGCCCGAAATGTCATTGCCGATCTTGTCGCGGTTCGCGTTGAAGACGATCTGGTAGTCCAGAACGCCGTAGGCCTTGATCGCGATATTCCCGATCGTGTCGCCCTCCTGCACGACATATGTCGAGCAGGCCTCCTGCGCAGATGCGGTCCCCAGGAAAGCACCGGCGCACAGCGCCGATACTGGGAGCGTTTTGCTGATGAGGCGCAAGATCATCCACTGATCTCCTTTTTGTCTTGGCTGCCCTTCCGGGCCGGCCCGTAACTGGGTTGTAAGGTCTCTCTTCTTCGATTGACCCGGCCCGCGCACGAGCCGGGGCCTGATCAGTTCTTCTTCAGTTCTTCTTCTGTCTGGGCCATCAGCCCGGCCGAAACGATGTCAAACCATTCCCCGCTTTCGCGCATTTCGGTCAGACCCCGGTTGATGACCGCCAGGATGTCGGCGCTGTGCGGGTTGGACTTGTGCACGACGACCCGAAGCGTCTTCACCTGCGCAAGATGCGGGTCCTCGACGATGTCGTTCTTGAGCCCCAGATCGGCGAGCGCATCCGAGGCGACCTGCAGGTCCAGATGCACGATATCCACGGTCCCGGTCGCGAGCCCCTCGAAGCACTCGGCAACCGACGATGGGCGCACCAGGGTGATCTTGGGCTCCACCAGGCCGACCGCGGTCATGCCCGAAAGCGAATAGCTTTCCGGCCTGCAGATCCGCTTGCCAAGGTATTCGTCGTAGGTCTGGGCCTTTTCCAGGCCGCTTCCCTTGATCGCGAAGAAGCCGTCCACGATTTCATAGAAGGACTCGGAAAAGTCGAAGTCCGTGCAACGATAGGCATCCGTCGACGACAGCGCCTTGAGGTTTTCGCAATCCGGCCGGCTCCAGGGGAAGGTCGCGTCGAAAGCATTCCGCGGCAGCAGGCTGTCGAGATGCGCGCTCCAATCGTTGACGAAATCGATGGAGTATTTCTGCTGCTTGTCGCCACGCAGCATTGCCGTCCGGACAAGCTGGGTAAAGATGCCGCCTTCGGGCAGCTCCTCTCCCGCGAAGGGCGGATAGTCGTTTCCGGTGACGAAGGCGATCTGCGCTAGAGGTTCGACCACGGCCTCTGCCGCTACGGCCGGCTCTTCCTTGGCTTCCTCCACGACGGGCACCTCGACCGGTGCCGCGGCGGTTTCAAGGCAGGGGATCTCGATCTTCTGGCCGACTTCGATCAGGTTGGGATTGCCACCGATCAGTTCGCGGTTGGCCTGAAATATCCTTGAGAAGTTGCTGGTGCCATAGGCCCGGACGGCGATGTTCGTAAGCGTGTCGCCGCGCTTGATCCTGTAGGTCGAACAGGCTTCCTGGGCAGAGGCCGCATAGGTGCCGGCCGTCAACGCCAAGAAGCTCACTGCGAGAAGCTTCTGGATATCGGTTCGCATAGTGTCGCGCCCTTTCTCGAGCATGGATTGCGACGATCTGTTCGGCGCCGTCAGCGCCGTTTGGATCGCATGTGATTTGGGGATTGGCCGTCGGGATAGGACGGCCGCGAACTCGTTAACTGACCTTTATGACGGCAAGCGATATGTTGTCTTGATCCGGGTCCTCCAGGGACTGGACCTGTGCCATCAGCGCCTTGGCCAACTCGGCGCAACTTTCTTCCTTGTAGCGTTCGACGACCTGCTGGATTTCGGTATCCGACAGGAACTGCAGCCCATCGCTTGAAGCGATGATGATGTCGCCAGGGCGCAAGGGGACGGGCGCCTTGCCGCAGTCCATGCGCGGGATGGGTGCGCCCATCAGCACGGAGGTCAGGCAATTCCTGTCCGGATGATTGCGCGCCGTTTCCTCGTCCAGCATTCCGGTGCGGACCATCAGGTCGATCTGCGGGGCCATCGAATGGTCCTCATTCACCTGGCGCAACCGTCCTTCGCTGAAGACGTAGAGCGGGGAGTCGCCGACCGAGACCCAGTGAAGCCGGTTTTCCATCAGGACCGGTGCGATCAGCGTCGTGCCCATCCCGGACACTTCGCGATTTGACGCGACGTAGGACGCGATGGAATTGTTCGCCGCTGTTGCGACCTCTCGAAGGATGACGGGTATGTCCTCATCCTTGAGCGCGTGGGGCTGGAGGCGCGCCTTCAAGCTGCGCGAAACCTCGGTCACGACGATGTTGCTGGCGATATCGCCTGCAGCGTGTCCGCCCATCCCGTCGGCGAGAACCGCGAACCCCAAGGGGTGATCCTTGAGGAACGCGGTTGCGACCGCGTCCTCCTGGTATTCGCGTTTGCCTTTGTTAATGGCTGTTGCGACGTCATAATGCATCTTGTTGAAATCTTTCTTACTCTTTCTCCCAGACGAAATCTTCGCCGCAGAAGGCAACGAACGTCATGGTCGTTTCGCCGATGCGGATCAGATCGCCGTCGGAAAGCGGTTCGGTGCTCAGCACCGGTTTGCCGTTCAGGCGCACAATGTTGGCCTTGCCGCCGTGACCCAGATAGAACTTGCGATCCTCGTCATCGAAGGCGATCGCGGCGTGGTTCTGGCGAGAAATCGAGGTGTCGCCGAAATCGAGCTGAATGGCCTGATCGTCGCCGCGCCCGATCTGGGACACGCCCGCGCTGATCGCGATGGATGTGCCGCGGCCCGGACCCTTGGTGATGACGACCCAGCCGAAGGGAAATTCGCTGCGGTTCGCGATCTGCTTGGTCGAAGCTTCCTTGGCAAACACGTCCTCGATCCGCCCGTCCGAGCGTTCGAAGCCCAGGAAGGTGGTCTTGACGCGCGACCTGGGACGGGGCGCGCTCGAAGTCTCGGGGGCGGCCTCGGTTGCCGGCTGTGAAGGCGCAGGCGCCGGCTTGGCTGCCTGCTCCGGCTTGACCGCCTGCTCGGGCAGAAGACGCAGGATTTCTGCGATCGGCTCGCGGACAGGTGCCTGATCCTGCGCGGCTTTCGCGCCGGTGTCGGCCTCGGGTTCCGGGGCCGGATCATGCGCCGCATCCAGTTCGGCGGCCATTTCAAGGCCCGCAAGGGTCAGGGGCCGGTCCGGCGTTTCCTTGACGGCAGGATCTTCGTCAGTCTTCGCCGCAAGCGAACCGCGAAGTTGCTGAAGCACGGACTCGAACGGCTCGACCATCAGATCGGGGTCTTCGAGAATGGTTTCATTTGCAGGTGCTACCTGCTCTTCGGTTGCAGCTTCTTCTTCCGACGCGCTGATCTCGGCTTGATCGGCCCGCGCAGCTTTTCTGCGGGAAACGAGATCGAACGAGAACCCCTTCTCGCTCAGTCCTGCCAACGGTCTAATACGCATGATCGTGACCTCGCATTTCAAGAAACGTTTTGCTGCGCGACTGGCGCTAGGAAACTCGTACTGCAACAGTTTCGGCGCGTTGCCGCGCGGGTATGCCCTTATTCGGTGACCAGGTTGTAGCTGGCGGTCGTCTTGATCCTGTCGCGGAGAACCTCGAACTCGGCGGTCGTTTTGCCCTGCTGGACCAGCTTCCGCATCACATCCTCAAGGCTGCTCGACTGGTCGAGGGCCATGCCCGTCGTCATCTCGGAAAGCAGCACGTCGCCTTCGCGCAGCGACGTCCGCGCGTCGCCGATTTCCCGTATCGCGATGTTCCAGCTGTCCTCGCCGTAGCGCGCTTCGGCCCGCAATCCGTCGACCAGTCCGACGCGGCGCAGAACCGGCACCACAAGCTGAACCCGGTTGTACTGCGCTTCGCCCGGCAGCTTGATGCGGACCGAGGCGCGTTCCATTCCGTCGCGTTCGACCGTGAGGTTCCGCAGAATAAGCGCGCCGACGTTCTGTGTCGAAGACACCGGATTGCCGTTCACGGAAAAGATCGTGGTGCCCACCTTGATCCAGTCGCCTGCGATCGCGAGGTCGGTGCTTTCGTCGATCGAACGGATCGTCGCGTAGTTCACCCCGCCGATCGAGCGGACCTGGGTGGTGAATGGCACGACGACATCCCATACCGCAAAGGCGATCTGCGTGGCGGCGGGAACAGCCGGGGCAGCTTCTGCCGCGGCGGTTTCCGTAGGTGCCGCTGTTACAGGTGCTGCCTCTTGCGCTGTGGCGTTCGTCGTCGCGCTCTCGACCGGAGCGACCGGAGCGACCGGAGCGACCGGAGCGACCGGGGCGGCCGGAGCGGCCGGGGCAGCCGCTACTTTGACGGCAGGCTCGCTCGATGTGGTTGTGGCGACAGATTCCGGCGCCACCCCGTTTTCGCCGGCCGATGCTTCAGCCGCATCGGCGCCTTGCCCGGACTTCGAGCCTGCGCTTTCATCAGAGGGTGCGGCGCCGGTTGCGGTTTCGGCCGAAGCAGAACTGACCGGCGCCGCTGCGGCAGCATCAGTCGCCGACGCGGCAGCCGTGGACGTGTTGGCTTCGGGCTTGGGCAGCACCGGCTGCGCCTGTGCGGAAGAGGCAAGCGCTTGCGCGGCGCTGTCCGATCCCTCGGGCGCCGTATCGCCCATCTGCAGCACGACGAAGCCCAGAACAGCCAGCACGGCAACCGCCGAGAGGCCAAGCAGCAATCCACGGCCCGATCCTCCGCGCGGCTCGGGCAGCGGAACCGAAGCGGGTGCTGCCGACACGCGGTGCGGGGTTACCGCCGCTTGCACTGCGGGCTTTGGCTCTGTCTCGGCGGCTTCGCCTTCGGCGGGTTCGGAGCCCCTCTGCTGTGCCGGAGACTCCGGTGCGGAGATCGGTTCCGCGGACTTTGCGGTTTCCTCCGGCGTCGCCGCCGGTTCGGTCACCTCTTCGGCCGCTTCCTCAGAAAGGATCTGTTCGCTGAGCAGGCGCGACACAGCCGCGGTTGCGTCCGCCGCCAGGATCTGCTGGGGCGGGTTCGCAAGCATTTCAAGCCAGTCGGCCGCGCACTGGATGCGCTTGCGCGGGACCGCGTGCATGGCCTTGTCGATGGCTTCGAGGAAGCCGTCCGGATATCCCTCATAGTGGCCCGAAAGCGCTTCGTAGGGGTCGATACCGCCCTCGGCGATCGCGGCCAGACGAACCTGGCTGTTGGCTGCCGGGTGTCCGGTGATCACATGGTAAAGCGTTGCCGCGAGCGCGTAGAGGTCGCTCCAGGGCCCCTGTTCGCTGCCTGCGATGTAGAATTCCTGGGGCGAGTATCCGTCCTTGACGACGCGAAGCGCGGAAAGGGCGCGGCTGGCCCGGGTCGCCTCTTCGCGGGCGGCGCCGAAGTCGATCAGGATCGGCTCGCCATCCTTGTTGATAAGGATGTTGTCCGGCGAGATGTCGCGGTGAAGGATGCCGTTGTCGTGGACGAAACCGACCGCTTCCAGCAGCTTGTAGGTGATCGCGACCAGGCGGTCGGGCGTGATTTCGCCCGGCGCGTGCTCGATGATGTCCAGCAGGTCGCGCCCGTCGATGAAGTCGATCGCCATGTAGGCGGTGTCGTTATCTTCGAAAACCTGGTGCACGCCGACGATGTTGGGGTGGGCAAGCTTGGCAAGGCTGCGGGCTTCCTGCACGAAGAGTTTCACGATTGACTTGAATTCGGCCTGGTGGGCCCGCGACCGCGCCCCCACGATCGTATCGCTGCGGCGGCAGAAACTTCCGGGAAAGCATTCCTTGATCACGACGTTCCGCTCAAGGCTGTCCTTGGCAAGATAGGTGATGCCGAAGCCGCCGCTGTTGATGAAGCGCGATATCGTGTACTGGCCCTGGAGCAACTTGGTGCCGGGCTTGAGTTCGTCGACAAACTCCTCCTTCGTAGCCTGTTCAGCGGCCAGTTGCGGTGCCGTCATTTTCGCTTCCCCAACATTTCAACGGTCGTTCGGTATTTCTGGGATTGTCGCTGGCTCATTCACAAATGCAGGAGACAGAAACAGTCCGTCGTATTCTCGGGGTTTAGGTTCTCTCTCAGAAAGGGGCGAAAGTTGGGCGCTGTGTGGGCGTAATGGCGAATTCAATCCCGGGTCGGAGATTTCAAACAAATTGTAGCAAATATTGCTACAATTGGCGGGCATTGCTTAATGCCAGCTGGCAAAAGCGGAGGCTGGAAGCCAAGGTGTCCGGCGGTCCTGACCTTTGCGGCAAGGCGCGATTCTCGACGTCGGCGCATGTGCGGCAAGTCCGCGATTTCGTCATCGCTTTCGCGGCGATGCGCTTCATTGTCGGTTTACCAAGCCCCCTGCGGCAGCTACATATCCCGCATGAGCAGCACCGACCCGAACGAGCCCGCAACCGGGCCGATCCAGATTTCCGAACCTCTCAGCCGCGCCATCGGCGAGCGCTATCTGACCTATGCGCTCTCGACGATCATGCACCGCGCGCTGCCGGATGCGCGCGACGGGCTGAAGCCGGTTCACCGTCGCATCCTTTACGCGATGCGCGAGCTCAGGCTTTCTTCTTCGGGCGGCTTCCGGAAATCGGCCAAGATCTCTGGCGACGTGATGGGGAACTATCACCCGCACGGCGATGCGGCGATCTATGACGCGATGGCGCGCCTCGCGCAGGATTTCAACGTCCGCTATCCGCTGGTGGACGGACAGGGCAACTTCGGCAACATCGACGGCGACAATCCGGCCGCCTCGCGCTACACCGAGGCGCGCCTGACCGCCGCGGCCGAAGCGCTGATGGAGGGTCTGGCCGAAAATGCCGTGGACTTCCGCGCCAACTATGACGGCACGCTGGAAGAGCCGGTGGTATTGCCTGCGGCCTTTCCGAACCTTCTGGCCAACGGCGCCTCGGGGATCGCGGTGGGCATGGCGACCAACATCCCGCCGCACAACATCCACGAACTTGTCGACGCCTGCCTTGTGATGATCAAGGACCGGAACGTGACCGACGAGGCGCTTCTGGCGCATGTGCCCGGTCCGGACTTTCCGACCGGCGGCGTGATCGTCGAGCCGCGCGAAACGATCCTTGAAGCCTATCGCACGGGCCGCGGATCGTTCCGGACCCGTGCCCGCTGGCAGGTCGAGGATCTTGGCCGCGGCACCTGGCAGATCGTCGTGACCGAGATCCCCTACCAGGTTCAGAAGTCCAAGTTGATCGAGCGTCTGGCCGAGGTGATCCAGACCAAGAAGGTACCGCTTCTGGCCGATGTGCGCGACGAAAGCGCGGACGATATCCGCATCGTGCTCGAGCCGCGCTCGAAGAATGTCGATGCGGACATGTTGATGGGCATGCTGTTCCGCAACTCCGATCTTGAGACGCGCTTCAGCCTGAACATGAACGTGCTGATCGACGGGCGCACGCCCAAGGTCTGTTCGCTGAAGGAAGTTCTGCGCGCCTTTCTGGATCACCGGCGCGAAGTGCTGATCCGCCGCTCCCGGCACAGGGTGGAGAAGATCGACCACCGGCTGGAAGTCCTGCAAGGCTTCATCACCGCCTTCCTGAACCTCGATCGGGTGATCGACATCATCCGCTACGACGCCGATCCCAAGGCCGCTCTGATGGCCGAAGACTGGGCGCGCAAGCAGGCCCGCGCGACATCCGAGAAGGATTACGTGTCGCCCCTGTCGCTTTCGCGTGCCGCCGACGGCCTGACCGAAGTTCAGGCCGAGGCGATCCTGAACATGCGGCTCCGCTCGCTGCGCCGGCTCGAGGAGATCGAGCTGCTGCGCGAACGGGACGACCTGATGCGCGAGCGTGCCGGGCTGGACGCGCTTCTGGCGTCGGAAGCGCTTCAATGGAAGCAGATCTCGGGCGAGTTGAAGGACATCCAGAAACAGTTCGGCAAGTCCGCGCCGGGCGGCGCGCGGCGTTCTGCCTTCGCCGATGCGGCCGAGGTCGAGGATGTGCCGCTTGAGGCGATGATCGAACGCGAGCCGATCACCGTGATCTGTTCCAGGATGGGCTGGATCCGCGCGATGAAGGGGCACCAGCCGCTGGACGCCGAGGTGAAGTTCAAGGACGGGGACGAAGGCCGCTTCATCTTCCACGCGGAAACGACCGACAAGATCCTCCTGGCAGGCAGCAACGGTCGGTTCTACACGCTGCTGGGGGCGAACTTGCCGGGCGGACGCGGCATGGGCGAGCCTGTCAGGCTCATGGTCGACCTTCCGAACGAGGCAGAGATCATTGATCTGATCGTCTACCGGCCGGGCGCGAAATACATCGTCGCCTCTTCGACCGGCGAGGGGTTCGTTGTCCTCGCGGATGAGGTGGTCGCCCAGACGCGCGCGGGCAAGCAGGTGATGAACCTTGGCGAGGACGCCAGGGCGATCGTGTGCAAGCCGGTCGCAGGCGACCATGTCGCGGTCGTCTCGAAGAACCGCAAGCTTCTGGTGTTCCCGCTTGAGGAGCTGCCCGAGATGTCTCGCGGCAAGGGAGTCCGGCTGCAGAAGTACAACCTGGCGCGAGGGCGTCAGGGCGTGCTTGAGCTGGATGGCGGCCTTTCGGACCTCACGACCTTCGATATGGCAAAGGGTCTGTCCTGGGCCATGTCGAACGGAAACACCCGGACCGAGCCGATGGCCGACTGGGTCGCCAAGCGGGCGGGCGTTGGCAAGGCACCGCCGCACGGATTCCCGAGGGACAACAGGTTCACCTGATGAAAGGCATTCGAAATGGTCCCTGGTTCGCATACCGCCGTTGGCTACACGGGTGAACGGGGAAGCCTTTTCGGACTGGCGTTGAAAACCGGTCTTCTGACGGTTCTGACGCTTGGCATCTACCGGTTCTGGGCAAAGACCCGCATCCGCCGCTACCTCTGGTCCTCGGTTTCGGTCGACGGCGACAGGTTGGAATACTCCGGAACCGGGCTTGAGAAACTCCTGGGCTTTCTGGCCGCGGTCGTGATCCTGGCGGTCTACCTGGGCATCGTCCAACTGCTTCTTTTCTATTTCGGCCTGCACTTCGTGGTCGAGCCCGAGAGCGGAGAAGAAGCGCTGATGCAGCTTGCGGTCATCTACATCTCGCTGCTCGCAGTTTTGCCACTGATGCTGTTCGCAAGCTACCGGGCGCGGCGCTATCTGATGGCGCGGACCCGTCTGCGCGGCATCCGCTTCGGCATGGATGCGGCCGCCTGGGGCTATGTCTGGCGCGCGCTGCTTCACTATCTGATGACTTTGCTGACGCTTGGAATCCTGCTGCCGCGGCAGACCTTCTGGCTCGAAAAGTACAAGGCCGACAGGACGCATTATGGCGATGCGCGCTTCGTACAGGGCGGGCGTTGGGTGGCGCTGTATCCGGCGATGATACACCTTGGCATCGCCGCGGCGATCCTGGCCGCATCCGTGGTCCTTCTGGCCTTGACCGAGGACCCGACGCGCGCAGTGCCGCTGGGCGTTCTTGGATACGGATGGGGATTCTTCGGCTGGGCCTTCTATGCGGTGCGCAGTCGCCGCTACCTCGATTCTCACAAGATGCTGGGCGGCAGTGTCGGCTTTGTCGCGGAACCTCGCGTCGGGCGCGTGATCGCGATCTATGCGCTTGGGTTTCTGGCCGTGGGCCTGGCGGGCGGTGCGATCTTTGCGGTGGCAAGTGCTTTGACGGCGGTCGCGGTCGGATCGTTGACGGGGGCGGAAGGCACAGGCGCCGCGGGCATCGTCATCGTCGCGCTGCTGTATCTTGCCACCTTCGCCGTGTTCGGCGCGCTGACGCTTGCCTACATAACACAGCCGTTGATCGCGCATTTCTGCGAAACGCTGACGGTCCTCAATCTGGAAGCACTTCAATCCGTGCGCCAGCGTCCGCATGACCGGGGCGCCGATGCCGAAGGCTTTGCCGACGCGCTCGATATCGGTGCGGCAATATGAGCGCGCCCGAAGGACAGGTGCCGGCGGTCTTCTATGACGGGACGACAGCCAGGCGTCACCCTGTCCTGATCGCGCCCACGCAGGACCGGCTGGGGCTGGCGGTCCTGTTCGATGCGCCGGACCTGACCCCTGTCGTCTGGCCGTTCGACCGGATCCGGGCGCTGGCCGACCAGTCGAACCCTGCCTCGCTCACGCTGACCTTGTATGCCGACAGCACGGACGAGTCGCCCCGCGACCCGGCGCGGCTTTTCGTGTCCGATCCCGGTGCCGTCGCGTGGCTTCGCCGGACCCGGCCTTCGCTATTCAAGCGCGACCTGCGGCCCGGAACCTACCGAAAAGTGGCGCTGTGGCTTGCGGGCGCGGCGGGCGCCGTCGCCATGATGCTGTTCGTGATCCTGCCGGGTCTGGCGAATTTCCTGGCCGAGCGCATTCCCCTTGAGCAGGAGGTCGCCTTCGGACGCGCAGTGATGGCGCAGGTCGAATACCTGTTCCGTGACGGCGACGAACAGATGGTGTGCGACGATCCGAAAGGACGGGCAGCGCTTGATCGGATGACCGCAAGGCTGACCAGGGGACAGACGATTCCCTACGATCTGGACGTTCGGGTTTACAACCACCCCATGCCCAACGCGCTTACGGCGCCGGGCGGCCAGATCGTGATCTTTCGCGGACTGCTGGACAAGGCCGCCAGCGCAGAGGAGGTGGCCGGGGTTCTTGGCCATGAAATCGGCCACGCGGTCCACCGGGATCCCACCCGGCTGACGATGCGTGCGGCGGGCTCTGCCGGCATCTTGTCGATCGTTCTTGGCGACGTCTCGGGCGGTACCCTTGTCGGCATAGCGGGCGAACACCTGATGCAGGCCGCCTATACGCGTGATGCGGAAGAGGCCGCGGACGACTACGCCCTGATGCTTCTAGGTGATGCGGGCATATCCGCCGCGCCCCTGGCCGAATTCTTCGGGCGTATCGCCACCCTCACCGATGACATTCCGGAATACCTGTCTTCCCATCCGCTCGGCGCCGGCCGGGCCGCAAAGATGCGGGCGGCTGGCCTTGAGAACGCGGATGGCCGCATCCTTGATGACGTCGACTGGCAGGCGCTCAAGCGGATCTGCGACTGAGCGGCCTAATCCGCCCACATCCGGATCAGGTTGGATCGCGTGCGGCACAGCGTGTCGAATGCGTCGCTTTTCCCTTCCGCCTCAAACAGCGCCGTGATCGACTGGTCGAGGTCGAACAGAAGCTCTCGCTGCTCGGCTGAACGGATGCGGCTTTGTACCCACCCCACGGCGCAAAGCCGCGTGCCGGACGAAACCGGCTCGACCCGGTGCAACATGGTCGACGGGTAGAGGATGGCATCGCCCGCGCCCAGCTTGAAGGCGCGCTCCTCGATCTTGTCCGCGATGATCAACGCGCCGCCTTCGTAGCTGTCGGGTTCCGACAGGAAAAGCGTGAAGGACAGGTCGGTCCGGATCCCCTGCATCACCGCGTCGTCGACATGCAGCCCGTAGGCCTGTCCTTGCCGGTAGCGAGAGATGATGGGACGGGTCATTGCCTTGGGCCGCGCCGCGGTGCCGAAGACCGGATGCGCCATCAGAGAGGCGGTCACCTTGTCTCGGATAGCCTCCAGATCGGGGGAGGGCAGCGCCTGGTCATTGGCCTTCACTGCCTGCGCGAAGCGACCGGCGCTGGCGCGGCCGTCGCCGAAGGAAAGGGCGGCCGCCGCATCGCGCAATGCGCCCGCCTCTTCCGTGCTCAGCACACGCTCAAGCGCCAGGAACATGGGAACGCTACCTGAGCTTGTAGCCAAGAAGTTCGATCTTGGCGGCAGCGCCCCGGATGATGCTGACGGCGTCTTGGGGCGAAGAACCGGCGCTCATCGGGTCGAATGCGCCGTCCATGGCGGCCAGCGCATCGATCACCTGTTCTGAGATGCCCGAAACTTCGGGGTCAGCCGTCAAGCCTGCCGCACGATCACGCGCGACTTCGATGAAGCCGCGGGCCTCGTAAAAGGCAATCTGGTCGGTGACCGCGCCGTTCTCGATGCTGCTTTCATACTCGTCCGCCGCGGCGCGGACCAAGTCAACGATCTCGTCCATGCGGAGCTCTGCATCGGCTTCGGACATCCCGCGCGCGGCCCCGATCGCTTCGGACAGCGTGTTCATCGCGGCCTGCACATCTTCCAGCGGGGCACCTTCGGCCATGGCGCTGCCGACGGCTTCCAGCTTGGGTGTGAAATCTTGGGCACTCCTGGCGGCCATGTCCTCGCGGATCGTATCCATGATCTCTGCCTCGGGATGTCCCGCGAGCCCGACGGCCTCATCGCTCAGCCCGCGCGCGTAGAGCATGACCGCGCCCTTCATATGCCCTTCGAGCAGGGACAGATTGCCAAGATAGGCCATTTCTGGCGAGGCCGCGCTGGCCATGCCGCCTTCCCCGCCTTCGCCCCCTTCGGTCTGGGCCAGCCAAAGCTTTTCAATCGGGGCAGTCGGGTTGCCTGTCACGTCTCCGGTGGCGGTTCCCGCGTGCGTGACGCCTGCGACCGCCATCCCCAAGGCCGCGCCTCCTGCGGTTAGCGTCGCCCATTTTCCAGGAAAGATCTTTCTGGGTGCGCGTTTGGTCGAATCAGTCATCTTGGACCTCCTTTCGGACCTTGCCGTCCTGATGTGCGTGCCCTGGAAGATAGCGCCAAGGCGCCTGCAACTGACCTCGCGATGTTCTCAGGCCGGCTCGACGCGAAGCCAGACCCCGCCTTGCGGCCGTAGCGTCAGGATAAGGACGGGATCCGGTTCGCGTCCGGGAACCCGCTCAAAGCGGAACCGCGCCAAAAGCGTTGCAAGGATTATCACGGCCTCCTGCAGGGCAAAGGAAGCGCCGATGCAGATGCGCGGTCCCGCGCCGAAGGGCAGATAGGCGAACCTGTCGATGGAACCGGCATCAGAAAACCGGTCGGGATCGAACCTGTCCGGGTTCTTCCACAGAAGATGGTTGCGATGCAGCGCATAGATCGGAAGCATGACGGTGTCGCCCGGTCTGACTTCCCGTCCGCAAAGACAATCGGCCTTGCGGGCGGTGCGCGACAGGAATGCGGCGGGCGGATAGAGCCGCAGCGCCTCGTCGACGATCCGGCGGATATAGGGCAGGGCGGGCAGGTCCGACGCCGTGGCCGCCCGGTCCCCTAGCGCTTCCCGCGCCTCGACCCGTGCGCGATCCTGCACCGTCGGGTCGAACGCGCACAGATAAAGCGCCCAGGCCAGTGTCAGGGCCGTCGTCTCGTGCCCTGCAACGATGAATGTCAGCAGGTTGTCGCGAACCTCGGCGGTGTCCATGCGCCGCCCGGTTTCGGGGTCCTCGCCCTCGAGCAACAGATCCAGAAGATCGGGCACGGCGCGCCGCCCTGCCTGCCTGCGGTTGTCGATCGCAAGGTCCGCGATGTGCTTCATCTCGCGCATCGCGGGGCCGGAGATGACGCGACCGGGTCTGGGAACCCACATCGGCGCACCAAGGATGTCCAGCAGCGAAATCTTCGCCGTCTGCGCGATATAGGCGTCGATGGCGCGATGAACGGCGGCGCGATCGAACCCCTCGGCGCCCGAGAAGGTCACGTCGGAAATGACTTCGAACGTAGCTGTCACCATTTCCTGGTAGAGATCGGCTGCGCGGCCTGCGGCCGATGCGATGCGCTCCGCCGCCCGTTCTGCGGCCGCGCTCATCACCGGCGCCAGAGCCTGCACGTTTCGCACCGAAAAGGCCGGCGCGGCGGCCCGCCGCTGCCAGCGCCAGTGCTGGCCCTCGGCGATGAACAGGCTTTGACCGATCGCGGGGGCAAGGATCAGCTTGGTGACGTCGGATTTGGGATAATCGTCCAGCGCGTCCTTCAGGATGTGGCGGTTCGCCTCGGGATCCATGACCATGTGCCAGCGCTTGCCGGTGCGGCCGGACACGATCGGCTGGCGCGTCGCGATTTCCGGGATCAGTCCCAGCAGGTTTTTGCGCGCCGTACGGAATGAGCCCCAGATGCCCATCGGATCTGTCGCAAGTCTGACGCGGGCCGGCAAGGCGGCGGACGGGGCAGGCGTGTCCATCGGAACCTCCATCCGCCAATATAATGCGTCACGCGGGTCCGCCAAGTCGCCGCGATTGCAGGACAGGGACGAAGCCGCTAAGTCTTGCGGGCCCCGGATCAGAGGATGCCATGACGACCTTCAAACGTTTTGCCGCCCTTGCTGCCGTCGCGCTTGCCGCGGCCTGCACGCCCGCCGACCAGTACCCGAGCAAGCCCTTGGGTGATTTCGCCCTTGGCTACAACATCGTGGTGGCAGCGAACGCGCAGCCCGTGGGACCGTCGCGCAAGGCCACGGCGGAGGAATGGGAAGCGGCGATCAAGAAGGAGATCTCGGCGCGCTTCGATCAGCAGACGGGCGAGAAGCTGTATCACATCGGGATCGGCGTCGATGCCTATGCCCTGGCGGTTCCGGGCATCCCCATCGTGCTGTCGCCCAAGTCCGTTCTGGCGATCACCGTGAATGTCTGGGACGACACGGCCGGTCGCCGCGTGAATGCCGAGCCGCGCCGGTTCACGGTCTTCGAAAAGGGTTCGGGCGAAACCTTCGTGGGCTCTGGCCTGACCTCGTCCAAGGAAGAGCAGATGCAGCGCCTGGCTTCCAACGCGGCGCTCAAGATCGAGGATTGGCTGGAAGACAACAAGGCCTGGTTCACCCCCGAAGCGGCCGCCGCCCGTGCGCTTCTGCCACGCGAGGATCAGGCCGCCGCGGAAACCGTCCCGACCGATGCCGCTACCGCCAACTGACGCTTGATTTTTTCCGGCCTTGCCGGTAGGCAGCGCGCGAGCGAAAATCGGGCTCCTGCCGGGGCCCCCCAACCCATGAGGCGCCTCGGACATGGCAAAGGCAAAGTTTGAACGGACGAAACCGCACGTTAACGTTGGCACGATTGGCCACGTTGACCACGGCAAGACGACGCTGACGGCGGCGATCACGAAGTATTTCGGTGAATTCAAGGCCTACGACCAGATTGACGCGGCGCCGGAAGAGAAGGCGCGCGGGATCACGATCTCGACGGCGCACGTTGAGTACGAGACTGCGAACCGTCACTACGCGCACGTCGACTGCCCCGGCCACGCCGACTACGTGAAGAACATGATCACGGGTGCGGCGCAGATGGACGGCGCGATCCTCGTTGTGAACGCGGCGGACGGCCCGATGCCGCAGACGCGCGAGCACATCCTTCTGGGCCGTCAGGTCGGCATTCCGTACATGGTCGTGTACCTGAACAAGGTTGACCAGGTTGACGACGAAGAGCTTCTGGAGCTGGTGGAGATGGAAGTGCGCGAGCTTCTGTCGTCCTACGACTACCCGGGCGACGACATTCCGATCATCAAGGGTTCGGCGCTTGCCGCGCTGGAAGGCCGCGACGAAGAGATCGGCGAGAAGTCGATCCGCGCGCTGATGGACGCGGTTGACAGCTACATCCCGACGCCCGCGCGTCCGGTTGACCAGCCGTTCCTGATGCCGATCGAAGACGTGTTCTCGATCTCGGGCCGCGGCACGGTTGTGACCGGCCGGGTTGAGCGCGGCGTGATCAACGTCGGCGACGAGGTTGAGATCGTGGGCATCCGCACGACGCAGAAGTCGGTCTGCACCGGCGTCGAGATGTTCCGCAAGCTTCTGGACCGCGGTGAGGCGGGCGACAACATCGGCGCGCTGCTGCGCGGCATCGACCGTGACGGCGTTGAGCGCGGTCAGGTTCTGTGCAAGCCGGGTTCGGTGAAGCCGCACACGAAGTTCGAGGCCGAGGCCTACATCCTGACGAAGGAAGAAGGCGGCCGCCACACGCCGTTCTTCGCGAACTACCGCCCGCAGTTCTACTTCCGCACGACGGACGTGACGGGCACGGTGAAGCTTCCGGACGGCACCGAGATGGTGATGCCGGGCGACAACCTGAAGTTCGAGGTCGAGCTGATCGCGCCGATCGCCATGGAAGAGAAGCTCCGCTTCGCCATCCGTGAAGGCGGCCGCACCGTCGGCGCCGGCGTCGTCTCCAAGATCATCGAGTAATCAAGACCGGGCCCTTGGCCCAGAGGGCCGCCCTTCGGGGCGGCCTTTTCCTTTGCTCATGCGGGTGCTTTTTCTTGAGACGGTCCAGGTTGCGGCGCATCGTCGCGGTGGAGTGCCGGTTCCGGATCGCGCGTCATCGCGGTGCCAAATTCCAGCGAAGCGCTGATCCCGGAAATGTTCCCTGCCACGGCGTTGGCCCGAGTGAAAAACACCCCTTGATTTCGCCGCCCGGCTCGAATACCCACCGCGCAGGCCTAGGGGTATAGCTCAGTTGGTAGAGCATCGGTCTCCAAAACCGAGGGTCGCGGGTTCGAGTCCTGCTGCCCCTGCCAGGCCCTTCCGATCATCGCATTGGCGCCAGTATCCCCGTCATCCCTGACAGGTTCCGAACGCGCGGATGCGTTTCAGCCCGCAGCTTCCTTCGACAAGGCCCACGCGCGGCGCTCGCCAGGATTCGCCTTTACCGCATCGATCGCTTTCCCGATGCGCCGCGCCACCGGCGCGAAGGCAGCGCTTGCCGCCGCCGACTCGAGAACCTCGACAAGTTCCCGATCATCCAGAAGGGCGGTCTGCGCGGCTTCAACCTGCTGCGGCCCGATCTTTCCGGTCACCAGGAAGACGGCACAGTCGCGCGCGCAGAAGGCCACCGGCGTCGCGGCATCGGCCAAGGCGTGCATTTGCGCGATCAGCCAGGGCTGCTTCCAGTGCAGCAGGTCCTGCTGGACGATGACCGAGGCGCCGGGGATCAGCGCGGGGAAGAACTCCGCGGCGATCCTGTCGGCGGACCGGGCGGTTTTTGCGGCATCCACGGCAAGGACCTCGATCGGATCCGCGTTCCAGCGGGCCCGAAGAATGTCTCCGGGATGAAGGGTGACGTTTTCGACCCATGGCGTGAGCAGGCTCTGCGCAAGGTCCAGGACATCGGTGCCTTCGAATGCACGAATGCCTTGCGGATAGAGCGTGCGCTCTTTCGTCTGTTCATTGGCCGTGAACCGGTCGAAGGCATGGACCTGGGTGTTCCTCTGAGCTTCGGTGATGCCCGCGGCGAATCGCGCAGTCGAGCCGCCCACGAAGCACCCCAGGTCCACGACCGCGCCCTTGCCCTTGGCCCAGTCGCGCCCAAGCCAGTAGTAAAGCGCCTGCTCCTCATCCCTCAGCATCGTCGGGACGGTCCTGGCGCGCGGCGGGATCTGGTTCTCGAGGCCGCGCCACGGGGCACCCGTGAATTCGGCTGGATCGCGTTTCATCGGGCGCTCCGTTCCTGTGATCGCTTCTTGGAGCACCTAAGCCCGCGCGGTTCAAGAGCCGGGAAGGGCCACTGTGCGGGTCTCTTCTCGCGCCGGATAGCGCGCGTCCGCTGGCGCAGGTTCAGTGGCGGGCTTGAATTCCACGGCCATGCGGCGTATCTGGCGCGGGTAGCGCAAGGCAAGGCGAGAAGAAAATGGCCACCAACCCAGTCCAGTTCATCCAGCAGGTCCGCTCGGAAGTGGGCAAGGTCCATTGGCCGACGCGGCGCGAGGTGCTGCTGACAACGGTGATGGTCTTCATCATGGCGGCCTTGACAGCGACCTTCTTCTTCATCGTCGACAAGATCATCCAGCTTGGCCTTGGGGCGGTGCTTGGCGTCTGAGGCGCGGGCGGTCGGGTCGCCGGCCATTCGGCCTTGAAATTGCGGGCTTTCGCTTGTAGTTGGGGCGCACTTCCAGACACCGGCGTGCATCGATTCGGGTTGCACGCTGTTTTTTGTTCGGAAGCTGGCGGGTCAACCCGCTGAAAAAACGGAATTCTCCGGCGGACAGCCGTCGGTCTAGCGAGGTCTGAGGCAGATGGCAAAGCGGTGGTATTCGGTGAGCGTTCTCTCGAACTTCGAGAAGAAGATCGCCGAACAGATCAAGCATGCCGTGGCCGAAAAGGGCCTCGAGGACGAGATCGACGAGGTCCTCGTTCCGACCGAAGAGGTCATCGAGATCCGGCGCGGCAAGAAAGTGACCTCCGAGCGTCGCTTCATGCCGGGCTATGTGCTGGTGCACATGGACATGACCGATCGCGGCTACCACCTGATCACCTCGATCAACCGCGTCACCGGATTCCTTGGCCCGCAGGGCAAGCCCATGCCGATGCGCGACGGCGAGGTGAACCAGATCCTCAAGCGCGCCGAGGAAGGCCAGGAAGCCCCGCGCAACCTGATCCGCTTCGAGATCGGCGAGCAGGTCAAGGTGACCGACGGGCCGTTCGACGGCTTCTCGGGCATGGTCGAGGAAGTTGACGAACATGCGAACCGTCTGAAGGTGACGGTTTCGATCTTCGGCCGGCCGACGCCGGTCGAACTGGAATTCACGCAGGTGCAGAAAGTCGCCTGACGTGAGTCTGTGGGAGGTCTCCGGCAACGCCGGGCCGTACCACTAAGCAAGGCCCGTCCGAATGGTTCGGAGCGGGCGTGTGAGAAGGAGCAGGCCAAATGGCCAAGAAGGTAATGGGCAGCCTCAAGCTGCAAGTGAAGGCGGGGCAAGCCAACCCGTCGCCCCCCATCGGTCCGGCGCTGGGTCAGCGCGGGATCAACATCATGGAATTCTGCAAGGCCTTCAACGCGAAGACCCAGGAGATGGAGCCCGGTTCGCCTGTTCCGGTCATCATCACCTACTACGCCGACAAGTCCTTCACCTTCGAGATGAAGACGGCGCCTGCGTCGTACTACCTCAAGAAGGCCGCCGGGCTGAAGCCGGTGGGCAAGCGCAACCGTCCGAAGGGTTCGATGAAGCCGGGTCGCGAAGTCGCCGGCACCGTGACGGTCGCCCAGGTGCGCCAGATCGCCGAAGCCAAGATGAAGGACCTGTCCGCGAACGACGTCGAAGCCGCGATGCAGATCATCCTCGGCTCGGCCAAATCGTGCGGCATCGAGGTGAAGGGGTAAACCATGGCCAAGCTCGGTAAACGCACTCAGGCGGCCCGCGCCGTCTTCGAAGGCAAGTCGAACCTTTCGGTCGAGGATGCCGTCAAGCTGATCAAGGGCGCCGCTTCGGCGAAGTTCGACGAGACGCTCGAAATCGCGATGAACCTCGGCGTCGATCCGCGCCACGCCGACCAGATGGTCCGTGGCGTCGTGACCCTGCCGAACGGCACGGGTAAGACCGTGCGCGTGGCGGTTTTCGCCCGTGGCCCGAAAGCCGATGAGGCGAAGGCGGCCGGGGCTGACATCGTCGGCGCCGAAGACCTGATGGAGACGATCCAGTCGGGCAAGATCGAGTTCGATCGCTGCATCGCGACGCCGGACATGATGCCGCTGGTCGGCCGTCTGGGCAAGATCCTCGGCCCGCGCAACCTCATGCCGAACCCGAAGGTCGGCACCGTGACGATGGACGTTAAAGCGGCCGTCGAAGCGGCGAAGGGCGGCGAAGTTCAGTTCAAGGTCGAAAAGGCCGGCGTGATTCACGCTGGCGTCGGCAAGGTTTCGTTCGACGAGGCCAAGCTGGCCGAGAACGTCCGCGCCTTCGTTGACGCAGTCTCCAAGGCCAAGCCCTCGGGCGCCAAGGGCGCGTACCTGAAGAAGGTGTCGCTGTCCTCGACCATGGGGCCGGGCGTGTCGGTCGACCTCGGTTCCGCATCGGCCCAGTAACAATTCGCAGTCTGCGAACCGGTTGCCCCGCTTCCCGGAAGCGGGGCAATTTTCTTTTGGCCTGAGTGCGCCGAGCGGGCTTCGCCCCCACGGATGCCTCGCCCCTGCTGCGAGCGGGCCGAAGATGCCCTGCGCCGCCGCGCGATCGGGGTGCCGATTGCGGCCGACTGCCGCATAAAGCGCGCGCGACCCTTGGCAAGCGGCTCAATCTGTCATACACGGGCCTCCTTCTTTGGGGCTTTGATTCGTCAAAGCTCCCTTGAAGTCTGTCCGAGACGGAGGGCTGGGGAGACCCGCTAAGTCCTTCCTGAGATGGGGAACGAGACAGAATTCCGGGGGCTGACCTCGGGCGATCTGGCCTCGGGACCATCACGGACCCGAACGTCCCGGACGCCGTCCGGGACAGAAGTGAGCCGGGGGGAAACCCCCAATCTTGGAGTGAAACCGTGGATAGAGCCCAGAAAGAGAAAGTGGTCGAGGAACTCGGCCAGATCTTCGAAAGCTCTGGCGTCGTGGTGGTTGCCCACTACGAAGGCATGACGGTTGCTCAGATGCAGGACCTGCGCGCGGAGATGCGTGCCGCAGGCGGGTCCGTCCGCGTCGCCAAGAACAGGCTCGCCAAGATCGCCCTTGACGGAAAGCCCTGCGAAAGCATCGGCACTCTCCTGACGGGCATGACCGTGCTCGCCTATTCCGAGGACCCTGTGGCAGCTGCCAAGGTCGCGGACGCCTATGCCAAGAAGAACGACAAGTTCGCGATCCTTGGCGGCGCAATGGGCAACACGGCCCTGGATCCGGCCGGTGTGAAAGCCGTCGCCTCGATGCCGTCGCGTGAAGAGCTCATCGCTCAGATCGTGTCCTGCATCGGCGCGCCCGCTTCGAACATCGCCGGGGCCATTGGCGCACCTGCTTCGAACATCGCGGGCATCCTTTCCACTCTGGAAGAGCGGGAAGCCGCGTGAGCAATCAGTGCCTTCGTGGGGTTGTTACCCTGACGTTGGAAACCAAATTAGGAACGGAACAGAGAAATGGCTGATCTGAAAGCACTCGCCGAGCAAATCGTGAACCTCACGCTGCTGCAGGCGCAAGAACTGAAGCAAATCCTGAAAGACGACTACGGCATCGAACCGGCTGCCGGTGGTGCGGTCATGGTTGCTGGCCCGGCGGCTGGCGGCGCGGCGGAAGCTGCGGAAGAAAAGACCGAGTTCGACGTCGTCCTGACCGACGCCGGCGCGAACAAGATCAACGTGATCAAGGAAGTTCGCGCGATCACCGGTCTTGGCCTGAAAGAAGCCAAGGACCTGGTGGAAGCCGGTGGCAAGGTGAAAGAAGCTGCGGCGAAAGCCGAAGCCGAAGACATCAAGAAAAAGCTCGAAGCGGCTGGCGCCAAGGTCGAGCTCAAGTAATCAGGGCCGGGGCCGTTCAGGTCCGACCCAGATTTTCAGGCTGGGTCCGGCTTTTGCCGGGCCCAGCCGAACCCGTCTTGGAAGGTGCATGAAGCCAAGGCTGCATCTTCCCAGGCCGGGTTCGGTTCGGGAGCCCGCCGGTGGGACGGCAGGCATGAATGGAACCGACCCCCTACTCGCAAGCGGCCGCCCGCGTGACCCCGACGCGACGCGAACCGCGCGAAGAGACGAAAGGTGACGACGAGCATGGCTCAAGCGACCGTTGGCCGGAAGCGTATCCGCAGATACTACGGCAAGATCCGCGAAGTCCTGGAGATGCCGAACCTGATCGAGGTTCAGAAATCCTCCTACGACCTGTTCCTGAAATCCGGCGACGGCCCCAAGGCCAGCGACGGCGAAGGCATCCAGGGCGTGTTTCAGTCGGTCTTCCCGATCAAGGACTTCAACGAGCACGCGATCCTCGAGTTCGTGAAGTACGAGCTGGAAAAGCCGAAGTACGACGTCGATGAATGCCAGGCGCGCGACATGACCTATTCGGCGCCGCTCAAGGTGACGCTGCGCCTCATCGTGTTCGATATCGATGAGGATACCGGTGCGAAGTCGGTCAAGGACATCAAGGAGCAGGACGTCTACATGGGCGACATGCCCCTGATGACGCCCAACGGCACCTTCATCGTCAACGGCACCGAGCGCGTCATCGTTTCCCAGATGCACCGCTCGCCGGGCGTGTTCTTCGACCACGACAAGGGCAAGACCCATTCCTCGGGCAAGCTCCTGTTTGCCTGCCGGATCATTCCGTACCGCGGGTCTTGGCTGGACTTCGAGTTCGACGCCAAGGACATCGTGTTTGCACGCATCGACCGCCGCCGGAAGCTTCCGGTGACGACGCTGCTTTACGCGCTTGGGCTCGACCAGGAAGGCATCATGGATGCCTACTACAACACGGTCGACTTCAAGCTGGTCAAAAACAAGGGCTGGGTGACCAAGTTCTTCCCCGAGCGGGTTCGCGGCACGCGCCCGACCTATGACCTCGTGGATGCGGCCACGGGCGAGGTGATCTGCAAGGCGGGCGACAAGGTCACGCCGCGCATGGTCAAGAAGCTGATCGACGAAGGCAAGGTGACGGAGCTTCTGGTTCCGTTCGACCACATCCTTGGCCGCTATGTCTCCAAGGACATCATCAACGAGGACACCGGCGCCATCTACGTCGAAGCGGGGGATGAGATCACCCAGACGCTCGACAAGGACGGCGAGGTTTCGGGCGGCACGCTGAAGGTGCTTCTGGACAACGGCATCACCACGATTCCGGTCCTCGACATCGACAACATCAACGTCGGCCCGTATATCCGCAACACGATGGCCGCGGACAAGAACATGAACCGCGACCAGGCGCTGATGGACATCTATCGCGTCATGCGTCCAGGCGAGCCGCCCACCGTCGAGGCGGCCTCGGCACTGTTCGACACGCTCTTCTTCGACAAGGAGCGCTATGACCTCTCGGCCGTTGGCCGGGTCAAGATGAACATGCGCCTGAACCTCGGCAAACCCGACACGCAGCGCACGCTGGACCGCGACGACATCATTGCCTGTGTCAAGGCGCTGGTTGAACTGCGCGACGGCAAGGGCGAGATCGACGACATCGACCACCTCGGCAACCGCCGGGTGCGTTCGGTCGGCGAGCTGATGGAGAACCAGTACCGCGTCGGCCTGCTGCGCATGGAGCGCGCGATCAAGGAGCGTATGTCCTCGGTCGAGATCGACACGGTCATGCCGCAGGACCTGATCAACGCCAAGCCGGCGGCTGCCGCGGTGCGTGAGTTCTTCGGCTCTTCCCAGCTGTCGCAGTTCATGGACCAGACCAACCCGCTGTCCGAAGTGACGCACAAGCGGCGCCTCTCGGCCCTTGGGCCGGGCGGTCTGACGCGCGAGCGCGCGGGCTTCGAGGTGCGCGACGTGCACCCGACCCACTATGGCCGGATGTGCCCGATCGAAACGCCCGAAGGTCCGAACATCGGCCTGATCAACTCGCTGGCCACCTTCGCCCGCGTGAACAAGTACGGCTTCATCGAAACCCCGTACCGCAAGGTGCAGGGCGGCAAGGTGACCGACGAAGTCCAGTACATGTCGGCCACCGAAGAAATGCGCCACACTGTTGCGCAGGCGAACGCGACCTTGGACGAGCAGGGCAACTTCATCAACGAGCTGGTCTCAACCCGCCAGTCGGGCGAATACACGCTGGCTCCGCGCGAAAGCGTCGACCTGATCGACGTGTCGCCGAAGCAGCTGGTTTCGGTCGCGGCCTCGCTCATCCCGTTCCTTGAAAACGACGACGCCAACCGTGCGCTCATGGGCTCGAACATGCAGCGTCAGGCGGTTCCGCTTCTGCAGGCGGACGCGCCGTTCGTCGGTACAGGGATCGAGGCGGTTGTCGCCACCGACTCCGGCGCGGCGATCATGGCCAAGCGCGGCGGGATCATCGACCAGGTCGACGCGACCCGTATCGTCGTGCGCGCGACCGAGGATCTTGAGATCGGCGACGCTGGCGTGGACATCTACCGTCTGCGCAAGTTCCAGCGGTCGAACCAGTCGACCTGCATCAACCAGCGTCCGCTGGTGAAGGTGGGCGACCGGGTCGCCAAGGGCGAGGTCATCGCGGATGGTCCCTCGACCGACATGGGCGAACTGGCGCTTGGCAAGAACGTCATCGTCGCGTTCATGCCCTGGAACGGCTACAACTACGAAGACTCGATCCTGATCTCCGAACGCATCGTGCGCGACGACGTCTTCACCTCGATCCACATCGAGGAACATGAAGTCGCCGCCCGCGACACCAAGCTCGGGCCCGAGGAAATCACCCGCGACATCCCGAACGTCGGCGAGGAAGCGCTGCGCAACCTTGACGAGGCGGGCATCGTCTACATCGGCGCCGAAGTCGGGCCGGGCGACATCCTTGTCGGCAAGATCACGCCCAAGGGCGAAAGCCCGATGACGCCGGAAGAAAAGCTTCTGCGCGCCATCTTCGGCGAAAAGGCGTCCGACGTGCGCGACACCTCGCTGCGCCTGCCGCCGGGGGACTACGGCACCGTCGTGGAGGTTCGCGTCTTCAACCGGCACGGCGTCGACAAGGACGAGCGTGCGCTGCAGATCGAGCGCGAGGAAGTCGAGCGTCTGGCCCGCGACCGGGACGACGAGCAGGCGATCCTCGAGCGCAACATCTACGCGCGCCTCAAGTCGATGATCCTGGGCAAGACCGCGGTCAAGGGCCCGAAGGGCATCAAGGCCGGGGCGGTGATCGACGAGGAACTGCTGGACTCGCTCTCGCGCGGCCAGTGGTGGCAGCTTGCCCTTGGTGAAGAGCAGGACGCCCAGAACGTCGAGGCGCTGAACGCGCAGTTCGAGGCGCAGAAGCGCGCTCTCGAGCACCGGTTCGAGGACAAGGTCGAAAAGGTCCGCCGTGGCGACGACCTGCCGCCGGGCGTCATGAAGATGGTCAAGGTCTTCGTCGCGGTGAAGCGCAAGCTGCAGCCGGGCGACAAGATGGCCGGCCGTCACGGCAACAAGGGTGTCGTTTCGAAGGTGGTTCCGATCGAGGACATGCCGTTCCTCGGCGACGGTACCCCGGTCGACATGGTGCTGAACCCGCTTGGCGTGCCGTCGCGCATGAACGTCGGTCAGATCCTGGAAACCCACATGGGCTGGGCCGCACGCGGCCTGGGCATCCGGATCGACGACGCGCTGTCCGACTACCGCCGCACGGGCGACCTGACCCCGGTTCGCGACGCGCTGAAGCATGGCTACGGCGACGAAGCCTATGAAGAGGCGTTCGCCGCTCTCGACGAGGATGATCTTGTCGAGCGTGCCCAGACCGTGAAGCGTGGCGTACCCATCGCGACCCCGGTCTTCGACGGCGCCAAGGAAGCCGACGTCAACGATGCGCTGATGCGGGCGGGCTTCGACCTGTCCGGCCAGTCGAACCTTTACGACGGCCGCACGGGCGAGAAGTTCCAGCGCAAGGTCACCGTCGGCGTGAAGTACCTTCTGAAGCTTCACCACCTTGTCGACGACAAGATCCACGCGCGTTCGACCGGGCCGTACTCGCTCGTCACCCAGCAGCCGCTGGGCGGCAAGGCGCAGTTCGGTGGCCAGCGCTTCGGCGAGATGGAGGTCTGGGCACTCGAAGCCTACGGCGCCGCCTACACCCTGCAGGAGATGCTGACGGTGAAGTCGGACGATGTGGCGGGCCGGACCAAGGTCTACGAGTCGATCGTCAAGGGCGAGGACAACTTCGAGGCCGGCGTGCCGGAATCGTTCAACGTTCTCGTCAAGGAAGTGCGGGGCCTCGGCCTCAACATGGAACTCCTGGATGCGGAGGGAGAGGAATAAGGCGGGAGATATCCCGCCCCACTCCCACCGCGCCATTTCAAGGATTTGAAGATGAACCAGGAACTGACCACCAACCCGTTCAACCCGCTGGCCTCGCCCAAGCAGTTCGACGAGATCAAGATCTCGCTCGCCTCGCCCGAGCGCATCCTCAGCTGGTCCTACGGGGAGATCAAGAAACCCGAAACGATCAACTACCGTACCTTCAAGCCGGAGCGGGACGGGCTTTTCTGCGCCCGGATCTTCGGGCCGATCAAGGACTACGAATGCCTTTGCGGCAAATACAAGCGCATGAAGTATCGCGGCGTCGTCTGCGAGAAATGCGGTGTTGAAGTCACGCTCCAGAAGGTGCGTCGCGAGCGGATGGGCCATATCGAGCTCGCCGCCCCCGTCGCCCATATCTGGTTCCTGAAGTCGCTGCCGTCGCGCATCGGCCTGATGCTGGACATGACGCTGCGGGATCTGGAACGCATTCTCTACTTCGAGAACTACGTCGTGATCGAGCCGGGTCTGACTGACCTGTCCTACGGTCAGCTGATGACCGAAGAGGAATATCTGGACGCGCAGGACCAGTACGGCGCGGACGCGTTCACGGCGAACATCGGCGCCGAGGCGATCCGCGACATGCTGGCCGCCATCGACCTGGACGCGACCGCCGAACAGCTGCGCGAGGAGCTGAAGGAAGCGACAGGCGAACTGAAACCGAAGAAGATCATCAAGCGGCTGAAGATCGTCGAGTCCTTCCTGGAATCCGGCAACCGCCCGGAATGGATGGTGCTGACCGTCGTTCCCGTGATTCCGCCGGAACTGCGCCCTCTGGTGCCGCTGGATGGTGGCCGTTTCGCGACCTCGGACCTGAACGACCTCTACCGCCGGGTGATCAACCGGAACAATCGTCTGAAGCGTCTGATCGAGCTGCGCGCGCCCGACATCATCGTGCGCAACGAAAAGCGCATGCTGCAGGAATCGGTGGACGCGCTGTTCGACAACGGCCGTCGCGGCCGCGTCATCACGGGCGCCAACAAGCGCCCGCTGAAGTCGCTGTCCGACATGCTGAAGGGCAAACAGGGCCGCTTCCGCCAGAACCTGCTGGGCAAGCGCGTGGACTTCTCGGGCCGTTCGGTCATCGTGACCGGTCCGGAGCTGAAGCTTCACCAGTGCGGCCTGCCGAAGAAGATGGCGCTCGAGCTGTTCAAGCCGTTCATCTATTCGCGGCTTGAGGCCAAGGGTCTGTCCTCGACCGTCAAGCAGGCGAAGAAGCTGGTCGAGAAGGAGCGCCCCGAGGTCTGGGACATCCTCGACGAGGTCATCCGCGAACACCCGGTGCTTCTGAACCGCGCGCCGACGCTGCACCGCCTGGGCATCCAGGCGTTCGAGCCGGTGCTGATCGAAGGCAAGGCGATCCAGCTTCACCCGCTGGTCTGTTCGGCCTTCAACGCAGACTTCGACGGCGACCAGATGGCCGTGCACGTCCCGCTGTCGCTGGAAGCGCAGCTGGAAGCGCGCGTTCTGATGATGTCGACGAACAACGTGCTCTCGCCCGCCAACGGCGCGCCGATCATCGTTCCGTCGCAGGACATGGTGCTTGGTCTCTACTACGTGTCGATGATGCGCGAGGGGATGCAGGGCGAAGGCATGGTCTTCGCCTCGGTCGACGAGGTGCAGCACGCGCTGGACGCCGGCGCTGTTCACCTTCACGCCAAGATCCAGTGCCGCGTCTCGCAGATCGACGGGGAAGGCAACGAAGTCTTCAAACGCTTCGAAACCACGCCGGGCCGCGTGCGGCTGGGCGCGCTTCTTCCGAAGAACGCCAAGGCGCCCTTCGAACTGGTCAACCGCCTTCTGCGCAAGAAGGACGTGCAGAACGTCATCGATACCGTCTACCGCTACTGCGGCCAGAAGGAATCGGTCATCTTCTGCGACCAGATCATGGGCATGGGCTTCCGCGAAGCGTTCAAGGCCGGCATTTCCTTCGGCAAGGATGACATGGTCATCCCCGACAAGAAGTGGACGATCGTCAACGACGTGCGCGACCAGGTCAAGGAATTCGAGCAGCAGTACATGGACGGCCTGATCACTCAGGGCGAAAAGTACAACAAGGTGGTCGACGCCTGGTCGAAATGCTCGGACGCCGTGGCCGCGGCCATGATGAACGAGATCTCGGCCGTCCGTAAGGACGACGCCGGGGCAGAGCTCGAGCCGAACTCGGTCTACATGATGTCGCACTCGGGCGCGCGGGGTTCGCCGGCGCAGATGAAGCAGCTTGGCGGTATGCGCGGCCTGATGGCCAAGCCGTCGGGCGAGATCATCGAAACGCCGATCATCTCGAACTTCAAGGAAGGCCTGACCGTGCTCGAGTACTTCAACTCGACCCACGGCGCCCGCAAGGGTCTGGCCGACACCGCGCTCAAGACCGCGAACTCGGGCTACCTGACCCGGCGTCTGGTCGACGTGGCGCAGGACTGCATCGTGCGTCTGCGCGATTGCGGCACCGAACGTGCGATCACGGCCTCGGCCGCGGTCAACGACGGTGAGGTCGTGTCGCCGCTGTCCGAGCGGATCCTGGGCCGCGTGGCTGCCGACGATATCATGGTGCCGGGCACCGACGAGATCATCGTGCAGAAGAACGAGCTGATCGACGAACGCAAGGCCGACGCTGTGGAAACAGCGGGCGTGGCGTCCGTCCGCATCCGCTCTGCGTTGACCTGCGAGGCCGAAGAGGGCGTCTGCGCCATGTGCTACGGCCGTGACCTTGCGCGCGGCACGATGGTCAATATCGGCGAGGCTGTCGGCATCATCGCCGCGCAGTCGATCGGTGAACCGGGCACGCAGCTGACGATGCGGACTTTCCACATCGGCGGCATCGCTCAGGGCGGCCAGCAGTCCTTCCAGGAAGCCAGCCAGGAGGGCAAGGTCGAGTTCCGCAACGCAATGCTGCTGGAAAACGCCAATGGCGAACACATCGTCATGGGCCGTTCGATGCAGATCGCGATCATCGACGACGCGGGACAGGAACGTGCGTCCTACAAGGTGTCCTACGGCGCGAAGATCCACGTCAAGGACGGCCAGGCCGTCAAGCGTGGCGCCAAGCTGTTCGAATGGGACCCCTACACGCTTCCGATCATCGCCGAAAAGGCGGGTGTTGCGAAGTTCGTGGACCTCATCTCGGGCATCGCCGTGCGCGAGGATACCGACGATGCGACCGGCATGACCCAGAAGATCGTGACCGACTGGCGCACCGCGCCGCGCGGCAACGATCTGAAGCCGGAGATCATCGTGATGGATCCGGCGACGGGCGAGCCCGTTCGCAATGATCAGGGCAACCCGGTCAGCTACCAGATGTCGGTGGATGCGATCCTTTCGGTCGAAGATGGCCAGGAAGTTCGCGCCGGCGACGTGGTCGCCCGTATCCCGCGCGAAGGTGCGAAGACCAAGGACATCACCGGGGGTCTTCCCCGCGTGGCGGAACTTTTCGAAGCCCGCCGTCCGAAGGATCACGCCATCATCGCCGAGATCGACGGCTATGTCCGCTTCGGCAAGGACTACAAGAACAAGCGCCGCATCACGATCGAGCCGACGGACGACAGCCTGCAGCCGGTCGAGTACATGGTACCCAAGGGCAAGCACATTCCGGTTCAGGAAGGTGACCACGTCCAGAAGGGCGACTACATCATGGACGGCAACCCGGCTCCGCATGACATCCTGCGGATCATGGGGATCGAGGCGCTGGCCGACTACCTGATCGACGAGGTGCAGGACGTCTATCGTCTGCAGGGCGTGAAGATCAACGACAAGCACATCGAGGTGATCGTTCGCCAGATGCTGCAGAAGATCGAGATCCTCGACTCGGGCGAAACCACGCTTCTGAAGGGCGAGCACGTCGACAAGTCGGAGTTCGACGAGGAAAACGACAAGGTCATCGCGCGGGGCGGACGCCCGGCGGTGGGCGAGCCGGTTCTCTTGGGCATCACCAAGGCATCGCTGCAGACCCGGTCGTTCATCTCGGCGGCGTCCTTCCAGGAGACGACCCGCGTCCTGACCGAGGCCGCCGTCCAGGGCAAGCGCGACCGTCTGGTCGGGCTGAAGGAAAACGTCATCGTCGGCCGCCTGATCCCGGCGGGCACCGGTGGCGCGACCCAACGCGTGCGCCGCATCGCCCACGACCGCGACATGGAAGTGATCGAGGCACGCCGGACCGAGGCCGAACAGGCCGCGGCGCTGGCAGCCCCGATCGACGATATCGTTGCGGATGACGAACTGGGTCTGGTCGATACGCCCGAAAGCCGCGATTGATCCATACATGAAAGCCAGCGAACGGCCCCGGAAGTCCGGGGCCGTTTGCATTTGCGCGGAGCCGGAGCGGACTCGCGCCCGCGAGCCAGGCCCGAAGGATCTGCCTGACCGGAAGGGCAAACCAAATTGCCTCTGGCGCGGCGAAACCGACGCTGCTACCGCAACGTGCATGATGCTTTCCGACAACCTTCGCGGATCGATTCTGATGGCCACCGCCATGTGCGCCTTCACGCTGAATGATGCCTGCATGAAGACGGTCACGTCGGAGCTGCCCTTGTACCAGACCGCCATGTTGCGCGGAGTCTTCACGGTCCTGGCTCTGATCGCGATCTCTCCCTGGCTGGGCGGCCTGACCCTTCGCGTTTCGCGGGGCGACCGAAAGGTGCTGTTCTGGCGGACAGCAGGGGAAATCCTGGCCACGGCGTTCTTCCTGACAGCGCTGACGCATCTTCCGTTCGCCAATCTGTCTGCCATCATGCAGGCGTTGCCATTGGCGGTGACCCTGGGGGCCGCGGTCGCGTTCGGCGCACCGATCGGCTGGCGGCGCCTTACGGCCATCGCGGTCGGCTTCGCCGGCGTTCTTCTGATCGTCCGGCCGGGGCTTGCGGGGTTCGACTCCTGGTCTCTTCTGGGCCTGGCCTCCGTCCTCAGCGTGGTCGTCCGGGACCTTGCGACCCGCCGGCTTTCGCCCAGCGTTTCATCCGTCACGGTGGCCTTTGTGGCCGCGTTGTCCGTCAGCGTCGCGGCGGGGATGATGGTGCCTTTTTCTGGCTGGAAACCGGTTGGAGCCCACCATTGGCTGCTTATCCTGTCCGCATCGGGTTGCCTGATCGCCGGCTATCTGACGGTCGTCGCGGCCATGCGCGTGGGCGACATCGCCTTCGTTGCCCCGTTTCGTTACACCTCGCTTGTGGCGGCGCTTATGCTGGGATGGCTGGTCTTCGCGGAACTTCCCGATGCGATGACCTTGACGGGGGCGGCAATAATCGTGATTACCGGCATCTACACGTTCCACCGGGAACGACAGGCCAGCGGCCGCCGGCCGATGCCCGCTGCCCATACCGCCCGGATCAAGGGAACGGCGACGTGAGCTTGACGTTGGTACAACCCAGGCCGGGCGCCAGGTGATCAAAGCCTGAACGCGGGTCCCGATCCCTGCGGCGCCATGTTGACATCCCCCGCGACTCCCCCTATACGGCGCGCACTTGTGCGGCGGGAAAATCCCGTCCGTACCGGTATCAAGAACTGAAGTGGTCATGATCCGGGCCAGCAAACGGCCCCGATCCTCTGGAATTCCACCGCGTCGTCCCCGCGAAGGGGACGGATGCGGTTTTGGTGTTTTGCGGACGCGCGAGGCACGACAATGGTGAAATGCCCCCGGGAACGTCGCTGACGGGCGAACGTCGATCGGGTTGCAACATAGGGCGAGATTAATGCCGACGATTCAACAGCTGATCCGGAAGCCCCGGGAAGCCAACGCAAGAAAGTCCAAGTCCCAGCACTTGGAAAGCTGCCCGCAGAAGCGCGGCGTCTGCACGCGGGTCTACACCACGACCCCGAAGAAGCCGAACTCCGCTATGCGGAAGGTTGCCAAGGTCCGTCTGACCAATGGCTTCGAAGTGATCAGCTACATCCCCGGTGAAAAGCACAACCTTCAGGAACACTCCGTTGTCCTGATCCGCGGCGGCCGGGTGAAGGACCTTCCGGGTGTCCGTTACCACATCCTGCGCGGTGTCCTCGACACCCAGGGCGTCAAAGATCGTCGTCAGCGTCGTTCGAAATACGGCGCGAAGCGTCCGAAGTAAGGAGAAAGCGCCATGTCGCGTCGTCACGCCGCTGAAAAGCGCGAAGTTCTGCCCGATGCCAAGTTCGGTGATCGGGTTCTCACCAAGTTCATGAACAACCTGATGGTCGACGGCAAGAAATCCGTCGCCGAGCGCATCGTCTACAACGCGCTCGACCGTGTTGAAGCGCGTCTGAAGCGCCCGCCGGTTGAAGCGTTCCACGAAGCGCTCGACAACGTGAAGCCGTCGCTCGAGGTCCGCTCTCGCCGTGTCGGCGGTGCGACCTACCAGGTTCCGGTCGAAGTTCGCCCCGAGCGCCGCGAGGCCCTGGCGATCCGCTGGCTCATCACCGCCGCGAAGAACCGGAACGAAAACACGATGGAAGAGCGTCTTGCCGCCGAACTGTCCGATGCCTGCAACGGCCGCGGCACTGCGGTGAAGAAACGCGAAGACACCCACAAGATGGCCGACGCCAACAAAGCGTTCAGCCATTACCGCTGGTAACCGGCGGCACCGAGGATATCTGAAATGGCACGCGCTTACCCCCTTACGCGATACCGCAACTTCGGGATCATGGCCCACATCGACGCGGGCAAGACCACCACGACCGAGCGGATTCTCTACTACACCGGCAAGTCCCACAAGATCGGCGAAGTCCACGACGGCGCCGCGACGATGGACTGGATGGAGCAGGAACAGGAGCGTGGCATCACGATCACCTCGGCTGCCACCACCACTTTCTGGCAGCGTCAGGAAGACCCGACCGCCGAAGGCACGTCGGACACGAAGTTCCGCTTCAACATCATCGACACCCCGGGCCACGTCGACTTCACCATCGAAGTCGAACGCTCGCTGGCCGTTCTCGACGGCGCTGTCTGCCTGCTTGACGCCAACGCCGGCGTCGAACCGCAGACCGAAACCGTCTGGCGCCAGGCCGACCGCTACAAGGTTCCGCGGATCGTGTTCGTCAACAAGATGGACAAGATCGGCGCCGATTTCTTCAACTGCGTGAAGATGATCAAGGACCGCACCGGCGCGACCCCGGCTCCGATCGCTCTGCCGATCGGCGCGGAAGACAAGCTGGAAGGCATCATCGACCTGATCAAGATGGAAGAGTGGGTGTGGCAAGGCGAAGACCTCGGCGCAAGCTGGGTCCGTCAGCCGATCCGCGCCGACCTGAAGGACGTCGCCGAAGAGTGGCGCTCCAACCTCATCGAGCTTGCCGTAGAGCAGGACGATGACGCGATGGAAGCCTACCTGGAAGGCAACGAGCCGGACGAGGATACGCTGCGCAAGCTGATCCGCAAGGGCACGCTGTCGCTGACCTTCGTTCCGGTCACCGCCGGCTCGGCGTTCAAGAACAAGGGCGTCCAGCCGCTTCTGAACGCGGTCATCGACTTCCTGCCGTCGCCGCTCGACGTGCCGGCCTACATGGGCTTCGCACCGGGCGACGAAACCGAAGAGCGCAACATCGCCCGTTCGGCCGAGGATTCTCAGCCCTTCGCCGGCCTCGCGTTCAAGATCATGAACGACCCCTTCGTCGGCTCGCTGACCTTCACGCGGATCTACTCGGGCGTCCTCAAGAAGGGCGACCAGATGGTCAACTCGACCAAGGGCCGCAAGGAACGCGTCGGCCGGATGATGATGATGCACGCCATCAACCGCGAGGAAATCGACGAAGCCTTCGCGGGCGACATCATCGCGCTCGCGGGCCTCAAGGAAACGACCACCGGCGACACGCTCTGCGATCCGTCGAACCAGGTCGTTCTGGAAACGATGACCTTCCCGGAGCCGGTGATCGAGATCGCTGTCGAACCGAAGTCGAAGGCCGACCAGGAAAAGATGGGCCTCGCGCTCGCTCGCCTGGCCGCCGAAGACCCGTCGTTCCGCGTCGAGACCGATCTGGAATCCGGTCAGACCATCATGAAGGGCATGGGCGAACTTCACCTCGACATCCTGGTCGACCGCATGAAGCGGGAGTTCAAGGTCGAGGCGAACATCGGCGCCCCGCAGGTGGCTTACCGTGAGACGATTTCGCACAAGACCGAGATCGACTACACGCACAAGAAGCAGACCGGCGGTACCGGCCAGTTCGCGCGTGTTAAGCTGGAAATCGATCCGGTCGAACCGGGCGTCGGCTACTCGTTCGAAAGCCGCATCGTTGGTGGCGCGGTGCCGAAGGAATACATCCCCGGCGTCGAAAAGGGCATCAAGTCGGTCATGGACTCGGGCCCGCTTGCCGGCTTCCCGGTCATCGACTTCAAGGTGGCTCTGACGGACGGTGCCTTCCATGACGTCGACTCCAGCGTCCTGGCGTTCGAGATCGCGACCCGCGCGGCCATGCGCGAAGGCCTGAAGAAGGCCGGCGCCAAGCTGCTGGAACCGATCATGAAGGTCGAAGTCGTGACGCCGGAAGAATACACCGGCGGCATCATCGGCGACCTGACCTCGCGTCGGGGCATGGTGCAGGGGCAGGACACGCGCGGCAACGCCAACGTGATCAACGCCTTCGTGCCGCTTGCGAACATGTTCGGCTACATCAACACGCTCCGCTCGATGTCCTCGGGCCGCGCGGTGTTCACCATGCAGTTCGATCACTACGAAGCGGTGCCGCAGAACATCTCGGACGAGATCCAGAAGAAATACGCATGACGGGAAGGCGGGGTGAACCCCGCCCTACCCCTTAACCCGTAGGGCGGGGTTCACCCCGCCACCCGAAACAGGAGGCCATCATGGCAAAGGCAAAGTTTGAACGGACGAAACCGCACGTTAACGTTGGCA
>NZ_JAOWKY010000006.1 GCF_025751435.1 Albidovulum marisflavi | reverse complement strand
CACGCACCCGAGTCCCGGAGAAAGTCCCGGACCTCTGGTAAGTAACGAGTGAAATCAAGTAGTTAAGATGGCGGGTTTGGAGCTTCCCAAGCTTACGACGAGGGTTCGATTCCCTTCACCCGCTCCACACCTGTGAAGACCAGCACGGCTGCAACAACCACGGGGAGATTGTTACCATGAAAAAGACCCTTCTGACTGCCGCGTTCCTGACTGCGATGGCGGCGCCTGCCTTTGCGACCCAATGCCCTTCGCTTATGGCCGAAATCGACGAGGCGATGCAGACCACCACCGTCGATGACGCGACCAAGGCGCAGGTCATGGAACTTTACGAGAAAGGCAAGGCAGAGCATGAAAGCGGCGACCACGCCGCGTCCGAAGCGACGCTTGCCGAAGCGAAGGCTCTACTGGGGATCTGAACGCACGGGATCCGGATGCTTGCCCACCTGCGAGCGCTTTCCTTCCGTGAGGAGAAACCGTAGTCATGCCTGGAATCCCACGCAAAGGAGCAAGGCATGGCCGGGACCATCGAACGGATTGAAACCGAAACGCGGATGTCGAGCGCTGTCATCCATGGCGGCGTGATCTATCTTGCCGGCGTTGTCGGCGAGAATGGAGGTGACGTGGCGCAGCAGACCAAGGACGCCCTCGCCGAAGTGGATCGGCTTCTTGCGCTTGCCGGATCGGACAAGACCCGCATTCTGCGCGCCCAGATCTGGCTGGCCGAGATGGCCGACTTCCCGGCCATGAACGCGGTCTGGGATGCCTGGGTCGCACCCGGTCATGCGCCTGCACGCGCCACCGGTGAATCCAAGCTGGCCGCACCGGAATACGGTGTGGAGATCATCATCACCGCCGCGCAGAGCTGAACCCTGCGCGGCGGCAGGGTTTAAAGCGCCTCTGCCATCAGGCACAGGATCTCGAACATGAGAGAGGCGCCAAGCCATGCCGTGTTGCCCGAAGGATCGAAGGGCGGCGAGACCTCGACAAGGTCCGCCCCCACGATCCTGAGGCCGCGCGCCCCGCGCAGGACCTCGATCGCCTGAAAGGCGCTTGGCCCGCCCCACTCTGGCGTGCCGGTTCCCGGCGCGATCGAGGGATCGACGAAGTCGATGTCATAGGACAGATAGGCCGGCTGCGTCCCTACGATTTCCCGAGCCTCGGCCATGACATCGGCCACGCCGCGGGCATGAAACTCTTCGATACGGACGATGCGGATGCCATTTGCCTTTGCGAAATCGGTGTCGACGTTGTCATAGGTCGTGCCGCGAATGCCGATCTGGATCATCCGCTTGGGGTCCAGAAGACCCTCTTCCACCCCATTTCGGAACGGGTTCCCGTGCGTCAGCGTCTTGCCGCCGAAATAGGCAGGGTAAAGGTCCGTATGGCTGTCGAAGTGCAAAAGACCCAAGGGCGTGTCGCGGGCGATACCCCTCAGCACCGGCAGCGTGCAAAGATGGTCTCCCCCACCGGACAGCGGCCGAATGTTGCGCGCCTTCAGCCCTGCAAAGAAGTTTTCGAACCGCTGAAGCGTATCGGGACCGTCCACCGGGTTCGGGCCAACGTCCCCCAGGTCGGCGCAGCGCGCAAGTTCGAAGGGACGCACCCCTGTCGCCCCGTTCTGTGCCCGGATCATGGTCGAGGCATCGCGCAGCGCACGCGGTCCATGGCGTGCGCCCGGTCGGTTCGACACACTGCCATCCCAAGGCAAACCGACAAGACCGATCTGCACCTCGTCCGCGCGCGGGTGATCAAGCGGAACATGCGGCAGGCGCATGAATGTGGGAATACCGGCAAACCGCGGCAGTTCCATGCCGGAAACGGGTCTGAAGAACGTGTCGGACATCTGATACTCCTTATTTCGCCCGCGAGACTAGCGGCTTGTTGCCATAAATACAGAGGCGATGTTCATGCGCGACGCCGCGCGAGCGGCCTCGTCCAAGGGCCGACACAATCGATTGAGCACGATGACCCCATCTGGCGGCGCAACCAGGCCGTCACGCTTTTACACAAGAACGATAGAGGTCCAGCACCGCGTCGGTTTCGAGTGCCACGTCGCTCATCCTCACAACCTCTCCCCGAGGGACGTCACGTTTCAACGCGACCCTGTGGGCTAGACCTATCGGCAGGACGTCGGCGGCTTTTTCGATCGGCAGGGCCTTGCCCCAGACCGTGTAACCGCCCTCGCCGTCCAGGACCTCCCCCGCCTTCAGATCGCGCTTTGCGACGGCGGCCACGGTGCCGCGCATCTCGCGCGATGCGCCGGTCGCCTCGTGGCGCAGGGCGGCGCTGAGGACCGAGATCGACAGTTCCAGGCCGATCAGGTGAAACGGCTTGTACATCGCGGCAAAGCGCCCGGTCGCGTCCGTGGGCAGGCCATACTGGCGGAAACAGGCGGCCGCGTAGTCGTTCGGCGCTTCCAGCACCACGTAGACTCCCCATCGCAGGTCCCGGTAGACCGGCCGCCCGTCGCGTTCCAGGGACGAGACCGTCTCGACCATACCGCGGCCCTCAAGCTGTCCACCAAGCGCCCGAGGGCGCATCACATGGGCAAGATCGTCCACTCCGCAGGGCGGAAAGCCAAGCCCGCCCGACGGCACCGTCAGGCCGCAGGCGTTGGCGATGGCGACCATCTCGATCGCGCTCTTGGTGCCATCGAGGAAGGAGTTGAACATCTGCGGGTTCATCCCCGCCTTCGCCGCCTCCTCGGGGCTTAAGCCGTAGTGGGCCCAGACCTCCCTGGGCGTAACCTCGTGATACGACGGAAGATACTTCGTGCCCTTGCCCGCCGCCGCGACGTGAAAGCCCGCGGCGCGCGCCCAATCGACCATCTCGGCGACAAGCGCGGGCTGATCGCCATAGGCCATGGAATAGACGACCTCTGCCCGCGCGGCCTCTCGGGCCAGCGCCGGGCCGACAAGGACATCGGCCTCGACATTGACCATGACGACGTGCTTGCCCGCCGCGATCGCGGCACGGGCATGGGCGATGCCCGCCCGGGGGTTGCCCGTGGCCTCGATGACCACATCGACATCGTCGCGGCCCGCGAGCGCCGCACCATCCTCAAGGAACGCGGTCCCCGCGATGCGATCGCCATCCCAGCCAACAGCCCTGCAGGCAGTCCGCGCCCGTTCCAGGTCCAGATCGGCGATTGCCGTGACGGCGAGGCCCCGGATCGTCGGCACCTGGCTGAGAAACATCGAACCGAATTTCCCCGCGCCGATCAGTCCGGCCCGCACGGGCCTTCCACGATCAACCGCCTCGCTTGCCAGCCTCGCAAGGTTCATCCCATCCCCCCTCTTGCGTCCCACTCAATTTGAAGGCGATCTTTGTGCATTGTGGCTGATCACGCCAGTAAATCGTGCCTATGCATCCTTTCAGCGCCCTGCATGGGACTGCCGCATCCAGGATGCCGTGAGGACCACCCACATTGAGCCGGCGATGACGAGGCCCATCATCGTGACCGCCAGAAGCCCGCTTTCGCTAAGCGCGTGATCAGAAAGCGCGAAGGCCGCAAGAAGAACCGCAACCAGCACTGGCACCTTCATGTAGTCCGGAACGTGACCGCGTCGAAACAACCTGGCGACACCGCCCCCGCACCCCTGCCGGGCGAGGACGACATGGAACGCAGCGACTGCCGCCACGGCGCCGATCGGGACGTTGATGATGGCTTCCCATTGCAGCGGGGCGATTGAACCCAATGGCTGTCTCGGCAGGCGAAAGGTAAAGCCACGCTCAAGCGTCCAGCTCTGCATCCCAGTAAAGGAAGTCCATCCAGCTCTGATGCAGGTAGTTTGGCGGAAAGCGCCGACCGACCTGCTGCATCTCTTCCGCTGTCGGCTGAAGCGGGGGACGACGCAGCGAAAGCCCGGATTGGCGCAGAAGCTTGTTGGCCTTCTTCAGGTTGCACGGCGAACAGGCCGCCACCACGTTTTCCCAACTGGTGATGCCGCCGCGCGACCTCGGCAGGACGTGATCGAAGGTCAGTTCCCCTTTCGAGCCACAGTACTGGCAGCAGAACTCATCCCGCAGAAAAAGATTGAAGCGCGTGAAGGCCACGCGCTTCTGAGGTTTCACGTATTCCTTCAACACCACGACCGACGGTATTCGAAAGGCGGCCCGCTGTGACCGAACCACCTCTTCGTACTCCGCGAGGATCGTCACACGGTCCAGGAACACCGCCTTGATCGCTTCTTGCCAGGGCCAGAGGGACAAGGGGTAGTAGGATAGTGGCCTGTAGTCGGCATTCAGAACCAGCGCGGGATAATGTTTCAGCGCAGCTGGTTCGCGGACGAAGCTCGTCCTGAATTCTTCCTGATGCAGCTTGTCGAGCATTCCGGACTCCGTTTCCGCCCTGCCTGCCGTTCGGCCAACCGGGGCGGGAGCGCCCGCCCCTGCTTATCCACAACTATATATGGCGTTCAACGCCTTGCAAGCCCCGTCATATACGCCGCTTGCGACCAGAGGCTTATCGGGCAAGAATGACACCATCATGACACCGCCAGAAATCCTCGGAACACTTGAATCCGCGCTATATGCCGGCGATCTGGCCGCGGCAGAGTCATTTTACGCCGATATTCTGGGCTTGCCCGTCATCGCGCGCCAAAAGGGACGGCACATCTTCTTTGCGGCGGGTGAGTCGCTGTTGCTGGTGTTCGACCCCGCTGCAACCGCGGACGGTGCGCCAGCGGGCGCGCGGCTTCCCGTGCCGGGCCACGGGGCCAAGGGGCCGGGACATTACTGCTTCAAGGTATCCGCACAGGCGCTGGACGCTTGGCGGACATATCTTGAAGAAAGCGGGGTGGAGATCGAGGCAGATTTCGCGTGGCCAAATGGCGCACGGTCGATCTACGTCCGCGATCCTGCCGGGAACTCGGTTGAATTCGCGCCCGCCGCTCTCTGGTTCTGACCGATCAGCGCCGCGCGCGCACCTTCACACGCACAGGTTCAGGTCTGACGGCAGGGATCGCCAGCGCGGCAAGAAGAACGGCGGCGGCGATCAGTGCGGCAAAGGCCATCAAGGCAACTCCCAAAGATTCGTTAAGCACAACGTAAGCCTTGCCACGGCAGCTTCAAGCCCCGGCAAGACGGTCCTTGAGAAAGGCAAGTGCGACCGACAAACCGTCGGGTGCGATGCCGTGGCCCGTCCCCTTCATCACATGGCCGTAGGTGTCGAACCCGGCTTCGCCAAGCGCACGGCCCGCCAGGCCCATCTCCTCGAACGGGACCATCGGGTCCTGGTCGCCGTGCACCAGAAGGACCGGCGGCTTCGACACCGCTTCCGGGCCGAGCCTCTCGGGCTCCAGCAACCGGCCCGAAAAGGCGACGATCCCCGCGACGGGATCCGCGCGGCGCGGCAGCACGTGCAGCGCCATCATCGAGCCCTGCGAGAATCCCACGATCGCCATCTGATCGGGGCGCATACCTTCGTCGTCGAGACGCGCATCCAGAAAGGCGTTCAGATCGTCGACCGAACGGGTCATGCCGGTCCTTGCCTCGGCCTCGGAAGAGCCATCAAGCCACGGAATCGGAAACCACTGGCGTCCGAAGGGGTTGTTGCGGCATGCCTCGGGCGCATCCGGCGCAACGAAGACTGTGTTCGGCATGTGCGGCGCAAGCGGGTCGGCCAGCCCCAGAAGATCCGCGCCGTCGGCCCCGTAGCCGTGCAGAAAGATCACGAGCGCCCCCGGCTGTCCCGACTCGGCGGCCTTGCGGCCGAATTTCATTTCGCGCGTCACCTCGTGCCCTCCCGGCTTTTGACATGACGGTAGTAGGCCCAGAGTGCGCGCGCTGCAACCGCCCGCCACGGCGACCACGCCTGGGCCATGGCGCGAAGCACCTTTTCGTCCGGCCGTTCGGGCAGGTTGTACAAATGCCGGGCGGCCTCTTGCAGCGCAAGGTCGCCGGATGCGAAGACATCCGCGCGTCCCAACGAAAACATGACATAGATCTCGGCCGTCCAGCGGCCAATGCCCGGCAAGGCGATCAGCCTGGCGATCACCTCATCCGAGGGAAGGTGGCGCAGGGCGGCATAATCGACGCGCGCACGGGCCAGGCTGCCCGCGTAGCGCGCCTTTGGCCGCGACAGTCCGCAGGCGCGCAAATCATCGTCGGCGGCAAGCGCGACCGCGGTTTCCTCGGTCAGGCCTGCGCGTTCAAGTCGTCCCCAGATCGCGTTTGCGGACGCGACGGAAACCTGCTGGGACACGATGGCGTCGAGTAGCGCCGCAAAGCCGTCGGGTTTCAGACGCAGGGGCAGCGCGCCGGCGACCCGCAGCGCATCAGCCAGGACCGGATCGCGCCTGGCGAGCCAGGCTGCGCCTTCGTCCAGGCAGGCAGGCCCGATGATGATGCGTTCGTCCATGCACACGACCTTTCGCCCTTGCAGGGAAATGATTCCGCTTGCGGGATGCAAGGCCCCACACTACGCATTCAGCATGACCGATGTGACCGATATGACCGTTCCAGCGGTGTCCGATCTCCGCGTCCGGCGGAATCTTGTGGTTCTGATCCTGGCCCAGGCACTTTTGGGCGCGCAGATGCCGATGATCTTTACCATCGCGGGTCTGGCCGGTCAGGCGCTTAGTCCCAATCCCTGCTGGGCGACATTGCCGATCACGATGATCGTCCTTGGCTCCATGCTAAGCTCGACGCCGGTGTCGGCATTGATGCAGCGGCACGGACGTCGCGCAGGGTTCTGGCTGGGTACCGCCGGCGGCGCGACCGGCGCGATCGTCTCGGCGGCGGGGCTTTACACCTCGTCCTTCCTGCTTTTCCTGGCCGGATCGCTTCTGACCGGGCTCTACATGTCCGCGCAGGGTTTTTATCGCTTTGCCGCGGCCGACACCGCCAGTGCAGACTTTCGGCCCAAGGCGATTTCGTGGGTCATGGCGGGCGGGCTTGCCTCCGCGCTGATCGGCCCCCAGCTGGTCAAGTACACCGCCGACGCGCTGGTGGTCGGCTACCTTGGCACATATGTCGCCGTGGTTGCGCTGAACCTGCTTGGCGCCTTCCTTTTCCTGGGGCTGGATATCCCCAAGCCCCCCAAGCCCATCGAGGGCGTCGCCAACGGTCGGTCGCGCAGGGAAATGCTGCGTGACCCGGTCATCGTCGTGGCGATCATCTGCGCCATGGTCAGTTACGCGCTGATGAACCTTGTGATGACGTCCACGCCGCTGGCTGTTGTCGGCTGTGGTTACGGGACCGACAGAGCGGCCGACGTGGTCAGCGCCCATGTGCTTGCGATGTTCGTCCCCTCGTTCTTCACTGGCCATCTGATCGCCCGCTTCGGCGTGAAGCCGATCATCGGGACGGGGCTGTTCATCCTTGCCGCCGCCGGGGCCATCGCGCTGTCCGGGGTCGAGATCTCGCAGTTCTTCCTGGCGCTCATTCTTCTGGGCATCGGCTGGAACTTCGGCTTCATCGGGGCGACCACGCTTTTGACGACGGCGCACTCGGTCGAGGAAAAGGGCCGCCTTCAGGGATTGAACGACCTTCTGGTCTTTGGCGGTGTCACGGTCGCTTCGCTGTCGTCGGGCGCCCTGATGAACTGTTCCGGCGCGGGCGTGATCGCGGGCTGGCAGGCGGTCAACATCGCCATGGTGCCCTTCCTGGTCCTTGCAGGCGGTTCACTGATCTGGCTTGCGATGCGCCCGCGACTGATCTGATACGCGACCCTTTACCAACGCCCCGAAATCGCCCGAAGCGCAAGGGTCGCGCGCCGGAGCGCCTCAGACGTGGCAAGACGCCCTTCGGCAACACGGGCCGGTTCACGAATGGCCAGCGAGAGCAACGCGTCCGCCTGCCATCCGGGCAAAAGCGCGGGGGCGACGGCTGCGGGAACAAGCCGGCGGGCGGCGCGTGCCCGGCCTATGCGCGCCCTGCCCTCGCGCGCCAACGCAACCACTGCCGAGGCTCGGCCGTCCGGTAGCGGCTGGCGTCCAGCGGCCTCAAGCGCGGGAATGGCCCGGAACCAGCTTGCAAGCCCGGCACCCCACGCAAAATCGCGCACGACCCGCTCTGCCCGGTCATCGGCGCCGAGGATCCGTGCGGCTGCCCACATAATGTTGCCCGACGTGGCATCCAGGTAGGCTGCGAGGTCTTCACCGTCTTCGAACGGGTCCGGCCAAGCGTCCCGTCGTCGCGCCTCCGCCGCACCCAACATTAGCATCCTGAGATCGGGCACATCCGACAGAAGCGGAGAGAGTTCAGACAGCGCCAGCGAAGCGCCACGTTCGGACCAGGCGCCTTCGATCGCATCGACCCACCACTGCAGGCGCATCTCGGACACCATCGGTTCAGCCGATGCCCAGGGCGCGCGGGCAATTTCGAGGTTCAGCGCATAAAGCGGCCACAGCCGCGCACGCACTGCGGGCGGTGCGGCCATCGTGGCGGCAAAACGGTCCGGGTCCCCCCGTTCCACAGTCGCCGCAAGGGTCGACACGCTCATTCCGGCGACACCACGCAAAGCAGATAGGCGATCTGGTCTGGGGCGACACGCCAGCGGGCGAACTCTGCCTCGGCCTCGTCCAGAACCTCGGCGAGATCGGGACCCGCGCCGGTCCGAAGCCTCGCCGCGCGCCCCATCAAGGGCATGTAGTAGTCCAACCATGCCCTGCCGGTTACCTGGCGCGTCCCCAGAACCCGGTAGCCGGTCGCCTCGATCCGCTTGACCAGCGCCGCCTCGGTTCCGACACCGGGGTAGTCGCGCCAGAACGCCTTTGCGGCGGGCGACGGCGGGTCGGACAGGAACACGGGTTCGGAAAAGGCGATCGCGCCCCCGGCGGACAGCGCGCCGCGCCAGCCATTCAGCGCAGCCTCGACCCCCAGGAAATAGATCGCGCCCGCGCACCAGATCAGGTCGACAGGTCCCGGCAAGGACCGCATATCCCCGACCCGCACGGTGACGCGCGGTCCAAAGCAGGCAAGCCGTTCGCGCGCCTCATCAACCAGATGCGGCGTCACGTCGATCGCATCGATCCGGGAATTCGGCAGGCTTTCGGCAAGGGTTTCGCTGTCGGCACCGGGACCGCAACCTGCGTCCACGATACGCGCGGGTTGCTGGATCAGGGACAGCGCCCAGGCCACATCCTCTGCCGTTCCCGGCCCCTGTCTGGGGATATCGCGGTGAAGCTCGAAGAACGCGTCCTCGGTCATGCCGCCTCCGCGCCGTCGCGCACGAGTTTCCAAGTGATCGCATCCAAGAGCGCCTCGAAGCTCGCATCCACGATGTTTGGGCTGACACCCACGGTGGACCAGCGGCGGCCGGCGCTGTCTTCGCTGTCGATGATCACACGGGTAACCGCCTCGGTTCCCCCTTGCGTGATGCGCACCTTGAAGTCGACAAGCCGCATGTCGTCGATGCAGGCCTGATAGGGGCCCAGGTCCTTGGCAAGCGCCTTGGCCAGGGCGTTGACGGGGCCGCGGTCGCTTCCGGTTTCGTCCATGCTTTCACTCACCGAAAGCATCTTCGCACCGCCGATCTTCACGACAACCACCGCCTCGGACAGGGTGATCATGCGGTCGTACTTGTTCTTGCGACGCTCGACCGTGACACGATATCGCTTCACCTCGAAATACCGGGGCAGGATGTCCAGTTCACGACGGGCAAGCAGTTCGAACGAAGCCTGCGCCCCGTCGTAGGAATACCCCTGATCCTCGCGCGTCTTCACGACGTCCAGAATACGGGCCAGCGCAGGGTCCTTGGGCGCGACCTCGATCCCGGCCGCGGACAGTCGCGCGCGCAGATTCGATTGGCCAGCCTGGTTGGACATCGGAATGACGCGGCTGTTTCCCACGGCCGCGGGATCAATATGTTCGTAGGTCGAGGGGTCCTTCAGGATGGCGCTTGCGTGCAGGCCCGCCTTGTGGGCAAAGGCCGAGGCGCCGACATAAGGGGCCGACCGCAGCGGCACGCGGTTGAGGATGTCGTCCAGAAGGCGTGAGGCCTTGGTCAGCCCCAGCAGCGCGTTCTCGCTCACCCCGGTGTCAAAGCGGCTGCGATACGGCTCCTTCAGGATCAGCGTCGGGATCAGCGACGTCAGGTTGGCGTTTCCGCAGCGTTCGCCCAGACCGTTCAGCGTTCCCTGAATCTGCCGCGCGCCGGCGTCCACGGCTGCCAGGCTGGCAGCGACCGCATTGCCGGTGTCGTCGTGGCAGTGAATGCCAAGGCGGTCGCCGGGAATGCCCGCTGCAATCACCTCGGCCGTGATGCGCCCGACCTCGGCGGGCAAGGTGCCGCCGTTCGTGTCGCAAAGAACAATCCAGCGCGCGCCGGCATCCGCCGCGGCTTTCAGGCAGGCGATGGCGTATCCGGGGTTGGACTTGTAGCCGTCAAAGAAGTGTTCGGCGTCGAAAAGAGACTCTCGACCCTTGGCCGCGCAATGCGCGACCGAGGCACCGATGCTTTCCAGGTTTTCCTCAAGCGTGATGCCAAGCGCGGTCGTGACGTGGAAGTCGTGGGTCTTGCCGACAAGGCAGACAGCCGAGGTGCCTGCGTTCAGGACCGCCGCCAGCACGTCGTCGTTTTCAGCCGAGCGGCCCGCGCGCTTGGTCATGCCGAAGGCGGTGAAGGCCGCGCGGGTCTGCGGGCGGCTTTCGAAGAAATCGCTGTCGGTGGGGTTCGCGCCGGGCCAGCCGCCCTCAATGTAATCGACCCCCATGGCGTCGAGCGCCTGCGCGATCTGCCGCTTCTCTGCGACCGAGAACTGCACGCCCTGCGTCTGCTGCCCATCGCGCAGCGTGGTGTCGTAGAGGTAAAGGCGCTCGCGGGTCATTACAAACCCCACAGACGCGCTTCATCAAAGTCAGGCATCAACTCCCAAGTCGCCCCATCCGGAGTGTCCTTCACGATAACCCCCACCGCCAAAAGATCGTCTCTTATCGAGTCTGCCTTCCTGAAATCCTTGTCCTTGCGCGCGTCAGCACGAACCTGAAGAAGAGTGGAAATTCGCTCTTCCACTGTCTCGACATGTCCTTGGGCTCGCATGACGTATCCGCGTGCCAGTTCTGCGTTCATCCGGCCTGTAACGGCCCGCCAAGCCCAGTCTTCCAGTTGCGGTGTCAGCAAGCCAAGCAATTCCGCCGAAGCCTTCAACCCTGCCAGATCTCCCTCACCGGCCAACTTGTGCATTTCCGCGATTCCACCGGCAGTATTCAGATCATCGGCAAGCGCGGCAAGAACCGACGGCGCGGGAGTCGTCGCGGGCTCGACGTCCTCGACCAGACCGCGCCATTTGCGCAGAGTCGCTTCTGCCTGCTTGGCCTTCTCCTCCGTCCAATCCATCGGCTTCGAATAATGGGTGGAAAGGAACACGAAGCGGATCACCTCTCCGGGGATGCCCTTGTCCAGCAGATCCCGCACGGTGAAGAAGTTGCCCAGGGACTTGGACATCTTCTTGCCCTCGACCTGCAGCATCTCGTTGTGCATCCAGACGCGGGCGAAGCTGCCCTCGGGGTGGGCGCAGGCCGACTGGGCGATCTCGTTTTCATGGTGGGGGAATTGCAGGTCGATCCCGCCGCCGTGGATGTCGAAACTGTCGCCCAGCAGTTCGTGGCTCATGGCCGAGCATTCGATGTGCCAGCCCGGCCGCCCGCGGCCCCAGGGACTGTCCCAGCCCGGCAGGTCGTCGGTCGACGGCTTCCACAGGACGAAGTCCATCGGGTCTTCCTTGAACGGCGCGACCTCGACCCGCGCGCCCGCGATCATGTCGTCAACCGACCGGCCCGACAGCTTGCCGTATCCTTCGTAGGACCGGACGCGGAACAGCACATGGCCGTCCTTGGCATAGGCGTGGCCCTTGGCGATCAGGTCCTCGATCATCGCGATCATGGCGCCGATCCACTCGGTCGCGCGCGGCTCCCTGGTTGGGCGCAGCGCACCGAGCGCGTCCATGTCGTCGTGATACCAGCGGATCGTTTCCTCGGTCCGCTCGCGGATCAGGTCTTCAAGGCTGCGCGGATCGCCCAGCGACTTGCGGCGCTGCGCCTCGGCGTTGATCTTGTCGTCGACGTCGGTGAAGTTGCGCACATAGGTGACATGATCCGCGCCGTAGACCTGCCGAAGAAGTCGGAACAGCACGTCGAAGACGATGACAGGCCGCGCATTGCCCAGGTGCGCGCGGTCATAGACCGTGGGTCCGCAGACATACATGCGCACGTTCTGCGGGTCGATTGGGTCGAAGACCTCTTTCGCGCGGGTTTTCGTGTTCGTAAGCCTGATGGTCGTCATGCCAGTTCCTTCGCGCGCAGGCGTCCCGCGGCGGGCATAACGTGTTCTCTTTGAGTTGAAAACAGGGAACCGCCCGCCTGACGATGTCAGCCGGTAATGCAGGTGGTGCAGTGAATTGGGGGGCGTTCCATGCCGACTGAGTAACGCATTTCACAAAGCCTGCCAAGCGCGCATCTTTGCGCCGGGACTTGCGCTTTGCCGGGTTCCGTGATCGGCTGCGCCCGGTTTCAAGGAGGCGCCCATGAAGCTTGCACAACGCGTGACACACATGGCCGGGCACGGGTCCGACGGCTGGGAGATCTATTACGCCGCGCGCGACCTCAGAGCCGCCGGCGTTCAGGTGATCAACCTGACCATCGGCGAGCACGATGTCAGCACCGATCCCGCCATCCTTGGCGCCATGTACGAAAGCGCGCGGGCGGGCAACACCGGTTACACGATCGGCGCGGGCAAACCCGTGCTTCGCCGCGCCATCGCCGAAAGGGTCGAGGCGCGGACGGGCGTGCGGACCCGGCCCGAAAATGTGATCGTTACGCCTGGCGGTCAGGCCGCCCTGTTCGCGGCGCATATGGTCACGCTGGATGCCGGATGCCGCGGGCTTTACTGCGACCCCTACTACGCCACCTACCCCGCGACGATCCGCGCGACCGGCGCGACGGATGTCGCCGTGCCCACCTTGCCGGAAAACGGCTTTCAGCCGGAACCGGATGCGATTGCATCCCTTGCGGACAATGCGCGCACCCTTTTGATCAACACGCCGAACAATCCGACGGGCGTGGTCTATTCCCGCGCGACGCTGGAGGGCATCGCCCGGGTTGTACTGGATCGTGACCTTTGGCTGATATCGGACGAGGTCTACGACACCCAGATCTGGTCGGGCGAGCATCTGAGTCCTCGTACCCTGCCTGGCATGGCCGACCGGACGATCGTCATCGGGTCGCTGTCGAAAAGCCATGCAATGACGGGGTCGCGCATCGGCTGGCTTGTCGCCCCGGAAGAGATCGTGTCGGCCGTCGCAGACCTGGCGACGAACACGACCTACGGTATTCCGGGCTTCATCATGGACGCCGGCCTGTTCGCCCTGGGCCTCGGCTCCGACTTCGAAGTAAGGATCGGCGCGCCGTTCCGCCGCCGCCGCCAGATCGCACTGGACGCGTTTGCGGGTTCGAACAAGTTTCGCCTGGTTCCTTCGGGTGGGGCGATGTTCGTCATGCTCGATGTGCGTGCGACCGGGCTTTCGGGCTTTGACTTCGCCTCACGCCTGCTTGAGGCCGAACGGATCGCCGTCATGCCCGGCGAAAGCTTCGGGTCGGCCGCGGCGGGACATGTCCGGATTGCAATGACGGTTTCCGACGACGCCTTCAGGGACGCGCTGACGCGCCTGCTGGCATTTGCCGAAACGCTGACTGTGACCGCGTGAGCGCTGACCATCAGTTCCAAAAGAAAAAGCCCGGTGGTTGAACCGGGCTTTTCATCACCACTTGGGCCGTTTCATCCGCCCAGACGCTGGAATTCGCTCCGGGGATCCGAGCCGATGTTCAGCCAGCCGCGGAAGGTCTCGACCAGGTGCGCGGTGATCTGGGATCTCTGCGTCTCCCCCCGGGCACGAGCATCCTTCATCTGCTGCCCAGCCAGCGCGGGAAGCGCGGCTTCGATAAACTTGGGGCCGAACAGAACGGCGCCAGTCCGGGCGTCGACCACCTGGGCCGTGAATTCGATGTTGTGAACCCCGGCGTTTGAAAGCCGGGTCTCAGCCTCGAACGTCAGCGCGTGGAAGCGGGCAAGCGAAATGTCGATGATGACGGGTTGGCCGCCCTTCAGACCGCGACCTGCGATGGTGGCCGCGTTCTTGACGATTGCCGCCACCTGGGCCTTGCGATCACCCTCGGGATCTTCGCGCCACACGATATCAGCATGGGGGAAAAGCGATTTCGCCTCGGATACGACAAGTTCGTCCGGCACGGTCACGCGCACATCGGCCAGGCGCCAGTTCCTGGACACCTCTGCCGCGACAGGGGCATCGTAGCGCGTGTAAAATGAGGCTGCACACCCGGCGAGAAGGAAGGCTGCGGCGACCATCGCGCCACGCATGAAAGTACTCTTGAGGCTCACTGTACGCTCCAAAGCAAGTCGAAAATCAGTTTCGTTATACGGCCAAACCCGGCAAAAGTTCGACCAACCGAGCAAAAACTTGGACACTTGATCAAAATGCAACATTTTGCGCGACCCGCCACCGATGTGCGCAGACCTTTGAATTCCTTTCATTCGGTGTGAAGGTAAGGGCCCCTCCCCGGAGTTTCCCGATGTCGCGCCTGTTTCTCATCTTCTCTTTCGTCTTCGCTGCCACCATCGGACCTTTGCGGTCCGAGGTTTATCCCGCATATTCCGACCTTTTCGTTAACGACCTTGCCGAAGTCATCAATCCCGTTGTCGAACAACGGATCCGCGACGAACTTGCGCGCCTGAAGGCCGAAACCAGCGTGGAGGCAACGGTTCTGACGCTGGCGTCCCGTGGCCCATATGCACCAGACATGCCGCTAGAGACCTTCGCGACCGGCCTGTTCAACAGCTGGGGAATAGGATCGGCCGAGCGCAATGACGGCATCTTGATCCTTGTTGTGATCGATGACAGGGAAATGAGGGTGGAGCTGGGATCAGCCTACAGCCAGGATTTCGACACCATCGCGCAGGACATCGTCACCCGCTCGTTCCTGCCCTCGTTTCGCGCCGGAGACTACGGCGCGGGCATGGAACGCGGCGTGGCAGAGATCGACAAACGGATCGCGCGCCGACGGGCCGCCAATCTTGGCCCGCTTCCGGAAACGCCGTTTCCAACGCCGAAGCTGGTGCCTTTGGTCGCAGTGTTCCTTGTTGCGCTTTACCTGCTGCGCCGTCGCCTCTTCGATTTCGGCCAGAGGCTGCGCGCCTGCCCCAACTGCGGACGGCGAGGACTGCTCCGGCACCGTCATACGTTGCGACACGCCACGGAACAGCAAGGCGGGATCGAAAGGATAAGAACCACTTGCCCGTCCTGTGACTGGAGCGACGAAACCGAAAGATCGATTTCCCGCATCACACGCAAGAAAGAGTCGGCCGCAAAATTTGGCGGCGGCCGGTCCTCGGGCGGCGGCTCAAGTGGAAAATGGTGACAGGGGGCCTGAGCCCCCCGCCGATTTACGGACTTGCCGGCCCTAGAACCTGAAGCCCAGGTTCACGGCTGCCGTGGTGGCCCGCAGGTCCGATCCCGTACCGTCGAAATCATTGAAGCGGTTGGTCAGGATTTCGCCGCCAACCGTCATGCGGTCGGTCAGCGCGTAGTCCATGCCGATGCCGGCGTACCAGCCGTTGTCGCTCAGATCGGCGCCACCGATGGTCGCGTCGGCCCGGGCTGCACCCGCGGTCGCATAAACCAGGGTGTTGCCAAAGTCACGGCCCGCACGAACGCCAAGCCGGGCGATGGAATCCACCGAATCCCCGGTGGCATCAAGGTCGATGTCGGTAGCGTCGTAGTTCCCGGCAACACCAACGACCCAGTCGCCAAGGTCCCAATCGTAGCCACCGCCGATACCGTAGGTCATGCCGTTTCCGTCAGACGGATCGCTGACATCGCCATATCCGAGCCGGCCGGTGACGTAGGCACCCGTCCAGTCAGCGCCGGTCGCCATGGGAACGACAGGCTGAATTACGGGCTCGGAAACAGGCTCTGAAAGTCCGCCGGCAAAGGCGGGTGCCGCAGCCGCAACAGAGGCGGCAAGGGCAACGTAAGCGAGCTTTCTCATTTCGTTCTCCTGTCTGCTCATTGTGTCGCAACGCCAGAAACTCACGTCCTGCCGCTGCGATACACTCTCACCTAGATCACTTGGCGCGATTGCCAACGGCCGTCCGAAGACGCGCCGGATCGCAAGCCAGAGACCGCCCCCGGCAGGCCAGTTCGTGCCGATCACGATCACGTGTCGGCCGAAAGCCGCCGCTATGGACAGACAGCGCCGGCGGTATTAGTCTCATTTTTTGAACGCCTGTTCATTTAAGGAGCGAAAGCGCGGATGCAGCTTGAAGGGAAATCGGCAATCGTAACGGGTGCGGCATCGGGGCTGGGCGCGGCGACCGCACGCGCATTCGCGGTCGCGGGCGCGCGGGTCACGCTTTTCGACCGCGACGAAGAACGCGGTTCCCAGCTAGCCCGCGAAATCGGAGGCTGCTTTGCCCAGGTCGACGTTACAGACGAAAGCTCGGTCGCAGGCGGCATCGCGGCGGCAAGGAACTTTGGCGCGGGCGCTCTTCATGTGCTGGTGAATTGCGCCGGCATCGCGACGGGTGAACGCATCGCCGGACGCGATGGTCCGCACGCGCTAGAGACCTTCCGCCGCACCATCGACATAAACCTGACGGGAAGCTTCAACACGATGCGACTGGCATCGGCAGAAATGGCGCAGAACCCTGGAGAGGAACGGGGGGTAATCGTCAACACCGCCTCGATCGCCGCGTTCGACGGACAAAAGGGACAGGCCGCCTACGCCGCGTCCAAGGGCGGGATCGTCGGATTGACCCTGCCAGCCGCCCGTGACCTGGCATCGCTTGGCATTCGCGTCTGCGCCATCGCGCCCGGTATCTTCGCAACGCCCATGATGAAAGGGTTGCCGGAGGACGTGCAGGACAGCCTTGCCGCCGAGGTGACCTTTCCCAAGCGGTTGGGCGATCCGGCCGAGTACGCGGCGCTTGCCCGCTTCATCGTCGAGTGCGGATACCTGAACGGCGAGGTCATCCGCCTGGATGGTGCGCTGCGGATGCGCTGATGGCCCGACAGAACCGCGTCACGCCCGAGGGTCAGATCATCGCCGTCCCCACGCGCGGGATGTTCATGGGCAACAGGGGCATCCTGCACGACGCGGAGGGCCGGATCGTCACGCCATTCCGGCTGCGCGCCTGGATCTGCTGCCTGACCTCTTTCAAGGGACGTCAGCGCAAGGTCATGAGCCCCGGCCACTACACCGAGCTTTTCTTTCTGGACGAGGCGACGGCGCTTGCCGCAGGGCACCGACCTTGCGCCGAATGCCGCCGGGCCGATTACAACAGGTTTCGGGCGGCCTGGGCCCGTGCCAGACTTGGCGATGACCCGCGCGCACCAGAGATCGACCGGATGCTGCACACCGCGCGGATCCGACCGCGCACTCACGAGAAACTCGTGCATCGTGCACCGTGGCAGGGCCTGCCCGACGGCGCCATGGTGCGCCTGACCAACGGGCCTGCGCTTGTGCTTGGCCCGCATCTGCTGCCCTGGACCGCCGGAGGGTATGCCGCCGCCCTGCCCCGCCCAGGCACAGGCGACGCCGCCGTTCTTACGCCTGCCCCCATCGTCGCGACACTTTCCGCGGGATACGCGCCGGAACTGCATTCTTCCGCCGGTGCGATGTCGCAATCGCGCTAGAAACCAGCGCGAACGCTACCGAAACTCACCTGTATATGGGGTGCCGATGACCGACTACGCGAAGCTGATATCCGACGAGATCTGGGCCTTCATCCGCAAGACCCAGGCCAGCTATCCCGACGACACCGCCAGCTTCTCGATCGAGGATCAGCGCAGAGTCTACGATGCCATGTGCGCGAGCTTCCGCGTGCCCCACCCGCCGGGCGTCACGACGACCGACCGCAGCCATGCGGGCGTACCCTGCCGGGAATACCTTTGCGGTGATGCCGATGTCACGGTCGTCTACTTTCACGGCGGCGGATATGTCGTCGGCGGGCTGGAAAGCCACGACGATGTCTGCGCCGAGATATGCGCCAGGACCGGCTACCGCGTCGTCTCCGTCGATTACCGTCTTGCACCCGAACACCGCCATCCCGCCGCTTTCGAGGATTGCCGCAACGCCACCCGCGCGATCCACCAGGCGCATGGCGGCTCGATCATCCTTGCCGGCGACAGCGCAGGTGCAAACCTTGCCGCCGCGACAGCCCACGCACTGCGCGGAAGCGGGGTCCCCCTGATCGGGAAGGTTCTGATCTACGGCGCGTTTGCAGATACGATCGGCACTACCGGAAGCTACGCGACCCATGCGCAGGCCCCCTTGCTGACCCGCGATGACATGGTCTTCTACCGCGATATCCGCATGCCAGAGGGGCAGTCCACGAAGGGCGACCCGACCGCGGCGCCCTTGGCGGATACCGACTTCGCCGGCCTTCCGCCTGCATTCCTGCTGGCGGCCGAGTGTGATCCGCTTTGCGATGACAGCCCAGACTACGCATCCCGCATCGCAGCGGCGGGCGGGCGCGCTCACTGCGAAATCGCACCTGGCCTTGTCCATGGCTTCCTGCGCGCGCGGCACATGTCGCCGCAAGCCGCAGCCGCCTTCGACCGGATCACCGGCGCAATTGCCGCATTCGGCCGCGGCGAGTTCCCCTTGCCCGAAATCCGATGAGCGAAGCGCCCGCTCCTCGGATCGGCTGGACCGACATTCCGATGGTGGGCATCGTCGCCGTAGGCATCTCCACGATCTTTTTCGGCTGCGTGCCATTCTTTGCCCGCAGCCTGACCGAAGCGGGAATAGCGCCACCCGCCATCGCGTTCTTCCGCTACATGTTTCCCGCCATAGCGTTTCTGCCTTTTCTCAAGCTGAAAGGCGAGCAGGGCAAGGCGAGCCTTTGGGGCTATTTTTCGGGACTGGCCGTGGGGCTTGGATGGGTCGGCTATGTCAAGGCGCTGACGCTGATGCCGGTGTCGGCGGCGGGTGTCCTTTACATGACCTATCCGCTGTTCACGCTGGTCGTGGGCTGGCTTCTGTTTTCCGACCGGCCCAGCCTGAGGGCCGCGGCCGGCGGCGCCCTGATCCTTCTGGCTGCCGGGCTTGCGGCCCGCTCTACCGGCTCCGCCGCGCCGGTGGCGCTGCTCGCGATCGTATTCGCGCTGGCGGCGCCCTTGGCATTCGGCATTTCGATCAACGTTCTGGCGCGCAAGCTTCATGTGTTGCCACCCGTGTCGCGCATCGGCATCTTTGCCATCGGCTCGGCCTCAGGTCTGGTGCCGCTGATCCTGACCTATCCGACCGAGGCGGTGCTGCCCTCAACCTCTGACCAGTGGATGCTGGCGCTGTCGCTGGGCCTGTTTTCGGCGCTGATCCCCCAGATTCTGTACACCGTCTTCGTGCCGAAGATCGGCGGCGCGAAGGCCGCCGCGCTCGGCAGCATCGAACTTCCCACGATGTTTGCGGTGGGTTGGCTGGCCTTCGGCGAAGCGGTCGGCCTGCGTGAGGTGCTGGCCGGCGCGCTTGTGCTGACCGCGATACTGATCACGCCCTCACGCAGGCCGCTGCCATCGCTCACCGCGACCATGGCGGCCCCCCGGCGGCGGCGCTGGTTCGGTCCCAGGTTCTAGCCCCCTCAGGCCAGGAAGGGCGCGGCCCTCATCGTCTCGGGGATCGGCACGCCCAGCCGGTTGAGCACCGTCGGCGCAAGCGCAAGCTGGTCCAGCACGACGTCCGGTGACGGCCCCTCGGCCGAACCGAAGTAGTACAAGGCAAAATCGCGCTGATCAGGCCCCGTTCCACCGTGATGGCCACGCGCGTCCTGCCCGTGGTCGGCGGTCACGATCACCTCGTACCCGGCGCTGCGCCAGCGGTCGACAAAGGGCGCGAGCGTCCCGTCCATCTTGGCGCAGGCGTTGTCCATCTCTTCGCAGTCGTGGTAGAAACGGTGCCCCATGCTATCCAGCGTGCATGTATGCAGGAGGCCGTAGTCGATGCCTTTGAACTCGCACAGCCGCGTCAGCGTGCCGAACAGGTCATAGTCGGCGGGTGTCATCTGGTTGATGTTGCCGTAGCCATGCATCGTGTGAAAGCGGCCGTGCGTGATCGGTCCGTCGGGCTCGTCGTACTCGATGTCGCGGACCACATCGAAGGGGGCACGGTTGAAGAACTCCGACCAGTAGCTGTGGGTCACGGCCCCGGTTTTCAGGCCGGCCTTGGTCGCCTCTGAAAAGATGTCGGGAAACTCAAGCCGCCGTATGTCGGCGTTGTCCCAGATCCGGTGGACCTGGGGCACAAGCCCGGTGTGGATCGAGGCATAGCAGCAGGCCGAGGTCGACGGCAGAACCGACCGCATCCGCCAGACGCGCGCCTCCCCTGCCTCCACCCAGCCCTCAAGGTTGCCGAAAAGCCTGCGCCAGTTGGCGTAGGGAACCCCATCAAGGATGATGAGCAGCAGTTTGTTGTGGCTCAATTTCCCGCACTCTCCATTCGGCGGTGGGCCAACACATGCTCCAGCCAGCCGAGCTTCATCTCTGGAACCGACGACAGCAACAGGTCGGTATAGTCGTCGAAGGGCGGCGTCAGCACGTCGGTCTTGCCGCCGTAGCGCTGGACCGCGCCCTGGTACATGACCGCAATGGAATCCGCGATGGACTTTACCGTCGCAAGATCGTGGGTGATGAACAGGTAGGCGACGCCCTCGATCCTTTGCAGTTCCAGCAAGAGCCGCAGGATCCCCGCGGCAACCAGCGGGTCAAGGGCCGATGTCACCTCGTCGCAGATGATCAACTTGGGCTTGGCCGCCAGCGCGCGCGCGATGCAGACGCGCTGCTTCTGCCCGCCCGAAAGCTCTGCCGGATAACGATCGATGAAACCCTTGCCCATCTCGATCTCGTCCAGCAACTCCTGGACGCGCTTGCGCTTTGCCTCGCCTTTCAGGCCAAAGTAGAACTCAAGCGGGCGGCCAATGATCGTTCCGACGGTGTGGCGCGGGTTCATCGCAACGTCGGCCATCTGGTAGATCATCTGCAACTCGCGCAGATCCTCACGCTTGCGGTCCTTGAGTTCCGCCGACAGTTCCCGACCGGCAAAGCTGATGCGCCCCTTGGAAGGCGGAAGCAGGCCGGTGATCGCGCGCGCAAGCGTCGATTTTCCCGATCCGCTTTCGCCCACCACGGCCAGAGTCTGACCGGGGTAAAGCTCGACGCTGACATTCTTGAGAACGTCGAACTTGGTGCCCTTGTAGCGCGCGGTGACGTTTTCGACCTTCAGCAGAGGTTCGCCCGCAGGTTTCTTTTCCTCGTGCAATATGGCGTGAACCGAAACAAGCGCTTGTGTATACTCTTCCTTCGGGGTCTCGATGATCTGGCTCACCGTCCCGTATTCAACGGTCTTTCCGTGGCGCAGAACCATGATGTCGTCCGACACCTGCGCAACGACAGCCAGATCGTGCGTGATGTACAGCGCGGCGACTCCGGTCGCGTGAATCGCCTCCTTGATCGCAGCAAGGACGTCAATCTGGGTGGTCACGTCCAGCGCCGTGGTCGGCTCGTCGAAGACGACCAGATCAGGCTCGGGACATAGCGCCATCGCGGTCATCGCCCGTTGCAGCTGCCCGCCGGAAACCTGGTGCGGATAGCGGTTGCCGAAGGTTTCGGGGTTCGGCAGTCCAAGCTTCTTGAACAGTGTCACCGCGCGCTTTTCGGCCTCCGCCCGGCTGGCCAGGCCGTGCATCAGCGTGGTCTCGATCACCTGGTCCATGATCTTCTTGGCCGGGTTGAAGGCGGCCGCCGCGGACTGGGCGACGTAGGTGACTTCATGCCCGCGCAGCGCGCGCAGTCCAGCTGCGCGCATCCTCAGAATATCGCGGCCATTCACGAATACCTCGCCACCGGTGATGCGCACCCCGCCGCGGCCATAGGCCATCGAGGAAAGCCCAATGGTCGACTTGCCGGCGCCGGACTCCCCGATCAGGCCAAGGACCTTGCCCTTTTCCAGCGTGAAGGACACGCCATGCACGATCTCGATATCCTGCGGTGCTTCGCCGGGCGGATAGACCGTCGCCCCGATCTTCAGGTTGCGGACGTCCAGGAGAATGTCAGGCACCGCGGCCTCCTTTCAGCGAGGTGGTGCGGTTCAGGATCCAGTCCGCCACCAGGTTGACCGAGATCGCCAGCGCCGCGATGGCTATCGCCGGGACCAGCGCAGCAGAGATGCCGTAGACCAGTCCTTCCTTGTTTTCCTTGACCATCCCGCCCCAGTCGGCCAGCGGCGGCTGCACACCAAGCCCCAGGAACGACAGGGTCGAGATGAACAGCACCGCGAAGATGAAGCGAAGCCCCAGTTCCGCGACAAGCGGCGACAGCGCATTGGGCAGGATTTCCCGCAGCACGATCCAGCGCGTGCCTTCGCCCCGAAGGCGCGCGGCCTCGACATAGTCCATGACCACGATGTCGACCGCGACGGCGCGCGACAGACGGTAGACACGGGTAGAATCCAGAAGCCCGATCACGATCACCAGAACCGGAAGCGTGACCTGCATCACCGACAGGATGACCAGCGCCAGGATCAGCGAAGGCAGGGACATGAACAGATCGACGATGCGCGACATCACCTGATCGACCCATCCGCCAAGCACCGCGGCCGTGAAGCCGAGGATCGATCCCGTGGCGAAGCTGACGATGGTTGCGGCGGTGGCCAGAAAGATCGTGATCTGGCAGCCGTAGATCATGCGGCTTAGCAGATCGCGGCCGATGTTGTCGGTGCCCAGCAGGTACTGCGAGGGCTCAGCTGACCAGAAGGGGGTTTCCCAAACGTCGCCCACGGTCTGGTTCAGGCCGTAGGGGGCGATGACATTGGCGAAGATCGCCGTGAGGAAGAAGGCCGCGGTCAGGATAAGACCGATCATGGCCGAAACGGGAATGCGGCTCATTTCGGGTGCCTCAGTCGCGGGTTGGCAAGGATGGAGATCACATCGGCCATGATGTTAAGGCCGATGTAGACCGCCGCGAAGATAAGCCCGCAGGCCTGCACAACCGGCAGGTCGCGCTTGGTCACGTGATCGACCAGGTACTGCCCCATGCCGGGATAGACGAAGACGACCTCGACCACGACGACGCCCACGACCAGATAGGCAAGGTTCAGCATGACCACGTTCACCACCGGCGCGACCGCATTGGGGAATGCATGGCGCGCGATGATCACGAAGGGGCGCAGCCCCTTGAGTTCTGCCGTCTCGATATAGGCGGACTGCATGACGTTAAGGATCGCAGCGCGCGTCATGCGCATCATGTGGGCAAGAACCACCAACACCAGCACCATCACCGGCAGCGCGATCGCAGACAGCTTTTCACCCAGGCTCATGCCGGCATAGATCGTCGAGATCGGCGAAAAGACCCGAAACTGAACGGTCAACAGATACATCAGCAGATAGCCCGCCACGAACTCTGGAAGAGAGATCGTGGAAAGCGTGATCCCCGAGATCAGCTTGTCCGGCCAGCGATTGCGGTAGCGTACGGCGATCAGGCCAAGAATGATGGCCAAAGGCACCGAGATGATCGCCGCCCAGAATGCCAGGAACAGCGTGTTGCCCAGCCGTTCGCCAACCGCCTTCGAAATGCTCTGTCCGTTCGTCAGCGCGGTGCCAAGATCCCCCTGGAGGGCAGCGAACAGCCAGTTGAAGTAGCGTGTCAGTGCCGGTTCGTTCAACCCCAGCTCTTCGCGCAGGTTGCGAAGCGAGGTTTCGGTGGCGGACTGGCCCAGGATGGATTGCGCCACGTCGCCAGGCAGAAGCTCCACCCCGATGAAGATCAAGGCCGACGCGGCAAGGAGCAGAACCAGGCCCAGCGATACTCGCTGAGCCACCAGTTTCAAGATGGGATGCATTCCATACGCCTCAGGCCAGCCAGCACTTGACGTGCGCGCGACCGTTCATCAGTTCGCCATTGGGGTCGGAACGCCACCCCGCGATCGTTTCGCTGACACCCTCGACGAAGTCGTTGAACATCGGGCAGATCAGCCCGCCCTCGTCGCGAAGGATGTGGGCCATCTCAGAGTACATGGCCTTGCGCTTGGCGTTGTCCAGTTCCGCCCGCGCCGCGATCAGAAGGCTGTCGAACTTCTCGTTGCTGAACTTGGTGTCGTTCCATTCGGCGGTCGACAGGTAGGCCGTCGAATACATCTGATCCTGGACCGGACGCCCACCCCAATAAGAGGCGCAGAACGGCTGAACGTTCCAGACATCGGACCAGTAGCCGTCATCCGGCTCGCGCTTGATTTCCAGCGGGATCCCTGCCGCAGAGGCCGTCTGCTGATATAGTTGCGCGGCCTCGACCGCTCCGGGGAAGGCCCCGGAGGCCGTGCGCAGAATGATCGGGCTGCCGTCATGTCCCGACTTCTTGTAATAGAACGCCGCCTGCTCGGGATCGTATTCCCGCTGCGGGATCGTGTCGTCGAACAGCGGATAGGCCGAGTTGATCGGGAAGTCGTTTCCGACCGAACCGAGACCACCCAGAACCTTGTCCACCAGCTCTTGACGGTTGATCGCCAGCTTCAGCGCCATCCGCAGGTCATTGTTATCAAACGGCGCCGCGGTGCAGTGCATGATGAAGACATAGTGTCCCCTGCCTGGTGTCGCGTGCACGAGGATGCCTGGCGCCTTTTTCAGCAGGCCATAGACCTTGGGGTCCACACGGTTGATCATGTGCACCTGACCGGCCTGAAGGGCGGCCACGCGCGCGGTCGTATCGTTGATGACCAGGATCTCGGTCTGGTCCGCGTGACCAATCCTGTCGTCCCAATAGTTGGCGTGCTTTTCGAAGCCGTGGCGAACGCCCGGCTCGTTGACCACCACCTTGTAGGGGCCCGCACCGATGCCGGCGGCCGGATCGTCTTTGCCGCCGTTCGGCTGGATGATCAGGTGATAGTCGCCCATCAGGTAGGGAAGGTCGGCGTTCGGCGACTCGAGCGTGACAGTGAACATGTCACCCTCGGCCTTCATCGATTCGATGCCCTGCACGATGCCGAGCGCGCCGGACTGCGAGTTTTCGTCCGAATGGCGCTGCATGGTGGCCAGCACATCTTCGGCCGTGACGGTCTTGCCGTTGTGGAATTCGACACCCTTGCGGATCTTGAACATCCACGTCTTGGCATCCGGGCTGGAAGAGACCTCTTCCGCGATGCGCAAGTCCAAATTGCCGTCGGCATCGACGTCCGTCAGCATCTCGCCCCAGGTCATGTTCACGGCAAAGGGAACCTCTGAAGCCGCGAGCGCCGGGTCAAGCGTGTTCGTGCTTTCGCCGCCCTGCATGCCCATGCGGATCATGCCACCCTTTTTGGGCTCCTGCGCCTGGGCGGCACCGGCCAGCAGCGTGTTGGCCATGGCCGCGGACATCCCAAGCGCCCCGGCCCGCCCTAGAAACGCGCGGCGGCTGTGCTTGCCCTGCGCAGTTCGATGAAGCAGGTACCTCAGTTCGTCGTTCATGCGGACCTCCCCTGGTCAGGTTCTTGTTCTGGTTCGTATTGGGTAACGAGCGACTTGCAACAATCAAACAAAATGCGCAGCCCGGGCGAAACAAAAAATACACCCAGGGCGTCGCCCGGCCCCGCAAGGCCGGGCGACAAGATCACGTCGCGCTATCAGGCAAACCAGGTCTTCTGCGAAGCCCAACCACCCATCATCTCGTAGTTCGGATCTTCCTGCCAACCCGCGATGGCATCGCCATGCGCGTCGATGAAGTCGTTGAACATCGGACAGATCAGGCCGCCTTCTTCCCACAGGATCTGCGCCATCTTGGAGTAGATCTCCTTGCGCTTGGCGGTATCTGTCTCGGCGCGTGCCTCAAGCAGCAGTGCGTCGAACTCCGGGTTGTTGAACTTGGTGTCGTTCCAGTCTGCGGTCGACAGGTAGGCCGTCGAATACATCTGGTCCTGCACCGGACGCCCACCCCAATACGATGCGCAGAAGGGCTTGACGTTCCAGACGTCCGACCAGTAGCCGTCGTCCGGCACGCGCTTCACCTCAAGCGGGATGCCCGCGGCCTGGGCTGTCTGCTGGAACAGCTGCGCGGCGTCGACCGCGCCGGGGAAGGCGCCATCGGCCACCAGAAGCTCGATCGGGCTGCCGTCATGTCCCGACGACTTGTAAAGTGCTGCCGCCTTCTCGGGGTTGTACTCGCGCTGCTCAAGGCTGTCGTCGAACAGCGGATAGGCCGCGTTGATCGGGATGTCGTTACCGACGCCGCCGAACCCGTCAAGGATCTTGTCGACCAGTTCCTGACGGTTGATCGCCCATTTCAGAGCATTGCGCAGGTCCTTGTTGTCGAAGGGCGCGGTGTTCGTGTGCATGATGAACACATAGTGCCCGCGGCCCGAGACGTTGGTGACATTCACGCCCGGCGCGCGCGACAGCAGCTTCGCCACCTTCGGGTCGATCCGGTTGATCATGTGGACCTGGCCGGACTGAAGCGCCGCCGTCCGTGCCGTCGAATCGTTGATCACGATGATCTCGACGCCGTCATAGTAGCCGCGGTCCTGGTTCCAGTCGTCTGCGTTCCGCTCGAACACGTAGCGGACGCCCGGCTCCGCCGACACGACCTTGTAGGGGCCCGTCCCGATGGCTGCGGTCGGGTTGTCGACGCCGCCGCCGGGCTGGATCAGCAGGTGGTAGTCGGACAGGAGGTAGGGAAGGTCGGCGTTGCCCGTGTCCATCGTCAGCACGACATTCTGGCCGTCGACCTCGATGCTGGCGATGCCCTGCATGATGCCAAGCGCGCCGGACTTGGAGTTTTCATCGGAGTGGCGGCGGAAGGTGGCCGCAACATCCTCGGCCGTCATGTCTGAGCCGTCGTGGAACTTGACGCCCTGACGGATCGCGAAGGTCCAGACCTTGCCATCGTCGCTGACGGAATAGCTTTCGGCCAGGGCGGGTTCGATCTGCCCGTCGGCGGTCACGTTCACGACCGTGTCGCCCCACTGGCGGTTGATCGAGAACGGCACCGGGCTGTCGGCCAGACCCGGATCAAGCGTATCGGTGGTCTCACCGCCGTATAGGCCCATCTTGAGGATGCCGCCGCGCTTGGGTTCCTGCGCGAAGGCAGCGCCGCCCATGGCTGTCGTGCCCAGAGCGGTCGCGACGCCGAAGGCCGCAGCGCGACCCATGAAGCCGCGACGGGTGATCCCCATTGCGTCCAAGCGGTCGAGCAGGATGGCGAGTTCGTCTTTCATTCTCTTCTCCCTAGAGGTTTTGTTGATTGTTGAGTCAATAATGTCGGCTCAGGCGTTCGGGTCAAACAAAAAATTCCGATCCTGCACCGCGCCACTCGTTCATACATGATCACGCGGGATCTCGGCGTTGAAATCCCGGTGAAACACTTCCTGGGTCCCCTCCCAGGCGCGCAGCGTGGCGCTTAGATGAAACACCTCATGCCCGGCGGTCATTCGGGCGCTGATTTCGGTTCGCGCCGACCAATCCGCGCCACGCGCAAGTCTTTGTTCCCATTCTATTTCCAGGCGCGCCGACAGCGGATCCACGGGATCTATGCTCCACCGCTCTCGCACGGTGTCGCCGAAGGTCCAGCCGTGATCGAGGTTCTCGCAATCGCCTCCGTCGGCTTCCATCACAAGGGTGCGGCGGCCGGTGATGATGTCATGCTCAACCCTGCGGACGTATGCTTCGGGGCGGATCACCCGGTGGGCCCAACCCGGGGCCGCCTCCGCTTCCGGGAACGCCCATTCGTCGCCAGTGCTACCCATGTGAACCGGCAGATCCAGCGACCCGCCCGTCAATGTCAGCGTCGCGGACTCCGCGCTTGGCCAGACGAAGGGCCAGTAGGTCGTGGACAGAGCCAGCCGCAGACGGTGACCCTCGGACAGCCGATAACCCATCTGGTCCAGCGCGAATGCGACGTCCACCTCTTGCCCGACCGGAAGGTCGCCGGGAAACTCCATGCTGTCACGATGGCACAGGTTCAGCATCCCGTGGCAGATCCGGACCGCACTTCCGTCCGGCGCGACGTCGCACAACCGGGCCACGACAAAGGCGCGGGGTTTGTCGGATGACACACGAAGTCTAAGGACCGCAGCCCCCAGAAGGTCAAGCGGCGCTTCCAGCGGCGCGCTGTCGAAGCAGATCGACAGCGCATCCTCGGTCGCCTGATCGCCCGGCATCTCGCCGTTGCCACCCATCGGAAAGAACTCACCCGCGTGAAGTCCCAGGTGCTGCGGTGTCCGCACGGGCACCGACAGCGCCCCCGCCTGCCCGCCCAGCACGCCGCCCGCCGACAGCGGCATCATTCGCCGTGTCACGCGGTCGGTCGGCCACGACGACTCGGCCACCCAGTGGCCGGAGCGGAATGCCGAATTTGCATCGGGCGGCGCGGAATGCAGCATGTAGGCGCGATAGGCAGGATCGTCCTCCGCCCCGTTCGGTACATCCTTCAGCCAGCGGTCCCACCAGCGCAGCGCCTCTTGCAGGAAGCCGATCGCGGGACCGGGCAGCGCGGTGTGCGGGTACTGGTGGACCCAGGGACCGACGATTCCCTTGACCGGGACCTTCAGGTGTTCGAGCAGGTGCGAAACCGTGTTCATGTAGTTGTCGGCCCACCCGCCAAAGGACAGGACCGGCGCCGTGACCGATCCGTAATCCTCGCACAGCGAGCCGTGCTTCCAGTAATCGTCGCGGCGCTGATGCCGGAACCAGCGTTCCGCGAGGAACGGCTGGGCCTCAAGCCGTTCAAGCCAGGTGTCGCGCCACGAGTTTCCCGCCAGCATCGGATCGGGCGGACGCGAGGCATAGGACATCATCTGCGCCGTCCAGCCGAAGTTTTCGCCCAGAAGGCATCCACCCTTGTAGTGGATGTCGTCGGCGAAGCGATCCACGGTCGAACAGACCGTCACAACGGCCTTCAGCGCGGGAGGCCGCCGCATCGCGGTCTGCAGACAGTTAAAACCGCCCCAGCTTTTTCCCATCATGGCGACCGCGCCGCTGCACCAGGGTTGAGCGGCAAGCCAGGCGATCACCTCGCAGGCGTCCGACAGTTCCTGTTCGGTGTATTCGTCCTCGATCAGCCCTTCGCTGTCGCCACAACCGCGCATGTCGACCCGCACGGCGGCGTAGCCGTGGCCCGCGAAATAGGGGTGCATCAGTTCGTCGCGCGGAAGGGTCATGTCGCGCTTGCGATACGGGATGTACTCCAGCACCGCCGGAACCGGATGTTCGGTCGCATCGACCGGCATCCACACCCGCGCAGATAACCGGCAGCCGTCGGCCAGCACGATCCCCATGTCCGGGGTTTCGAATATCTCGCGCGGAAACTTCTCAAGCGTCTTCATTTGCCCCCCATCGCGGCGCTGTTCCCGGATCTCGGACCGGCAAGGGATGCGTCGTCCGAGCGGCGCAGCACCTTGGAAAGCCAGCCCGCGAAATCCTGAACCGATTGTCCAGGCCCCTCGACCAGCCAGTAACCCCTGTCGCCAAGATCGACGGCCTTTCCTGCCGGCACCAATGTCCCTTCAGCCATCTGTGACGCGATCAGCGGCAGCCACCCAAGCGCCACGCCCTGACCATGGACTGCCGCCTGAATGACGAAATCGTACGTGTTGAGTCGAATGTCGCCCGGCCCCGCGCGATAGGTCTGCCCCGTCGCAGCGAACCACTTGCCCCAGGTCATCCACTGCGCGCCTTCATGCGCCTCAAGGTGGATCAGCGTGGCCCCTTGCGGCCCGTTCACAGCGGCGGGGTGGCCGGGCGCACAGACAGGCATCACGCGTTCCGGCATCAGCAGGCGCGCCGTCGCGGGCATCGCCGCCGCCGTACCGAACCGAATGGCCACCTCATCCTTTCGGGGCATGCCGGGTGACTGCGTGGCGACGATCTGCACCTGCAAGTCGGGTTGGGAAAGCCGGAACTCCCCCAGGCGCGGCATCAGCCAGAACCCGGCGAAGGCGAAATCGGTGACGATGCGCAGCGCACGCGCACCACCCAGTGCGCCGATTTCATCAACGGCCGCCTCGATCTCGGCCAGGGCGGGATCCAGCGCGCGCCAGAGAATCGTACCGGCCTGTGTCAGGGTGCACCCATCGGATGACCTGTCGAACAGCGTGCACTTCAAGCCATCTTCGATCTTGCGCAACTGATAGCTGACAGCGGGCTGGCTCATGCCCAATGCCGCCGCTGCCCGCGTCAGCGACCCATTCCGGACCACCGCGGCAACGACATCAAGGGCTCCCAGGTCAAACTTCATCATAAATGCCCTTTATGACACTTACAGAAAATCATTGACTTTTCTAACCGCACTATATCCTGCTTTAATGGGAAAGCTAGATACTTCCGAGGAAAACCATGGCCAAGCCAAACATCCTGATCCTGATGGTCGACCAGCTGAACGGGACGCTGTTTCCCGATGGCCCGGCGGACTGGCTGCACGCGCCGACGCTGAAGGCACTGGCGGCGCGTTCGGTCCGCTTCGCCAACACCTACACCGGCTCGCCCCTTTGCGCACCGGGGCGTGCATCCTTCATGTCGGGCCAGCTGCCCTCGCGCACGCGCGTGTACGACAACGCGGCAGAATTCGCCTCGGACATCCCGACCTTCGCCCATCACCTGCGCCGCGCGGGCTATCAGACCTGCCTGTCGGGCAAGATGCACTTCGTCGGACCCGACCAGCTTCACGGATTCGAAGAACGCCTGACAACCGACATCTACCCCGCCGACTTCGGCTGGACGCCCGACTACCGCAAGCCGGGCGAGCGTATCGACTGGTGGTATCACAACATGGGTTCGGTCACCGGGGCGGGCGTTGCCGAGATCACCAACCAGATGGAGTATGATGACGAGGTCGCCTACAACGCCACCCGCAAGGTCTATGACCTCGCGCGCGGGGGCGATGACCGGCCCTGGTGCCTGACCGTCAGCTTCACCCACCCGCACGATCCCTACGTCGCACGCAAGAAATACTGGGATCTGTACGAGGACTGCGAACACCTTCTGCCCGAGGTCCCGGCGATGCCCTACGAGGCGCACGATGCCCACTCCAAGCGCATCTTCGACGCCAATGACTGGAAGAACTTCACCATCACCGAGGACGACATCCGCCGGTCGCGCCGTGCTTATTTCGCCAACATCTCGTACCTCGACGACAAGATCGCGGGCATCCTCGAGGCGCTCGAGACCACGCGACAGGAGGCGGTCATCCTCTTCGTGTCCGATCATGGCGACATGCTTGGCGAACGCGGGCTGTGGTTCAAGATGAACTTCTTCGAGGGGTCCGCCCGCGTGCCGCTGATGATCGCTGGCACCAACGCCGAAGCGCGTCGCGTCGACACGCCCATTTCCACGATCGACGTGACGCCCACGCTTTGCGATCTGGCCGGCGTCAGCATGGACGAGGTCAAGCCATGGACCGACGGAGAAAGCCTGCTGCCGCTGATGGGCGGGGCGGAACGCACCGCGCCGGTCCTGATGGAATACGCGGCCGAGGCGTCCTATGCGCCGCTGGTTTCGCTGCGCGACGGGCGCTGGAAGTACAACCGCTGCGCTTTGGACCCCGACCAGCTCTTCGATCTTGTGGCCGACCCGCAGGAGCTTGTGAACCTTGCCGGGGACCCGGCCCATGCTGACACGCTGGCCAGGCTTCGCGCCCGGTCCGAAGACCGCTGGGACCTTGCCCGCTTCGACGCAGAGGTGCGTCAAAGCCAGGCCCGCCGCTGGGTCGTGTACGAGGCGCTGCGCAACGGCAACTACTTCCCCTGGGACTACCAGCCTCTCCAGAAGGCGTCGGAGCGCTACATGCGCAACCACATGGACCTCAACATCCTTGAGGACTCCAAGCGCTTCCCCCGCGGGGAATAGGCAGGCACCCCCGCCCGGCTGGAACAGTTGGGCGGGGGAACCATTCATACCTTGGGGTCCGGGTTGATGGTGAAGCCGTCGACCGTCATCACCTGCCCCGACACCATCCGCGCCGCGTCCGAGGCAAGAAAGACCGCCATGTTGGCGATATCCTCGGCATCTGACAGCCGGCCAAGCGCGGTGCCGGCTGCATAGCCAGCGCGAACCTCCTCGGGCGTCATGCCCTTGGCTGCTGCCTCCGCCTCGAACACCCGGTCGATGCGCGGGCCGTTGACTGATCCCGGGCAGATGGCGTTGGCGCGGATACCGAAGGGGCCAAGCTCCATTGCCACGGTCTTCATTAGCCCGATCACCGCCCATTTTGCCGCTGCATAGGGCGCGCGGTAGGGAAATCCGTAAAGACCCGCCGTGGACGACGTGAAGGTCATCACCCCTGCCCCCTGGGCCTTCATCATGCGGGCCGCGTGCTTGGCCGCGAGCATGGCCCCGTCAAGGTTCACAGCCAGGCAGTCGCGCCACTCGGCCAGATCCATATCCTCGATCGCGGCAGTCGGCCCCTTGATCCCGGCATTGGCACAAAGAACATCAATACCGCCCCAGACGTCACTGATTTCCTTGAAAAACCCAGACATCTCCCCATCGTCCGCGGCATCCACGCGCGACGCGAGAATCCCTTGGGGCACCACGGACAAGGCAGACGCGTCGACGTCGGTTACCCAAACCCGGTCACCACGCGCCCGAAATGCCTTTGCCATGGCCAGGCCGATGCCCGAGGCACCGGCCGTGATCACGACACGCGCGCTCACTTGCGCTGGCCGACGAAACGACCGGCGGCCTCGGGACGTGGCAGCGCCTCATGCGCCTTGGCAATGGGTCTCAGCTTTTCCAGAACCTCGGGCGCGGCGGGGCAGGCCTTGCCCGCCTTCATGTCCACATGCAGGAACATCTGTTCCAGCGTGGCCACGACCGTATCGCCGCGCTGGACGCGGATCATGGCGTGCAGGCGCTTTTCGTCCATGGACAGAACCTGGAAGGATCCAGTCAGCCGGTCGCCGAGCTTCGCTTCGCCCAAATGCATGATATGGGTCTCGGCGGTGTAGTAGCTGTGTCCGCCTGCGACATAGTCCATGCCCGCCCCAATCAACCGCAGGAATGCGTCCGAAGTCTCTGTTGCGGCGTGCAAATACTTCGCCTCGGTCATGTGGCCGTTATAGTCGATCCAGCCCGGAAGAACCTGCATGTTGGCCACGACCAGCGGCGCGTCCGAAACCGCCGCCACCTCATCGTGAAACGCCGCCCGCCTGCGCGCGTCATGCTCGAGCAGCACCTTGCCCGCGCCCCAGTTGCGCTCCTTCAGGGCACGCATGAAGCCGATCAGGTTCTGGTCGCGGATGCGTTCCAGTTCCCGGATGGAATACTTGCCCGACTGCGCGTCGGACTGACCTGCTATCAGGTCCACGAGCTCGTCGTTGAACTCCGGCACGTCCATCAGCTTGGTCCAGGGCCAGCTCAGGCAGGGGCCGAACTGCGCAAGGAAGTGCTTCATTCCCGCCTCGCCCCCCGCGATGCGGTAGGTTTCGAACAGGCCCATCTGCCCCCAACGCAGGCCGAAGCCCATGCGGATCGCCTCGTCGATCTCCTCGGTCGTGGCGATGCCGTCCTTGACAAGCCACAGCGCCTCGCGCCAGACGGCCTCAAGAAAGCGGTCGGCGATGTGGGCGTCGATCTCCTTGCGGACATGCAGCGGGAACATCCCGATTTCGCGCAGGATTTCCTTTGCGTTTTCAATTACCTTTGCGTCGGACTTCGCGCTTGGCACAACCTCGGCCAAAGGCAGCAGGTAGACCGGGTTGAACGGGTGCGCGACGAAGATGACCGAGGGGTCGGCCGCGTTTTCCTGCAGTTCCGACGGCTTGAACCCCGAGGTCGATGATCCGATGGGCACGCCGTGGCTGGCTTGTTGGATCTGGGCGAAGACTCGGTGCTTCAACTCCAACCGTTCCGAGACGGATTCCTGAATATATTCAGCGCCTTCCACGGCCTCGGTAATGCTGCCCGCAAAGCTGAGCTTGCCTTCGGCAGGCATCGGCACATCCGACAGCGCCGGCAGCGCGGCGCGGGCGTTGGCCAGCACTTCGCCGATCTTGCGCTCCGCTTCAGGGTCCGGGTCAAAGACCGAAACGCTCCAACCATTGAGCAGGAACCGTGCGGCCCAACCGCCTCCGATAACCCCACCTCCGATAATCGCTGCCTTGCGCGCCATGTGCGCCGTCCTTTCCAGGTTCGCCCATCACGGGGCGTATGAGTTCCAAAGACCCGAGAAAATTTTCCTCTTCGGTGCGCGGATCACGATGTCGATCCGTTCGACGACGCGGCCTGCATCAAGGCCCCGTCGTCGAGCAGTTCAGGCAGCCTGGGTCAACGCGCCTTCGGCGCCCGTTTCGTCAGGCCCAGTTTCGCGCGGACCTCTTCGGGGCTGATCACGCGGGCACCCAGGTTTTCCACAATGGTCACTGCACGTTCGACAAGCTGGGCGTTGGTCGCAAGCTGCCCCTTGCCCAGCCAGAGATTGTCCTCAAGCCCAACGCGGACGTTGCCGCCGGCAAGAACCGAGGCCGCGACATAGGCCATCTGGTTGCGGCCAAGCGAGAAGGCCGAGAATGTCCAGTCCTTCGGCACGTTGTTGACCATCGCCATGAAGGTGTTCAGGTCGTCCGGGGCGCCCCAGGGAACGCCCATGCAAAGCTGCACCAGCGCGGGGCTGGTCAGCACGCCATCCTCGACAAGCTGCTTGGCATACCAGAGGTGGCCGGTATCGAAGGCTTCGATCTCGGGCTTCACGCCAAGCTCGGTCATCATGCGGCCCATCGCCTGCAGCATGCCGGGCGTGTTGGTCATGACGTAGTCGGCCTCGGCGAAGTTCATCGTGCCGCAGTCGAGCGTGCAGATTTCTGGCAGGCACTCCGCCACGTGCGCCACCCGTTCGGTCGCACCGACCATGTCGGTTCCGGCAACCGGCGGCAGCGGATTTTCGACCCCTCCGAAAACGATGTCGCCGCCCATGCCTGCGGTCAGGTTCAGCACCACGTCCACGTTGGCGTCGCGGATTCGTTCGGTCACTTCGCGGTAAAGCTCGACCTTGCGCGACGGCTTTCCGGTTTCGGGGTCGCGCACGTGGCAATGGACGATGGCGGCGCCGGCCTTGGCCGCGTCGATCGCCGAATTCGCGATCTGTTCGGGGCTGCGCGGCACGTGGGGGCTGCGGTCCTGCGTCGAGCCAGAGCCGGTCACGGCACAGGTGATGAAGACCTCTCGGTTCATGGAAAGCGGCATGGGAATCCTCCGTATCTGCACGAAGTATAGCCGCACCCAAGGGGCCAAATTAACGCATAGCGAAAGCAGTTTTGCATTTTGCGAAATACGTCGTCACGCGACCTGCGACTTGCAGGGGCCCTGCGCGCGCCCTATATTCGGGCCGTTCGGGTTCTCCCGGACTATGGACATAAACGCGCTCGTAATAAGCGGATCGGACCCGGGGGCGGTACCCGGCGGCTCCACCAAATACCCTTGTTGGGGGAAACTGGGGCCGAAATAGGATCGACGAACGTCTAAAGGGGTTTGCTTTGTCCCGGTGAGGTACCACCGTTATCGGTCCGAAATGTACAGTTGCCAACAACAACCGTGCTCCGGCAATGGCTCTGGCTGCGTAAGCAGTTCGGGTCGCCGAAACTAAGTCCTTGCGCTTAGCCGCGTAAGGCGGGGTCCGCAGGCACCTGGCAACAGAAGCCTGCACCTCTTCACATTCCGTCAACCTTGTAACCCTAGGCTCGGGTCACGCGCGCCAAGGGAAGACGCAAGATGACGAAGGTCGAGTTCCTGCGAAACTGGTACCGACAGGTTTGGATCGAAGCCGATCCCGATGCGGTCGATCGCTATTTCGCGCCGCGCACAGGGGCCGACGGCTTGATGCCCGACGGGCAGGTCGGGCCCGAGGACTTCAAGGCGCTCGTGCCCGCGCTTCTGGCCCTTGTCCGCAACCTCGAAATCTCCATCGACCGGACGATGGAGATGGGGGACTGGCTTTGGGCGCAGATATCGGTGCATGCCGTCGCGGCGGAAGGCACGCAGCCGATCTGCGCGGCGGGCCAGGTGATGATGCGGATCGAGGGCGACAAGATCACCGAGGCCTACAACTGCTTCGACTTCCTTACCTTCTTCGCTCAGACGGGGCTTTTGCCGGAAGACGCGCTCTTGCTGCTGCTCTCGGGCGAAAGGATGGGCTGACAACCGCTTGCCGCGCGGGCGCGGTAGAGCCATGATCGGGTATGGCGACCTCTTGTGCTCTCTTCGCGTCGCTTCTGATCCTGACCGCGCCCGCGGCCCGGGCCTGTGAAGTGGCGCTGATGCTGGCGATCGATGTTTCCGGGTCGATCGACGCGGGCGAATACCGCATCCAGATCGACGGCACCGCCGACGCCCTGAGCGATCCGGCCGTGGTAGACGCCCTGGTGCTGTCGCGGGCGCGGGTCGCGATGGTCCAATGGTCCGCCGGCGGCATGCAGGCGCTGTCGCTGGGCTGGCGCAATATCGAAGGCGTGGCCGATGCGCGGGCGCTGGCAGACGAAATACGCACCCTGCCCCGCGCGTTTTCGGGCGCCGATACGGCGGTGGGCGAAGCCATCGGGTTCGCAGCCGAACAATTCGCATCGGTGGCCGACTGCAGGCGGCATGTCATCGACATCTCTGGCGACGGAGCCCAGAACGCGGGGCGCCCGCTTGAACCCCATCGCGCAAGGGCCCTGAAGGCGGGGATCGAGATCAACGCCATCGCGATCGAAAGCATTGGCCTGTCGATCACCGTCTATTACAGGAGCTTCGTGATCAGTCCCGGCGGGTTCGTAGTGACCGCACGCGGGTTTTCGGACTATCCCCAGGCGATCCGAATGAAGCTGCTGCGAGAGATCGGCCAACCACTCGGTTGATCGATGCAACCCTGCTTTTTGCCCAAGGCCCTAGCCTTCGGCCGGGATTTCCTCTATCCGGGCGCCAACCTCAGGATCAAGGCAGACTTATGGACCTCCGCAATATCGCGATCATCGCGCACGTCGACCACGGCAAGACGACGCTTGTCGACGAGCTTCTCAAGCAGTCCGGTGCATTCCGGGAAAACCAGGCCGTGGCCGAACGCGCCATGGATTCCAACGACATCGAACGCGAACGCGGGATCACGATCCTGGCAAAGTGCACCTCGGTCGAATGGAAGGGCACCCGGATCAACATCGTCGACACGCCCGGCCACGCCGACTTCGGCGGCGAGGTCGAGCGGATCCTGAACATGGTCGATGGCGTCGTCCTCTTGGTGGACGCGGCCGAAGGGCCGATGCCGCAGACGAAATTCGTGACCTCCAAGGCGCTGGCGCTGGGGCTCCGGCCCATCGTCGTTCTGAACAAGGTGGACAAGCCCGATGCCGAACCCGACCGCGCGCTGAACGAGGTGTTCGACCTCTTTGCCAACCTCGGCGCGGATGATCAGCAACTGGACTTTCCCCACCTCTACGCCTCGGGCCGCGCAGGCTGGGCCGACGACAGTCTTGAAGGGCCGCGCAAGGACCTTTCGGCGCTGTTCGACATGGTGGTGCGCCACGTGCCCGCACCGGCGCAGATCGCGCGCACGGACGAACCGTTCCGGATGCTGGCGACGACCCTTTCGGCCGACCCGTTCATCGGCCGCATCCTGACCGGCCGCGTCGAAAGCGGCACGCTCAAGGTCGGCGAGACGCTGAAGGCGCTGTCGCGCACGAACGAGCGGATCGAGCAGTTCCGCGTGACCAAGATCCTGGCGTTCCGGGGCCTTGCCCAGCAGGCCGTGGACGAGGCGCAGGCCGGTGACATCGTGACGCTGGCCGGCATGACCAAGGCGACCGTCGCCGACACGCTCTGCGCGACCGAGGTTGACGCGGCACTTCCCGCCCAGCCGATCGATCCGCCGACCATCTCCGTCACCTTCGGGATCAATGACAGCCCGCTGGCCGGCAAGGACGGCAACAAGGTGCAGTCGCGCGTCATCCGCGAACGGCTGATGAAGGAAGCCGAGATGAACGTCGCCATCCGCGTCGAGGATACGCCGGGCGGCGAGGCCTTCATTGTGTCCGGCCGTGGCGAACTTCAGATGGGTGTGCTTATCGAAAACATGCGTCGCGAAGGGTTCGAGCTTTCGATCTCCCGCCCCCGCGTCATCATGCGCGAGGAGAACGGCGAACGGCTGGAGCCGATCGAGGAAGCCATCATCGACGTCGATGACGAATACACCGGCGCCGTGATCGACAAGCTGACCGGCGAGCGCAAGGGCGACCTGGTCGAGATGCGCCCGGCTGGCGCGGGCAAGACCCGGATCGTCGCGCATGTGCCCTCGCGCGGGCTGATCGGCTACCACGGCCAGTTCCTGACCGACACGCGCGGCACCGGCGTCCTGAACCGCATCTTCCACGGCTGGGCCCCCTACAAGGGTCAGATCCAGGGCCGCCGCGAAGGCGTCCTGATCTCGATGGAAAACGGGGTTTCGGTCGCCTATGCGCTGTGGAACCTCGAAGAGCGCGGGCGGCTCTTCATCGGCGCGCAGGAACAGATCTACGAGGGCATGATCATCGGCGAGCATAGCCGCGACAACGACCTTGAGGTCAACCCGCTGAAGGGCAAGAAGCTGACCAACGTCCGCGCCTCGGGGACGGACGAGGCGGTGCGCCTGACGCCCCCGGTGCGGTTGAGCCTGGAACAGGCCATTGCCTATGTCCAGGACGACGAACTGGTGGAGGTCACGCCGAAGATCGTGCGCCTTCGCAAGCGCTTCCTTGATCCGCATGAGCGCAAGCGGCAGGCCAAGGTGGCGTGACAATCAACACGGGGGCCTAGCGGGCCCCCGTTCTTCTTTCCGCGCCAACGTCATCTGAAACGGGAATGCCGCTTTGGCGCCCCCGTCCCCGGTTTCAGTGTGCGACGGGATTGAAGGGCAAGGTCTGAACACTCTTCTGATCAAAGGTGCAGAAGCTGCCGGGCGCGACCTCGTCCCAGCACTGGCCCAGTTCGAGCGGCTCGGACACCACGGCGCGGCCCCCGAAACGGTCCGACCAGCGATGATAAAGGGTCGGCGCGAATTCATCCGTCGCGTAGCGGCAGGCATAGAGTGTCCGGCCATCGCTGAAGGCCGCCGAAAGCCGGATGTGCGGCGCGGCGCCTCGTTCGCGTGACAGCCGCTCCATCCGGCCGACGGCCCGTTCAAGCGCGCCTTTCGGGTCCTCATCAAGACCCTCGCTCAGCGCGACAAGGAACAGGGCCTCGCTGTCGGTTGCGCCCTTGCGATGCGGATAAAGCCCGTCGGGGATCATCATGTCGACCTCCCGGCGAAGCTGTTCGAAGCCGCCGATCTGTCCATTGTGCATGAACGACCATCGCCCAACGGCGAAGGGGTGGCAGTTGTTTCGGCTGGTCGCGGTGCCGGTGGATGCACGCACATGCGCCAGGAACATTCGCGATCTAACCTGCGCGGTGATGGACCTGAGGTTGGGATCGGACCATGCCGGCAGAATGTCGCGAAACAGTCCCGGTTCGGGACGCTCGCCATACCAGGCGATGCCGAAGCCATCTGCGTTGATCGCCGTCTTGCTCTGCGTCGCGCCGTGGCTTTGTTCGATCAACGAATGCCCGGGCCGGCAGACGACCTCTTCAAGCAGGATCGGTTCGCCCGTGTAGGCAGCCCAGCGGCACATGGCGCTAAACCTCGGCCCGTGGGTCTGCGATCATTCCCGATGCCCTGCCTCGTTCAGCCTTCCTCGACCACCATGAGGTCGCGTTCAGACGCGCCCTTGGCATGTGAGAGGGCCTCTTGATATTCGGGGCTGTGGTAACACGCGACGGCTGCGTCAAGCGACGGGAAACGCGCGACCACGTTGCGCGGCCGGTCGTTTCCTTCAAGCTGGACATAACGGCCGCCCCGCGCAAGGAAGGTTCCGCCGTGCTTTGCGATCGCGGGCCCTGCCAGCGCCGCGTACTTGCCGTACCGCTCTGCGTCCAGAACCTTAACATGGGCGATCCACAGCGCGCTCTTCGTCTCGGTCATCTTGACACTCCGATCACCGCTTCCGCCGCCTTCACGGCTTCCCCAGCCTTCGACACATCCGCGCCGCCCGCCTGGGCCATGTCAGGCCGCCCGCCGCCGCCCTTTCCACCAAGCGCCTCTGCCGCGGCCTTGACGATCTCGACCGCGGATAGCCGCGCGGTCAGATCCTCAGTCACGCCCGCCGCGACCGCAGCCTTGCCACCGGTATCGGCGACGACCAGGACGGCACCCGAGCCCACGCGCGCCTTCAGCTCGTCGACGAGCGCGGGAAGATCCTTGCCCGAAACGCCGGAGACCACCTGAGGAATGAACTTTACGCCGTTGATTTCCTTGATCTCCGGTCCGCCCGATGCGCCACCGCCCATCGCCAGTTCGCGACGCAGCTGGGCGACCTCGTTCTGAAGCGCCTTGCGTTCATCCAGCAATGCCCGGACCCGAGCCGGAACATCGGCAGCCTGCGCCTTCAACGCAAGCGCCGTCTCGCCAAGCCGCGTGTCCTGGGCACGCAGGAAGTCAAGCGCCGCCTGTCCCGTAAGCGCCTCAATCCTGCGCACCCCAGCCGACGATGCGCTGTCGCCGAGCAGGACAAAGGCACCGATGTCTCCCGTGCGCCGCACATGCGTACCGCCGCAAAGCTCAAGCGAGTAGACGTCGCCTTCCTGTCCCTTGCCCGAACCGGACAAGCGGCCCATGGAGACCACTCGGACCTCGTCACCATACTTTTCGCCGAACAGAGCTTGCGCCCCCAGCCCGCGGGCGTCGTCGGGCGTCATGATCCGCGTTTCCACCGGCGTGTTCTGGCGGATGAAGTTGTTGACCTCTTCCTCCACCCCGGACAACTCCTGAGAGCTGAGCGCCTTGGAATGGCTGAAATCGAACCGCAGGCGATCCTCGGCGTTCAGAGAGCCGCGCTGCGCGACGTGATCGCCAAGCGAACGCCGCAGCGCCTCGTGCAGAAGGTGGGTGGCTGAGTGGTTCGAGCGGATCGCGGCCCGACGACCATGGCTGACCTCAAGTTTCGCAGGCTGGCCGCGCGCGATCTCGCCCTCGGACACTTCGGCGATGTGGATGAAGACCCCGGCCGACTTCCTGGTGTCGGTGACGGTCGCCATGCCCGTTTCGGTGCGGATCAGACCGGTGTCGCCGACCTGACCGCCACTTTCGGCGTAAAACGGCGTCTGGTTGACCACGATCTGGATCTTGGCCCCGGATGCGGCGGCGCCGGTTTCCTTGCCATCAGCCACAAGTGCTACGATCTGGCCCTCGGCGGTTTCGGTATCGTAGCCCAGGAACTCGGTCGGCCCGTGCTTTTCCGCCAGGTCGAACCAGATCGCGGCATCCCTGGTTTCGCCGGACCCCGCCCAGGCGGCCCGCGCCTTGGCCTTCTGCTCCTCCATCGCGTGGTCGAAGCCTGCGACATCGACCGTCCGCCCCATCTCGCGCAGGGCATCCTGCGTCAGGTCCAAGGGGAAACCGTAGGTGTCATAAAGCTTGAAAGCCGCGGCGCCGGGTAACGGCTGGCCTTCACCGAGCCTTGAAAGCTCGTCGTCCAGCAGCCGCAGGCCACGGTCCAGCGTTTGCTTGAACCGTGTCTCCTCAAGCTTGAGCGTTTCCTCGATCAACGCCTGCGCGCGCTGAAGCTCCGGGTAGGCCGTGCCCATCTGTCGGACCAGTGCGGGAACCAGCCGGTGCATCAGCGGATCCTGGGCACCAAGCAGGTGTGCGTGGCGCATGGCGCGGCGCATGATCCGCCGCAGCACGTAGCCGCGCCCTTCGTTCGACGGCATGACGCCATCCGCGATAAGGAACGAGGTCGAGCGGAGGTGGTCCGCGATCACGCGATGATGGATCTTGCCTTTGCCGTCCGGGTCGGTCGAAGTCGCATGCGCCGACGCCTCGATCAGGCTGCGCATCAGGTCGGTGTCGTAGTTGTCATGCTTGCCCTGCAGAAGGGCGCCGATCCGTTCCAGCCCCATGCCGGTGTCGATCGACTGATTTTCAAGGTCGCGGCGGCTGCCGTCCTCGAACTGCTCAAACTGCATGAAGACCAGGTTCCAGATCTCGATGAACCGGTCCCCGTCCTCTTCCGCGGAACCCGGAGGGCCGCCCCAGATGTGGTCGCCATGATCATAGAAGATCTCGGTGCACGGACCACAGGGGCCGGTCGGTCCCATCATCCAGAAGTTGTCGTTGGTCGGAATGCGGATGATCCGGTCATCCGTCAGCCCTGCGACCTTCTTCCAGATGTTCGCGGCCTCATCGTCGGTATGGTAGACCGTGACCAGAAGCTTGTCCTTGTTCAGACCGAAGTCCTTGGTCAGCAGATCCCAGGCATAGGGAATCGCCTGTTCCTTGAAATAGTCGCCGAAAGAAAAATTCCCCAGCATTTCAAAGAAGGTGTGGTGACGCGCGGTGTATCCTACATTGTCCAGGTCGTTGTGTTTGCCACCCGCGCGGACACATTTCTGCGCCGTCGACGCGCGGTTGTAATCGCGCGTCTCGACCCCGGTGAAAAGGTTCTTGAACTGCACCATGCCAGAGTTCGTGAACATCAGCGTGGGGTCGTTGCGCGGAACAAGCGGGGAGCTCGCCACGATCCGATGGTCATTGCGCCGGAAGAAGTCGAGGAAGGTCGAGCGGATGTCGTTCAGGCTGGCCATGTGCAGGCGGCTCCCGGGGTCTTTCGAAGGAAAATTGGCCCGCAACCTTTAGCCCCGCCTCGCGACCCTGTCCAGCAAGGGTTTCGAAGTCGCCTCACTCCTGCCGCGCCGGCGAAGGTCAGCGTATCACCCTGTTTCACAGGTGGCGATCGTGTCCGGCCTCCTCAGGGCTCACTCCCCCAGATGGTAGAACACCCTTGCAACGATCCGCCACTTTCCGTCATGGTGAAGCAGCGTCAGGCTGTCCCGAAAACTTTCGCCAGCCCGTTGGTTCACGACGCGAGCACATGCCGTATCTCCGGCAAGCGATATCTCCTCGATGGTCCAGGACGGACTCTCGGAACCGGCGGGAGCCGCGGAACTGTCGCAGGATTCGACGAATCCGGGCACCCCAACTACGCAAGCGCTCCGTCGCAATGACCGACCGAACTTGCGTCGGGATGAAACGCGCCCTTCAGCAAAGCTCGGTCTCCGCGCACCATCCCCTTGACGTAGGCTTCGACGGTGGCGGCGCCCCTCTCGATGACATGCACGGCAACTCCTCCAGCGAAAAAGGCCGCCCGATCGGGCGGCCGCATCACAGGTTACCATATCCGTCGGAGGTGTCGCAGGCCCGTCAGGCCTCCATGACGTCCTCGCCGCCGTCTTCCGAGGCCCCGAAATCCAACCCGTGGCTCGCGCGGATCTTGTCCTCGATCGAGAGGGCGACATCGGAATTTTCACGCAGGAACTGCTTGGCGTTTTCCCGACCCTGCCCGATGCGCTCGTCTCCGTAAGAGTACCAGGCGCCCGATTTTTCGACGACTCCGGCCTTGACGCCCAGGTCGATCAACTCGCCCGTCTTCGAAATGCCCTCGCCGTACATGATGTCAAACTCAACCTGCTTGAATGGCGGCGCCACCTTGTTCTTGACAACCTTCACTCGGGTCGAGTTGCCGACGACCTCATCCCGGTCCTTGATCGAACCGATGCGGCGGATGTCGAGCCGGACGGAGGCATAGAACTTCAGCGCGTTGCCGCCCGTCGTGGTTTCCGGGTTGCCGAACATCACGCCAATCTTCATCCGGATCTGGTTGATGAAGATCACCATGCAGTTCGATCGGCTGATCGAGGCGGTGAGCTTGCGCATTGCCTGGCTCATCAGTCGCGCCTGGGCGCCGACGGTGGCGTCGCCCATATCGCCCTCGATCTCGGCCTTCGGCGTAAGCGCCGCTACAGAGTCAACGACGACAAGGCTGACCGCGCCGGAACGTACGAGCGTATCCACGATCTCAAGCGCCTGCTCGCCTGTGTCGGGCTGGGAGATCAGAAGCTCATCCAGATTGACGCCCAGCTTCTTGGCGTACTGCGGGTCAAGCGCATGTTCGGCATCGACAAAGGCGCAGACGCCGCCCTTCTTCTGCTCCTCGGCGACGACGTGAAGCGTCAGCGTCGTCTTGCCCGAGCTTTCGGGGCCATAAATTTCGATGACACGACCTTTCGGCAGGCCGCCGATCCCCAACGCGATGTCGAGCCCGAGGGAACCCGTTGAGGTCGCCTCGATCTCCATCACCGGGTTGTCGGCGCCCAGCTTCATGATCGAGCCCTTGCCGAACTGGCGCTCGATCTGGGCCAGCGCCGAATCGAGCGCCTTCTGCTTGTCCGCACTGCGTTTGTCGTTCATGTCGAAAAGGGTCGCTGCTGCCATGGGTCGCTTCCTTATTCCATAGCCCGCTTCAAGGGGCAATGCTGCCGTTTGTTCGCGTCTTGTTCCCACATCTATGAGCACAAAAGGGGAACATTTCAATCCAAATCTTCCTGAACCCGACTTTTTCTTTTCTCGGTTAAAGTTTAGTTAAGAGACGACGGGCAGAACCGTCCGAAAAACGAAAAAGGGACGGGAATGCTCGTATTCTGGAAGGAACGGCTGGTCTTTCTGGCCACGCCGAAGACCGGCACGACGGCGATCGAGGCCGCGCTTCAGCCCCTTGCCAACGTCTCCATCCAGAACCCGCCCGCGCTGAAGCACACGCCTGTGCGCCGGTATCAGCGCTTTCTCGCGCCCTATCTGCGATCGGCAGCGGGAGGAGAGGATTTCACTGTCGTCGCATTGATGCGGGAACCAATCGACTGGCTGGGCAGCTGGTATCGCTACCGGCAGCGCGATGCGATTCCGATCAAGGAACGCTCGACCGCCGGCATGGATTTCGACAGTTTCGTCACCGCCTACCTGTCGGACGAACGACCGCCCTACGCGGACGTCGGTAGTCAGGCGCGCTTTCTCGACCCCGGCAATGGCCCGGGAATCGATCGCGTGTTTCGTTACGAAAACATCCGTGCCTTCATCGATTTTCTTGAAGAGCGGCTGGATTTCGAGATCATTCTGCCACGGCTTAACGTATCCCCCGAAGGTTCGACTCAGCTTTCCCAGGAGACAGAGGCGCGGCTCCGGCGCGAACGGGCCGAAGACTTCGCGCTTTACGCGACGCTCGACTGATCGGCTGGCAGGGCCTGCGTCTTGTCCGCGGCATCCGACAATGTCACCTGGCCTCTGCCCTGCCCGGATACCGAGCCCAACTGTTCCTCGACCGTGCGAATGAGTTCGCTGAGGGAAAAGGGCTTGGGCAGGAAGGTGGAATTCGGCACCCGGTCGCGCGTCTGGGCTATGCTTTCCTCGGCGTAGCCGGAAATGAACACGACCCGGGTGGCGGGCCGATCGGTCAATGCCTCCCGCACCCAGGTCGGGCCATCCATGCCCGGCATGATGACATCCGTCACGAACACATCGATTGACAGGGACCTGTCCTCAAGCATGGTTAGCGCGGTTTCTGCGCTCTCCGCCTCGAACACCGAAAACCCGCGCATCTTGAGCGCCCGGGCCGCGAAGGCGCGAACCGGCGCCTCATCCTCGACCAGCAGCACGGTCCCGCTCCCCCGGCGCATTGGCGGTGGCGCCGGGGTGTGGACCTTTGACGTTTCGGGCTCGGCGATTTCCACAGCGGTATGAGCGGGAAAATACAGACGGAAAGTCGTGCCTGCCCCAAGGCGGCTGTGGCAGAATATGAAGCCGCCGGTCTGCTTCACGATCCCGTAGGCCATGGACAAGCCGAGGCCCGTCCCCTCTCCCTGTCGCTTGGTGGTGAAGAAGGGCTCGAATATCTTGCCCACCTTGTCAGGCGCGATACCCGTGCCTTCGTCCGCGACCGACACAAGCACGTAGTACCCCGGCGGAACGGTCGCGCGATCGCGGCGAAGTTCCTCGGTCAGATGCAGGTTTTCGGTGGTGATGCTGATCGTGCCGCCCTTGGCCATGGCGTCCCTAGCGTTGACGACAAGGTTCATAATCACCTGTTCCAACTGACGGCGATCGGCCCGGATCGGGTAAAGTTCCGGATCGTTGCGCAGGACCAGGCGGATGTTCTCTCCCACCAGGCGGTTCAGGAGATGCGCTAGATCAGCCAGCGCTTCCCTCAGGTCGAGAACACACGACTTGAGCGTCTGCTTTCTCGAGAACGCCAGAAGCTGACCCACCAGGCTTGCGGCGCGATTGGCGTTCTGGTTGATCTGCATCAGATCTGCATAGTCGGGGTCGCTTTGCCTGTGGCGCAAGAGCAGAAGATCACAGTGGCCCGTGATCGCTGTCAGCAGGTTGTTGAAGTCATGTGCGATCCCGCCGGCAAGCTGACCGATCGCCTGCATCTTCTGACTTTGCACAAACTGGGCCTCAAGCGTCTTGAGTTGGGTCGCGTCCGACAGGATGGCGATAAGTCCAGTCCCCTCGGGCGTCAGGGCCCGTGAGAGCGTCACCTGCAGATAGGCATCCGCCTCGGGGTGGCGCAGACGCAGCACCTCGGGCCTGCCTTCGGCCCGGCCCGACATCGCGTCGGCAATCCAGTCTTCGACAGGTTGCCCCAAGCCCTCGAGTATCTCGCTCAGCGGGGTTCTGTCCGGGACGTCGCCAATCAGCATGCGCGCGGCCGCGTTCGCCTCTACCAGCGCGCCGCTGCGCGACAGAAGCAGCAGCGCGACCGGCAGCGTCGCGGCGGCGCCAAGCCCGCCCTGCTCAGGCCCGCCGATCGTCGCCGGGACGGGAACAAGGTAAAGCTGCCGCGGCTGGCCCGGATGTCCGAGTTCAGATATCAGGAAACGGCGGCGCCCGCCCGTGGTCTGAACCTCCCTGATTTCGCCGCCGTGCACCGGAAGATGGCCGAAGATCGCCTCAAGGGTTGCGGCCTGCCCGCCGAGAATCTCGCGCAGCGCATCGTTCAGGGCAAGCACAGCGCCAGTAGCGGAAAGCGTCATCATCGGCAGACCGACCGCGTTGCCCTGCACGGTTGTTTGTCGCCCGCCGCCCCATTCCTCCAAGCGCCAGACAAGCAGATCCCGCGATGCGCGTTGCGCGGTCAGCCGGACATTTCCGCGCTTTGTCACGACCACCTCTTGCGCCGATCCGGCATCCTCTACGGACCTTGCAAGACGCCGCAGGACTGGCTCGGGCTCGGCCAGAACCGCGTTCAGGACCTGGGACAGCCGGCACACTTCGGGCCCAAAACGGACGAGGGCGGCCGCGTTGCGCGCCACGACATTGCACTCTGCCGTCGTGGTGAAGGTGGGGGTTTCGTCATCCGCGACCATGGTCGCGATCGCAGCACTCAGACGGCGGTGACCGATATGCCTGATGGCTTCAAGGACAAGGATCAGGATACCCAGCAAGATCAGCGCCACGGATGACGTCAGCATGACGATTCCCTTCAGCGACCCTGCCCAGATGTAGGCCGGAAACAGAAGCAGGGCGCCGCCGATGGCCGGAACCGCAGCGCGCAAGAACATCCACGCATTCCGTCTGTCTGCCGGATCGGGTTCCGGCGGCTTTCGCGTCACAAGGGGATCCTCCCGACTGCAATAGGATGCATACGACCGTGAAACTCTTAAAGGCCGCTTAACGCGTGAAATCACTTCTACGGGAAACTTGCCGCCTGGTTTCGTCTCAGGCAAGCGAGATAGAAGCCGTCACCACCATCGAGCGGGCTGAAGCGACGCTCCGTTTCAAGTTCAAATGACGGATGCGCCATCAGAAACGCGGCGATCCGGTCGCCATTTTCCTGTTCGAGCAGCGAACAGGTCATGTAGGCCAGCGCACCTCCGGGCCGAACCAACGCCTGTGCATCGGAAAGGATGTCGTCCTGCGTTCTGGTCAACTCCTCAAGCCGCTCTGGCCGAAGGGTCCACTTTGCCTCTGGCGTGCGCCGCCACGTGCCTGACCCGGTACAGGGAACATCCGTCAGAACAAGATCGAATGGCGCTTCCACCGCCACGCGTTCCGTGGGGATGCGGCGAACCGCGACACCCGCCCGTTCTGCGCGCGTTGGCAGATCCGCCATCCGGCGCGGATCGGCGTCATGGGCGAACCATGTGCCTTGAGCGCGGGCTGCCATCGCAAGTACCTTGCCCCCTCCGCCGGCGCAGTAATCGAGCACGCGCATTCCGGACGTCAGCGGCAATGACTCGACCGCGGCCTGCGAGGCCGCATCCTGCAACTCGACAAGGCCCGTAAGGTAGCTTTGCGACGACTTGATCCGACCCGCACCGTCGATGACCTCAAGCGCGTGGACGGCAAGCGGTGAGTGCCGGGTGGAGATCCCTTCCGCCGCCAAGGCCTCCGCCGCGCGCTCCCTGTCGCTTCGGGCGGCATTGACACGCAAGAAGACCGGGGCGCGGTGCCGCATTGCCTCCATCGCTGCTCCAAAGTCGTCTCCCAGCCGGGCGCGCAGGGGCGCAACCAGCCAATCGGGCAGATCGAGCGATATCGCCTCAGGCAGATCGCCGCGAACGGGCGCCGACGAAAGCGCCTCGGCCTCTTGCGCGCTTAGCGGCGCGGGCGCGTACCCCTGGCCGGAAAAGACGGTGCCCGGATCGCCACCGTCTTCGCGCAAGAGCCCGATCATCAGGGCCCGACCAGAAGACGTCGACTGCCCCGACAGCGCTAGCGCCGAGCGGCGCCGACGCAACGCGTCGTAGACATGATCGCGGATCGCGGCACGGTCCCGCGATCCGGCAAACCGGTTCCCTCGCGCCCAGGTGGTAAGCGAGCGCTCCGCGGGTTCACCCGCAAGGACGCGATCCAGGATATCGACCGCCGCGGCGATACGTGCCTCTGGGGTCATGCGCACCTCCGATTGCGGCGGGTCCGGACGCGGGCGTCAAAGACGGTCCGACATGCCTTGGAAGCAGCCAGCCCTAGATCGCCCGGTAGTTCGGGCTTTCGCGGGTGATCTGCACATCGTGGACATGGCTTTCCTTCAGCCCTGCGCCGGTGATGCGCACGAACTGGCAGTTCTGCCGCATCTCGGCCACGGTGCGGTTGCCGGTATAGCCCATCGCAGCCCGCAGGCCGCCCACGAGCTGGTGGATGACCGCACCAGCCGAGCCCTTGTAGGGAACCTGACCCTCGATCCCCTCGGGCACCAGCTTGTCCGAGGCCGCGTCCTTCTGGAAGTAGCGGTCGGCCGATCCGCGCGCCATCGCGCCAAGGCTGCCCATGCCGCGGTAGGCCTTGAAGCTGCGGCCTTGCCACAGGATGACCTCGCCGGGGCTTTCATCGGTTCCGGCGATGGCAGAGCCCACCATGGCGCAGGACGCACCCGCAGCGATCGCCTTGGCGAAATCGCCCGAGAACTTGATGCCACCGTCGGCGATGACGGGAATGTCCCCTGCCGCGCGGGCCGCGTCCATGATCGCAGTCAGTTGCGGCACACCCACGCCCGCGACGATCCGCGTGGTGCAGATCGAGCCTGGCCCGATCCCCACCTTGACGGCATCCGCCCCCGCGCCGATCAGCGCCCGAGTGGCTTCGGCCGTCGCCACGTTGCCGGCGACGACCTGTACCGCGTTGGTCAGCTTCTTGATCCGCTCGACGGCCTTGGCGACGCCCTCGGAGTGACCATGGGCGGTGTCGATCACCACCATGTCCACGCCCGCGTCGATCAGCGCCTGGCTACGTTCGAACCCCGCATCGCCCACGGTCGACGCCGCCGCGACCCGCAGCCGGCCCAGATCGTCCTTGCAGGCGTGAGGGTTCAGAACGCTTTTCTCGGTGTCCTTCAGCGTCAGGAGACCGGTCAGCTTGCCCTGCCCGTCCGTCACCAGCAGTTTTTCGATCCGCCGCGCCTTCATGAGGCTGATTGCTTCTTCCCGGTCGACGGGTTCCTTCAGCACCGCAAGGTTATCAGAGGTCATCATCACCCGGACCGGCGTCTTGTCGTCCGAGGCGAAGCGCATGTCGCGGTTCGTCACGATGCCTACGACTCGGCCGGCGTCGTCCACGACCGGGAAACCGGTGATGTTGTAGCGATCCATCAGCGCCTTGGCGTCGGCAAGCGTCTGATCCGGCGTCAGGGTGATCGGCGCGTAGACGACACCGCTTTCGAACCGCTTCACCCGGCTGACTTCGCGCGCCTGTGTCTCGGGGTCGAGGTTACGGTGGATCACGCCGATGCCGCCCGCCTGCGCCATGGCGATCGCCATGCGCGCTTCGGTGACCGTGTCCATCGCAGAGGACAAAAGCGGGATGTTCATCCGGATGGACCGGGTGACAAATGTCGACGTATCGGCATCCGACGGAAGTACGCTGGATGCGGCCGGCACAAGAAGCACGTCGTCAAATGTGAGCGCCTCGCGAATCTCCATGGGGGCCTCCTCGGGGAGTCTTCGTTTGGCGCTTCCCCATTTCACGGGGAGGGGGGGAGTGCAAGACCAAAAACCGCCCCTTGCGCTTCTCGCGGTCGGCATGGTCAATCGCACGCAGCGGAGGTTGGTCATGCGCGTCGCGATCGTCGAGAACACCGAGGTTACCCATCTGGGCCAGGTTGGCGTCGCGTTGGCCGAGGCCGGTGCGCTGATCGACATCTGGCGTCCCTGGAAAGACGGGGGGCTGCCGGACCAGATGGGGCGATACGCGGGGCTTGTGGTTCTGGGCGGCGAGCAAAGCGCGCTGGATGACCACACGCATCCTTACCTGCCGCGTCTTGCAACGCTAATGCGCAGCTATGCAGATCAGGGCGGGCCGCTTCTGGGCATCTGCCTTGGCAGCCAGATGCTGGCGCGCGCCTACGGCGCCCGGAACCGGCTGGGCTCTGCGCGCGAGTTCGGCTGGCACCATGTCACGCCCACGGAGGAGGGCCGGGCCGACCCGTTGCTGGAGGGGCTTGATGCCGGGTTCCCGATCTTCCAGTGGCATTCCGATACCTTCGATCTTCCGACGGGCGGGACGCGGCTTGCGGCCAGCGGCGCGGTCGCAAACCAGGCCTTCCGCGTCGGTCGGGCGGCTTACGGAACCCAGTTCCATTTCGAGGCGAACCGTGCGGTGGTCCAGGCCTGGAACCGCGATTTTCCTGATGCGGTCGAAGCGCGGCATCCCGGCTGGCTGGACGCGTTCAGCGACATTTCGGCACGGCACGCCCCTGCCGCCGATGCCACGGGACTGGCCATCGCCCGGGCTTGGACACGGTTGCTTTAACGCGATGCCTCAGGCAATCGCCGCGTTGGTCACGGTGGCAAGCTGGCCCCTCGCCCACAGGCGAAGCACCCGCCATGCAATCAGCGGGATGATCGCCGAGGCAGCGGCCAGCGCGATTACGCCCGGCACCGACCAGATGCCGCCCAACGTCAGCCAAAGCGATGCCGTCGCGGCCAGCGGGAAGGTGAAGGCGCCCCAGAACGGGGTAAAGCCCGCGGCCGTCAGCCAGCGAACGCGGATCACCATCAGGATGACGATCGCAGCGGCAAGCCCGGCAAAGCCCATCGCCAGCGACTGAAGGTCGAAGCCGGCGGCGACAAGGCCGAACAGTGCCGCGGGCGAGAGGTGGATCGCCAAAAGCGGCCGAAGTGGCGCGGGAACCGTTTCGCGCCGGAACTGCTCAAGGCTGATCCCCCAGATCACCAACGCAAGGAAGAAGGTCAGGATGAAGATCGCCTCGGCCAGTTCCGCGAGTTGCATGGGCTGCGCCGCCATTGCGGCGACGATGAAGCCCACGAAGCTCAGATGCCAGACCGGCGTGACCCGGCGCTGCTCTGCCGGCCCACGGAGGAAGCTGACGATCATCACGGCCGCAACGAGGGCGTGCCACCCAAGGCCAAGATAAAGCAGCCCCCACGCAAGGCTCGGCGCGTAGGGCCAGAGCGCGGCGGAAGCAAGGTAGACCGACAGGCACTGGGCGGACAGGCCCGCCCTCCCCGGCAGGATGGCAAGATCCTCGGAAATGACCGCGGGGCGCCGCGCCAGCTTGACGCCGTAGGCCAGCATGGCAAACGCCAGAAGTCCGGTGACCGAGCCCAGGACGATCTCTCCGATCACCGGGGGCCAGTCCAGAAGCATGCTTCCGCGACGCCAGGCAAGGCCAAGACCGAAAAGCCCGAGGATCGACGGAAATATCGCGGGCGGCGTACGCCGCCACAGCCCGGGCGGCACGGGTTTCGGGGGGTGGAAGGCCATTGTTTTTTTGCCTCATCTGCTCGTGCGCGAAGTCTGCCCCCTTCGCCCCCGCAATGCGAGCGTTAAATGCCTTGGCCCGCGTGATTTCCGGCCGCAGGGCGGCGCGAGGGCCACGGTTTTCACATGGACGGAGGGCCTGACAGTCCCTAGGCTGCGCGAAAACGCGGGGGATGAAATGGCCGGCCACGGATACGAAAGCGGACGTTTGAACCTTCCGTTCGTGGGGATCGCCACCTTCGGCAAGAAACCTTATGTCGCCGATTGGGATGCGATCGAGGCCGACGCGGCAATCCTTGGCGCGCCCTTTGACATGGGCACCCAGTTTCGTGCGGGCGCGCGCTTTGGCCCTCGCGGCGTGCGCGAGGCTTCGACACTCTTTTCCTTTGGCCACGCAGGCGCTTACGACCACGAGGACGATGCCACCTACCTGGGCCCCGAAGTTCGCATCGTCGACATCGGCGACGCCGACATCGTCCACACCGATACCGAGAAAAGCCACGCGAATATCGAGGCCGGGGTGCGCGCGATTCTTAGGGCGCGCGCTTTGCCGGTGGTGATCGGTGGCGACCACTCGGTCAACATCCCTTGCGTGCGCGCCTTTGACGAGGTCTGTGAACGGGATGGCCCGATCCACATCCTTCAGATCGACGCGCATCTGGATTTCGTGGACGAACGCCACGGCGTGCGCCACGGCCACGGCAACCCGATGCGCCGCGCCGCCGAACGGGGATTCGTCACCGGGCTGACGCAGCTCGGCATCCGCAATGTCTCTTCAACAGCAAAGGAAGGGTACGAAGCGGCCCGCGCGATGGGGGCCGACATCCTTTCGGTGCGCCAGGTCCGCACATTGGGTCGCGAGGGCGTGCTGGCGCGCATTCCCAAGGGGGCACGGCTTTACGTCACGATCGACATAGATGGATTTTGCCCCTCGATCGCGCCGGGCACGGGAACGCCCAGCCATGGCGGCTTTCTTTACTACGAGGTCCTGGAAATCCTGCAGGGCGCTGCACAGGCGCATGACATCGTGGGCATCGACCTGGTCGAGGTCGCGCCGGACTATGACCCGACCGGGTCGACCTCGATCCTGGCGGCGCAGCTTTTGCTGAACTTTCTGGGCTTCATCTTCCATGCGCGCGCAACCCGTTCTGGACAATCCCCGGCTTAAGCGCCAAGAGACGTGACGAACCGGTTACGGAGCGCATATGACCGACGTCCACCGCCCTTTCCTGGCCGCGCTGTGGATGATGGGCTCGGTCTCCGGGTTTTCGCTTATTGCCGTATCGGGGCGCGAGATCGGCGGGGCGCTGAATCCCCCGGAGATGATGCTTTACCGTTCGCTGATCGGCGTGGCGATCATCATCGCCTACGCGACCCTTTCGGGGCGGCGGCATGAGATCACGGGCGATCGGCTGGGCATCCATGTGCTCCGCAACCTGATCCATTTCGCGGGTCAGAACCTTTGGCTTTACGCGCTGGCGCTGATCCCGCTCGCGCAGCTCTTCGCGGTTGAATTCTCCTCGCCGCTGATGGTTGCGCTGGCCGCGCCGTTGCTCTTGGGGGAGCGGATGACCGCGACCAAGTTGGTCTCGGCGGTCATCGGATTTGGCGGGATCCTTCTGGTCGCGCGGCCGTTTGCCCACGGCGGGATGGGTCCTGGCATCCTGCTGGCGCTGGCGGCGGCAGTCGCCTTCGCGGGAACGGCCATCGTGACCAAGCGGCTGACGCGGCGGGTGACGGTGGTTTGCATCCTGTTCTGGCTGACGCTCATGCAAAGCGCCTTTTCCGCCGCGCTGGCCGGGTGGGATGGGGTGATCGCCCTGCCCGGAACGCCGCAGCTTCCATGGGTCCTGGCCATGGGTGTCGGAGGGATCGTCGCGCACCTGGGATTGACCAAGGCGCTGGCACTGGCGCCCGCGACGGTCGTGGTGCCCGTGGATTTCCTGCGCCTGCCGGTGATCGCCATCATCGGCATGCTGGCCTATGGCGAACCCATCGACCTTTGGGTCTTTCTGGGCGGCGCGGTCATCTTCTTCGCGAACTGGCTCAATCTGGCGGGGGTCAGAATGCGCGCCTTGGTATCAGGCAAGGCCTGATCGAGCCGATCTGACGCATAGCATGGGACAGATTTCGGACCGGCGACCGAGCCGTCGACACCTACGACGCTCCCCGTTGCCGCGCCCGGTGAAATTTCCGCGTGAAAATTCCTTTGCCCACCGCTAGGAACGATCGAAACCAACCGGGCAGGCGGCGTGATGATCTATCGGACGGCAGAAGAGTGGCTGGGTGCAGAACAGAAGCGTGTGCTTCTCTTCGGCATGTCCGGACTTGGCAAGACCCATGTGTCCAACATGCTGCGCGCCAGTGGCGACTGGTTCCACTATTCGATCGATTATCGCATCGGAACGCGCTACATGGGCGAACACATCGCCGACAACTTCAAGCGCGAGGCGATGAAGGTGCCGCTGCTGCGCGACCTGCTGATGACGGACAGCGTCCACATCACCTCGAACATCACATTCAACAACCTGTCGCCACTTTCGACCTACCTCGGCAAGCCCGGCGACGCGGCGCGCGGGGGGCTGCCCTTCGCCGAATATCAGCGCCGGCAGGACCAGCACCGCACCGCAGAGATCGCAGCCCTGCACGACACCGGCCATTTCGCAAACCGCGCGCACGACTTGTATGGCTATGCGAACTTCGTCTGCGATTCCGGTGGCTCGATCTGCGAAGTCGTGGACCCGGAGGACGCCAGCGACCCGGTCCTGACCGATCTTTCACAAACCGTGCTGATGATCTGGATCCGGGGCGACGAGTCGCACCGGGCCGAACTGATACGCCGCTTCGACCGAGACCCCAAACCGATCTATTACCAGCCTGAGTTCCTGCTTAATGCGTGGGCCGATTATCTGAATCAGGAAGACCAGCCCGCCGACCGCGTTGACCCTGACGGGTTCCTTCGCTTCGCCTATGCGCGCCTGCTGGATCACCGCCAGCCGCGTTACGACGCGATGGCCCGGAACTGGGGCCTTACCGTCCCCGCCGAAAGCGTCGCCAGCCTGCGCACCGCCGCGGACTTCGCCTCGCTTGTCGCCGACGCCCTTGAGAAGACCCGCTGATCGGCCTATCTACGGCGGTCCCGAAGGAGAAACCCGATGCCCATAACCCTGCCCCGCACCTTGCCCGCCTTTGACGTCCTGTCGAAGGAAGGCGTGATGGTGATGACGCCGGACCGTGCCGCGCATCAGGACATCCGACCGATCCGCATCGGGTTGCTGAACCTGATGCCCAAGAAGATCCAGACCGAAAACCAGTTTGCCCGACTGATCGGCGCGACGCCGCTTCAGATCGACTTCCGGCTGATCCGCATGTCGGAACATCAGACACGCAACACCGCGTCCGAACACATGGAGGAGTTCTACCGCCCCTTCCAGGAGGTGAAGGACGAAAAGTTTGACGGTCTGATCATCACCGGCGCCCCCATCGAACACCTTCCGTTCGAAGAGGTGACCTACTGGGACGAGATGGAGGAGATTTTCGACTGGACCCAGACCAACGTCCATTCCACCTTCGGCGTCTGCTGGGGCGGCATGGCGATGATTCACCATTTCCACGGCGTCGGCAAACACATGCTGAACCACAAGGCGTTCGGCTGCTTCCGCCAGCAGAACCTCGCGCCCAACTCTCCCTACCTGCGCGGCTTCTCCGATGACTTCGTCATCCCGGTCAGCCGCTGGACAGAGATGAGGCAGGATGAAATCAACGCCGCGCCGGGGCTGCGGACCCTTCTGGGGTCCGATGAGGTCGGCCCCTGCCTGGTGGAGGATCCGTCACACCGCGCGCTCTACATCTTCAACCACTTCGAGTACGACAGCGACACGCTCAAGCAGGAATATGATCGAGACGTCGCCAACGGCACGCCCATCAACGTGCCGTTGAACTACTATCCCGACGATGACCCCAGCCTGCCCCCCCTGAACCGGTGGCGCGGCCATGCGCATCTGCTTTACGGCAACTGGGTAAGCGAAATTTATCTGACCACGCCCTTCGACATGGACCGGATCGGCCAGGAAAGCACCGACTGGCGCGGCTAGGCGTGATTGCAACCGGACCTGCAATCGCCATACTGGCCGCACTGGAACGGAGATCGCGCATGGCAAAACCCGAAAAGGCCGCCCCCCAGGCCATTCCCTTCGTCGGCGACATCACGCGGTATCTTGAGACCGAAGCCCCCGCCGAGGTGCGCCGCGCGATCGAGACCGCTGACAAGAAGGACATTCTTTCGGAAAGCTATCCCTACGACCGGGTGATGAAGGGCAAGGATTACGACGCGCGGATGGACCTGCTGCAAATAGAGCTGGTCAAGATGCTGTTCGACCTGCGCGCGACCGGCAAGCGGCTGTGCGTTCTGTTCGAGGGGCGCGACGCGGCCGGAAAGGGCGGCGCGATCGAGCGGATGCGCGAAAACCTGAACCCACGCAACGCCTACATCGTCGCCTTGCCGAAACCGACCGAACGGGAAGCGACGCAGTGGTTTTTCCAGCGCTACATCGACTGGCTGCCCGCTGCAGGCGAAATCGCGTTGTTCGACCGATCCTGGTACAACCGCGGCGTGGTGGAGCATGTCTTCGGCTTCTGCACCCCGGGCCAGCGCAAGCTTTTCTTCCGCCAGCTTCCCGGGTTCGAGCAGATGCTCATCGACGAAGGGATCACGCTGGTAAAACTGTGGCTGAACGTGGACAGGGCAGAACAGCTGCGGCGCTTCCTGGCGCGTGAAAGCGATCCGCTTAAGCAGTGGAAGCTCAGCTGGATCGACGTCGAAGGGCTTAAGAAGTGGGACGAATATACCTCCGCGATCCGCGAAACGCTTGAGAAGTCGCATTCAAGGATTGCGCCCTGGACGGTCATCCGCGCGGATGACAAGGCCCGCGCGCGCATCGCCGCGATCCAATCGGCGCTTCACGCCGTCGATTACGCGGGCAAGGACACAAACGCGATCGGCAAGGTGGACAGCAAGATTTGCGGCGGGCCCGAAATTCTGAATGGCTAAGCAGGGCTATCACCACGGCAATCTGAAACAGGCGCTGATCGAGGCCGCGCTGAAGCTTATCGAACAGCAAGGGCCCCAAGGGTTCACGCTGTCCGACGCCGCGAAGTCGGCGGGCGTCACTCCCGCCGCCGTTTACCGTCACTTTGCGGGCCGCGACGACCTGATCGCCGAGTGTGCCCGCCAGGGCTTCGAGATCTTCGGCGATCTGATGGAACATGCCTACAATGACGGCAAGCCCTCGGCCCTGCGCGCGTTCGAGGCGACGGGACGCGCCTACCTGGCCTTCGCGCGCAAGTTTCCGGGCCACTACATGGCGATGTTCGAAAGCGGCATTTCACTGAACGCGGACCCTGCGCTGGCGCGCACCGCCGAACGTTCGCGTGCGGTTCTGACCCGCGCGGCCGAGGAATTGACCAAGCAGCTTCCTGCACACCGCCGACCGCCCGCTGCCATGTTCGCCGCCCATATCTGGGCGCTGAGCCATGGTGTCGTCGAACTGTTCGCCCGAGGCGCGCCCGGCGCACGGTCCCTTTTCCCGCCGGAAGAGCTGCTTGAGGCCGGGATGGGCATCTACCTTCGCGGGCTTGGGCTTGTGCCGCCCGACAGCTGAGCGTCAGACCGGGATAGCGGCGGGCGGATTATCCAGAAGCCGCGCCAGCGTCGCGATGGCCGAGGTGAAGCGCGGCTCATCGGCCTCGGCATCCAGCGCGATGCGAACCGCATTCGGGGCGTGACCGTCGACAAGCGCGTATTCGTCGGCAGACCTGACCAGCACGCCCGCCGCCTCTGCCTCCCGCGCGAATGTCGAGCCGCGCCAGCCGCGCGGCAGCGGCAACCAGACGAAGCTCAGCCCCTTCTGCCAGCGCATTTCGTGCCGACCCAGGATGTTGAGCAGCAGCTCCAGCCGTTGCGCAAAGACCGCCTGCCCCGCATCGCGCAGCCGTACCGCCTCACCGGTCGTAAAAAGCTTCAGCGCAATCTGCGCAAGCGGCAGCGCCAGACCGAAGTAGGAATGCTGTGCGGCTATCCGGCCGGATTCGCCATGCCCGGTCGGACAGACGATCGCCCCCACCCTGAGTCCCGCCGACACCGATTTGGACAGCGAAGTGACATACCACGTGCGGTCGGGCGCCAGCGCCCTTATGGCTGGGGCCGAGGGTTCGGCCACCGAATAGCAGTCGTCCTCGATGATCTGAACGTCATGGATCGCAGCAATTTCGGCGATGCGCCGGCGGCGTTCCAGGCTCATCCGCCCGGCGGTGGGGTTCTGCGCTTCGGGCGTCACGCACAGCAGCCGCGCCCCGGTGCGGCGGCAAGCGGCATCGAACGCCTCTGGCACGATGCCTTCGGCATCCAGCGGCACCGCGACGACGTCGGCGCGATTCATGCGTGCCGCGCGGCGGAACCCGGGAAAGGCCAGCTCTTCGCACAAGACCGACGGGCGCTCTCCGCGCAGGCAGCATTGCATGACAAGCCCGACCGCATTCTGCCCACCATGGGTCAGCACCAGGTCATCGGCGTCGAACGTTCCCAGCGATCGGTCCGACAGCCAATCCGCGAAGGCGCGCCGAAGAGGCAGATCGCGGCGGTTGGTCGGATAGCTGCGCCAGTCGCACCCCTCACGCACCATTTCGGACAAGATGCGGGCGAAAGCCTGCGAATGGCCTGCGTCCGGCAGCTGCGGCGCACGCAGGTCGACCGGCCCATCGGCCCTGTCGGGCAGGGCCGGTGCGTCAGAGAAAAGCGGCTGCGTCGGTCCCAGGCGCGGGTTGCGGGCGGCGACGAACGTTCCGCGCCCCACCACGGCCTCAAGCAGGCCATCCTGTGTCCCGATCTGGTAGGCACGCGCCACCGTGCCGGGCGTGATGCCAAGCTGCCAGGCCAATTCGCGGACCGGCGGCAGCTTGGCCCCTTCGGGAAGTTCGCCGGAACGAACCGCCGCCCGCAGTGCATGACTTAGCGCCAGATATTTCGGACCCGCGAATTGTGCCAGTTCCGGTCGCCAAACCTCGGCCATGCGCCCCTCTTTGTATCCATGACAATGTTTCTATGGACGATATTGTGCCCACATTGTAGCCATATGTCCAGCAGTAATCCTGCATTGTATCAATACAAAGGTGATCCGATGACACAACTCGCCAAGACAGCACACGCTTTGCCCCGCGCAATCGGCCTTGTTGCGCGCGCCGTGACCAGGATCGTGAAATTTGTCGTGACCGCAAGCCAGCGCGCAAAGGCACGCCGAGATCTTGCCCGGCTTGACGATCACCTGCTGCGCGACATCGGAATTGACCAGATGACCGCGCAGGCGGAATGCTCCCGCCGTTTCTGGCAGGGCTGAAGTCTCCACAACCATCCCCTGTGGAGCTTCTTCCAACTGGCCGGGCGATCGCCCGGCCTTTTTCAACCGATCACGGCCTCTATCGCGATTGAGCGCTTCTTGAGCTCGGCGTAGAGCGCGGGCACGACGCGGCTTTGATTGACCGCGTGGCGCAGGGCGTCACCGATCACGCCATCACCGACCGCCGAACGAACGCGCCATACCATGCGGCGCGCCACCCCGTCGTCGTAGATGATCTCCACATCGCCACCCCGGATCTGCCTGAGACCAAGGAAATCAAATCCCCCGGAGGAGTTATGGTAGGTTTTGTGCAAGGGCATTTTCTGCTCGTTATGCTGCCTCTACCAAGCAGGATGTGCTTGCACCGGGGTTTCGTCAATCGGATGCCGAACAAATCCCGGTGAGCGAGTCGGCAAGGCAACACGGCGGCCCCACTTGACCCTGTTCCGCGCGGGTGCAAGGGTCGCGGAAAATCCATAGGAACGCCATGTCCCGCCTAGAAGCTGTCCATGCCCAGATCGATGAAGCCAACGCGAACGACCCCGACCGGAGCGAGGGCCGTCCTGCGGCCCTGCTTTACGGCGAACGGATGAGCGCGGAACTGGCAAGGCTATTCCCGGACGCCTCTGACATCCTGAGGATCGCCGCGCGCGGGCAGCACATCGAGCGCTGGACATCGCCACGCGCCTCCTATCCCGAAGGTCGGGCGGGCTACCTGGCCTGGCGCCGCGATCTGGCGGCCTTCCATGCCCGCCGCGTCGGCGACATCATGCGCGCGGCCGGATACGATGAGACTGACGCCGAGCGCGTGGGGACACTCCTGCGAAAGGAAGGGATCAAGCGCGACGAAGAGGTGCAGGCGCTTGAGGATGTGATCTGCTTCGTCTTCCTTCGCTGGTATTTCTTCCCCTTTGCCGAGGGCCGCGACCCCGAAGACCTGCTCAGGATAGTCGAAAAGACCGCGCGCAAGATGTCGGAGGGCGCCAGGGCTCGGGCTTTGAAGGAGTTCTCGCTTCCGGAACCCTTCGCCGCGGCCTTCCGAAGCCAGTAACCGTTCCCAAATTGCCACCAATACGACCGAAGCGCAGGCGTTGTTGTGGATAAGTCGCACAATTGCGGCGGATCCATGCCTTTTGCAGCCCTTCGTTTTGCGCGTTCGCGGAGATGCCGCAAACTCTCTTGACGATGCCGCTTTTCGGCCCTATCTGCGCCGCGCCCGGATCCCAGGATCGGGGCGTCACAGGCAAGACCAAGGATGGAACAGCCATTATGGACAATACCCCGCAAATGACCTCGGGCGAGGTCGAGGGCTCTCAGCAAGGCGAGGCCGCGGACAAGAAACGCCAGATGGCGCAGGAAAGCCAGCGCCGCACGACCCAGCCGGGCGAGGCGCAGCAGAGCCCGCGGATGGGCGAGCAGACCATCACCGACTGGGCCTCGATCTGAGGCCACCAAACAAGGCATTGTCCTTGGCCCCATCGCGGCTAGTCTGGGGGCTCAAGCGCCCCCTACCCGACCAAAGGCCATGCCCCGCCCCGTTTCCAGCATCCCCAATCTAGGCCCCGCATCCGAGGCAGCCTTTGCCCGCGCCGGCATCCACTCGGCCGAAGAGATCGAGGCGATGGGGCCGGACGCGGCGTATGAACGCTTCCTGCTGGCAGGCAACCCGCCCCACTTCATAGGCTACTACGCCATGCTGATGGGATTGCAGGGCAGGCCCTGGAACGATTGCCGGGGCGAAGAAAAGGCAAGACTGCGCGCGCGGTTCGATGCGATCAAGGCGCGGGTTTCCGCGCAGGCAACGCCAATCCAAGGCGATGGCAAGCTGGAATCGGTGTTTGACGAATTGGGCCTCAGGCCAAAGCGGTAAGGCTGCGCCATATCGCGGGGCTTTCTGCCCGACGGCGCGATCCCGAAAAGCAAAGGCCCGCGCCGGTTTCCCCGCGCGGGCCTTCGTGATCTTGAACCGTTTCGGCTTAGCCGACCAGTTCGAGGCCCGAGAAGAAGTAGGCGATTTCCACGGCCGCGGTGTCTTCGCCGTCGGAACCGTGGATCGAGTTCTCACCGATCGAAAGCGCGAATTCCTTGCGGATGGTGCCTTCGGCGGCCTGAGCGGGGTTGGTCGCGCCCATCACTTCGCGGTTCTTCGCGATCGCATCTTCGCCTTCCAGAACCTGGACGACGATCGGCTCGGACGACATGAATTCGCACAGTTCGTCATAGAAGGGACGCTCGCTGTGGACCGCATAGAACACGCCGGCCTGCGCCTTGGTCAGGTGGATGCGCTTCTGGGCAATGATGCGCAGGCCAGCGGCTTCCAGCTTGGCGTTGATCGCGCCGGTCAGGTTGCGGCGGGTCGCGTCGGGCTTGATGATCGAGAAGGTGCGTTGCACAGCCATGTCGGAACCTATGATTGGGGGCGCGCATCACGCGCCGGATTTGGATCGCGCGCCTGCTAACACGCGCGCGCGTGTTTGAAAAGGTCGTGCAAACAGGTGACTTCGGACGACTAGCGGACGGAATTGGCGCGCGAACGGAAGGCGGGCGCTTTTCGTCGTCCGCGGCCTCTGCTAAGGCCCGCGCATGCTGAGGATTTCCGACATCACCTATTCGGTCGAGGGGCGCCCGTTGTTCGACGGCGCTTCGGCAACGATTCCAACCGGCCACAAGGTCGGACTCGTGGGGCAGAACGGCACGGGCAAGACCACGCTCTTTCGCCTGATCCGGGGCGAACTTGCCCTTGAAGGGGGCGAGATCACCCTGCCCTCCCGCTCTCGCGTGGGCGGCGTGGCGCAAGAGGTGCCGTCGTCCTCGGCCTCACTCATCGACACGGTGCTGGCCGCGGACACCGAACGCGCAAGCCTGATGGCCGAGGCGGAGACCGCGGAAGACCCCCACCGCATCGCGGATATCCAGGCGCGCCTGGCCGATATCGACGCCTGGTCGGCAGAGGGCCGCGCCTCGGCGATCCTCAAGGGGTTGGGCTTCGACGCCGAGAACCAGCGCCGCCCGTGTTCGGACTTTTCGGGCGGATGGCGGATGCGCGTGGCGCTGGCGGGCGTCCTGTTCGCCCAGCCCGACCTGCTGCTGCTGGACGAACCGACCAACTACCTGGACCTTGAAGGGGCGCTGTGGCTGGAAAGCTACCTGGCGAAATACCCGCACACGGTCATCGTCATCAGCCACGACCGCGGGCTTCTGAACCGCGCCGTGAACTCGATCCTGCACCTGGAAAACCGCAGGCTGACGCTTTGGTCAGGGGGCTACGACACTTTCGCCCGCTCGCGCGCCGAACAGCGCGCGGTTCAGGCCGCCGAGGCCAAGAAGCAAGAGGCCCGGCGCGCCCATCTGCAAAGCTTCGTCGACCGGTTCAAGGCCAAGGCATCCAAGGCCGTACAGGCGCAAAGCCGGGTCAAGATGCTTGAAAAAATGACGCCGATCCTTGCGCCCGAAGAGGCGAAGAAGGTCGTCTTCACCTTCCCCGCGCCCGAACAGCTTTCGCCACCCATCATCACCCTAGACGGCGCGGCGGTGGGCTATGGCGGCGCGCCGGTGCTCAAGCGGTTGGAGCTTCGCATCGACCAGGACGACCGGATCGCACTTCTGGGTCGTAACGGCGAGGGCAAATCGACGCTTTCCAAACTTTTAGCCGCGAAACTTGAAGTCTGTGAGGGCAAGATCACGCGGTCCTCCAAGCTCAGGATCGGCTATTTCGCGCAGCATCAGGTGGATGAACTGCACCTGGACGAAACGCCCTTGCAACACATCCAGCGGCTGCGGCCGATGGAACACCAGGCCAAGCTGCGCGCGCGGCTCGCAGGCTTCGGCCTTGGGGCGGATCAGGCGGAAACCGCGGTCGGGCGGCTGTCGGGCGGGCAGAAGGCGCGGCTGTCGCTGGCTTTGGCGACGCTGGATGCGCCGCATCTGCTGATCCTTGACGAACCGACCAACCACCTTGACATCGAAAGCCGCGAGGCGCTGGTCGAAGCCTTGACCGAGTATTCCGGCGCGGTCATCCTGGTGTCGCACGACATGCACCTGCTTGGCCTTGTCGCGGACCGTCTGTGGCTGGTCAAAGGCGGGGCGGTCGCGCCCTATTCGCAGGATCTGGACGCATACCGCCGGGAACTGCTGGCAGGGGACGAATCCGATAAGCCGGTGACCAAACCCAAGGAAAAGCCCGCCCGTCCCTCGCGCGAGGCGATGCTGGCGCTGAAGGCCGAAGTGCGCAAATGCGACGAAAGGCTAGCCAAGCTGAACGATATGCGCGACAAGTTGTCAGTGAAGCTGGCCGATCCGGAGCTCTACGCCCGCCCTGACGAAGCCGCCGTCTGGCAGAAGAAGTATGCCGAGGTGATGCAGGCACTTGACCGGGCAGAGGCCCTTTGGATGAAGGCGGCCGAAAAGCTTGAAGCTGCAGAGGTTTGACCCTTGGACCCACAGCTCTACCTGACTGCCTTCGTCACGCTGTTCGTGATCGTTGACCCGATTGCGCTTGCCCCCCTGTTCATCGCGCTGACGCAGGGCATTAGTTCCGCACACCGCCGCGCGGTCGCGCTGCGCGCCTGCGTCATTGCCGCAGTGCTGATGACGCTCTTCGGGCTTCTGGGCGACAAGATCCTGAGCGTCATCGGGATCTCGATGCCGGCATTTCGCATCTCGGGCGGGATCCTGCTGTTCATCACGGCGCTCGACATGCTTTTCGAACGGCGCACCCAAAGGCGCGAGGGTCAGCACGCGGATCCCGAACACGACCCTTCGGTCTTTCCGCTGGCAACGCCCCTGATCGCCGGGCCAGGCGCTTTCACGACGATGATCCTGCTGGTCAACAACTCACCCGCGACGGGTGTCGCCCATACGCTTGCCATCCATGCGGTCATGATCACGGTCGTCGGAATCGCCTTCCTCTTGTTCCTTGCCGCGCCGTTTGTCGAACGCCTATTGGGCCGCACCGGGATCGTCGTGATCACCCGGCTTCTGGGGATGCTTCTGGCCGCGCTTTCAGTCCAGTTCGTGCTGGATGGCGTCCGCGGCACGGGCCTGATGTGAGGCCTGAGAATGGGCGGGGACGAAATCGGACGCCTGACCTACCTGGTGCTGCTTCTCTTGGTGGTGGGGGGCTATTTCCTTGCCCAGGGGCGCAGGAACCTGGGCCGCACCGCGCAGCAGGCCGCCATCTGGGCCTTCATCTTCCTTGGCGTCATCATAGCCTATGGTCTTTGGGGCGATCTGCGCCGCACCGTCCTGCCCGAAGAAATGCGGATCAGCGGCAACTCGCTTGAGGTCGATGTTTCAGGCGACGGCCACTTCTACCTGACGGCAGAGATCAACGGGGCAAACGTGCTGTTCGTCGTTGATACGGGGGCAAGCCAGATCGTCCTTACCGAGCGCGACGCCCGACGCGCCGGTTTTGCACCAGACACGCTGAATTACTTCGGCAGCGCCCGGACGGCGAACGGGATCGTTCAGACCGCACCCGTCAGGCTGGAGAGCTTCGCCCTTGGACCCTTTTCGGACCGGGGCGTTCCGGCCGTGGTCAATTCGGGCGATCTTGACACATCGCTTTTGGGGATGAGCTACCTGGGCCAGTTCGAGATGACCCTGACGCGGGATCGGATGATCCTGCGCCGCTAGTCCATGCGGGTGCCGCTTTCGGCCTTTTTCTGCCAGCGCCCGCTATCCTCGCTCCAGTACTGCGCGGCGATACCGGCGGCGGTCAGCGACCGCCACTGTCCACGCGCCTTGTCACGAGCCGCGTCATCGTTGCCATCAAAGATCACGCAGACCCGTGACAGATCGGCGGCCTCGCCCGGCTCCACATCGGCCCCGTCGACCACGATAAGGCATTGCGCGCCATTCGGCCGATCGCCCCCGGTCGTCAGCAGGATGGGCTGCAACGCATCGTGCGGACCGCCGGCTGTGCCGTGAGGCAGAAAGCTTTCGTCCGCTCCACGCCACAGCTGCTGGTCCAGCCAGTCCAGTCGTGCCGCGTCTTGCCCCCGAACGACGACGCGCCAGCCATTCTGGAGCGATCGCGACAAAAGCATCGGCAGCGTCACCTCAAGTGGCGAACGCGTCAGGTGATAGAAAAGCGCGTCCCCCATCAGCGTTCCAGCATGTCCCGCACAAGCCGGTTCAGCGTCATGACCCCCCAACCCGTCGCGCCCTTGGGCGCCAGCGTGGTTTCCGAAGGCGGCAGCGTCACGCCCGCAATGTCGATATGACACCAGGGCGTGTCGTCGTGGACGAAGCGGCGAAGGAACTGGGCCGCGGTGATCGACCCCGCGGGGCGGCCGCCGGTGTTCTTCATGTCGGCCAGCCGCGACTTGATCAGCTTGTCGTAGGCGCCGCCCATCGGCATGCGCCAGGCGCCCTCTCCTTCCGCCGCCGCCGCGGCAAGAAGCGCGCCGGCCAGCTTGTCGTCATTGGCAAACACGCCGGCGTTTTCGTGGCCAAGCGCAATGATGATGGCCCCGGTCAGCGTGGCAAGGTTGATCATCCCGGTCGGTTTGAAGCGGTCCTGAGCGTACCAGAGGATATCGGCCAGAACCAGGCGCCCCTCGGCGTCGGTGTTGATGACCTCGATGGTGTCGCCCTTCATCGATTTCACGATGTCGCCGGGCCGCTGGGCCTTGCCGTCGGGCATGTTCTCGACCAGCCCCACGATGCCGACGACGTTGGCCTTGGCGCGGCGCAGCGCCAGCGTGCGCATGACCCCCGCCACGACGCCCGCGCCGCCCATGTCCATCGTCATCTCCTCCATGCCGCCCGCGGGCTTGATCGAGATGCCGCCGGTGTCGAAGACGACCCCCTTGCCAACCAGCGCGAAGGGGGCGTCCCCCTTCTTGCCGCCATTCCACTGCATGACGACGACCTTCGACGGGGTTTCAGAGCCCTGCCCCACGCCCAGAAGCGCGCGCATGCCAAGCCTTGCAAGGTCCTCTTCTTCCAGGATCTCGACCTCAAGCCCCAACTCCTGCATCGCGGCAAGCCGCGCGGCAAAATCGATCGTCGTCAGGACGTTCGCAGGTTCGTTGACCAGGTCGCGGGTAAAGAACACGCCCTCGGCAAGCGCCATCAGGGGCTGGGCGGCCGCCGCGACCGCCTCTGGCTTTGCCACCGAAAACGTGACGCCGCCTTTGTGCGACTTATCGGCCGAATGATAGATGTCGAACTCATAAGCCCTGAGCGCGAGGCCGAAGGAGATCTCCGCCGCCTGCGCATGAGCGCCCGCCAGCACAAGCGCCCCCGCTTCCGACAGCGCCTTGCCGATCGCCGCTCCGGCCTTGCGCGCCTCATCCACGCTGCATTTGCGGGGCAGCTTGACCAGTTGCAGCGCCTCGGCCGCGATCCCGGCGGGATAGCCCAGTTCCATCGCCTCGCCCGCCTTGAGCTTGCCCCAGGCCTTACCGCCGATCGCGCGCGAAATCGCGCCCCGAGCTGCCCGGTCAAGGCGCCGCGCGTCGCTTCCGAGCTTGGCCTCCGGATCGAGAATCAGGACGATCCGCCCCTCGAACGCCGCGGTTTCCTCGGGCGTCGCGGTGACAAAGCGGATATCTACGGGGCTGGTCATGGCATTCTCCGGCTTGGTTTTGCCGGACCCTAACCAAGGCCCCTGCTCTTGGCTAGATATTGGTTCCCCCCGTCCCCGCTTTGGGCTAGGGAAAGGGGCGGAAGAACGTGTTGGGGATAGTTGGGGTGTCCAGATTCGACAGGTACATGCTGTCGCAGCTGATGATGCTATTCGGCTTCTTCGCGCTCGTCCTGGTAGCGGTCTACTGGGTCAACCGCGCGGTTCGGCTGTTTGACAGGCTTATCGCGGACGGGCAGTCCGCATGGACCTTCCTTGAATTCACAGCACTCACTCTACCCTACGTCATCCGCATCGTGCTGCCGATCGCAGCCTTCATCGCGGCGGTCTACGCCACCAACCGCCTGACCAGCGAAAGCGAACTGGTGGTGATGCGCGCCACGGGCTTTTCGCCGTTTCGGATGGCGAGGCCGGTGTTCTACTTCGGCTTTTCCGTCGCGCTGTTGATGGCCATCCTTGTGCATGTCCTGGTCCCGGCCAGCCGTACGCAACTTGCGAACCGCAACGACGACATCGCGGCCAATGTCTCGGCGCGCCTGCTGTCCGAGGGGACCTTCGTCCATCCGGGCGCCGGCGTCACGTTTTACGTGCGCGAGATCACGCCACAGGGCGAACTGCGCCAGATATTCCTGTCCGACTCGCGTCAGGCCAAAAGCGGTGCGGCAGCGCGCGGCACCTCGACGACATACACGGCGCAGCGCGCGCTGATCGTGCGCAGCGACACGGGACCGAAGCTTGTGATGTTCGACGGCATGGCGCAGCTTTACGAAGCCGACAGCGGGCGCCTGACCGTGACGCGATTTTCCGATTTTTCCTTCGACATCGGCGCGCTGGTGTCCCGGTCCCGCGGGCGCGCGATTCAGATCGAGGAACTTTCGACGCCGGCGCTTCTTGCGGCAAGCGAGCAAACACAGGCGCAGGTCGGCGAAAGCCGCGCCGTCCTGCTATTCGAAGGGCACGAACGGCTTGCGCAGCCCCTTCTTGCGCTGGTCGCGGCGATTCTGGGGTTTTCGGCGCTGATGATGGGTGAGTTCAGCCGCTTGGGCCTTTGGCGCCAGATCATCGCTGCAACGGTTTGCCTTATCGGCGTGCAGCTTCTGGTCAACGTGGCGACGGGATTTGGCCGGTCAAACGCCGCGCTCTGGCCTCTGGCCTACCTTCCGGCGCTTGCGGGTTTGGGCGTGGCGCTGGCGATGCTGGCCTACGCTGGAAAAACACGCAGGGTGCGGCAAGAAACGGGGGCAGCGGCATGACACTGACCCTTTACATCGCGCGGCGCTTTCTGACCTTCTTCCTCATGGTCTTCGGCGGGTTCCTGCTGCTGATGACCTTGGTTGAGATGGTTGAGCAGGTGCGGCGCTTTTCCGGGATCGGAATGGCGGACGCCGCCGGGCTGGCGGTTCTTAATGTGCCATCCTCGATCTACCGCATCCTGCCTCTGATCGTGATCCTGAGCACCGTCGGGCTTTTCCTGTCACTTGCGCGCAGCTCCGAACTGGTCATCACGCGGGCCGCGGGACGTTCCGCGCTGGTCACGCTGATGGCACCGGTCGTCACCGCCCTGCTGATCGGCGCGCTGGCCGTCGCCGTTCTGAATCCGATCGCGGCGGGAACGACGCGGGCGTACGAACTGCGCTCTGGCCAGCAGGGTGGCGCTGCCAGCACGCTGTCCGTAAGCGGCGAAGGCTTCTGGCTTCGCCAGGGCGGCACCGAGGGCCAGACTGTCATCCATGCCGAAAGGTCGAACCCCGACGGCACCGTGCTGTCGAACGTGACCTTCCTGACCTTGACGCAAGAAGGCCATCCCGCCCGCCGCATCAGCGCCGCACGCGCGGTGCTGGAGACCGGCGGCTGGAGACTTTCGGACACCAAGGAATGGCCGCTGCAGGCAAACCTTAACGCCGAGGCCCGCTCGACACTTGCCGACGTCCTCGTTCTGCCCTCGGACCTGACGGCGGACCGTATCCGCGACAGTTTCGGACAGCCGTCGACCATTCCGGTCTGGGACTTGCCGGACTTCATCGCCGGGCTGCAAAGCGCGGGCTTTTCGGCACGGGCGCATATGGTCTGGTTCCAGATGGAACTTGCCCTGCCGCTGCTTCTGGCGGCCATGGTGATGATCGGTGCGGGCTTCACCATGCGCCACGTCCGCTTCGGACACACCGGTCTATTGGTGCTTCTGGCGATCGTTTCAGGGTATGCGATATTCTTCCTGCGCAACTTCGCGCAGGTCTTGGGTGAAAACGGCCAGATCCCGGTTATGCTTGCGGCCTGGAGCCCACCGGTCGCCGCGACGTTCCTTGCGCTTGGCCTGCTTCTGCATCTGGAGGAAGGATGAAACGGAAGTCCCTTCTTCTGGCTGTTTGGCTGTTCGCGGCGGGGCCGGCATTGGCGCCCGCGTCAGCGCAGGATGCCGCGACCCTGATCGCGGACCGGATTTTTCTGACCGGCACGGGAACCCTGACCGCCGAGGGCCATGTCGAGGTCTTCTTCGAAGGGGCGCACCTGTCGGCCCAGTCGATCGTCTACGATCCCGCGACCGACAACCTGACGATTACGGGTCCTGTCCGGCTGGATGACGGTCACGGCTTCCTGCTGCTTGCGGACGGTGCAAAGCTGTCGCGCGACATGACCGACGGCATTCTGGAAAGCGCCCGGCTCATGATCGACCAGCAGATGCAGATTGCGGCGAATTCGATCACGCGCGAGGCGGGCCGCTACACGAGGATGGAGCGGATCGTCGCCTCAGCCTGCGAGGTCTGCCCCGCAAATCCCGTGCCGCTGTGGGAGATCCGGGCCAACAAGGTGGTCCACGACCAGGAGGAGCGGCAGCTTTACTTCGACCAGGCCCAGTTCCGGATCATGGGCGTGCCGGTCTTCTATACGCCCTGGCTTCGAATGCCGGACCCGACGCTCGACCGGGCGACCGGCTTCCTGCTGCCGCGCGTACGGTCGACCTCGACCCTCGGAACGGGGGTGAAACTACCCTACTTCATCGCCATCGGCGAAAGCCGGGATCTGACGCTCACGCCCTACCTGTCATCTGGCACGACAACGCTTGAACTTCGGTACCGCCAAGCCTTCGTGAACGGCCAGGTCACGGTTGAAGGCGCCGTGTCGCGCGACGACATACTGCCTGACGAGGATCGGGGTTATCTGTTCGGGACGGGCCGTTTCCGCCTGCAGGATGACTTCATCCTGACGGGCGAACTGAGGGTCGTCTCGGACCCGGCCTATCTGCTGGACTACGGGATTTCGGACGAAGACCGGCTCCGAACAGGCGTGGACATCACCCGGACACGTCGCAACGAGTACATCCACGGGTCGATCGCGAACTACCACTCGATCCGGGAGGGCGAGAGCAACAGCACCACCCCCACCATGCTGGGCGCGCTTGAGTACGAGCGCCGCTTTTCCCCCTTCGGCGGCGAAGGCGGATTCCGGTTCCAGACGCGCGGCTTCTACCGGCCATCGGACATCGACACCGACGCAAACGGCGACGGCGTGACCGACGGCCGAGACGTGGCGCGCGCATCGCTGGGTGTCGACTGGCGGCGCAACTGGGTGCTGGGCAACGGGATCTTGGCTTCGGGCATGTTCGACCTGTCGGTCGATTTCTACTCGATCGCGCAGGATGAAAGCTTCCCCGGAACCGTGACCCGCGCGACGCCGACCCTGGGGGCGGAACTACGCTGGCCACTGCTGAAATCCGGGGCTGGCGGGGCGGTTCACGTCCTTGAACCGGTCGCTCAGATGGTCTGGACCCCCGAAAGCAGCGATGCCGTGCCTAACGAGGACAGCGCGCTTGTCGAGTTTGACGAAGGCAACCTTTTTTCTCTGGACCGCTTTGCCGGAATTGACCTTCGCGAACGCGGTTTGCGCACGAACCTGGGCCTGAGCTGGACGCGTTATGACCCGGACGGCTGGAGCATGACGCTGACGGGCGGGCGCGTCTGGCGCGACGAGGACCTGGGACAGTTCACCGAAAGCTCGGGCCTCAGCGGAACCTTGTCCGACTGGCTTATCTCAGGACAGGTTCAGTTGCCCCAGGGGCTGACCTTCGTCGGACGCGCGCTTTTCGACGACGATCTAAGCCTGACGCGCAACAGCCTGTCGCTGTCCTGGCAGCGCCCGGACTTCGGCGTGTCCACATCCTATCTCATGCTCGAGGCGGATCCGGCGGAAGACAGGGGGACGGACACCTCCGAGCTTTGGCTTGCAGGATCGTGGCAGGTGAGCGATGGCTGGCGGGCACGGGTCGAGGGGCGGCACGATTTTACGGCAAGCCGAACAGGCTACGCGGGGCTTGGCCTTGAGTACCGGACCGAATGCGCGCTGATTGATCTTTCCCTCTCGCGTCGGTTCACGTCCTCGACTAGTGTGACGCCGACGACGGACTTCAACCTGTCGGTGACACTGGGCGGGATAGGCTCGGGCTACGACGGACGGTCATACAGGCGCAGTTGCGCCCGCTGAACCCGGGGCGGTGGCCCCGTGAACATGAAAAGAAGAGCAGACGGACTGTGACGATGCGCGTTATCCCCCTTCTGGTTGGCCTTGCCCTTTCCCTTGTCGCGCCGATGGCGCAGGCGCAGGGTGATTTCGCTCCGGCCATCACGGTCAACGACAGGGTCATCACCGGCTACGAGCTGGACCAGCGCATCAAGTTCCTGGAGATCCTGCGCATCCCGGGTGATCACGCCGCCGATGCCGAACGCGGCCTGATCGAGGACCGGCTGCGCATGGAAGCGGCCGAACGCGAAGGCATCACCGTCACGCCCGAACAGTTGACTGCCGGGATGGAAGAGTTTGCGGGCCGTGCGAACCTGGAGCTTCCGCAATTCCTGGAAGCCATCGGCCAGGGCGGCATCGCGCCCGAAACCTACCGCGACTTCGTAAAGGCAGGGCTGCTGTGGCGCGAACTCGTCCGCGCCAAGTTCGCCAGCCGCGTGGTTGTCACGGACGCGGACATCGCCCGCGCGACTTCGATCGAACGCGGCCGCGGTGAAGGACCCAGGGTCCTGATTTCGGAAATACTGATACCGACCACCTCTGCGACCTTCCTTGATCAGCGCGACATGGCGATGGAACTGTCCCAGACGCTGACCACCGAAGGCGCGTTCGCCGCCGCAGCGCGCGAGTTTTCCGCAGCGCCGTCCAGGGAAAACGGGGGCCAGATCGGCTGGATCCCACTCACGAACCTTCCGGTGCCCCTGCGCGCCGCTCTGATGCAGATGCAGCCGGGTCAGGTAAGCCCCCCCGTCCCGGTCACGGATGCGATCGCCATCGTGCGGCTGCGCGCGGTCGATCAGGGCGGATCGATCGACGCGGCCAACATAACCGTCGAATATGCGCAGTTCGCCATCCCCGGCGCCGGCAGCGCCGAAGCGATGGCCGAGGTCAACCGGTTGCGCGCCGAAGTGCAGACCTGTGGCGAGCTCTACGAATACGCCCGGAACCACTCGGCCGGCCAGCTTCAGCAGGATGTGCGGCCCCTGTCGCAGGTGCCCGGCGATATCGCAGGCGTCCTGTCCGGCCTTGATGAGAACGAGATGGACGCGACACTCAGCCGCGGGGGCGCACAGGTGGTTTTGATGCTGTGCGACCGTAATGCCGTGACCGCACTGGGCTCGGCCGAAGTCCCCGTTACCGCCGTCGACACCGATGAGCGGCCCAGGATCGACGACAAGCTTGGTTTCGCCCGGGGCCCTTCGACCGATGTTGTGCGTTCGGAGCTTGTTGACCAGCGCCTGAGCGCATTGGCGGGCACCTATCTGGCCGAACTTCGCGCGAACGCCATCATCACGCGGCCATGACCCGCTCTGATCCGGCGCTACCCGTCGCGCTGACCTGCGGCGAGCCGGCGGGAATCGGGCCAGAAACCGCCGTAAAGGCCCGCCACCTTCTGGGGGCCGACCTGCCTTTTTTCTGGATTGGCGATCCGCGTCACTTGCCCGCCGGGACATCCTGGCGCGAAATTGCGACGACCGAGGAAGCGACGCGGGTGCCCCACGATGTGCTGCCGGTCCTGCACCACGATTTTCCGAACCCCGCCGTTGCTGGTCAGCCCGACCCCGACAATGCTGCCGAGGTGGTCGCGGTGATCGCGCGCGCCGTCGATTTGGTGCGTTCGGGCCAGGCCTCGGCCGTCACGACCGCACCGATCAGCAAGAAGGCCCTGAAGGACGGGGCGGGCTTTGCGTTTCCCGGCCATACCGAATACCTGGCTTCGCTGGCCGGCGTGCGGCGCGTGGTCATGATGCTGGCCTGCCCCGCCCTTCGCGTCGTACCCGCAACGATCCATGTTCCCTTGGCCGAGGTTCCGTCCGCCCTTAGCGCCGACCTGCTGGAGGATACCATCCGCATAACGCGCAACGGGTTGGAAACAAGCTTCGGACTTGAGGCGCCGCGGATCGCCGTCGCCGGGCTGAACCCCCACGCCGGCGAAGGCGGCGCCATGGGACGGGAAGAGATCGATTTGATCGCGCCCACCCTGGACAGACTGCGGTCCGAGGGCATGACGATCATCGGCCCACTGCCTGCCGACACGATGTTCCACCCGGCGGCGCGCGCAGGATACGACGCGGCGGTCTGCATGTACCACGACCAGGCGCTGATCCCGATCAAGACGCTGGATTTCGCGGGGGGCGTCAATGTGACCCTTGGGCTTCCATTCGTCCGGACCTCGCCCGATCACGGGACGGCTTTCGACATCGCCGGCAAAGGCGTCGCTGACCCGACAAGCCTGGTTGCAGCGCTGCGCCTTGCGGCGGAAATGTCGAAAGGGCGAACATGATGGCTACCATCGACGGTCTTCCCCCGCTGCGCGACGTGATTGCGCGGCACGGCCTTTCGGCGCGCAAGAGCCTTGGCCAGAACTTTCTTCTGGACCTGAACCTGACGGCCAAGATCGCGCGCATGGCGGGCGACCTGACCCATTCGGACGTGCTGGAAATCGGACCGGGGCCAGGCGGTCTGACACGTGGCTTGCTTGCGGAAGGGGCGCGCCGCGTCCTGGCCGTTGAAAAGGATGACCGCTGCCTGCCCGCATTGGCCGAGGTCGCCGCCGCCTACCCCGGACGGCTTGAGGTTCTGAACGCTGACGCACTGGCCATAGACCCGCTTGCCCACCTGAGGCCTCCAATCCGCATCGTCGCGAACCTGCCCTACAACGTGGGGACAGAGCTTCTGGTGCGCTGGCTGACACCGGCGGTCTGGCCGCCAGTGTGGTCCAGCCTGACCCTGATGTTCCAGAAGGAAGTAGCCGAACGCATCGTGGCGAGGCCCGGATCAAAAGCCTATGGCAGGCTTGCGCTTCTGGCCCAATGGCGGACAGACGCACGCATCGTCCTGACGCTGCCGCCCGAGGCGTTCACTCCTCCGCCCAAGATCCACTCAGCAGTCGTTCATCTGACCGCCTTACCCGAACCACGATTTCCCGCCGACGCGGCCACGCTGTCGCGCCTGGTTGCGGCGGCGTTCAACCAGCGGCGCAAGATGCTGCGCGCCAGCCTGAAAGGCGCTGCTCCGGATATCGAGGATCGGTTGCTTGCTGCCGGCATCCCACCCACGGCACGTGCGGAAGAGATTTCGCTTGAGGCGTTCTGCGCACTGGCCCGCATCGTGAAGGCAGGCTGACCAAGCTACATTGAAACGAAAACCCCGCCGGCAAGGGCGGGGTTTTTCTTATTCTGCAGCCGATGCGTTGTCTTCGGAATTACCCGGAGCATCTGCCTGCTTCTGCTCCCGCTTCTCGCGGGGGCGGCGCGGACTGCGCGGCGCGCCCTCGCCGCGGGGCTTGCGTTCCTTGCGGGGCTCTCTCGGAGCGCGGGTTTCGCCCTCCGTCTGGGCCGCTTCGGCGCCGGCATCCTCGGCAGAGGCCGCCTTGTCTTCGCCGACGGCGGCGCGCGCCTCGGGCGTCTCTACCAGGCCAGAGCTGTCATCGGAGTCGGTTTCCGCGCCAAGCCCATGCGCCTCGGACGAGTCGTCGCTACGCTCACCCCTGCTTTCGAACCGGTCACGTCCACCATGGTTACGCTCGCCATTGTGGCCGCCCTGCTGCTGGTTCTGCTGCTGGCGCTGTTCCTGCTCGCGCTGAAGCTCTTTCTGAGCCTCGCCAAGAAGGCGGGTGTAATGTTCCGCATGCTGCAGGAAGTTCTGCTCGGCAACACGGTCATTCGAAAGCTGCGCGTCGCGCGCCAGCATCAGATACTTGTCGATTATCTGCTGCGGCGTCCCACGCACCTTGCCCTCCGGGCCGGAACTGTCGAACACCCGGTTGATGATGTTGCCGAGCGAACGCTGACGGTTCGACTTCGAACGCGAACGGGATTTGGAAGATCTCATGTGCTTTCTTGGTCTGATCCAGAGGGCAGTCTCGGACCTCACCCGGTATGCGCCCCAGGCCCATTACGGACCCCTCGGGCGGCTACACCTTGCTGTCGGGCGAGACACGACGGTCGGACCCAAGTCCTTCCGTCACGGTTTCTGTATGCATGATGCGGAACCCATGACAAGCGGATTCTGCATCTTGGCCCAAATGCAACGCAAAAAAGCAGGGTTTGTTCCCTTGCTAAGGCACTTTTTCGCCTAGAGGCGGCTGATCCTGTTAGCCCGTCAGGATTTCACGCCGATCACGATACGGTACCTGCCGTCGAAATCCCGGCGGACCTCGATACCTTCAAAGTCCTGCACGCGCAGCAGTTGCGAGACGGCTGCCGCCTGCGTTGGGCCGATTTCAAGAATGATCCGGCCACCGGGCGACAACCGCCCGCCCGCCCCGTGGGCGAGCGCACGATAGGCGTCAAGCCCGTCTCCACCCGGGCTGAGCGCGCCATGGGGTTCCCAATCGCGGACCTCGGGCGAGAGCTCCGCCATTTCGTCCGCGGCGATGTAGGGCGGGTTCGACACAATCAGATCGAAGCTGCCATCGATCGCTGAGAACCAGTCCGATTCAATGAAACGCGCGCGATCCGCAAAGCCAAGGGCGTTGGCGTTGTCCTGCGCCACGGCCAGGGCGGCAGGCGAAATATCGGCCCCGACCCCGGTCGCCTCGGGCATTCCGGCAAGACAGGACAGCAAGATGCAACCCGTCCCGGTGCCCAGATCCAGAACGTTTGAAAAACGACGTTCCAGCGCGGCGGCAACCACAAGCTCCGTCTCGGGTCGTGGGTCAAGCGTGTCGCGCGTGACCTTGAAGCTGTGCCCCCAGAACAGCCGCCGCCCCGTGATCTGGCTGACCGGTTGCCGTCCTTCCCGTGCCGCGATCGCTTTGCCGAAGCGTGCGGCGGCGTCTTCATCAAGGTCTTCGGGCAACACCAGCGACAGGCGGCCAGGGCTGATCCGCAAGGCATGGGCCAGAAGCGCACGGGCGTCACGCTGCGGTTCCGGCACGCCGGCCCGCGCCAGCCGAGGAATGGCCGCGCGCAAAGCCTCGGCGGCGGTCATCCCTCCATCTCGGCCAGTTTGGCGGCTTGATCGTGGGCGACAAGCGCATCGATGACCTCGGTCAGGTCACCCTCCATGATTTGATCCAGCCGATAAAGCGTCAGGTTGATCCTGTGATCGGTCATCCGCCCCTGCGGGAAGTTGTAGGTGCGGATGCGTTCGGAACGGTCTCCGGACCCGACCTGCGCCTTGCGATCGGCAGCGCGCGCAGCGTCCGCGCGGGTGCGCTCCATGTCGTAAAGCCGCGCACGGAGAACCGCCATCGCGTTGGCGCGGTTCTGGTGTTGCGACTTTTCCGAAGATGTCACCACGATACCGGTCGGAATGTGGGTTATCCGGACCGCGCTGTCGGTGGTGTTCACATGCTGGCCGCCCGCGCCCGAGGCGCGCATGGTGTCGATACGGATGTCGGCGGCAGGGATGTCGATCTCCACATCCTCGGCCTCGGGCAGCACCGCCACCGTCGCGGCAGAGGTGTGGATGCGCCCCCCGGCCTCGGTTGCGGGCACGCGCTGCACGCGGTGGACGCCACTTTCGTACTTCAGGCGGGCAAAGACGCCCTCACCCTCGATCCGGGCCATCGCCTCCTTCACGCCGCCCAGCTCGGTCTGGGTCAATTCCAGCAGCTCAAATCGCCAACCCTGCGCTTCGGCGTGCTTCTGGTACATGCGCAGAAGATCGCCCGCGAACAGCGCCGCCTCTTCGCCGCCCGTGCCTGGGCGGATTTCCAGGATCGCGGGGCGCGCATCCGCAGCGTCCTTGGGTAGAAGGGCAATGCGCAGCCTTCCCTCCATCTCTGGGATGCGGGCCTTCAGTTTGGGCAACTCATCCTCGGCCAATGCCCGCATCTCGGGGTCGGCCAGCATCACCTCGGCCTCATCAAGATCGGCAAGCGCCTGACGGTAGGCGGCAATCTCTGCCACCACGGGCTTGAGTTCGGAGTACTCGCGGCTCAAGGCTGCGATTTCGGCCGGAGCCGCGCCGGACGACAGCTTCGCCTCGAGAAATCCGAAGCGGCGCGCGATCTGGTCGAGTTTGTCCATAGGTACCATGGCGGCGATGTGCCCTTAGTCCCGGCGGCGGTCAAGGGGCAGAGACCGGACGCCCCCGCCCGTGGGTCCCATTTGGGGGTTGCGCTGTGGCAAGCATTCAGGGTTCAAGACGGGATATCCAGTCTTCCAGCCGCGCGGCGTTGACACCCAGATCGCGGCTGCCAAAGCGCTGGCGGGCAAAGATACCCAGGCGCGTGGCCTCTCCCTCAGGGCGCGCTGCTGCCGTCGTGTAATCCGGGAAACCGAAGGCAGCCGTCCGCGTGACCCAGGTGATCATGCCCTCTGACGGGCTTCCGGCCAGGCGCCGGGTTCGAGGAGTGCTGACGGCAATCGCGTCGAGCTGGGCGAGGACGCTTTCGGGGGCCGCATCCTCCAGCAGGATTTCGACACGCGCACCGCCTGGAACCGCGTGCACACTGTCCAGACCCCGCACGTCAACTGTTTGCTGGCCGCCAACCAGCGGGCTTACATGCCATCGCGACGGATCAGCGGGGGCAAGGCGGATATAGGCCATGCCCCCGATAACCGCCAGGACAGCGAGGTACAGCAACACCCTCACCGCCGCGTTCTGGCCCAATGATACAGGCAGATCAGCTCATAAGCGATATGAGCACCCGCGATGGCCGTCGCACCCGTCGTGTCATAGGGCGGGGAAACCTCGACGATGTCGCCGCCGACCATGTTGATGCCCGCCAGGTCGCGCAGCATCGCCGCCGCCTGCCAGGAAGCAAGCCCGCCCCAGACCGGCGTTCCGGTCCCCGGCGCAAAGGCAGGATCAAGCGCATCGATGTCGAAAGTGACGTAGACCGGCCTGTCGCCAACGACCTCTTTTGCCCGGGCAACCACGGCGGCCACGCCCTTTTCGTGAGCCTCGCGCGCGGTGACGACGTTCACGCCCAGGTAGTCTTCGGTCGTGGTGCGGATTCCGATTTGGATGGACGACGCCGCGTCGACGTAACCACCCTTCACCGCCTTGTAGAGCATGGTTCCATGATCGATCCGGGCCTCGTTGTCGTCCGGCCAAAGGTCCGAATGCGCGTCGAAGTGTATGACGCTGATCGGTCCGAACTTTTCCGCATAGGCCTTGAGAATCGGATAGGTGATGTAGTGATCACCGCCAAGTGTCACCGTTCCCGCCCCGGCGGCAAGAATGGTCCGGATATGCCGGGTCAGCGTTTCGGGAAACTCCGCAACGTTGGCGTAGTCGAATGCGACATCGCCGTAGTCGATGACATTCATCTCCTCAAGTGGGCTCGTGGGCCAGCCATGCGGCGGATCGTAGGGTTGAAGGCTAGACGCCTCGCGGATGGCTCGGGGGCCAAAGCGGGTGCCGGTGCGGTGGCTGACCGCCTGGTCAAAGGGCACACCGGTGATGGCAAGGTCCACGCCCGTCAGGTCCTTGGTATAGGTGCGGCGCAGAAAGCTTGTCGCCCCGGCGAAGGCATTTTCATAGGCAAGGCCGCGCTGGCCCCTGCGGGTAAAGGCGGAATCGATCTCGTTCTTTGCGTCTTCGAGTGCCATGAGTCTCACTTGGGAAAAGTCGCGTCGTCGTTCATGGCCGGAGACGCCGCGGATCCGGATGGCTGAAGAAGGCCCACGCCGCGCACAGATGTCAAGTTTAATTTGATCAAAATTCCCTTCCTGCGCTAGATGTAGAGAGGTCGCGCCCCGCGCGCTGCCCGAATCCGTTACGCAGGAACGTTCATGCGCCGCCTTTACGAAGCCCCCGCCTATGACCCCTCCTGGCCCAGGAGCCACTGGCGCGCCAGCCATCCGGCGCCGTTGGACCTGCCCCCGCTGGACGGGGAGACCAAGGCAGACATCGCCGTGATCGGATCGGGATTTGCGGGACTTAATGCCGCGCTTGAGGCCGCGGCTTCAGGCGCGAACGTCATCGTTCTGGAGGCCGTGCAACCCGGCTGGGGCGCTTCGGGGCGCAACGGCGGTTTCTGCGGCTACGGCGGCACCAAGCTGTCCGACAAGGCGATCGTTTCCCGCGTCGGATTGGAAGGCGCCCGTGATTTTCGCGATTTTCAGTGCGCGGCCATCGCCCATGTGGGCCAGTTGATCGACGCCAACGGCTGGAATGCGCGCCAGGGGCCGGATGGGGAAGCGGTGCTTGCGCAATCACCCAGGGTTTGGGCCGGTTTCGCAGCAGAGGCGCAAGACCTGCACGACCTTTACGGCGAACGCGTTGACCTGATCCCGCCACAGGCGCTTCGCGAACGCGGGATGGCAGGTCCCGGATTCCACGGCGCGCTGATGCTGGATCAGGGCTTCCCTGTCGATCCCATGGCCTATGTCGAAGGGCTGGCCCGACTTGCCATCGCAAAGGGCGTCCGGATCTGCGGCAATACCCATGTAACAGGCATGACCCAAGCTGATCGCGGATGGCGGCTGACCACGGCGGCGGGAGCCGTCCTGGCGCGCAAGATTCTGGTCGCCACGAACGGTTATTCCTCGGACAATCTGCCGAACTGGATCGGCGGGCGCAACCTGCCGGCCTTTTCGGCGGTGCTGGTGACGCGGCCCCTTACGGAGGCAGAGCGGCAGGATCAGGGCTACACCGATCCCCACATGGCCTTTGACGCACGCAAGCTGTTGCACTATTTCCGCCACCTGCCGGACGGGCGTTTCCTGTTCGGGATGCGTGGTGGCACCTCGGGAACCGCTGAAGCCCATGAAAGGATGAAGATAGCGGTGCGCGCCCATTTCGAGGCGCTTTTTCCCGCCTGGGCCGCAGCCGAAACCGAACACAGCTGGTCGGGCTTCGTCTGTCTGACCGGCAGCCTTGCCCCGTTCGTCGGAGAGGTGCCTGGCGCGTCAGGCCTATACGCAGCCTTCGGCTGGCACGGATCGGGGGTGGCTGCTGCGTCCTACTCGGGCCAGCAGGTCGGCCGGCTCATGACCGGACGCACGGCGCACCTTCCAGCGCTGGTGCGCGTGGTCCCACGACGCTTTCCCCTGCCCGCCTTCCGTCGCCTGTGGCTGCGGCTTGCCTATGCCGGTTACGGGCTGACCGATGGCGCCCTGCCGCGGCCCGAGCGCTAGCCGATCCGGATTCCCTCGCGCACGAGCTGATCGGTCACCTCGCGGATCGCCTTGCCCAGCGTTTCCACCACGAAATCGACCTGACCTTCGGTGATGACCAAAGGCGGGGACATGACGTTCAGATGCCCCATGGGCCGCACCATCAGGCCCATGGCTTCGCACGCGTCCGAAATGCGCTTGCTTTCGCCCACCTCGTCGGGCAGCGGGGCTTTCGTCGCGCGATCGGCCACGCTTTCGACGCAGGCCATGAGCTTCCGGCCCCTCACGTTGCCCACCAGCGGCAGATCGGCCAGTGACGCCAGCCGGTTCTCGAAGTAGGCGCCCACCTTGGACGCATGGAAAAGAAGACCCTCGCGCTCCATGATCTCGATGTTCTTCAGCGCCGCACGGCAGGCGACCGGATGGCCGGAATAGGTGAACCCGGTAGAAAACCAGCGATGCCCGCCCTCGGCCATCGTGTTCCATATCCGGTCAGAGAAGATGACGGCCCCAAGCGGCACATAGCCCGACGTCAGCCCCTTGGCTGTGGTGATCATGTCGGGGACGATGCCGAACTCATCTTCGGATGCGAACCAGTGACCGATCCGACCGAAGGCCGTCACCACCTCATCCGCGATGAAGAGGATGTCGTTGCGTTGGCAGACCTCCCACATGCGCTTCAGATAGCCCTTGGGCGGGATGACGATACCGCCGGAGGCCTGGATGGGCTCGGCTATGAACCCGCCGATCCGATCTGCACTCACGCGGGCAATCAGATCCTCGAATTCCGAGATCAATTCGTCGCAGAACGCCTCTTCGGTCATCCCGTCGGGGCGGCGGTAAAGGTTCGGGCTCGACAGGTGATGAATCCCATCCTCCTTGTAGCGGAACTCCTCGATCCGGTCCCCCGCCCGCTTGCCAACCGAGATCGTGAGGTAGGTGGATCCGTGATAGGACGCATCACGCGATACGATCTGGGTCTTGTCGGGGTTGCCCCGAACATGATGGTAATAGGACACCATGCGCACCGCCGTATCGACGGCGGTCGACCCGCCGGTCGTGAAATGCACGCGGTTCAGGTCACCGGGCGCAAGCTCGGCCAGGCGAGCAGACAGCAGCGCCGCCGCGTCGTTTCCAGTGTCGACGAAGAAATTCGAATAGCCAAGGCGCATCGCCTGATCGGCGATAGCATCTGCCATCTCGCGCCGGCCAAGACCGATGTTGGTGCACCACATGCCCCCGATCGCATCGAAATAGCGCCGGCCTTCCGCATCCCAAAGATAGCAGCCCTCGCCCTTGGTGAAGATCAGGGATCCCTGTTGCTCGAACGGCCCGAAGTTTGTCCAGGGGTGGACCGCGTGGGCCCGATCCTTCTCCCAGAGGGCTTCGTTGGCAAGGTTGTGCATGGCGTGGGTCATTTTGAATCTCCAGTCAATATGCGCAGAATACCGACCGGAACGAAAATCTCAAGTCTTTTGATCAAAATGGCCCTCACCGCGTCCAGCCTGCAAAGGAGCGGCATCGTCAGGCCGCGCGGAAACGCCCATAAGTGTCAGGGATCCTTGGGCCCCAGCCGATCCGCCAGGAACGGGAAAGCCGCTACCCTTGTTCAGGGCGGCGGCTCGGGCTGGTCTGGCGCTCCGGCAGGGCGCCCTTGGTTCAAAGCGGTTGGGCGCGCTCGACAACTCGGGCAAAGAAGCTTGCGCCGAAAGGCGCGGCTTCGTCGTTGAAGTCGTAGCGGGGATGATGCAGACCCGCGCCATCGCCCTGCCCAAGGAAGAGATAGCAGCCTGGCCGCTTCTCAAGCAGATAGGAAAAGTCCTCTGCCCCCATCTCGCGCCCCGCATCGGCGACAACGCCCGCAGCGCCCGAGATCTCTTCGGCCACGCGAACGGCAAAGGCGGTGCTGTCGGCGTCGTTGACGGTGGCCGGATAGCCCCAGTCGTACTCGATCCTGGCTTGCACCTCGTAGGCGGCGGCGTGGCCGGCAACGATCTGTTCGATCCGGGCCTTGGTCGCCTTGCGCACCTCAGGGTCGAAAGTGCGGATCGTCGCACCGAACCAGGCGTCTTCGGGAATGATGTTCGACGCGGTTCCAGCGTGGATCTGCGTGACCGAGATCACGATTTCGGACAGCGGGTTGGTGTTTCGGCTGACGATGGTCTGAAGGGCCGAGATCATGCCAACCGCCGCGGCGATCGGGTCGATGCAGTCATGCGGATAGGCTCCGTGCCCGCCCTTGCCCGTCAGGTCGACGCGCAGAGTGTCGACCGCCGCCATGATCGGGCCGGGCGTCGTGACGAACCGCCCGAGAGGCACCTGCGGCGTATTGTGCAGCGCATAGACCTGGCCGATGTGAAAGCGGTCCAGGATGCCTTCGCGCACCATCACGTCGCCGCCGCCACCCTCTTCCTCGGCCGGCTGAAAGATCAAGGCGACGCGTCCGCGGAAATTGCGGGTTTCGGCAAGGTAGCGTGCCGCCCCCAGAAGCATCGTGGTGTGGCCGTCATGCCCGCAGGCATGCATGCGCCCCGGCACTGTTGATGCGTGTTCGGCCCCGGTTGCCTCCTCGATCGGCAGCGCGTCCATGTCGGCGCGCAGACCGATGGTCGGACCTTCGCCCTGCCCGTTGATGATCGCGACGATGCCTGTTCGCGCGATCCCCTCATGGATCTCGTCAACGCCGAATTCACGCAGGCGTTCGGCCACGAAAGCCGCCGTCTGGTGGCAATCGAATTCAAGCTCGGGGTGCTGGTGCAGCCAGCGGCGCCATTCGCGCATCTGGGGCGCGAAATCAGCGATACGGTTCAGAACCGGCATGGAAACCTCATGGAGTGACTGACGCGACCATTCCACCGCCGGGTCGCGTGCGCAATGGGGATGCGCATGTTGCCCCGACGTCAGCCGATGGGCAGCGCCTTTTCCACCAGCCTTGAAAAGTAGCTTGCGCCGATCGGGGCGGCCGCGTCGTTGAAATCGAAATCGGTTTCATGCACACCGGGTCCGACGCCCTGCCCCAGGAACACCATGGCGCCGGGACGCTCTGCCAGCATCGCGCCGAAGTCTTCGGACCCCATCAGCGGCGGATGGTTCCCGATCACGCGGCCTTCGCCAGACACCTCGCGCGCGACGGACAGGGCGAAGCGTGTCGCAGCTTCGTCATTCACTGTGGGCGCAAGGTCGATCTGGCCGCCAATTTCGACCGACACGCCCATTGCGGCGGCGCAGCCCTCGCAGATTTCGCGCAGCCGGCGCTTGGCCAGGTCCTGCATCTCGGGCCGGTAGCTGCGGATGGTCCCGCCGATATAGGCCTCGGCGGGAATGACATTGTGCGCGCTGCCCGCGTGGATCTGGGTGATCGAGAAGACCAGTTGATCCCGCGCCGCCGCGTTGCGTGCAACGATTGTCTGAAGCCCGCTTCCGATCATCAGTGCTGCCGCTACCGGATCACGGGATTCCTCTGGCCTGGAGGCATGTCCGCCGCGGCCGCGGATCCGGATGTCAAAATCCGAAACCGCCGCCATGAACGGCCCCGGAGCGGTGACAAAGGTGCCAAGTTCATGCTTCGGAGAGATATGAAGCGCGTAGATCTCGTCAATCCCGAAGCGGTCCATCAATCCGTCGCTCAACATCGCCGGGCCGCCCTCGCCGGTTTCTTCGCCCGGCTGGAAGACAAGCGCGACGGTGCCCGCGAAGTTGCGCGTTTCAGCCAGATACTTCGCCGCGCCAAGCAACATCGTCGTGTGGCCGTCATGTCCGCAAGCGTGCATCCGCCCCGCCACGGTCGAGGCATGGTCAGCCCCTGTTGTCTCTGGCATCGGCAGCGCGTCCATGTCGGCGCGCAGCCCGATGGTGCGTCCCTTGCCGCGTCCCCTGATAAGCCCGACGACCCCGGTCTTGCCCACGCCCTCGTGGATCTCGTCGACACCAAAGTCCTTCAGCCGCGCGGCCACGAAGGCCGCGGTTTCGTGGCAGTCCAGTCCAAGCTCGGGATGCGCGTGCAGATGCCGCCGCCATCCCTTCATCTCTGCTTCCATTTCCGCGATACTGTTCAGAACGGGCATGTTCACCTCCGACCGGGCTTGCCCGAGCCTAACCTCGACCGACCCGCGAAAGGAAGACCATGAACCTTGAAGACAGCCAGCGCCTGTGCCTGGACCCACAAGGCGGATTGCCGCGGCTGCTTGAGATCATGCGCCGCCTGCGCGACCCCGAAACCGGCTGCCCCTGGGACATCGAGCAGAACTTCGCCACCATCGCCCCCTACACGATCGAAGAGGCCTACGAGGTCGCCGACGCGATCGAGCGTCAGGCCTGGGGCGAGTTGAAGGGAGAGTTGGGCGACCTCCTGTTGCAGACCGTCTACCACGCGCAGATGGCGGACGAGGCGGGGCGTTTCACTTTCCAGGATGTCGTCCGGTCTATTTCGGACAAGATGATCGCGCGCCACCCGCATGTCTTCGGCGACGAAAGCCGCGACAAGACGGCAGAGCAGCAGACGCGCGACTGGGAACGGGTGAAGGCGGCCGAACGGGCGGCCGAAGGGGCCACGCGTGGCACGCTGGACGGGGTGGCTTTGGGGCTGCCAGCGCTTTTGCGCGCACTTAAGCTGCAGAACCGCGCGGCGCGGGTGGGGTTCGACTGGCCCTCCACCGACGAGGTTCTGGACAAGATCGTGGAGGAGGCGCGCGAATTGGTCGAAGCGCGCGAGACGATGACCGAGGCAGAGACGTTTGAGGAGTTTGGCGACCTGCTGTTCGTCGTGGCGAACCTGGCCCGTCACCTCAAGATCGACCCGGAGGCGGCGCTGAGGGCCGCCAACGCCAAGTTCACCCGCCGCTTCCGCTCGATCGAAGCGGCGCTGGCCGAACGCGGCAAGCGCCCCGAGGACAGCGATCTGGCCGAGATGGACGCGCTTTGGGACGCGGCAAAGGCGCTGGAAAAAGCCGGGGCCTAGGCGCTGACACGCGCGGCCTGGGTCCCGACCGGAGTGAGGATCGCCTTGCCGTCGCGGATCTGGCCGCGCACCAGAACCTCCGGAAGGCCGAGCGCGGGAAACGCGTCGGACCAGTCACGGTATCGATCATTCGTCACGACCCGGGCGGAGAGAGCCTGCGCACCCTCAAGAATCAAAGGGTCGGCCGGAGTGCCCTTCGGCGCCACGAAGACCTGCGCGGCGGGAATGCCAAGCTGCCGCGCAAGCGCCCCCGGCCCAAGGTAGCGCCCGGCGACCAGATAGCCCGCATTCGCGTCGAACCAGACGACCGGCGTCAGATCCCGGCGCAGCAGCTCGCTCACCACCAGCCGCACGGTGGCGAGATCGGGCGTGTCATTGCGCCAGTAAAGCACGTTTGACCCGTCGACCAGGATCCAGTCCCGCCGTGGTGCTAAGACGCCGGCGATCACCCAGATCAGGGCAACAAGGACCAGACCCATCGGAACGAGCGTCGCGGTCGCCACGACCGGTCCGACCCAAAACACGGAACCGGCGAACGCGGCGACGGAGAAGAAGAGAATCAACAATCTGAAATACATGGCCAGAAGCTACTGCGATAATCCGGCGCCATGCAGCCGGGGCTAGCGGTCGCGCCCCCGCGCGTGCCGCCATTCCTCAAGCGCGGGATTGCGGGCAGGGACGGGCGTGGCCGCAACGGGCTGGCCCTCGCTGGCGGGCAGTGCGTCTGCACGGGTGCGGAAATAATGCGCCTCGCGCGCACCAAAGTAGAACCCGACGATGGCCGCCAGAAGCCACCAAAGCGGTTCCGGGACATAGTTCAACCCCACCATCCGCTGTGCGAAATGTGCCGGATCGACCATGGCATAGATGAAAAGGCCCAACGTCCCGAAGGCCAGCATCGGGCGCGGCAAGCGGTTCAGGCCATTTACGAAACGGTCGAACGGGCCGGGCCGCACAAACTGAAACTCTGCCCCGAACTCGTCAAGCGCCGCGATGTAGGCCGCCTGAGCCGCCTCAAGCTTGCGGGTGGCATTGGGCGTGAACGCCCCTGCCACGTCGACAACCGCCTGTCCCAACGCCGACGTTGCCGGACCAGCGCCCAGAATCCGCGAAATCAGGCCCATGACGCAGTCCTCTCCCGATGCTCGGTCTCGCTCAGGTGAAAGCGCGGAGAGATGAATTCCTCGGCGCGGAGTATCCAGCCGCCCTTGCCTCCATCCCTGCGGCGGGCGAACTTTCGGCTTGCCGGTCGTCGATCGCCCAAGGCGTAGTAGTAGTCGCGCCGAGCGATGCCGTAGGCGTCGGCAAGAAGCCCCGGCGATGGATCCGCCGCGGCGACTGCCGCCGCAGAGGTCTGCGGTCCGATCGCCGCATCCACCGTGACTTCAAAGCCCATGTCATTCAGAAGAAGCTGAAGGATGCGGACCGCCTCGGCGCCCGCATTCACATACATGTCAAAGACGCTGGCCTGCACCACTTGGGGCAGCAGGTCGATACGCGGTTTTCGAAAATACTGCTCGACAAAGATCTGTTCGGCACGAGCGCGCGTGAGCTGCTTGACGTCAGAGGTGGTCACGCGCCCGTCCCCGTCCAGATCGATCCCTAACCTGCGCATGGCGCCAAGCGTGACGCCGTGGTTGGTGGCGCCCCCCGGATCGTCGGGGTCGTTCACATAGCCGCCCTCGCGGGCCGTGATTTCTCGGGCGATCTCTTCGACGCTGGGCATGGAACCTCTCCGGGGCTTGCATGTCCCGGAAGGCTCCTCGGATATCGTTAATTCATGGCTGCAGAAGCGCCCGGTTCGACGTAGACACCCTGTTCCTTCAGCGCGTCTATGACCTCCTTTGGCATGTAGGTCTCATCGTGCCTGGCCAGGATCTCGCTTGCCTGGAAGGTTCCTTCAACCAGCTTCCCGGTCGCGACGACGCCTTCGCCCTCACCGAAGAGGTCGGGCAGCAGGCCGGTGTAGCTAATCGGCACGACGCCGTTGCCATCCGTCACGCGGAAGGTGATTTCGGCCCCCTCGCCCCGGACAAGGCTTCCTTCCTCGACAAGGCCGCCGATGCGGAAGGTTTCATTGGGCTCCGGAGGGGACGCCACAACCTCGGTCGGAGAGCGGAAGTATTGCAGCGCGTCGGGCATCGCGAACTTGAACGCCGCCATCGCACCCACCATGGCCAGCACCGCCAGAACGATGATCTGGATGCGGCGCTGTTTCTTCAAACCCTTCATGATATTTCCTCGACCCGCGGCCGGTCCCGTTCCGGCCATCGCTAGATGGCTGTCCCGCGCCGCTGTTTCAACGAGAAAAAACGTCGCGGAGGTCCGCGGGATCGAAGGAGTAGCGCGCCAGTTCCTCGTGCCGGGCGGAATCTCCACCCAGGTAGGACCGGAACAGCGACAGCCCGGTGACCGGAATGGGCCCTGCCCGGAAATCCGCGTGCCGCCCGAGGATCCGGGCCAGCGTGGCATCGTCGGCATCGTCCTGACGCAGACGGATCAGCGTCACATGCGGACGAAACCTTTCGCGCGGCAACTGGATGCCGGTTCCGGCAAGCCGCGATCGCAGCGATTTCGCCAGCCCATCCAGACGCGGCTCGGGCACCACGCCCGAAGCGATCACGCCACCGGGCTGACGCCCCAGATGAACAAGTCCCCTGAGTTCCAGCGCAAAAGGAGGTGGCGCCAAGGTTTCCGCGGCCTCATGCGCGGCTTCCAGCGTCTCTGGCGAAACCTCGCCCAGAAACGCGAGCGTCAGATGAAGGTTCTCGGCCGGGGCCGCGCGCCCGAAGGGGATGGCGGCCTGAAGACGCTCGATCTGGTCGAGCGCCGTGTCGGGAAGCGTGAGGGCGAAAAATGCGCGGATCATGCCTGATCCCTCTCATGGAATGGGGCCGGGGGCAATCCGGCTCAGGCCGGGACGACCGCCCTGCCGCGCATTCCGCTGAGCGCGTTCAGAACCACCGCGCTGACAAGGATCGTGCCCCCAAGAACCGTTCCGCCCGAGGCGGTTTCCCCCAGGAACAGCCACACCCAGACCGGTGCCAGCAAAACCTCGACGATCGACAGAAGCGGCAGTTCCGCCGCAGGGATAACGCGGCTGCCGATCGTGTAAAGCGCCATTCCCGTTGCCAGAAGGCAGGCGCCCATGGCCATGGACAGGATGATGTCATGGGTCGAAACCCAAAGCGTCTCGCCCATCGCCGGCGCGACGAACGCGGCGGCGATCATGGTGAACACGCCGCCAAGAACCACCGTCGGCATCATGTCGCCTTGCCGGCCAGAGCGGATCGCAACCGTGAAACCCGCGAAGCCCAGGGCAGAGCCAAGGGCGGCGAGGTTTCCGTCTAGCGCGCCAAGCGCCAACCCTTCGCGCACCATGATGAAAATCCCCACCGCGGCAAGCGCGATCGAGGCCCAGGTCGCCCCGCGCACCCGCTCTCCCAGAAGTGCCCAGCCAAGAACCGCGGTCAGGAACGGCGCGGCTGCGAAGAGAAACACAGCATTGGCGACCGTCGTTGCCTGGATCGAATAGATCCCGCCAAGCGAAGCGGCGATCAGGCACAGTCCGCCCACGACGCCCGACCAACCCGTTGCCAACACCCGGCGCATCGCCTGCCCGCGAGAGCGCCACGAAACGAACAGCATCAGCGCCGGAACAAGCGCGACCGAGCGCCAGAAGACCACGGCCCACGCCCCTGCCCCGTCAAGATGACGCACGGCAAGGCCAAATCCGGACCACAGCAGCCCTGCGACCACCACCAAAACGACACCGGTCCCGTAACGCATCCTGTCCTCCCGTCCATCGGGAACAAGACTTCACTGCGGCGGGCAGAATCGCTGTTCCGCGCGCGACCTCGTTTCCGATGGATGGTGCGTTTGCGACAGGAAAATGACCGGATGGTGAGAGCGGGATCAGGCGGCTTCGAAGCGGATGGGCCGGCGCAAGAACTGCGTCGCCTTGTCGGACACGCGCTGCGGGTCGCCGGTCGTCAGGAACTTGGAAACGCGGCCCGATCCCAGGAACTCGGGCCGGCGGTTCAGGTAATCCTTCAGGCTTTCGGCGACGAGGTTCGCTTGGGAGAACACGGCAACCTCCGGCCCAAGGGCCGCACGGAACGCATGCTCCATCAGGGGGTAGTGCGTGCACCCGAGGATTGCAGCCTCGGGCATCGGCATCCGGCGCTTCAAAGCCTCCACATGAGAGCGGACAAGCGCCTCGGCAAGAATCTCGTCGCCTTGCTCGATCGCGTCGACCACGCCCCCGCAAGGCTGCGCTTCGACGTCGACACCGATCGCGCGATAGGCCAGTTCCCTCTGGAAAGCACGGCTCGCGACCGTCGCGGGCGTTGCGAACAGGGCGACATGCTTTACGGCAACCTCCCGCGGCGGGGAATTATCACCCCACTGGCGTTCCGTCAGCGCCTCGATCAGCGGGACGAACACGCCCAGAACGCGCTTGTCGTCAGGAACCCAGGTTTCCTGCATGCGCCGCAGCGCCGCTGCCGAGGCCGTGTTGCAGGCCAGGATCACAAGGTCGCAGCCTTCGAGCCAAAGCCTTTCGACCGCGGCGCAGGTCAGATTGAAGATGTCGTCCGCATCCCTCACGCCATAGGGGGCGTGGGCGTTGTCGCCGAAATAGACGAAGGGAACTTCGGGCAGCGCGCGCGCAACAGCATCCAGAACCGTCAGCCCGCCCAGTCCCGAATCGAAAATGCCCACCGCCATTTTTGCCTCCGCGCGACCCCGCGCGGCTTTCAGGCGCGGTACTTTTCTTCGAACTCGTAGCCGTAGCCGATGGACGGCAGGGGCCTTGGCGACAACTCATACGTCGCCTTCCGAAGGAAATCCATCATCGCTTTGCCATCCCCGCGTCGCGCACGCAATTCCTGGGGATCGATGGGCTTGCCCACCGCGATCCTTACCGGCCGGTCGATCCGCTGGCGGAATTCCCGGATCAGAAGGCCCATGCGCAACGTGCAGTGCAGATGGCTCGCCATCTGGAACAGCCGGGAATTCGCGCCGTCGAAGAAGATCGGGACGACCGTGGCATCCGACTTTGCGATCATCCGCGCCGTGAAGTTGCGCCACATCGGGTCCAGCGGGCGTCCGAACGGCCGCGGCGCGGTCGAGACTGTGCCGCCAGGGAAGATGCCGATCGCTCCGCCGCCCGCCAGGTAGTCAAGCGCCTGGGCACGGACGGCCAGATTTTCACGCAGCGCGGCGGGTGTCTCATCGAAGTTGACGGGGAGGATCACCCGTTCAAGCTCTGCCGCCCGGCGGAAGATCCGATGGGCAAGAACGCGGAAATCGCCGCGCAGGGCCGACAGGAGGTATCCCATGACCAGCCCGTCAAGAATTCCGTAGGGGTGATTGGCGACCAGGATAAGCGGCCCGCGCGCAGGGATGTCCTCAAGGCTGCCGGCGATCACGTCCAGGCTGATGCCGTAGCGATCCACCATGACGCGCCAGAAATCTTCGCCCGCCGCGACGTCGTCATGATACCCGGCGGCCCGTCGGATAAGGGACAGTCGGCCGGTCACGTTTTCCATCAGTCGTATCACGGTCCGTCCCGTGCGGCTCCGCGCCGAGGAGGAGTAGGAAATATCGCGCGCAAGCTTGCCGTTCATGACCGCCCCCAAAGGTTTCAGTCAGTACTGAGCCTGTTTTCTGCGTCACTTCCGTGACGCCTGCGTGAACCTTTTTTATTCCGCCGCCTGCGCCGCCGGCGACCCGCCTGCGCGGATGAGCGTCAAAAGTTCCTCGCGCCGCTTGGCCGCTTTCGCCACGGCATCGTGCTTGATCGGGCCGAAACCACGGATATCAAGCGGCAGTTCGGCCAGCGCGCGCGCCTGGTCCTCGGTCGAGGAGGAAACAAGCGGTAGGACTTCGGTCATGTCCGCCTCGTACTGAGCAATCAGCATGCGTTCCATCCGGCGCTCGGGTAGCCAGCCGAACGGATCGAGCGTGGTTCCGCGCAGCCGCTTCATCCCGGCCAGAACGCGGAAAAGCGGCAGCACCCATGAACCGAAGGCGCGCTTTATCGGGCGCCCGCCCGCGTCCTTGCCAGCCAGGATCGGAGGGGCGAGGTGGAAGGTCATTCGAAAGTCTCCCTCGAACTCTTCCCGCGCCTTCGCGGCGCTTTCCAGGTGCAGCCGCGCGACCTCATACTCGTCCTTGTAGGCCAAGAGCTGATAATACCCCTTGGCAACGGCCTCTTTCAGGGGGGCCGGGGCGCTATCCACCAGCCTTCTGAAGCGAGCGGCATAGGCCCGATCCTGATAGGCTTCCAACCGCGCCGCCCGATAATCAATCTTTTCTTGCAAAGACAATGTCTTATCGCCGCCTTCAGAAGTAACATCTTCGACGCCCTCGGGGTCCACGACCGCCCAGCGTCCAATCTCGAACGCGCGAAGGTTACCCTTGACGGCAGCCCCGTTCATCTCGATCGCCTTGCGGATCGCTTCCACAGAGATCGGCACCAGACCCTGCTGCCAGGCCGCACCAAGAACCAGCATGTTGGAATAGATCGCATCGCCAAGCAGTTTCGCGGCAAGGTCGGTCGCGTCGAAGAAGGTCACGCGATCGTTCAGCCGCGCTTCAAGTGCAAGCCGCATCTGCCCGGTAGGTAGTCGGAATTCCCGATTGCGCGTGAACTCTCCCGTGATGATTTCGTGATTGTTCACCACCGCCCCGGTGCGACCGCGCCGCATCAGCCCAAGCGTCTTTGCACCGGCGGTAACGACAAGATCGCCACCTATCACGCAGTCGGCCTCACCCACCGCGACGCGGATCGCGTTGATGTCCTGGGGCTTTTCCGCCAGGCGCAGGTGGATGTGAACCGCGCCGCCCTTCTGCGCGAGGCCCGCCATCTCCATCATTCCGGCCGCCTTGCCGTCAAGGTGCGCCGCCATTGCCATGACCGCGCCGATGGTGACGACACCGGTCCCGCCCACACCGGTGACGACCACGTTGTGCGTACCCGAAATCCCGGGCAGCTTGGGGTCCGGCAATTCCGGCAGATGAAATTCGGTCGCCGCCGCCTTCTTCACTCTGGCGCCTTCAAGGGTCACGAAAGACGGGCAAAACCCCTTCAGGCAGGAATAGTCCTTGTTGCACGAAGACTGATCTATCGCCCGCTTGCGGCCAAGTTCCGTTTCCACCGGCACGATTGAAACGCAGTTCGACTGGACTCCGCAGTCGCCGCAACCCTCGCACACGTCGGTGTTGATGAAGACGCGCTTGTCGGGATCGGGGAAAGTCCCACGCTTGCGACGGCGGCGCTTTTCGGCGGCGCAGGTCTGAACGTAAACGATTACGGACACGCCTTTGTTCTTGCTAAGTTTTTCCTGAACTGCCATCAGCTCGTCGCGCAGATGGAAGTCCACTCCCGATGGGAACAGGCTCCGGTCGACCTCTTCCTTGTCGTCCATGACGACCGCGACGTGACGGACGCCCATGGCCAGAACTTCGCGCGCGATGCGGTCTGCCGTCAGACCGCCTTCGTTCGCCTGCCCACCCGTCATCGCAACTGCATCGTTGAAAAGGATCTTGTAGGTGATGTTCGTCCCGGCCGCGAGCGCAGCTCGGATGGCCAGCAGTCCCGAGTGATTGTAGGTCCCGTCGCCAAGGTTCTGAAACACGTGATCGCGCGTCGAAAACGGCGCCTCGCCGACCCAGTTCGCGCCCTCTCCGCCCATGTGCGTGAAGCCGGTGGTGGCGCGATCCATCCACTGGACCATGAAGTGACATCCGATCCCGGCATAGGCCCGACTTCCCTCGGGAAGCTTGGTCGACGTGTTATGAGGGCAGCCCGAACAGAAATAGGGAAGCCGCGCGGCCAGGTCCTGAGTGTTTGCTTCTTTCTGAGATTCTTCAATGACTTGAAGTGCCGCCTTTACGCGATCCGTACCGCGCCCCTCCTCTTTCAGGATCTCGCCGATCCGCGCGGCCACCATCACCGGATCCAGGGCCATCCTGGTTGGGAACAGCTCCTGTTCATGCATGTTGCCCGCGCCGCCCTTGTACCAGCCATAGACGCGCCGCCCGCGGCGGTCGTCGAATATCGCCTCCTTGATCTGGACCTCGATCAGCTTGCGCTTTTCCTCGACCACCACGATCAGGTCGAGCCCTTCGGCCCAGTCGTGGAAAGAGGTCATGTCAAGCGGGAAGGTCTGCCCCACCTTGTAGGTCGTAATGCCAAGCCGCTCCGCTTCGGCCGCGTCGATGCCGAGAAGGGCAAGCGCGTGCGTCAGGTCCAGCCAGTTCTTGCCCGCTGCCACGAAACCTATCTTCGCCCCCGACTTGCCCCACACGCGACGGTCGATGCGGTTGGCGCGGGCAAAAGCCTCGGCCGCGAAGCGCTTGTGGTCGATCATGCGCGCTTCTTGCGGTATCCAGTGATCCTTCAAGCGGATGTTCAGCCCGCCCTCCGGCATCGGGAAGTCGGGCGTGACAAAGCTCATCCGGTCAAGGCTGCCATCGACGACCGAGGTCACCTCGATCGTGTCCTTCATGGTCTTCAGCCCGACCCAGAGGCCGGAAAAGCGCGACAGGGCAAACCCGTAAAGGCCAAAGTCCAGGATTTCCTGCACACCCGCCGGCGAGACGATCGGCATGTAGGCATCGACAAGCGCCCAGTCGGACTGGTGGCACACGGTCGAACTCTCGCCGGTGTGGTCATCCCCCATTGCCATCAACACACCGCCGTGCCTGGATGTCCCGGCCATGTTCGCGTGACGCATCACGTCGCCCGAACGATCTACGCCGGGGCCCTTGCCGTACCACAACGAAAAGACGCCGTCGTACTTTCCCTCCCCCCGCAGTTCCGCCTGCTGGGTGCCCCAGATGGCGGTCGCGGCCAGATCTTCGTTAAGGCCCGGCCGAAACAGGATGTCATTGGCCTTCAGCAGCTTGTCCTCACGCGCCATCTGCTGGTCCACCCCACCCAGCGGCGATCCGCGATAGCCCGAGACATAGCCCGCCGTGTGCAAACCTAAGATGCGATCACGTTCCTTCTGCATAAGCATTAGGCGAACCAGTGCCTGCGTGCCGTTCAGCAGCACGGATGACTTGGTAAGGTCGAAGCGGTCCGCTAGGGTAACGTCGTGTCGCATCATGGTTCTCCTGCCCTGCGGTGGCATTATAGGTCAAAATTGCTGACCTACAAAATAATTTGTGCGCGCCACACCTTTTTGTCACTGGTTTGCGCATTATGTAGGGCAGCTTGCGGAGCAAGGCAGAAAGACGACAGGAAATTACGCTCATGGATTGGGACAAGCTCAGAATCTTTCACGCGGTCGCTGACGCCGGCTCTCTCACCCATGCAGGCGATACGTTGCATCTGTCGCAATCCGCCATCAGCCGCCAAATCCGCGCGCTTGAGGAAAGCCTTGATACGACGCTTTTCCACCGCCACGCGCGGGGCCTGATTCTTACCGAGCAAGGGGAGCTTCTGTTCGAAGCCACGCGCTCGATGAACAAGCGGCTGGAGGCAACCGCCGCGCGCATCCGCGACAGCGAGGATGAGGTCTATGGCGAAATCCGGGTGACCACGACGACGGGCTTTGGAACGCTCTGGCTGGCCCCGCGTCTGCCCGCGCTTTATGAAAAGTATCCGGACCTGAAGATCGACTTGATGCTTGAGGAGCGTGTGCTTGATCTTGCAATGCGCGAAGCCGATGTGGCGATCAGGATGAAGGAACCCAGCCAGGCCGATCTTATCCGCCGGCGGTTGATAAACATCAGGATGCGCCTTTATGCATCGCCCGAGTATCTGGCAGAACGCGGTATGCCCGACACGCTGGAAGGTCTGTCGAACCACAGGCTCATCTGCCAGAGCGCCAATGCTGCGCAGGTGCAGGCCGGCGGCGTTCTGGTGCAACACCTGATGACATACGACATTCGATCCACTCTGACCGTCAACAACTACTATGGCGTCCTGCAGGCGGTGCGAAGCCACCTGGGCATAGGCGTCCTGCCGGACTACCTGACCGAGGATTTTCCGCATCTTGTTCGAGTGTTTCCCGACGTGGAGTCGGGCGAGGTTCCGGTGTTCCTGGCCTACCCGGAGGAACTGAGACACTCGAAGCGCGTGGCGGTCTTCAGGGACTTCGTGACCGAAGAAATCATCGCCTACCGCAAGCGTCAGGCCATCGAACATCAGGCCATTGCGCATGAGGCATGACTGCAACGCATAGCGGCATTGTGCTTTGCGGCATTTGTTTTTTCTTGATCCACAGCCGGCATGTCCCTAGATGGACCTCAGAAGGCAGCGGTTGAGTATTCCCGCAGCTTTCTACCTCCCTGTTGGACTTCGGCCGAGCTTTGTCTCGGCCTTTTTTTTTGCCTATAGCGATCCCTGCACAGTCGGCGACGGCTGTCCATGGCGCAAGCTGCTGTTTAACGAAGATTTTTCGGATTTCCTTGGTAATTGCACATGCGGCGAACAGATTTGCTGCGGGCGCACAAAATCTCCGCAACATGAGGACGGCTGCCGGGCTGTGCCCGAACGACGCCGCCCAATCCTCCGCCTGCAAGGGAATACGCGGGCAATCGCGACACAAATGCCGTCGTGCGGATTTTCGGGCCTTTTCTCTTACTGTCTTCCCCCCTAAAAGGCGCGAAATCGCCAGCGCGCCTTGGGGGAAACGACATGCAGGAACCGCAGATCACCAACGACCTGATCGCCGCGCACGGGCTCAAGCCGGACGAATACCAGCGAATCCTGGAGATCATCGGCCGCGAACCGACCTTTACCGAGCTCGGGATCTTCTCGGCCATGTGGAACGAGCATTGTTCCTACAAGTCCTCGAAGAAGTGGCTGCGCACGTTGCACACCACCGGCGCGCAAGTCATCTGCGGACCGGGCGAGAACGCGGGCGTCGTCGATATCGGCGACGGCCAGGCGGTGGTCTTCAAGATGGAAAGCCACAACCACCCCTCGTACATCGAGCCCCATCAGGGGGCCGCGACGGGCGTGGGCGGCATCCTGCGCGACGTATTCACCATGGGCGCACGCCCGATCGCCGCGATGGACGCACTTTCCTTCGGACTGCCCTCCCACCCCAAGACCGCGCATCTGGTCAAGGGCGTGGTCGAAGGCGTCGGCTCCTACGGTAACTGCTTTGGCGTGCCGAACGTGGGTGGCGAGGTTCGCTTCCACGCCAGCTACAACGGAAACTGCCTTGTGAACGCTTTCGCGGCGGGACTCGCCGATGCGGACAAGATCTTCTATTCCGCGGCCTCGGGCGTCGGCATGCCGGTTGTCTACCTTGGTGCGAAGACCGGTCGGGATGGCGTCGGCGGCGCGACCATGGCGAGCGCGGAATTCGACGACACGATCGAGGAAAAGCGCCCGACGGTGCAGGTGGGCGACCCCTTCACCGAGAAGCGCCTGCTGGAGGCCTGCCTTGAACTCATGGCCTCGGACTCGGTCATCTCTATTCAGGACATGGGGGCCGCGGGCCTGACCTGTTCGGCGGTCGAGATGGGCGACAAGGGCGGCCTTGGCATCAAGCTACAGCTCGACAACGTGCCGCAGCGCGAAAAAAACATGACCGCGTACGAGATGATGCTGTCGGAAAGCCAGGAGCGGATGCTCATGGTGCTGAAGCCGGAGCGTGAATCCGTTGCGCGCGCAATCTTCGAAAAATGGGACCTGGATTTCGCCATCGTCGGCGAAACCATCGCCGAGGACCGGTTCCTGATCCTCCACGGAAACGAGATCAAGGCCGACCTGCCGCTGTCCAAGCTGTCGTCCAGCGCCCCTGAATACGACCGCCCCTGGGTTGAAACCCCGACCCGCGCGGCCTTCGAAGACGCGCTCGACATCGACCCGATCGAGGGATTGAAGGCGCTGATCTCCTCCCCGAACCATGCCAACAAGGCCTGGGTCTGGGAACAGTACGACACTTCGGTCATGGCGGATACGGTGCGCGCACCGGGCTTGGGCGCAGGCGTCGTGCGTGTGCACGGAACCGAAAAGGCCCTGGCCTTCACCTCGGACGTGACCCCGCGCTACGTCAAGGCGAACCCTTACGAGGGCGGCAAGCAGGCCGTTGCCGAAGCCTGGCGCAACCTGACCGCGGTGGGCGCGACCCCGCTGGCCGCGACCGACAACCTGAACTTCGGCAACCCCGAAAAGCCCGAGATCATGGGCCAGTTCGTCGGCGCGATCAAAGGCATCGGGGAAGCCTGCCGCACGCTGGACTTCCCGATCGTTTCGGGGAACGTATCGCTTTACAACGAAACGGACGGCAAGGGCATCCTGCCGACGCCGACCATCGGTGCCGTCGGGCTTCTGGCGACGCTGGATGATCTGATCGCAGGCCTGCCCGGCGAAGGCGATCATGCGATCGTCATCGGTGAAACCGCGGGACACCTTGGCCAGTCGGCGCTTCTTTACGAGGCCTTCGGCCGTGAAGAGGGCGACGCGCCCCATGTCGATCTGGCGCTTGAGCGCAAGAACGGCAACTTCCTTCGCGCCAACCGCAAGCTTGTCCGGGCAGCGACCGACCTTTCCGAAGGCGGACTGGCGCTTGCCGCGTTCGAGATGGCCGAGGCCGCGGGACTGGGCGTGACTCTGGACACCGGCGATGTCGGCCAGCTTTTCGGTGAAGACCAGGCGCGCTACCTCGTGGCCGTCGAAGCGGACTCCGTCGACGCTCTGCTTGCGGCAGCCCGCGACGCCGGGGTTACCGTCTCAAAGGTCGGTCTTTTCGGCGGCGCCCAGGTTCGCTTCGGCACGTCCGAAGCGCCGGTTGCGCAGCTTTCCGACATCTACCGCAGCGCGTTTGCCGCGGCGGTCGCTTAACTGCGATTGGGTTTCCTGGGCGCTGACGCGGTCCTGCGCGAGGCTTTGACCCAGCCCCGCGCAGAACCTTGCGGCGTACCGCGCGCAGGCTTAAGTATTGGCCAAGGACTGAACGAAAGGACGCCCCATGGCGATGGAAGCGCAGGACATCGAGAACCTTATCAGGGCCTCGTTCCCGCAGGCGAAGATCACGATTACCGACCTGGCGGGCGACGGGAACCACTACGCCGCAGAGGTGATCGATGAAAGCTTCCGCGGCATGAACCGCGTACAGCAGCAGCGCGCGGTCTACGCCGCGCTCAAGGGCAAGATGGACGGCGCGAACGGAGAGCTTCACGCACTTGCCCTGACCACCAAAGCACCGGAGTAACACGAGATGACCACGACCACCGCACAGGACAAGATCCGGGAAACCGTGACGACAAATGATGTCGTGCTGTACATGAAGGGCACGAAAGCCATGCCGCAATGCGGGTTTTCGTCCCGCGTGGCGGGCGTGCTGAACTACATGGGCGTGGACTATGTCGACGTAAACGTTCTGGCCGATGCCGACATCCGTCAGGGCATCAAGGATTTCTCCGACTGGCCGACCATCCCGCAGCTTTACGTCAAGGGCGAATTCGTCGGCGGCTGCGACATCATCACCGAGATGACCCTTTCTGGCGAGCTCGACCAGCTGTTCGAGGCCAACGGCATCAGTTATTCCAAGGAAGCCGCGGACAAGATCCGCGAGGCGAACGCCTGACCGTCAACCGGTCCGGCATTCCTTCCAAAGCGTCGTCTCATCGCCGGAAGCGGCGTCATGCCAAAGCAGCATGGCGCCGTTATCCTTTGTCCACCAGACATATCCCGACCCGTCGCCTGGCCAGGCACAACGCGCGCCGGACCCTGTCGGCATCGATGACAGCGCGATCTGCCGTCCCGCGACGTTCAGAACGACGGCCGACCCTTCGGCTGAGTTGAATTAGGTAACAGGCACCTCGACACCACGTTCGCAATGGTATCGGGACGACAGGATCTCGACCTCGGCGCAGGCGGGCATTGCCGCAAGTGCCATCGCCAGGGCCGCCGGGGATTTCATCCCGCGCGTTCCTCGAGACGGGCGGCCAGGGATTCGGCCCGTGCCGCAATCTCGGCCAGCGTGTCGGTCACCACGTCGGGAATCACGGGAACCTCGACCCTTTCGGGATTCGCGCGGGCGTTCGCGGCGACGCGTTCCGCCAGCATGGCGCGCTCTTCCACCTCGCGCAGCTTGTCCTCAAGTCCCGCCGCCTTGTCCGCGATCATCAGCCCGGCCATCAGAAGCATCCTGGCCTCTGGCATCCTGCCCGACTGGGAAATCACCGCGCTGGCCTCGCTGTCCAGAAGCTGGGCGGCCGAACGCAGAAACTGTTCCTCGCCTTCCTGGCACGCAACTTCGAATTCGCGACCGCCTATCGTGATCCTCATCTCAGGCATCAGGCCACCTCTCCGATCAGGGGTTTGAGCTCGGCCAGGATTTCATCGATCTCGGCCACTTCCGCTTCGCGTTCAGCGCGAAGAGCGACAAGCTCGCTCTCCATCGCCGCATTCACAAGCTCGACCGATGCCAATCCGTCTCTCGCCGCGTCGTTCAGGCGGCGGTTCGTCGCCACAAGATCTGCGTTGACGGCCCTTTGCCTGGCCAGTTCGCGCGACGAGGTATCAAGCTGTCGCGTCAACTGCGCCACCTTGCGCTCAAGCGAAGAGGCGATCGTTTCCTGCTTTTCCTTGATGGCGCGGACGCGCTCTGTCAGTTGCGCATTGGCGGCACGCTCGGTTTCCAGCGCCTCGCGCAGGGCCGGATCATCGGCCGAAGGTCGCGACATCCCGTCCAAGGCCCTGTCGATCCGCGTCAGCGCGGCGGTTACGCGGCGTTCAAGTTCGGTGATATCACTCATGACGGCAGGCCCCTTCTGTCGATCTGCGCACGCGGGTCTTTGCCCGCTATCCGCCCGCGCCCGGCCGAATCGCCGGAACGCACCATGCGGGGTCAGTTTACCGGAACCCAAAGTGCTTTTCTGCCCCTTCCCGGCCAATGCCTTAGGCGCTGAGCTTGATCTTGCCCGGATGGCTGCTATCAAGCGCGCAAGTCAATGCTGCTTCATAAGGACCGGGCCCTTGGATATTGCCACGCTTCGCGAGAAACACGCCGATCACTGGATGAAAGCCTGCGCCATTCGCGCGCTGGCCATGGATGCCGTTCAGGCGGCCAATTCCGGTCACCCTGGCATGCCGATGGGCATGGCCGACGTGGCGACGGTGCTGTTCGAAAAACACCTCAAGTTCGACGCCTCCGCGCCAAAATGGGCCGATCGGGACCGCTTCATCCTGTCCGCCGGCCATGGCTCCATGCTGATCTACGCGCTTCTCTACCTCACGGGATACGAGGATGTGACGCTGGACCAGATCAAGAACTTCCGCCAATGGGGCGCGATCACCGCGGGTCATCCGGAATATGGTCATGTGTCTGGCGTTGAAACGACGACCGGTCCGCTGGGCCAGGGCATTTCCAACTCTGTCGGCTTCGCCATGGCCGAGGAATCCATGCGCGCGCGCTTTGGCGCCAAGATCGTGGACCACACCACCTGGGTCATCGCGGGCGACGGCTGCCTCATGGAAGGCATCAGCCAAGAGGCCATCGGCCTTGCCGGGATGCAGAAGCTTGGCAAGCTGATCGTGCTTTGGGACAACAACAACATCTCGATCGACGGTCCGATCTCGATGTCCGACGTGACCGACCAGCGCGCGCGCTTCGCGGCATCGGGATGGAAGGTGATTTCTTGCGACGGCCATGACCCGGTCGACATCGACCGCGCTCTGACCGAGGCAAAGGGATCGGATCGTCCGGTGCTGGTCGACTGCAAGACCCACATCGGCTTCGGCAGCCCGAAGAAGCAGGACACCGCGGGCGCCCACGGTTCCCCCCTTGGCCCCGATGAGATCAAGGTGACCAAGGCGATCTATGGCTGGGACTACGACGCATTTGTGATCCCGGACAACATCCTGTCGGCGTGGCGCGCGATTGGATCGCGCGGGGCGTCCGCAAGGGCAGAATGGGAAGCCCGCCTTGCCGCGCTGTCCCCCGCAAAGCGCGCCGAGTTCGAACGCCAGATGACACTGGACGCGCCCAGGAAGCTTGCCGCGGCGATCCGCGGCGTCAAGAAGGAAGCCTCGGAAAAGCTGACCAAGGTCGCCACCCGCAAGGCGTCAGAGATGGTTCTTGCCGCGGTGAACCCGGTCATGCCGGAAACGATCGGCGGCTCGGCCGACCTGACCGGGTCGAACCTGACCAAGACTGCGGAACTCGGCGTCTTCACCCCCGAGAACCGCAAGGGTCGCCACGTCCATTACGGCATCCGTGAACACGGCATGGCGGCGGCGATGAACGGCATGGTGCTGCATGGCGGCGTCCGCCCGTACGGCGGCACCTTCCTGTGCTTCACCGACTATGCGCGCGGCGCGATGCGGCTTTCGGCGCTGATGGGCGTCCCCACGGTTTACGTGATGACGCATGACTCCATCGGCCTGGGCGAAGACGGCCCGACGCACCAGCCGGTCGAACATCTGGCGATTTGCCGGGCCACGCCGAACACCTGGACCTTCCGTCCCGCCGATCTGGTGGAAACGGCCGAGGCCTGGGAACTTGCGCTGACCACGACCAGGACGCCCTCGGTGCTGGCGCTGTCACGGCAGAACCTTCCGACCGTCCGCACCACCCACACCGCCAAGAACCTGACCGCCCAGGGCGGCTACGTGCTGGCCGAGGCGACGGGCAAGCGCCGCGTGATCCTGATGGCTACGGGGTCCGAGGTAGAGATCGCCCTGAAGGCACGCGACCTTCTGGAAGCCGAGGGCATCGGCACACGCGTCGTTTCCATGCCCTGCTTGGAACTTTTCGCCGAGCAGCCCGAAGCCTACCGCAAGCGCATTCTGCCCGCCGGCCCCGTCCGAGTCGCGGTCGAAGCCGCTGTGCGCCAGCCCTGGGACCGCTTCCTGCTGGGCGAACGCGGGAACGAGAAGAAGGCCGCCTTCGTGGGCATGGAGGGCTTCGGCGCTTCTGCCCCCGCCGAGCGGCTTTACGCCGAATTCGGCATCACCGCCGAGTCGGTCGCGGAAAAGGCCAAGGCGCTGCTCTGATCAGGCGCATCAACTGATGAATGTGAGTACGGCGGCCAGTTGGCCGCCGTATTCGTTTCCCGAGCGCATCACGGGATCAGGCTCGCTTGCGGCTGAACAGACGCGACAGGCGGTTCCACATGGGAACAATGGCCCGTGTCGCGATGGGGATCAGGACGAAGCCGAGCGCGAGACCAAACACGCCGTCCAGCGTCGCCTTGGTCAACCATTCGACTGCGCCGGGCAGCACGGGCGTCGCATGCCCGACGGCGGCAGCCCAGTCGTGGATGGCATGGCCGATCGCCGTGACGCCCGCGTATTCCAGCCCGTGAATGACGATCGAACCGCCAACCCACAGCATCGCCGCCGTTCCGACGGTCGACAGAAAACTCATGAACCTTGGCATAGCCACGACCAATCCGCGGCCAAAGGTGCGCGTCGCCCCAAGTCGCCCGTGCTTGGCCAGGAACAGCCCGACGTCGTCCATCTTCACGATCAGCGCCACGCTTCCGTAGACTGCTGCGGTGATACCAGCCCCGGCAATTGCCAAGGCCGCCGCCTCCATGATGAACCCGCTTTCGGGAATCGCGGAAAGCGCGATGGTCATGATTTCGGCGGACAGGATGAAATCCGTCTTGATGGCGCCAGCGATCTTCGCGCGTTCCAGATGTCCGGGGTCCTTCACGTCGAAATCCGCCTCGACCACGTGATCGCCGTGCGGAAACAGGACATGGAAGATCTTCTCGGCCCCTTCGAAACACAGGTAGGCCCCGCCCAAGGCCAGTATCGGGGTGATCGCGGCCGGAAGGAACGCCGACAGCAAGAGTGCTGCGGGCAAGAGGATCAGGATCTTGTTCTTGAGCGAGCCAAGTGCGATCTGGCCGATGATCGGAAGCTCTCGGTTCGCCTCGAATCCATGAACGTACTTGGGGGTCACCGCCGCATCGTCGATCACGACGCCCGCGGCCTTGGTTCCCGCTTTTGCCGCCGCGCCGGCCACATCATCGATCGACGCGGCGGCCACCTTTGCAATCGCTGCAACATCATCAAGAAGCGCAAGCAGGCCGCTCATTTCCATCTCCTTCGAATCCGCGCCACCCTAGCCTATTGCGGGCAGCGCACAAGCCGGTGGCGGAAACGAAAACAGAAGTGTCGTGTGTCGCACATTGCCGCCGGTGTTTTCGCTAACAGGTCCCTGTTTTCGCTAACATCTTGAAAAATCGGGTTTTACTGACCATCCTTCACTGTTATTCCGGTAAGGGACTCGCGTCCGCGACAGGATCAGGAGAGCAGCCATGACGGTCACCATCGGGATCAACGGATTTGGCCGGATCGGCCGTTGCACGCTAGCCCACATCGCGGAAGCGGCCCGCAACGACGTTCAGGTTGTCAAGATCAACGCAACCGGCCCGATCGAGACCAACGCCCACCTGCTGAAGTATGACAGCGTCCACGGCCGCTTTTCGGGGCCTGTGAAGGTCGCCGGCACCACGCTTGATCTTGGCCGCGGCCCGATCGAGGTGATGTCGACCTACAACCCGGACGAGCTGGACTGGGAAGGCGTGGATGTCGTGCTGGAATGCACGGGCAACTTCAACGATCGCGACAAGGCTGCGGTCCACCTGACCCGCGGCGCCAAGCGTGTGCTGGTTTCCGCGCCAGCGAAGAAGGCGGACAAGACCGTCGTTTACGGCGTGAACCACCGCGAACTGAAGGCCGAACACCTTGTCGTCTCGAACGGCTCCTGCACCACGAACTGCCTGGCCCCGCTGGCCAAGGTGCTGAACGACGCCATCGGCATCGAGTCGGGCATCATGACGACGATCCACAGCTACACCGGCGACCAGCCGACACTGGACCGCCGCCACAAGGACCTGTACCGCGCCCGCGCCGCCGCGATGGCGATGATCCCTACCTCGACCGGGGCTGCGAAGGCCCTTGGCGAAGTGCTGCCCGAGCTTGCCGGCAAACTTGACGGAACCGCGATCCGCGTGCCGACGCCCAACGTCTCGGCTGTCGATCTGACGTTCCAGGCCGGCAAAGACGTGACGGTCGCCGATGTGAACGAAATCGTAAGGGAAGCGGCCGCAGGCTACATGGGCATGGTCCTGTCCTACGACCCCGAACCCAAGGTTTCGATTGACTTCAACCACACGCCCTTCTCCTCTATCTTCGCGCCTGACCAGACGAAGGTCGTTGGCAATCGCACCGTCCGGGTTCTTGCCTGGTATGACAATGAGTGGGGCTTCTCCTGCCGCATGGCCGATGTTGCGGGTGCGATGGGTCGGCTCCTGCAGTAAGGAGCACTCGGGGACGATGGCCCCGCGCCCATGACGAACAGGATCGCCGCTGCACTGGGTCTGATCGTGATTGCCGCGCTTCTTGCCGACTTGATGTTGGCAGGGGGGGCGGCTTCACTCTTTCTGGCGAAAAAACTTGCCGATCTGATCGAGTATCTGGCCTTCTGGAGGTGAGGACGGCACTCTGCTGTTGACTTTCGCATGCAAATTGATGTTAGCGGTAACGCAACTTCATGGGGCCCTCGCCCTGCACTGCGGAGGACAAGGCAATGACGGTCAAGGTAGCGATCAACGGATTCGGCCGTATCGGGCGGAACGTGCTGCGGGCAATCATCGAGTCGGGGCGCACAGACATCGAGGTTGTGGCCATAAACGATCTGGGTCCCGTCGAAACCAATGCGCACCTTCTTCGCTTCGACAGTGTCCATGGCCGTTTCCCGGCCGAGGTGACGACGACCGAAACCACCATCGACGTCGGCCGCGGACCGATCGAGGTCACCGCAATCCGAAACCCCGCCGACCTGCCTTGGGGTAATGTGGATGTTGTGCTGGAATGTACGGGCATCTTCACTTCAAAGGAAAAGTGCCTGCCCCACCTGGAGAACGGATCGAAACGCGTACTGATCTCGGCCCCCGGCGAAGGCGCGGACAAGACCATCGTCTACGGCGTCAACCACCAGACGCTGACCAGGGATGACATCGTCGTCTCGAATGCATCGTGCACGACCAACTGTCTTTCGCCGGTCGCAAAGGTCCTGAACGAGGCCATCGGCATCGAAAAGGGCATGATGACCACGATCCACTCCTACACCGGCGACCAGCCGACGCTGGACACGATGCACAGGGACCTTTACCGGGCACGCGCCGCCGCGCTGTCGATGATCCCGACGTCGACCGGTGCTGCCAAGGCGGTCGGACTGGTCCTGCCGGAACTGAAGGGCAAGCTGGACGGCTTCGCGATCCGCGTGCCCACGCCCAACGTTTCAGTCGTAGATCTGAAGTTCATCGCAAGGCGCGAGACGTCCGTCGAAGAGATCAACGCCGCGATCAAGGCGGCAGCCGATGGTCCGCTCAAAGGCATCCTGGGCTACACGCCGTTCAAGAACGTGTCCTCGGACTTCAACCACGACCCGCACTCAAGCGTCTTTCACCTGGATCAGACCAAGGTCATGGACGGTACGCTGTGTTCCGTTCTTAGCTGGTACGACAACGAATGGGGCTTTTCCAACCGCATGGCCGATACTGCGGTCGCGATGGGCAAGCTGATCTGACATTTCGCGCCAGAATTATCAGCTGCGACCGAACTTGGCATAAAGCGCAGAGCGCACGTCCGCCGTCACGAACTTGGTGACATCGCCGTCAAGACGGGCGATTTCCTTGACCAGCTTCGAGGCGATGGCCTGACGCCGCGCATCAGCCATGAGGAACACCGTTTCGACGGAGTCATCCATCGCGCGGTTCATCCCGACCATCTGGAACTCGTACTCGAAGTCGGCCACGGCCCTCAGCCCCCGAACGATCACGCTGGCGCCAACGTCGCGCGCGCAATTGATCAGCAGGTTCTCGAACGGGTGGACCACGATCTCGCCCCCGGTCTTGGCCGCGATTCCCTTGCACTCGGCCTCGACCATGGCCACACGTTCATCCAGGTCGAACAGCGGCGCCTTGTCCCGGTTGATCGCAACGCCGATCACCAGACGATCGACCAGCGCCATCGCGCGCTGGATGATGTCGATATGGCCCAGCGTGATCGGATCGAAAGTGCCGGGATACAGGCCGATGCGCATGGGGTCTGTCCTTTCCTGACGCGCCTCTCACGCACGGACGCAACAATATTGCGTGCCAGAATGCAAGCCCGTCAGACTCAGTTGCCCATGATCATGCCAGCCAGCGCGTCCTTCTCCATCGCCAGTTCTGAGATGCGCGCCGCAACCACGTCGCCGATCGAGATGATGCCAACCATGACGCCCTTGTCCATGACCGGCATGTGGCGGAACCGGCCCGCGGTCATGCGCTCAAGCACACTGTCGGCCGAATCATCAGGTGCGCAGGAAACGAGGTTGCGCGTCATCAGCGCATCGACCCGATCCGCCATACAGGACGCGCCGCGGCGGCCAAGATCGCGCACAATGTCGCGCTCTGACAGAATACCCATCGGTTCCTTGCCATCCACCGACACGATCACGGCGCCGATCCGGCGTTCGGACAGAAGCCTGGCCGCATCGGCAACCGAACTGTCAGGCGTCACGGTCACGATGTTTCCCTGGGGCTTGGCGCGAAGCATCTGGTGAACCTGCATGATAACCTCCTGGCAAAACGATCTTTCCCTCAGCGTCACCGCATCGTAACTTTCTGTCAAGACAGGGATTCCAGCCGGGCGACTTCCCGTCGCACCCCCTGGGCAAGCAGCTCTGCGAAGCGGTTCAGGCGCTCGACGCGGCGATCTTCCGGGTGACGGATCAGGTAGAAGGATCGCGTCAGCGACAGCTTGTCGGGCAGAACCTTGACCAGCTCCGGAAGCGCGGGCAGCGCGAAGTCGTGGACGACCGCGATCCCGGCACCAATCCGCACCCAGTTAAGTTGCACCGACACGGAGTTCGAGCTGAGCGTCACCGTATCCATCCCCGCTTCGGACTGATAGTCCAGCTCCTTGTCGAAGATCAGGTCAGGAATGTAGCCGATGGTCCGGTGGTTCCTCAGATCCGACAGGTCGCGTATCGGGGGGTGAAGGTCCAGATAGTCGCGCGCGGCGGCAAGATGTAGCTTGTAGTCGGTTAGGCGTTGAACGGTCAGATGGCCGGAAACAGGCGGGCTTACGGCAATCGCAAGGTCGGCCTCGCGCTTGGAAAGGTTGAATACGCGGGGCTGCGCCACAATCTGCACCTCAAGCCCCGGATGGTCGGCGCAGATCTGCGCCACGATCTGCGGCAGCAGGTAGTTCGCGCTACCGTCCGGTGCCCCGATGCGGATCTGGCCCGTCAATCCCGGCCCTTCCGCGCCCACCTCCTCGATCGCTTCGGTTACTGCCTGCTCGACGCGGGTCGCATGCGCCACAAGCCGCTGGCCCTCGCCGGTCAGCGCGTAGCCCTGCGCAGAGCGGACGAAAAGCCGCGCGGCCATCCGTTCCTCGAACCGCGCGACACGGCGCCCGACGGTTGCGGGATCAAGCTTCAGAACCTTGCCCGCCCCCGAAAGGCTCTGCGCGCGCGCAACCGCCAGAAATATCCGCAGGTCATCCCAGTCCGCCACGTCGCCACCCTTTGCGTTATTGCAAAACACATTTGGGAAACTGCCTCTTTTCCAAGCAATTCTGCAAGACTATTCTGCGCCCAGCAAATTCGGGAGGCTTGAATGCAGGAACTGACCCACTGGATCAACGGCAAGCACGTGAAGGGCACCACCGGGCGCTTCACCGATGTCTTCAACCCGGCCACCGGCGAAGTGCAAGCGAAGGTGCCGCTGGCCTCCGTCGCGGAGCTAGGCGCAGCGGTCGAGGACGCCGCGAAGGCACAGATCGCCTGGGGCGCGACCAACCCGCAGCGCCGCGCGCGGGTGATGATGAAATTTGCAGCGCTCATCAACGAAAACATGGACAAGCTGGCCGAGGCGGTTAGCCGCGAACACGGCAAGACGCTGCCCGACGCGCGTGGCGACGTGCAGCGTGGCCTTGAAGTGGTCGAGGTCTGCATGGGCGCGCCCACCCTTCTCAAGGGCGAGTACATGAACGATGGCGGCCCGGGCATCGACCTGTTTTCCATGCGGCAGCCGCTTGGCGTCGTTGCCGGCATCACGCCCTTCAACTTCCCCGCGATGATCCCCTTGTGGAAGATGGCGCCTGCCCTGGCCAGCGGCAACGCGATGATCCTCAAGCCGTCGGAACGCTGCCCCTCGACCTCGCTCCTGCTGGCAGAGCTTCTGCAGGAAGCGGGACTGCCCGATGGCGTGCTGCAGGTCGTCAACGGCGACAAGGAAGTGGTTGACGCGATCCTCGACCACGAGACGATCCAGGCCGTGGGCTTCGTCGGCTCGACCCCGATCGCGCAGTACATCTACGGACGCGCGGCATCGAACGGCAAGCGCGCCCAATGCTTCGGCGGTGCCAAGAACCACATGATCATCATGCCGGACGCCGACCTGGACAAGGCGGCCGACGCACTGGTCGGCGCGGGCTTCGGCGCGGCAGGCGAACGCTGCATGGCGATCTCCGTCGCTGTGCCGGTCGGTGACAAGACCGCGGACGCGCTGATCGAGCGGCTCGTGCCACGCATCGAGAAGCTGAAGGTCGGCCCCTACACCGCGGGCGAGGATGTGGACTACGGCCCGCTGATCACCCGCGCCTCGCAAGAGCGGGTCAAGGGGCTGATCGCCTCCGGCGTGGAACAGGGGGCCACTCTGGTCACCGACGGGCGCGACTTCTCGCTTCAGGGGTATGAAAACGGCTTTTTCGTGGGCCCGACGCTGTTTGACAACGTCACGGCCGAGATGGACATCTACAAGGAAGAGATCTTCGGCCCCGTCCTCAGCCAGGTCCGCGCCAAGACCTATGAGGACGCGCTGAAGCTGACGATGGACAACCCCTACGGCAACGGCACGGCGATCTTCACCGCCGATGGCGACACCGCGCGCGACTTCGCGTCCCGCGTCAACGTGGGCATGGTTGGCATCAACTTCCCGATCCCGGTGCCGCTGTCCTACTTCTCGTTCGGGGGCTGGAAGAAGTCGGCGTTCGGCGACCTGAACCAGTATGGCCCGGATGCGTTCCGCTTCTACACCAAGACCAAGACGGTCACGGCGCGCTGGTTCTCGGGCATCAAGGAAGGCGGGGAGTTCGCGTTCAAGGCGATGGACTGATTGCCATCGCAGGGTTGAAAATGCAGGGGCGCGGCACGCTGCCGCGCCCCGTTCTAATTTCGCTCGCGGGAAGCGCGCAAAGGTCCCCACTTCCGCGCTTGCAAAATTCCTGCAACAGTTGGAATTTAACACCCGTTCAATTCATCGCTGCGGGAGGCTTTCATGGACTTTGCCCTGACCGAGGAACAGCAGGCGATCTTCGACATGGCCCGTGCCTTCGGGCAGGAAAACATTGCCCCCAACGCCCGCCAGTGGGAGTCCGAGGGCACGATCCCCAAGGCACTTTGGCCGGAATTGGGCGCCTTGGGGCTTGGCGGCATCTATGTCAGCGAAGACTACGGCGGTTCGGGTCTGACCCGTCTGGACGGCACGCTGGTGTTCGAAGCGCTTGCGATGGCCTGCCCCGCGGTCGGATCGTTCCTGTCGATCCACAACATGTGCGCCGGCATGATCGACAGGTTCGGCAGCCATGAGACGAAGTCGCGTTGGCTGCCCGCCATGTGCACGATGGAGACGGTGTTTTCCTACTGCCTGACCGAACCCGGATCGGGGTCGGATGCTGCGGCGCTCCGCACGAGGGCCGAGCGCACGAACGAGGGACTGATCCTGAACGGCACCAAGGCCTTCATTTCGGGCGGGGGATACTCGGACGCCTACCTGACCATGGTGCGTACGGGAGAGGACGGGCCCAAGGGAATTTCCGCCGTGATCGTCGAGGCAGGACGCCCGGGGCTGTCCTTCGGGGCGTTCGAGGACAAGATGGGCTGGCGCGCGCAACCGACCGCGCAGGTGCAGTTCGATGACTGCATCGTACCTGCCGACAACCTGCTGGGCGAAGAGGGGCGCGGCTTCACCTACGCCATGGCCGGGCTTGACGGAGGCCGGCTGAACATTGCCGCTTCGGCCCTTGGTGCCGCGCAGGCGGCGTTGGACGCGACCCTGATCTACATGGGCGAACGCAAGGCCTTCGGCAAATCCATCGACCAATTCCAGGCGCTGCAGTTCCGCCTGGCGGAGATGGAGGTCAAGCTGCAATCGGCGCGCACATTCCTGCGACAGGCGGCTTGGAAGCTGGACAACAAGGCGCCGGACGCCACCAAGTTCTGCGCCATGGCCAAGCTCCTGGTGACAGACAACGCCTTCGATGTGGCCAACCAATGCCTGCAGCTGCACGGAGGCTACGGCTACTTGGCCGACTACGGGATCGAAAAGATCGTGCGCGACCTGCGCGTCCACCAGATCCTGGAAGGCACGAACGAGATCATGCGGCTCATCACCGCGCGTGCGATGCTGGCCGAGAGGGCATGATGGCCGACATTCTGATCCGCAAGGAAGGCCGCGCGGGGCGTATCACGCTGAACAGGCCCCAAGCGTTGAACGCGCTGACCTATGCGATGTGCCTTGAGCTGGATGCCGCATTGATCGCGTGGGAGTCGGACGCCGACGTATCCCTCGTCCTTATCGACGCCGAGGGCGATCGCGCTTTCTGTGCAGGTGGCGACATCGCAGAGATGTACGCAACGGGCAAGGCGGGCGACTACGCCTACGGCCGCAGGTTCTGGGCCGACGAATACCGCATGAACGCCCGGATTGCTGACTATCCCAAGCCTGTCGTCAGCTTCCTTCAGGGCTTTACCATGGGCGGCGGCGTGGGTGTGGGCTGTCACGGCAGCCACCGGATCGTGGGCGAAAGCGCGCAGGTCGCGATGCCCGAATGCGGCATCGGACTTGTGCCGGATGTTGGCGGCAGTTTCATCCTGGCGACCGCGCCGGGCCGGCTGGGCGAATACCTGGGCACCACGGGGACGCGCATGGGTCCGGCGGATGCAATCCTGGCCGGCTTCGCGAATTATTTCGTGCCCGAGGCGGACTGGAACGACCTCAAGTCACGCCTGATGGCAACCGGCGACGCTTCTTCGATTTCAGCCGCCGTTAAATCCCCGTCGGATGGCCGCCTCGCGGCCTTGCGCCCGGCCATCGACCGGTTGTTCGCGGGCGATACACTTGCCGATATCACGGGCGACCTTGCGTCGGACGGGACGGACTTCGCGAAGGAAGCCGCCAAGGCGCTTGGCCGCGCCGCGCCTCTGTCCGCTGCCTGCGCGATCGAAATGGTCCGGCGCCTGCGCGGCGCTTCCACCGTACGCCAGGCGCTGGAGATGGAATACCGTTTCACCTATCGTTCGATGGAGCACGCAGACTTCATCGAAGGCATCCGCGCGGCGATCATCGACAAGGACCGCAACCCGCGCTGGCGCCATGCTGGACCAAAGGCGGTTCAGGCCGCGGATGTGGAAAAGATGCTGATGCCGCTTGGGGCCGAAGCCCTGACGTTCGAAAAGGAGTAGGACATGAAGATCGGATTCATCGGCCTGGGCAACATGGGTGCGCCGATGGCGGCGAACCTGGTGAAGGCGGGACATGAGGTCACGGGCTTCGACACCGCGGCCCCAATGCCCGAGGGCGTTGCAAAAGCCGGCAGCGCCGCCGAAGCCGCCACCGGTGCGGAGGTCGTGATCACCATGCTGCCAAACGGTTCGATCCTGCGCGCGGTCGCGGCCGAGGTGATCCCCGCGATGACCAGTGGGGCGGTCCTTTGCGACTGTTCCACCGTGGATGTGGAAAGCGCCCGGGCCGTGGCGGCGGATGCAAGAGCCGCAGGTATGGGCGCGCTCGATGCGCCCGTCTCGGGCGGTGTGGGCGGTGCCAGTGCCGGGACGCTGACCTTCATGGCGGGCGGCGATGCCGCATCGTTCGAGACGGTGAGGCCCCTTTTCGAGATCATGGGCCAGAAGGCCGTGCACTGTGGCGATGCCGGCGCGGGACAAGCGGCCAAGATCTGCAACAACATGATTCTGGGCGTCACCATGATCGCCACCTGCGAAGCCTTTGCCCTTGCTGACAAGCTGGGCCTTGACCGGCAAAAGATGTTCGACGTCGTATCTACCTCGTCGGGCTATTCTTGGACGATGAACGCCTATTGTCCGGCCCCGGGCGTCGGCCCCAAGTCGCCCGCAGACAACGGCTACAAGCCGGGCTTTGCGGCCGAGCTGATGTTGAAGGATCTGCGCCTGTCGCAGCAGGCCGCCGGCGGCGCTGACGCCGACACGCCGATGGGCCAGCTTGCCACCCGGCTGTATGAATCCTTCGTCGAAAGCGAAGGTGGCCGCGGCATGGATTTTTCAGCCATTCTTCCCCGTTTCGAAAAACGGCACCGAGGCTGAAATCCGCCGTCCGACATGCACAACCCCTGCCCTCCGGCTGCGAAAACGAATATGGTCGTGGCTGGAAGGAGTCACAGATGAAGCTGCTTACTACCCTCATCCTTTCGCTGATCGCGTTTTCGGCGGTTCCTGCGGTCGCCGGTCCCAAGGGCTGTCCGCCGGGCTTGGCGAAGAAGGATCCCGCCTGCGTGCCCCCGGGCCTTGCGCGCAAGGACTGGCACAGGGGCGATTACGTCGGTGACTACGACTACCATCGCATCCGCTATCCGGATCGCTACGGGCTTCCCCCGCTTCGGTCCGGCCAGCGGTACCTGATCGTCGATGACCAGATCCTTGTCGTGAACGAAGATACCTACACGATCGTGACCGTGCTCAGGGCAGTCAGCGCCATCCTGGACTGAGATCGATTGATCTGCGTCAATGCGTGCCACCCGCCCCGATGATACTCAATCAGACGTGCTGATGATTGCCTTCGGGAGGCATGGATGTTCAAGACGAATGTCGGAAACGTGGATCGCGCAATCCGTATCGTGGTCGGTGTGGCGCTTTTGGTGTGGTGGTACATGGCGCCGGATATGTCCTTGCGTTGGGTGCCACTGGTTCTGGGTCTGATCGCGCTTGTCACGGGCGTGCTATCGACCTGCCCACTTTATTCGATTTTGGGCGTCAATACCTGTCCGGCAAAGAAAGCCTGATCAAAAACACAAGTTTTGGGCCCAGGTGGGGGGTAACGAGTGCGCGCGGCCAAATGGCCCGTTGGGACGTTCTGGCACGCCGAGATGCCATCAAGGTGGCTCGGCGATGAGATGTCCGTAAACCGGACTTACTCTGCCGCGACCCGGCCGCGCGCCTTCAACATCGGCCCGAGATAGCGGCCGGTGTGGCTGCGCGGCTCTTTTGCAACATCTTCCGGCGTTCCCTGCGACACGATCTCGCCTCCGCCATCGCCACCTTCGGGGCCGATGTCGATGATCCAGTCAGCGGTCTTGATCACGTCGAGATTGTGTTCGATCACCACGACCGTGTTGCCCTGCTCAACCAGTTCGTGCAGCACTTCCAGCAGTTTTCGCACATCCTCGAAATGCAGGCCGGTCGTCGGTTCGTCGAGAATGTATAGCGTGCGCCCGGTTGCCCGGCGGCTCAGTTCCTTCGACAGTTTCACGCGCTGCGCCTCGCCGCCCGACAGCGTGGTCGCCTGCTGGCCGACCTTGATGTAGCCCAGGCCCACCTGGCACAGCGCTTCCATCTTGTCGCGGATCGCCGGGATCGCCTGGAAGAACTCGCGCGCGTCCTCGCAGGTCATTTCCAGCACATCGGCGATGGACTTGCCCTTGAACTTGATCTCCAGCGTTTCGCGGTTGTAGCGATGGCCCTTGCAGGTTTCGCAGGTGACGTAGACGTCGGGCAGGAAGTGCATCTCGATCTTGATGACGCCGTCGCCCTGGCAGGCTTCGCACCGCCCGCCCTTGACGTTGAAGCTGAAGCGCCCCGGCTGGTAGCCGCGCGCCTTGGCCTCCGGCAGGCCCGCGAACCAGTCTCGGATGGGCGTGAAGGCGCCCGTGTAGGTCGCGGGGTTCGACCGTGGCGTGCGACCGATCGGGCGCTGGTCGATGTCGATGACCTTGTCCAGGTGCTCGAACCCCTTGATTGTTTCGCAGGGCGCTGGCGTTTCGCGTGCCCCGTTCAGCCGCAACGCCGCGTTCTTGTAAAGCGTTTCGACCGTCAGCGTCGACTTGCCGCCACCTGAAACGCCCGTAACGCAGACGAACTTGCCCAGCGGGAAATCGACCGTCACGTCCTTGAGGTTGTTGCCGGTTGCGCCGACGACGGTCAGCTTCTTGCCGCTGCCCTTGCGCCGGACCTTGGGCACCGCGATCTCCCGCTGCCCCGAAAGGTATTGCCCCGTAAGAGAGGCCACATCGGCCGTGATTTCCGCCGGCGTTCCGCGCGAAACCACCTGCCCGCCATGGACGCCCGCGCCGGGGCCGATGTCCAGGACATAGTCTGCCTCGCGGATCGCCTCTTCGTCGTGTTCGACGACCAGCACCGTGTTGCCCTGATCGCGCAGGTTCTTCAGCGTCGATAGAAGCCGGTCGTTGTCGCGCTGGTGCAGCCCGATCGAGGGTTCATCCAGAACGTAAAGCACGCCCGTCAGCCCCGATCCAATCTGGCTTGCCAAGCGGATGCGCTGGCTTTCCCCGCCCGACAAGGTCCCGGCATTGCGCGACAGTGTCAGGTATTCCAGCCCCACGTTATTGAGGAAGCCCAACCTTTCGCGGATCTCCTTCAGGATCGCGCGCGCGATCTCGTTCCTCTGTGCAGTCAGGGCGGCGGGCACCGTGTCGATCCAGTCATAGGCCTCCCTGATCGACATCTGCACCACCTGACCGACATGAAGCCCCGCGATCTTGACGGCCAGCGCCTCAGGCCGCAGGCGGTGGCCGCCGCAAGCCCCGCAGGGGCGGTTGTTCTGATAGCGCTCGAACTCCTCGCGCACCCAGGCGCTGTCAGTTTCGCGGTAGCGACGTTCCATGTTCGGGATCACGCCCTCGAAGGTGCGCGTGACCTCGTAGACACGGCCGCCCTCGTCGAAGCGGAACGGGATCTCTTCTTCGCCAGAACCGTAGAGGAATAACTGCTGCACATGCGCCGGCAAGTCCTTCCAGGGCTTCTTTGGATCGAAACCATAGTGCCGGGCCAAGGCGTCGATCGTCTGTGTGAAATAGGGCGACTTGCCCTTGTTCCAGGGTGCGAGTGCTCCGTCCTTGAGCTTCAGCGTGGTGTCGGGCACAACAAGCCGTTCGTCGAAGAACAGCTCGACCCCCAGGCCGTCGCAGGTCGGGCACGCGCCGAAGGGCGCGTTGAACGAAAACAGGCGCGGCTCGATTTCCGGGATCGTGAATCCCGAAACCGGGCAGGCGAACTTTTCGGAAAAGACGATCCGCTCGCCCTCCCCTTCGGTCGGCGCGGTTTCAAGGACCGCGATGCCGTCGGCCAGGTTCAGCGCGGTGCGGAAACTGTCGGCCAGCCGCGTTTCCAACCCTTCGCGCACGACGATCCGATCCACGACCACGTCGATATCGTGGCGGAACTTCTTGTCCAGCGTGGGGGGCTCTTCAAGGTCATGGAACTGACCATCGACCTTGACGCGCTGGAAGCCCTGCTTGCGCCACTCAAGAAACTCCTTGCGGTACTCGCCCTTCCGGTCGCGCACCACGGGCGCCAGCAGGTAGCCCCGTGTGCCCTCCTCCATGGCCATGACCGCATCGACCATGTCCTGAACCTGCTGGGCCGCAATGGGCTTGCCTGTCGCCGGCGAATAGGGCGTGCCCACCCGTGCAAACAAAAGACGCAGGTAGTCGTAGATTTCGGTGACGGTGCCGACGGTCGAACGCGGGTTCTTAGAGGTTGTCTTCTGCTCGATCGAAATCGCCGGGCTCAACCCCGATATGTGGTCGACATCCGGCTTGCCCATCATGTCCAGGAACTGCCGGGCATAGGCGCTTAGGCTTTCGACATAGCGCCGCTGGCCTTCCGCATAGATCGTGTCGAACGCCAGAGAGGATTTACCGGAGCCCGAAAGCCCCGTGATCACCGTCAGCCTGTCGCGCGGAATGTCGACATCCACGGACTTGAGGTTGTGCTCCCGCGCACCCCGCACCTCGATGAATTTCTGTTCGGCCATACCCGCCTCCGCGTTCCAGTCACAGACATAGTTCACGGAGCGCGAGTCTCCAACCGGAAAAAGTGAACATATGATGAACATTTGATGCAGGCTATTTTCGAAGCCGCGGATCAGCGACGCTCTTTAATATTCGCGATATTGAATTTATATTGACGCCAACCATCGCGCCTGACGCGCGGCAAAGGAGATTGACCAGGATGCTATCATTTCCAAGACCTGATCGTGGCGCCGACCGCATCAGCACGCAGGACGCCGTCGCCCGAGCGGGCAATGGGACCCTTGTCCTTATTGACGTTCGTGAGGCCGGCGAAGTCGCGGCGTCCGGCAAGGCGCAGGGCGCGCTTCACATCCCGCTGGCCCTTGTCAGGCTGCGCTGCGATCCGAACGCGCCGGACTGCCCTGACTTGCTTTCCCGTGATGGCGCGGTGGCGCTTTACTGCGCCTCGGGCGGGCGCAGCCAAATGGCCGCGCAGATGCTTCGCGACCTGGGCTATGCCGAGGTCTACAACATCGGCGGCCTTGGTGATTGGATCGCCGCGGGCGGCAAACTTGAGCGATGAAAGCGGGGGCATTTGCCCCCGTTTCGTTCAGATGTGCAGCGCCCGACCATAGGCGTCCAGAACCGCCTCGTGCATCATTTCGGATAGTGTCGGGTGCGGGAATACGGTTTCCATCAACTCGCCCTCGGTCGTCTCAAGGGTGCGGCCGACGACATATCCCTGGATCAGTTCGGTGACTTCGGCTCCGACCATGTGGGCCCCCAGAAGCTCTCCGGTCTTGGCATCGAAGACGGTCTTGATCAGCCCTTCCGGTTCGCCAAGCGCGATGGCCTTGCCGTTGCCGATGAAGGGAAAGCGGCCGACCTTGACCTCGAATCCCGCATCTTTCGCCTTCGCCTCGGTCAGGCCGACGCTCGCGACCTGCGGGTGGCAGTAGGTGCAGCCGGCGATCGAATTCGGCTTGATCGGATGGGGGTGCTGCCCGGCGATCAGCTCCGCGACCATCACGCCCTCGTGGCTGGCCTTGTGGGCAAGCCACGGCGCGCCGGCGATATCGCCGATGGCGAAAAGCCCCTCGACCTGAGTGCGGCAGTATTCGTCCGTCACGACGTGGGTGCGGTCGACCTTCACGCCAAGCGCCTCAAGCCCAAGGTTCTCGACGTTTCCGACGATCCCCACGGCCGAGATGACGGTGTCGAACTCTTGCGTCTCGGTCTTGCCGTCCTTTTCGATGTGCGCGGTGACGCCCACGCCCGGCTTCCGGTCAAGTTTCTTGACCATCGCCTTCTCGATGATCTTCATGCCTTGCTTGACGAACTGCTTCTTGGCGAAGGCAGAGATTTCCGCGTCCTCGACCGGCAGCACGCGGTCCATCACCTCGACGACGGTGGTGTCCGCTCCAAGCGTGTTGAAGAACGAGGCGAACTCGATCCCGATCGCGCCCGAGCCGATCACCAAGAGCTTCTTGGGCATCCGCTTGGGCATCAGCGCGTGCTTGTAGGTCCAGACCAGGTCCCCGTCAGCCTCAAGCCCCGGCAGTTCGCGGGCGCGTGCGCCGGTTGCCAGCACGATCGCCTTGGCGGTGAGGTCTTCGGTGCCCTTGTCCGTCTTGACGCTCACGACACCCTTCTTGGGCAGCGTGGCAGCCCCCATGAAGACCGTCACCTTGTTCTTCTTCATCAGGTGGCCAATGCCGCCGGAAAGCTGCTTGGCAACACCGCGCGACCGCTGGACCACCGCGTCCAGATCATAACCGATGCCGTCGGCCTTGAGCCCGAATTCCTTGGCGCGATGCATCAAGTGAAAGACCTCGGCGGAACGCAGCAGCGCCTTCGTCGGGATACAGCCCCAGTTGAGGCAGATGCCGCCGAGGTGTTCGCGTTCCACGATCGCGACCTTGAGTCCCAGCTGAGCGCCCCGGATCGCAGCCACATAGCCGCCCGGCCCCGCCCCGATCACGATCATGTCGAACGTTTGCGCCACGGTCTTTCCTCCCTCAGAAAAAGTAGTTTGCCATTAAACTATCTTTCGGACGAGAGCAATCGCCAGAAAGGATGGGTGCCTTGCGGCACGCGCATGACTAGGATTCCAGTGCACGCACGATGGCACCGTAGCCGCCCGATTCCAGAAACGCCCGCTCATCAGGCGACGACACGCGCCCCAATGCCTCGTTCCTGAACGGGAAACGCCCGAAGCGGAGTATCACCTCCCGATGCGCGCGGGCGTGAAGCGCAAAGCCTTCGCCAGTACGGGGAAGGTTGCGCGAGATCAGATCGACCGCGAAGTCCTGATCCTCCATCTGCTCGGAATGCTCGAAAGGCATGTAGAAAAAGACGCGCTGCGGTTCGTCTATCATCAGGTCCTGACCGCGGCCCACGGCCGTCCGCGCGACCGCACGCGCGGCCGCGTCCGTGTCGAATGCTCTGGGGTCGCCACGGAACATGTTGCGCGGGAACTGGTCGGTCAGGATCAGATAGCCAAGCGTGCCTTCCGGCGTCTCGCACCAATCCAGCAGGGCGCCGTCCCGTGCCCGTTCCCACAACGATCCGAAGTTCGATCGGATCTTTTCGTCGACGTCCTCGTTCGCGGTGTACCAGCCATCGCGTCCGACCTCTTCCAACCAGAAGCGGACGACTTCCTGCGCCTCGTTCATGCACGCTCTCCCTTCCTTTCGGGAAGGTTGGCAGGCAAATCCACGCTTGACCAGTGCTATTCCGCCTGCTCGGCGTGATGGGGCTCGGCGCGCGCCTCGATCGCCGCCTCGATGGCCACGGCGGATGCTGTCGGCGCCAGCGGAGTGAATGCGCCCGTCTGATCGGCCGCAGGCGCTGCACGGCGCGTCATGCGCCACGCTGCGTAGGCCGCCATGGCGCCGAACAGGACCGAGATGAACAGGAAGAACGCGTCCGGGCCCAGTTGCGCCATGATCCAGCCAGTCAGGATCGGACCGCCGATCGCGCCCACGCCGTTGATGAAGATCAGCCCGGCAGAAGCCGCGGCCATGTCCGACGGATCCAGGAAGTCATTCGTGTAGGCTACAAGCAAAGAGTAAAGTGGGTTGGACACGCCGCCCATGAGCGCGCCTATCAGCACAAGGACGATGTAGCTGGCGTCGATCACGAAGGGGATCCCGGTTGCGACGGCGCCGAAGGCCGACAACGCGAAGACCAGCTTTCTCCGGTCCATTCGGTCCGACATCCATCCGATCGGATACTGCGCGACCAGCCCGCCGATGTAGATGCTGGCGACAAAGATCGACAGGTCCCGAACGCTCAAGCCGACTGCGGAGCCCCAGACCGACGCCATCCCGAACTGTGCGGAAAAGACCCCGCCCAGTATGAAGATGCCGACGCAGCCCAGCGGAGAGGTTCGATAAAGACCGACAAAGCTCAGCGGCTTCGTCAGTTCGAACGCCGGCGCCTTGCTTGCGGACAGCAGGATCGGGGTGAAGGCGACCGAGACGAGGATCGAGGGGATGACGAACAGGAAATAACCCGAAGGATCGCCAACGTTCAAAAGCGCCTGCGACGCGATGATTCCGAGCATCTGCATGATCATGTATAGCGATAGCGCCTGCCCGCGCGTCTCGTTGGAAGAGGCGTTGTTCAGCCAGCTTTCGGCGGTGATGTACACGCCCGAGAAGGAAAACCCGATCAGCACGCGGAGAACCACCCAGATCATCCAGTCCGGCGCGGCCGCGAACGCCACCAGCACAGCCGAGATCATCGACCCCAGAGCGGCAAAGACCCTGACATGGCCGACCCGCCTGATCATGTCGGGGGTCATGCGCGACCCGAACAGGAAGCCCAGGAAGTAGGCCGACATCACGTAGGACATCTGTGTGGTGCTGAATCCCTCGATCGAGCCGCGGATACCCAGCAAGGTGCCCTGCACACCGTTTCCGATCATCAGGAGCATCATACCCAACAGCAGGGCCCAGGAATTGCGAAGCACGGTCAGCATGTTATCTCCGGTATTCTTCTTTCGCCGCGGACGGCCCCAGGACCGCTTCTTGTTCAGAGGGGCGGCGACACCGTCCGCCCGCAATTGCAGCGGCTAATGGGATGGATTTGACCGCGACGCAAGCCGGGCCGGAACAGGATCGAACGCTAGCGGAGTTAAGCGACCGAGGCGGCACGCGACAGGGCGCAAGCCACGATTGCGCGCCGACGTGGAAATGACTTCGGCAATAGGCCCCGCCAAGGCGGGCTCGAGCGGAAGATCGGTCATGGCGGCACCCCCGGCTCTTACGGAATCAGAAGGGACGCATCCCCGTATGAAAAGAAACGATAACCCGAAGCGACGGCATGGGCATAGACCCTGCGCATCCGCTCCATGCCCATCAACGCCGAGACAAGCATCAGAAGCGTGGACTTGGGCAGGTGGAAGTTCGTCATCAGCGCGTCCGTCACATGGAACCGGAAACCGGGATAGATGAAGATATCCGTGGGGCCGCGCCAAGGCTCCACCCGCCCGGAACGCGCGGCCGTCTCGATCAGGCGCAGCGCCGTGGTGCCGACAGGGATCACCCTGCCCCCGGCAGCCTTGGTGGCGTTGATCTCCTCCGCCGCCTTCGCGGTTACTTCGCCCCACTCCGCGTGCATCCGGTGGGTCGTCACGTCCTCGACCTTAACCGGAAGGAAGGTGCCCGCGCCCACATGCAGCGTCACATGGGTAAAGTTGATGCCTTTGGCCGCAAGCGCCTGCAGAAGCGCCTCGTCGAAGTGCAGCGATGCGGTGGGTGCCGCCACCGCGCCCGAATGGCGCGCCCAGACCGTCTGATAGTCGGTCTTGTCGCGGGCGTCGGGTGCCCTCAGCGAAGCGATGTAGGGTGGCAGGGGCATATCCCCAGCCTCTGCCAGAGCCGCGTCGAAGTCCTCCCCTTGCAGGTTGAAGGCCAATTCGGCCTGACCTTCGGCGATGCTTGCGACGCGCGCCGACAGGCGATCGGAAAAGCGGATCTCCTCCCCTTCCTTCAGCTTTCGAAGAGGTTTGACAAGCGCGACCCAGGTGCCCCCCGCCTTCGGCTCAAGTAGTGTCGCCTCTATCCTCGCGACCGCGGTGCCCTGCCCCGTTTCGCGGGACCGCGTGCCGGAAAGTCGCGCGGGGATCACGCGCGTATCGTTCAGAACCAGCCGGTCCCCTGTGCGCAGCAGATCGACCAGGTCACAGACATGCCTGTCCGCGATCGCGTCGTCCTCTGCCACAAGAAGTCGCGCAGACGTTCGCGGATTTGCGGGGCGGGTCGCTATCAGCGCCTCGGGAAGGTCGAAATCGAAGTCTGTCAGTTTCATTCTTCTATCGTCGGCGGATCTGAACGGAAAAGTTCCCTGAACATGCCCGGGGTCAGGATGGAAAGCGGATTGACCCGGATGCGCGGCGCGGATGTGGGTCCCCTCATCGTGTAGTTGAAGCCGAAAAGCCCCTCGCCCTTCTTCGAAACGATCCGCCCGATTCCGTTCAGCAGGTAAACCGGCGATATGGTTCCCTGCAAGTCCATCTCCTTGGTGTCGGAGCGGTATACGCCGGCAACAGATATGCCCATCGAAGCGCCGGTCGCCGCGCCTTCGACGATCTCGACCGCGTCCGGGGTCATGCGGAAGCGCCCCGACGCCTTGTTGAACATGATACCCGGCCCATTGAGCTGGTCGATCAGGCCGACGACAGACACGGCATCCAGAAGCCCGGCCAGCACCGGGGCGTCCACGACCCTTATCCCCGACATCTCGACCGTACCGGAGAAGTATCCCTTTTCGCCCGTCGGCTGCAGCACGAGGTCAAGCGTGCCACCCCGCGCCTTGGTGAATACACCAGCGGCGCGCATGGTGCTGCCCGCATCGTCGGACCTGACGCGAAAGCCAGAGCGCCCCCCGAACGGCACCATGGCGCCCGTAACAGGCGCCTCCCCGTTCACAAGGCCGGTGAAGCGACCCGAAAGGCCGCCCTCATCCGTGAAGTCACCGCGAAAACGGGTCAGCCGGATCCCCTCGGTCACCTGCAACTGATCGAGGGATACCGACACCGGTCCCGATGCTCCGCCGCCCCTTCCGTCACCCTCCGTTCCGTTGCCACCAAGCTCGGCCCGCGTCAGGTCAGCCGTCCCCGAGGTGACCACGATCGCCGGCGCCAGGCCCTTGCCGCGCCCCAGCAACTCAAGCGAGCCGTCGAACCAGCCACCCAGGGAAACTTTCTGGAAGCGCGCGCTTTCCATGCCGCCATCCTGCGCCATCGTTACATCGCCCGTCAGCGCAAGGCCCGATGCCTCAAGCTCCAGCGCTTCGACCGTCGTTGGGCTGCCCAGTACACCGGACACGTCCAGACGTCCCTGTGCGTCGGGCGACTTTGACCATCCCACCGAAGGCAGGGACATGGATATTCCGGCCAATCCCGAAGTCAGTCGATAGCGGGTCGGTGCCCCCTTGTTCAGGTCCAGCGCGATCTCACCGCTGCCTCGCCCCGCGAAGGCATCCTGCGGCAGATTCAGCCCGAAGGCCTTCAGGAACGTGGGCGAAAGCTCGACCGTCCCGGAGACGGAACTCTGGCCATTTTCCTCGGCTGATGATCTCTGGCGCCAGGTCACGTCGAACCGTGCGCCCGACAGGGTTCCCGCACCCGAAACAGCGACGCCGGCCTTGTTGGCAGTGACGTAGAGCCGATCAGCCGACAGTTCCTTTCCCGCCACAACCCGGTCAGACCGAACGTCCCGAAGTTGGGCGCGCGCATCATACGTGATGTCGGAAATCGACAGATGCTTGAGAAAGGGAATCTCCATGCGCAGTTCCGCCTGCGCCTGCGCCGAAGCCAGGTCGACCCCGCGCTCGGCCTTCTTCATCACTTCAAGCGGCTTCTGGTCCAGAAGCGAAAGCACCGCCGTCAGGCTGGATTGGGTCTTCAGATCGAATATCCCGGTCGCGGGCTTCACCCGGATATCGTCGACGCGCATGACCGATCCGGCGATCGATATGTCTCCACCCTCGGGCGGGCGAACGCTGCCCTTTTCGACCACAAGCGAAAATCGCGTGTTGTCCAGCGTGCCATATCCCGCGCCCCCGGCGATCGGCGGCATGGTTTTCAGGAACCGCGCCTGGGCTTCGCGGAACTCGAACCCCAGGTTGAACACGGGCTCCTGATCGGGCTTGATCCGCAGCGCGGCATGCGCGTTGAAGGCCTCGCCCGCAAGCAGGTTGTCCGACAACCAGGATCGAGTCTTGTTGGCGAAGGCTATCGGCCAAAGCTCTACCAGCCGTCGCGCGCCAAGCTGCGCCATCTCGGCGTCCACCGCGACGTTCCAGCCTTCGGCAGCCGCTTCGGCCGTTCCTGTCGCGGTGATCCGTTGGCCCTGGTCGAACAGAGTCAGCTGACCCAGCGTCACGCGGAACGGATCAAGCAACAACTTGAAATCCATCAGCCCGTTTTCAAACACCAGGGGCGCGGCGAAGATGCCCTCGGGGTTTCCGGCCAAGCGGCTCATGTGAACCTGCACCGCCAGGGATCGGGGGAAGCCGCGCTCCATCCCCTCAAGCCAGGCTTTGGCGTCGCCGGTCGCGGTAAGCGAGGGGCTTTCGATGGCGATATCTGTAAAATCAAGCTGCGCGTGCGCGGGCGTGTAGGACATTGCCACGCGTGCCTTGTCGAAGGGAAGCGGCGCGACATCCGGGCGCGGCTTCACGGCGCCGGCACCTATGTCAAGCTCTGCCTGCATGACCTGAACCACGCCGTTGCGGTCGATCCCCGTACGCAGAGCGCCCGAGATCGGGGCTTCAAGCGCGGAAAGCCACGACAGCGCGGGCGACTGCGCGGCAAGGTCCTGCGCCGAAACGCCGGTGATGCGCGCGATGATACCGGCTTCGGAATTGGCCTTTTCGGTCGAAAGCGACAGCTCCACCTGCGCCGGCCTTCCACCCGGCCCCTCGACCGAGAAATTCACGTCATACGCCAGTCGCGCGGCATGCTGGGTCAGCGACATGCGCCCGTCCGCGATGGTCCAGGACTGACCTGCGCGCTGGTCATCGAAGTTGATCGACAGGTCCTTGACCTCGACCCTCTCGATCCCGCGCAGCGCGGGCAGGCCAAAGGCGCGATCGACCTCGTCCAGGATCTGCGCAGGGCTAAGCGCATTGCCCGACGCCACATCCGCCTCTGGCAATGAAATGTCGAAACTGCCCTCGGCCGTGCGCCTGAGCGCCAGCCGCGCGCCGGTCAGGCGCAGGCTGCGCGGCTGGATGACGCCCTCAAGAAGCGGGCGCGGCCAGAAGCTTGCGCCGACGCTCCTCAAGGTGGCCAGCTGCCGCCCGCGAGAGGAAAACAGCTCGACATCGACGACACGGATGCGCGGCACGAAGCCCGCCTCGACCACGGCCTCGACCGATCCGAGCCGGACCGAAGCACGGCCGGCAAGGCCGGTGTTCGCGCGATCCTCGATCGCCGCGACCACCCAGCCGGGCGCGGCGATGCGCTGGCCGGACAGACCAAGCGCGAGGATCGCACCGCCGAAGACCATGACGGTTACAAGCAGAAACAGCAGCGCACGCGCAGACCAGCGCAGATGCCGTCTGACCGGTTTGCTTTTTGCTTTGCTCATTTCCGCCTGGCAGCCCCCTTGCTGCCCCCCTTTAACTTCGCCGGGCAGCGATTAAAACATATAGTGGTATCCACCGGCAAAGGATTGCAAAAATGCTTGAAACCGGCGACGTCGCCCCCGCTTTTGACCTGCCACGCGATGGTGGCGGCAAGATTTCACTTGCCGACCATGCGGGCAAGCCTGTCGTCCTCTACTTCTATCCGAAGGACGACACCGCTGGCTGCACCACCGAAGCGATGGATTTTACCCGTCTGTCCCCTGATTTCGAAGCTGCGGGCGTGACCGTGATCGGCGTTTCCAAGGACAGTGTCGCAGCCCACGACAAGTTCTGTCGCAAGCACGGTCTGGGGATCATCCTTGCCTCGGACGCCGAAGGCGATACCTGCGAACGCTACGGCGTCTGGGTTCAGAAGACCATGTACGGGCGCAGTTACATGGGCATCGAGCGCGCGACGTTCCTGATCGGAGCGGATGGGCGCATCGCCAAGGTCTGGCCCAAGGTGAAAGTCGCCGGACACGCCGAGGACGTTCTGGCGGCGGCCAGGGCACTTTGACGCAGGGCACCTTGCGGGCGCCGATCCGCTCTGGCATCCCCTCGGCATCGGAACCGCGGGGGATGTGATGACGAAAAGCCTGGCCGAGCGCGCCGATGAGGTGTTGCGCACCGCCGACGGGCGGACCAAGACCGCGCTGTCGCACGCACATGCCGCGGACTGGTTCGCCGCGCGCAAGGCGGGCCAGGCGTTTCCGATCGGCCGGGCGACGCCGCCCGACAGGCCCGCGCGCCCGGACCGGCCAGAGCTTTTGCCGCCGCGCGAGGTGCCGCGCCGCCGGCCCGGATCGCCGCATGGGAGGATCGCGCTTCTTCACGCCCTTGCGCATATCGAACTCAACGCCGTCGATCTGCACTGGGACATAATCGCGCGCTTCGCTCATGTGTCGATGCCAATGGGGTTCTACGACGACTGGGTAAAGGCGGCGGACGAAGAATCCAAACATTTCAATCTTCTGTGCGACTGTCTTGAAGACATGGGCAGTCACTATGGCGCGCTTCCCGCCCATGCCGGCATGTGGCGCGCCGCCGAGGACACCGCCGACGACCTGCTGGGGCGTCTTGCGGTGGTTCCAATGGTGCTTGAGGCACGCGGGCTTGACGTCACGCCCGGCATGATCGACATCTTCCGCAAGGCACAGGACCCTGCGGCCACCGCCGCGCTCGAAACCATCTATGCAGAAGAGGTGGGCCACGTCGCCTACGGCGCCAAGTGGTTCAACTTCCTGTGCGGGCGCGACAATCTTGATCCCAAGGACACGTTCCACGCGCTGGTCCGGCGCTTTTTCCACGGCGCTCTGAAACCTCCGTTCAACGAAGAGAAACGGGCCGAAGCCGGCTTGCCACCCGACTTCTACTGGCCACTCGCAGAGGACTATCCTCCTGCGTTCCGGCCCGATGCGCCCTGAGCCGTCGGCGTCTTCCTGCCACCGTCATATATCAGTCGCGCAAAAGTGTTGCGGCATCGGGAACGGATTGCTAATCCCTCACTCGCTTCCAGACCCTGAAGGGGCGGAACACTGGGGATGCTGCTGAACTGAGGACGAACCGCTTGCCGGCACGACTTGCACATCGCGTTCACGCGTTTCTTGAACGCCGCCTACCGGAACAGCGCCTGTTCCTGAAATCCGACACCGAAACGCGGTTCATTCGGCTGAAGCCGGTGACGCAGGCCGTCGTCCTTTCGGGCATAGCCTTGCTGCTGGCCTGGACCGTGGTGGCCACCTCGATCGTCGTGATGGAGTCGATCGGTGCGGGCGGCAGTCGCGAACAGGCGCAGCAGAAGCAGGCGACCTATGAACGCCGGCTGGACGAGATGTCGCGCGAGCGTGACCTACGGGCCGCCGAAGCCGCGGCGGCGCAGGAACGCTTCGCCATCGCCCTTGGGCAGGTTTCGCAGATGCAGGCTGCCCTTCTGACCTCGGAAGAGCGCCGCAACGAGTTGGAAACCGGGATCGGCGTGATCCAGTCCACGCTCAAGTCCACGATGAAGGAACGCGACGCGGCCCGGATGCAGGTCGCGCAACTGACAAAGACGGGCGAAGCCAAGACGGCAAGCGAAACGCCTGACATCGAGGACGTTTCCGGCGCGCTTTCCTTCCTGACCGCCGCTCTGGACCAAACCGCCAAGGAGCGCGACAGCATGGCGGACGTCGCCGACAGCGCCCGGCAGGAAACCCAGACCGTGGCCTACGAGATGCGCTTGCTGGAAGAGCGTCATGCCGAAATCTTCTCGCGACTTGAGGATGCGGTCACCGTTTCGATGGAGCCGCTTGACAAGATGTTCACGGCCGCTGGGATGGATCCGGACGACCTTATCGATCAGATCCGGCAAGGCTATTCCGGCCAGGGCGGCCCCATCGGCCCGCTCCTGCCTCCGCTGCCCGAAGACGAGACAAACGCTGGCGCCATCGCTGACCATGCGCGGGCCAACGCGATCCTGGACGGCCTGGACAGGATGAACATGTACCGGATCGCAGCCGAGAAACTTCCCTTCGCGATGCCGCTCAACACCTCCTTCCGCTTCACTTCACCCTTCGGGCGCAGGTGGGGACGGATGCACGAGGGCGCCGATCTTGCAGGGGCTCATGGCAGCCCGATCTACTCCACTGCGGATGGCGTTGTCGTGCACGCCGGACCTGAAAGCGGATACGGCAACCTGGTCACGATCCGCCACAGCTTCGGGCTTGAAACCCGGTACGGGCACCTTTCGGCCATCAACGTAAAGAAGGGCCAAAAAGTCTCGCGCGGGGAAAAGATCGGTGCTATGGGGAATACTGGTCGCTCGACCGGGACGCATTTGCACTACGAAGTGCGCGTGAACGGTAAGGCGGTAAATCCGATGACCTACATCAAGGCAGGAAAAAATGTTTTCTAAAAGCAGGATCAATGAGCCTGGCACGAAAACCGGCCCGGATAGCGAAGCCCCGCGGCCGAGCGAGCCAGCGGCTGCCACAAAGCCGGCCTACGAATTCACAACCTCCGCGCCCAAGGCGAAACCCCCGGCAAGCATCCTGTCCGCGGATCTGACCGTGGTCGGAAACCTCAAGACCACGGGCGACATCCAGGTCGAGGGCACGGTCGAAGGCGACATCCGCGCGCACCTGCTCACCGTGGGCGAAAGCGCGACCATCAAGGGCGAGATCGTCGCGGATGACATCGTGGTCAACGGCCGCGTCGTCGGTCGCGTGCGCGGGCTGAAGGTGCGCCTGACCGCCACGGCCCGGGTCGAAGGCGACATCATCCACAAGACCATCGCCATCGAAAGCGGCGCGCATTTCGAAGGCTCTGTCCAGCGGCAGGACGACCCGATCTCGGGCGGCTCCGGCGCAGCCAAGGCGGCGCCCGTCGCGGCGAAGTAAGCCGCAAGCGGTCGGTTAGGTTCCGGGGCGCCATCAGGCGCCCCTTTTCTTTTCACTGCGTCTGCACAAGGCGGCGGTACATGTGCCAGCTTGAATGACCCAGCACGGGCAGAACGATCAGCAGCCCCAGGAACATCGGAAGCATTCCAAGGAACAGCGCTCCCGCGATGACAGCGCCCCAGGCGGCCATCACGCGAAGGTTGGCAAGGGTCGCCTGAACCGAGTGGATCATCGCGGTCACGAAATCGACCTCGCGCTCCAGCAATAGCGGCAGACCGACGACCGAGATAGAAAAGAGCACGGTGGAAAACGCCGCCCCGACCACCGTCCCGATCAGAAGCATGATCGGCCCGCTTCCTTGCAGGAACACCTCGAACAGGCTCATGGAGCCGCTGAAGGCGCGCAGCCCCACGAAAAGCGCAAACAACGCATGCGCGACGAAGACCCAAAACAGGAAAAAGACGATGATGACCGCCGCCATCGCCGGGATCTGTCGGTCCTTCTGGGCAAAGACGACCCCCAGGACCGCTTTCCACGTCGGTTTCGCTCCCGCCTCAAGCTGGCGGCTGATCTCGTAAAGGCCGACCGCCGCGAAAGGACCGATCAGGGGAAACCCGACCGCAAGCGGGGCGATCCACCATTCCTGTCCTGCGGCTGAGTAGATGCGCCAGAGCATCATTCCCCCGGCGACGTAGACCGCGCTGAAGAACAGCCCGAACAGCGGCGTGCGCAGGAAATCGCGCCATCCCGCCTTCAACACATCGGCGATATCATCCATCTTCGCGGAACGGATCTCGGGCAATGGATCGGGACCCGCGGTAACGTCCATCATGTGCACTCCTCCCTCGCACGCGAAGGGAAGGCTAAGACAGACCCGGCCCATCTGACAAGCGCCGGATTTGGGGGCGATCAGCCGTCGGCCTGCGCCTCCGCCCGGCTCTTGCCCGCGACGTCCATGGCAAGGGTCGCGGCCATGAAGGCATCCAGATCGCCATCCAGAACACCTTGGGTGTCAGATGTCTCGCAGCTCGTACGCAGGTCCTTCACCATCTGGTAGGGCTGAAGCACATAGCTGCGGATCTGGTTGCCCCAGCCCGCCTCGCCCTTGGCGGCATGCTGGGCGTTGATCTCGGCGTTCCGCTTGTCCAGCTCCAGCTGGTAGAGCCGCGATTTCAGCGCGGCCATGGCGTTGGCGCGGTTCTGGTGCTGGGACTTTTCGGACGAGGTCACGACAATGCCGGTCGGCAGGTGTGTGATCCGGACGGCCGAGTCCGTGGTGTTGACGTGCTGACCACCCGCGCCCGACGACCGGTAAGTGTCGATACGGATTTCATTGTCGGGGATCGTGATCTCGATGTTGTCGTCGACAACGGGATAGACCCAGACCGAGGAAAAAGACGTGTGTCGGCGCGCCGCGCTGTCATAGGGCGAAATGCGAACCAGCCGGTGCACGCCGGATTCCGACTTGAGCCAGCCATAGGCGTTGGGGCCGGAAATCTTGTAGGCGGCGGAACGGATACCAGCTTCTTCGCCCGGATTTTCCGAGATCAGTTCAACCTTGTAGCCCTTCTTCTCGGCCCAGCGGACATACATCCGCGCAAGCATCGACGCCCAGTCGCAGCTTTCCGTGCCGCCCGCGCCTGCGTTGATTTCAAGGAAGGTGTCGTTGCCGTCCGCCTCTCCGTCCAGCAGCGCTTCAAGCTCCTTGGCGGCGGCGAATTCCCGCAGCGACTTCAGGCTGGCTTCCGCCTCGGAGACGATCTCGGCGTCGTCCTCCATCTCGCCCAGTTCGATCAGATCGACGTTGTCTGTAAGGTCGCGATCGATCTTGCGGTAGGTTTCCACCGCATCCATCAGCATCTGCCGATCGCGCATCAGCTTCTGGGCGCGCGCAGGGTCCGACCAGAGGTCGCCGTCCTCGATCATCGCATTGAATTCTTCCAGGCGGTGTGGGGCGGTTTCCCAATCCATCCGCTGGCCCAGAAGCTTCAACGACTTCTTGATCGCTTCGACAGTATTCTGCGTTTCGGCGCGCATCGGCCGTTCCTTCCTTCACGTATCGGCACGGGTGATAGCCGAGGCGCCTCGCCCGGGCAAGGGCGGCCGGCGCCGGCTTGTTCCCCTCATTGTCAGTACAGTCCGCCCGAATTCAAGGTTCCGAAGTCTGCCTTGTTGGGAATGACCACGGTTTCACCCGTGGATGTCGTGACCGCGGTGCCGGTTTCGTCTTCGGTTTCACCGCGCGCAAACAGCGGCAGGTTCTGCGTCACACCGAAGCCGCCGTCGACCAATGCACCAAGACCGAAGATCGGTACGACCCCGTCGCGGAAGTATTCGGCCTGCACGAAGTCCCCCGAAACATCCGGTGGCAATTGTTCGCCGGTATAGCGGTCGATGTTCATGAAGTGGCCGCCGGGCGGAACCTTGAACTGCGATCCGCCGAACTTTTCGACGGCTTTCTTCATGAAGGCGTTGAACACCGGAACGCAAAGCGTGCCGCCATAGGCCCCCGCCCCCAGCGTACGGGGCTGGTCATAGCCCATGTAGCAGCCCGCCACGATGTTCGAGGTGAAACCGATGAACCAGACATCCTTGGCGTCGTTCGTCGTACCGGTCTTGCCGGCGACCGGAACCGGAAGCCGCACGCCCGAGCCCGAGCCGCGCGTCACCACGCCCTGCAGCATCGAGGTCAACTGATAGGCGGTGATCGCGTCCATCACCCTTTCGCGGTCCGACCGGATCGCGGGCGCCCGCCCCGCAGGCAGGCTTTGCTTGTCGCAATCGAGGCAGCTGCGCTGATCGTGGCGGTAAACCGTGCGCCCCCAGCGATCCTGGACTCGATCGACAAGCGTCGGCTCCACGCGTTCGCCGCCATTGGCGAACATCGCATAGGCGGCAACCATCTTGTAAAGCGTGGTTTCCTGCGACCCAAGCGCGTTGGCCAGGAAGGGCTGCAGGTGATCGTAGACGCCGAAGCGTTCCGCGTAGCCTGCCACGGTCTCCATCCCGATCTCCTGGGCCACGCGAACCGTCATCAGGTTGCGCGACTGTTCGATACCGGTGCGCAGAGGCGTCAGGCCATAGTACTTGTTCGACGCGTTCTTGGGACGCCAAAGACCCTGCGGTGTGTCGACCTCGATCGGCGCATCGACAACGATCGTGGCGGGCGTGAAGCCGGAATCCAGAGCGGCGGCATAAACGAAGGGCTTGAAGGACGAACCCGGCTGCCGCTGCGCCTGCGTCGCGCGGTTGAAGACCGATGACTGATAGGAAAAGCCGCCCTGCATGGCGATGACGCGACCCGTGTTGACGTCCATCGCCATGAAGCCGCCCTGAACCACCGGAACCTGGCGCAGCGACCAGCGCGCAAAGCTGCCGTCCTCGTTCAGAAGCTCTTGTACCATGACGACGTCGCCCGTCGAAACCAGGTCACCGGCGACCTTGGCCTTCGCGCCCAGCTTTCCGTCCGACTGGCGCTTGCGCGCCCAGGTCACGTCCTCGGCCGGGATCCAATGGCCGTCCGCGTCGTCCTTGACGCCCTCGATGCCGATCCGCGCGGCGTTGTCGCCAACCGAAAGCACCACCGCCGGATGCCATCCCGGAATGTCGCGCGGCACATCAACCAGGGCGAGTGCAGTGCGCCAGCTGTCCTCGTCCTCGATTTCCTGGGTCGTCAGCGTCCTGCCTGTTCCGCGCCAGATGCCCTGCTTGCGGTCGAAGCTTTCCAGCGCCTCCTGCAATGCAGCGGCGGCTTCCTTCTGCATGGCGGGATCAACAGTCGCGCGAATCGAAAGGCCGCCGGAAAAGAACTCTTCCTCTCCGAAGCTTTTCGAGAGCTGTCGGCGGATCTCGTCGGTGAAATAGTCGCGCGGCGGCAAAGCCTCGCGGAATGCCGGGAAATCCCCGTTCTGGACGGATCTGAGCGGTTGGTCCTTCTCGGCCCGATAGGTGGATTCATCAAGGTAGCCGTTTTGCCACATCTCTCTGAGCACATAGTTGCGCCGCTCGAGAAGCCGGTCACGATTTCGCACCGGGTGGAAATTCGACGGTTCCTTGGGCATCGCGGCGAGGGTCGCGGCCTCGTGCGGGGCAAGTTCGCTCAGTGTCTTGTTGAAGTAGGTCTGAGCCGCGGCCGAAACGCCGTAGCTGTTCTGGCCAAGGAAGATCTCATTCAGGTAAAGCTCCAGGATCTTGTCGCGTGACAGGGTCTCGACCAGCCGCGTGGACAGGATCAGTTCCTTGATCTTTCGCTCGACCGTCTTGTCGCCCGACAGAAGGAAGTTCTTGGCAACCTGCTGCGGAATGGTCGAGGCGCCGCGCACGTTCTTGCCACGGGATCTGACAGCCTCCCACACGGCAGCGGCGATGCCGCGCGTATCAAAGCCCTGATGCGTATAGAAATTCTTGTCTTCGGCCGAGATGAAGGCGCGTTTGACAAGATCAGGAACCTCTTCGATCGAAACGTAGATGCGCCGTTCATCGGCGAATTCGTCGATGATGCGTCCTTCGCCGGAATAGATGCGGCTGATGGTCTTGGGCGTGTACTGCGTCAGCTGTTCGTGGTTGGGCAGATCGCGCCCATAGAACCAGAACACGGCGCCCAGGGTCAGGGCGCCAAAGAACAAGCCGGTGATGATCCAGCTGAACAGACCCCCGACAGTGGAAAACAGAAATCGGATCACGCGTAGCCCTTCGAAAAACTCGCCATTCTATACATCCTCGCAGGTACGGGGTCAAAACAACTTCCCGAGGTGGCGGAATGCTGCCGGGTCACTTTCGGACCAGGCGCGCCTCTGCAGCGTCCTGGGCGGCCCACTCGGCGATGGCGGCACGGATCGCCTCGGCCATGGCGGCGCGCCACACGGGATCCACCAGACGCTCGCGGTCCGCGGGAGAGGACATGAAGCCCAACTCGAGCAGGACCGAAGGAATGTCCGGGGCCTTCAGCACGGAAAACGCGGCCTCCTGGACGGGGTGGCGATGCAGCCGGATGCCTGCCCCGGCGATCGCCTCGGCAAGTCTTGCGGCGAGGCGGTCGGTCCGCGGCGTCGTTTCAAGGCGGGTCATGTCCATCAGGACCGTCGCCAGCACGTCGTCCTGGTTCACAAGGTCGACCCCTGCCAGAAGATCGGCACGGTCGTGGCGTTCGGCCAAAAGACCGGCCGCGCGCTCGCTGGCGTCAAGGGCCAGCTTGTAGATCGTGGCACCGGTTGCGATCCCTTCCTCAAGCGCGTCGGCATGAAGCGACAGGAACAGATCCGCCCCCGCAGCCCTTGCGATCGAGATCCGGGATTCAAGCGGAACGAAACTGTCGTCGCCCCGCGTCAATTCGACGATCATGCCGTCACGGCGCAACACCTCGGCCAGTTCCCGCGCGAACGACAACGTCAGATGCGCCTCTCGCAGATTGCCGGCCTCGGCCCCCGGATCCAGCCCGCCGTGGCCGGGATCAAGCACCACGACCAGCGGCCGGGAACCGTCCTGCCGCCGCTTGGGCAGTTCGACCGGCGCGGCTTCCGGCACCGCCCAGTCGGGATCTTCCGGCGCGCCCGCGCTGGCGGCGAAATCCTCAGCCGAGGTTGGAACAAGCCTGAGTGATATGCGCGCGCCGCCGCCCACTCTGGGTTCTGCCGCACTTTGCAGTCTGTAGGGTCCGTCAAGTTCTGCCACCAGCCGCGACCAGCCTTCGCGGTAGGGCCCGAAGCCAAGCCAGCGCACGCGCGCGCTGCGGTCAAGCGCCGCTGGGCTGGCGGCGGCGAATTCGACTTCGCGGAAGTCGACGACGACGCGCGGCGGATCAGCAAGGAAGAAGACACGGTATGGCACGGGCTGGTCGATCGTCAGATCGATGCCCAGCCCCTCTGCACTGTCTGCGACCGATGATGCCGTCGGATCCAGCCGGGCAAGAGCCGTCAGCTCGCCCGCAACAAGGCCGCCGGTCATCGGCGCCAGCATCAGCGCCGCAAATAGCATTCCCAGAAGTCGACGCATCCTGCCCGCCGTTTTCGCTTGATCATAGCGCTCCGGCGGCGCCACGCAATCTCAGCCGCGACGGGCCATGAACCGTTCGAGTCGGTCCAGCCCCTCGCGGATGTCCGCGGTGGCGCCTGCATAGGAAAAGCGCAAGGTATGCGCGCCCCGAACCGGATCAAAATCGAGCCCCGGAGTGACGGCGACCCCCGCCCCCTCAAGGATCTCGGCCGCCAGCACTCGACTGTCCCGGGTCAGGTCCGACACATCGGCATAGATGTAGAAGGCGCCGTCGGGTGGCGCGATCCGGGTGAAACCGACCTTCGGCAACCCTTCAAGCATCAGCCTTCGGTTCTTGGCGTAGGCTGCGCGATTGGCCTCAAGCTCATCGATGCAATCCAGCGCGGCAAGGGCCGCGACCTGGCTCGCATGAGGAGGGCAGATGAACATGTTCTGCGCCAGACGCTCGACCAGGCGGATATGGTCCTGCGGCACGACCATCCAGCCGACACGCCAACCGGTCATGGAAAAGTACTTTGAGAAGGAATTGACCACATAGACGTCGTCGCTGACTTCCAGCGCCGACACCGCGCGGCCCTCGTACTGCAGTCCGTGGTAGATCTCGTCCGACACGAAGGCGATGCCACGCGAATGCGCGGCGGCTATCAGGCGTTCCAGCGCGGGCTTGGAAAGCATCGTGCCCGACGGGTTCGCGGGAGACGCGACGATCAGCCCGGCGACATCATCGGGAAGATCCTCGGCGCGGGGTTGGTAGCGGTCCTCAAGCCGCGTCGGAATCCCGACGGGTTGCAGCGACAGCGCCTTCAGGATCTGCCGGTATGAGGGATAGCCGGGCTCACCCATGGCGACCTTCTCGCTCGCGTCGAACAGCGCCGTGAAGGCCAGAAGGAATGCCCCGGACGACCCCGACGTTACAACCACCCGCGCCGGGTCCAGATCGACGCCGTACCAGTCCCGATAGAGCCGCGCGATGCGCGCGCGCAATGCAGGCACGCCTAGCGCTACGGTGTATCCCAACGCATCGGCCTCCATCGCATCGGCCAGCGCGCGCCGCGCTGCCAATGGCGCGGGCGTCGAAGGCTGCCCGATTTCCATGTGGATGATGTGACGTCCGCCAGCTTCCGCCGCGCGTGCGGCCTCAAGAACATCCATCACAATGAAGGGATCGACCGATCCCCGTCTTGAAGCCCGCATGAAAACGTCCCTATTGTGGCCGCCAAGTTTATAATGCCCGTACATTCCAGCCCGGGCAGTCAAGGTCAATGGCCCGGTCCCGTCCGCGGCGTAAAGTCCCCTTGCGCGTCGGCTGGCTTGTGTCATGCGTGGCATCCACAACCGGCCAGATGGCCCGACGACAGGAAGACCCGATGAAACGCCTTGCCTTCGCCTGCGCCCTCTTGGCCGCCCAACCTGCCCTTGCCTTCGACATCTCGGCCATGTCGGATGCCGAACGCGAGGCTTTCGGCGCCGAGGTGCGCAGCTACCTGCTGGCCAATCCCGAAGTTCTGGTCGAGGTCATCAACGAACTGGAACAGCGCAACGCCCAGGCCCAGGCCGAGGGCGACAAGGCGCTTGTCGCGGCGAATGCGGATGACATCTTCAACGACGGCTACAGCTTTGTCGGCGGCAATCCCGAGGGCGACATCACGGTGGTCGAGTTTCTTGACTACCGCTGCGGTTATTGCCGCAAGGCGCACGGCGCGGTGGCCGAGCTGATCGCGTCGGACGGCAACATCCGTTTCATCATCAAGGAGTTCCCGATCCTGGGGGAACAGTCGACGCTTGCGTCGCGTTTTGCGATCGCGGCGCGCCTTGTCGCGGGCGACGAGGCCTATGCCAAGATCAGCGCCGGCTTTTACGAAAGTTTCCGTGGCGACGTGACGGAGGCGTCCCTGCGCAGTTTCGCCGACGACCTCGGGCTGGATTCTGATTCCATCGTCGCCCGCATGAACGATGCCGAGGTCACGAAGATCATCGAGGACAACCACCTTCTTGCGCAAAGGCTGCAGATTGCGGGAACGCCCTCGTTCGTCATCGGGGATCAGCTTCTGCGGGGCTACGCGCCGCTAGAGGCAATGCAGGGAATTGTCTCCGAGGAGCGTGGCTAATCACGTTGGCCCGGTCGCCGCGCGACTGATCTGGATCATGGCGTAACAGCTGGCCGGGGCTAGGTTCGAGCCAGCCGATACGGAGGATTTCATGCACGCGCCGCTTGACGGAATCGTCGTCATCGACCTGACGCATGTGCTTGCCGGGCCCTACGCATCAACCCAGCTTGCCGATTTCGGCGCGACGGTGATCAAGGTCGAACGCCCCGGAAGCGGCGACGACACGCGCGCCTTCCCCCCGTTCAAGGACGGGGAAAGCGCCTATTTCGCCGCGCTCAACCACGGCAAGAAGTCGATCGCGCTGGATCTCAAATCCCAAGCCGACCGGGCCGTCTTCGAACGCCTGCTGGGTCAGGCCGACGTGATCCTGGAGAATTTTCGTCCCGGCGCGATGGAGGGGCTGGGATATGGCTGGGCCGAGCTGTCCGCACGCTTCCCATCGCTGATCTACGGGGCGGTCTCGGGCTTCGGCCACACGGGCCCCGAGGCGGGCAAGCCAGCCTATGACATGGTTGTGCAGGCGCGCGGCGGCGTCATGTCCATCACCGGCGAGGAAGGCGGCAGTCCGGTCCGGGTCGGCGCTTCCATCGGCGACATCGTGGCCGGGATGTACCTGGTGCAGGGCGTCCTGGCCGCGCTGTTGGCACGCGACCGCACAGGCAAGGGCGCCAAGGTGGATATCTCGATGCTGGATGCGCAGATCGTGATCCAGGAACACGCGATTGCCATAACCACCGCCACGGGCAAACCGCCCGGCCCGACAGGTGCACGACATCCCACGATCACACCTTTTTCGACCTATCGCGCTTCGGACGGATTCTTCGTGATCGCCGCAGGGAACGACGCGATCTTCGCGCGGCTGTGCGCGGCACTGGGCCAGCCCGAGCTTGCCGCCGACCCGCGCTTTGCCACCAACGCGGATCGTTGCGAAAACGTCCATCTTCTCAAGCGTCTGATCGAGATGGTCACACTGACGCTGCCCCGGTCACACTGGATCGAGACGCTTGAGGCACACGGTGTGCCGACGGGCCGCGTCCAGAACATGGCCGAGGCATTGGCCGATCCGCAGGTCTTGGCGCGCAACATGGTCTTGCCGGTTAGCGCGCCAGAGGGACGGCCCACCTTCGTTGCGGCGGGTAATCCCGTCAAGATGACGGGCATTGCCGAACCCTCGGCGCGCAAGCCCTCGCCCAGCCTTGACGGGGACCGCGACGCCATCCTGCGATGGCTGTCAGAGCGGGAATTCCGCGCGCCTGACGCACGCTGACCTTGACGCGCCGCGAACGGACCTTGCCGCCGCCGGTTCCTTGCCTATGGTAGCACCGCGCATCAGGAACACCCGGAGTTTCCCTATGACCGACCAGCCGCTTGTGATCTTCACCCCATCGGGCAAGCGTGGTCGCTTCCCCGTAGGCACGCCCGTCCTGACGGCTGCGCGTCAGCTGGGGGTCGACCTCGATTCGGTTTGCGGCGGGCGCGGCATCTGCTCCAAGTGCCAGATCACGCCGGGATATGGCGAATTCCCCAAGCACGGCGTCACCGTGAGCCAGGGCGCGCTTTCCGAATGGAACGAGGTCGAGGCGCGCTACGACCGCATCCGCGGGCTAAAGGAAGGTCGGCGCCTGGGATGTCAGGCCAAGATCATGGAAGACATCGTCATCGACGTGCCCCCGGAAAGCCAGGTTCACCGCCAGGTCATCCGCAAGTCCGCGACACAGCGCGACATCACGATGGATCCGGCCACCCACGCCTATTACGTCGAGGTTTCAGAGCCCGACATGCACGAACCTTCGGGCGACTTTCAGCGCCTGTCCGACGCGCTGCGCGAACAGTGGCAGATCGAGGGGCTTGAGGCCGACGCCGTCCTTCTGGGCCGGCTGCAACCGATCCTGCGCAAGGGCGAATGGAAGGTCACCGTCGCCATTCACAAGGACCATCGCGGCAGGCCCCGCATCATCGACATCTGGCCGGGCTACTGGGAAGGCCGGCTGTACGGCCTGGCGATCGATCTTGGCTCGACCACAATCGCCGCGCATCTGTGCGACCTGCGCAACGGCAATGTTCTTGCCTCCTCGGGCCTCATGAACCCGCAGATCCGCTTCGGCGAGGATCTGATGAGCCGGGTCAGCTACGCGATGATGAACCCGGGCGGCGACAGGGAGATGACCTCGGCCGTGCGCCATGCGCTGAACGGCCTTGCCCAGGCCATCGCAACCGAAGCCAGCATCGACCCGCGCCAGATCGTCGAGGCGGTCTTTGTGTGCAACCCGGTCATGCACCACCTTCTTCTGGGCATCGACCCGGTCGAACTTGGCCAGGCGCCCTTCGCGCTGGCCACGTCGGAAAGCCTGTCCCTGTCCGCCAGCGAACTTGAGTTGGGCGCGATCCACGATCATGCGCGCGTCTACATACTGCCCTGCATCGCCGGGCACGTCGGCGCGGACTGCGCCGCCGTCGCGCTGTCGGAAGAGCCGAACAAGTCCGAGGACATGGTGCTGATCGTGGACGTCGGCACGAACGCGGAAATCCTTTGCGGCAACAAGGACCGGGTTCTGGCCTGCTCGTCGCCCACCGGTCCCGCGTTCGAGGGCGCGCAGATCAGTGCCGGCCAGCGGGCCGCGCCGGGCGCAATCGAACGGGTCGAGATCGATCCCGTCACCAAGGAACCGCGGTTCCGCGTGATCGGCAGCGACCTGTGGTCGGACGATCCGGGCTTTTCCGCCGCCACCACCGGCACCGGGATCACGGGGATCTGCGGCTCCGGCATCATCGAGGTCGTCGCCGAAATGCGCATGGCGGGCATCGTCGATGCTGGCGGGCTGATCGGTTCGGCCGAACAGACGGGCACGCCGCGTTGCGTGGCCACCGGGCGCACCAACGCCTACGTCCTGCATGACGGGACCGCCACTGGCGGCCCCCTGATCAGCGTCACCCAGGGCGACATCCGCGCGATCCAGCTTGCGAAGTCCGCGCTTTACGCCGGCGCGCGCCTGCTGATGGACGAACTGCGGATCGACAAGGTCGACCGCGTCGTCCTTGCCGGCGCGTTCGGGGCGCATATCAGCCCCAAGCACGCGATGGTTCTGGGGATGATCCCCGACGTGCCGCTGGACAAGGTAACCTCGGCCGGGAACGCGGCCGGAACGGGCGCGCGCATCGCGCTGTGCAACGTCGGCTCCCGCGCCGCGATCGAGGACGAGGTCAAGCGCATCCACAAGGTCGAAACCGCGATCGAGCCGCGCTTCCAGGAACACTTCGTCGCCGCGAACGCGATGCCGCACGCAGTCGACACCTTCCCGGAGCTTTCGAAGGTGGTCACCCTGCCCGATGTCAGCTTCAACACCGGCGGATCGGGCGGCGGGACCGAGGGCGGGCGCAGGCGGCGGCGTGGCTGACGCCCGACCGTCACGCCCCCCACTTTGCCAGGACCTGTTCGGGATCGAGGGATCGTTTTTGCGATCCCTCGGCAATCTCACCCGGCGTCCGCGAAAGTCGGGGAGCGGGCGCGGGCTGTGTCACACCTTCGTGGCTTACGAAGGTCTCGCGTGAAACGTTGTGTGGGTGGCCGGGCGCCTCTGCCAGATCAAGTACTGGGGTCAGGCAGGCATCGCTGCCCTCTGCAAGCGCCGCCCATTCGTCGCGCGTGCGCGAGATGAAACGCGCCTCAAGCAAGGCGCGCAGGTCGGACCACTTCTCCGGATCGTGGCGATCGGGCAGCGAAGCCGGATCAAGCCCGGCGATGGTCAGGAACGACATCCAGAACTTTTCCTCGATGGCGCCAAGCGCGACGAAGCCCCCGCATTTGCATCGATACGTACCGTAGTAGGGCGCTCCGCCGTCCAGCAGGTTCCGCCCGCGCCCACCGGCCCAGGCATCGCCCGCCAGCAGCGTTCGGATCATTGCCGACAGATGCGCCACTCCGTCCGTGATCGCGGCATCGACGACCTGCCCCCGACCCGAGCGTGCAGCCTCGAACAGCGCGCACACCATGCCGAACGCAAGGTAGATCCCACCACCGCCGAAATCGCCCAGCAGGTTCAGAGGCGGCACAGGCCGTTCCTCCGTTCCAATCGCATGCAGCGCCCCGGTCAGCGCGATGTAGTTGATATCGTGGCCGGCGGTCTGCGAAAGCGGCCCCGCCTGTCCCCACCCGGTCATGCGGCCATAGACAAGACGCGGGTTGTCCGGAAAGTCGTCCGGGCCAAGCCCCAGCCGCTCCATCACGCCCGGGCGCAGTCCTTCGACAAGCCCATCCGCGCGATGGATCAGCCGCCGCGCCATGGCCCGACCGTCCGCGTCCTTAAGATCAAGGGTTACAAATCCCCGCCCCCGGTTTAGCACCTCGTAGTTCAGGCCGAAGATGTGCGCGCTTCCGGGTCGTTCGATCCTCAGGACCTCTGCCCCCATGTCTGCCAGCGTCATCGCGGCAAAGGGCGTGGGGCCCAGACCGGCTATCTCGATGATCCTTAGTCCTCTCAGCGGCCCTGACACAAGGTCCTCCTGTCCTGCGGCACCTGTGACGCGCAAACTAGCGACATTCGAGACAGCGATTCCAGTCCAGCTTTCGACGCCGCCGCTCAGCCGTCCCAGTCCCGTACGGCGGCCAGAACCTCTGGCTCCATCATGTCGCGCAGATCGGATGCTGCGGGGCCCAGAAGGGCCGCGCGCTGCGCGCGGTAGATTGCAGTGCGATCCTTCTTGAGGATCGGGAAACCAAGAAAACCAAAGGTCATTCGGGGGTGCTGCGACAAGAGGTATGTGGACCCCCCGTTCCGATCCTCGCCCCCGTCGGACCACCGGCCGGGATCAAACCCTGCCTCGGACGCCAATTCGGTGGCCTGCGCCAACCTCGGCAGATCCGTCCGATCGCCGCAGGACAATCGGCGCAAGTCAGGGTCCACATGGGCTTCATGGACCGCGCCTATGCCTAGCCCCGCCTCGCGAAGGGCGTGGGTCAGGCGCATCTCTCCGTTGCGGATCGTGCGGACCTTGTTGTTGGACATCGCGTACCCGGTCCAGAAGTCCCGGAATGCCTCGCTTTGAAACGCGCGCGCAGAAAAATTCACCATGTATGACTGGAGGTGCGAACGCCGTGCCGTGCGGTGTCGATAATGAACCGGCCCCGTGACGTCCGCCTCCAATTGGCGCAGCCGATCAAGAAGATCGCAGCCCTTCAGCGCCGGAAACCAGACAGAGTCGTTCAGCAGCAGCAGGTTTTCCGGTGTCGTTCCCTCCTCCAGCAGCCGAAGGATCGCGGCCCTGTATCCGCCAAAGTCGTAGCCGTGGTTTGGGCGTTCGATGATGCGGCTGCATAGGGGCCGTAGGCGTTGAACAGAGTGCGGTTCAAGGCGCGCGTTCGATACCAGATGCACGGCATATCCACTTGCGCCCAGATGACGACAGGTGGCGATCACCGTTTCCTGCAGTCCCCGCGGCTGGTGGATCAGAAAGACCGCGATGTCCTTCGCCGGCCGCTGGTCGCCTTGGTGAACCCTGCACACGCCCGGAAACAACATGGGATGCAGCCGAAACCATGCCTGTTCGACCGGGTGCATCGGCAGAAACACCAGTTGACGCCAGATCCGCGTCAACTCTCGCCGGATCTTCCAGAGAGGCGTCATGCGGAAACGACCATCGCCTCCTGCTCGAGCCGGTCGCAGAAGGACTCGAGGCGCATGAACTCCAGATCGCCTTCGCGGGCTAGGCTTTCATAGTGATCAAGCGCCCACAGGAAACGTTCCCGCGTCTTGGGATGGGTCAGGACATCGGTGCGGCACTCTGCAAACAGGTAGGGCGATGGCCTTGACAGCGCCTGCCTTGTGATACCACCTACCCAGTCCGGATTGGTGCCCCACAGCAGCTTCACCCAGCGGTCACTGCCGTCCTTGTCCTTGCCGACGATGCCAGAGGTGACGGGCACCTCCCAGAACGCGTTGTTGGTCTTGCCGGGAACGCGAAAGTCGGCCGACGAGGGCTTGAACGGGTGCCGCGGCGTGGACTGGTAGTCGGGCAGCATGCCGGCGCTCAGCTCGCCCTTTCCCAACGCCTTGCGTGGCTTCATGCCCGGGTTCATCGAGAAATCCGCCCTGATGCCGCACTCGTTCATGACTTGCAGGGCGCTTTCGTGCATGAAATTGTCGCCGAAGGACATCGTCGCGGGAAACGCCCCCGTGCGTTTGCGGAACGTTTCGAGCCCTAGCGTAAGGCAATGCCGGATCCACTCGGCATCTTCAAAGTCGGCAAGCCAGGTGTTGCGAAAGAACCGACGAACAGGCCGCCAAGTGTGCACATGCAGTCCGAGGCTGTCGCCGGCCGAACAGACGCGGTCGATCAGTTCGCCATAGCGGTCGAAGACCCAACCGGCGTCACCGAAGGCGATCTCGATCTGCGGGTCGAGCCGCAGATACCAGTTGAAGAAAACCGGCCTTCCTGTTGCATCCTGAAGCCGGGCGCGACGGTCCATCAACAACTCGACCAGCATCGGAAAGCCGGGCCAGCCTTCGCGCGTCTTGCGCACGACGCGCTCATCAGGTTCGACATCGATCGCAAGAATGACGGGAACGGACATCAAGGCTCCTTCCTGATTGAGATCAAGCGCCGACCAGCACCGGCGCAGGGCGAGCGCCGTTTCACGCGCCTGCTTTTTCTTCCAGCAACAACCATTCCTCCTCGGCCGCCGTCAAGGCGGCCTGTCGTTCAGCCAGGCCTTGGGATGCCTTGCGGAACTTATCGGGTGATTTCTGGAACAGATCGGGGTCCGACAGGAAATCCGTCAGCTTGCGAATTTCGGCTTCCAGCTTTTCAATTACGTCCGGAAGCGACTCAAGCCGATGTTTTTCAGTGAACGTAAGGCCTTGCGCGGCTTTCCTGACCTTTTCCTCAGCAGCCGGAACCGACTTTGGCGATGCCTTGGGCGCGGCGCGCTCCGGCGCCTGTTCCGCCCGTTGGGCCTGATAGTCGGTCCATCCACCGGCATAGACCACAGCCCGCCCGCCGCCTTCCATCGCGACGGTCGTGGTCGCAACCCGGTCGATGAAGTCGCGGTCGTGGCTGACCAGCAGAACAGTCCCGTCATATTCGCCAAGGATATCCTGCAGAAGATCCAGCGTCTCGACATCAAGATCGTTCGTCGGCTCGTCGAGTATCAGCAGGTTCGACGGCTTGGCCATGATGCGCGCCAGAAGCAGCCGCGCGCGCTCTCCGCCCGACAGTGACCCGATGGGGGCACGCGCCTGCGCTTCGTCGAACAGGAAGTCCTTGAGGTAGGCAACGACGTGCTTGGGCGTCCCGCGCACCATCACCTGGTCGGACCGGCCGGACACCGACATCTCGGGATCGTTCACCAGCCCGTCCCAAAGCGACATATTGAAATCAAGCGCAGCGCGGGCTTGGTCGAAAACGGCGATCTGGAGGTTGGTGCCGTGACGGACCGTGCCCGTGTCGGGCGCAATCTCTCCGGTCAGCATCTTGAGCAGGGTGGTCTTGCCGACCCCGTTCGGCCCGACGAAGGCCACCCGGTCGCCCCGCAGCACCGTCAGGTCGAACGGACGCAGGATCAGCTTTTCACCGTACTGCTTTGAAATTCCTTTTGCCTCGATGACCAGGCGCCCGGAAACCTGACCGGTCTCCAACGCCATGTCGGCGGTGCCCTGACGCCGGATCATCGCCGCGCGCTCTGCCCGCAGCGCCTGCAGCGCGCGGACGCGACCCTGGTTTCGCTTTCGGCGCGCCGAAATCCCCTCGACCGCCCACTTTGCCTCGGACTTGATCTTGCGCTCAAGCTTGTGCCGCGCAACATCCTCTTCCGCCCACACAGTTTCGCGCCAGTCCTCGAACGCCTCGAAGCCCTTTTCGTTGCGCCGCACCGCGCCCCGGTCGATCCACAAGGTGGCCTTCGTCAGCGCGCGCAAAAAGGCGCGATCGTGGCTGATGATAACATAGGCCGCGCGGGTTTCGCGCAACTGGTCCTCAAGCCACCGGATCGCCTGAATATCCAGGTGGTTGGTCGGTTCGTCCAGAAGCATGAGCTCCGGCGCTTCGGCCAGCAGCTTGGCCAGCGCAGCACGGCGCCGCTCTCCTCCCGAGGCCGCCGCGATCGGTGTCTGGGGATCGAAACGCAACCCCTCGGCCACGACGGAAACACGGTAGTCTTCCCCCTCCGGCAGTCCCGAGGCCGCGAATTCGCCAAGCGTGGCGAACGCCGACAGGTCGGGTTCCTGCTCCATGTAGCCCACGCTGACGCCGGGCGGCACGGTCCGCACGCCCTGGTCGGGTTCGACCAGTCCCGCCATGACCTTCATCAGCGTCGACTTGCCCGAGCCGTTGCGCCCCACCAAGGCCACTCGGTCGCCCGCCTGGACCACGAGGTCCAGACCGTCGAAAACGGGGTTTCCACCAAAGGTGAGAGAGATGCCGGAAAGCTGAAGAAGAGGTGCGCGTGCCATGGCGCTCAGCTAACCGGTGGCCCGCAGGGCGTCAACGGCCCCGCAACGCCACCGCTGCAAATACTTGAGCGTAGGGCAGCTACTCGGCCGCAGCCTTTGCCGCCTCAAGCTCCTCGGCGCGCTTTTCGACAAGCTCGACGATATGGTCGATCATCTGCTCGTTCGACAGCTTGTGGCTTTGCTTGCCCGCCAGATAGACCATGCCGGAACCTGCGCCGCCGCCGGTGAAACCGATATCGGTCATCAGCGCCTCGCCCGGGCCATTCACGACGCAGCCGATGATCGATAGGCTCATCGAGGTCGTCACATGCGCCAGACGGTCCTCAAGCGCGGACACCGTCTTGATGACGTCGAAGCCCTGCCGCGCGCAGGACGGACACGAGATGATCGTGACCCCACGATGGCGCAGGCCCAGCGATTTCAGGATCTCGTATCCGACCTTCACCTCTTCCACCGGGTCCGCCGACAAAGAGACGCGGATCGTGTCGCCGATACCCATCCAAAGCAGGTTTCCAAGCCCGATCGCGGATTTGACGGTCCCCGAAACAAGCCCACCGGCTTCGGTTATGCCCAGATGGATCGGCGCGTCCGTAACCTCCGCCAACTGCTGATAGGCTGCGGCGGACAGGAAGACATCGGACGCTTTCACGCTGATCTTGAATTCGTGGAAATCGTTGTCCTGCAGCAGCTTGATATGGTCCAGGCCACTTTCGACCATCGCCTCGGGGCACGGTTCCCCGTATTTTTCCAGCAGATGCCGCTCAAGCGAGCCCGCGTTCACTCCGATCCGGATCGAACAGCCATGATCGCGTGCAGCCTTCACGACCTCTTTCACGCGCGCGGCAGAGCCGATGTTGCCGGGATTGATGCGCAGACAGGCTGCGCCCGCCTCGGCTGCCTCGATCGCGCGGCGATAGTGGAAATGGATGTCGGCGACGATGGGGACCGGGCTTTCCGCCACGATTTCACGCAGGGCGCGGGTCGATGCTTCGTCCGGGGTCGACACGCGCACGATATCCGCCCCCGCGGCCGCGGCGCGTTGAACCTGCTCGACCGTGGCCCGCACGTCCGAGGTGAGGGTGTTCGTCATCGTCTGAACGGATATCGGCGCATCGCCACCAACGGCGACATTGCCAACCATGATCTGTCGCGACTTCCGGCGGTAGATGTTTCGCCAGGGGCGAACGTGGTTCAGGTGATCGGAAGACATGTGCGGCCTCGCATCCCTTCGGGGTCAGCGCCTAGATAGTGCGTTGACCGCCAGAGGGCAATGCGGGCTACTGATCCGCGACCGGAACTTCCACCACGCTGGCCGAGGCGACGGCAACGAACCGCGCAAGATCGGCATCCTGCGACAGGTCTGCCACGGCAAAGGCCCCGGTCAACGATTCCGGGGTCAGCGCCAGGTTCTTGACCACCTGCGCGCCCTCCGCTGCCGGTCCGTAGGTCTGGCCCGCGACGGCGAAGTAGACAGAACCGGAGTTGCCGGCCCTCAGCAACGGCGCTTCCTCCATCATCGGGACCGCGTAACGCTCACCCGCATCGAGGATCTTTTCGAACAGGACCGTGCCATCCGCGGCGGATACCCGCACCCAAGACGGGCGCACGGCTAGGATCTCGACCCCCGGCGCGACATCGGCGACGACCTGAACAGGGGTCTCACCCAGTGCAGGAATGGAGCCGGTGGGTGCGAGTTCCGCCCCCGTGGCAACCTCGGCCAAGGCGCCGGAGGTTCGCGGGTCTATCGCTGCGATCGGGCCGTCGCGTGCCACCAGGACGGGCATTTCGAGCGCCTGGGGTCGGTAAAGGCGGTCATAGATTTCCGGCGATGTCGGCCCATCGTTGGCGGACAGCCCCGCGACATCCATGTCGGACATCATCGACTGATCTGAACCCGCCGCACCTGCCGTCGCCAGCGGGTCAAGCTCTGCCACGATGCCGGGCGCCTGTTCGACAGGTGCCAGCTGCACGCGCTGCACCTCCTGTAGAAGCGACCAGCCGCCATAGCCGATGCCGGCGATGAGGGCGAGCAGCACGGTTATCGAACCAAGCGCGCCCGGCTGGATGTTGGAAAGGATCGCTTCCCCTCTCGGGGCAAACGGGACCGAGGGCGCGGCGATTGCATCGGATCCTTCAAGGCGCTCGCGCTGCGGGCGCACCTTGGGGCCCGAAGCCGCGGGCGACATGCCGTGATGAACGGCAAAATTCGCCTCGACGCAAAACTTCGCGTAGGCCCATTCCGGGTCGATCCCAAGATAGCGCGCGTAGGAACGGACGTAGCCCGCGACAAAGCCCGGCGTTTCGAACGCCGAAGCGTCGGCGTTTTCGATCGCCGCGATATAGCTGGCCTTGATCTTGAGTTCGCGCTGAACGTCCAGAAGAGATTTGGCAAGCGTCGCGCGCTCTCCGCGCATCACGTCGCCAAGGCGCAGATCATAGTCGTCAAACCCTTTGGGTTTGTCCGCGCCCTGCGTCGAAGGATGAAACCTCCGCCCGATCATGCCCCTGCCCCTGGACCTTTATCCCCATCATGCCCGACGATTCGGGTCATAGCTTTCAGCCGTATTCAGGATTTCATAACACAGAGCAAGGCGGATTGCGACCGCCGAAGCCTTATGCGCTGAGTTGTTGGCGGTTCAACGCGCAATGCGACCACAGCGCATCCATCGCCTTGACCAGTCTGTCGATGTCCTCGGGCGCATGGACCGGAGAGGGCGTGAAGCGCAGACGCTCGGTCCCGCGCGGAACGGTCGGGAAATTGATCGGCTGCACATAGATTCCGTAGTGTTCCAGCAGCATGTCGGAGATCTTCTTGCAGTGCACCGGATCGCCCACATGGACCGGCACGATATGGGTTCCGTGGTCGATGATCGGCAGGCCAAGCGCCTTGAGCCGCGATTTCAGGACGCGGGCGTTTTCCTGCTGCTGGTCGCGCAACTCCTGTCCGGTCTTCAGGTAATGGACCGAAGCCGCCGCCCCCGCCGCAACCGCCGGCGGAAGCGAGGTCGTGAAGATGAAGCCCGGGGCATAGGAACGGATCGCATCGACCATCTTGGCCGACGCCGCGATATATCCGCCCATGACGCCATAGGCCTTTGCCAGCGTGGCGTTGATGATGTCGATCCGGCCCATAAGCCCCAGCTTCTCGGCGACACCAGCGCCCCGCGGGCCATACATGCCGACGGCGTGAACCTCATCCAGGTAGGTCAGCGCGCCGAATTCCAGGGCGATGTCGCAGATCGCCTTCATCGGGCTGATGTCACCGTCCATCGAGTAGATGGACTCGAAGGCGATCAGCTTCGGGGCAGCCGGATCGTCAGCCTCAAGCAACGCCCGAAGATGGGCAAGGTCGTTGTGGCGGAAGATTCGCTTCGCGCCGCCGTTGCGCCTGATCCCCTCGATCATCGAGGCGTGGTTCAATTCGTCCGAATAGATGATCAGGCCGGGGAAAAGTTTCGGCAGCGTCGACAGCGTCGCATCGTTGGCGATATAGGCTGATGTGAACAGCAGCGCCGCTTCCTTGCGGTGCAGATCCGCGATCTCGGCCTCAAGCCGCTTGTGGTACACGGTTGTGCCAGAGATGTTGCGCGTGCCGCCCGACCCCGCGCCTGTCGCGTCGATCGCCTCGTGCATGGCATTCAGAACGACGGGATGCTGCCCCATTCCAAGATAGTCGTTGCCGCACCAGACGGTGATCTCCCGCTGCGACCCGTCGGCCTTGTTCCACAGCGCCTTGGGAAAATGGCCCCGACGACGTTCGATGTCGATGAAGGTGCGATAGCGGCCTTCATCGTGCAGCCGCTTGAGCGCCGCGTCGAGCTGTGCGTTGAAATCCATTTCCGTCTCCTCAGGCGCCGTCCCGTTCCCAGCCTTATTATGGCCGGTGTTCGCGTGCGGCATTGATAAAGGTCAAAGCGCCCCGTGGCGAGTGTACAATTTGCCGCGCAGGGCGTTTTCATCCGAACACGCCCAAGTGCCGCGGAATCTGGACAAGGCACGGGCGCCTGATACCCTGCCCGCGCCGATGTTCCCAGGAGCCGACCATGAGCCTTGACGCCGTCCTGTCCCGGATTGACGAGACCCTTCCCGAAGCACTCGACCGGCTTTTCAGCCTTTTGAGGATCCCGTCCATATCAACCGATCCGGCTTTCCGGGGCGATTGCGCCAAGGCCGCCGACTGGTTGGTGGAAGACCTGAAGTCGCTGGGCTTCGAGGCATCCGCCCGCGCCACGCCCGGCCATCCTATGGTCGTGGCACATGGCGGTGAAGGCGGCCCGCATCTGCTTTTCTACGGTCACTATGACGTGCAACCCGTCGATCCGCTGGACCTGTGGCACCGCGATCCTTTTGATCCGGCGATCGAAGATACCCCCAAGGGCAAGGTCATCCGTGCGCGCGGATCGTCCGACGACAAGGGGCAGCTGATGACCTTCATCGAGGCCTGCCGCGCCTGGAAGACGGTTCATGGCACCCTGCCCTGCCGCCTGACCATCCTGCTTGAGGGGGAGGAAGAATCGGGTTCCCCCTCGCTTGTCCCGTTCCTCAAGGACAACAGCGATGAACTTTCGGCGGGGTTGGCCCTGATCTGCGACACCGGCCTGTTCGAATCCGCGCGCCCCGCGATCACGACCATGTTGCGGGGACTGGCCAGGATCGAGTTCACCATCCGCGCCGCCAGCCGCGACCTGCATTCGGGAATGTATGGCGGTCTGGCCCGCAACCCGATCCATGTTCTGACACGGATCCTGGGGGGATTGCACGACGACCACGGACGCGTCCAGGTGCCGGGCTTCTACGACGATGTGGACGAGTTGCCAGAGGTGATCCGGTCGCAGTGGCAGTCTCTGGCGTTCGATCACGGGACGTTCCTTGGCGACGTGGGCCTGTCCGTTCCCGCAGGAGAGGACGGAAGAACACCGCTGGAGATGATCTGGTCACGCCCGACAGCAGAGGTGAACGGGATCTGGGGGGGCTATACCGGGGCGGGCTTCAAGACCGTTCTGCCTGCCGAAGCCCATGCGAAGGTCTCGTTCCGGCTTGTGTCACGGCAGGACCCGGACAAGATCCTGCCCGCATTCCGCGGCTGGATCGAGACGCAGCTGCCCGCCGATTGCGAACTGGTCTGGACCGACCCCGACGGCAGCCCCGCCTCTGTCATGGAAATCGACAATCCCGCGTTCGAAGCGGCCCGCGCCGCCTTGAGCGAGGAATGGGGCAGCCCCGCCGCCTTCGTCGGCGCGGGTGGATCGATCCCGATCGCGGGCTATTTCAAATCCATCCTTGGCATGGACGCGATGCTGATCGGGTTCGGAAAGGACGATGACCAGATCCACTCTCCGAACGAGAAATACGACCTGTCGAGCTTCCATCACGGGATTCGCAGCTGGGCCCGCATTCTGGACCGGATCGCGAAATGAAACCCGACCTGCCCGAAGGGCTAGTGATTCGAGACGCAGTCGCCGCGGACGAGGCAGGCTGGCGGCGGCTCTGGTCAGAGTTTCTGACATTCTACGACAAGGACCTTCCTGACTCCGTGACATCACGCACATGGGCGCGGATCATGGACCCCGCACACCCCATGTCGCTCAGGCTGGCGGAACTGGACGGGGCGCCGACGGGGTTCACGCTGTGGCAGGTCCATGATTCCAGTTGGGTGGCCACCGGCGACCTTTACCTGGAGGATCTGTTCGTCACCCCCGCTGCCCGCGGCGGGGGGATCGGGCGTGCGCTGATCGGGGATCTTGTGGATATCGGCCGCGCGAGGGGCTGCACCCGCATCTACTGGATGACCGAGGAAACGAATGTCACGGCACGCAAGCTCTACGACAGATTCGCAAGCCCCGATGGCCACATTCGCTATCGTGCCGATCTGACGGGTTAGCTGCGCGCCAGGGCCACCCGCACAAGCTTGGCGATCAGCACCAGCCAGGGCGCCGCGTGAAGCAGCAGGTCGAAAATGTCGATCGGCCGCGTCAGCGTTCCCGCCGCCAACATCTTCAGCTTTTCCCAGATGTGCGGCTCGGGCACGAAGGGGGCAAGGCCCAGCGTCAGCGCCGCCAGAATCGCGATGTTCACAGGGATCTTGTCCAGCAATTCCATGCATCGCTCCGTCGCTTTGCGACCTGATAGCCGAACGGCACGCTTCCCGCACTGAGGCGAAAGCGCGCGCCTTGCGGCGACAACATCCGACAAGGAAGGAAAAGTGGCGCGGTTGACGGGGCTCGAACCCGCGACCCCCGGCGTGACAGGCCGGTACTCTAACCGACTGAGCTACAACCGCGCTGGTCAGCTCTCGGGCGATCCGGATGGTGGCGCGGTTGACGGGGCTCGAACCCGCGACCCCCGGCGTGACAGGCCGGTACTCTAACCGACTGAGCTACAACCGCGTGTCCACCCGCCCGGATCGCCGCCCGAGCGTGGGATGCGTAATATGCATCCCGCGCCCCCCCGTCAAGCGGCCCTGGCACGATTTCACAAAGGAATTTCCAGACGCTCGTGGACGCGCGCTTGACCTTGCCGTTCGCGCCCCATGTTATCGGCCCGTCCGACGGGACGACTCGACACCACCGGAGACTCAGCACGATGCAAAGCCCGCTTATGCCGCACCTGGACGCGATCCGCGCCCGCTTCGCGCATGTCGAAACCTGCCCGTTCGAGGGGCCTCGCGTCTTCTTCGAAAACGCGGGCGGTGCGCTTCGGCTGAAGTCGGTGATCGAGACCTCGGCCGCCTATGCGGGCTATCCCGACAACCAGGGGCGCGACAATGCCGCGTCGCGCGCGCTGATGGCGGCGATCGCCAAGGGTAAGGCCGACGCCCGCTTGTTCCTGAATGCCCCCGAGGGCGAGATCTTCGTCGGCGAAAGCGGCACGGAGGTTCTTTTCCGCCTGATCCGTACCGCCGCGCTTGGGGCCGAAGACGATGGCGCCATGCTTGGATCGACGCTTGAGCACCCCGCCTCGCGCAGCGCCATGGCGCGATGGGCCGAGGTCACTGGACGCCCGCACATCCTTGTCGCGCATGACGACGCGACGGGAACCGTCACGCCAGAGGCCTACGCCGAAAAGCTGACGCCGGACCTTCGCGTGGCCACCATCGTCCAGACCTCGCCCGTGACTGGCATGGCGGTCGACGTCGCCCGCATCGCCGCGATGATCCGCAAGGCCGCGCCGGACTGCCTGATCATCGTCGATGGCATCCAGCATGCAAGCCATGGCAACATCGACATCGCCGGCTACGGAATCGACGGCTATGCCATATCGCCCTACAAGGTATTTTCGCGCCACGGCTACGGTCTTGGTTGGGCGTCGGATCGCCTGACCGGCTTCACCAAGGAAAGCGTGGTCGGAGGCTCACCCCGCAACTGGGAACAGGGCACGCGCGATGCGGGCGCCTATGCGACCTTCTCGGATGTCGTGGCCTATTTCGACTGGCTGGGCGGCATCACGGGCGGCGGCGACACACCCCGCGCGCGGATCGAGTCGGCGGCGGCCGCCATCCACGATCACGAATCCGCGCTGATGGGCGCGATCCTCAAGGGCGAGGGCAACCGGCGCGGGTTGGCCGACATGCCGGGCGTGACGCTTATCGGCGGGCAGGGCGAAGGACGCGAAGGCGTGGTGTCCTTCACCCTGGACGCCGTTCCGGCGCGCGATCTGGTCGCCCACCTGAACGCGCGCGGCATCCGCACGCATATTCGACTTAACGATCACTACTGCGGCAACATCCTTGCCCCGCTAGGCATGGAGTCCTGCGTGCGCGCATCGATCTGCCACTACAACAGCCCCGCAGAGGTGGCCCGCTTTCTGGATGCGGTGGAAGAGGTCGCGGGCTGAGACCCGGCCAAAGGAAAACGGCCGCGGAAACCCGCGGCCGTTTTGCATTTCTGCTGTCCCGAAAGCTTAGCGCTTGGAGAACTGGAACGAGCGACGGGCCTTCGCCTTGCCGTACTTCTTCCGTTCGACCACGCGCGAGTCGCGGGTCAGGAAGCCGGCGGCCTTGAGCGCGCCACGGAGCGAGGGTTCGTACAGCTGCAGCGCCTTCGAGATGCCGTGCTTGACCGCACCGGCCTGACCCGAAAGGCCGCCACCAGCCACGGTCGCCATCACGTCGAACTGGCCTTCGACATTCGCGACCTGGAACGGCTGTTTCAGGATCATCTGAAGCACCGGACGGGCGAAGTACTGGGCCATTTCCTTGCCGTTCACGGTGACCTTGCCGGAGCCCGGCTTGATCCAGACGCGGGCAACCGCGTCCTTGCGCTTGCCGGTCGCGTAGGAACGGCCAAGCGCGTCACGAACGGGCTCACGCGGGGCTTCTTCGGCAGCGGCCGTCGCGGCCGGCTTGCCGGCAACCGCGGACTTCAGGTCGTCGAGGGATTTGATTTCGTCGGCCATCTTACGCGCTCCGGGTGTTCTTCGGGCTCATCGACTTGACGTCGAGAACTTCAGGCTGCTGGGCTTCATGCGGATGCGCGGCGCCTGCGTAGACGCGCAGGTTCGACATCTGCTGACGGCCAAGGCGGTTGCGCGAGATCATGCGCTCGACGGCCTTGATCACCACGCGTTCGGGGTGGGCGCCGTCAAGCACCTGCTCGGCGGTTCGGAACTTGATCCCGCCCGGGTGGCCTGTGTGCCAGTAGTAGCGCTTGTCGGCACGCTTGTTGCCGGTCATCTGCACCTTGTCGGCGTTGATGACGATCACGTTGTCGCCCATGTCCATGTGCGGCGTGAAGGTGGCCTTGTGCTTGCCACGCAGACGGTTGGCGACGATCACGGCAAGACGGCCCAGAACGACGCCTTCAGCGTCGATCAGGATCCACTTCTTCTCGATCTCCGCCGGTTTCGCGGTATAGGTTTTCATTGTCAGCCCTTTGGTTCGGGATCATTCGGAACGCCCGAGCGGACCTTCCAGAATTCGATGCGGGCTTTTCCGTCAAAGCTCGCGCCACGTCAAGGGTCACACTTCTGGAAAATGTGTTCTATTTCAATGTGTTAAAAAATAGGTATAAAAATACCCCACAATTTCGATCCGTTCTACCGACTGGGCGGAATGGAATAGGTCATGTTAGCGCGCGCGACCAGGTCTGACAGCCCGTCCGAGCGGATCAGGACATCCCCCACCGCAAGCACGCGGCCCAGTTTCAGCAGGCGCGCTTCGCAGATCAGGTCGCGGCCAGCCTCGGGCTTGCGCAGGAAGTCGATGCCGCCGCTGGTCGTGACGGCAAGCGCCACGGGCCCGATCCGGGACAGGATGGCCAGATAGACCGCCACATCGGCCAGCGCGAAGATGTTCGGCCCCGACACCGTGCCGCCCGGCCGCAGATGCCGCTCGGCGACCTTCAGGCGCATGACGATCCCGTCTTCAGTCAGTTGCTCGATCGCGAAGTCGCCGCTCACCTGGGGAAACTCCCGCATCATGAAGCTGGACAGCTCCTCCGCATTCATCACCGCCTGCATCTTCCCTCCTGCCAAATCGCGGCCTAAGGTTGCGCGAACAAAAGGGAATGACAAGATGACCGACGCCATCCTTCTGCGCGATGACCGGGACGGGATCGCCACGCTGACGCTGAACAATCCCGGCAGCCTGAACGCACTTTCCGACGCGATGCTGGCGGCACTCAAGGATGCGTTCGCGACTTTGGCGCAAGATCGTGGAACGCGCGTCGTGATCCTGAAGGGCGCCGGCAAGGCGTTTTGCGCGGGCCACGACCTGAAGGAGATGCAGGCCGGACGCCAGGCCGAGGACAAGGGCCGCGCCTACTTTGCCGACCTGTTCGCCCGTTGTTCTGACGTGATGCAGATGATCCCCGTTCTGCCTCAGCCCGTCATTGCCGAAGTCCATGGCATCGCGACCGCCGCGGGATGCCAGCTGGTCGCCTCATGCGACATGGCGGTGGCAGCCGAAGGCACGCGGTTTGGCGTGAACGGCGTCAACATCGGGCTGTTCTGCTCGACCCCGATGGTGGCGCTTTCGCGCAACGTGCCGCGCAAGGTCGCGTTCGAGATGCTGACGACCGGCCAGTTCATCGACGCCGCCCGCGCGGCCGAGGTCGGGCTTGTGAACCGCGTCGTCTCGCACGAAGCGCTGGCCCAGGAAACATGGGCTCTGGCCAAAACCGTGGCCGGCAAACTGTCGGCGGCGGTCAAGATCGGCAAGCGCGCCTTCTACGACCAGATCGAGATGACGCGCGCCGATGCCTACGATCACGCCGCCGCGGTCATGGTCGAAAACATGCTCTGGCGCGACACCGAGGAAGGGATCAGCGCCTTCATCGAAAAGCGCAAGCCGGACTGGTCATAGGGTTCAGATCCCGCGCGTTCTGAGCCAAAACGCGATCGCGAAGGCCAGAAGCGCCAAGCTCAGCGTGACCGCCAGCAGCAGCGAAACACCCCCCGCGCCGATCAGAAGCGCGCCCAGAAACGGCGCGACAGCCCCCGCCGCCAGCGGCGCCATGGCCAGGGCCCCGCTGATTGCGCCGAAGTTTTCCTGCCCCAACGCCTCGGCCGTGATCAGCGGACGCAGGATCGACTGCACCCCGATCGAGGCGCCCTGCCCCACCGCGTAGATCGCGAAAAGCCATGGATTACCCGTGGCCACCAGCAAGGCGAGGCTTGCGGCGCTCATCCCCAGTGCGATGGCGCGTGCGATGGTTCCAGTTCCCGCGCGCAGCCCCGGCAGTGTCAGGATCAGGCGGCCCGCCACCTGCATCGGCCCGACGGCGGACGCGACAAGAACGGCCAGAGCATGGGCCGCACCGCGATCGGTCAGGATCGGCAGGGCATAGGTCGTCAGCATCATGTGGTTTCCCATCATGAGCCCGAAATAGGTCGCAAGTGCCCAGAACTCTGGCCGGCGCAGCGCAGCGCGCACTCTGCCTGCATGCACTTCGGTCCGGTTTACCCCGCGCCTTTCGCCACGCCGAAGCAACCGGACGCCAAGCAGGTTGGCGGGCAAGGTGATCAGAAGCTGCACGCCCGCGAACAGCAGGATGGCGCCGCGCCAACCCAGAACCTCGCCGGCCCATGCTCCGATCGGGAATGCGAAGCTTGAGGCCAGACCCGCCACCAGAGTGACACGGATGATCCCGCGTCGCGCTTCCGGCCCCAAGCGGCGCAGCAGGAAGGAAAAACAGGTTTCGTACAGGCTTGCCGCCTGCGCCGCGCCGATCACGATCCAGAGCGCGTACCACGCCGACAGATGCCCCACCTGCGACAGCAGCGCCAGGCAAACCGCCCCCAGAAGCGCCGCGCCACCCAGAAGCCGGCCGCCATGCCCGCCATCCACCAGCCGCCCCGAAAACGGCGCAAGCGCGGCCTGCGTCAGCAGTGCGAGCGTCGGGCCAAGCGCAAGCTGGGCCCGGCTCCACCCGCTGCCGTCCTCAAGCGCGAGGATGATCGCCCCGAACATGTAGATCAGCGACGCGAAGCCCGCGGTCTGGCCTATCGCAAGGATCCAGACACCGCGGCTTTCATCGCGCGACATCGGTCAAAGCCCGTAAAGGGCCTGGAACTTCGCTTCCAGATAGTCCAGCAGCGGCCCCTCGTCCGGCGCAAAGCCACAGGCACGCGCAACGACCTCGGCGGGTTCATACAGGCCCCCGTGGCGCTGCAGATTTTCCCGCAGCCAGTCGGTGGCGGGCGCGGCATCGCCCTGGGCAAGCGCCGCGTCAAGATCGGGAACGTTCGCCCGCAGGGCCTTGTTCAAGCATCCGGCATAGACGTTCCCAAGGGCATAGGTCGGGAAGTAGCCGAAAAGGCCGACCGACCAATGCACGTCCTGCAGCATGCCATGCGCCGGCTTGTCGACCTTGACGCCGAAGTCGGCATGGAAACGCGCGTTCCAGGCCTCTTGCAGATCACTGACGGCAAGCGCGCCCGACATCAGCTGCCTCTCAAGGTCGAAGCGCATCATGATGTGCAGGTTGTAGTGCACCTCATCCGCCTCGGTCCGGACAAAGCCGGGCTGCACGCGGTTGACGGTGCGGTAGAACGTATCGGCGTCATGCACGCCGAAATCGCCAAAGGTTTCCCTCATCCGCTCGAACAGCCAGCCGGTGAACGCGCGAGAACGGCCCAGCTGGTTTTCATAGATCCGGCTTTGGCTCTCGTGGACACCCATCGACACGCCTGCTCCAAGCGGGGTCAGCAGGTAAGCCTGGTCGATCCCAAGCTCGTAGGCCGCGTGCCCGACCTCGTGGATCGTCGAATAGAAGCAGTTGAAGGGATCGGTTTCGGAAACGCGCGTGGTGATGCGCGCGTCGTTGCCCGAACCCGAGGAAAACGGGTGCACGGCCGTGTCCAGCCGGCCACGGTTCCAGTCATAGCCGAAGGCCGATGCAAGCTCTCGCGCCAGCGCAAGCTGTCCGGCCTTGTCGAACTTGTGGGACAGGGGTTCGGGCACATGACGCGCGCCCAGAAGCGCCTCGCGCAGCGCAACAAGCCGGGGGCGCATCCGGCCGAAGATCGCGGCGATTCCCGCGCCCGTCGCGCCGGGTTCGTAATCGTCCAGAAGCGCGTCGTAGACATCCCCCCCGCCGAAGCCACCGGCCGCCAGCGCCTGCCCGGCTTCCCGCTTCAGGCTTACCACCCTTTCAAGGGTCGGCAGGAAATGGGCGACATCGTTTCTTGCCCGCGCCTCGGCCCAGATGCCCTGAGCCATGCTGGTCACCCGCGCGATTTCCGCGGCAAGCCTGCCCGGAATGCAGGCGTTCCGCCCGTAGGCGCGCGATATCAGCGCAAGCGAACGCTGTCCCGCGGCGTCCGGGGCCTGCGCGCCGGCCAGCCAATCACCCACCCGAGGGTCGGTGCGGCGCGCGTGCAAGACACCCTCGATCGCCGCCATTTCCTCGCTGCGCTGTTCGGCAGCCCCAAGCGGCATCATGGTTTCCTGATCCCAGCCCAGCCGGCCGGCGATCTGCCCCAACGCCTCGGTTTCGCGCTGATAGGCCATGAGTTCGGCAAATGCGGTCATTTCGTTCCCCGGACCGATTGGACGATGGGATACTGCGCACGATGGCGGGCACGGATCACCGCGACCCAAAGCGCTACCGCGCCCAACTGGTGCGCAAGGCCAAGGCCCAGCGGGGCCGAGTGAAGGACGGTCACGATACCCAAGACGACCTGAGCAACAAGGACCGCGCCGACAAGATCGAACGCGCCCTTGGTCAGCGGATGGGCAGACCCCCTGCCCCGCCACCAGACGACCGCACCGAAGATCAGCGCAAGATAGGCCACCATGCGATGCACGAACTGCACAAGCCCCGGGTTTTCGAAGAAGGCGCGCCAGGCGCCACCGCCACCAGGAACGTAGAAGGCGTCGGCGGGAAAGAAGCTCTCGCCCATCAGCGGCCAGGTCGGGAAGGCGCGGCCTGCGTCGATCCCCGCCACCAGCGCACCAAGGAGGATCTGCACGAAGGCTAGATGCATCAGGCCCGTCGACATCGAGAAGAGCTTCGGCTCGCGTGAACGGCGCGCCTGCATCAATTGCGCCTCGGGTCGCGACAGCGAAAGGACATACCAGGCGATCAGGCCGAGGATCGCGAACGCAAGGCCCAGGTGCGTGGCAAGCCGGTAGGACGCGACGTCGACCACACTTCCTGTCAGGCCCGACGCCACCATCCACCAGCCGATCGCACCCTGCAGCCCGCCAAGGGCGCCCAGCCCAAGCAGGCGGCCCGTCCAACCGGCCGGAATGCGACTGGTCGCCCAGAACAGGACGAAGCCCAGCCCCCAGACCAGTCCGATCACGCGGCCAAGCTGTCTGTGGCCCCATTCCCACCAGAAAATCGTCTTGAAGGCCGCCAGGTCCATATGGCTGTTCTGAAGCTGGTATTCGGGGCTTTGCTGATACTTTGCGAACTCATCCTGCCAGTCGGCTTCGGTCATCGGGGGCAGCGCGCCGGTCACCGGGCGCCACTCGGTGATCGACAGCCCGCTGTCGGTCAGCCGCGTCAGCCCGCCCACCGCGATCATCGCGACGACCAGCGCGAAAAGGATCAAGAGCCACGCCCTGACCGCGCCGCGCGAGCCGCGCTTGCCCGCGTCGATCATGCCGCCCTTCGGCGTTGCCGCGGCCTTGGTTTCCGATGCGACTTCTTCGAATAGCTTTCTTTGACCGGCCATGTCCTGCTCCTTGATCGGCGGGACACTAGGCGCGCCGGCGGGCGGCTTCAAGAGGTGCGGCCCGTCTAGCCATCGCGCTTGCGCACGATCTGCCGCAGCGCGCCGTGAAGCGTCTGGACGTCGGCGCGCGTCAGGGGCATTCGGCTCCACAGGTTCCTGAGGTTCAGCCTCATCCCCTCCGCCTTGGTGGCGGGAAAGAAGAAGCCCGCATGCTCCAGCCGTTCTTCGAAATGATCGCCAAGGCGTTCGATCTCGATCACGGGCGCAAGCTCGGTCCCGGCAAGCTCAAGCACCTCGGCGGGGCGGGTGTCGCCCTGGCGCAGCCATTCGTAGGCGCACAGCAGCACCGCCTGCCCCAGGTTCAGCGAGGCGAAGTCGGGATTGACCGGGATCGATATGATCGCGTTCGCCCGCACGATGTCGGGATTCTCCAGACCCGTGCGTTCGGGGCCGAACAAAACTGCGACCTTCTGGCCCGACGCGATCAGCGCGCGGGCGTGCTCCATCGCGCGCTCAGGGGTCATCACGGGCTTGGTCAGGTCACGCGACCGCGCGGTCGTGGCAAAGACATAGGCGCAGTCGGAAATCGCTTCGGGCAGGGTCGCGAAGACCCCGGCGTTGTCCAGCACCTTGCCCGCCGCACCCGAGGCCATCGCGACCGCACGCGGATTGGGCCAGCCATCCCGCGGATCGACCAGACGCATCCGGTTCAGCCCGAAGTTCAGCATGGCGCGCGCGGCCGCGCCGATGTTTTCCCCCATCTGGGGTCGGACAAGAACGAAGGCGGGTTGGGCTTCTGTCATCTGCGGATCCTGCGGGTTTCGGGCCTGATACGATCTTGGCCCGCCCGTGACAAGAACGCCCGCCAAACGGGTCCTTGGACTTCGCCCGCGATCTGGGCTAATGCCCAACGGAAACCAACCCTTCGGAGCCCGGCATGTCGGACAATGACCGCCCGCAACTTTGCCTGATCACCCCGGCAGAGATCGACCTCGAAACCTTCTCGGACGCGCTGTCCTCGGTGCTTGACGCGGTCGAGACGGCCTGCCTGAGGATTTCGCTGTCCACCCGCGACGAAGACCGGATCGCGCGGGCCGCCGATGCGGTCCGTCTTGTCGCCCACGAACGCGATATCCCGGCCGTGATCGAGACCCATGTCCAGATCGCCGAACGTCATGGCCTGGACGGTGTTCACCTGAACGATGGCGCGCGCTCGATCCGCACGGCACGCAAGGCGCTTGGCCCGGACGCCATCGTCGGGTCCTACTGCGGCAATACCCGCCACGAAGGCATCAACGCGGGCGAGGCCGGTGCAGACTATGTGGCCTTTGGTCCTGTCGGCTCGGTCACGCTTGGCACGGATGGCGCCGCGGAACACGAGCTGTTCGAATGGTGGTCCGCGATGATCGAAGTACCGGTGATCGCCGAGGGCGGCCTGACGCTGGGGCTTGTGGAAAGCCTGGCGCCTGTCACCGATTTCTTCGCCTTCGGCGACGAGATCTGGAACTCCGAGGACCCGGCACAGGCGGCGCGCGCCCTGTTCGCCCCGATCCTTTAGGCCCGATCCGTTCGATTGGCGGTCGGACCCAGACGGGACTCCAGCCCCTGGCGGACGACCTCTTCGCAGTACTGCGCCAGCTCTTTGCGGGACGGAAAGGCGTCAACCGCGACGGGATCGTGAAAGATCACCTCGACCCTGCCCTGACGCAGGGGGGCCAGCGCCTTGATGAAATGGGGGCCGAACTCCATGTCGCCCCACCACCCGTAGAACCGTGGCTTCTGACCAACCGGGGCGTGATAGACGACCGACACCGGCTGGATGTGCATGGTGTGATCCAGGCCGTGCGTGTAGAACGCCTGGAACAGGGTCGGCTTGAAGGGCAGCACCCGCAGGCCGTCGGTGGACGTGCCTTCGGGAAAGAACACAAGCCTGTGGCCGGCACGCAGGCGTTCTTCGAAGACGCGCTGCTGGTCCTTCGCCTGCCGGGGATCGCGCGCGATGAAGACAGTGCCCGTCGCGCGCGCAAGCCACCCGATCGCAGGCCACTTCGCGACCTCGGACTTGGACACGAAGTAGATCCGCTGGCAAGCGTTCAGGGTAAAGATATCAAGCCACGATGCGTGGTTCGACACGACAGCACCCTTTTTTCGCATGGGCTGTCCGTGAATCCTGTAGCGGATTCCCATGATGACAAAGGCAGACCGGCAGACGAACTGCGTGACGTAAGGGGTGAACGGCCGCCGGTCACGAAAGACCGGCACCTCGACAAGGCGCAAGGCAAGCAGCAGCATGAGGGACCCGTAGGTCACCACGCCAAGCGTCACCCCGCGAAGACCCGCCACCGCCCAGCCCAAGGGGCCTATGCGGACGCGGTCATGCGGTTCGTCCGCATTCCAAGTGGTCAAACCTTCGCCTCGAACTTGCGGACGTAGAAGCCTTTGTGCTTGGCGCTCATCGCCGCGGTGTCCATCAGAAGCATGACGTCGGTGGTATTGAAGGCGTGGTCGACGAAAGCCCCCTCGCCCACGAAGCCGCCTAGCCGCAGATAGGCCTTCATCAGCGCGGGCATGGCCGCAAGGGCGGCGCGCTTGTCCAGGGCTTCGGCGGGAAGAAGATCCATGGGCTGGAAATGCTCCTCGATCGCACGAACGCGCAGGGGCTCGGGTGCAAGGTGATGATGGTGCAGCCAGGAAAGTGGCGTTTTCAGCGGCTCGATATCCGTACCGTGAAAGCTTGCGACACCGAACATGACGTCGATTCCGCGCTCCAGAACGTATTCGGACAGCCCGTTCCAAAGCAGGAACATCGCCGATCCGGTGCGGTAGTCGGGGTGAACGCAAGACCGCCCAAGTTCCAGAAGGCGGCGCCCGCAGTTCCTCAGCTTCGTCAGATCGTATTCGGCGTCGCAGTAGAAACGCCCGAAATCCGAGGCGCGCTCGCCGGGAAACAGCCGGTAGACAGCAACGACGTGGTCCAAGGCTGCGGCGTCGCGGCGATTGTCGACCAGGATCAGGTGATCGTTCACAGGGTCGAACTCGTCCCGTTCGAACCTGCCGACGTGGTCCACCAACGGGCCATCACCGCCCAGTTCCCTGACGAAGACGGAATAGCGCAGGCGCTGCGCAGCAAGACAGTCCTGCTCGCTTTCGGCAAGGCGGATGCAGAAAGGCGAATTGTCAGGGATCATCGGCCGGTCCAGCACAGTTGCTCCTTCGGGTGTTCGCGATCTAGGCACTGTGCACAACTTTTGCAACGAAATCATGTAGGGCAGGATGTCTCACTGCAAGCACTGACTGCTAAATCTTGCGGGTTTAACCTTTCCTCAACTATGTTCTCCGAAAACCGGCTCCAGTGCCACCTGCAGCCCATCGATGACCACTTTGCCGGCATGTTCGAAGTTCACGGTGATCCGGTTTCCGATCCGCGACTGCACCTGCCCAAGGCCCCAGTCGGGCGCCGCGGGGTTTTTCACCATCATCCCCGGCTCAAGCATCGCGTTCAGTCCCTTCATGCCACCTCCGAGGTTCCCATATGCCGAATGACACGGCCGAACTTGCAGCTCTGATCGGCTCGCGCATCTGCCACGACCTTATCAGCCCGATCGGCGCGATCGGCAATGGTGTCGAACTTTTGTCGATGTCCGGCGCCGCGGGACCAGAAGTCGCGCTGATCGCGGAAAGTGTGAGTGCGGCCAACGCGCGCATCCGCTTCTTCCGCATCGCATTCGGCGCCACATCATCAAGCCAACCCGTGTCACATTCCGAAATTCTTGCGATACTGGCCGACCTTGGACGCGGTGGGCGGCTTTTCTTCGACTGGCAGCCAGTCGGCGATCAGCCGCGCGACCTGGTCAAGCTTGCGTTCCTTCTGCTGCAATGCTGCGAAACCGCGATGCCGTTTGGCGGCGACGTAACAATCACGCGGGACGGGCAAGACTGGCGCATCACCGCACAGACTGCCCGTCTCAGGTTCGACGCGGGCCTCTGGGAGCGCATGGAGGGCGGGACCGCGCCCGTATCTCCGTCCCAGGTCCAGTTCGCATTGGCCCCCACCGAGGCAAGTGCGATGGGCCGTCAGCTGAGGTTCACGCGCGATGAAAACCGGATCGACATCCGCTTCTGAGCAACGCTTGGCGATCAGGAACGAACCGTTCCCTGCCCCTCGACAAGGTATTTGAAGCTTGTCAATTGCTCGGCGCCGACAGGCCCGCGGGCGTGCATCTTGCCCGTCGCGATCCCGATCTCTGCACCCATTCCGAATTCGCCGCCGTCGGCGAACTGGGTCGAGGCGTTGCGCATGAGGATCGCGCTGTCGAGCCGGGCAAAAAAGCGTTCGGCCGTGGCATCGTCCTCGGTCAGGATCGCTTCAGTGTGCGACGACCCGTAGTGCCGAATGTGCGCAATCGCTGCGTCAACGTCGTCAACGACGCGGGCCGCGATGATCATGTCCAGGAACTCGCGCCCGAAATCGTCCGAGTTCGCTGCACTTGAACCGCGAAGCCCCTCGGCACGCACTTCGACGCCCGCCGCAATCAGGTCATCGACGATCTGCTGCCCAAGGGTCTCTGCCACGTCGCGGTGGACCAGCAGGCACTCCGCAGCGCCGCAGATGCCCGTGCGCCGGGTCTTGGCGTTCAGCACGACCCTGCGCGCCTTTTCGGGATCGGCGGCCTTGTCGACATAGACATGGCAAATCCCCTCGAGGTGCGCGAACACGGGAACCCGCGCCTCGGTCTGGACAAGCCCGACCAAACCCTTGCCGCCACGCGGCACGATCACGTCGATCGTTCCGACCGCACGCAGCATCTGGGTCACGGCCGCGCGGTCACGCGTCGGGACAAGCTGGATGGCCGCTTCCGGCAGTCCAGCCGACCGCAATCCCTGGACCAGACAGCCATGAATCGCGCGGCTTGAGTGAAAGCTTTCAGAGCCACCCCGCAAGATGACCGCGTTGCCGGATTTCAGGCACAGCGCGCCCGCGTCAGCCGTCACATTGGGCCGACTTTCATAGATGACGCCGATCACGCCCAAGGGCGTGCGCACCCTGCGGATGTGCAGGCCCGAGGGCATGTCCCATTCGGCGATGACCTCACCCACCGGGTCCTTCTGCGCGGCGACGGCTCTAAGGCCATTGACGATGGCCGCGATGCGTGCGCCATCCAGCAAGAGCCGGTCCATCATCGCGGGGCTCAGCCCTTTTTCCCGGCCGTAAGCCAGGTCTTCGGCGTTGGCTGCCATGATCCGGGCCTCCGAGGCCGCGACCGCATCCGCGGCAGCTTCCAGCGCCGCCTTGCGCGCACTGGCCGAAGCGAAGGCAAGCTCTGCCGCCGCTGCCCTGGCCTTCGCGCCAATATCGTCCATCAGCGCCACGATGTCGTCCGCGTCCCTCACAGGATACCCTTTCTACTCGGTCAGATCGTCGCCGCCGGAACCTGGCCCGGTTGAGCGCCTCACAGAACCATGTCGTCGCGATGAACCATCGGCCCGCGGCCGGCATAGCCCAGAATAGCTTCGATGTCACCCGACCGGCGCCCTGCAATCGCCTGCGCCTCGGCAACCGAATAGCGCACCAGGCCCTTGGCCAGAACCTCTCCGCCCGGGCCAAGGATCGCGACCGGATCGCCGCGCCCGAAGCGGCCAGCCACTGAGGTGACGCCAGCCGCCAGAAGAGACTTGCCGCCGCCAAGCGCAGCCACCGCGCCCGCGTCAAGCCAAAGTTCCCCCCGAGGCTTCATCGCGGCGATCCAGCGCTTGCGTGCCGCCTGGGGGTCGCCGTCGGGCAGGAACCAAGTCCGGTTCGCGCCCTCCGAAAGCGCCGTCAGTGGGCGCAGAACAGAGCCTTCCATGATCGCCATTGCGCAACCGCCCGCGACCGCGGTCTTGGCGGCAAGCAGCTTGGTCTTCATGCCCCCCTTTGAGAGGCCGGACACAGGATCGCCCGCCATGGCCTCGATCGCCGGCGTGATGCGATCCACGATGTCGAACCTTGTCGCCGTTGGATCTTCCTTCGGGTTGGCTGAATAGAAGCCGTCGACGTCAGACAGCAGAACCAGCTGGTCCGCCCCGACCGTCACCGCGATCTGCGCCGCAAGGCGGTCATTGTCCCCGAAGCGGATCTCATCCGTCGCGACGGTGTCGTTTTCGTTGACGATCGGAACGACACCCAGCGACAGAAGTGTTTCCATCGTGGCCCGCGAATTCAGGTAACGGCGCCGGTCTTCGGTATCTTCAAGCGTCACAAGCACCTGGCCCGTCGGGATGCCATGGGGCGCCAGAACCTCTTCGTAGGCGCGGGCCAAGCGGATCTGGCCCACCGCCGCGGCGGCCTGGCTTTGATCCAGCGTCAGCGCACCCCAAGGCAGCCCCAGCACCCCGCGCCCAAGCGCGATGGAACCGGATGAAACCAGGATCACCTGCGTGCCACGCGCACGCGCGGCCGACACATCTTCGGCGAGGCCGCGAAGCCAATCGGTCTTCAGCCCGCGCTCCCGGTCTACCAGAAGCGCCGAACCGATCTTGACCACAAGCCGCCGCGCACCGGCGACATCAGGGCTCAGGGCTGCCATGCCTTCACCTCGGGGGCGCCGGCGCGGTCGGCCATGATCTCTGCCCAGATCGCGCGCAGAACTTCGGTCAGGCCCATGTTGGCAGCACCGGAAATCAGGAAGACCGGGCCGCCCACGGCTTTCTCAAGCGAACGCTTGCGCCCCGACAGCGTCTTGGCGTCGAGCGCATCGATCTTGTTCAGCGCGGTGATCCGCGGCTTTGCGGCAAGTTCGGGTGAATAAGCCTCAAGCTCCTTCAGGATCGTCCGGTAATCCTTTGTGATCGTTGAGGATGTTCCATCTACCAGATGCAGAAGCACCGAGCAGCGTTCGACATGGCCAAGGAACATGTCGCCCAGGCCCCGTCCTTCGGAGGCACCCTCGATCAGGCCGGGGATATCGGCCATGACGAATTCCTTGCCGTCAACGCCGACCACGCCCAGGTTCGGATGGAGCGTCGTGAAGGGATAGTCCGCGATCTTGGGGCGTGCGTTCGACACCGCGGAAAGGAAGGTGGATTTGCCCGCGTTCGGCAGACCCAGAAGCCCCGCGTCCGCGATCAGCTTGAGCCGCAGCCAGATGGTGCGCTCGATCCCTTCTTGCCCCGGATTGGCCCGGCTTGGCGCGCGATTGGTCGAAGATTTGAAGTGCAGGTTGCCGAATCCGCCGTTGCCGCCCTTCGCAAGGCAGACGCGCTGACCGACCTCGGTCAGGTCGGCGATCAGCGTTTCTTCGTCCTCGTCGATGATCTCGGTCCCCACGGGCACCTTCAGGACGATATCGTCGCCGTCCTTGCCGGTGCGCTGGCGGCCCATGCCAGGTTGTCCGTTCTTCGCGAAGAAATGTTGCTGGTACCGGAAGTCGATCAGCGTGTTCAGACCGTCGACGGCCTCGGCCCAGACAGAGCCGCCCTTGCCGCCGTCCCCTCCGTCGGGGCCGCCAAACTCCACGAATTTCTCGCGCCGAAACGACACGCACCCCCCGCCACCGCCGCCAGAGCGGATGTAGACCTTGGCAAGATCGAGAAATTTCATAGTATGCGCCCTTTCGCGGATCGGACAGGCGATAGTCTCTCGGGCGGGGAATCGCAAGGTCTGAGGGTGATCGAGCGGCGCAAGCCCGAGTCGATCAGGCCTCCAGCACCAGAATCGGCAGGTGTTCCGCCGCTTGATAGCGCCCGGAAGGTTCCAGTCTGGCGCGCAGCCCGGTTCCCTCGGCCAGCGTGCAAAGACCGGCGGCGTCTGGAACCAGCCAGACAAGCGAAGATCCCGCGTAGTGATCGACCAGCGCAAGTGCTTCGGGTTCAAGCCCGGTCCGCGCTAGAAAGTCGCCGCGGTCCGGGAACAGGCTGGTGAAAACCGCGTGGATCGCGTGCACGGGAAACCCCGGCCCGACAGTCTGGGACAGGTGCAAACCGATCAGCAGGCGAAGCACATGCCAGTTGAAACCCGGCGCATCGGCATAGGCAATGATCGCATCTGCCGTCACTTCGGGTTCGGGACTGCACATGGAGCGCATCACGAAGCGGCCGCCCGGCCGGAGCGCCCGCGCCGCCGCCCCGACAACCTGCCTTGCGGCGGCGGCCCCCAGTTGGCTGAGCGACAGATCCCCCACGCACAGATCGAAATGGCCAAGTCCGGGGATGTCGGTCGTCCAGTCCCCCAGAACCGCGCGCTTCCTTTCCGTATTGCCGGGCCAGACGCGTTCGATCATGCCGGCGTTGGCATCCAGCGCGGTCACATCGTCGAAGGCCCCGTGAAGTTCGGGCGTCACGCCCAGGACCAGCGTTCGTCCCCTTGCCGCATCGCCCGCGGCCGCCGCCATTCGCGCCACGGCCTCGGCCGGGGGGCGCAGCGGTGCACCCAACAGGGACCAGTGACGGTGCATCGCCGCCCAATGCGACGTGGTGGCGGGATCGGTCATGGCGCCCTGTCAAAGGTTTCGGCAACGCTTGGCAAGGTCGCTGATGGTCCGCGTTCGCCCTTCGCGACCTGCGCAAGAAAGTCGTCCACGGCAGCGTTGACGGCTTCCCTGACCGGGCCGTGCAACCGGCGAAAGCGGTCCTTGGCGATCGTCGTCTTGAAGTAGGACAGGGGCTGAATCATGGTCATCGCGGCATTCGCCTCGAACAGGACCAGCCGGCCATCGGGCAAGATGCCCAGGTCCGCGCCGATCAGATCCATCCCGCTCAGCGACCCGATCTGCTCCATCACGCTGGCCAGCACACCCTCGGCCAGAAGCTTGTCCACCAGCTCGGCCTCGCGGGGAGCGAAGATGTCGGGCGGTGTCTCTCCGGTTTCGTGATTGACGCGCCAATGCTGCGATTGCTTGATCGAGTGGATCTGCATCCGGCCGCCGAACCATCCCGCGCGCAGCTTGAGGAAGCCTTCCGGCCCATAGGTATCGTGAAACTGGGTCATGAAGTGAGGTTTGCCATACCAGTGCGTCTGGTAGACCTTCGGCCAGTCGAAAGGCGTATCGATGCGGACCAGGTCCCGGCCGGTCTGCGACGCGGCAGGGCGAACCAGAACCGGGTAGCGGAACTCGCCCTCCTTGAAGGCCTTCTGAAAGCTGTCGGTTTCATCTGCCATGAAGCGTCTGCACCGGGGCACGATCAGCCCCTCGATCCCATCAAGACGCGCGGCGGACAGGTCGCGCCGGGTCATTGCCACCGCGCGCGGATGGTTGAAAATGGGCAACGCCGTTCCGAAGGCCGCGTCCAGGCCCAGAAGCCCGCCGCGGTATTCATCCGCATCGGCGCAGATGTTCACGATCCAGGAAAGGCCGCGCTGTTCGACCGGCCGGGGCGGCGGATAAAAGAAGAACGTGCCACGTTTGCGCAGCTTGTCCAGCGCCTCGTCGCTGAGAAGCGTTCGGTTGGGCCAAAGGTACTTGGGCTTGCCCGACTCGTCGATGCGGACGCGGACATGGCCGTTCTCCGGCACGGATTCAAAGACAAGGCCCCTGCCCTTGCCACCCTGAATGGTCACCCAGCCCTCCGTGACTTCGACCGCGCCGGCGGGCATAATCCGACCCTTGTTCAGCCGGCACCCGGTAATGCAAACGGATCAAACCCCGCGCCGCGGGCAAGGTCAACCAACTCTTTTCCTTGCCAGTTTCTCAAGGGCTGCCGCTGGCGCGATGGCAATGAGGAAAGGTGACGCCACACCGTGGCGCCTCAGGACATCTTACGGACATAAGTCCACGTCGGGACCATGCTGTTACGCGCGACGCAGAACGTCTCGGCATCGCCCAGGTATTCGAAACCGCTGTTGGTAAGCACGCGGGCAGAGCCTGGATTGTCCTGGAACACTTCTGCGAACAGTGTCCGCGCCTGATGAGGATTGGCCGCGACAATCGCGTTGACGGCCTCGGATGCCAGTCCCGTATTCCAGAACGCCGGGGCGACCCAATAGACGATCTCGCTCTGGCTGCGATCCATGGGGGTCAGGCTGACAATGCCCAGAACTTCGTCCAGACCCTGTTCCGACCCATCCATGACCCAGATGTCCTCGCCGCAGCCATCGGTCAGGCACCGCGTCACATAGGCTTCGGTGGCCCCGTCCGGCAGAGGATGCGGGATCACGCGCGTGGCCTCGGCGACCCGCTTGTCGGACGTGTAGAAGGCGATCAGTCCCACATCGGAAAGCCGCAGCGGACGCAGCACGAATCGTTCCGCTCGGATCACCGGCAGAAGCCCGATCTGTTCCTGAATCATGCTTTCCCTCCTCCACTGCCAACAACAAGGCGTGGTATCAACCCGATGGCTTCCCTGCATCCGAAGATGTGCCTTGACCGCCCCTCAACTATGCTTTCCTGCCCTGACGGTATCTTCAAAATGGGGCGTATGCATGGCGGGAACAATCCCCTGCCTTGCTCAGAACGCATTTTGCGGTCCGGAAATCTGTCACATACGCTGCCCAAGATGGACACCCCCAGCAAAACGAGAAAGGGACCGGCCTTACGGCCGATCCCCCATTTACAAACCGATTGTAAATGTTCGGCTTACTCGGCAGCCTCCGACACGGGAAGAACCGAAATAAACGTGCGGCCCTTGAGGCCTTGCTTGAACGTCACGCGGCCATCGACGGTCGCATAGATCGTGTGGTCACGGCCCATGCCGACGCCTTCGCCCGGCCACCAGGTGGTGCCGCGCTGACGCACGATGATGGCGCCCGGTTGGGCCGACTGGCCGCCGAACAGTTTCACGCCAAGACGACGACCCGCGGAGTCGCGGCCGTTGCGGGAGGAACCGCCTGCTTTCTTGTGTGCCATGGGGTGTTACTCCTTACGCTTCGGCTTTTTTCGACGCGCGCTTGGCCTTGGGGGCTTCGGCGGGCTTGGCTTCGGCATTGTGTGCCGCGACGCGGGCGGCGTAGGTGCCGGTCGCTGCTGCAACGCCCGACTTTTCCGCGCCCGAGGCGAGGATGTCGGTCACGCGAACCAGCGTCAGCTTCTGACGATGGCCACGGGTGCGCTGCGACGAATGCTTGCGGCGGCGCTTCCAGAAGGTGATGACCTTGTCGGCCTTGATCTGGTCGATGACTTCGGCCTGCACGGCCGCACCCTCAACCAGCGGGCTGCCCAGAACGGGCGCGTCGCCGCCGATCATCAGCACTTCGTTGAATTGGATCTTGTCACCGGCGTTGGCGGCCAGAAGTTCCACGCGCAGGACGTCGCCCGCCTGGACCTTGTACTGTTTGCCACCGGTCTTGAGGACCGCGAACATGGGTCTTTCCTTTTCGTTTCCGCGCCCTGTGGCCCCCTTTCGGGTGTTGCCGGCCCTATGCCGCCTCGGACAGCGCGCCTCCTCTCGGAAGCGTCATTGCATCAATATGGAACCCGACCGGGCGTTTTACCCGGCGGGATGCGGGCTTATCGACAATCGGACCACGAATGTCAAGCGGAAGGGCCAGTGTCCCTAGCCCACCCCGCCGAGCGCCGGGAAGGTTTCCAGAAGCCAGTAGGAAAACGCGCTGAAGCTGCCGGTCGCCATCAGCAGGCCAATCGTCCACAGCAACAGGCCCATGATCTTCTCGATTCGATCCAGATGCCGCTTCAGAAAGGCCATGAACCCCTTGAGGCGCGGGAAGAAGGCGGCGACCAGAATAAAGGGGATGCCAAGGCCCAACGCATAGACTGCAAGCAGGGCCGCACCGCGCGTCAGGCTGGCGTCCTCTGCCGCAAGGGTCAGGATCATGCCCAGCTGGGGCCCGATGCAAGGGGTCCAGCCGAAGGCGAAGGCCAGGCCCAGCACATAGGCTCCGAAGGCGCTGCCACCCCGGTCGCCCACGTCGATCCGCGCATCCCGGTCCAGGAAGGGGATGCGGAAGATGCCGATGAAGTGCGCCCCGAAGACCATAACCACGATGCCCGCCACCGTTGCGAACCAGTCCTGGTTCTGTAGCAGGAAGCGCCCCAACGCCGAGGCCGCCACGCCGAGCAGCAAAAAGACGGTCGACAGCCCGAGGACAAAGAACACCGCCGCCAGCAGGGCGGACCGCCGCGCCCGTGACTCGCCCGCCATGTCGCCCATGCCGATTCCGGCCATATAGGCTAGGTAGGACGGCACGATCGGCAGCACGCAGGGGCTGACAAAGGAAAACACGCCCGCGATCAGCGCGACAAGGGCGGCCAGTGGAAACCCGCCGGTGAGGAAACTTGGGTCGAACATGGTCTTTCCATAGCGCAGCCCGCAGCCAAGGTCACGAGCGCGAAAGAGCACCGATTGTCACATGCGCGTGGCCTGAAGTGCAAAGCGCCGGGCGATCAGCCCGGCGCTTGTCTTGTCATCAGCGGCCCAGTGACCACCAGCCACGCCGTTTGGGCTTGTCCGGGTCAGAGGTCACGGCCTCGGCCTCTTCCGGGTCAGGCTGAAGGCCCGCATCCACGGTGGCCGGCTCCATTGCGGGCTGCGAATGCGGAGATACATGTTCGGCCGGTTCCGGCTGTTCGGCGGCTTGCGGTTCCGGTTGGGCCAAGGTTTCGGGCTGCGCCGGGGCCTCGGGTTCCGCTGCCGGCTGAGCCTCGGCTTCGGCGGCAGGTTCCGGTTGCGCGGGCGCCTTGGCTTTGGCGCGCGGCTTGCGTGTGCGGGCGGGCTTGGGCTCCTCTTCGGCAGCTGCGGCTTCTTCGGCCACTTCGCCTGGCGCCGCGGCTTTCGCTCCGCGGGTACGCTTGCGCTTGGCCGGCGCTTTCTCGGCCTCTTCCGCAGGCGCGTCAGCGGAAGCTTCGGCCACTTCCTCGGTCGCCACCGGGGCTTCGGGCGCCACTGGCGCGGCCTTGGCCGCCTTCTTTCCGCGTCCGCGCCGGGACTTGGGCTTTTCGGCCACCGCGGGCTCCTCGGCAGGCGCTTCAGCCTCTGCGGACCCGGCGGCTTCCGTCACATCACCCGGCTCTGCTTCACCATCACTGTCACCGGCATCCGCCGCTTCCGCCTCGACCGCACGCGCCTCGCCGTTGCCGCCCTTGCGGCGACGCCGACGGCGGCGCTTTTTCTTGCGGCCCGGCTCACCCTCTGCAGCCTGAGGAGCGGCGGCCGAGGTCTCTTCCTCTTCGCTTTCTTCAACGGCGAGTTCGAGTTCTTCTTCCTCGTCCTCGATCTCGGGCATCAGGGACGCATCGGCCGAAACCACCGGCGTTTGAACCTCGGGCACGAACCGGGTCGCGGTTTTGAATTTCTCGATCACGTAATCCGGGCTGACCAGCGACGGATCGGCCTCGACGCGAACGGAAAGCCCGTAGCGCGCCTCGATCTGGGCGATGTGTTCCCGCTTCTGGTTCATCAGGAAGTTGACAACAGCGACTGGCGCCTTCAGCAGCACCTCTCGCGAACGCTTGCGCGTGCCCTCTTCCTCAAGCTGCCGCAGGATCTGAAGCGCAAGGCTGTCGTCGGACCGGATGATCCCGGTGCCGTGGCAGTGCGCGCAGGGCTGGGTCGTCGATTCCAGCATGCCGGGACGCAGGCGCTGACGGCTCATTTCCAGCAGGCCGAAGCCCGAAATCCGACCCACCTGGATGCGGGCACGATCGGTTTTCAGACGTTCCTTCAGGCGCTTCTCGACGGCGGCGTTGTTCTTGCGCTCTTCCATGTCGATGAAGTCGATCACGATCAGGCCGGCAAGGTCGCGGAGGCGCAGCTGGCGGGCCACCTCGTCCGCCGCCTCGAGGTTGGTCTTTAGCGCGGTGTCCTCGATCGAGCCTTCCTTGGTCGCACGGCCGGAGTTCACGTCGACCGCGACCAGCGCCTCGGTCACGCCGATGACAATGTAGCCGCCCGACTTCAGCTGCACGACCGGGTTGAACATCCCCGCGAGGTAGCTTTCGACCTGGTAGCGCGCGAAAAGCGGCATCGCCTCGGCGTAGTGCTTCACGTTCTTGGCGTGGGACGGCATGATCATCTTCATGAAGTCCTTGGCCGCGCGATAGCCCTTGTCACCCTCGACCAGAACCTCGTCGATGTCCTTGTTGTAAAGGTCACGGATCGAGCGCTTGATCAGGTCGCCTTCCTCATAGATCGGCGCGGGTGCGATCGACTTCAGCGTCAGGTCGCGGATCTGCTCCCACAGGCGCATCAGGTATTCGTAGTCGCGCTTGATCTCGGTCTTGGTGCGCTGGCTGCCAGCCGTCCGGATGATCAGCCCCATGCCCTCCGGCACGTCGATCTCGGTCGCGATCTCCTTGAGCTTCTTGCGGTCCGCGGCGTTGGTGATCTTGCGGGAAATGCCGCCACCGCGCGCGGTGTTGGGCATCAGCACGCAGTAGCGGCCGGCAAGGCTCAGGTAGGTCGTCAGGGCCGCGCCCTTGTTGCCGCGCTCTTCCTTGACGACCTGAACCAGCATGATCTGCCGGACCTTGATCACTTCCTGGATCTTGTACTTGCGCGGACGAGGCTTGCGCGGTTGCCGGATTTCCTCGGCCACGTCTTCTTCGGCGACCGATTCAATTTCCGGGTCGGCGTCGGCAGCATGATCCGCCGCGACATAGGGTTCTTCCTGCGCGTCGCTGTCCGGCGTGTCGTGGCTCTCAGCATCCGATTGCTCCGATGCCTCAAGCTCCTCTGCCGGTGTGGCCTCTGGCATCTCGGTGCCGCTGTCCTGTTCCGCGGACACTTCGACCACTTCGACCGGGGCTTCCTCATCGGACAGGTCGACGATCGACATGCCCGGGATGTCCTCGCTGGTCACGACCGGGTCGGACTGACGCGCGGCTTCGGCCTTGCGGTCCGAGCGGCGGCGGCGCGAACGGCCGTTCTCCTCGGCGTCCATCGCCTCGGCGTAAGCCTTTTCCTCGGCCAGCAGGGCCTGACGGTCCGCCACCGGGATCTGGTAGTAGTCGGGGTGGATTTCCGAGAACGCCAGGAAACCATGACGGTTTCCGCCGTAGTCAACGAATGCCGCCTGAAGCGACGGTTCGACGCGCGTTACCTTCGCGAGATAGATGTTCCCGGCTAGCTGGCGTTTGTTGACTGTTTCAAAGTCGAATTCCTCGACCTTGTTTCCGTCCACCACCACGACGCGGGTCTCTTCCGCGTGGGTGGCATCGATGAGCATTTTCTTGGCCATGAATGGGTTCCGCATGCACCTGACCGCGCCCGTCCAGGCGGGCGGGAACGGTTGGGGGCATGTTGTGCTGTGGCGGTGCCGGACGGCGAAAGAACGGCGCTGGCTGGCGATCCTTCGCCTGCCATCTCGTTTCTTCTTACGTCTCGCAGCATCGCGTTTCTGTCCTGACTGCCCCGAGGGGCACCCTTTGCTTACCCCCGCGCCTTGTCGGCCTGCGGGGTGTTTGATCGGCCTTTCGGCCAATGTCACCTGCCGGGGTCCCAAGCGGAACCGGGCAGAGAATTCGTCACGCCGACGGGCGCAAGGCGCGCACCGTACCGGCTGTGGACAACATTAGCGGGGTTGGAGGCGCAAACACAATGGCGAAAATGCGCGGCCCTGCGGCACCCGACCGCGACGCGATCGCATGACGCATCGGAGCGGTGTCCCCGCCCCCACACAAGCGACACGCGCGTTTTGGAGGGCGTCTTAGAGGTAGTCCTGACGCTGAAGCCCGTACTTGGCCATCTTTTCGTTCAAGGTCCGGCGCGGCAGGCACAGCTCTTCCATGACCGCGGTGATCGATCCGCGGTGGCGTCGCATCGTGTTGTCGATCAGCATCTTCTCAAAGCTTTCGACGTATTCCTTCAGCGGCTTGCCCTCGGTCGTCATGGTCTGGCCCGCGTCCTCGTTCTCGGACATCAGGAGCGATGCGATCGAGCCGGTTCCACGACGGTTTTGCAGAACGGCGCGTTCGGCAACGTTGATCAGCTGGCGAACATTGCCCGGCCACGGCGCCTGCAACAGCTGCGCGGCCTCTTGCGCGGTCACCTGAGGCGCATCGCAGCCGTACTCTTCCGAGAACTGCTCCGACAGCCGCGTGAACAGCACGAGGATGTCCTCGCCCCGCGACCGCAACGGCGGCAGCATGATCTTGAGCGCGGCCAGCCGGTAGTAAAGGTCGGGGCGCAGGGCGTCCTCGACCGTGCGGCCCTGCTCGTGGTCGTTGCAGATCGCGATGATGCGCGTTTCGGCGGGCGTCCCCTGGTCGTTGATGAAGGTCAGCAACCGCGATTGCAGCGGATGGCTGAGCGCCTCGACGTCCTCCAGGACCAGCGTACCGCCGCGGGCCTCTTCAACCAGCGGGATCTGTCCGCCTTCGTCCATCGGACCGAACAGGCGCTTGCCCAGCATGTCCTCGGCATAGGCGGCGCAGCTGACGACCACGAACTTCTTGCCGGCGCGCGGCCCGACGGCGTGCAGCGCGTGCGCCACCAGCGTCTTGCCCGTGCCGGTTTCCCCGTCGATCAGCACATGGCCGTCCGCCTGCCCAAGGTCCAGTATGTCCTCGCGCAGGCGCTCCATCGCCGGGGAATTTCCGATGAGCTTCTTCATCAGCGTCGAGCCGTCCGCCAGTTCCCGCCTGAGCGCCCGGTTGTCCAGCGTCATGCGACGCGCCTGGGTAGCGCGCTTGGCAAGCTCGGTCATGCGGTCGGGGTTGAAGGGCTTTTCCAGAAAATCGTAGGCGCCGACGCGCATCGCCTCGACCGCCATGGGCACGTCGCCGTGGCCGGTGATCATGATCACGGGAAGACCGCTGTCGACACTCATCAGCCGCTTCAGGAACGCCATGCCGTCCATGCCGGGCATCTTGATGTCCGACACGACGACGCCAGGCCAGTCGGGCCCGATCGCCTTCAACGCCTCTTCGGCAGACGGATAGGTTTCGGTGTCGAATCCCGACAGTGCCAGCCACTGGCTGATCGACTGGCGCATGTCCTGTTCATCATCGACGATCGCGATCTTCATCATGCGGGCCATGTTCACCTCACTCCGCAGCGCGGGTCCTATCCTGCAATATGGGGAGTTGAACCTCGAATACAGCCCCCCCGCCCGGCGCGTTCCGCGCCGTCAGCCGTCCGCCAAGGTCGTTCACGATCCCGGAAGAAATGGCAAGACCCAGCCCGACACCGTCTCCGGGCTTCTTCGTCGTGTAGAAAGGCTCGAAGAGATTGTCCAACTCGGTGATGCCATGACCGTTGTCGCGCACCGAAAGAGTCGCCGTTTCCCCGGCGGTCAGAAGGATCTCGACCTGAGGCTCCGCCACGTCCTTCGTCGCGTCGACGGCGTTGCGCAGGAGATTGATCAGCACCTGTTCCAGACGGATGCGATCGGCCATCACCATAACCGGCCCGCGCGGCAAGGTATGGGTGATGCGGACCTTGCCCGAGCGCAGGGTCGGCTCCATCATCGAAAGCGCCGAGGACACCGAAGCACGAACGTCTATTGGCTCAAACGCCTCTCCGCCCTTGCGAGCGTAGCTTTTCAGCTGCCGGGTGATCGCCCCCATCCTTTCGATCAGATCGTCGATGCGCTGGAACGATGACAGCGCCTCTTCCGCGCGCCTGCGCTGCAAAAGCAGCCGGGCGCCCGCCAGATAGGTCTTCATCGCGGCAAGCGGCTGGTTCAACTCGTGGCTTACCGCTGCCGACATCTCGCCAAGGGCGGCCAGCTTGGAGGACTGGGCAAGCGTCTGTTCGGCCACGGCCAGGTCCTTCTGGACCTTTTCGCGCTCGGCGATTTCCCGCTGCAGCCTCGCGTTGAGCTGGCGCAATTCCGCTGATTCCCGCCGGAAGACCGCGGTTTCGTTGCGCGCCTGACGCGACAGGAACCAGAACGCGGCGGCCAGAAGCAGGGCAAATCCCATGATTTCGAGCGACAGGACGGCATTTACCCGCTCCCGGATCGAATCGAAGGTGGTGAAGCTGACGATGCGCCAGCCGCGAAAGGGCACCCGCGCCTCGTTGCGCATCACGGCCTCACCCTTGACATAGGCATCCGGGGGGGAGTTCGCCCAGTCGAAGGTTGCCCTGACCGCGCGGCCGATTGCGGTTTGGGCGGGGCGCAGCGCCAGCGCCTCCTCAAGTGGCTTGCCCCGCCACCGAGGCTCGGTCGCAAGGATCACGATGCCGGAACTGTCGGTCACGGCGACCGCGTCTGCGAAACCGCCCCAACCGCGCTCGAACTTCGACAGTTCGGCGGACACGAGGATCACGCCGACGGTCTTGCCATCGACCTGCACCGCGCGGGAATAGGTGAAGTCATAGCCGCCGGATTCACGTGCTGCGACGGTGAAAATCGTGTCCTTGGCCCGAAGCGCATCCACGAACTGCGGCTTCTGGCCCAGGTTGATGCCGATCTTGTTGCGGTCGGTCGCAGCGACCGTCCGCCCGTCGATATCCAGCAACTGGATCGAAGCCGCGCCGATTTCGGCCTGGGCCGAGATCAGCTTCTGCGAGGTCATTGAGAAGTCGCCCGCCATAAGCGACCCCGAAAGCGACGGGTCGCGCGCCAGCAGCAGCGGCACAACCGAGGTTCGCTGAAGCTCGGTAAGAATGTTCCCCGTATAGAGAGCCAGCCGCACCTCGGCCCTGCCGCGTGTCGACTCCGTGAAACTCTCGGTCAGGAAGGCGTTGGTGTACCAGATGACGGCCGAAGCGATCAGGATGACGGACAGCGCAACGACGCGCAGGATCCAACGCCCACGCGCAGCCATCCTGCGCGGTTTGGCGCGCGGTTTTTCATCTTGGTCAAAGGCACTCATGGCGCAACTCTAGCCCTCGGCCGGTTGCGCCTCAAGCAGGCCAAATTCAGGCAAGCGCCATCGTGCTCATAAGAGCGCGGAAAAGCACCGACCCGCCGGTCGTTCCGTGCGCCTCTTCGACCGCACGCTCGGGGTGCGGCATCATGCCCAGTACCCGGCGATTGTCCGAAAGGACCCCGGCGATGTCGGCTGTCGCGCCATTGGGGTTTTCGACGTAGGTGAACGCGACGCGGTCCTCGCCACGAAGACGCGCGAGCCCCTCTGCGTCGATCGTGTAGTTGCCGTCATGGTGCGCGATCGGCACCCGCACGGTGTCGCCCTTTGACCAGCCGGAGGTGAAGGCACTGTCGGCAGTCTCGACCCGAAGATCGACCGGCTTGCACACGAACTTCAGACCGGAATTTCGCATCAGTGCGCCGGGCAGAAGCCCGGTTTCGGTCAGCACCTGGAAGCCGTTGCAGATCCCCAGGGCGTACCCGCCGCCATGCACGAAGTCCGCGACACCGCGCATGATCGGTGACTGGGCCGCGATCGCGCCGCACCGCAGGTAGTCGCCGAACGAAAAGCCGCCGGGGATGCCGACGATGTCAATGCCCTTGGGCAGATCCGCGTCCTTGTGCCAGACGCGCAGAACCTCTGCCCCGGCCTTTTCGAAGGCCATGGCAAGGTCCCGGTCACAGTTCGATCCGGGAAAGGTGATGACGGCGGCTTTCATGGGCGTTCCTCGGGCTTGCGGGGTTGATGTGGCTGTTACCTCAAAGCGGGCGCGGGTTCCAGCGGCGGATTGGCGCTTTACCCAAAACCGCGGGACGTGTGGCGCCGTATTGACGCACTAGCGCGAAAAATCCGTGATCACGGCCACGCCAGGCGCTGTTGGCCCGTCAAAGGCCGCGAGCTCTTCGGACGCGTCCGACAACGCCACCCGCCGCGCGATAAGCGGGGACAGGTCGACGCCGCCGCCCGCGATCAGGTTCAGAAGGCTGGGATAGCGCCAAGAGGGCATGCCCCGCGTGCCGAAAAGCGCAAGCTGGCCGGAATAGACCGCGTCCATCGGCAGGCTCATCTGGGTATGCTTGCCGGCGGGCATTCCGATCTGCACCATGCGGCCAAGTTTACGAAGCGATTTCAGAGCGCTTACAGTCGTCTGTTCAATCCCGAGCGCCTCAACCGCGACATGCGCGCCCCCACCGGTGATGTCGCGGATCGCCTGCGGCGCATCACTTGATGCCGCGTTCACCACGGCGTCCGCGCCATGGGCAATCGCGTGATCAAGTTTTTCGGCGACGACATCCACCATGACGACACGCGCGCCGATGGCCTTTGCCAGCAACAGCGCCGAAAGCCCTATTCCACCGGTTCCGAACACGGCGAGCCATTCGCCGGGCTGCAGCGCCGCGCGGCCGGTCAGCCCGTGCCATGCCGTCGTCACACGGCACCCCAAGGCCGCGGCAAGCGCGGGTTCCATCGTCTCGGGAAGTCGGGTCAGGTTGTGATCGGCGCGCGCAACCGCGATCCGTTCCGCGAACGCGCCCGGATGGGTGAAGCCCGGTATGATCTGTGTCGGGCATGTCGTCTGGTTTCCCGCCGCGCAGGCAGGGCATGTTCCGCAGGCCAGGATGAAGGGCGCGATCACGCGGTCGCCGCGTTTCCAGCGGCTCACGCGGGCGCCGACCTCTTCGACCACGCCGCAATATTCGTGACCGGGAACGTGCGGCAACATCACGTCCGGATCGGACCCGGTCCAGCTGTGCCAGTCGGACCGGCACACGCCGCAGGCAAGTACGGAGAGTACGACGCCGTCCTCCGGACATTCCGGATCGGACAGGTGCTGGATGTCGAGAGGCGCGCGGAACCCGGTCAGTACCGCAGCGCGCATCAGGCGATCTCGACCGTGTATTTTTCGATCACGGTGTTGGCGAGCAGCTTTTCGCACATCGCCTTGACCTCGGCCTCGGCCGCGGCCTTGTCGGTCGAGGCCAGGTCAAGCTCGATCACCTTTCCCTGCCGCACGGCCTCCACGCCGGAAAAACCGAGCGTGCCAAGCGCGTGCCTGACCGCTTCGCCCTGCGGGTCTAGAACGCCATCCTTGAGCATGACATGGACACGGGCTTTCATGGCGATCGGGCCTTTCAGTTGATCAGCGTCGGTTTGGTCAGGTGGGTCGTCTGCGCGGGCAAAACGCCCAGACGACGTGCAACCTCGGAGTAGGCGTCGGTCAGATTGCCCAAATCGCGGCGGAACACATCCTTGTCGAGCTTCTCGCCCGTCTTGATGTCCCAAAGCCGGCAGCTGTCTGGGCTGATCTCATCCGCGACGATCAGCCGCATGAAATCGCCGTCCCAGATGCGCCCGATCTCGATCTTGAAGTCGATCAGCTTGATGCCCACGCCGTAGAAGACTCCCGACAGGAAATCGTTCACCCGGAGCGCGAGCGATACGATGTCGTCCAGGTCCTGCTGGGTGGCCCAGCCGAATGCGATGATGTATTCCTCGCTCACCATCGGGTCGCCAAGGGCGTCGTTCTTGTAGCTGTATTCGACGATGGGACGCGGAAGCGGGGTGCCCTCTTCCATTCCAAGGCGCTTGGCGATCGAACCGGCGGCGAAATTGCGCACAATCACTTCCAGCGGAACAATCTCGACCTGGCGGATCAGCTGTTCGCGCATGTTCACGCGGCGGATAAAGTGATTGGGCACACCGATGTTGGTCAGTCCGGTCATGAAGTACTCGGACAGGCGATTGTTCAGAACGCCCTTGCCCTCGATCGTCGCCTTCTTCTGCGCGTTGAAGGCAGTGGCATCGTCCTTGAAGTACTGGATGAAGGTTCCCGGTTCGGGGCCTTCGTACAGGATCTTGGCCTTGCCTTCGTAGATTTTCTTGCGACGTGCCATGGCAGCTCCGTTCGTCGGGACGACTAGCCCCGTGTTGCGGCCCCTATAGGACATGGCGTGCCGCCCCGCAAGGCAAAGGCTCACCTTTCGCCGGGGCTTGCGGCGCGGGCGCGCGGCGGGCATATGAAAAGAGACATTACCACACAGGGGACGGCGTCCATGACCACCTTCGACGATCGCGAAAACGCCTTCGAGAACAAATTCGCCCATGATGAGGAACTGCGGTTCAAGGCCGAAGCCCGCCGCAACAAGCTTTTGGGCCTCTGGGCCGCGGGCCTTCTGGGCAAGACCGGCGACGATGCCGCGGCCTACGCCAAGGAAGTCGTCATGGCCGATTTCGAGGAAGCCGGTGACGAGGACGTGTTCCGCAAGGTCGCGGGCGATCTGGGCGACCGCGCCGAAGAGCCGATGATCCGCGCGAAGATGTTCGAGCTTATGGAAGAAGCCAAACGCCAGATCATGAACGAAGTCTGATCGCGCACGACACTCGGCCTGCAATCGGAGCCGCGGCCGTTGCCGCGGCTCTTTGCGTTTCGCGAAAAGCGAAATGTTCGGCTGTGCTGCCCTGCCACCTGTCCCCCTTGGATCGCCGATTGCACCGTTTTCAAGACCTTTCTGAAAACGATGAATTTGCAACTCGCGCGCCTTCGTGGCACATCCTTTTCCAAACCGCTTCGCATGGGGCGGCGAATGCAGAAAGGCATCCTGATGAGCGATCTCCTCTCCCGCCTGCTTGAAACGCGCGATTGGCTGATGGCGGACGGCGCGACCGGCACAAACCTCTTCAACATGGGGCTCGCCTCGGGCGAAGCGCCCGAGATGTGGAACGTCGAGCAGCCCGACAACATCCGCAAACTCTACAAAAGCGCAGTGGACGCCGGGTCCGACATTTTCCTGACCAACACCTTCGGCGGGAACGCAAGCCGGCTGAAACTGCACGGCGCCGCCGGACGTGTGCGCGAAATCAACCGCGCCGGCGTCGAGCTTGCGGGCGAAGTGGCGGCCAACGCGGGACGGCCCGTTGTCGTCGCCGCCTCGATGGGTCCGACCGGAGAGATCATGGCGCCGATGGGAACCCTGACCCATGAGCTTGCGGTGGAGATCTTCCACGAGCAGGCCGAGGCGCTGAAGGATGCCGGCGCGGACGTGCTTTGGGTAGAGACGATCTCGGCGCCAGAGGAGTTCAAGGCAGCCGCCGAAGCCTTTGAAAAGGTTGGCATGCCTTGGTGCGGCACCATGAGCTTTGACACGGCTGGCCGCACCATGATGGGCGTGACCTCGGCGCAGATGGTGGCGATGGTCGACAAGCTGGCCCATCCCCCGCTGGCCTTCGGCGCCAACTGCGGCGTGGGTGCTGCAGACCTGATGCGCACGATCCTCGGGTTCGTCGCGGCGGGCCCCGAGCGGCCGGTCATCGCCAAGGGCAACGCAGGCATCCCGAAGTATCACGACGGGCATATCCACTACGACGGCACGCCCGAACTGATGGCCGAATACGCCGTTCTGGCCCGCGATGCGGGCGCAACCATCATCGGCGGGTGCTGCGGCACCATGCCCGCCCATCTGGCGGCGATGCGTCAGGCGCTGGAAACCCGGCCTCGCGGACCCCGCCCGACCTTGGATGAGATCGCGGACAAGCTTGGCGGCTTCTCGTCGGCCTCGGACGGCACCGGGGACGATGCCGCCCCCGGCCGCGAGCGGCGCGGGCGCCGGCGCGGCTAGCAGAGTGCGCGCCGGGACGTCTTCCTGACCGGCCGATCGGTCACGTGGCGTTCAGAACAAGGACAGCTGGTCGCCCGCCTTGGGCGGCCGGCGGAACAGGTCGGTCCTTGGCGCGGGCAAGGGCGCGTCGAGCCCAAGCCTTTTGGCGGCGAGCTCGAATCGCCGCGCAATCAGCTGGGCCGTAACACCCTGCCCGCGCATCCGCTTGCCCCATTCCGCATCGTAATCCGCACCGCCGCGCATGTCGCGCAGACGGTTCATGACATGCGCCGCCCTCCCCGGCTCATGCCTTTCAAGCCAATCGCGGAACAGGGGCGCGACCTCCAGCGGCAGGCGCAGAAGTATCCACGAAGCCGCCTTGGCCCCGCAATCGCGTGCGGCGGTCAGAATTCGCTCGATTTCCGGTTCCGTCAGCACGGGGATCACCGGTGCGATCATGACCCGCACCGGAATTCCCGCGTCTGCAAGTCGCGCCATCGCGGCCAGACGCCGGTCCGGGACGGGTGCGCGCGGCTCAAGCCTGCGGGACAGTCCTGCATCCAGGCTCGTGACCGAAACGCCGACATGCACCAGACCGCGCTCTGCCATCGGCGCCAGGATGTCGATGTCGCGTTCGATCAATGCCCCTTTCGTCACGATCGCGACCGGATGGTTCCGGTCGGAAAGGACCTGAAGCACGCTGCGCATGATCCGATAGCGCGCCTCAATCGGTTGGTAGGGATCGGTGTTGGTTCCGATGGCGAGCGGCGCGGGACGGTAGGATTTGCGCCCCAATTCCCGCTCAAGCACACGCGCGGCATCGGGACGGGCGATTAGCCGCGTTTCGAAATCCAGCCCCGGAGACAGCCCCAGCCAGGCGTGAGTCGGCCGGGCAAAGCAATAGCTGCAGCCGTGTTCGCACCCCCTGTAGGGATTAAGCGAACGGTCGAAAGGCAAGTCCGGCGAGTCGACAGGATTGATCATCGACCTTGGCCGTTCCTCGCTGACCTCGGTCCGCAAGAGCCGCTCTTCCTCGGGCATGTCCCAGCCGTCATTTTCGGCGACGCGGTCATAGGTCTCAAACCGGCCCGAGCCATTGGTTGCGGAACCGCGCGCCTTAAGGCGCAGGAAGGGATCGGGGGGCGGCAGGGGCATGAACAAACGTGAACATATAGTGAACACGAAGACAAGCACTTTGACAGGCCAGCATAAAGGAAGTTTGCTCAGGTCGGTCCACGCCCTGCCTATGTCGCAAACCGCCAAGTTGCGGAAAGGGTTTGGTCGCATTAACGGGCCAAAGGCGCCGAGGAGACAAACATGGCCGACGACGAAATCATTCTTTCGGAGCTCGATGACGAAGAGCTCGTGCTTCAGATGCATGACGACCTTTACGACGGTCTCAAGGAAGAGATCGAAGAAGGCGTGCGCATCCTTCTCGACCGTGGCTGGACCCCCTACGACGTGCTGACCAAGGCGCTGGTGGCGGGCATGACCATCGTCGGCGCCGACTTCCGCGACGGCATCCTGTTCGTTCCCGAAGTTCTGCTTGCAGCGAACGCGATGAAGGCCGGCATGGCCATCCTGAAGCCGCTGCTGGCCGAAACCGGCGCGCCCAAGGTTGGCAAGATGGTCATCGGCACCGTCAAGGGCGACATCCACGACATCGGCAAGAACCTTGTCGGCATGATGATGGAAGGCGCGGGCTTCGAGGTCGTCGACATCGGCATCAACAACCCGGTCGAAAAGTACCTGGAAGCGCTTGAGCGCGAGCAGGCCGACATCCTTGGCATGTCCGCCCTGCTGACGACCACCATGCCCTACATGAAGGTCGTGATCGACACCCTGAAGGAAAAGGGTATGCGCGATGACTACATCGTGCTGGTCGGCGGCGCGCCGCTGAACGAAGAATTCGGCAAGGCCATCGGCGCCGACGCCTACTGTCGCGACGCGGCCGTCGCAGTGCAGACCGCCAAGGACTTCGTGTCGCGCAAGCACAACTCGATGGCCTGATGCGGGTCTGAGACCTGGCTTCAAGGGCCCCGCGGCGCAGGCTGCGGGGCCTTTTTGTTGGGGCCTTTCACCCCGCGTTCCGGCACCCTAAATAGGAATCGGAGGCTTTGATGCACTGGCGTTACCTGACCATCATACTTTCGGTTTTCCTGGCGGCGGCGTTGACAGTCGCGGTCGCCGCAACGATCGTCGAACGGTTCGACGCCGCCCTGCCCGCCTGGGCGATTGTGGTGCCGCTGGCGCTTGTGCTCTTGCTCCGCAGGTTCGCGCGATGATCCCGGCCGATCGAGAACTGACCGAAGCAGGTCTGGCGCCACAGGGACGTGGACGCATCCTGCTGATCGCCTGTGGCGCGCTCGCGCGCGAGATTCTGGACCTGAAGGCCGCGAACGGCTGGGCCCACCTGGACCTGACCTGCCTGCCGGCAAAGCTCCATCTTTACCCAGAAAAGATTACCGAGGCCGTCACCGAGGCCGTTGCCAAGCATCGCGCCGACTACGACGGCATCTTCGTCGTCTATGCCGATTGCGGCACCGGCGGGCTTCTGGAACAGCGCTGCCGGGACCTGGATGTCGAGATGGTGGCCGGACCGCACTGCTACTCCTTCTTCGAAGGCAACGAAACCTTCGCCGCGCGCGAAGAGTTCACCGCATTCTACCTAACGGACTTCCTGGTCCGGCAGTTCGATGCCTTTGTGTGGAAGCCGATGGGTCTGGACCGGCATCCGGAGCTTCGGGACATGTACTTCGGCAACTACGACAAGCTGGTCTACCAGGCGCAGACCGACGATCCAGCGCTGGACGCCAAGGCGAAAGACTGCGCGGAACGCCTTGGACTGGCGTATGAGCGGCGTTTCACCGGATACGGCGACCTGGCCACCGCGCTAAGCGCACTTTGACGGGCCAGGCGTTCAGGCGGCGGCTTCCGCCGCCAGCTTCTGAATGCGTTCGACCATCGCGCGCAGCCCGTTGGAGCGCTGAGAGGACAGATGTTCGTGCAGCCCAAGGCGCCCAAGCTCGTCGGCGGCGTCGACAGAAAGCACCTGCGTCACGCTCAGACCAGAATAAAGCGCATGCAGGATGGCGATCAGACCGCGGACGATCATCGCATCGCTATCGCCCCGGAAGTCGAACCTGGCATCCGCGCCCTGCCCTTCGATGCGCGGCAAGAACCAGACCTGGCTCGCACAGCCCTCGACCTTGGTGGCGGGAACCCGGAAGGCATCGTCCAACGGCGGCATCGCCTTGCCCAATTCGATGACATGGCGATAGCGATCCTCCCAGTCGTCCAGGAACTCGAAGGTTTCGGCGATCTCCTCGAAGGCGGCGCTGGCCATGGTCAACTCCAAACGTGTCGTTTCTTCACGTAGTCGCTCCTGCCGCCAAGGTCCAGCCGCCGGGCCTCTTTTCACGCCACGGAAGATCGGCTACCCAAGGACAACGAACGAGGGAGCCCCAGATGCGTAAGCCCGCCACCATTATCATGGCTGTTGCCGTTGCCCTGTCGCTGGCGGGCTGTGCGACGATCCGCGACAGCAGGCTCAACCCGTTCAATTGGTTCGGCCGTTCCGAGGAAACGTCTGTCCAGGTCCCGGAAACGGCAAGCGGCATCCCCAACGACCCGCGCCTGCTGGTCGCGCAGGTCACGGCGCTTGAGGTCGCGCGCATGCCCGGCGGCGCGATCGTCCGCGCGACCGGCCTACCGCCGACTCAGGGGTGGTGGAAGGCGGAACTGGTCGCCGAAAACGGCGGCGACCCCGTTGATGGCGTCATGACCTACCGCTTCGTGCTGGCCCCGCCGGTCGAAGCTCAACCCGCATCGACCACGCAATCGCGCGAGGTGACGGCAGCCGCCTATCTTTCCAACGTAAAGCTGGAACAGATCCGCACTGTGGTCGTCATAGGCGAAACCAACAGCCGCAGTTCAAGGCGCTAAAGTCAGCGCCCAAAGGGCTCTGGCGCTTGGCACAGTGGCCGCAGCGGATCGCGTGAAAGCCTGCAGCGCTGCCAACAAACTGCGACCGGCCAATGTGCGGACAATCCGTCCAATCGGACCCATCGCGCCGCACGCCGTCATGCTCGCCTTCCCCACGCGTCAAATCTGAAAAAAGCGGAACCGCGTTTGGGGGGCGGCCCGTGCTGGATCTCACACCTGCAACACACGGACCGCGCCGCCGCGCGCCGACAAGGCGATCTCTCCCCGGCACAAGCGCAGGGCGTCCTCACCGAAGACCTCGTGCCGCCAGCCGCGCATGGCCGCGACCTCGCGCCCGCCCGCCGCGATCACGTCAAGATCGGAGGAGCTGGCGATCAGTTTCTGGGCGACGCCGGCTTCTTCGGATTTCGCCTTGAGAAGAACCCGCAAAAGGTCGGCAAGCGCCGAGTCCACCTGCAGGTTCTCGCGCCCGTTTTCGACCTTGGGATAATCCTCGGGCTTGACGGCCATTCCGGCCTTGATCGCGCCAAGGATCCCTTCCGCGATGTCGGCCTTGCGACCTTCGCGTAAGAGTAGCCGGGAACGCCCCAGCTCTTCGACATTCGTGGGACGCGTGGATGCAAGCTCAAGAAGCGCGTCATCCTTGAAAACCCTTGCGCGCGGCACGTTGCGTGTCTGCGCGTAATCTTCGCGGAAGCGGGCAAGTTCCTTCACGACTGCCAGAAAGCGACCGGACTGCGTGCGGGTCTTGACCCGCGTCCAGGCATCCTCGGGGCGCGTGGTGTAGGTTTCGGGATCCGTCAGAATCGCCAGCTCTTCCTCGACCCACTTGTGGCGCCCGGTGCGGGTCAACTCCTTGTTCAGGAACTCGTAAATCACGCGCAGATGGGTCACGTCGGCAAGCGCGTAGGTCTTTTGCGCCTCGCTCAGCGGTCGGTGGGACCAGTCGGTGAACCGCGATGTCTTGTCTAGGCCTTCGCGCGCGATCTTGCGCACCAGCGTCTCATATCCCACCTGCTCGCCGAAGCCGCAGACCATTGCCGCGACCTGGGTGTCGAATAGCGGCTGCGGAAAGACGTTGCCCTCGACGAAGAATATCTCAAGATCCTGACGCGCTGCGTGGAAGACCTTGACCGTGTCGCGATGCCGGAAAAGGTCGTAAAGCGGTTCAAGCGACAGGTCCTTGACCAGCGGATCGACAAGCACCGCCTCTCCGGTCTTGCCGGGCAGCGCAAGCTGAACAAGGCAGAGCTTGGAGTAATAGGTGCGTTCCCTCAGGAACTCGGTGTCGACGGTGACGTAGGGCTGGGCCTTGGCGACCTCGCAGAAGCGGGCGAGGTCCTCGGTCGTTGTTATGGTCTTCATTCGCGTCCCGTCTGTCGCGGGGTCATCCCGCTGGTTCGCCCTTGATAGAAACTTGAGACCCGATTGAAAAGGCGCACCGGCAATTGGCCGGGCAACTGTGACCGATGAAGCGCAATCGCACTGAGGCTGGACTATTGCGCAAGCCTCGGGGGCAATCCGTCAGTCCAGGTAGATGGGATGCCGCTCGCCGTCCGCGAAACGGCGCAGCACAGCCGGATAAAGCTGATGCTCGACCTTCAGCACGCGCGCCGCAAGATCATCCGCAGTGTCGCCGGGCCTGACCGGGACCCGGGCCTGGCCCAGGATCGGACCTGCGTCAAGTTCTGCCGTCACCTCGTGAACCGTGCAGCCTGCCTCGGCGTCGCCCGCATCGATCGCGCGCTGATGCGTGTGCAGGCCCGGGTACTTGGGCAGGAGCGAGGGGTGGATGTTCAGCATCCGCCCCTGGAACCGGCGCACGAAGTCGGGTGTCAGTACGCGCATGAACCCCGCAAGGCAGACGATGTCGGGTCTGGCCGCGAACAAAGGTTCAAGAAGCGCGGCCTCAAACCCCGCCCGGTCCGTGCCGAAGGGGCGGTGATCCACGGCCGCGGTTTCGATCCCCATTTCGCGCGCCCTGACCAAGCCGCCAGCATCCGGGTCGTTCGACGCCACCAGCACGGGTCGCGCCGGGTGATCGCCCGTCATGCTGCGGACAAGCGCCACCATGTTGGAGCCACCCCCGGAAATCAGGATGGCGACACGCTTCACAGAAGCTTCCCGCTGTAGCTGACGCCTTTGCCCTTCTGCACGCGGCCGATCACGGTCACGGTTTCACCCTCGGCCTCCAGCACGGCCTGCAGCGCGTCGGCCCGGTCGGCTGCGACCACCACAATCAGGCCGATGCCGCAGTTGAAGGTTTTCAGCAGCTCGGATTCGGCCATTCCCGCGGTCTCGGCCAGCCAGCGGAAGACTGGCGGCAGCGCCCATGCGTTCAGGTCGATCTCTGCGCCCAGATCATCGGGCAGAACCCGAGGCAAGTTTTCGGTCAGCCCGCCGCCGGTGATGTGCGCCAGCGCGTGAACGCCGCCCGCCCGGATCGCGGCAAGCGCCTGCTTCACGTAAAGCCGCGTGGGCGCCAGAAGGGCCGCGCCAACCGAGCCTTCGCAGAAGGGGGACCCAGCATCCCAAGACAGGCCGGAAAGTTCCACCACCTTGCGAACAAAGCTGTAGCCGTTCGAATGCACCCCATTCGAGGCAAGCCCCAGAAGCACGTCGCCGTCCTTGACCCCCGCAGGCAGATCGCCGCCACGCTCCATCGCGCCGACCGCAAAGCCCGCCAGGTCAAAGTCGCCGCCGTGATACATGCCCGGCATTTCTGCGGTCTCGCCACCCACAAGCGCACATCCAGAGGAAGCGCAGCCCTCGGCGATCCCTTCGATGATCCGCGTCGCCTGGGCCACGTCCAGCTTGCCGGTCGCGAAGTAATCAAGGAAGAACAGCGGCTCTGCGCCCTGGCAGACCAAATCGTTGACGCACATCGCAACAAGGTCGATGCCGATCGTGTCCACGTTGCCCGTGTCGATCGCGATGCGCAGCTTGGTTCCGACGCCGTCGGTCGCCGCCACCAAGATCGGGTCGGCATAGCCGGCGGCCTTCAGGTCGAACAGTGCGCCGAAGCCGCCCAGGCCCGCCATGGTTCCAGGCCGACCCGTCCGCTTTGCCGCCGGTTTGATCCGCTCGACAAGCTCATTGCCCGCGTCGATATCAACGCCGGCATCGGCGTAGGTGAGCCCGTTCTTGCTGGTCATGGTGATCCCCCGGATTCCGTCGCCGCTGCGATAGCCCAAACCGACCCCGAGGGCAACGCGCGATCCGGCCGACCACGATGCTTGTTTGACCTGCTCGCAGGCCAGCCGGGCCGAATGGGGGTGAACCAGCTGGGGGCATGCGGCATTCCGGGCGACGGACCCGCCGGATTGCCAGGCTATCCGTCCCCCCGCGTCCCGCCGCAGGCGCAGCGCGCCCTTGACCGCCGACCTGCTCCCCCCTAAGCAGTCATTGGCTGGGCCTGTAGCTCAATGGTTAGAGCAGGGCGCTCATAACGCCTTGGTTGGGGGTTCGAGTCCCTCCGGGCCTACCACACTATCCCCTTGATATAAAAGAAAACCCTTGCAATTTAGGGTTTTCTTCCGTTCTGTGGTTACAGTTTTGGTTACAAACCGCAGGCAGTCATGGCTGGCAAGATCAAGCATCTGGTGAATCGTTCAGGGCGCTACCACGCGCGCCTGGTGGTCCCGAAAGACCTCAGGAAGATCGTCGGAAAGACTGAGTTGCGAACGCCGCTCGGTGGCGACTACCGCCAGGCGGTCAGGCTGTTGCCCGGTGCGGTTGCGCAACTGCAGCACAAGATCGCACTCGCTGAACGCCAGCAGACCGGGAGCAAGGTTGGCGTCGGCGTCGCTCGCTACCCCCTCGCGCCGGACCAGCTTGCGCTTAGCCACTACATGCAGCGCCTCGCGTTTGACGATGTGCTGCGCAACGATCCCCGCTACGCCGCCGTCAGTATCGATGACCTACTTGTGGAGCGGCTTCGCCAGGCTATCGCCGGCAAGCTCAACGACAGTGAACTTCAAGAGCTCGTGGGTGAGCAGATTGATCGGTTCCGCTCCCTCGGCAACCTGACGGCTGAACGTGGCTCAGACGAATGGCGCATCATCGCTCGTGCACTTTGCAGCGCCGAGCTTGAGGCCCTGGCGCGCGCCGCTGAGCGGGACGAGGGCGACTACAGCGGCCGGCCTACTACCCCCATGCTGATCGACGCCCAGCCCCCTGCCCCGCCCCAGGAGACCGTGAACCTCAAGAAGCTCTGGGACGATTACAAGACGAGCCGCACACAGGCGGGCTTCATGCGCGACGGCGGCAAGCGCCAAGACCCGGTAATTGAAAACCTGCGCAAGTTCCTCCGGCACAACGACGCCCGGCGCGTGACAAAGAAAGACCTCCTAGCCTGGAGAGATCACTTGATGACTTCGCTGTCCGCCAAGACCGTGAACGACATCTACCTTTCGACGGTCCGCTCGCTACTCGGCTGGGCGCATGAAAACGAGCGTCTGCCTGAGAACGTGTCGACGACCGTCAAGCAGCCCAAACCCCGCAAGGTGAAGAGCCGGGAGAAGGGCTACACTGACCAGGAGGCGTTGACTGTCTTGACCGCCTCTATCAACTACCAGCCGAAACCGAACCAGTTTGGCTATGTCCGCGAAACACCTAGGCACACTGCCGCGAAGCGGTGGGCGCCGATCATATGCGCCTTCACCGGCGCACGGATCAGCGAGATAACGCAGCTCAGGAAAGAGGATGTGCGCCAGGAGGGTGACCGTTGGATCATTCGCATCACGCCCGACGCCGGCACTGTGAAGGCGGGCGATTACCGCGACGTGCCGCTCCACCGTCAGATCGTGGACCTCGGGTTTATCGACTATGTGAACGCCGCCGGCGCTGGGCCCCTCTTCCACAACGCGACAGAGCCGGAGAAGTTCGCCACCGCCGCCAGCAGCGTCTCGGATGAAATTTCCAAGTGGCTCCGGCGCTCGAAGGTCACACCAGAAGGCGTTCAGCCGAACCACGGATGGCGGCACCGCCTCAAGACGAAGGCGAGCGAGCTAGGAATAGACGCGCGCGTGATAGACGCGATCCAAGGCCACGCAGGACGAACAGCAGGCGACAACTACGGCGACGTAACGGTGGCTGCGAAGACGCGAGCGATTGACCGACTTCCATGGATCGCCGACTAGCTGGGCCAGTTAATTCCCTGGTTAGACCACGGTTTAATTATGCAAGCAGGTTATTTGTAAACTATGGTTGATCGCTCACGGTAGTATGTAAGTGCCAGAAGCATCTGGGATAATGTCGGGAACCCCTTCCCTCGCGAACATTGCGGACATGCTATCAGAAATGACGTTTCCGGCTGGGTCTTTGGGTCCAGCGTCGAGACCGTGCTGAAGGCCTTCCAGATCGGCTTGGGTATCTCCCATAGGCCAAAGCGCCTGGGAGGCCATCTTCCGCTTGCGCTGCATAAGGCTGTTGAGCAAGCAGTCGAATGACCCTTCCCTGTAGCCGGGATGAATCGCCAACGGCACGTGGACCTGCACTGGCCGAGTCTGGCCAATCCTGTGAACCCGGTCGTTGCACTGTTCTTCGACGGCCGGATTCCACCAACGCGACAGATGGATCACATGGGTTGCCGCTGTGAGTGTCAACCCGGTTCCGGCGGCCTTGGGGCCTAGAACGAGGAGATCGAACCCGCCATCATGCTCGAGATGCCGCTGGAAGTGGTTCACGATGGTCTGGCGCTTTGGAATTGGCGTGTCGCCGTTTATGATGTCGACACGGTTCAACCCGAAGAAATGCCGGGCGAGCTCGGCGAAACGGAACTGCATCTCCCTGTGCTCAATGAAGACTAGTGCACGTTCGCTCTTCGCCTTGATACCCTCGAGAACGCGCATCACGGCGGAGAGGCGCGCGCTCATTGCTACGAACTCTTCCGGCCCCAAGCTGCCCGGGAACCCGGGATGGACTGATACCGAGCGGATGTGGTGCAGCGATTTCAGCGCGGCACCAGGACCACCCTGGATCTTCTTGATCCTAGCCGCGTCGTAAGCTGCGGACTGGACCTGGGGCATCACTCGCGGATGTAGCAACCGGTCTTTCCGCGGAAGGTCGGTAGCCACCTCGTCTTTCAGTCGGCGCAAAGCGAGCGGAGGCCGATCGAGTTGCGGCTTGAAAACACGCGCATGGAGCTCCGTCATGTTCTCCTCATTGGGCACTCCGTAGGAGGCGCGGAACGCCTTGCCAGCCCCCAATGCGCCTGGAACCAACCGGTCCATGATGGTCCAGAGGTCCATGGTGGTGTTCTCGATCGGCGTTCCGGTCAATCCGATCCGGAAATCCACATTCATCGCCTCCACCGCCTTGGACGCGATCGTGTCTTTGTTCTTGATGTTCTGGATCTCGTCGAAAACCATGGCTGAGAAAGCAACGCGCCCTAGCGAGTGCTGGTAGTTCGCAAGCGTTGTGTAGGTGGTCAGGAACCAGTAGCGATGGGCTCGCCCCTCCTCGAAAGCCTCGTCGAGCCATTCGAGGTCCAGCAGCGGCAGGCCGGAAGCCGTTTCGGTGGCCTTGGCACCCGATACCTTGTGACCAGAAAGCGATGAGCCGTAGAGTCGCACGAGATGCCCGAACTTGCGAGCCTCGACATGCCGCTCGACCTCCTCTTCCCAGTTTACGAGCAGGGAAGTCGGCGCCACGACCATGATTGGTCCGCGCATTTTGGCCTGCGGCTGCTGCATGTGCTTTTGCAGCCAATTGAGAAACGAGATCGTCTGAAGCGTCTTTCCTAGGCCCTGTTCATCGGCATTGAGGATGCCGGGCAGACCCGACCGCCAGGCCCTGGTCGCCCAGTCGAAGCTGTCCATCTGGTGCTGACGAAGCTTGGTGACAATGCTGTCAGGCACTTCGCGGGCTATAGTTGGAGCGCGGGGGCGCAGATCTGCATGCCACGCGATATCTTCGGAATTGTCTAGTGTGTCGAGAATGATTGGCCCTGCGGGTTTCTCGTCATTATCCAGTGTATCGAGTGCATCTCCATCAGATGCTCTTACCTCCTCTTCAAGCCTATTTGCGAGGACAGCTCCTACCGCGGCCAATCGCTCCGGGCTCACCTCGACATTTTCGCCAGCAATTTCAACCAATGTCGCTTTCCCGGACTCCGACGCTGCCTTCATCCGGTCGTGCAGGGCTTCGAGATCTGGCGTCGCCATCTTCGAAACCGCTTCGGCAACTGGCGGGGAAAACACCTCGGGCAACCAGGTCGTTCCGCTGCCCTCGATGGGACGGGACGGTTTCTCGTAGACGACGACCCCTGTCACCCGCGCGGAATACTCCCGGCTTTCGACGAAAGCGGGACCGGCAACGGACTCGATCATCTCCTCTTGCCCGGCGGCGTCGAGTTGCTCGAGCGCCCCGCTTTGCTGAAGGTGGCGCGCCACCGCTTCGGTGATGAAGGCGCGCGGGTTCCGGATCACCGCTTTTCGTGTCTCCCGGTCTGCCTTCTGCGCTTGCACGAGCGCCTCGAGCACAGGCGCGCTTGACTGTTCGATAACCACGTAGCTGTTGTTGCCGAGCTGATAGGCCGGACGAGCCCCGAGAGCATTCACACGATACTGAAACGCCGCCAGCGCTTCGCCGGACAATTCCGCATCCACTTCAGACACGCCGCCATCGGCCAAGGCACGATCCGACAGATGACGCGAAGAATATGGGACGATCTCGAACTGTCCGAGGGTCGCATCCGGGGAGATCGAGAAGCTGTTCGCGATGCGGACCTCGAGACCGCGGAGAAAGCTCGTCATGGCCAGACCCGCCATGCCACGATTCTGCGGCAGTAATTCCAGCATCGTCTCATCGGGTTCGAGGGCCCGACGAAACTCGGCCAGAACCTTCCAGTGCTCTTCCACTGGCGCGTGTGCGTCGAACCCATCCGCGAGGTCCATTGCCCGCTTCATCCAGAGCGGCAGCCTTCGAGGGCCATCCGCGGTTTCGAGGAATGCGCCCTGACGACGGGGACTTTCTCTTCGACCTGCATTGCTCCACTCGTAAAGGAGCCGGAACTCCGGGCTACCCAAGGTGCCCGCCACATCGGTCCGGAGCGTCAGGTGCACGTCCTGCGGAAGCCCCAGCGCCTGGGCGGCGCCGGCACCCAAGTTCGCTGCGGCATCATGAGAAATCAGAATGTGTTCATCGGAAATGTCGACCTCGCCTTCATGTTGGTCGCCCCAAGCCCGCAGATCGGCGATGGCGAACAGAAGCTCCTTCTGATCATCCGGGACGTGGCCGAAGGTCCTGGCACGAGCATTTGCCTGGGTCAGGCGCGCGAGCAGGCCGCGCTTTTCCACAGGGAAACGGATTTCGATACGGTCGTCGACCAGTCTGTAAACGGGATGGTTCTCAGACATGGCGCATCACCCAGTCCCGCCAGACCGGAATCGAACTGTGGGACTTGGCGTTGCGGGAATATCGCATGATGTCGTCACAGTAGTATTGTGAGCCATATAGTTTCGGCGCCTTTGGATCATCCCGGTTGAAGATGTGGGTTCGATAGTTGTGGCATCCATCAACCACGATCTTGTTCCCGATCCGCATAATCAGGAGGGAGGTGCTGCCGCCACGATCAAGCTGCCTGCCAAACCGACGGTTTAGGTTCGTGGTATCGCTTCGGCTTAATCTCCGCTTCGCGTAGTGTAGCGCGTCACGGCCGAACGCCACCCAAGCCTCGTCGATCCGCCCATCCTCATAGAGACGCAGCCAGAAATCCCTTCTCAAGGGCCACATGTGGCTGCCTTGAGTTGCGGTGACCATATCGCAGAAGAACAGCATGTCCTCCTTGGTCAGCCATCGCAACAGCACCGCTCTTAGGTCGGGGTCAAAGCCGGACCAGATACCTCCTGAATGAGTTCTAGGGTCATTGTAGGCAGAGATGATAGCCTCGCTCAGATCACTGCGCACGGCGTCCGATGGTGTCTCGTTAACCCAGACTCGCAGCAGTGCCTCGACCGCGAGGCCGGCCCCAGCCTCAAGGGCATTTCCACCCTGAGGCACCAGCCATCTTAGCAGTTGCTCCCGTTCATCGGCCCGCTTCAAATGCGGTCCAATCTTTCGCACGAACTCCACATGAGCATGCCGCGTAAGCCCGGGTCCATGGGGCGCACGAATGCCGAGAGACTTCAACTTGCCGAATGGATCGTCAGACTCATACATCACCGAGGCCAGATTTGTCACGGCGCTGGCCGGGTCAAGCAAGTCCGGAAGCGCCGAGATCAGCCTGCGAGCGCGCTCGTCAAAATCGTCTCGTCGGTGGCGCAGAACCGCGCCAAGTGAGGCGGTCGCCTCGGATTTTGGGTCGAAACTTCCGACATAGACCCAGAGCATCGAAGTCAGGAACGAGGTCTGCGAACTTTGGCGCAGTTCCTCGTAGTAGAATTCGCGAACGTCTGCGAGATCTTCGCGTTCCCTCCGTTCCTCATCGAAAACTGCCACCGCCGCTGAAGCGACGCGTGATGTTTTCAATCCGCCCCAGTCCCAAGTTTCGATGCGGCGACGCATTTCCTGCGCGAGCCGCTCGCGGTCGCGGTCTTCAGGTTCCTTCACCGCGTCTGGCCAACGATGAAGGATGCGTCCCACCGCCTTGTCCAACTCTACGAACGAGGGAAGCACCCTCGAATTGAGGGAAATCGACTTAGCGAGAACGTCGGAGACTTTCATTCGGCATCAACCGCGAGTTCCGACAGCGCTTGCCGAATTCGGCGGATCCCGTCCGTGTCCTGCGGTGTGACCATGATGAAGCGCAGATCTATCCGGCGGTTCGTTGCGCGTCCTTCGGCCGTGTCATTGGTGGCAACGGGGCGATCGGGTCCGTAGGCTGCGACCGACAGGACCGGTTGGGTCTTGAAGTTACGGTGCTCCATGATCTCGGGCGCTGATCGCGTCATGGTGAAGAACGTCTGGTTGGCGCGCGCAGTCGACAGGTTGCGGTTGGTTGCGTCGGAACCGACATTGTCGGTGTGTCCTTCAATCTGGACGGATTCGATCAACACGAACTCGGGATTGCATTGCGTTGAGAATGCCGAGCGTTGCCCAACCGTATAACAGGGCAGGATTTCGTCGAGCCGCGTCGCGAGCCGAGAAACGATTGCTTGTTTTTGCCGCGTTAGGACTGACTGACCCGTCGCAAACAGGCCTTCACCCTGGAACCGCAGTGCGTCGCTTTCCTCGCTTAGCTCCACCTGAAGATCGGGGAAGTCCGTCTTGATCGCGTCGCGGAGCCTAATCAGTATGCCTTGCCGAGTTCTAGCCACCTGCGCGAGATACGCCTCGAGTGGATCGATCTGGTCCAACTGGGTAATCTTGGCCTTCAGCTCAGCGATTTCGATCCGAAGCTTTGCTATCAAATCATCCTTATTTTTAATCTCCTGATTCAGTTCTGCCAATTGTCGCTCCAGATTGGCGATGAGCTTCTTATTCGCGTCTATTTCTTGCTCCGCCTTTCGTAGCTTCCGTTCCGTTTCATCGAGCTGCTTAGAGAGATTCGATTTTTCACGCTCCAACTGATCAATGAGAAGCTCCCTTTCTTCCGCCAACGCACGCCAGTGATTGCGATCGTCTACCATCTGGTCGAATTGGCTACGCGGCACGGTATCTGTGGTCCGGACCTGGCTGGCGAAGAACGCCAGAAGGATCATAATGATGAAGAGAAAGCCGACAGTCATGTCGGTCATCGAGACAAACGCGCTCTCCTCCTCTTCCTCTTGAGCGCCGTTTCGGGCTTGAGCGCGCATCAGGCCCTCCTGCCTTGAGCCGGCAGAAATGCTTCGGCCTGTTCTACGACGCTTCTAAGCGTATCTATACCCGGAGCCAGTCGGTCACGCATTTGGGTGACGTGATCTTGGGCGGCACCGAGCGCCGCTTCAAGCTGGCTGTTGTAGTTAGAAAGCGCCTTGCCCAGCATGATGTCGATCTGATCCAGCTTCTCTGCCTGATCTGAGATTTCCTGCAAGGCAACGCGGGTGGCTTCGAGAGACGCCCTGATGCCTTCCCGTTCCGTTCCGAGCGCAGCCTGGGCTGTGTCGAGCACATGTTTCGAATAGGCGACGACACTCTTAGCGTCCGCTTGGACGATATCCGACACCGACGCGGTGGTTTCCGCTAGCTTGCGGATCTGGCTCTCGATTTTGTCGTGCGCGTTCCGCAGCGGCTCGACCGCGCCAACAAGCTGGCGGCTGGCATCCCCGAAGGACGCAGAAGCACCGGAGACCGCTTCCGCGCCACTGCGAAGTCCGGAAGCCGCCGAATTCGCACCGGCGACGCTGGTGTCGATGGCGGCCCCGAGATCCCCAAGCCGAGAACTCACGGCGTCCAGTTGGTGCAGCAGAGTGCCGCCGATTGTTTCGCCCATTGTGGCACCGAGCCGGGCGATTTCCTGACTTGCGGATTCGAAAGACTCCAGAACCACCTTGCCGGCTCCGTCGATGGCCCGGCTCGCAATCGTGGTAGTAGCCGCCATCTGCGACTGCGCGGCGGCGGCGCCGTCAGATGCAGCCGCGGCAAGCTCGTCGCGGAATCGTTCCGCGGCCTGACGCATTTCGTCTGCGGCAGATCTCATCGCGGCGGCGCCTTCTGATGTGTTGTCCCGGATACCCGCGAGCGTCTCATTCATGACGCTCAGGAGCTGTTCCGCGCCTCTCGTCATCGTGGAGGACGCCGTTTCTCCAGTCGCTGCAACCTGTTGTCGCAGATTGTTGATGGCAACAGCCATCTCCGCGAGGGCGCTCTGCAAGCCGTCTCCTGCCTGGGCATTGGAGGCGTTCATTCGGTCAACCATCAGGCTGATCCGGTCAGATGCCTCTCCAAGAGACTCGCTGGCGCGGTTCAGTGCGTTTCCGACCGAGTGCGTCAACTGTGTGGAAAGATCTCCAACCAAGCCTTCCATGCTTGCAGTTCCCATTCGACTCACCTTGTCGATGATGGGATCCATCTGTGCCGAAATGGACCGGGTTATGTGCTCCGGAAGCTCGTCTAGTGGCTTCCGCAACTCAGCCACCATAGAAAACCCGATCTCCCGAAGATGCTCTCTTTGTTCCGTTGCCGCCTTGAGCTGACGAAACCCAATATCCTCAAGGCTGACAAACACCAGCCTGCGCTCGATCCTCAGGCAAAGCTTGTGCAGTTCGTGATCGACGAAGTCTCCTCGCTTGCGCAGCAAGTAGGTAAAGACGATCGAGCACGCCAAGCCGACCAAGGACATGACGAACTTCGCCGACGCGATCTGCATGAAACCGGTCATTGCGCCCTGCAGACCCGCATCGGCGTTTGAAGCTCCCTGCATGGTCAGGGAAAATTCGTTAAGGGCAGCAACCAATCCAAGAAACGTCAGGAAGAGCCCGACAGAGACGAAAAGGTTTGGAAGAATCCGAAAGACACCGGGACCAAAGCCCAGATCATGAACATTCAAGAATGAGGATGGCCTGATGGAGTTCCGCTGCGTAATCGTTCCGTCCACGTCGTCAACAACCACTGTCTCACTGAACTCATCCCATGCCTCGGACAGATCAAACCACTGCTTCGAGGCGGCGCTTCGCTCCTTCACCTTCGCCCTGAACTCATCAAAACCGGATGAGAATTCGCGAATACCCGGATATGCCTCGACCATGGCACGCATTTCACCGACAGCCTTCACCTGATTTCGGGTGCGCAACCAAAACGTAAGTCCGAATACCAAGAGTGCGAGCACCAAAAGGATCGCAACAAGCCCTGGCGCCCCATCGTTCTTTGTCAAAAGTTCCGCAAGGGTAATAATCAGATCGACGACGGTGCGGCCAGCATCATCAATGGTTTGGTTGAGACCGACATTCTCAAGCTGGTTTTCCACTTAACCTCTCCAATCTCTTCTTACGTCTAGCAGGACACTTATGCCGTCAGCCGCGAGACTTGACATCTTCATCTTCTTCAGAGCGGAACCAGCCGATACAGCCGCGCCCTCTTTGGCGGATCCCCTTCCAGTAGACATCCGACGTCATCGCCCTGATCGGAAAGCAGTCTTGAAACGCCCAGTCAGAAAATTCATGAAACTCATTTGGTTACCTCTGTTTCCGGCAGGTAATCACCAGCGTCGAGCCCGTTCAACCTCATTCGATTTGACTTCAGCTAAAAGTGCAGGGGCGCACTGACCAGAACGCTTAGAAAGGCCCCGTTTTGATGAGGCCGAAATGAGCGTGCTATTCGAGCGGCCCGCACCCTTCCCGAAAGGCGCGTGCCGCGGTTGTCCTGCAAGGGATCATTCCGCACGGCGAACCGCCCAGAACTGTGCACTCACAGGTCCTGCCAAGACCGGCACTGTTCGCCTGAAGCCGAGCATCTGAGCTTTGAACCATATCAGACGCCAGTGCCTCCGCCTGCTTCAACACGGTCTTCACAGCCTCGCTCGTGAGATCCGGTGGGTATCCATGCCGCTGCAGGATCTTTTTCACCGCGACGCGCATCTTGGCCCGAACATTGTCCCGCCGCCACCAATCCGTGCCGGAGTTGCGCCGCACGGTCTCGACGAGTTCGGTGGCGATGACCCTCAACTCCTCGTTGCTCATAAGCTGCACGGCGCTCTCATTCTGCGCCAGCGCATCATAGAAGGCTCGCTCAGCATCGCTGAGACCGTCTTCCGGTTCGCGTTTCAAGTCCTTGGCGATGGCGATCAGTTCCTGGAGAACCTGGAGAGCGTCAACGCTGCGGTTGTGATACTTGGCGATCGCCTGCTCGAGGCGCGAGGAGAACTCTTCCTTGCGAACGATGTTGGTCCGGGTCCGTGCCGTGATCTCGCCGTTCAAAAGTTTCTTAAGCGCCTCGACCGCGAGATTCCGATGCTTCATGTTCTGCAGCTCGATCATGAAGGCATCCGACAGGACACTGATATCCGGTCGGTCAAAACCACAAACTTCGAGGATGTCGACGACTTCGGTAGAAGCGACGGCTCGATTGACCAGTTGCTGAATCGCGAAGTCGGCGCCCTGGGCGCCACCTGTCCCACCACCGGCTCCGACCTTCTCAAGCCCGGACCGCACGGCAGCGAAGAAGGCCACCTCCTCGGCATGAGACGTAGCCTGGGGGCTGCCAGACGCCAGCTTGAACGCTTTGACCAGGGCCGCGGCCGCATCATTGAACCGCTTGACGCCACTGGCCTTCTCGTCGGTCTTGTCCTTCTGGAGAACGTGATCGAGGGCACCGGGGAGGATCTTGAGCCTCTGGGCAGGCGCTCCGCCCAACGCGCTCGAATAATCGAAGCCGTAGAACTGCGCGCGCGCAACGTCGAGCGCATCGAGGAAGGCCGCAACCGCCTCGGCTTCGCTGATCCCGGTCTGCTGCTGATCGGACTGCGAGTAATGCGCCAGTGCGCTTTTCAACTCCGCCGCAATCCCGATGTAGTCGACGACCAGGCCCGCCGGCTTGCTCTTGAACACCCGGTTGACCCGGGCAATCGCCTGCATAAGCCCATGCCCTTTCATCGGCTTGTCGACGTAGAGCGTGTGCATGCATGGCGCATCGAAGCCCGTCAGCCACATGTCGCGCACGATGACCAGCTTCAACTTGTCTCCCGGATCCTTCATCCGGTTGCGGATCGCCTCTTGCCGAGCCTTCGATCGGATGTGTGGCTGGAACCCGGCCGGATCCGTTGCATTGCCGGTCATGATGACTTTGACCTCGCCGGTGTCATCCGTTTCGCCATGCCATTCGGGGCGCGCCGCGACGATCCGGTTGTAGACCTCGACGCAGATCCTCCGGCTCATACAGACGATCATCGCCTTGCCGTCCATGGCCTCAAGCCGTGCATCGAAATGCGTGAGGATGTCGGCCACGACCGTGTCGAGGCGCTTGTCCGCCCCGACCAACGCCTCGACCCGAGACCACTTGCGCGCCACGGCCGCGGCATCGCCCTCGGCCAGCGTCTCCGTTGCCTCGTCGAATTCATCGTCGAGAACTTCGGACAGATCTTCATCGAGCTCGATCTTCGCGACCCGAGCCTCGTAGTAGATCGGGACCGTCGCGCCGTCCTCGACGGCCTGGGCGATGTCGTAGATGTCGATGTAGTCGCCGAAGACCGCCCGCGTGTTGGCGCCCACAAGCTCCACCGGCGTGCCGGTGAAGGCCACGTAGACGGCGTTGGGCAGTGCCTGGCGCAGCTGGTAGGCCAGACCGTGGCGAATCTCGCCAGTGTCCTTGCTCAGCTTCGCCTCAAACCCGTATTGGGTTCGGTGCGCCTCGTCGACCATGACGATCACGTTCGATCGGTTCGTTAGTTCCGGGAACACCTCGCCCTTCTCGGGGCGGAATTTCTGGATCGTTGAGAAGACGATGCCGCCGACTTCGCGGTTGAGGAGCTCCTTCAGATCGCTGATGCTCTCGGCCTGAACAGGCTCCTCGCCAAGAAGATCCTTGCAGCGACCGAAGGTCGCGAAGAGCTGGTTATCAAGATCATTGCGGTCGGTCAGCACCACTAAAGTGGGATTCTCCAGCGAGGGGTGGCGCATTGCGCGGCCCGCGAGGAACGTCATGAGCAACGACTTTCCCGACCCCTGGGTGTGCCAGATCACCCCGCCCTTGCCGTCCGTCCCACGCGCGCCGAGGATGGTCTCGATCGCCTTCCTGACCGCATGGAACTGGTGGTATCCGGCGATCTTCTTTATAGGCCCACGGCCTTCATCTTCGAAAACCACGAACCAGCGCAGCATGTCGAGCAGCACCCGGCGGTTAAGCATCCCTTGGTTCAGGGTCTGCAGCGCCAGCGCCTCGTTTTCATCGACGATCGTCTCGCCGTCCACCGTCCGCCATCGCATGAACCGGTCGAAGCCGGCAGAGATAGAACCATAGCGTGCGTTTAGGCCATCCGAGATAACCGTCAGCAACGACGTGCGGAACAGGTCTGGGATGTCGTTCTTGTAAGTGTCGATCTGGTTGCAGGCGGCCTCGATGCTGGCGCCCTCCGTGCCCTTCAGTTCGACCACGACCAAGGGCAAGCCGTTCAAGAACAGCACAACGTCCGGGATGCGTGCGCTTTTTCCAACCACGTCCATCTGGTTGACGGCGCGCCAGTCGTTCACCTGGTCGTTCCAGTCCACGATCTGGACACGGGCGTTGCGCTCCTCACCGTCAGCGAAATAGGTCAGGGCAACGCCATTGACGATCAGGTCATGAAGGCGACGGTTTTCCTGGACGAGATCCGTGGCAAAGACGACGTCGCTCAGCCGCAGCGCCGCCTCCTTCACCGCCGTCTCCGGCAGTTCGGGGTTCAGTCGTCGCAGCGCGTCCAGGAACACCGGCTCAAGAATGGTATCCCGAAAGCTCGCGCGCATCGGGTGGCGCATCTCGGGCGAGATCTCGGAGCCGTGATGCCGGGCGAAGCCCTCGCGTTCGAGTGCTTCCAGGAACCACGCTTCGAGATCCGCTTCCGAGGTCCAGGCCATCAGCTGGCCTCCTCAATGTCGGCGTGCCGCCCCCTGAGCTGCGAGATCGGCTTTAGGAACGTCTCCTGAAGCTTCGCCATTTCGGTGGCCATCCAGTTGGCCATCTCCGGCCACACATCTTCGTTGAAGCCATCGAAGGGAGCCACCTGGACGATCTTGGACATCTTGCTGTCATCCATTCTCAGCCACTTGAGGGGCGTGCCGAAAGCGCTGTCGAACTCCGCCCGCCGCGCGAAAAGCTCGTCGAACAGGAGCTTGTTGCGCGCCTTGTCCGGCCCTCCGAAAACGACTTCGACGCGCGCCTCAGACTGGGTGAACGCCAGGCTGAAGATGATCGACCTCACGCCAGAGCCGCAGTAGATCCAGTTCTCACGCGAAGGGGACACGTTCTCATATCTGCTCATGCCGGCTTCCCGGAGTTTTCGCAGTGCGATCTCCCAGAACTTCAGGCGCAGCTTGTGACGCCTCTGCTGCACGCCCTTGGCGGATTTCTCTTCGCTCTCCTTCTCCGCCATGCCGATCATGAAATCCGCCGCCTCAGGGGTCGGGATCACCGGCTGAATGTCGATCAGGAGTTCGTCTCCGAATGCATATGGCGTCACCTTGAAGCACCGCGCGTCGATGCGGTGCTCGCGCAGCCAGAGGACCGTTGACGTGACCTCCTTGCGGAAGTTCGCGGCGATGAACATCAGGCGTTGATCGTGCCCAGGATTCAGGACCACCTCATCGAGGGCATCGACCTCCAGAAACTCGCAGATCCGCTGAACGGCACTGCCGCCGCCCTCGTGCCGATCGAGATATTGCTGGTAGATGTCGATGATCTGCGCCTTGGTCAGGCTGGACACGTAGGCCGCGTATTTCAGCGCCTGCCAGGCGACATCCCGGCCGGAGTCGTCGAGTTTGTTCTCGATCACCACCAGCTGCCCGTTGGCATCGAGCGCCAGCAGGTCCAGCCGCTCGCGCGTGTCGGCGAAACCGTCAAACTCCTTCTGGATGATCAGGAGATCCTCGCCAAGCGCGTCGGGCTGGTTGGCGAGCCATTCCTGCAGGTGGTCCCGCTCGCGGAGCGCGAGGTCAGAGAAGCGCTTCTCCTCGAGTTTCTTCAGCCGGTTCTGGGAGCGATTGACTTGGAACATCTTGCCTGCGCCTTTCAGAACGAGCCGTCTACTCTTTCGACCTGCTCAAGGACCTCTTGGGTCTTCGTCACCCAGTCATCCAAGAAGTGCAGGTCGATCTCTTCGCCGGGCCACAGGGACACTTTCTGCTGGTTGATATGCAGGTTGTCCTTCGCTGGTCCGGGACTGAAATGCTCTCCATAGCCCAAGACCAGCACACCCTCGAAGACCTCTGCGGTGACTGTGTTGGTCAAATCATCTCGCTCCGGGTGACGGCCATAGACCACGATGTAAGCGTCCGACTGAGGCGGATGCCGATCGTTCCACGCCTCAAGGTGCCGCAAGATGGAACCGACGGCCATGATCTCTTCGCCAGTCTGACAATGGCTGAGTATGCCGTGGACCATCTGAGCCACATCCTCCAACTCGCTTGGACAAGAAGGGATATAGCCATCGCCCATTATGCCACCGCCTCCACCTGCTCCCGCGCCTCGTCCACGCGCAGTTCGCCCGACATGAGCCGGGGCAAAAGCGTGTCGCGGAGGGTGGCGAGGGTTTGGTTTTCGTTTGTTCTTGCCCGCATAAGCAAGGGTTTGGTCAGATCGAAGAATGCATCCACAATTGCACCATTCCTTGGCAAGCAAAGCATTTCCGCCTCAAGAAATCTTGGCGTTTGGAAATTCGAGATTCCGGTGCTTTGGTTTTGATAACCCCATGTTCCACCATCAAGATAGAGCTGCTGAGCATGAAGAAATGACAACACCCCTGCCGCTGCGTTCACGGGGCGCAAACGTCGGCAGAAGCTCGCTGGCACGAGAGTTTGCTCAAATCGAGAAAGCTCGGCTTGCGTGATCAACAGAGTTCGGCCCGTAGGCTGTTTCGGGCTACCGCCAGAAACTTCCAACACAACGTCGAAGGGGCGAAGCGCTCGCTTGGTGATCTTCTTTTCTGTGCTGTATCTCGTCGGAACTCCACCTCGGCCGCCACTTAAGAGACCCGGAAAGTCGGTCCCCCGAATGATGCAGACCGGAGTGTCGTTGCTCGCGTCTGGAGCATCTGCTCCCCAATCGCCCCCAATAGTGTCCTCAATAAGCGTTCCGATGCATTGATGCTCCCACCCCACCGGCAGGCCATCATCTCCGAAGCTGTCGGGGAAGAGGGCGGCGGTGGCGGGGTCCATGTGGGCGGGGGGGCGGCCTTCGGTCTTGGCCCAGACGGGGTCGAAATCGACGAACCACGACCGATAGAGCGCCCGCGCCATCGCCTCCATCGTCGCCGCCGTCTTGCGGTTCAACTCGATCTTGTCATCCAGCGCCCCGAGGATCGCCGCGATCTCGCGTTGTTCGGGGAGGGGGAGTATCGGGACAGGCAACGCCCTGATCGTCGCCATGTTGAGGCGCTCGGCGACCGAACCATCCCGAAAGCCGCCAAGGTGACCCTCCATGACAGGCGAGTTAAGCCAGTAGAGCAGGAAGCGATGATAAAGATCCTTACGATCTGGCCGGATCAGCACCATCCGTTGCCCAAGGCAAACACGAGAGCCGCTCGGCACCTCGGCAGCAATCCCGAAGTAGGTTCCCTCGCGACTGTAAAGCAGATCGCCATACCGAGGCTCAGCCCGCGCAATCCGGTCCTCGTAAGTCTCTTCGGACACTCGGCCAGCACTTCTGAAATCGAATACTCGCCCCCGAATATCCTGAGATCGGACAACAAATGGTCCTTCCTCAACCAGATTCGGCGTGGTGTGCGGGCAGTCAAAGACACCTTCGCAGACTTCATCGAGACGCGCCCATCTCAAGGCGTGCGACCAGCCCTGCGCAGCCAAGGGCAGATGAAGCGGCTTCGCGTTCATCCCAGCGCCCCCAACCGCGCCTCGATTTCGGCCTCCAGTCGCCGCCCCTCGGCGAACTGGGCGCGCAGCTCGCCCATCAGGCGCTCGAACTTCTCCTCGAAGGGCTCGCCGTCCTCCTCTGCGGCCCCTGCGCCCACATAGCGTCCCGGGGTCAGGACGAAGTTGTGCTTGGCGATCTCCTCCAGCGACGCCGCCTTGCAGAAGCCCGGCTCGTCCTCATAGGCGCCGGCGTCCGGCTCCCCCCGCCAGGCGTGGTAGGCGCGCGCGATCCGGGCGACCTCGTCCTCCGACAGTTCTTTCTGTTTGCGGCTGCCCGGCACCAGCGCGCCCATCTTGCGGGCGTCGATGAACAGCACCTCGCCCCGCCGGTCGCGCAGCTTGGCGTCCTTGGCGATGCCGTTGGATTTATCCTTGGCCAGGATCCACAGGCAGGCCGGGATCTGGGTGCCGTAGAAAAGCTGCCCCGGCAGCGCCACCATGGCGTCCACCGCGCCCCCTTCGACCAGCGCGCGGCGGATGTCGCCCTCGCCCCCGGACATCGACGACATCGACCCGTTGGCCATCACCACGCCGCCGATGCCCGTGGCCGAGAGGTGGGCGTAGATGTGTTGGATCCAGCCGAAGTTGGCGTTGCCCACGGGCGGGGCGCCAAACTTCCAGCGCACATCCTCTCGCAAGAGTTCGCCCGACCAGTCGGAGATGTTGAAGGGTGGATTGGCGAGGATGTAGTCAAAGCGTTCGTCCGGAAAGGCGTCCTTGACCAGCGTGCCTTCGGAGTTCCAGCGGATGTCGGCGAAGATGCCGCGGATGGCGAGGTTCATCCGGGCAAGGCCGAAGGTGGTGTGGTTCCGCTCCTGCCCGTAGATGGCGATGTCATTGCGCTGGCCGGAGTGCGCCTCGATGAACTTCTCGGACTGGACGAAGAAGCCGCCGGTGCCGCAGCAGGGGTCATAGACCCGGCCCCGGGTCGGTTCGATCATTTCGATCAGCGTGTCGACGACGGATTTCGGCGTGTAGAACTCACCGCCGCGCTTGCCCTCGGAGCTGGCGAACTCGCCGATGCAGTATTCGTAGATGCGGCCGATCAGGTCGAAGTCCCGGCGGTCGCCATGCAGCTTGATGTTGGTGAAGAGGTCGATCAGGCCGGTGAGCATGCCCCGGTCGATGCTCTCCTTGCCGAAGACCTTGGGCAGCGCGCCCTTGAGGGTTTCGTTGTCGGCCTCGATCGCGCGCATGGCGTCGTCGATCATGATGCCGATCTTCGGATCCTTGGACTGCTTGGCGAGGCTCGACCAGCGCGCCTTTTCCGGCACCCAGAAGACGCTTTCGGCCAGGTATTCGTCCGGATCCTCGGGGTCGGCATAGTCGTCGTTGGTCAGCTGGTCATGAAGGCGTTCGAAGGAGATCGACACGTAGCGGAGGAACAGAAGGCCCAAGGCGATATGTTTGTATTCACCAGCGTCCATGGAGCCGCGCATCTTGTCGGCGGCAGCAAAGAGGGTCTTTTCAATGCTCACGGTCGGTCCTCGCAAATTTCTGGGTCTCCGGCGGACCGGAAAACAACATGGGAGAAGTCTTGGCTCATATCCCGGCAAGCGGCAAGCTTTGCGATGCCAAATGTGGAGGCCACAATCTCACGGCGCAGCGGCGGCGCATGTTCAACGAAGTTGCAGCGCTTCCAGCAACTTGCCGATCTCTCTTTGCCTTTCGGCCGCGGAGCAAATCGCGTCTGCATGCACGGGCCGCCAAAGCGTGGTTCAGCCTTTTCACGCCGCCTCCACAAGGACTTCAGCGCGGGTGCCACCCAATGCAGCGAAAGCACGTTGGCGGCAGGTAAGGACCAGGATCTGTTGATCACGAGCCGTGCGGTGCAGCGCCGTGAACATCGCCTCAATCCGGTCATCGTCGCTGTGAACGAGCGCATCATCCAGGATTACGGGCACGGCGCGGCCATCGGCCGCGAACAGGCGCGCGAACGCAAGGCGCGTCAGGATAGCCACCTGTTCTTGCGTGCCGCCTGAAAGGATTTCCATCGCCTCCGTCTGTCCGTCGCGGGTCAGAGTCACTGGCAATAGACTCTGGTCGTCGATCGAAAGCTGAGCCCCTGGGTATAGGATCGAAAGCAGGGGCTGAAGCTCCCGCAGCACAGGGCCAAAATAGGCATCCCGAGCCTTGGCGCGAGCGTCTTCCAAGGCCAGGCGCAGCCGGTTTAGCGCGCGCACTTCAGCTTCATAGCGGGCAGCTCGCGCCTCGGCTTCTGCGCGAGCGCCGGCAATGCCCGCGAGGCGCTCCTCAATCCCTTCGTCTGCCAGCGCCGAGATGGTGGCGTTCAGCCGAGCTAGTTCCTCGCGTCCGGCCGACTCAGCCTGCCGTGCCTGCTCGACCGCACTCCTCGCGCGCGCCAAGCCCGCTTCGCACGTGGCGAGGTCAGGGGCCGAGGACTTAAGGGCCTCTAGCGCCTGGGCCGCAAGCGAACCGGTGTTATGCAACTCTGGCAAGCGTTTGCGAATGAAGGCAATTTCCTCTGCCAGCTTTTCTGGCTCGCCCGCCTCCTCCTGTGCCTCGGTCAAACGGCGCTCCGCCGTGCGGCGATCAGCTTCGCCGCCAGCGCGCGCTTCACCTGCGGCTATCGCAACGGCATGTGCGGCCTTGGCACTGGCGCGAGCCTCGTCCTCTGCCTGTTCAGCCTTGGCCAGTTCGGCGGTCAGGGAGACGGGATCCTCGACTTCCGCAGGCGCTTCCGTAACTTCGGCTAGCGCGCTGGCGATGGCTCCTCGGAGGGCGTCCACGCCGTCAGGGGCGACTTCTGCTAGCAGTGCGGCGCCTTGGGCCAATGCCGCGTCCAGCCTGAGTGCCTCAGACCACGACTGGCGAGCTTGTGCCACGGTCTCTACGCCGCATCCAGCAAGGACCGCCTCGATGGCCTTGAGCGCCTTATCGACCTCGGCGCCAAGGTCAATGTCACGAGATTCCCCTGGATCAACGCGAAGGTGACCAAAGCCAGAGAGAGCAATCTCGGTAGCGACAAGGATCGGCTGAGGACCGGTTGGCAATAGCCGGCCATCGATCGTAGCTTCTGCGCCGGAATCTGGCATCGCCTCCACGGTAACCGCCTGAGACTCGGCCCGAGCGCGGGCGAAATCGAGCGCGTTCTGCGCCTTCTCCGCGATATCCAGCGCTTTCGCCGTCACGATAATGCGCTGGCGGCGAGCGCGATCACTGTCGATCGCGCCCTGCAAGCTGGTCGCGCGATCAAGCCGACGCCGCAGGTCCTCGGCTCGTGCTTGCGCTGAACGAGCGGCATCAGCCTTCATTGCACGCGCCAGGCGGAGGCGTAGTTCACGGGTCGCGGCCGCAGCGGTCTCCACAACCTCCGCTGCCGAGCGGTCACGAGAGGCCATATCTTCCGCACGGGCGCGGGCCGTCTTTGCTTGTTCCTCTGCTTCAGCCAAGATGCCGCGTGCTTGCTCCAACCGATCGACCAGAGCTTGAAGCCGATCAATTTCACGCTGTGCCGCCTTCGCATCGAGGGTCGCCACTCGCGCCGCCGCTTCGGCCTGTTCGACGCGCGCGTTATGCGCTTGCGCTGCCAGGTGAGCCGCCTCAGCCGCCCGAAGCCCATCCGCGCGTGCGGCTGCGTCATGCGGATCAGTTAGCCGCGCAAGACTCCGTTTCACCTCGGCCCGGCGCTCAAGGTCCGCCGATAGCCGAACAGCGCGCGGGCGCAAGTTGGCCTCTTCGCTCGCAAGAGTTTCGGCCTCTTCCAGAGCACGAGCCCATTCTCCCCCAGCCTTCGGCCGACCCGTAGCCGTGGCGAGCCGTTCATAGTCTTGCGCCACGCGATCGAGCACGGCATCCATACGCCGCCCACCGGTCATCATGTCGATCTCGCCCGCAACGGAAGAAAGCAGGTCGCGCCGCGCGGCGAGGCCGCGTTCGCGTTCGCGCCTGTCGTCCGTGCCGGCACCTTCAGGTTCCATGCCATGAAGCCCCTGCCGGACCCAGAGAAGACCAGACGGACCTGCCAGGTCCCCGCCCATCAACCTGTCAATCCAAGCCTCGGCCTCGTCTTCCTGAGCGATCAAGCGACCATTTGCATCCGTCACCCGTGCTTGAGGACGCTGCAGCCAACGCTTGGAAATCCGGAAACGGCCATCTGGGAGTTCCACCTCTACCGCCACCTCGGGTGCGCCCCCGGCATGAGGCTGCAGCGCCTTGACGGGAGCTTTGTGGCTGCGGTGCTTCTCAAAAAAAAGAGCATGGAGCGCATCGAAAAACGTAGACTTGCCGAATTCATTTGGCTCCGAGAGCACGGTTATGCCGTCTCCGATTCCGCTCAGACTGGCCCGTTTTCCCGCGAAGCGTCGCACATTGGTGATGTCGATCGTGCGCAATCTCATGCTTGCACCTCTTGCGCCAGAACATAGAGCCGCGACAAAGCTGCTGTTGCGGTATCCCGGTCGACCTGTGAAAGTGCCATGTCAGCCGCCTCCGACATCAGCGCTTCTGCTGCCTGCCTGAGTGCACCAGCGCGATCGATCTGGTCGAGATCCTCGGGCATCGCCTCGACCGCCAGATCTGACAGGTCTGCCGCGAACCAGCCGAAGTCAGGCGCGCATCGGGAAAGCTCGACCTCCAGCGATGCACGATCTGCCAACGGCAAACGGCCGGTGACAGAGAGGCGGATGAGGTGATCGCGTGCTCGGGCTTGTGGCAATACTTCTGAAAGACGGGATGCAGCGTCATCGCCCGGCAGGAGATCAAGGCGCGGCCTAAGCCAGCGGAAATGCGCCGTCTCGATCGGCGCCACCTTGGGAAAGCGGCCCTCAAACGTGACGAGCAGCGCCGAACCAGGAATGTCATGCTTGAAACCTTCCGGCTCGGGAGTGCCGGAATACCATGTGACAGGTGTCACCTGCATCTGGCCGTGCCAGTCGCCGAGCGCGAGATAGTCGAGGCCTGAGCGGACTGCCCGGTCAGGTGGAATGATTCCCGTCGCCCCTTCCTCACCGGTGAAATCCATGATCGCTCCATGACCCAAGCCGATCCTTAGCCCACCTTCAGGAGTGGGCGCCGACATCGCTTCGGTAAGATCGCGACCCGGACGGCGGTGAGTGCAGGGCGCAGGCAGAAGCCACGCACCAGGGAAGAGTTCCTGTGGAGAATCCGTCGTCATCACGCGCAGATTTGTCGGCCCGTCAGATGCGATGCGTTGCCAGAGTTCCGACGCAGCAAGGCTGTCATGGTTACCGGGAAGGAGCACCCAGGTCAGATCTCCTTCATCTCCCATCGCGCGCAGCGCTTGCCGGAGCGTCTCGGGTGCAGGGGTTTCGGCATCGAACGTGTCGCCTGCCATGAGCACAACCTCCGCCCCACCGGATCGCGCAGCCCCGGCCAGCCTTGCGATGGCGCCGTGCCGTGCCTCGCGCAGACGGTTACGAATTCCTTCAGGATACCCACCAAAAGGTCGACCTAGATGCAAATCTGATGTGTGAAGAATGCGGAACGTCATCGTGCCTATCCATTTGTCAGGAGCAGCCCTGCCCCAGGTTCAACCTTGCCGCGAACTCATTCAGGATCAATCCCTTGCATCACGCCATCCGACACCCAGGATCATCCTTCCAGCGCAGCCATAGCGTCGGACGCATCTCGGCTTCTGAAAGAAAGGTCCGGGCAGAGAATATCGGCAAGGTCATGTCGTCGCGGCTGCGCAGGTTCCAGTCGTCGTCGATCGCCATCCTGTCATAACCTCCAGCCCAGAGCCCCGAGGTTGCCGCGCGATAATACTCGTCGCCAGCGTCAACGATCAGCCTTGCCGTGTCCCAGCTGCGGAAGATCTGTATTGCCTCGGTGTCGAGAGCCGGAATGAGCGGCTGATCAAGTCGCAGCGTCGACCGTTCGACCAGTCTCTCCAAGGCGTGCCCACAGAAACCGACCGCGCTAAGCCGAAAAGTGAGATCGTCGCCGTCGATCCCCACGCGCGCGCGCAGATAGATCAGGCCTGTCTCCCGGAAGACTTCTTCGCCTTCAACACAAGCCCTGATCTCGCGTGCAGCACGGGTGACGAAAACCAGCGCCTTCCCATCCGCGGACAGCGCCACGCGCACTACGCCAGAGCGAGCCTTGATCCGGCGGGCCACGCGTTCCAGCGCCTTGCGGTTCGGCCGTAGTTCTGACGCCTGCCGGAATAGCTGCGGCAGGTCCGGCGCAGTGCGCGCAGCTGCTTCGACCGCTTGCCTTGAAAGCCCGCGCTTGAGCGAAACGCGGAGAGCAGGTGAGCTTTCAAAGGCAGCATGGTTCATTTGCATCTGTGCCCTCCTTTGGGCTGGACGTCTGATCAAGGAATCGCCAACACCTCCAACATGTGCGATAAGGGTGGCAATTCCTGTCATGGAGGTGTCTGTGTCGTTCCAGAAAGCTGCAGATCTCCTCCGCCTCGCTGAGATGGCCACGGCGCGCTATGCCGGCGTATCCCTGACAGATATCGAGGAAGACTTCTCAGTCGACCGGCGAACGGCGCAGCGGATGACTAAGGCACTCGAGGAGATGTTCCCGAACTGCACCACGAGAATCGACGATGACAGGCGCAAATTCTGGAAGCTCAGGACCGACCACGCTCGGCTGATGCTGGCCCAAGGCATCCGCGACAGCGAGCTTGCAGCGCTGGAGCTCGCCATCCGCCGGGCGGAACGCGAGGGTGCGGTGACCGAGGTGCGCGCCCTTTCCGGCCTTCGTGACCGGCTTCTAGCCGCCATGCCAGGACCCCACGCACGCCGTGCAGAGGCCGATGCAGAGGCAGTCCTGGAAGCACATGGCTTCGCCTCTCGGCCCGGGCCGCAGGTTCGAACAATACCGGACCTTCTTGGCGTGATCGCGGAAGCCCTCAAGGGGCCACACGTTCTTGAAGTCACTTACGCTGGTGGCCGCGATCCCGAGCGCGAGCGGCGGCTGGAACCGCACGGTCTTCTGCTTGGCACGCGCCGCTACCTTGTCGCGCGGGAAGCGGGCGGGGATGGGAGAATGCAACACTACCGACTGGACCGCATCACCCGTGCCCGTCTGGAGGCCACAAGTTTCGCGCGCGATCCGACATTCGATCTGGCAAGACATGCCGCACGAGCCTTCGGCAGCTTCCACGCCGACAACGAATACGGTGAGGTGATCTGGCGTTTCAGCCCGGAGGCGGCGCCCATCGCCCGGGACTTCCTCTTCCACCCGTCACAGGAACTGAGTGAAGACGCAGACGGCAGCCTCACCGTCCGTTTCACGGCTTCCGGACATCTGGAAATGGCCTGGCACCTATACATGTGGGGCAATGCGGTAGAGGTGCTCGCGCCAACAGCTCTGCGCGACTTGGTGACTCCATACCGGCGACCGGACTTCCCGGCCTTGCCATGAGGAAAATGAAAAGCCCATTGGCTGCCTGCTGAACCGGAACTGCAGCATCAACGGCACCGGCAGGGTATCACCTTAGGATCAAGAGGGAGCGCTTACCTGCCGGGAAGCAAAGACGAACCGGAGTGTCACGCTCCCCAATTCCTCCAAATGTGAAGATAATAATACTAGGGGAGCGTTACAGACTTCCCGGCCGGGGGTGTGTAACGCTCCCCTAGTAGTTAGAAGCCTATTTAGAAAGTATAAGAGTCGTTGGGGAGCGTGACAGCAGACAAACGCTCTCCGGTTCTCTAGCGCATGCTCAGCAACTCCATACCTTTGGATCTGGAAAAGCTGCGGCTGATGTGGCTGCAAGCCGCGACTTCTTGGCTCTACTTCTTCGAGTGCGCTCCCGCTGCAGTCGCTTCTTGTGCTCAGCCAAGGGATCGGCCGTTCCGGTTGTGCTTCGAACTACATCCTCCACGACCTGCAATGCCCGAGCACACCCTTTCTGTATCGGGCAGCAACTGCAGGCGCTTCCCGGCTCCGCCGCAGCCCCCGGTATTCCGAAGCAGCTGGGTAGCAATTGGTTGATGCTGATTTTCGGATAGCCCTGGACCTCCGCGACACCGTCCCGGACGGCATCTCCGAAGGACCTGACACCCCGCTCGACCATCTCTGTCCCGAAGCGTTCCGTGCACTCCTCTAACGAAAGTTGACGCGTTCCTTTCAGTGCCTTTCCCAAGAAGAAACTTGGATCATCCAGATTGGACGCATGATCCATCAACTGTTCACGAAACAAAGCCTGCGCGGGATGGTTGCGATCGTTCTCGATGCAATACTCAGGGGCCGGCGCCATGCGGTTATACTCATTGCTGCGTCGATCAAGGTTCCACTCTTCTTTGAACTTTACGAACCACGCCGTCTCCTGTGCCTTGGTGGGACGAAGCTGATTTGGTTGAGGTTGCGCTCTCCGCTGTCTGCGCATTGCGAAGTCGAAGACGAACCCCAAGTAGAATTCGTATGGCACGCCAAGCTCGTCCGCATGCTGCCGGGCGATCCACAACTGGGTGAGATGCGCGTTGTTCTGTTCAAGCTTGAGACGGCTTGCCACCTCCAAAATTGAGGCGTAATCGCGGTCGCAATTGACCGCAACGCTTTTCGCGTAGGCAGTCTTGTAGGCGATGACGAATTTCGCGGTAGCGGCCCAAGGCGAAGTGAACCGATACGCCGGCCACTTCGTGAGCATCAGCCGACCTTCGGTTCCTGTGTATGCCCTTGGGATCCGGGTCAGGATCTTTTGCACATCATCAAGTCGCTGCTGCAGTGGGGTCAAATTGGGCATGGTTTCTCCTTTCGGGCCGACAATAGTCGGCCTCTTCGCTGGTTTGCGTGGTCGAGATTGGCCGCTCGGATGCGCGAGCCGACGTGTTCAACGCCGCGGTTTGCCGCGGACTGTAGATATGCTACCGAGCATGTATCGCCTCACAGGAAAGAGGTCGGATGCCTCATCGCGTGCAGCAGTTGGGCTCTGGATGGAGGATGCGAACGATCGCTGCTTCTCGTTTTGGTGCTATTCAGGTCGCTGTTGTGCATTGCCGCCTTGGGGGGGGGGATAGGATTTCTCCTCTGCTTTTCGTGGGGACACACTGCAATACCCCGGAAGTAACGGATATATACGTTACCGTTACAATCTTTGTCAATAGGCTCCGCCGCGCGCAACTGAGGTTTCGGGGGCGCGAGCTGACGCATTTGTCGTGGACACTGGGGGCCTTGCCTTATCCCAGTCGGCGCCTTCGTCATGCGCCTCCCTAGCGCTCCGCGCGCGCGCGGCGAACGATTGGCTTGCCGGGGATGGCGGTCGCGAGGCGGGTCTTGGTTCCCGCCGCGAGAGCGCCTTGCCAAATACGCCTACCCGTCCTCGCGTTCGCTGCCCTCCTTCACGATCTGCATCTTCTCTGCCGGACACGGCTCCAGGAGTTCCACGGCTTCGTCGGGCGTGCCGGTCAGCCATTGCTCGTAGTTCGCGGGATCAAGGATCACCGGCATCCTGTCGGGGTGGACGGGCCGCACCAGTGCGTTCGGCGATGTGGTGATGATCGTATGGGTGTCGATCTCGGCCAGCCCGTCGCGGTAGCGCCCGCGCCAGTGCCCCCAGAGGCCCGCGAAAGCAAAGGGTGGCCGCGCAGCCGGGTCGTCGGAGGTCATCCCGAACCAGACATAGGTTGCGGGATTGCGGCCCTTGGCCTCGCAGAACGAGGATGCGGGGACCAGGCAGCGCCGCTGCTCGAAGCTCGCCCGCCAGAAGGGCGATGTGCGGATCTTGTCGTCGCGCGCGTTGTTGACCGCCTTCGGCATGATCGGCTGGCCGCGCTTGCCGGTCTGTGGCAGGAGGAACCCCCAGTGCATCATCACAGCTTCCCGCTCGCCCTCAGCATCCAGGCGCACGACCGGCGCGTCGTAGCGCGGGTAGATCGCCGTCAGCGGCTCGTGGTTGCCCAGATGGTCATGGTCCGGTCGGATGGCGAAGAGTTGCCGCATCGCTTCCGTCGCCGTCGTCGACGAATAGAGGTTGCACATCTCACGCCCTTTCGTTGCGCCAGATCCACTTCACAACCTGCTTGACGGGTCGGCGCACGGTCAAGCCGTCGGCGAGTTCACGCACCGACGGCACCCGGCAACGGACATCCAGAAAGTCACGCGTCCTGCACGCACTGCAGGCGAAGGGCGCGACATGGACCGGGTGATCGGGGCCAAGAACCATGCGCAGATCAACCGCCCAGTAGGCCACCTTCCTTTGACATGCGTTGCAACGGACCTCGACCAACAGGCCGTCGCGCGCGGCGTCCTCCATGCGGCGGTTCCTGAACGGGGATGCGGATGGGTGGGCAGCTGGCATGAATGAGAACAATACAAGAACGCCCAAAAACCGCAAGCGTTGGGAGCCGAAGCACGCGATCTTCAGCCCAATCAGCGCGAGACCTTCTTCGGTTAGGCTGCGCCGTTAGAGCTCCGAGGGAGATCCACAGCAAGCCCTGCCCCCTGACGACTCCGTCGCCGAAGCGAATCCCAAGCGCTGTCGCCTGGAGAGGAAGCCAGAACGCCAGGATGTCGGCGGCGCCAGAACGCATCCCCATTACAGACTCGGGATTCTTCTAGGACTTCGACATCCAGCGGGAGTTCTCCTACCTCCTATTGCTGTGCATCGATCTATTCCGCTTCTCGACCATGGGACGCCCCGCCGGTCTGTCTGCGGACGTCGAGCCATTCCTCTCTGCACCGATTTTCGACGCTGGGTCTGGCACTGCGGCTTTAGTTTTCATCCTGGTGCGCGCGCACACCGTCGGCGCACGCCCATCCACGCAAGCTCTTGATCGCCCTTCCCATCTCCGGCACTGCTGAGCAGACGATACCCGAGGAGGCAAGATGTCCCGACAGCACGCGAACCCAGTCTTGTTCACTCTCAGGGCGAGCGCTGGGGTCCCCCTTCGGTCCATCGAAGTCACGCTTGAGGCGGACATTCAGGAGTTCGTGCACGCGCATCCCGAGGCGCTGCCCATCGCCGAGATCGATCCAGCCTTCGTGAACCCGATCGCGATCTGCAGGGAACTCGGCACACCCGCGGGACCGATCGACAACTTCATGGTGACGGCTACCGGGATGCCGGTCCTGGTCGAGTGCAAGCTCTGGCGCAATCCGCAAGCGCGGCGCGAGGTCGTCGGTCAGGTGCTCGACTACGCGAAGGAACTGTCCCGCTGGACTTCGGCTGACATCGCACGCGAGGCTGCGAAGCGCGGCGTGCCGTCTCTCTTTGATCGCATCCGCTCTATAGCTCCTGACGCGGACGAGGCGGCCTTCCACGATGCGCTATCCGGCAACCTCGCACGCGGTCGCTGTCTCCTCCTGATCGTCGGGGACGGTATCCGCGACGGCGTGGAGGCGATCTTCGAACACCTCCGCAGCCAGGCTCTGCTCCACTTCTCCTTCGGCCTGGTGGAAATCCCCATGTTCGAGCTGCCGGATGGTGGCCGCTTGGTGGTGCCAAGGGTGTTGGCAAGGACCGCCATCGACGTGCGCCGAGTCATCGAACTTCCGGCCGGCCTCAAGATGGATGATGGGGAAAACACGGAAGCCTCCGGACCTGACCCCGAGACGGTTGCCTTCGGAGACGAGCGACAGCGCTTCTGGGAAGACTTCCTTGCCAGGCTGAAGCTCGACGACCCCGAGCAACCCATCCCACGCGCGCCGCGCCAGGGGCACATCACGTTCACCATGCCTGCGGCAGGCTCCAGCGCCTGGCTCACGGTCTACCGGATCGTCGCGAAGGGTGAGGTCGGGATGTTCTTGTCCTATTACAAGAACTCGCCTGCCGAGACCGCAGTGCGCGCGGTCGTTGAAAACTGGAGCGATGGCCTGTCGCAGCGGCTCGGGGGAACCGCTTTCGTCCACATGGGCAAGGACGAGAAGCTGACGATCCTGGAGAAGAAGCAGTTCGGGGATCTGTCACAGGCTACGGCGCGCAGTGCCGCTCTCGACTGGCTGACGACACGAACCAACGACTTCATCAATGTGTTCCGGCCTGCCATCCGCGCGGCGGCGGCGGAGCCGGAGTAGTTCAGGAGCTCGCAACCCCGCTGAAGGTTTCGGCCCGCCCCGCCTGCGCGAAATGCATCCGCAACTCGACGTCGGCATTTTAGCATATTTAAGGTTACGCCGATGTGGGACAGTTTTTAAGAGGTTCGCTCAAAGCGCACCCAGCTCGTCTTCGCATCTTTCCCCAGGTGATGCGCCGCCTTCCGGTATCCCGCACGTAGCCAGGCCTCTGCTTGAAGGTGCCCGCCATTCGCCCACCAGACAGGTGCGTGGATCCTGGCCGAAGCTGGTAGCGCCTGACCGAGGATCTCAGCGATCTGCGCGAAGGTAAGCGTCACGGACTTGGTGCTCTCTTCCTGCTCCATCAGATGCCTGTAGAGCGGTGCATACTTCCGACTGACCGCGCCGGCCCGGGTTCCTGCCGAAGCGCCAGGAGTGGTTCGTTTTCTGACCTGTCGATCGGCCAGCCCTCTCCTCGGAACGGCCCGTGCAGACAGACCCGCAACGTCCCGACCATCGGCGAGCTCCTTGGCAAGCGCGTAGTGCCAATTCGTTCTCGTGTCGGACGGGTAGCGGATGAGTTCAAAGCCCGTCACTGCCGGCGGCGTGTTGCTGTTGTAGTAGATCGCCCTCGGCCCGGCATAGCCCCGCGTAAGCTGCAGGAAGAGGGGCAGATAGTCCTTTCCGCCGATCATGCAGAGTCGACCGGAAGCCGTCTCAGGCAGCTGGACCAAGTCGTCGAAATCAGGATGCAGCGCGCGCGAATTGTATCCGGTCGCACGCCCCGCCTGGCTGAGCGTGATCTCGTATTGGGGGAGTAGGAAGTTCCCCCGAACGAGGCCCCAGCCGGCAGAGAGCACGAGCAGGTTTTCGGCGCCGAACGCGTCGCGCATCGCCGCGTATGCCGGGTTGCGGTAAAGGTCGATTGCCCGGTGAAGCCCATCAGGATTATCGGGCCGCTCGTCATTGTAGCGAAGCAGATACTGCCGCCAGGACAACCCGTCGGGGCGGTGGTCATCTGGATGAGCGTAGACGACATCGCTTCGCTTGGGAGCCGATCCGGGATCCGCGACGAACAGCACCGGCTTCCCCGAAGGGTCCCGCAGGTAGCCGCCCGGCACCTTGGATTTTGCGCACTGGATGACATAGATGTCGCGCGTGCCTGGGGCGGAGGGCATGGTATCACCGTCTTCGATCAACCGCTCCAGAGCGTCCAGAAAGGACGGGTCATAGCCTTCGTCGACATGGCGACTGTTCCACAACCCTGAGCGGCGCACCTTTTCCCGGCCACTGAGACGCCCGAGCCAACCGGGCGACGCAGGGTCGATCGATGAACCAGAGTAGTTGCTGAGAAGAGCAATGGCATTGCGCTCGATTGTCCCGCGGAGAGACGCAGGCGATGGATCATCGCCGACATCAAGGCATAGGATCTTCATCGCGCCGATATGCGCGCTTACGAGCCGCTCCAAGTCTGCCTCAGCGCTCCGAAACTCATATTCTGCCGACTTCCCATTCCCCCAGGACGGCACGATCAGCCCGTCGCGCGCCATGATTGCCTGGCCGACCAGATCCCGGAACACCGATCCGCGGTGGTTTCCTGTCCTATCGCCGACGCTCCCCCGGTGTTGCGACAAGCGCCCCCAGAGCGTCGACTTCGAGCCGGAAGTGAGCGCGTGCGTTCCGACACGAACGACGCGCTGTGATCCGTCCTCACGAGCTTCACCGTCTTCGAAGAAGAAGTAGACGCCGCGGGACGGCCAGGACTGACGCGCCGTTGCGTCTTCGAGGCGCACGAGGCCCCCGGTCTTTGAAGCCAGTCGTTGAAGCAGATCGTAGAACCGGTCGAGATCGGCCTTCCTGTCTACTGCGGCCATGGATAGACTGCTCCCACACTGTCGCAACTCCACAAAGAGCATGGCAATTATCCGCTGCAAAGACCATCCACCGACGGGCCGGCCGAGAAGTCATGTGCGGTGCGTCGAGCCTGTGGGGCACCCGAAGAGCGCGCTCGTCTGCGGCAAGCGGCGCGAGGCGGCCGGCCTGATTTGGCTAGAGCCCCAAGAGGCAGACGCCTACGACGGGGGGCAGCGTATTTTCGAGGCGTTCGTGGCCTCAGCAATGAAGATGCGCGCCCAGTAGAAACGGGAGGCCCAGAGCAGAAACGTGGACCATGATGTCGACTGGGCGAAGGTCGAGCGGTGTCTCGAAGACCTCTACACTGCGTCCGAAAGTCTTGAAGCGCTGTTCCCAGGCCGCAAGTTCACCCTGGATGGCCACCTGGTAGGTAGTATCGGCGAAGTCGTCGCCGCCTACGTCTTCGACCTCGATCTCAATCCAGCTTCGACGCTGGGGCACGACGCCAAGGCGGCGGATGGCCGAGCGGTCGAGATCAAGTTCACGCAAGGAACCGGCGTTGCGATACGCCATGAGCCGGAACACCTGATCGTTCTGCACCGGCCCAAAGGGGGACCGATCAGCGTCGTCTTCAACGGGCCGGGTTCCCTTGCCTGGGCGGCTGCGGGCAAGATGCAGAAGAATGGACAACGACCGATCTCCCTGGCGCAGCTATCCCGTTTGGCCGAGAGCGTCCGGGAGAGCGATCGGATTCCAGAGGTGCGAAGACCGCCCGTGTGAAGTTTTCGGTGGCTAGCTATCACTCTGTGCGTTTGGGCGCCCACCGCAGAGCGCTCGAATGATCTAAGGGCACGCGCTTCCGAGGAAGAAGACGGCAGACCTCAGCCCGAAGAATGGCCTTGGAAATGGCGTGTTCCGCGTCGATAGTGCGCGAAGATCAATTGCGAACATGTGTGTTTCCATGGACTTGCGTCAAATTCCCCCAATCCAGCCCGAAGCCATTCTGTCCGGGATCGGGCATGCCGATCGCGACCTGATCGCCACCTACCTCGCGCTTCTCGCGGCGGGGGAAGGACTCGCTGTAGTGAAGGGGGCGGCGAAGGGCCTCGGCAACAAGTTGAAGCTTATAGAAAACGATGCCGCCGCGCAGATGAAGGCGCACGCTGCGGCCATTTCCAGATCGACCGCGAGCGATGATGAACTGCGTCACCAACTTTGGTTTACTTTAACGGAAAGTCTCGCAGCCCAGGGGCCCACGCCATTCTCGCGCCGTTCCGGCCGGATGAGCGCCTCGGCTCTCGCCGTGCGCGCCTCAGAACGGCTTTCACCAGCAATCCGCGCGGCGCGGAAGTTGGAAGAGAAAAAGAGGAAGCTGTCTCGAGAAGTCGAGGATACACCTTGGGCAGAGAACCTCGGAGCACAGGCCGCGAGCATAGTGATCCAGCTGACGAAGCAGTGGCAAGGGACCGAACCCTTGCCATTCCCCGTGATCGTTCAGGAGGAGATCCTCGCATTGTTTGGGGATCCTGAGCTCATGGAGAGGGCCACGCAAGAAGCTGCGGTGCATGATCCCAAGATGGCCGAAGCCATGAGAAAAGCCCATCTCGCCGCGCAAGCGGCCATCGCCGCCGGCGGTGGTTGGGCAATGTTCGCGGTGGCCGTCGCCAATGCCGGTTTCACCCCCTACATCCTGGCAGCCCAAGCGAGCGCCTGGATCCCGCTGATCGGAGGTCAGACGCTCGTCTCGCTCCTGGCTGTGCTTGTCAACCCGGTGGTGCTTGTCGCTGGCATTGCGGCCCTTGCCTGGCTCGGTGCGACCAAGACTGGCGCAACCGTCAGGTCTGCAATCGCGGCCCGGATCTGCGTTCTCCTGGCAATGGCCGGACATGGAGAAGCCGAAGCCGGCACAACGGTCTTCTTGGACTCAATGAGATCTCTGACCCGGTCGCCCGAACCACGGATGGCGCATCTCTCCAAGTCGGAGCTTCGCGGTTTTCGTAAGCAGGCTGCCTTCATCACTCGCCACCTGGGAAAGCCGTTTGGAAAGATCGCCGGCACACCGCCAGCACCCTGGCACCAGTGCCGGCTTCCGAAGGCATCGATGACCGATCTCAATGACGCCCTTCTTGCTGGCGCACTCACGGCCGGGGAGATGTATTGGCACGCCGCAGCGATCAACCCGAATGTCATAGCCGCCGCCGATTTCTGTCGCATCGACGATCTGGGGGACCCGATCACCTTCGCGGCGAACGCCCAGATGTTCGCGTCCGAAGCCGCCGGCTACTCATTGCGCGGATATACCGCGGAGCGCCTCGTCTTGGATCGACTCGTCGCCGACGGACATGCGGTATCGCTGGCACCAGACAGTAATACCGCGGGGTTGGACGTGATCGTCGACGGCTCTCCTGTCCAGGTAAAATGCGCCCAAGATATCTCGAACCTGACCGAACACTTCGAGAAGTATCCGGACATCCCCGTCATCGCCAACGCAGAGCTTGCGCAGCAGGCGTGGAAGCGTGGCGAGGATTGGGCCGACCTCGTCACGACCGTTCCCGGCTTCGATATCGCCGGGCTTGAGCATGACATCTCCGAGGCACTTGGCCATGCGGCCTCCATACTAGAGCCGGGCGTGGTTGAGCTGGCTCTCGAGCTGGGCGTGCTCAGGGGTGGGATAGAAGTCTGGCGCGGCAGAATTCCCCTGTCGGATCTCCCGGTCTGGATGGCCATGAATGCAGGCGCCAAAGGTGCACTTGCGTTCGCCGGAGGTAAGGTTGGATGGCTTGCGGGTCTTGTGGCAGCCGGCCCGGCAGGCGCGGTGATCTTCGGCCCCGCTGTCGCTTGCGCGGCCCTGATCGGTGCTGCGCCGCTTCAGGGCGTGGCGAACAAGATCCTGATCCGGGAATGGCATGCGGATCTGATCTTTCTTGCCGCGGACCTGCATGCCGAACTGCGCTTGGCCATCGAAACCCGCATCCGGGAACTCAGTGCACGATCCGAGCAAATTCGTGCCAGAACGTCGGGTAATAGCAGCGATTTCGGCCCATGGCTCAACAGCCGATCGAATGACGACCTCGTAGCAGCGATCGAGGATCTGGCCAGCCTGGCCGAACCACCAAGGAACGAGGAGAACGTTCCTGCCCTGATCGCCACCTCAGCACTGCTCGCTCCGGGATCGAAAGTCGTCATCAAAGCACGCAGACGGCTGGAGCGGCACCTCATGCAGCGCCCCGGCCTTCTTGACGCGGTGGGGGAACAGGCGAAGGTCTGGGTTCATCGCGCGGGGGCACTCAAACCGGCGAGGGACTGACGATCGCCTGTCTCCCCTTGGCCGAGTGGACTGAAGCTTGGGCGGAGGGAGCGCTACTCCTTGCGCGTCAGGTTCTTGAGCGCCCCGATCCCGGACTTCGCAACCTTATCGATCTCCGCGGCGGACTGGTCGGCCATCTGCGAAATCGAGCTGCCCACCGATCGCGCAGCATCGAGCAATGAACCTGTCAGTTTTCCCGCCGACCGCGAAATCGACGGGCTCATCTCTGCGTGCAGGATTGCCTCGATCTTCTCGAGCGCCAGCTCTTCGACTTCATCAATCTTGCCGTCAGCTTCCACGATCTCGCGCAGCAGGTTGATGAGATCAACACGCATCGCGTCCGCGTTGCAGTCCTGATGATCGCGCACGAATCCACCAAGAACCTTGGCCGCATCCTTCAAGCTTATGCTCGCGTTGTTCTCGATGATCACGGAAAGCGCTCGATCACAATAGTTGCGGTCGAAACCCCACTCGCTCACGAAATGATCGAGGATCGCAGCCCGTTCGTCATCGTGTATGTTTCCGTCAAGCGTGGCGAGCTTGATTGCCAGCGTCCCGATCATGTCGATGAGCACCGCGCCGAGATAATCGATCGGCGTGTTGATGAACTCTGGAATCTTGCTGACGCGAGCACCGCCATAGGCACCGGCAAGCCGCATCACGCCGTAGTAGGCACCTCCACAGGCAACTCCCGCAGCGATCACCCATCCGATCGGCGTCACCGCCGTGGTCAGTCCGAGACTTGCAAGCAGCCCCGATCCCCCAAAGAAGGATGCGACCATTGTGGAGGTGCTGGCAAACTTGGCTCCTGCCGCGGCGACACCCCCGACATCCCATAACTGCTGCAAGCGTTTTGCGTAGCGGATCGAGGTGTAGGCGTCCTCACCGATGCCGAGCTTGAGGCGAAAACGAAGGTCGTCGGCGACGACACCTTCGATGCCCTCAAATTCGGCAATGGTCGTCGTCATGCAGTCTGCCCACCCAACGCGGCCTCCAGCACGTCCACCAAACGACCCATCTGCTCACCAATCTTTCCACTCTTCATGTCTGCCAAGGCACCGACTCCGATGCCGACAATCGCGAGCAGCGGTGTCAATATTGCACTCAACGGGGGCCCGAGCAGCGGGATGGACGCCACGATCATTGAAAGCGCGAGCGCGACGATCACTCCGAAGAGCAAGTTCGGGAAGGTTCGGAGCAACGCGAGACAGACTTGCAGTATCTTTCGTCCGACGGCTACTACGGTTCCGGCAACCGTCACCGTGAAGCGCGCGAGCGTCTCGAGCAGGGATTTTGCGTCCGCAGACAAGTGAAGACGCGCGATAGAAGCTTTCAAGCTACGTATGTTCGGGGCTGCGTTGAGGTCAAAAAGGAGAGGGTCGTCGATTGAAGAATTCTGCTGCATTGCGTGTTTCATCGCCTACAGAGCAAGGATATACGAATGGATTGAAACGCAAGTTTACAGAAGTTGGTAGAAGAAAGATGAAGCTGGGCGCGCAAAAAACAGCGCTAATGGAGACTGGGCCCCATGAAGGTCAAGACACTACCCCTTCTTAAGTTGCTTGTTCCACTTCTGACGCCGATCATGGCCGTAATTGTGTTTTCACTACTTTGGCGGAGCAATAGAAATAGGCTCCGCTTCGTGCTCAAACCAACTTGGTCACATATTGTCACGACAGCAATTCTTGCGCTTGCCACACCGATTGGAGCAGATCACTCGCTGCCGCTTCCGGCAATTGTCTTGCTTATCCAGTTTGAGCCTGACTATTCCATGCGAGCTGTTGGTGTGTGGATCGTCGTATTTTTCATCGTCTGGTATCTTCCCGCTAGCCTTGCGGTCGTAGCGATCCGCAATCGGGTGCTTCGTTTTCTAACCTTGTGTTTGTTTTGGGGCGGCTATGCAGGCTTCCTGTATCTTGCCCTTCGCCTTTCGGACAGCGAAGGGTATCTCATGCCGGGCATCTAAGCGCAGCGAAGTGGCCGCGTCGCTACCCAGCGGTGGATCAGCTCCGCGGTCGCCTGGGCGAAGATGAAGGCATCCGGCAGCGAAGGGTCGGTCAACTGGTCCGGCGTGACGCGGTCACGATCAGCGCTTGCGGTGACGCCAGGATATGGGGTGCGAGCCGGCAGCGGGGGTTGATCCGCTGGATCTCGTTGAAGTCTTCGTCCGACCTGATCGCCGCGAACTGAAGCGGCTGATCGAAGGCAGGCGAGGTGCCGGTGGTCTCCAGGTCATAGAACACGAAGGTCATCGCACTGCATACCTAGAGCGGCAAGCACGGACAACGGGGCTCTCCGCTCGTTCGCCGCAGCTCGCGAAGATCATCTCAAGAACGCCCAAGGGAGGATGCTCGGGCGTTTGGTCCGTGTCGCGGTCGTAGGCGCGAAGGAAGAGCCGGAGACGGTGCGGAGCGGAGCGGAGCGGATTCAATAGGAAGCAAGATGGCGGTCTAGGTGCCGAGCGCAACGAGGCGACGCGGTAGCTCGCGTCCTCTCGCTGAATTGCTGTCCTCGGAAATAGTCCTGGCCGAAGAGCGCTCTACGGAAGAGACCAACCAGGCTTGCTCCAACTGCATGTCTAGGCGCGTCAGATGAAGAACAGGCGCGCTGAACAGCTTCAGGAAAAAAGGCGAAAAAGCGCGATTTTTACCATGAAAACGTAAAGGTCTGTCAACTTAGCGTAAAGGTAGCTCGCGAAAAGGGCCGGTTTAGGGCATGGAGCCGGACGATTTCACTCCCACACCTTGACACAGCTTTACATCGAAAACCCAACAAACCTTGACGTTTTCACCCCGGGTGCAAGGTATTCGTCCAAAATGTAAAGGTAGCGTGACCGATAGAGCTGACGGAACGGCGCCGATGTAAAGCTAGCCGACCACAAAGCAAGGCCCGAGCCTTGATCTGGACGCATGGATCGGGGCTGTCCGTGATACGCAGCCCGGACATCGGGCAAGCCACCCCCTGCACTTGGTCAACCTGGTTTCTGTGCTTGTCCATGGGTCAATCTCGATGGAAGATGAGAAATGCGCGGAGCCCACCTCGAAGGCCGGCGAGTCGACCTGCGCAGAGCCGGAACGGACGGTGGTGGCACGGAAAACTGAGCCTTGGGCCTCAAGCCCAGGCTCGAGCGCAGGCCCATATCTCTGGCGGTATGGTGCCCTTCGCAAACATGTGTTTGATAGGTGACAGACCTGGATCAGTCAGCACGATGACGGCACCACCCGACGACACGGTTCAAGCGCTTCAGCGAGACGTTCAGCGATTGCTGGGTCGATGCATGCTGCAGCTCCAAGCATACGAACGCCAGTTGAAGGCGATCGTGGCTCATAGCCGGTTCTCATTCGAATCACGGACGCTCGACACGGCCCAGAAGGAGCGCGTAGCCGCGACCGCGCGCAAGACCCTCGGCACCCTGGTCGGCGAACTGCTCGGATCGTATCTTGTCGCCGACGAGATTGCCGCCCAAGCCTGGGCTGAGGACGACGCACCAGAGGGGGAGATGTGGATCGAGGCGAGGTTTTGCTTCTCTTTGACAGCAGAAGATCTCGCGCGGATTGAACACGGACTGCGGGAACTTGTGTTGTTGAGGAACGGCCTGGTTCATCACTTCATCGACCAGCACGATGTCTGGAGTTCGGATGGCTGCCGTGCTGCGCAGGATGTCTTGGTGGCGGCTTATGATCGCATTGTCCTGCACTACCAAGAACTCCAGACATGGGCCAAATCGTTGGACGAGGGTCTGCGTCAACATAGGGAGTTTCTTGGTTCGCAGGTGTCCAGAGACTTCATCGTTTATGGAATTGCCCCGGATGGCACCGTGCACTGGCAAGTCTCAGGGATCGTGAAGGCTCTAAGGGAAGCGGCCAGTGAGTTGACGGTCGAAGGCTGGACCTCTGTCGAGTCGGCCGGCCGATGGATTGCCGAGCGCTATCCTGCTCTGCTTCCAGCGAAGTATCGGTGCCGCAGTTGGCGACAGGTTGACCATGAGTCCGGTCTGTTTGATCTTTGCTACATGGACAGGGGTGGACAGCGCGCCGCCTGGTATCGGGTAAAGCAGGTTTCGGGGAAAGCGGGTAACCTGCCCGCCACCTCCTGAACGGAGCCTGGCTGCACTCGACCGCCGCCGATTTCGGCTTGCCATCACCGGCGATCCTGGTTTCCTGGACGCATGGTCAAGCTCGTTCTCTTGCACAAGGCGGATTCGATCTACGAGGATGAACTCGATGTCGAATACGATTTTCCGCGCGCCTACCTCAAGGCCGTCGAGGCGGCAGTCGGCGACTGGATCGTCTACTATGAACCTGTAAAGGCCGGTCCGCGCGGCTATTTTGCCGTGGCCAGAATCTCGCAGGTCATTCCGAAGCCCGGGGTCGACGGAAGGTATCTGGCCCTGATTGCGCCGGGAAGTTACCTGCCCTTCGACAGGGAAGTGCCACGACTGGTGAACGGAAGCACCCTGGAGTCGGCGTTGGCAGCCCCCGACGGCACACCGCTGACGGGTGGTGCCGTGCAGTCAGCGGTGCGGCGCCTGCCAGAGAGCGACTTCGCACGGATCGTCAATCTGGGCCTGCCAGAGGATCTCGAACGGATCGAAGCGACCCGCTACGACCAGCACTCCCGTGAGCTGGCAGATGAACCGTTGATCTTTCAACGGCCGGTGATCGAGCGGCTGACACGAAGGAAATACCGCGAGGTCGCCTTCAGCAGAAAGGTCAGAGAGGCCTACGGATATCGCTGTGCGATGTCGGGGTTGCAGCTGCGCAATGGTGGAGGCCGCCCCGAGGTCCAGGCGGCTCACATCCGGCCGGTCGAACAAGACGGAAGCGACTCCGTCCGCAACGGTCTTGCACTCTCCGGCACGTTGCACTGGATGTTCGACCGTGGCCTCATTTCGATTGCCGAAGACAACGAGACGATTCTCGTGTCCCGCAACAAGGTTCCCGGCGATGTCGTCGATCGCCTCATCAGGCCCGGCGGCAAGCTGCTGAAACCGATGAATCCCCGCCTCGCGCCGCATCCGCACAACTTGCGCTGGCACCGAGAGAATGTCTTCGGACAGACCGTGGAGGATGACCACTCCCCTTGGCCCCTCGGTTGAAGGGCGCTTGGAAAGCCAAGTCGATTCTAGACGCGACCGCCCCCTTCTGCGTGGCCGAATGGTGCGCATGCAAAGGGCGGCGCCGATCGTGGGGCAGAAGCTGCGTCCCGCTGCCACTCGTCCTGTCCGTCCCGCGAGTTTTCCTCTATGGGTGCGCACATGACCGAGTCCCTGCCGCCGTGCCCCGAATGTCGCTCTGCCTACTCCTACGAGGCGGATTCCCTGCTCGCCTGTCCGGAATGCGGGCACGAATGGTCACCCGATGCCGTGCTGGAGGCTGGTGCCGAGGTGCGCGACAGTCTGGGTAGTCTACTCGCAGACGGTGACACCGTCACCGTGATCAAGGATCTGAAGGTCAAGGGCTCGTCCAGCGTGATCAAGGTGGGGAAAAAGGTGCGCGGGATCCGCCTTGTCGCCGGCGACCACGACATCGACTGCAAACTCCCCGGATTCGGGCAGATCAGCCTCAAGTCGCAATTCGTCAAGAAGGTCACGGACTGACAAACGGGCGGGTTGCGAACCTTCGCCGCGCCATGCTCGGAGGTCAGCAACGCGCAATAGATGCCATTTGAAAGCCGCAACGCTGATCGACGGGACAGCGAGGATGCGATCGAGTGTAAGTCTTCACATGAGTGCCAGCGATCCGAAAGCAGCCACCTCAGCCCAGTCACTTCGAAAGCCCGTGGGGCCTTCATGACGCATTGTCTGACTTACGGCCTCGACAAAAAACGAAGCTATTGCTATGCCATAGCGTAGTATAGTGAGGCTTTCCAGCATGACAGCGTTGAATCTCCCCTGCATTCGTCTCGAGCAACACGGTCGGCCATTCTTCCTCCTAAATATGCCAGCCGAATTGGTCGTGAAAATTTCCTACGCCGCTATACGTGGCAAGGATAAAGAGCAAGGGGCCGTCCAGCGCGTTCTTAACTCCAGGCGAATTTCAAGAATTAAAGACTTCGCCCTTTCAGGTGGGAGCTTTCCAAATTCCATTGTAATGAATTGGGTTGAGGAAGGTGGATTGACGTATGACCCTCAAAGCGGCTCGGTTTCATTTGATCCGAAACCAAGGCTGGCGCAATTGATTGACGGCCAGCACCGCGTGGCCGGTCTTGCTGAGGCGATGGAAGCTAATGAAGAATTGAAGCGCTTAGATCTTCCCGTGGCCGTATACTCCAATTTGACCACACAAGAATGCGCTGACATCTTCTTGGCCATTAACACTGAGCAGAAGCCAGTTCATAGAAGCTTGGTTTTCGACCTCTATGCTATTGCCGATGAGCAAATGATTGATCCTGCCGCAGCTCGAGCCAGAGATATCGCATTGGAGTTGAGCGACGTCGGCGCCCCATATCATGGCATGATTAAATTCCCGGGTGAGGCTCCGAGAAAGGGAGGTGTCGCCCTGTCAACGGTCGTTACCAGTATCAAGCCACTTATCGAGCAAAATGGGGCGTTCGATCAAGTTGCCCTGTCGACATTGGAAAATCAAAGTCGAGTTATTATTAACTTCTTCAGCGCACTTCAGCAGCTTTATGGTGAGCTCTGGTTTGAACGCCAAAACGCGTTCATGTTTGCAGCTGGGTTTAGTGGGGCGCTTGATTTCCTTGCATCCCGGCTGCTGCCGTATTGCGTGACAAAAAAATCCTTCAGAACAGAGGTTATAGTTGAAGCGCTCTCCATGACTTCGGAAGATCTAATCCTCCAGAAAGAGGTGTCGGGAAGGTCTGGTTCGGAAGCGCAAAGTTATATTTTCAGTCGCCTTGATGATTTCTTCGATAAAGGAGATGTCGCGGACGAGTATGATTTCTAAATGCTCCATTCTGACCAGTTGTCAGCGACTATCGCAGGACGAACTCGCACAGGGAACAGGCAGTTCTCGCCAATCACTTCAGGTGATGCAAGCGCACTCCAGAGAGCGCAGAATTCCGACGCATTCTCTTTGGCGCATTCTTCTCTCGCCTCTTTTTTTGAGGCAACTCTGGGTGTGTCCCGTGATCGACACACCTGGGCGATTGTGAAATACTATTACTCTGCATACTATGCTTGCAGAGCATTGATGTTGCTTCGAGGCGTCTCCATATTTTATCTGGGCCGAAGCCCATTTTCATTATCCTCACATGCCGGGAGTATAGTTAACAGAGAAGGTGGAAACTCACACACGTTGACATTTGAAAAGTTTTCACAACAGTTCTCGGCGGACCCTATACTCTCGCAGGAGATAGGCGGCCTGCCTCCGCTCGATTGGTTGGAAGAGAATAGAAATTTAGCTTCCTATAAGGCCGCTCCTTTTCTGGACCCTGCGCCGAGTGCGCTATTCAATAAACCCGCGGCCAAGCTTAGGAATCATCTTTCTGCATACCTCACATGTGACTTGTCTCTATATGTATTTGACCCTGACCATTCGATGATCGCATATCCACTGAAGCTCATCATCAAGCTTAATGATGAGCTTCGGCAGTTCAGACTGACCAAGATCCAAGTGACAAACCATTATGTGAAGATGCTGGGTTCCGCGAACTGTTTCGTTCCTGAATTCGCCAAAACTCTGACGGCTTATGACTTTGATTAGTATGTCATATTTTTTTGGGTTGACATCGGAATGACAATCAGAGCCCAAACATCACAGTAAATGCGTAAGCCCCCCTTGTCGTGATCGGCTGTAAGATATGGGTTTGCACCGATCACGGTGGAGTTAAACATGAAGGGTTAAAAGGGCCGTCTCCAAGCGCAAGGCGCGCTTGGCGCCAACGTCAGCTTTGGGCTGGGGACTGGTCACGCCTGTCGTCAGGTTCGAACGTCCGCAGAGGGCCGTTTTCTGCCTCTAAGCAGCTCTTGCATCCGCGAGCCTATTAAATGGGCGACGCTTCATCCCCGTAAGCCGCTGCGGAAGACCAGCTCTGGCAGGACCGTCTCCCACTCGTCGCGCTTGATATAGGTCTGGTAGCGCTCCTCGTTGTCCGATTTGCGCCAGCGCACGATCGCGCCCACTTTTCCCGACGCAAGAGCGGTGCCCTCGGGCGGCGCCCAGTTTGCGGCCATCCTCCCAAGCAAACGACCTTTGCGGTCAAGGATTATCCATTTCCCCTCACGCCGCCCAAGCGTCACCGGATCTTCGACCTTCGCTTCGGAGATGGCGAGAATTGTCGGGTTGGTCTCGGGCAGCCGGCCTGCATAGGATAGATCGACCGATGTCAGATCTGGCACCTGATATTGATCAGGATCGGGAAGATCGAGCCGCCGCAGCATATCGACTTTGCGCAGCATTTCGCAGTCGCTGTCCGCCAGCACAAAGGCATGCTCCCCGCTAGTCACCACCGCCAGGCTGCGACGCGCGCGCGTCATAGCTACGTAGAACAGGCGGCGCGGGGCTTCACCGTCCTCGCCCCTCGAGAGCAGCTTCCAGCCGCCATTGAGGATCACAACATGGTCAAACTCGAGCCCCTTGGAGCGGTGCGCGGTGAGCAGCAAGAGCCCGCGCTGCGTGGCGCGAATATCTTGCGACCATTCCGCAAGCCACTCGATCGCATCGGGAACAGGAATTGTCTTTTTGCCCAGCTCGCGGGCGAGGTCCGCGATGCCTTCGGCGACAAGGTCGACCCAGCGGTTAGGCTGCTGCTCGTTGAGCACATTGAGGATGTCCTGGATCGTGAGCATCGCCGCAGGGTTTCTGCGCAAACCAGTCACAAGGCGCTGCATCTCGCGCAGGCGCCAGACGCTCGGTAGCTTTTCGTTGGCCATTTCGACAGGCAAGCCGAGCTTCTCGGCATAGGCGCGCACGGGACCAAGACGCCGCCAGTCGCGCGAGATGATCGCAGTGCGCGCCCAGCTGAAATTGGGATCGAGCCGAGAGATCCGCACCAGTTCGTCGACCGCAGCCATTGCCTGTGAAACGTCATCGGGCGCCACATCAAGAAACTGCACCCGCCCCTGACCAACCGGATCAACACGGGCCATCAGTCCGCCACCCGGATCGAGGCTGCGTATCTTGTCCACAGTGATCGCGTGCCCCGCTTTCATGCGACCGCGAGCGGGCTCGATGACCTGGTTGGCAGCATCGATGATGTGCCGGGTCGAGCGGTAGTTCTCGGTCAGGAACTTGGGCTTGGCGCGATAATCTTCCTCGAACTGACGGATGAAGGATATCGAGGCCCCGGCAAAGGCGTAGATATTCTGGTCATCGTCGCCCACGGCAAAAAGGCTCAGTCGCTGGTCGGGATCGTCAAGCGATCGCCCGGCCACCGCGGCGATCAGCGCGTATTCCTCGGGTCCAATGTCTTGGTATTCGTCCACAAGGATCCACCGATAGCCTTGGATGAGCGCCTCACGCTGGGCCTCAGCCTCTGATCGGCTCAGGCCCTCGCCATTGATCTGGCGCACCGCTTCCATCACGATGCAGTCGAAGTCGCGCGGCTCAGACGCGCCGCCCGCAAAGCTCGCCCCCACAAGCCGCATCGCCAATGCGTGGCAGGTCGAGACGGTGACGCGGGCTGCATCATCTCCGACCAGATGACGTAGACGCGCACGGATCTCGGCCGCCGCGTGTCGGTTGTAGGTAAGCACGAGGATACCGCGCGGATCCTCGCGCCTGACGCGCAGCAAATAGGCGATGCGATGCACGAGAACCCGAGTTTTGCCCGAACCCGGCCCCGCCATAACCAACACGTTTGTTTCCTCGCGGTCGTCCGCGACGATCTCTTGCTGGACCGGATTACCCAGCCCCTCAACGATTTGCTTCCAGGCCTTTCCGGTGGTTTGGCGGCGGATCTCGACGTTGCGGCCAGGCATCCATCGTTGCAAGAAGCGGTCTTGATCGAGCACGAAGTAGTCCTCGGACAGGCGCACAGCTTCGTCGATCTGCTCCAGCCCTTTTTCAGCATAGGCGGCCATGACATGCGTCTGGAGGGTCTGCTCGCGGTAATGTTCCTCGAGCGGCAGGAAGTCCTTCTTGGTGAAGCCTGAGCGTCCTGGTTTCAGATAGATGGTCATCGCGGAGCGGAACACCGTCAGCCCCTTGCCCAGCGTAACAACCTGCTGCTCGTGCAACCACAGAAGCGCGCGTTCCATGAGCTTGGTCATGTCCTTTACGCCAGACGCCTTTATCAGTGCATCGCCGCTGAGCGCAGCCATCATGTCGCCGACAGTTGTATCGACCTGAATATCCTTGCCTTTCGTGCCCGTGGGCACCTTGGCAATCAGGAAATCGAGGAGTTTCTCAGCCGCCATCCAGCGCACGGAGGCGGTCTGGTCCACCACCCGCCAAGTGCGTTGCAACACCACCTCGAGAGTCTTCGCGGAAAGTTTGCGCAGGCGGATGTTGCCCATGCCACCGTCGCTATCCCGGCCGTCCCGCTCGATGCTGCGCAATAAGCGATCAAGGATATGGGGGCTGGCGTCCTCATGTCCCTCACCCCGCAATAGCTGGCTCGCCGCCGCCACGTCGAGCGGCGCGCTATCGCCCACACCGGCCTCGGGTGCTAGCTCGCGCATCCTGGTAATGAGCGCCTGCTCCAGACGCATCGCACGCTTCATACGCTGGCGGGATTGGTTCTCGACGCCGACATGCACCGAAACCGTGATGGCAATGTCATTTCGCGCGATGCCAAGGGCCTCAAGATCGGCCATCGCTTTGCTGAGCTCCCGGTGTGAAAGCCCGCTGATGCCGGTCAGCTCGTCTGTTGAAATGCCCTGATCAGGCGGTGTGTTCATCACATGGCGCACGATGGTCAACAGCTGCTTGCGTCGTGCCTGCGTGATCTCAGCGCCTTGCAGGCGGGTCTCGGCTTCGGTCAGCGTGCGCACCAGAAGCGAGGAAGGAAATACCTGCACCCGGTTTTCCTCACGCGAGACGAGCGTCGCCTCTTCGAGCCAGGACACAGCCGTTTTGACCCGCGTGTCGTCGGTGGCGCTGTCGCGCACGAACTCGCGGTCCTTTTCCTCCCTCACAATCTCGCCCGGTGTCGCCACCACCTTGCCGCTGTTGCGGGTGTGCTCGTCCATGCGGCGCAATGCCTTGAGAATGGCGCCGATCTCATGGCGCTCGAGCCGCGAGCGCGCGGTCAGGGTGAACTGCCGTTCGACATCGTCAGTGTGGTAAAGCAGAACGCATTCGGCGGGGGCCCTGTCGCGGCCCGCACGCCCTGCCTCTTGCAGGTAGTTTTCCAGCGATCCTGGAATGTCGGCGTGAACGACCAGCCGGATGTCGGGCTTGTCTATGCCCATGCCAAATGCGTTGGTCGCTGCGATCACTCGCTGATCGCCCACGCGGAACCGCTCCTGCACCAAATGCTTGTCGTCGGCGGTCAAACCTGCATGAAAGTGTTCCGCTGCGAGGCCCTGCTTCTTCAGGAAATCCGCAACGCGCTCGGTTTCTCTCCGGGTCGCGCAATAGACCACGGCCCCCGACCGATCACCTTTGGGCAAGCGCTCTGTGATAACCGTAAGAAGGTCCCCGAGCTTGCTCTCCTTGGACGTCGCCAGCACCGAAAATGCCAGATTCGTTCGCGTCGCGCCGCCATCGAACAACTCTAGTTCGACGCTCAAGCGATCGCGGAAATGCTCGGTTATGTCACGCACGACTTCTGGCTTGGCCGTGGCCGTCAAACACAACACCGGCGCTGGGCCCAAATCGCCCGAAAACTCGCGGATGAAGCGCCCGATGTAGCGATAGTCGGGCCGGAAATCGTGCCCCCATTTCGAGACGCAATGCGCCTCGTCCAGCACCCACAATCCCACCTCGCGCTGCGCCAGCACCGACCGGATCGAGATGCTGCGAAGCTGCTCCGGCGAGATGAGCAGGATTGCCGCCTGCCCCAGCCGCACCCGATCGAACGCATCCTGCCGTTCGGGCATCGACAGCATACCGTTGATGGTGACGGCGGACGAGATCCCAGCACGCTCCATCCCTTGCACCTGATCGGCCATCAGAGCCACCAGTGGTGAGATCACTACAGTTAGCGCGCCGGTCTTTTCATAAAGGCTGAGTGCGGGCACCTGATAGCAGACTGACTTGCCGGTGCCGGTGGGCAGGATGCCGAGGACATTGGCATGCCTCATGGCCTCAGAGACGATGACCTCTTGCAAAGGTCGGCCGTCGCTGTCCACGGGCTGGGGGCGATAGCCGTCAAAGCCAAACCACTTCTTGAGCGCACCGACCGGGTTGCTCATCTCGGCGCACCAGCCGCATGCGCTGTCGCCGCAGTTGGTATCGCGTAACTCGTGCACGATAAGGGCGGCTTGCGGAAAGGCTGCCCGCACCCAGGGCGGCATCACGGATTCCCCACCAGATACCGAGATCCAGGCGAGCGCATAGGCCGTAGGCCAGGCCATCTGCGGGTCTGACAGCTGCTCGAGCAGCGCCGCCACCTGCGCACCACAGGCTTTGCCTGCAAGTAACACTCGTATCGCCGCAAGCGCTTCGGCCCGATCCGGTTTCGGCGCCTTGCGGATTTCGCTGAAAACGGCGTCAAACCCGGCGGCACGATCCATGCGGGTCGCCAGATAGTGATAGGCAACCAGCGTTTCGGGCGACAGCACGGCCAGTTCCGTCAGCGCCTTGATCTGGTTGTTCAACACCTCGAACACCAGCCGCGCATCAAGCTCCGGGTCGTTTACATGCCCCACTTGCAAACGCCCGTCGTGGTAGTGCTTCACGAGGTGGTGGTAGGGATTGCGCGGAAAGGCAAGCGGATTGAGCCAAAGCGTATCAATGGGCTCGGCCAATTTCGCGGCCAACCGCGGGCGCGCCGCTACAAGATGCTCGATATCGTGGAGGAGGATATTGTGGCCGATCACATAGGGCGTTTTTGCCAGCGCTTTTTCGAGCTGGTCCAGACCCTGCCGGATCTTGCCTTTTGCCGCCACGACCGCAGGCCCGTCGCCGACCCGCACAGCTGCCATGTCAAAAATCTCGGCGGTCTTGGGGTTGACCTCGAGATCAACCGACAGACACCGCTCGAGCAGAGGCCTTGTGTCCTCGGCCTTTGATCTTAGGAAGCTCAGAAAAGCCATAAAGTCCAAGACAATAGTTGATCACGGTGCGAGCTTAGGGTGACCCAATCGGCACTACAATAGAGTAAGCTTGGCGCAGGAAACGGATTACCTGGGCAAAGCGTGGCTTCGCGGCCCAACACTCAGGCAATCGATCGAGCAGCTGCATCGTTCCTTTGCACTTGCGCATGGCAACGGTGCCATAGCCTGATGTGCAAGCCGTCCGGGTGGTGGTTGAAGAGACCCTGAAATTAGCGAAAGTGTAGTATCTGGAGGGACAACGAAGCATGCAGTCGAACAACCACTTTCTTCCGGGCGTTCCGATCGAGAAGGTTCGATCAGCCTACGACCATGCAGCCGGGAACGAGATCGAAAGCGGCAAGTTCTGGAGTCCTGAAAGCTCCTCCGCGCTGGCTGCCAACACTTTTGGCTGGTTTCTCGAACGACCTAAGGCATTACCAAGGCTGCCGGTATCGCTCATCGCATCACCCGTGAAAGAGGTCAGGCTAGAAGCGGAAATGCGCTTTCCCTGGGCCGGTGGGAAACATCCGTGGCTTGACGCCGTTCTTGTCACCGATGACCTGCTGATCGGAATTGAAAGCAAACGCTACGAGCCGTTTCGTGGCGGCAAGAAAGGCCTCGGATTTACCGACGCCTACGATCGCCCAGTTTGGGGCGACAGCATGGCCCGCTATTGCGCCGTCCGCGACGAGCTGAAGTCCGGTGCGCTCTGCTACGAGGCGCTCGACGCGGCCCAGTTGGTAAAGCACGCCTACGGGCTGCGCAGCGCCGTGCACCGAGAGAACGGCCCATGGCATGGGCTCCGCCCGGTGCTCTTCTACCTCTACGCCGAGCCTGTTTCTTGGCCGGGAGGGCGACCGGTCGATGCACTCAAGAAAGCGAAACACAGGTCAATGATCGACAACTTTGCCGGTCGCGTGGCGGGAGATGAGGTTGCCTTCATCGCCCTCGACTACGCCAGTCTGGTCGCAAGCTGGGCGCAGGCTGCAGACGCGCACCTCGCGGCTCATGCCACAAATCTGGCTGCCGAGTTCGACATCGGTCCGCGGTAGCCTACAACTTCAAGAGATCACTGGCGACAACAACGAGCAAAGGCGGGCAAATTGATTGGGTCATTCGCCAGAAAGCTGCTGCGGTTCAGTTTTTTTCTTACCACAGCCACCTTTCTCGGTGTGACCGCAGTAAATCTCTATCAAATAGCTGGCAGTCACACTGGCCGGCTATTTGTTGAGCGCTCACAGTCCGAGATCACGGCAGCAATCGACAGGCTAGTGGCTAAGGGCAGCTCTCGGTCTTTGGTAGAGGCTCGCCTTCGTGAAGAGCTCGCGACAGCCCCGAGGGACTGGATTGTCATCGAGAGCCTCCAAGCGATCGCCCATGATGCCGGCTATGCGCTTCCAGCTCCTCTGGTCTTAGAAATTGAAGCTGCCCATGATGCGGACTATTCGCTTCTTCAAGCTGGGACGGATTGTGTTCGCTGCGCATGGGATCCAGCATCGTGCGAACTCTCGGTTGCAGCGCTCTGCGGAGTAGTTTGGTCGATCAGTCCATTTGGCGATGTTACTTCGCTCTCGCTGGGCGCTCTGGACTACGCCGCTGGCAATGACATCGACCAAGTCGATCTCGCGCTTTCGGCTGTCGGCCTCGGAACGACGGTATCTTGGCTCCTCTCCGCAGGCACAGCAACCCCGGCCGCAATGCCGATTAAAGCTGGCGCTGGAGTCCTCAAGTTTGCCTATTTGGCCGGGAAGGTTCCGGCGCCCATTGTTCGAACCTTGCGGAAAGCAGCCCGCGAAGGCATCGACTGGGTGCGCCTAGGCACGGCCCGCTCAGTGGATGACCTCGGAACTATATTCAGAAAGGATGCCATTGAGCCAATTATTGTTGCTGCGGGTTCGCTTGAGGAAATCAGGGCTGCAAACGGCATTTCCAAAGGCATTTATCTTTTGGACAAGGCAGAGAGCGTCGACGAACTCAGAAAGCTAGCTAAGGTAGCGGGTTCTGCGCGTGATCGAACCGCTGGGCTTATCTCGATGTTCGGGAAAAGCCGTGTTCTCCGCCTTGGCCTAAGACTCGCCGATGAAGTCTATTGGGTGGCTACGGGATTGGCTGGATTCATTGCGTCGATTGTCGGCATGTTCTGGTCAACGCTCGGGTCGGCGCTCGTTCGCATCCTGCGAAGGATCGAGCGCCAGACCTCGCGCGAGTCGTAGCCGCGCGCTATCAGCAACGAAAGTGGCCCGCAGTCACAGTCAAGTCCGGCTATGGTCGCTCGACGTCGCGCGATGTATGGAGGAAGTAAATCCTAAAGGCCTGTGAACAAGTCTAGTTTTAAGACCCTCGTCGCCGAAGCAACCGCCGTAGCAGTTGCACTTCTCGAAGGCCAGGCGCTGGGTCCCGTCCTGCCGAGACCAAGCGCAGGAACTCTAACCAGATCCACTCATTCGCCGTTAAGTCGCTCTTACGGTTCGCGTGCATCTTCGCGGTATCTCTACAAGACCGCATCATTTCCCGAAGATCCCCCTGATCGCCGTTCGCCCCCTTGAGGTCAGACTAGGGTCGGTATGTCCGGAGGCATCGCGGATCTCCTGGATCCAGGCAGCCTCGTTCTTCGTCACGACGACGCCGAATATCTCTTCGATCGCACGGACGGTCGTATCGCCACCGAGTTGCTCAAGCGCGAGGTTGAAGAGCTGCCGGGGATCGCACTCGAGCGCCGCAGCCAGGCTTGGCACACGGTCGAGGGGCAGCTTGGTCGCGCCACTTTTCAGCATCGCGATCATGTTCGGGTTCACGAAGCCGGCCTGCTCAGCGATCTCCGCCTGGGTCTTGCGGGGCCGGAGTTCGAGAACGCGCTTCTCGAGGAACTTCGCCAGCCGGGAGTCTTCATAGGGTTTTCTTGCCATCATCGTCACCTTTCTCATCGCTCGCAGATCGTTCTGCTTGCTTGATCTATAGCGACGTAAAGTTGGGGAGATCGTGGGAACTGGGTGGGAGGCACCGCCCCCGACTCAGAGCGTTATTGTCACGCTGTGGAAATCCCCGCTTTGCTCCACGAGTGCGTTCAAGCATCAATGTCTTCCTGGCCTCAAAATGCGGCACTGGGAACTGATCACGCTGCCAGGCGTGCGGATGATCGAGTAGCTCGAAATTTCTCCACTCAGCGATTTGTTTGCTTGACAGATAAGTTACGGTAACGTATATATCCGTTACTAAAGGAGAGACGCTATGTTAACACCCGCCGAGAAACAGCGACGCTACCGAGAGCGTCAGAAAGCCAAGCGGCTGGATGCCCTCAAGAAGCCCGAGATCGTCAGCCTCAAGGTCTTCGCCTCGCCATTCTGCGAATGGGCACAGTCTGACGGAAACTTCTCGGACTTCGAACTCTACCTCGCCCTTGCAGGAATCGAGCCGCCCCAGTTCGACGATGACCGCGGACCGCTGGCGTTCGCTCTGAACGAAGCTGTCGAAGGTATGGAAGACCCGTTTCCCGGCGCTGAGAACTCGCTGGCGCGCGCGGAAGTCATGGTCGGGTGCCTCATCGACGCCGCCGCAACGCTCGCAAGCATTGTCAACCGATACAAGGAAAAGGAGATCACCAGGCGGGTAGACGAAATCGAGAAGTCCGACAAATCGGACGAGAACGAACGGAAAGCCGCGACACGAGAAATCGTGCGGCTGAGCAAGCTACAGGATCAGCTTAAAAGGCAGGTCCGGTGGACCTTCCCGCAGTGGAAGGTGTCAGGCGCATAACGCCCATTAGAGCGGCAGGACGGTCATCTAGGTCGGCAAACTTCGAATGACCGCCCCGCCCATGTGAAATCCATCGCCCAACAAAGGAGATATGCGATGAATACACCTCACCATAATAGCACTGTAGATGCCGAGACAGCAACGCTCACGAAATCGGCGCTATTTCAGCGATACTTGCGGTGCCAGGTGAGCACGGCGACAAGCTTTGACCAACTCATAGACTCTTACGTTCCAGAGGACCTTTTGGACGACTATTGCTACGAGTTCCTCGATGATTTCATCGAAGAGCTTGCCGACGGTATTAGAATCTCGGACGACCCCGAAGAGGAACTTAACCAAGCAATTGCGGAGCTTCGCCAGTATACCGAGAACCTTCAAACGATCAGAGATGGTTTCAGTGCCGTGGCCCGTGCTCTCCGCATCCAGCCCACAGATGACGAACCCGATGATCCCGTAGAGCGGGAAGCGTGGAGCCTGGCTTGGGACCAAGCAGAGAAGAACCCGCGATACCTTGCACCTCATGTGAACGGTGTGGCCAACGCTTCGTAGCCGCCAAGACATCTGAACAGTTGCCCGCCGGATCACCCCGGCGGGCAACTTGTTTGTGGCCCTCATTCCCGGTAGACAAACCACTCAAGCAAGGACTGCTTTAGTGAAGTAATAGGTCCATTTTGTGATCGGATACATTGTTACAAAACAACATGTAAACCATTGTTTTTATTATACCAATTGAGGGTTCGAGTCCCTCCGGGCCTACCATCCCCGGCCGCGTCAGTTCATGCCGTAGCGCATCGGCCGACGCCCCGATCACGGCTTCGATGGCAGATTGCGGGTTGCTCTCGATGCCGAGAAAGTCAACTGACAAGCATCGCCAGTTTGACTAGGCTCGACTCATGTTGCTCCTGGCCGCAGCTTACCGCCTGATCGCCGCGATGATTTTCGTGGCTGGCCTTGCCATGTTGGCGCCGGCGTGGACGACAGAGCCCGCGGCCTCTGACCATGCCGCAGACCATCATTCCGGTCTGGTGTCAGGCGTTTCAGCATCGCAGGATCAATCATGCCGGGATCACTGCCTTGGACTGATGGCGCTGCCTTCGGCGCCACTTTCGGTGGCACTGATTGGATGGCGTGTCACGCCGATACACGTCGCGGCGCTGGAAGAAGACTCCCCTTCCCTCAGCCCGCAGCCAGAGTGGCATCCGCCGCGTTCCTGATCTCCGATCGATCAGCTGAATTGCCAACCTGCTTGCGGAGATCCTCATGACCCAACTTTCCCGCCGCGGCTTCATCGCCGCCTCTGCGGCCTCGGCCGTCTCGTTCTGCCTGCCCGCGCGTGCGCGCGCCACCCAAGGCAGCCTGTCCCTCAGCGCCACAACCCGCGTGATCGAGGTGAACGGGCGCGCCGCAACCGTCCTGGGCCTGGTCAATGCCCAGGACGGTCTCGGACTGACCTTGGAACCTGGCCAGCGCTTTCGCACCGATCTGACGAACACCCTGGATTTCGACACGATCATTCATTGGCACGGCCTGATTCCGCCCAATGCTCAGGATGGCGTCCCGAACACCAACCCGATGCTGAAGCCCGGCGAAACACGCGCCTACGATTTCCAGCCGCGGCCGGGCACCTTCTGGATGCACAGCCACATCCCCGAACAGGAAATCGGGCTGCTGGCCGCACCGCTGATCGTGCGCAGCGAAGAAGATATCCGCGCAGACCGGCAGGAGGTCGTCATGTTCCTGCATGACTTCAGCTTCCGAACTCCGCAGGAGGTATTGGCGGACGTCACGGGCGGAACGGCCGTGGATCATGGCCATATGGATCACTCTGCCCGGGCCTCGGCAAAGGGCATGACCGGAACGGCGGGCATGACGATGGATGGCATGCACGACATGGGCGGCATGGCGATGGATCTGAACGACTTCGATTTCGACGCCTACCTTGCCAACGACCGCACGCTCGACGATCCGGACGTGATCGCCGTCGAGCGAGGTGGAAGGATCCGCCTTCGCGTCATCAACGGTGCCGCGATGACCGCCTTCTGGATCGATCTGGGTGCGGTCAATGGGCGGCTGGTCGCGGTCGACGGCGAAGCGGTCGCGCCACTTGACGGCACGCGCTTTTCTGTTGCGCCGGCACAGCGCCTGGACATCGAGATCGATTTGACGTCCGACGGGGCCGCCCTGCCCGTCCTCGCGCTGCGCGAAGGCGCGCGCGAACGCACCGGGATCATCCTTGCGCCCAAAGGGGCCGAGGTGCCACGCCTTGAAGCGCTTTCCGGCGAGGTGCACCCTCCGGTATCGGGCGACATGCGGCAGGAACTCGCGCTGCGCGCGCTTTCACCTCTGCCGGACCGCCCAGCAGGGAACCGCCGGATGGTGATGCTGATGGGTGCGATGGCCCCCTATCTCTGGACCATCGACGGCAGCGTCTGGGAAAACCGGACACCGATCGCGGCCGCGGCCGGCGAACGGGTGGAACTCATGTTTCACAACATGTCGATGATGGCGCATCCCATGCACCTTCACGGTCACGTCTTCCAAGTGGTCGAGGTGAATGGCAGCCGCATTGCGGGCGCGCTCCGCGATACCGTTCATGTCCCCGCGATGGGAAGCGTGACCATCGCCTTCGACGCGGGCGAGCCCGCGCCGTGGATGCTGCACTGCCACCACATGGCACACCTCGCCACGGGCATGATGACAGAGCTTGCCGTGTCCTCCTGATCAGGCCGGCGGCGCGGTCGCCCCGCCGCCCTACAACCTGACCTTGCGCAATCGAAGCGCGTTGGCGATGACCGAGACAGAGGAAAAGCTCATCGCCAACGCCGCGATCACCGGCGACAGCAGCAGGCCGAAGACCGGGTAAAGCACACCCGCCGCCAATGGAACGCCCGCGGTATTGTAGGCGAAGGCGAAGAACAGGTTCTGCTTGATGTTCCGCATGACCGCCTCTGCCAGTCGGCGCGCGCGAAGGATGCCGGTCAGGTCGCCTTTCACCAATGTCAGGCCCGCGCTTTCCACGGCGACGTCGGCACCCGTGCCCATCGCGATCCCGACGTCGGCGGCGGCGAGTGCAGGGGCGTCGTTCACCCCGTCACCCGCCATCGCGACCCGCGCGCCCGCGTCACGCAGTTCCTTCACCAAAGCGGCCTTGTCCTCGGGCGAGACACCGGCGCGCACCTCGTCGATGCCAAGACGCCGGGCCACGGCGCGCGCGGTGCGTTCTTCGTCGCCTGTCGCCATGACGATGCGCAAGCCCTCGGCATGCAGGGCGCGGATCGCCTCGGGGGTGGTTTCCTTGATCCGGTCCGCGACCGCTATCAGGCCAATGGCCTTGCCATCGCGCGCCACGAACATGACAGTCTTGCCGTCGTTTTGCAGATCGCCCGCATCGTTCGCGAAGACGTCGGGATCGACCCCTTCCGAACGCATGAGTGCCGCGTTGCCAAGCGCGACGCGCGCGCCCTTGATCGTGCCGCGGACCCCCTGCCCCGTGACGGCCTCGAAGTCCGACACATCGAGCTTTGGAACCTGCCCGGCGCCCTCTACGATCGCCTCGGCCAAGGGGTGTTCCGACCCGCGCTCGAGGGCAGCAGCCAATGCCTTCAGCTCCGCCTCGTCTATGTCCCGCGCGGTCAGGTCGGTCAGTGCGGGCTTCCCTTCGGTCAGGGTGCCGGTCTTATCCACGATCAATGTGTCGACCTTGGCAAAACGCTCAAGCGCTTCCGCATCGCGGATCAGCACGCCTGCCTGAGCGCCCCGTCCAGTGCCGACCATGACCGACATCGGTGTGGCCAGGCCAAGCGCGCAGGGACACGCGATGATCAGCACCGAAACCGCCGCGACGAAGGCGTAGCCAAGCGCGGGGCTTGGCCCGAACGCAAGCCAGACCACGAACGACAGGATCGCGCAAAGAACCACCGCCGGAACGAAGATCATCGAGACCTTGTCGGCCAGCGCCTGGATCGGAGCGCGCGAGCGTTGCGCCTGCCCGACCATGGCAACGATGCGCGCAAGCGTGGTTTCGGACCCCACGGCGCTGGCCTTCATCACGAAGCTACCCTGACGGTTTAGCGTGCCCCCGGTGACCTGATCGCCCGCCGTCTTTTCGACGGGGATGGGCTCGCCCGTGATCATGCTTTCGTCGATTGACGAATGGCCCTCCACGATCTCGCCGTCGACGGGCACGGACTCGCCTGGGCGCACCCGCAGCTGGTCGTCCACCTGAACCTCGGCCAGCGGCACATCCTTGTCGCCGCCCTCGGTCACGAGCCGTGCGGTCTTGGGGGCAAGGTCCATCAGCGCGCGTATCGCGTCGCCCGTGCGCTCGCGCGCCGTCAGCTCCATGATCTGTCCCACCAGAACAAGTATGAGTATGACGGCGGACGCCTCGAAGTAAACCGGCGGCAGGCCGTGGTGATCCAGAAGCGCGGGTGGAAAGATTCCCGGCGCCACCAGCCCCGCGACCGAAAACAGGTACGCCGCCCCTGTCCCAAGCGCGATCAGCGTCCACATGTTGGGCGAGCGGTTCACGACGGATTTCCATCCCCGCACGAAGAAGGGCCGCGCGATCCACATCACCGGGGTCGCCAGCGCGAACTGAAGCCAAAGAAAAAGGCGCGCGCCGATCCATTCGCGCAGGGGCAGCCCCAGATGCGCGCCCATCTCAAGCACGAAGACCGCCAAGGCCAGCGGGCCACCGATCCAGAGGCGGCGGCGGAAGTCGACCAGTTCCGGGTTCGGCCCCGCATCGGACGTGGGGTGCATGGGTTCCAGCGCCATGCCGCATTTCGGGCAGTCGCCGGGATGGTCCTGAACCACCTCGGGATGCATCGGGCAGGTATAGAGGGTGCCCTCGGGCATCGCTTCGGGTTCTGCCCTGTCACCAAGCCAGCGGTCCGGATCCGCGGCGAACTTGTCGTGGCAACCTTGCGAGCAGAAGTAGAAGCGCTGACCATCATGTTTGGACACATGCGCCGCCGTCGCGCGATCCACGGTCATGCCGCAGACAGGGTCGGTTGCTTCCAGATAGATTTCGGGCGCGGCTACGAACTTGTCATGACAGTGCTTCGAACAAAAGTGGTAACGATGGCCGGCGTGTTCGTGCGTCGGCTTGCCGGCCTCTGGATCCACCAGCATGCCGCAAACCGGATCCCGGGTGACCGTCGCGGTCGATGTCGTTAAATGCTGTTCGCGCGAAGGCATTGCAGTCTCCCTTGCTGGCTTCGCATCACCAGTTAAGGCCTCCAGCAGATGGAGGGTCAAGCGCTGACTTCATCTCTTTCGCACAAGCGCTCCGCGCATGAGCAGGGTCCGAAGGCATCACCAATTCGTGGCTTTACCCACCAGCAGATGGAAGGTTTAGGGGGTGTCCGCAAACCGTGTTGGTGCGCTTCGTTATTTCGCAGAAGGGCCTATATCACTCGGCTTTTACGCGGAGGACACCCATGCTGCACCACGACTTTCGCCGGTTTCTCGATGCCCTCG
>NZ_JAOWKY010000005.1 GCF_025751435.1 Albidovulum marisflavi | reverse complement strand
AACGGGTTCATCGACATCTTCACGTTGGCCAGATCGACACCCGATCCGTCCGCCTTCACGCGGACCTTCACGTTGTAGTCAATCACCCGCTTCACAGGCACCAGTACCTTCATCGGCGTGCATCTCCGTCTTTATTCAGCAATGGGTGTGGAAGCGGTCTACGATCTTGTCGAGCACCTCACCAGGCGGACGCAACCACCAGTCGCGGGCGGAAAAGATCTCGACCTCGCAGGGCCCCGAATATCCGGCAGCCTCGACGGCGGACCGAATGAACTTCAGATCGGCAACGCCGTCGCCCATCATTCCCCGGTCAAGCAACATGTCCCCGGTGTCTTCGAGCCAGTCACACAGGTGGTATCCATAGATGTGGTCGGTTGCCTCCTCCAGGCTTTCCTCGAGTGTCGCATCCCACCAGACATGATACACGTCGACGGCGATCCCCACGTTCTCCATGCTGACCAGACCGCAGACCTCCAAGGCATCGCGCACGGTAAATACACATGTCCGGTTCCCTCCGAACATGGGGTTGAGCGGCTCGATCGCGAGCCGGACAGCGCAGTCTGACGCATGGGGTGCATGCCGGGCTATGCGATCCGCAAGCCGTTTCCGGCTTTCGGCGCCGCCTTTTGTCCCAGGTTCCGTTCCGCCGGTAACGATCGTCAGGATGGGCGCCCCTAGCGCGGCCGCCATGTCGATCGAGGCCTGTATTTCGGCGTCCGAACCCGCATCCCGCCCGGTCAGGTAGGGCGTGCGGCACAGGCCATCGACGCGAAGACCCGCCGCACGAACCCGCTCTCCGATCTCTGCAGCGCGATTACCAAGCTCACGGCGCCAGAAGACGATTCCCCCGAACCCGCGTTCCGCGCAGCCATCAATTACCTGTTCTGGCGTCCATCCGGCACCATGCCCATCAAGATTATGGCCGAGTGTCGCGGTATTGAGGCTGAGCGCCGTCCTGTCGTGAGAAAAGTCCCGCATCACGCGACGCCGTAGACCGCCAAAAGGCGCCTCATCCGCGCGACGGCCATGTCCGGGTCCCGCAGCAGACCGCAACCGTCCGCGAGCCGGAAGATCTCGGTGAAGTACGGTAGCGGGCGCATTGACTGGGCACCATTGAGCATGACGAAATGATCCTGGAAACCATTCAGCCAGGCAAGGAAGACCACACCGGTCTTGTAGTACTGTGTGGGCGCCCGGAAGATCAGCCTGGCCAGCGGCACCGTTGGATCGAGCGTTGCGCGGAAGCCCTTGGTGTCGCCCTTGCCCAGCAGATTGACGGCATGCGCGGCCGCCGGCGCCAGCGGGTCGAAGATGCCGAGCAGTGCGTGTGAAAACCCCTGTTCGTCGCCCTCAATCAGCTCGGGGTAGTTGAAGTCGTCCCCGGTATACATCTTGACCCCGCGCGGCAGACGGCGGCGGAGCGCCACTTCCTTGCCCTTGTCGAGAAGGGAAATCTTGATGCCGTCGACCTTGTTGGCATTGGCCTCGATGATCGCCACGACGGTGTCGAGCGCATCCTCGAACCTGTCGCTGCCCCAGTATCCCGCGAGCGCCGGATCGAACATTTCGCCGAGCCAGTGTAGGATCGCCGGATGATCGCACGACTGGAGAATCTCTCCATAAAGACGGGCGTAGTCGTCCGGGGTGGTCGCGACACGGGCCATCGCGCGGCTGGCCATCAGGATCACCCGCGCATCGCAGGCCTGAATAGCGCCCAGCTGCTCCATGTAGGCGCGCTTCACGTCATCGAGCGACCGTGCGTCTTCGGGGGAAAGATGATCGGTGCCGCATCCGTTGGCGACCAGCGCGTCGGGCAGTTCCTCGCGCGTTCGCCGGATCAGGTGTAGCGCGCCGTTCCAGTCGAGGCCCATGCCGCGCTGTGCCGTGTCCATCGCCTCGGCGATCCCGAGGCCAAGGCCGTGCAGGTAGTGGCGAAAGCGCATCGTGGTTTCCCAGTCCACCGTCGCCGCTCCCGAAGGATCGTTGCCGGTGAAGGGGTTTGCGACCACATGGGCCGCAGAGTAGACGACGCGGGCCGGGTCTTTGGGCAGGCACGTTTCGGCCACCGGCGTTCCGGTCAGGATATACTCGTGCAGGGCGCCGTTTTCGTCCGGCAGGGCGATCTTCATATGGCCTCTCCTTCAGAAGCGGGGGACAAGCATTCCGGCATCGGCCGAGATCGCTTGTCCTGTCGTGTAGGGCAGTTTGCCCGACGCCAGCGAAGCGATGATCGCGCCCATGTCTTGGGGCTGGCCGACGCGGGGAAGCAGGGTAAGGCCGGCTTTCGCCCGCTCTTCATATTGCGCGATGACAGAGGCGGTCATCTCGGTTGCGATCAGCCCAGGCTGAACGTCGTAGACCGCGATCTCCTCCCGCCCCAAACGCACCGCCCAGGCGCGGCTTGCCATGGCTGCGGCCGCTTTCGAAACGCAGTATTCCGATCGCGGCTCGGCGACCGCCACCGCGTTGGAGGACGTCACGTTGACGACGGCGTGGAACAGGGAACGATCGCGCGACCGTGCCAGGAGGCGACGGGCGAACGCCTGTGTGAGGAAGAACGCCGCCTTGGTATTGACGGCAAGGCAGCGGTCATAGCTGGCTTCACTCACATCCAGCGGGTCACCGCGCTGCATCACGCCGACGCCGGCATTGTTGACAAGTGTGGTCAGCGGGCCGAGCGCATCCTCGATCCGGCCAAGCATGCGGTCATGCGCGCCGTAGTCGGTGACGTCGAACGGCGCGGCGAACACCGGCACACCCTCGGCGCGCACGCGCTCCGATGCCGCTTTCAGTTCCTCGTCGTCGGCCGGCCCGTTGACCGCGATTGCGAACCCTTCGCGCGCCAGAGCGACGGCCGCGGCAAGACCGATGCCACGACTGGACCCGGTGACGAGCGCGGCGTACCCGCTCATGCTGCGGCCCCTTTGGTCAGAAGCTCACGCGCGATGATCATGCGCTGGATCTGGTTCGTGCCCTCATAAATCTGTGTGATCTTCGCATCGCGATAAAGGCGCTCGACCTCAAACCCGCGAATATAGCCGGATCCGCCAAAAACCTGGACGGCGTCGGCCGTTCGCGCAACGGCCATGTCCCCAGCGAAGCATTTGGCCATTGAGCAATATTTTGTCGCATCTGCGCCGGTGTCGAGCTTGTGCGCCGCACTGTGGACAAGCAGACGTGCCGCCTCCACGTCCTTGGCTATATCGGCCAGAAGCCACTGTACCCCTTGGAACTCGGCGATAGGTTGCTTGAACTGCTTGCGCTGCGCCGCATAGCCCACTGCCGCCTCAAGACCCGCCTGGGCGATACCGACCGCGAGGGCCGCAATGCCGACACGCCCCTTGTCGAGAACGCTCATCATCATGTGGAAGCCGCGGCCTTCTTGACCCAGAAGCGCATCGGCGGGAAGGCGCACATCGTCAAAATTCAGCGCGCCGACCTGACTTGCGCGCTGACCCATCTTGTGCTCCTTGGGCCCGCGACTAACGCCTTGGGCGTGAAGGTCCACGATGAAGATCGACATGCCGCGATGGCCGGCTTCCGGGTCGGTTCGGGCAAGAACGAACCCGACATCGGCAACCGGCGCGTTGTGAATCCAGATCTTGCCTCCGTTCAGCACCCACCCGCCACCATCGCGCACAGCGCTCGTGCGGATACCGGAAACATCCGTTCCGGCTTCCGGCTCGGTGATACAGTAGGCCACACGCGTCTTCGCGGCGAGGATGCCAGACAGCCAGCGCGCGCGCTGCGCGTCGGTGCCATGTCTGACAAGGAGGGTCGAGATGAGCTCCACAAGACCGCACTGATCGGCAACGCTCGCGTAGCCGCGCGACAGTTCTTCCATGACCAACGCATATGCAACAGTGTCGAATCCGGGGCCGCCCATGCTTTCCGGGACGCAGATCCCGAACAGGCCAAGGTCCCCCATTTGGTCGTAAATCTCGGATGGGAACCGTTCGTCGCGGTCGAGGCCTTCCGCCAACGGGCGAACAACGTCGTTTGCAAAGGCTCGCGTCATATCTCGAACCTGATGGTGCATCTCCGTAAGATACATTCTTGCCTCCGGTAACTATATAGTTACTTGTATGACGGATTCTCTGCCCGGTCAAGATGCCGAGGGGCTTGATCAGTCGAAAGGAAAGCGTTTATATAACCATTCAGTTACATATGGAGATCGACATGACACCGGCTGCGAAGGTAAGTTTTGGACGCGTCGATCTGGAGGTGACGGCCTTCGGTTTCGGCACAGCGCCAATTGGCAACATATTTCGGGAAATCGACGAAGAGACATCGGACGCGATGATCCAAGAAGCCTGGGACAACGGTGTGCGCTACTACGACACCGCGCCCATGTACGGGCACGGCCTCTCGGAACTGCGAACGGGGTATTCCCTGCGCTGGAAGAACCGGGACGACTTCGTGGTATCGTCGAAGGTGGGCCGCGTCCTTAGGCCCGCGCGCAAGCAGGACATCGAATATGCGCCCTGGACCAATGCCGGGCGGTTCACCATGCATTTCGATTATTCCTACGACGGTGTCATGCGCAGCTTCGAGGACAGCCTCCAGAGGCTCAACCTCGAGCGCATGGATATCTGTTTCATCCACGATATCGACGTATTCACCCGTGGCGCCGAGCAGCCGGAGGTCTTCGAACAAGCCATGGACGGCGCCTGGAAGGCCCTGTCCCAACTGCGTGACGAAGGCGTGGTCAAAGCCATCGGTGTCGGCGTCAACGAATGGGAGGTCTGCCAAGCCGCGCTGGAGCGCCGCGACTTTGACTGCTTCCTGCTCGCTGGCCGCTACACCTTGCTTGAACAGGACGCGCTCGACACCTTCTTGCCCTTGTGTGAGGAACGGGGCGCGGCGGTGGTTGTGGGCGGCGGCTTCAACTCTGGTATCCTTGCTACGGGCGCGAAGGCGGGCGCGAAGTACAATTACGCCCCCGCCCCGGCCGAGATCATGGACCGCGTGCGCCGGATCGAGGCGGTGTGCGCGGCGCACAACGTGCCCTTGCCCGCCGCGGCCCTGCAATTCGTGGTCGCGCATCCGGCGGTCCCGACCTTCATGGCGGGCACCCGCACGGTCGAGCAGCTCCAGCAGAACCTTGCCTGGTTCAGCCATCCGATCCCCGCTGAATTCTGGTCGGACCTCAAGGCGAAGGGGCTTCTGCGCGAAGACGCCCCGACACCGTGAGCGCACGCCTTCTCGGGCCGGGCAGCTATGGCCTGGCCCGGCTTGCGGTCGGCGATCGGATCCAGACCGGAACATGTACGGTAACGGCCGGCATGATCGACAGCTTCTCCGATCTTACGGGTGACCGGTTCGCGATCCACATGGATGCCGATGCCGCAGCCGAATACGGCTTTGCCGGAAGGGTCGCGCACGGCTTGCTCGTGCTTTCGCTGGTGGACGGGCTCAAGAACCAGGCGCCTGCACAATTCGACGCCATCGCCTCCCTCGGATGGGATTGGAGCTTCTTGGCGCCGGTCCACGCCGGGGACACCATCCAGGCCGCGATTGACGTCAAAGGTCTGCGCGAGACGAGCAAGCCCGACCGTGGCATCGTGATGCTGGAAGTTACGGTAACAAACCAAGACGGGGCAACCGTTCAGCGTGGCACGAACAGCCTGATGGTCCGCCGCTGACGCCGCATTGCGTCAGCCTCGAATGAGAATCGCCCGAAAGTCGTTGACGTTCGTCCCTGTGGGACCGGGCGCGAAGATATCTCCGATCGCATTGAAGGCGCCCCAGGCGTCGTTGGCCTGAAGTGCTGCCGCGGGGTCGATGCCCGCACCACGCATCTTCTGCGCGCTGGAATGGTCAGCAAAGGCGCCGGCATTGTTCTCGGAGCCATCGATACCGTCCGTATCAGCGGCCAGCGCCGAGATGCCCTCGACACCGTCGATGGCCTGCGCAAAGGAAAGCAGGAATTCCGTGTTGCGGCCGCCCCGCCCCCCTTTGCCGCGAAGCGTGACCGTCGTCTCGCCACCCGACAGGATGAGGACCGGCGCCTGAAACGGCCGTCCCCGTGTGACGACTTCCCGGGCGATCCCTGCGTGAACAAGCCCGACGTCCCGCGCCTCGCCTTCGATCGCGTCAGAAAGGATCACCGCAGCCAAGCCGGCCCGTTCCGCGTGCGCGGCTGCGGCTTCGAGTGAAAGACGCGCGGATGCGATGACGACGGTTTCATGTCCGGCAAACACCGCGTCCCCCGGCAGGGGCGCGGGCTCCGCGCCTTCAAGATAGGCTGCAATCCGGCCCGGCAGCCTGATACCCCGGTTTCGGATAGTTTGAAGCGTCTCGTCGAGTGTCACCGCAGAGGCGACCGTCGGACCCGACGCCACCTGTGCGGGATCATCGCCGGGCACGTCAGACACCACGAGCGAGACGACCTTGGCCGGATATGCGGCCGCCGCAAGCCTGCCGCCCTTGATGCCGCTGACATGCTTGCGGATCGCGTTCATCACGCCGATTGGGGCACCCGACGCGAGAAGCGCGGTGTTGAGCGCCCGTTCATCCTCAAGCGTCAATCCGCTTGGCGGCATGGGCAACAGCGCCGAGCCGCCGCCACAGATCAGCGCAACGACAAGGTCGTCACGTGTCAAACCACCGACGGCTTGCATGAGCGCCCGGCTCGCCTCCAGCCCCGCCTCGTCCGGGACGGGGTGCGCGGCCTCGAGGACGCGGACGTAACGAGTCGGCGCGGCGTAGCCGTAACGCGTGACGACAACCCCCTCCACCGGGTCGCCCCACAGGTCCTCGAACGCGGCGGCAAGCTGCGCTGCACCTTTGCCGGCGCCGACAACGATCACTCGACCCTTGGGACGAGCCGGAAGATGCGGACGCAGCGCCGCTTTCGGGTCCGCCGCGGCGACAGCTGCATGAAACAGCTCCGTCAGAAGGGCTTGGTCCTCGGCGCGCATCAGGGTTCGATGTCACAAACGAAGACGCCATCGACACCCCCGTCGAGCGCTGCGACGATGTCGACCCCAATCGCCTGATGCACCTCATCCACGAGATAGGCGTCGCGCACCGAGGCGTCGCGAAAATCGAACCAGAACATGTCGAGGAATCCACGCACCAGGGGCGTTTCTACAGAAACATTGCGACGGGTCTGGAAATCGACAATGCCGTCGATACGGTCCGAAAGACCTGCCAGCCGCGCGAAGAGCGCCTGCTTGTCGGAAGGCGTCACATCGCTGCGAAACCGCAGATGGACAAGATGGCGGATCATGTCTTTCCCTTCCGGCCAAAGTTCGGTTTTCTTTTTGCCTTGAAGGCGCTGATGCCCTCCCCAAGGTCATCACTTGCCGCCGCAATCCGACCGGCCAGAGATTCAAGCACCCGCCCCGTCTCTTCGCCTTCGGCGGCATTTACGAGCATCTTCGTCAATTCCGAGGCCACTGGGCTTCGAGACAGGACCCTTGCAGCCAGGTTCCGCGCCAGATCAAGGCCGGCGCCCGTCTCTGCCACCGCATCGATGATTCCGGCGGCGCGCGCGTCTTCGGCGGTCAGAACCTCGCCGAACAGTGCCATCCGGCGGACCCATTGCGCGCCGAATCGACGAACGGCACGCTGAGTGCCGGACCATCCTGCAATGATACCCAGTCCCGCTTCGGGTTGCCCGATCTTCACATGGGCCTCGGCAATCCGGTAATCCGCGCATGCCGCAAGCTCCAGCCCGCCGCCCAACGCATGTCCATTCAGAACGGCGATTACCGGCTGGCGCAGCCGCGCGAGCCGATCGAAGGCGTCGTGGCCATCGCGGACCCAGTGCCGGCCAAAGCGCTCGGGGTTCTCGAGGCTCCATGCCACGATATCTCCGCCGGCGCAGAATGCCTTGCCGGTACCTGTCAGGATGACGACATCGACGTCCTCGCGGTGTTCGATCTGCCTGCAAAGGCCGCTCAGCGTATCGACCATTCCGGCGTCCAGCGCGTTCAGCTTTTCGGGCCGGTCGATCTTCAGGATCGCAATTCCGTCGTCGACGGTCAGACCAAATCCCTGTCCCTGCATCACGCGCTGACCAGCTGCAATCCGATGGGCTCGGGCCGGAACAGCGCCGCATCCATGACCTTGAGGTCATTCGCGACTTCAAGGTCTGTTGCAGCCTGCCCAAGCACGTCCTTCTTGAGGTCCACGCCCGGCGCGATTTCCGTCACGACCAGCCTGCCGCCAAGCAAGCGGATCACGCAGCGCTCGGTGACATATGTCGCATCCTGCTTTTGCTGCTGCGCCCGCATGCCAGAGAATGAGACCTGATCGACCGTATCCACGAACTTGGCCACTTTCCCCTCACGGTCGATGACAAGCCGCCCGTCTTCCAGGCGCATCTTTGCTCCGGCATTGAAAGTGCCCGAGAACACGATCTTTCTCGCGCGCGAAGTGATGTCCACGAACCCTCCCGCGCCGGCCGTCCGGTGAGGCACGGATGACAGACGGGACACATTGACGGAGCCGTCCCGGCCGACTTCAAGGAAGGAAAGAAGCGATGCGTCGAACCCTCCCGCCTGGAAATAGCAGAACTGGTGCGGCGAAGCGACAAAGGCTTCGGCATTGGCGGCGCAGCCAAACTTGAAATCCAAGAGCGGTATGCCGCCGACAGCGCCCTGCTCGATCATCCAGGTAACGGCGCCGTGCTGACCTTCCTCGACGAGAATTCGGGGAACGTTCGCAGAAATGCCGAAGCCGATGTTCACCGCCCAGCCCAGCTTCAACTCCTGCGCGACGCGCCGCGCAATAACCTTGCCGACGTTGAATTCCACAGTGCGGAAGGTATCCAGCGGCCTGATCAGCTCACCGGAAATGGCCGGATCGTAAGATGTCGCCGTCGTCTGAAGTTGGTCGGGCGCTTCGACGACCACGTCGACGAAGATCCCTGGAACCCGCACGTCATGAGGGCGGATGGACCCATTCTGGGCGACGCGCTTCACCTGCGCGATCACCAAGCCGCCGTTTGCCCGCGCGGCAAGCGCCATCTCCATGGCGCCGAGATACGCTCCCTCATGCTCGAAGCTCAGGTTGCCGCGCTCATCGGACGTCGTCGCGCGAATGATCGCCACGTGGGGTGCGAGCGACTTGAAGTAGAGCCATTCTTCGCCTTCGAAGGTTATCTTCTTTACAACCGCCTCCTCGCGCGCCGCATCATTCATGGCGCAACCTTCAAGTTCCGGATCGACGAATGTCTGCAAGCCGACCTTGGTCAGGACACCCGGGCGCTTTGATGCCGCTTCCCGCAGCATGTCGAACACGATCCCGGAAGGGACATTATAGGCCTTCACCTGGTTGGCGACGATCATCTGCCAAATCAGCGGCGGTTCGGCATTGGTCGGTCCCGACGGGTAGGAACCGCCGATTATCCTTGAAATAAGTCCGGGCTTCGCAATGTGATCCACACCCTTGGTGCCGAACATGTCACCCGCAGCAATCGGATGAATTGTGGTGAGATTGCGGGGTGCGCCCTCCGCGTCGAAACGTGCCCCGAGCGCTGCCAGAACGGCGTCCGGGCAGCACAGACCGCTTGAGGAATTTACGGCCACGACTGCGTCGCTCGGGACCAAGCGGACGGCTTCTGCGGCAGAGCGAACCTTCGACATCTGACAGCGACTCCTGAGTAACCAATTAGTTATTTTACTATGCCCGCAAGACCGTCATGGTTCAAGCCTCATTGTATTGCTCTTTCCATTAAGTAACTTATCAGTTACATATTGAACACCAGAGGAGACCCGGCCATGTCGATCTATTTCGAGAAAACATACCAGCGTTGCTTCGGCACTTTTCCCCTTAAGGGACAAGTGCTTCACGATGCCATACTGACGGCTGCCGGAGTCGGTTACCGGGCGTTTGACACGGCGCAGATGTACGGGAACGAGGCCGACACCGGCGCCGCGCTCAAGGCGACCGGATTGCCTCGTGAGGACCTGTGCATCACGACGAAGGTCGACACCGCAAATTTCTCCGACGACAGGTTCCTGCCCTCGGTAGAGAAAAGCCTGAAGGATCTCCAGATCGACAAGGCGGACGTTCTTCTTCTTCATTGGCCAACGCCGGGCGGCGAGATTGTTCCGTCATTGAAACTTCTTCAGAAAGCCTTTGACGAAGGTCTTGCCGCGAACATCGGTGTCTCGAACTACACGGCACAGATGATGCGCGATGCGCGCGCAATCCTCGATGCGCCGATCGCCACCAACCAAGTCGAGTTCCACCCGCTTCTGAACCAGGGCAGATTGCTTGCTGCCGCAATCGAAACCGGCATCCCCCTGGCCTCTTACTGTTCGGTCGCGCGGGGCGAGGTGTTCAAGTATCCTCTCTTTGGCGAGATCGGTGACGCCTACGGAAAATCAGCCGCGCAAGTGGTGCTGCGCTGGATCCTTCAGAAAGGGGTCAGCATCAACACGATGTCCACGAAACCGGACAACATTCGGGCGAATTTCGATGTGATGGATTTTTCGCTATCCTCCATCGACATGGCGCGGATCGAGGAGTTGAACAAGATCAACTACCGCATCGTCGGAAAGGGCCTTGTTCCCTATGCACCCGATTTTGACTGACCGGCCCAGAGGCAAATGAGACGGGCGGCCGAAAGGGCCGCCCGAAATCCGTGAGATCGAAGGTTCAGTGATTGCCGCGAATGAGATCCGAGGCCTTTTCGCCGATCATGATCGTGGGCGCGTTGGTGTTCGATCCGACAAGGCTCGGCATCACCGAACTGTCGCAAATCCGCAGGCCATCGACGCCACGCACCCGCAGTCGCGGGTCGACGACGGCCATCGGATCGGTCTCTGCGCCCATCTTGCAGGTACATGTGGGGTGATAGGATGTGCGCCCATATTGCCGAGCATAGGCCTCGAAGTCCGCCTGCGTCTTCACGTCGTCGTCGGGGAAGCGGATCTTGCGGATGTGTTTCTGCAGGGACGGCTGACTGAAGATTTCCTTGCTGATCTTGACGCCTTCGACCGATGTCCTGACATCGTCAGGGTGACCCAGGAAGTTCGGATCGACCAGCGGCAAAGCTGCCGGGTCAGCCGAACGAAGCCGAACCGTGCCGCGTGCCTTCGGACGCAGCGTATAGCTGTTGAGCGTTATACCCGATGACCCTTTCGGCACGCTCGGCACGCCCGCTTCGGCCCCTGCCCCGGCAAGGAAATGAAACTGCAGGTCCGGCACAGGCTGCAAGGTGTCCGCATACCAGAAGGCGCCACCCTCGACGACGTTCGACGTGACCGGCCCTGATCCGAACAGATAGTACTGGGCACCGGCCCAGATCATCCAGTGCGGCTTGTTATACTTGTCCAGACTTTGGTGCCCGGTCAGTTCGGCGACGATGTCGATCCCGAAATGATCGTTCAGGTTTTCGCCGACACCCGGCAGATCCGCGGCAACACGTATCCCGTGACTGCGCAAATGATCGGCCGGGCCCAGACCGGACAGCATCATCAACTTCGGGGATCCGATGGCGCCCGCCGTCAGCAGCACCTCGACATCGGCGCGAACAATGGTCTTGGCCCCGTCCTTGCGCGAATATTCCACCCCGGTTGCACGCCCGTTTTCGACGACGACGCGATGCACCAGACAGCCGGTTTCGACCTTGAGGTTCGAGCGTTTGAGGGCCGGACGCAGATAACCGACAGCGGCAGAGCAGCGGCGGCCATTCTTCGTCGACGTCTGGTAGACCCCGGAGCCCTCCTGGACCTTGCCATTGAAATCCGGATTGTAGGGGATGCCGCGTTCCTGGCAGGATTGCACGAAGGCGCGCGTCATGGGCTGCGGGTCCGGTATGTTGGAAACGCCCAGCTCGCCATCCGTGCCGTGCCAGTCACCGGACAGGATCGTGTTGCCCTCGGACCTGAGAAAGTACTTCTGGATGTCCTTGAACGCCCATCCCTCGGCGCCCTCATCCGCGGCCCAGCGATCATAATCGGCCGGATTTCCGCGAGTGAAGACCTCCGCGTTGATCGACGACCCACCGCCGATCACCCGCGCCTGCGCATAGGGAATTTCCCTGTTGTTCGCATGTTTTTGCGGCACGGTGACCAGGCCCCAGGTATGGGGACCGGTGGTCATTTTGGCGAAGCCAACGGGCATGTGGATCAGCGGATGCCAATCCCTCCCGCCGGCCTCCAGCAACAGGACGCGGCAGGTGCTGTCCTTGGACAGCCGGTTCGCCAGAACACAACCCGACGACCCGCCGCCCACGATAACATAATCAAATCCGCTGCCAGCCATCTCATTCGACCCAGGGTTGACGCTTGCCGATCTCGATATGGACCGACTTGATCTGCGTATATTCTTCAACGCCGTACACGCCCGCCTCGCGGCCCCAGCCCGATTGCTTGAACCCGCCGAGCGGAAGCTCCGGGCCGCCGGCGAGCGTCGTGTTGACCCAGAAACGACCAGCCTGAACGCGGCGCGTCACCATCAGGGCCTTGTCGATGTTCTTGGTCCAAACGCTTGCCGCCAAGCCGTATTCCGTATCGTTCGCGATCGCGATGGCGTCTTCGACGGTATCGAACGGCATGACCGTGAGAACCGGGCCAAAGATCTCCTCTCGCGCAATCGCCATGTCTTGCGTGACGTCGCCAAAGAGCGTCGGCGCGATATATTGCCCGCCGCTTATCTCCAGCTGCTCGCCGCCGCAGATCAGCCGCGCGCCTTCATTCTGGCCGCGCGCGATGTAGTCCATGATGACGCGGTTTTGCGCCTCGGTGGTTATGGCCCCGATTTGCGTCGCCTCGTCCAGCGGGTCGCCGACGCGCACCTTGGCAAACTTCGCCTTGACCATATCCGCGAACTTATCTGCAACCGAACGCTCCACGATCAGGCGCGAACCAGAGACACAACATTGCCCGGTGTTGAAACCGATCCCGAAGGCCACGCCGTCGGCTGCGTCGTCCAGGTCCGCATCGGCGAAGACGATCTGGGGGTTCTTCCCGCCAAGCTCGAGCCCGAGCTTCTTGAAGTTCGATTTTCCCGCAGCTTCGACCACACGCCGCCCCACGGCTGTCGACCCGGTGAAGGACAGCATGTCCACGCGCGGATGCTCGATCAGGGCCTGGCCGATGGTGGAGCCAGATCCGGTGACGACATTCATGCACCCGTCGGGCAGGCCCGCCTCGGTCATAATCTCCGCCAGGATCAGCGTGGTGGCGCTGGTCACCTCGGACGGCTTCGCCACGATGGTGCAGCCGGACGCCAGGATGTAGGGCACACGTTCGCACAGGATCAGGAACGGGAAGTTCCAGGGCGTGATGATGCCGACGACGCCAACCGGTTCACGCGTGACCAGGCCGAACATCCCGTCCCCGAGATTGTTGAAGCTGTCCCCATGCAGGCTCCGGGCGAGGCCGCTGGCATATTCGTACATGTCGGCGCAGCCCATCACCTCTGCCCGAGCCTGAGAAATCGGTTTGCCGTTTTCAAGCGTTTCCCAATAGGCGATTTCCTCGGCCCGTTCGCGGATCAGCGCCCCCGCCCTGAGCAGCACCGCCGCCCGCGCCTGCCCGTTCAACCCGGACCAGCGGCGGTCGTCGAAGGCGCGCCGTGCGGCGTCCACTGCCATGTCGAGATCCGCGGCGGTGCACTTTGGAATGCGGGTTACGGCCACGCCATGACCGGGCGAGGTGCGCTCGAACAGCTCCCGGTCGCCTGCGGGCACGGACTTGCCATCGACGTAAAAGCCAAAGTTTCTGGGCGCTTCCGGGAGCGACAGCCTGGTGCTTCTTTTGTCCATCAGTTTTCTCCTTCTGTCCGCGCCTCGGCGCGGCTCGGCTTCAGGGGTCAGGTGGTCGCGTTCAGACCGTCCCGCCATTCGTTCCAACCGCCGTCGACGGATGAAGAGGCATCGTGCCAGTCGTACATCGGCTCTCCGGTCGCCGGATCCCTGTCCGGGATCGGTAAGCTCATGATGGACTTGCACGCGATTTGGTAAAGTTCAGGCGTCAGATGCGCCTCCTGGATATTGTCCCAGTCGCGCCCGCCGGCGTAGCCGCCGCACATCAGGATGTCCTCGGACGCGTCCACATGTTCGTGGCTGACGCCAGCAGGCATGACGATCACGTCGCCCGCATCGACCCGCAGCGTCGTCCAGCCGCCCTGGCCCACCGAAAGGCGAAACGCCATCCAGCCACGGGCGCACCCCAGGCATTCGTGCGTCGTCGAATGAAAGTGCGGGTAGTGATAGACCCCGGGATACTCCCAGTTGTTGCCCCAGCCGTTCGCACGGAATCGTGCTTTCACGGCCTCGGCTCCACCGCCGGGGAGCGCGTTTCGATGGACAAGCAGCGGAAAACGGCTGTTGGGGATCATGCCGTCGGGCCGGGATGTGTAGGCTTCCGTCTTCATCGGCTCCTCCTTCATTCACCAATCACGATCTGCGTCTTGAGGTCCGAAGGGCGATCGCGGATCGTGTCGAAGGCTGTCTGGATCTTCGCCAGCGGGAAGCTGGTGCCGGTAAACGCCCCTGTCTTGACGCGTCCGTGGACCAGCAGCGTCAGCGCGTCGTGCATGTCCGGCCCCATCCCGGCGACCGAACCCTTGACCGAGTTCTCCTGAAGGATCGTTTGCAGGATCGGCAGCGGCAGCTCCGCCTCGGGCCCGGTCAGACCGAATGCGGCGATGTGCCCGCCCTTGCGGATCAGCTCGGTGGCCTGCCGGTAAAGCGCTGGATGGCCGACACTTTCAATGACAATGTCAGCCCCTCGTCCCCCCGTCGCCTTCATCACGATGTCCCTCAGCGCATCGGGATCCGAGGTGCCGGCATCTGCGCCCGCCTCAATCGCCGCCTGGACACGGTCTTCGGATAGATCGCTGACGATGATCGGCGCGGCGCCGATCGTCCGCATAAGCTGCACATGCAGGTTGCCGATGGGTCCCGCACCGATGACCACGACCGATTGCCCGAACGTTACCTGCGCCTTGCGGGCAGCGCGCACGACACAGGCAAGCGGCTCGGTCAGCGCCAGAACCTCATCGGGGATATGATCCGGCGCAGGGATGACCAGCCTGGCAGGCACGACCACGTATTCGGCAAAGGCCCCGTCCGTGGTGATCCCGATCTGCCGCATCTCGGGGCAGTTGAGGACTTCGTTGCGACGGCACCAATAGCAGTTTCCGCAGCCGATATTCATATCGACGACCGCCTTGCTACCAATAGTGAGCCCGGTCACCTCCGGCCCCAGATCTTCTATCCGCCCGGTGAATTCGTGGCCGGGCACCATGGGCAGGCTGTCCGCGGCATAGTGGCCGTCGAAAATGTGCAGATCGGTCCCGCATATGCCGACACGGGTCACCCGGATCAGCGCCTCGCCACGTCCCGGCCGTGGAACCGGTCGCTCCTCCATCGCGAAGCATCCAGGCTTTGTCAGGACCGCTACCTTCACCCGCCCGCTCTCCTACTTCACGACCCGCAGTTTGCTGCGGTCAATGGTGGAGGCGATCGCGATGATAAGGATGATCCCGAAGATCATTTGCTGCATCGTGGCGTCGATCTCGAAGTAGAGCATCGAGGCACGGATGACCGCGACGATCAACGTCCCGATCAACGTGTTGACCACGCCGCCGACACCACCCGTCAGCGGCGTTCCACCGACGAGGACGGCCACAATCGCAGGCAGCAGAAATCCGTTGGCGAGCGTCGGTGAGCCGCCCGACAGCTTGACTGAGAACAAGAGCCCCGCAATGGCGGCGAGCATGCCGGAAAGCGCGAAGGCAAGCACCTTGATGCGCGTAACACTCAGCCCCGAAGCCACGGCTGCAAGTTCACCCGCACCGACCGCCTTCAAGGCGCGCCCGAATGTCGTTCTCGACTGCAGAAACAGCGTGCCGAGCAAAAGGACCGCGCCGAGGAAGATTTCGTGCGGGATGCCAAAGGACGAACCGACCATCCAGCCGAAGGCGCCATCCCGCAAGGTCGCGTCCATGTAGAGCGCGCGTTCGCCTGAAAGATACTGCGCCGCGGAATAGGCGACGCCGCCCATCGCAAGTGTGGACACGAACGAGGGGACGAACAACTTCGTTGTTATGAAGCCGGAGATGGCCCCGATGGCCAGCCCGGCAACAACGCAAAGCAGGGCGGCCCCGATCCCGAAGGTCGGCAGCGCAACTGTCGCGACCACCGTCGTCATGTTCGCGACAGATTGCGCAGAAAGGTCGATGCCGCCGATGAAGATGACGAGCGTCATGCCCAGTGCCATGATGAAGAGTGGCATGATGTCCGCGACCATCGATATCAGGTTGTGCGGACGCAGGAAGTTGCTGTCTCCGATGCCCACGATGAGGACGAGCGAGACCAGCGTGATCCAGGGCAGATGCGGCTTTATGCGTTCGAGGTTCATCGGCGTCTCTCAGGTCATGTAATGGACGAGGTCGTAAAGCGAGGGCTTGTCACCCGGCTTGCCGTGGAAGACCTGCTGGGCTTTGCCATCCTTGATGACCAGAATGGTGTGGCTGAGGCCGATCGCCTCTTCGAGTGTGTCCGCGACAAGGATGATCCCGACCCCGTCGTCGCACATCTCTCGGACCATGTCGTAGACATCCTCCTTGGCGCCGATATCAAGCCCGCGCGTCGGATGATCGAGCAGGATGATGTCGGAGCCGCCGGACCGCCATTTGGCGAGTACGACTTTCTGCTGATTGCCGCCCGATAGGCCTCCGCAATCCTTGAAGACCGATGGCGTCTTGATCGCCAGACGGTCCACCCATTTCCTGGCGAGATCCTTTTCCTCGCCGATGCGCAGCACACCCGCCGACGAATAGTTCTTCATCTGGCTCAGCGTCATGTTCTCGTAAACGTTCATACCGGCGACGATGCCTTCGACCTTGCGCTCCCGGGGCACGTAACCAACGCCACGTTCCACACCGCTCTGCGCGCTGAACTTGCGGATTTCACTGCCCTTGATGGAAACGGTGCCCGACGTCGGCGTTTCCAGCCCGAAGACCGTACGGAGAATGGCCTCGCGCCCGGAACCCTCCGTCCCGACGAGGCACAGCACCTCACCCCGGTGCAGGTCGAAACTTATGTCCTCGTACTTGCCGTTGACCGAGACACGGTCGAACTTCACCAAGGCCTGATCCGGCCGGTAAGGCTTTTGCTTCTGCTCGCGGTAGTATTCCTTATCGACGTTGCGCCCCACCATCTTGTGCTGAATTGTCTCGATCCTTGCATCCGCCTGGCTCACCACATCGACAACAGCGCCATCCTTCATGACATAGACGCGGTCCGAAAGCTCCAGCACCTCATCCATGCGGTGGCTCACGAAGATGAACGAAGCCCGGCTGGTCAGATCCCGGACGAGCTTAAACAGGAGTTCCACCTCCTCGCGCGCCAGAACGCTCGTCGGTTCGTCCAGAAGAATAACCAGATCGCCGTCCACGCGTTCTTCCAACGTCAGAACCTTGGCCAGCTCCACCAGCTGCCGCTGCGCGAACGACAGCTGGGCGGTGATCGTCGAAGGATCGATGTCGAGCTTGACCTTGGCAAGCTGCTTGCTGGCGGCGACTGCCATGGCTTTCCACTGGACGACACCGAATTTCACGAACTGCTGTTCGAAGCCCAGAAAGATGTTCTCCATCACCGTCAGGTTCGTTATCAGGGACTGTTCCTGGAACACCATGCCGATGCCATGCTCCATGGCCTGGCGCGGATTCTGGAAGCGCACCGCCTTGCCGTCGATGGTGACGGTGCCGCCGTCCGGCTGGTAAGCGCCGTAGATCACCTTCATCAGAGTGGACTTGCCGGCGCCGTTTTCACCGACGAGCCCCACAATCTCGCCTCGCCCGATGAAGAAATCCACTTCCTTGAGCGCGTGGACACCCGGGAATTTCTTGTCGACCTTGCAAAGTTCGTACATGGTCGGCCCCTATTTCACGAAACTGATGGATTTGCGGTCAGTGGACAGAACCACAGCCACGATCACCAGAAGACCAAGAACGGCATCCTGAACGTATCCGGGCAATCCGATCACCACCATTCCGTTTCCGATCACGTTGACGATCAGCACACCGACAAGGGTATTCCAAACGCCGCCGATGCCTCCCCAGAGCGCCGTGCCGCCGACGACGACGGAGGTGATCGACATGAACATGAAATTGTTTCCGGTTGCTGTTTCGGCGATGCCGATGCGCGCCACGGCAAGCAGCGCGCCGACCGCATAGAACATTCCGGCCAGCATAAAGCCCAGGATACGGACCTTGCTGACGTTCAGGCCTGACGCATGGGCCAGTTCCTCGCCGCCGCCGACGGCGTAGAAGTTGCGACCCAGCGTGGTGCGGGACTGGATGAACCAGCCGACAAGAACGAAGGCAATCGCGACATAGACCATTATCGGGAAGCCCAGCCACCGTTCGGTCAGAAGGCCGCGGAACGCCTCATCCTCGACGCGGATGCGGTCGCCGCCGGTGAGAAGCAACGCAAGACCCGTCCCGACGAACCCCATGGCCAGTGATGCCATGAAGGAGGGAATCCTTAGCTTCACGTGAACGATCCCGTTGATCAGGCCGATCACCGCACCAACGAGGACCGCCAGCGGCAAGGCCAGCCACGCCAAACCGAACAAGGTACCGCCCAGATAGAGAAAGGCGAACGCGAAAATTACAGCCGAGACACTGACGGTTCCTTCCATCGACAGATCGATGGAGCCCATGATGATGATGAAGGTAACGCCAAGCGCCACCATGAGTGCCGGCGCCGCCGAGACAGAAATTCGCGCGAGGTTTCGCACCGAAAGGAACCGCGGCTCCAGAACGGTGAAGAACAGGACCAGGATAAGAAGAACCATCAGCGGGGCCCATTTAACTAGGGTCTCGCGGCTCAGAATGCCGTTCACGCGCTCCTCCCGGACTTGATTGGCGTGGTGTGGTAATAGGGAGCGGCAGTTGCCGCTCCCTACAACGCATCACTTGTACTGGATTTGACCGTTCGACGGACCCCAGTAGTCGGTCCAATCATAGGTCGGCACATTATCAAGGTACTTGGCCTTGAACTCGACGGCATCCTCCGGCGTGACCATGATGGTCGGGCCATAGAACTCGCGATGCTCGTTCGGCTCGTCCGATGGCTTGAACGCTCCGGTCGCCGCGTGGTAGGCGAGCGATGCCGAGATGCCGCCGCCCCAGTGCGGATTGGTGAACACCGTGGCGAGGATCTTGCGCTCGGCAATCAGTTGCACGGCCTGCGGGTTGCCGTCGTAGGAGACGATCGGCATGTCCTCTATTCCCTCGGCGCGCAGTGCTTCGATCACACCATAGGCGATGGTGTCGTTCGCACAGTGGACGCCGGTGATTTCATCCCCGAATCGCGTGAGGAAGCCGGACATGACCTGGTTCGCTTTCTGAGTATCCCAGTCCGCCGGCTCAGCTGCCAGAAGCTCGACATCCGGATAATCCTTCAGCGCATTCTTGAGACCCTGAAGGCGTTCGATTGCCGGGTTGTTGGACGCGATGCCGCCAAGATGGACAACGCCACCCTTGCCGCCCATCGCATTCAAAAGGATGCGTGCGGTTTCTTCGGCCGGCTTTTCGTCGGACCACGTCATGTGGCTCACGTAGTTGTCGCCGAAATCCCAGGGATGTAGATCGTCCGTCTTGTTCCAGATGGTCGAGACGTAGCCGCCAGCCGCAGCGACGGCCTCGACAATCGGTCGGCAGTTCGGCGCGTCGTTGGTGTCGATCGCCAGGGCCAGCTCCCCGTTGGTGCGAGCAAGCAGCGACTTCACGTCCGCAAGTGATTTCTCCGAAGAGCCCTCGTTGATCAGGTGCACCAAGGCATCCTTGCTCATGCCGAGGCCTTCAACGAAGGCCTCACCGCCCGAGACGATCTCGTTCCAGTACGGGTTGGTCCGGTTGCGGTAGCTCCACGCGATCGTGGGGTCCGCGATGGCGGCCCGCGCCATGCCGGGGCCGAACATTCCGCCCGCCGCAAGGCCACCCAAGCCCGCCGCCGAAGCAAACAGGAAGTTTCGGCGGTTTAGCTTCTCCTGTTCGATATATTGCTTGATGAATGACATTCCGTCCTCCCTTTCGATCTACCCGTCGTCGCAGCCCTCGTGCCGCAAGGGCGTTTCCCCTGTCCGAGGGCAAAACCCCGATCAACACCACGTCACGCCCGACATAATGCACTAACTGGTTACTTCTATGCTTGTAGAATCGTCAAGCCCTGTTGCAAACTTATTTCTAGATAGACCGCGTCGCCTGCCATGATCCTTTGACCATTGCCAAGAGGATCGGATAGGAGTTGCGTGGTCCCGAAGAGAAGTTGGTGCGATGACTGACAAGCCGACGAAACGACCGCGTGACGCGGAAGCGACAAAAGCGCGCATACTGAGCGCTGCAAAAAAGGAATTTGCGAAAAACGGCCTCGGCGGCGCGCGGGTTGACATTATCGCCAACCAGGCGAAAGCCAATAAGCGGATGATCTATCATTACTTCGGCAACAAGGAGGATCTGTTCCAGACGGTTCTCGAAGAAGCCTATGTCGACATTCGTACCGCTGAACAAAAGCTGGAGTTGGAGCACCTCCCACCGCGGGAAGCCCTCGAGAGGTTGGTCCGTTTCACTTGGGACTACTACCTGAGAAATCCAGAATTCATTACCTTGGTGAACAGCGAAAACCTACATAGAGCGCGCCACCTGAAAAAATCCGAGGTCATCGAGGTCGTCAGCCGTCGTTTCGTCAACATGGTCGGCGGCTTGCTCGACCGAGGGGTGGAGCAAGGCGTGTTCCGACCCGGCATCGATCCGGTGCAACTCAACATCACGATCGCGGCGATCGGCTATTACTATCTGACGAACCGCTTCACGGGATCGATCTTGTTTCAGCGCGACCTGATGAAGGATGAAGCCCTTGAGGAGCGACTGGCCTTCAACATCGAAACGATATTGCGTCTGGTTTGCGTGAGCCGCTAACGGCACTCCAGCCCCTTCGAACGGACTGCCGCCTCGGCGCAAGCGATATCCTCGAAGTCCTGGGCGCCGGACACCCCGACACCAGCGATGCAGGAACCCTGTTCGAAGATCGCGACGCCGCCGCCCCATGTGATGAACCTTCGCCGAGTATTCAGCCCAAGGCTCAGTGTCGGACTTGACGCCATTCTCTCGCCAAAGGCCTGAGTGGATTTGCGTAGCATGCCGGCGGTGTAGGCCTTGTCGATTGCGAAGTCACCGATGGGCGAAGCAACATCATCCGTGCGCCCGAAGGCCACGAGAAATCCATGGGGATCGACGACGGCGGCGGCAACCTCCCAACCGTTCGAACGCGCATGGTCGAGTGCCGCGGCCACGATTTCCTGGGCCAGAGCAGGTGCGATTTCGCGCCGCAGCAAACTGTTCATTTCGTCAGATCCCAACGGTAAACGATGAACGGTTCCTTGATCACGCGCGCGCGTATGTCGGCATAGACCTTTGCGGGATCGCTGGGGGAAACATGGGCGATCAGCCCGTCGGTCTTCACCCGCCCCTCGCCAAGCCACTTCATTGCGCGCTCGAAACCGCCGAAGGTATTGTGCGGCGCGTTGTTGTAGCCCTCGAGGAGTTCTTCCCACACGAAGTCGCGCGAAAGGACGGGGACTTCCCACTCCCAGCCGCTGCGGAGCGTGACAAAGTTGAAGAAGACCGCGTTTGCGATCTCATGGGCGCTCAGATCCGTGTAGCGCCGCCACGGAACACCGACGAGGACGACTTCCCCCATTTTCCGAACGATCCTGCACCCGTCAAGGACCGCGCCTTCGTGACCCGAACAATCGACGACAAGCGCGACATTGCCCTGGTACTTCCGATCTTCGAGGGGCATCGCATGATGAACGGTGGTTACGCCGCTTTGCTGCGCCTGAGACCGGCGCATCACATCGGGCTCCACGATCGAAACCTCGTAGCCCCCGCAGATGAAGTTGTGGGCGGCCAGGATGCCGACCGGTCCCGCGCCGCAGATGATCACCTTGTCTCCGGGGCGTGCCTTCGTGGTCATCAGGGTGGTCATGGAAACGCCCATCAACCTGGAAAGCAGGGCCGTCTCAGGCGCGATCCCCTCCGGGACCTTCAGCGTAAAGCGCGCGGGATATTGCTGCGTCTCCCGGTGATAGCCCATGCAGAATCGCAGTTCACCCTTTTCGACGCCTTCGACCGCTTCGCCGATCTCCTCGACCCGGAACACGGCGGCATAGCCCGGTTGAATGGGGAAGTTGTCGCCGTCGGCCCAGCCCATCTCGGTTCCCTGGCTGATCAGGGTCGCGACGGTCGGTCCGCGGATCTCGTCCGGCCCAAGCGGACGGTCCTGATAGTCGGAAAGTGCGAAGCTGTTCTTCGCCGGGAAAACAATCTCTTTGGCCACATTGCCCTCCTATAGCGCGAGCGTCTTGCCCGTCTGGGCATCAAACAGATGAAGCGCCGCCTCGTTGAAACGAACACGAATGGTTCTGCCCGGTTCGACGCGATCAGCGGCGGGCACCTCGGCGACCATCTCGTGACGGCCGATCCGCAGATCCAGCAGCGCCTCGTTGCCGAGATATTCAGTAACTTCGACCCGGGCATCCAGCGCGCCAGCGTCGTCTGAGGCTGCGATCTTGATTTCGCTTGGACGTATGCCCAGCGTCACGGCCTGCCCCTCGGACACATGGTAGCGCGCGGGAATGGCGAAGGAGATGCCTTCGGCGACCATGCGTCCAGATTCGATCCGACCGTCGATCATGTTCATCGCCGGACTGCCGATGAAAGTTGCGACGAAGGTGGTCTTGGGGTGAGCAAAGACTTCTTCCGGGGTACCCACCTGCTCTACATAACCATCCCGCATGATCACGATCTTGTCAGCCAGGGTCATCGCTTCGACCTGGTCGTGTGTCACATAGAGCACCGTTGTGCCGAGCCGCTGATGAAGCTTGCCGATCTCCCACCGAACCTGCGTGCGCAGTTTGGCGTCGAGGTTCGACAGCGGTTCGTCGAAGAGAAAGACCTTCGGCGTACGCACCATAGCGCGGCCCATCGCGACGCGCTGCCGCTGCCCGCCGGAAAGCTGGGCGGGACGGCGCTCCATCAGCGGGCTCAGTCCGAGGATTTCGGCCGTATCCGCGATGCGCTTGTCGACGACGGATTTCTCCAACTTCATCGGTCGCAGCGCGAACTCCATGTTCTGGCGAACCGTCATGTGCGGGTAGAGCGCGTAGTTCTGGAACACCATCGCGACGCCGCGATCCTTTGGCGCCAGGTTATTTACAACCCGCCCCCCGATGCTCAATTCTCCTTCTGAGACGTCCTCCAGTCCTGCCACCATGCGCAGGGTCGTGGTCTTCCCACAGCCCGAAGGTCCGAGCAGAACGACGAATTCCCCCTCGTCTATGGTCAGGTCGACCCCGTGGACGACTTGAACGGCGCCGTAGCGTTTGACAACGTTTCTAAGTGTGATCGCAGACATGTGCAGTTCCTATTTGACGGAGCCCATGGTCAGTCCGCGCACGAGCCAGCGTTGGCAGGTGAGCACGAAGATGACACCGGGGATTAGGATGATGAACGAACCGGCCATGATCCGGCCCCACTGAACCGCGTCGGAGGACCAGAAGGACATGACCGCGACGGTCGCAGTCTGTGCCTCAGAACCGGTCAGCATCAGCGCGAAGAGGAATTCGTTCCACGAGAAGATGAAGCAGAAGACCGCCGAGACAGCCAGACCGGGCGCGGCCAGCGGCAGCGTGATGCGCCAGAACGTCTCCACGAGGCCGTAGCCATCGACGGATGCCGCCTCTTCCAATGCAGTCGGAACCTCGTCGAAGAATCCCTTCATCAGCCAGACGGTCAGCGGGATATTGGCGGTCGAATAGACGATGATCAGCGCAAGCGGCGTATCCAAAAGCCCCACGGTCTTGAAGATGATGTAATACGGGACCACCACAGCGATCGGCGGAAACATCCGCATCGAGAGGATCCAGAATGCAACGTCATTGATGCGTTTGTGCCGGATCCTGCTGATGGCGTAGGCGCCGAGCGAACCCATGAACACACTGAAGGCGGTCGATCCCAGCGCAACGATCAGGCTGTTCATGATGAACTTGGCGAACGGACGCATGGTGAAGAGGTCGACATAGTGTTCCCAGGTCACCGGGAAGATAAAGGCCGGTGGCTTCTGGAACATGATCGGCGACGGCTTCACCGAGGACGACACGATCAGGTAGATCGGCATCATGAACACGATCAGGATAATGGCCAGGAGCGTGTAGACCAGGATTGCTTGGCGGGTCGAAGGTTTGTCCATTGCATCACCCCTTTGAGGCCTGACCGCGTTGAAGCGACTTGAAGAACAGGGTGATCAGCACCGAGATGATGATCAGCGAAACGAAGGAGGCCGCGGCGCCGACACCCATCCGCCAGAAGGTGAAGGACTGCCGGTAGATGTAGAGCGAGATAACCTCGGTCGAGTCTGCCGGGCCGCCCTTGGTCAGCACGAAGATGATGTCGTAGATCTTGAAGGCATCGATGGCGCGCAGGAACATGAGACTGACAAGCACCGGCTTGAGCTGCGGCAAGGTCACGCGGCTGAACACGTCCCAGCGGGAATTACCGTCGATTCTCGCCGCCTCGTAGGGTTCGGGCGACAGGCTCTGAAGCGCGGCGGCGGTGCCCATCATGACGAAGGGCGTCCATTGCCAGATGTCGGCTATCGCGATCGCCAGAAGCGCCCAGTCCGTAGAGGTGATCCAAGAGACAGGGCCAAGACCAATCAGGCTGAGGAAGTAGTTGAGGTATCCGAGTTCCGGGAAATAGAGGAAAAGCCAGACCAGACCGACGATTACCGGAGAGATCATCATCGGGATCAGCAGAAGTGTACGGACAAGCCCCATTCCGCGCAGTTTCTGCGTCACGAGCAGGGCGATGCCCACCCCGAGGACCAGCTGGACGGACAACGTGATCGCCATCAGTTTGAAGGTCGTTATCAAGGCATGCAGGAACGGACCCGAGGAGAGCACCTCGGCATAATTGGCCCAGCCGACGAAGACCCGGGGAATGAACGGTTTCGCGAGATCGTAGTTTCGGAAACTGAGCCAGCCTGCGTAAAGCATTGGGTAGATCGTGGTAGCGAAGAGTGCCACGATGACCGGAAATAAGAAAATCAGGAAGATGCGCCTGTTCCGCCGCTGGATGTAGCCCATGCCATTCACCTTGTCCTTGGAGTTGCGCCGCCCCGGAGAAAGGGCCGGGGCGGCAACCGTGCGTGTCAGTCCTTTAGGACATCGGCAGGCACATCATCGATCCAGCGCAGCCGCATCTCCTCGGGGAAGATCTTCAGCCGCGAGTTGACCGCGTTGCAGGCGGTCGTCAGCGCTTCAAGCGCGGTCTCGGTTTCACCTGCCATGTACTTGTTCAGCTCGATGCCGAAGTTTTCTTCAACGTCTTGGTAGAACGGGTGGAAGATCCGGCGCTTGGCGTTTTCCTGTGCGCTCAGAAGAACGCCATAGTAGGGATACTTCGCCTGAAGATCTGGGTCCGACAGAATGGATTTCCGGAACTGGCTCACACCACTTCCCTCTTCGGCGAAGCGGCGCATCATCGCCTCGCTCGTGCCCCACTTGATGAAGGCCCAAGCGGCTTCCTTTTCCTTGTCCGACGCCTTGGAGTTGATGCCGAAGGACAGCGCGCCGGTATAGGTCGGCTGCGGCGCGCCATCGGCGGTCGGGGAAGGCGCATAGCCGACAACGAGCCCTTTTTCGGCAACCATCGCCTCGGCCGGGTTGGTCAGGCGCACGGTGCGGACAGACCAGTAGCTGGAAAGCGCAGTCTCACCCCGCTCCATGTAGCCGGTGCGCAGGTCCCACATCAGACCCAGGTAGTCGGGCGGGTTGGACGGGACGAGCGACTTCATGAACTCGGCGGCCTTCACATGGGCCTCACCGGTCATTGCGCAAAGCCCGGTGCCGGGATCCCAGTAGTCGCCGCCAAAGGCCCGCATGATCGGGAAATAGTCATGCGTGATCGCGCCGGCAACACGGCTGAAGGCCTGCGCGTTGCCGTAGAAATCCTTTTCAAGCGTCTCTCCCGCGAGGGTATCGCCGGCCTTGCGGGTAAAGAACTCGGCCTGGTCGCGGTACTGCGCCCAAGTGCTCGGCGCGGCGAGATCGTAGCCATACTTCGCCTTGAAGTTCGCCATCTCGTCGGCGTTTTCGTAGAGATCCTTGCGATAGTTCGTCGACCAGATCATACCGGACGCGGGGAATGCCAGAAGGCGACCCTGCCAGGTATTTTCCTGGAGCTGGATCGGGACAATGTCCTTGAGGCCGATTTCCTCGGCATCGCGCTTGGCCAGATCGGTGAGATCCTCAAGCGCGCCGGCTTCGCCCAGCATCCCGACCCAGGGGCTGTCGACCCAAAGAAGCTGGTAGGAAGGCTTGTCCGAGCTTGCTTCGATGATGATCTTGTCGATCAGTCCCGGGTACGGGAACATGTCGATCTGGACCTTGGCGCCGGTCAGCTCTTCGAACTCACCGACGATGGGCGCGAGCCGCGTCACGGATGTATCTCCGATCCCGAGCATCTTGAGCTCGACGCCTTCGAATTGCTTCTCGGCGTTTGCCGCTCCTGCGGCGCCCGCCGCCAGGGCAGCTGTCAACGCCACCGTCCTCATGAATGACATTCCATTCCTCCTCTGTTGATGGGTGCCGTTGAGGCACGCAGTTACGATCAGCGGCCCGCGAGCGGTCCGCCTCACATCATTCGCTCAGGAGCCGGCTGCCGGCGTCCAGAGCGTCGGTCCGCCGGCAGCCTCGTAGCCCAGCGGCCCGTTGTTGCTGACGATTTCCAGGTACTGACCCCAAGGTGCGCGCAGGTAGAGCCATACGAGGTTCTCCATCGGGCCGCTTTCGATCAGTGTCGGCCCCTCAAGGAGGTCCACACCCGCCGCCCGCATCCGCTCGGCGACCGCGTGGGCGTCATCAACTTCGAACGCGATGTGCATGGCGCCGACTTCACCGTTGTGCTTGAGGCGCTGCTCGCCGGCGACGCCGCTGTATTCGAAGAGCTCCAGCGATCCCCCGCGCCCGACCTGGATTACCCGCTGATCGGCGATCTTGACGCCCTTTGGCACGCCAAGGTGGCGGGCCATGAAATCATCGTCCACGTCCACCGAACCGCATTCCATGATGGTGACCGCGCCGAACACATCGCGGAAGAAGCTCACGGCCTCTTCCATGTCCGGGACCGTGAAGCCGATGTGATGCAGTCCTAGTATAGAGCTCATCGCTATTTCTCCCATAACTGGTTAGTTAATAAGAAACCAACCATTAACTTGCAGACATACCGTTCACGCGACCGCAAACCGACACGCATCGTTTCTTTCGAAGCTGAACAGGGCAGGTTTCGGCGCCGGTTTGCCGAGAATCAAGTCTGCCGCCTTCTCCCCGATCATGATCGTCGGGGCATTTGTATTCGAAGAGTTTATGCGCGGCATGATGGACGCGTCACAGACCCTCAGACCGGCCATTCCGTGCACCTCGAGTTCCGGGGTAACGACGGCCATGGCGTCCTTGCCCATCCTGCACGTTCCGACGGGATGATGGTCCGTCTTGGCCATCTTGCAGGCATAGTCGAAAAGACTGTCGCGGGTTCTGACATCGGGGCCTGGCAGAACCTCCTTGCGGACAAACTTCGAGAGCGCAGGCTGCGCGAGAATCTCTCGAGCCATTTCAAGCCCCTTCAGGCCCATTTCGCGATCATAGGGATCTGACCAGTAGTTGGGATCGATCAGAGGCGCCGCAAACGGGTCTGAACCGGACAACCTTACCGTGCCACGGGACCGGGGACGCATGAAGGCGCTGTTCAGTGTTATTCCCGCGCCATTGATCTTGACGATTCCCTTCTCGATCCCGGAGCCCTGACCAAGATGGAACTGGATATCGGGGGATCGCGCAGTTTCGTCCGCGTACCAGAACGCACCGGTCTCAAAAAGCGATGCGGCCGCGGGTCCGTTCTTGAACAGCAGGTACTGCAACCCTGCCCACATGGTCTTGTGCGGCCTGTCCCAGCCGTCATAGCTGAAAGGCCCGGTCAACTCCGCGATGGCGCAAAGATCGATATGGTCCTGAAGGTTGCCGCCGACGCCGGGCAGGTCGTGCACGACATCTATGCCGACGCTGCGCAAATGATCGGCCGGCCCGATGCCTGACAACATCAAAAGGCGCGGCGTCCCGATCGCCCCCGACGCAAGAATGATCTCGCGGCGGGCTCTAACTACGGTTCGCGTGCCGCCCCGGTAGAGATCGACGCTGACCGCCCGTCCCTTCTCAGCGTTGATCCGGGTTGCCTGTGCTCCGGTCCAGACCGTCAAATTTGGCCGCTGCTCCGCCCCGTTCAAGTAAGCCACCGCGGCAGAGGACCGGCGTGCGTTCCGCTGCGTCAGTTGATAGTATCCGACACCCCGTTGCGCTTTCCCGTTGAAGTCGGGGTTGTAGGGCATTCCATATTCCTGGCCGGCCCGGATGAACGCATCGCAGACAGGCAACGTCGCCCGCGGCATCGATACCCCCAAAGGCCCCTCGATGCCGTGGTAGTCGTCGTTGAACCTTTCGTTCGATTCGGCGCGCTTGAAGTAGGGCAGGATATCCCGGTAAGCCCAGCCCTCGCACCCATGCTCGACCGCCCACTCGTCGTAATCAAGGGCATTTCCGCGGGTGTAGATCTGCGCGTTGATCGAAGACCCACCACCGATGACCTTGGCCTGCGTGAACCAGATCTTCCGCCCCTGCATGTGCTTCTGCGGTACGGTGGACCAGCCCCAGCTGGCAATACCCTTTGTCATCTTGGCGAAGCCCGCGGGCCAATGGAAAAGGAAGCTCTTGTCACGCCCCCCGGCCTCGAGAAGCAGAACGGAAACGCCTGCGTCCTCGCTCAGGCGCGCGGCGAGGACGCATCCGGCTGATCCCCCTCCGACAATGATGTAGTCCACTTCCGGCATTGCGACCCGACGTTTGTAACCATCTCGTTACTTAAACGTTTCACCAATGCGCCCTTTTGTCAAGGGCCATGCATCACGACGGTGATGCCTCTGGTGTCAGGGCGAATGGATGGATCCGCGCATCATGAGTGTCGGCTCAGGGCGGTTTTCGCGGCCTTCATCGCGAGCCTTGCCACGAACCAGCCGCACGGCAGTATCGGCAGAGATGGAACCAAGCTTGCCCGGAAAGATGTCCACCGTCGTCAAGCCGGGCGACAGTGCTCGGCCGAGTGGAACATTGTCAAATCCGACGACGGATAGATCCCGCCCGACGAGTCTACCCAGCGATTGGGCGGCCGAATAGACACCGGTCGCCAGGTTGTCGTTGAAGCAGATGATTGCATCGCTCAACTCGCCTTTCGTCATCAGCCTGGAGACCTCTTCCGACACAACTGCCGGAGACATTGTCCCTGGGCGAAAACGGCAGTGCTCCGGGGATAAGCCTGCATCCTCGAACGCAGCCTCGATGCCGCGCTTGCGACCTGCCCAGGTTGTTGTGCGGTCGTATCCTCCTATGAAATCGGCCCTCTGGTGCCCCGCCGCCAAGAGCGCCTGAGCCGCGAGGTAGCCAGATTTCTGATCATCCACCCCGACGAAGGTCGCGGCACTTTCCGGCACATCGCGAACGCAAACCACCACCGGAATATTTCTTTGTTCGGCGGCTGCAAGATCAACGCTCGTCGTCCCATGCACAGGCGACAGGATGATCGCGCCCACGCCCTGGGATACCATCGATTGGATAAGTTTCTGCTGCCGCTCGAGATCGTTCTGGGCGGTGGCAAGAACCGTGAGATACCCTTCGTGATAGGCCGTGGTTTCAAGCTCAGCGACCAGTTCGCTGAAGAACGGATTCACGATATTATTGAGTATGACGCCGATTAGCCGCGACTGTCCTGATCGCAATCTTGCCGCCGACTCATCTCTTATGAACCCGAGCAAATCTGCCGTTCTCAAGACGTGTGCTCGCGTCTTTTCAGAGACGCTCCCACCGCCAGAAACGGCATAGGACACCGTTGCGACGGACACGCCTGCCGCCTCGGCGACCTCCTTAAGACCGATCTTCTTCACGGCGGCACCTGAAACGTTTCATCAGCAAAGTAGTCGTTATGAATGTTTGATGTCAGTTTCAAGCCAGTCGAAGGTGGCGGAGGGCAACGGGTTCGCAATTCGGCCGCTTCAAGGTGCTGATCGTTGCCGGCTTGATTGGTGCGTCAGCCTGCCCGTCAGGTCGAACTCTGACGACATGCGGGAGATCAGACAAGCCTGGCCGTGCAACGGCAAGCGGCGTCCCAATCACAACTTTTTGGCGTAGCTCCCGGGAAGCGGGTCGGCGGCCTGGCTTTGCCCATGGCCTATGACGATGCTGGTGAGCGTTGCGGTCAGCCATGCGTGCAGGCCCACGTCGTTCATTTTGAGGTTTCGATCAGCGAGGCGATGACGGCACAGTTTTCGGCGACGGCCTCGACGGACTATCGCAAACAACTGAAAGGTGATGAAGCACGCCCACCCCGAAGCGGCCGTTTAACACCGCCAAGCCGGCAGAGATGCTAACCAAACGTTCGCCACGCCGGTATCGGGCGTTTGGCATATGGGCGCGTCCTGGCCTTGAATCCAGTGAAATCAGATCGGCTCCGACTGTGCCGCCGTATTTTTCCTTGGAGCGGCCAAGCTCGGGCCAACCTGCCGAATACCTGATGCATATAACCGCCGACGAGAACGGCGTCTCCCGATTGGAGAAACCAGGCGGCCGAGGGATAATCGCGACTACCGTCAGCGGGGCGCTGGTCTCGCGATGTCGCGACATGTTATTGCGCCGTGGAAGCGGTGATCACGCTGGCCGTTTGAGGCACTGCGAGCGTGTCACCAACTCGGTACTCCTCGCAATCGGCAATGATCTCCCGAACGATGGTGCGCATGGCCTCTTCCCCCTTCGCCGTCACGGAAGACCCGACCGGATTGGCGATTATTTCCTTCGGAATGTCGACTTGCGGATTGTCAATGATCCGGTCAATCGAGATCGCCTGAACGGCCACGTCCCGAAAACCCGTGGTGGCCAGGAGACGTGGTAGGTCTTCAGCCGCCCGATAGGTGAAGGGCGCAAGAGACTGCTCGGCGGCGGCTTCCCCGACGTGCCGCCGAAGCGCCTCGGCCATCGCCATGAAAAAAGCACTCGCGCCATCCCAGACCGAGATCGCGAGCAGACCACCAGGCGATAGAACCCGGCGAAACTCCAGGAGAGCACCCCGTTTGTCAGGAATGAACTGGATGCCCTGCTGGCACATGCAGACTGTGAACGTCCCGTCATCAAACGGTAGGTCTGCTGCATCGGCAACGACCCATTCTATTGGCGGATCGAGGTCGGATGTAATCCCGCGGGCCATTTCAATCATCCCGGCGTTGAGGTCACTTCCAGTAATCTCGACGTCGGTGCCATACAGATCACGGATGGTTCGAGCCACGATCCCCGTTCCGCAAGCGACGTCGAGAATCCTGTCACCTGGCCGGAGCGAAACCGCCTTCAGTGTCGCCCGCGCCAGAGGACCGAAGATCGCCCGTACCTTTTGCTCCTCGTATATTCGGGCCGCAGAATGTCCGAGTTGGTAACGGTCCCGTGTCATCGTGACTACCTCATTCGTGTGTCCCTGCTTTGGACCGGTCGACCAACCAATCTGCGAAGGTCAACGCGGTGCTCTGCTTGTCACTGAAGAGCCGAATTCCGGCCTTGGAGAAGACCAGGTGCTGACCGATCCTCGGAAACTCGGCATCCGCTGACATTTCGCGTCTCCTCTACGGTTGACGGCATCAACATCCCGAACACGATGTGCCCAGAGAAGGAGTATGACAACCCCTTGGAGGCCATTGCAGGTTTCTCGCGAGCCCTCCGAGTAGGACCGTTCATTTCAATCGGGTGCACTGCACCCGTGGGACCAGACGGCAAAACCTTAGGTTTCGGCGAGGAGCTGTGTCGCAAACTTGATTCTCGATCAGGGTGTCTTGTTGAATCGACAGTTTTCGAGGGCCGGGTCACCATTGGGAGGGGGCACGATGATCTCGTTCAAGGGCGCCCTGTTTCCAAAGGAGGTCATCCTCATCGCGGTGTTCTTCTATGTCCGCTACCCGGTGTCGTACCGGGATTTGGAGGAGATCTTGGCGGAGCGCGGCATCCGGGTTGATCATGCGACGCTCAACCGTTGGGTCACCAGATATTCCCCGCTGATCGCTGCCAACGCACGTCGCATGCAAGCAATCGCCAACCGGTCCTGGCGCTTGGATGAGACCTATATCAAGGTGAAGGACGAGTGGGTCTACCTTTACCGGGCGGTCGTTCGCCGTCGGATAGGTTCTGGGGCGCAAGCACGAACTTCATCGCGTGGAGGTCCTCCCCGCATGCGCCCCTGCCGGTCGGCGCGGGCTTCGGCATCGAGCTTTTTGACCAGATCGACGACGTTGAAGAACCGGCCGCGGGTGCCGCTTCGGATGCAGGCGCGCGCGATGGCGAGGGCGAGATGGGTCTTTCCGGTTCCGGTGCCGCCGATCAGGGCCAGATTGCGCTGGTGCTCAAGGAATCCGCCACCACCCAGTTCGCGCACCAGCGTCTCGTTGACCGGCGTGCCGTCGAAGTCGAACTCGGCGATCTCCTTGGCCAGTGGCAGCCTGGAGATGGTCATCTGGTATTTGATCGGCCGCGCCCCTTGCCATCGGGCTCGAACCGATGGCGCCGCGACGGCTCGATCTCGCTGAACTCGGTATTGCGAAGATCACCGACGATTTTCCTCGGCTCGTGCTGTCGCTTCACCGCGGTGGCCACAAACGAGCGGCTTCCCTTTTGGCGAGCACTGATCGTTTCGAATTTAGTCCGGGTTGGATGCTGTTTCGGGCAAGCCGGCCCTTCGGAGGCCCTCGATAAAGTGCTCCATTGTGCGCTCGGTATAGGGAACGCTGGCGCGAACCCAGGCGAGGTCGGCGTCGGGGCGCAGGGACAAAAGTTCTTTCAGCGCCTCCCTGGCCTCGTCCAGCCGGCCCGTCTGAGCCAGGGCAGCGCAAAGCAGGCGATGCCCGCCAAGATAGCCGGGGCGCATCCGAACGGCTTCGCGTGCCCAGGTCACGGCTTCGTCATAGTGGCGTGCTGTATAAAGGGCTGCCCCCTTCGGGGCTAAATAGATGTTGGAAAATGGGTCGCGCGGGTTCATCCGTGTCGCCCGGTCCAGCCATTCCAGCGCTTCGTCCGAGCGCCCGTCAAGCGCCATGGCGAAGCCTGAAAAACCCACGGCGGGCGCGAAGTTCGGGTTGAGTGACAGGGCTGTCCCGAAGGATCGCAAAGCTTCGTCGGTATCGCGATCCGTCAGGGCCGCAAACCCGACAGCCATGTGCGCCCAAGGATCCCGCCTGTCGATCTCAATTGCGGCCCGCGCCAGGTCAAGCGCCTCCTCTCGCGATCCGCTCTCCCAACCTGCATAGGTGGAAAAGAGCAGGGCAAAGCTGAGCAGGCTCATGGCGGGGGCGTAATCTGGAAAGGCCTGATGTGTGCGCCGCAGACCTGCAATGGCGCAGGCGGAGGCATCGGGGGAAAATCTCCAGAAATGGGGCAACTCGCGTGCGACAAGGTCCCAGGCTTGCAGCTGGGCCGCAACGCGCCGTTGCGCCCGCCGCCCTTCCGCAGCGACGAGCTCGGGCTCGATGGCGGCGACGACATTGGCCGTGATCTCGTCCTGCAGGGCGAAAATGTCCGTCAGTTCCCGGTCGTAGCGCTCTGCCCAGATGTGGTTCCCCGTAGCGGCATCAAGGAGTTGGCAGGCAATCCGGATGCGGTCACCGCTTTTGCGGACGCTCCCCTCAAGCAGGTAATTCACGTCCAGCGCCTCGCCGATCTGGCGGACGTCGACCGACTGGCCCTTGTAGGCAAAGGACGAGTTGCGGGCGATGACGAAGAACCAGCGAAGCCGGGCAAGCGCCATGATGAGGTCCTCGGAAATGCCATCCGAGAAATATTCCTGTTCCGGGTCGCCCGACATATTGAGGAACGGGAGAACGGCGATTGCCGGTTTGACAGGGGTCGGGACCGACGCGTCGTCGGAGCCGCGCTCGTGCTGAATCGTGACCCGGGCGACGAACCGCAGACCCTTTCGCGGCACCGTTCGTATCAACTGCTGTTCGTCGCCCCGATCACCCAATGCATGTCGAGCGGCCGTGGTGCGGCTGGTGAGGGTGGATTCCGATACGATGCGGCCGTGCCAGATATTCTCGATCAGGTCATCGCGGGTGACGACATGGTCGCGGTTCAGGACGAGATATTCGATGAGATCAAACACAGAGGGTTCGACCGAGATGCGTTCGCTTCCGCGAAAGAGTTCTCTGCGGTCGGTGTCGAGGCTCATCCCCTCGAACGCGTAGATCACGGCACCCTCCCATGGGCCCTGCTCATGCAAGGCTCATGCTAACCCATGCGGAACAAGGGCGCACCGGGAAATCTCAGGGAAATCCGAGCGGAAAAACAGGCAAAGCCGAAGGACATTGCGACGCGCCGATGCAAGGATCTTCTCATCTGGGAGGATAGATCATGCGGGGCCTGGCAACATTCGGCGATATGCTCGCCGAGGCGGCCCGCTTGCGCCCGAACTCGGTTGGTGCGGCGGACCTGGAGCGCGACATGACGAACGCGCTTTGGTTTCAGCGCAGTTGTCGGCTGGGCAATGCGCTGATTGGGCTGGGGCTGGTGCCCGGCGATCGTTTCTGCATCCTCGCCCACAACAGGCTCGAATGGCTCGAGATATATGCCGCCGCGAGTCTGACGGGGCTGGTTGCAGTGCCGATCAACTTCCGGCTCTCCGCGAACGAAGTCGCCTATATCATCCAGGACTGCGATGCACGGGCCATCATCACAGAGGCCGGGCTTTGCGCAGCCGTCGATGACGTGCGCCATGCGCTGCCCGTTCCGATGGACCGCTTCGTCGTGATTGGGGCCGAGGGCCTTTCCGGTTGGCACGGCTACGAGGCGCTGATCGGATCGGCCGCTGGCTCGAGCCCGAGCACTGGGGTCAGCGCCTCCGATGCACACGCGCTGCTTTACACCTCGGGCACGACGGGCCACCCGAAAGGCGCGATCCGCAGCAACGTCGCAACCACGATGCTATCGCTAACCACGGCATTGGAAATGAATATTTCGGCGCGCGATCGGGCAATGCTGATCATGCCGATGTGTCACGCGAACTCCTACTTCTTCATGGGCGCATTCGCTTTTGTCGGGGCTCCGATCTGCGTCTACTCCCGGCCGTCGTTCGATCCTGGAGAGGCACTGGCGAGCCTGGCTAGGACTGGCAGCACGTTTACGTCGCTTGTGCCGACGCATTACGCGATGCTTCTCGACCTGCCCGGGACGGCGCGGCCGAAAAGCCTGCCCCTGAACAAGCTGATGATCTCATCTGCACCGGCCAGGATGGAAACCAAGCAGGCGATCATGGAGCTCTTTTCATCCGCGGGCCTCTATGAACTCTATGGTTCGACCGAGACAGGTTACGTCACCATGCTGCATCCAGATGAGCAGTTTGCCAAACTCGGATCGGTCGGTCGCGAATGTATCGGCACGGGGCGCATCCGCCTGCTTGATGAGGCCGGGAACGAGGTGGCAGATGGCGAGAGCGGCGAGCTTTACTCCTGCAATTCCTATACGTTCGATGGTTACTGGGGCCTGCCGGGAAAGACAGCAGAGGCTTTTCGTGGGGACTATTGCAGCGTCGGCGACATCGCCCGGCGCGACGCGGACGGCTATCTTCATCTGATCGGCCGCAGGAGCAATATGATCATTTCCGGAGGCGAGAATATCTATCCTTCCGAAGTCGAGGCAGTCCTGGCGATGCATCCGGGCGTCCGCGATGTGGCCGTCATCGGCCTTCCCGACCCGCTATGGGGCGAGCGGGTCCATGCCGTCATCGTTCCGCGAGAAACCGGCCTTGCATCCGGTGACCTTTTGGATTGGTGCGGAACCCGCATCGCCGGTTTCAAAAGGCCCCGTTCCATAAGCCTCATCGCCGCCGAGGAAATGCCCAAGACAGTCACGGGGAAGATCCAGCATGCGAAACTGAAGCAGCGCCTGGCTGCCGACCTTTCGGCGCCTGAGTTTTGAGGAGGAAACCATGCCCATCACCGGCTCGGACCTGGTTGCCCGTGCGTTGAAGCAGCAGGGCGTCGACACGTTCTTTTACCTGATGGGTGCGCCCATGCTCGCGGTCGAGAAGGCGGCGCTCGACCTTGGCATAAGGGGAATCGACGTGCGGCATGAACAGGCCGCCGCGATCGCCGCGCATGCGTGGGCCCGCCTGAGGCGTGCGCCGGGTGTCTGCATGGCGGCCTCGGGGCCAGGCACGATGAACCTGGTTACAGGTGTCGCGCATGCCTGGGCCGATGGCACGCCGCTTGTCGTCCTGGGCGGCTCAGCCCCGCTCGGCGAGAGCGGTTACGGCACATTCCAGGAGATGGACCAGCTGTCGGTTCTTCGACCATGTACGAAATGGGCCGAACAGGTGCGGCAGCCCGAGCGCATTCCCGAACTCATCGGCCGGGCATTCGCCCTTGCCATGTCCGGACGGCCGGGTCCGGTCTATCTTGATCTGCCGGCCGATGTTCTTTTCGCCGAGGTCGATGAGGCGCGCGTCACGTGGCCCGCTCCGTGGAGGGATGCGCATCATCCGCGCCCTGTTCCCGCGCCATCCGAACTGGCCCGTCTGGCTGGGCTGATCGCGACAGCCGAGCGGCCGGTGGTCTTGTGCGGCTCCGGCGTCCTCTGGTCTGGTGCGGAGGAGCAACTGCGCGAGTTCCTCGAAGCCACAGGGATCCCCTTCTACACCACGCCGCAAGCCCGCGGCGTGGTGCCCGAGGATCATCCGCTGGCCTTTCTGACATCGCGTTCTACGGCCTTCCGCGAGGCGGACCTGATCCTGATCCTCGGCACGCGCATGAACTACATCATCGGCCACGCGGCTCCTCCGCGGTTCTCGGCCCATGCGCGGCTCGTGCGGATAGATATCGACCCGAACGAGATTGCCATGCCGCCACGCCCGCTTGATCTTGCCCTGACGGCCGATCTGAGGGCGACCTTGCCGCTTCTCGCAGAGGCGCTGTCGGGGAAGGTGGACAGGGGCAGCTTTGCCGATTGGCGCCGGCGTCTGTCGACGCGGAACCGCGACAAGGCCGCCGAGCAGGAAGAGATCATCGCGACCTCTGCTACTCCAATCCACCCGCTCAGGCTTTGCCGCGAGCTGCGCGATCTCTTGCCGCGCGAGGCGGTTCTCTGCGTCGACGGGCAGGAGATCCTGAACTACGCGCGCCAGGTCATACCGACACATGTATCCGGCAATCGGCTCAACTCCGGCACTTTCGGAACCATGGGCGTTGGCCTCCCACTCGGACTGGGTGCAAAGGTTGCCTGCCCCGATCAGCCGGTCGTCGTCCTGCATGGCGACGGTTCGTTCGGCATGAATGCGATGGAGATCGACACCCTCGTGCGTCACGATCTGCCGCTGGTGATCGTCATCAGTCTGAATGGTGGTTGGACGGGCGATCCAGACCACGAGCGGCCGGGCAGAGATCTTGGCTATACCCGGTATCACTTGCTCGCAGAGGCGCTCGGAGCTGTCGGCGAATTGGTGCAGTCGGCGGACGAGATACGACCGGCGCTCAAGCGTGCCTTTGCCTCGGCCGACGAAGGGAAGGTGGCATTGGTGAACGTCGTCACGGATTGGCGCGCTCGGGCGACTACGGCTGCCTTCACCCGTTATGTTACTTGAGAGCTCTCAAGATCAAACTCTTGGTCCGGGCGCATCTGGCCTTTGCGGATCAGGTTCGCGACTTCGATGCCCTCGAGCGTTGCCGAAGCTGACGGGAAGGATTTGGACCCGTGCATGCGGCGGATCCGTTTCCTGATCGTCCAATGATCCTGCCCGACCATGTTGTGCAAGTGTTTGATCCGGACCATCTCGATCGGGATCGGGCAACCGAAGCGCTTCGGCATCCGATTGATCGCGGTGATGCCGACGGTGCTGGCTCTGCGCTTGCCGATAACGATCTTCCGAGGTCGGCCATTCATCTTCAGGGCTCGGGCGAAAACCCTGGGCGCCACCGTCTTGCTGCGCCGCTTCGAGAGCAAGAAATCAAGGGTCTTCCCGTGCTTGTCGACCGCTCGGCAAGGGAAGGTCCACTCACCCGTCACCTTGATGCAGGTCTCATCCATCCGCCAGGATCGGTCAGTCGGGGCTGTCCGGCGGCGGGCCTTTGAGGCGATCAGCGGCGCATACTTTGCGACCCATCGGTCAAGCGTCGCGTGATCGGCCCGAACCCTGCGCCCGGCCATGATCTCTTCCAGCTCCCGATGCGACACCCGTGTCGCGCGCATAGAAAAACACCGCGAACAGGATTACCTCCTTCCAATACTGAGCGCGCTTGAACGAGATCATCGTTCCGCCTCCGTCCGGTGCGCGTGGATGAGGGCAATGTCCGCCCGAGACCCGCACGGGTCAAACGCAGAAGTTTGCGACAAATCCCGTCTGGCGTCGTCCCGTCAAGTAGCCGCCCGCGCGATAGCCGAGGGCATTCCGTCCCTCAGAATGCCTTCCAGATTTTCACGCACTGCGTGATTCCACTCATCGCTTTCGCGGAGGTCGTGGGGAATGAGGTTAGGAACATTGCCCAGATGCTCCATGATGCGATCGGCCGAGAGCGCTGAACCCTCTTCGGGCCTCAGCTTCGCCTCCAAGGGGTCGCGCAAGCCATAACTCTTGCCGTCCTCCGTGTGCCCCAGCGTGTAGCGCATCCATGCAGCGGTCGCGAAGGCGAAGGCGTCCAGCGGCTGATGCCGTCTCAGCGCCTCCATGGCCGGGGCGAAGATGCGCTGTGGCATCTTCTCGGAACCATCCATCGCGATCTGGTACGTCTCATGCGCCAGGTGAGGGTTCGCGAAACGCTTGGCAAGATCTTCGGCATAGGCGTCCAGGTCAACGCCCGGCAGATCGCCGAGCGTAGCCGCAGCCGCAGCGAGGTGGCGTTTGACCATGATTGCCAATGCTGGATCGGCCAACACGTCGCGCACGTATTTGTGGCCAGCCAGGAACCCCGAGTAAGCCAGCATGGAATGCGTGCCGTTCAGCATGCGAAGCTTCATGTCCTCGAACGGGCGCACGTCCTGAACGAAGAGCGCGCCGCCCGCCTCCCAGGCGGGGCGTCCCGTGGGAAACTGGTCCTCGATCACCCATTGGCGGAAGGTCTCGCACTCGACCGCGGCGGCATCGGCGTGTCCGGTCAGCTCTCCCGCCAGCCGCAGTGTCGCGTCGCTTCGTGCCGGGGTGATGCGGTCAACCATCGTGGCCGGAAAGGCGACCTCGGCGGAGATATGAGCGGAAAGTTCGGGATCGGTCCGCCGAGCAAAGTCGATCAGCAGCGACCGGACCAAGGGCCCATTCTCCGGCAGGTTGTCGCAGCAGAGCACCGTGAAGGGGGCGACGCCCGCCGCCCGCCGCTGATGAAGCGCCCAGACCAAAAGGCCCGCGACGCCCTGCGGGTTGGCGGGATCGGCCAGGTCCGCGGCGATGGCCGGGTGACCGATGTCAACGCCGCCGGACTTCCGGTCGATGCCGTAGCCTTTCTCGGTGACCGTCAGGCTGACGATCTTCGTCGCCGGGTCGCAGAGCGCCCGCAGCACTGCTTCGCGGTCGCCCTGGAGGCAGAGTGCGGCGGCGATCGATCCGATCACGCGCGCGCGCGTCCCTTCGGCCCCGCGTTCGAGGGTGGTGTAAAGGCAGTTCTGTGGCGTCAGTTCCTCGGCCGGCGCGGTGCTTCTGAGGCTGACGCCTATGATCCGCCAATCGCCGCCCTCGGCGGTGAGGGCATCGTCGGTATAGACCGCCTGGTGCGCCTTGTGGAAGGCGCCCAGGCCGATATGAACGATGCCGGGTCGATGCGCCTGCGCCCGGTAGGCGGGGACCGCGACACCTTCGGGAAGACCTTCGAAAGAGCTCAGGCGCGGGCTCATTCGGCAGCGATCCGGGGCTCAAGCGCCGCGATGATGCCGCGAAGCTCGGCCAGGCCCTTGAGGCGCCCGATTGACGGATATCCAGGCTGCGCGCGGCGGCCGAGGTCGTCGAGAATATCCTGCCCGTGATCCGGGCGGAAAGGGATCGAGCAGTCCTTGCGCCCGGCAGCCTTCCGGCGCGCCTCCTCTCGCAGCGCGGCCTCGATCAGCGCGACCATGTCGGTGTCGCCGCCGAGATGCTCCGCCTCATAAAAGGAGCCACGAACGTCGGCGGTCTCTCGTTTCACATTGCGGAGATGCAGGAAATGGACCCGGTCGCCCATCCGTTCCATCATGCCGGGCAGATCGTTGTCCGGCCTCGCACCCAGCGATCCGGAACAGAGCGTGATGCCGTTTGCGGGGATGTCGACGGCGTCCATCACCATTCGGTACTGCTCCTCCGTCGACATGATGCGCGGCAGGCCAAGCAGCGGAAACGGCGGATCGTCCGGATGGCAGCAGAGCTTGAGGCCCAGTTCCTCGGCCAACGGCGCGACCTCAGACAAGAAGTCGATCAGGTGCTGGCGCAGAGTCTCCTCGCTCATCCGGGCGTATTGGGCGAGGTGTTCACGCACGTCCTGAAGGCTGAACTTCTCGGCCGCCCCGGGCAATCCGAAGACCACGTTGCCGGCAAGCTGCTCGGCCGTATCAGCCGACATCTCGGCGTAGCGGCGGGCGGCGGCGTCCTTCAGCACCTCGTCATAGTCCGCCTCGGCGCCGGGCCGTTTCAGGATGTGAAGGTCGAAGGCCACGAAGTCTGTCAGGTCAAAGCGCATGCAGGTCGCGCCATTGGGCAGCCGCCAGGCCAGGTCGGTGCGCGTCCAGTCGAGGACCGGCATGAAGTTGTAGCAGATCACCTCGATCCCGGCAGCGGCGAGATTTCGCAGGCTTTGGCGGTAGCTCTCGACATGTGCCCGCCAGTTGCCCTGCTGCTTCTTGATGTCCTCGCTCACCGGAAGGCTTTCGACGACAGACCAGGTGAGCTGCGACGGCGTGCCGTCCGGCATCGTCGCGACCTCTCGCTGCCGCTTGGCGATCTCTTCGGGAGACCACACGGCACCCGTCGGCACATGATGCAGCGCCGAGACGATCCCGGTGGCGCCAGCTTGCGCAACGTCGGAAATGCTCACGCGGTCCTGCGGTCCGAACCATCGCCAAGTCTGTTCCATAGTCTTTCTCCCGACTCGAAGCCTTGCGGTCTTCATAGCATCGACAGTAATTGCTGACTAGTATGGAAGTATGGTAGCAAGCGGTCGGGAGGATGCCGAATCATGAAGATCGAGCGCTATTCGGCCTGGGAGCTTGACCATTCGGCGCCAATCACGCCGCAGGTCACGCGTATCCTGCGGGAGCGCGTGATCAAGAACGACCTCAAGCCGGGTGACCGGATTTCAGAGTCCGAGGTGGCGAGCACCTATGACGTCAGTCGCCAGCCGGTGCGCGAGGCGTTCATCAAGCTGGCTGACCAGGGGCTTCTCGAGATCCGCCCGCAAAGGGGGACGATCGTCACGCGGATCGGCTATTTCGCGGTCCTGGACGCCCGGTTCCTGCGGGAGGCCATCGAAGCCGACATCTGCAAGATCCTGGCCGATGCGCGCTCCCCTGACTTGATCGCCGAGCTTCGCGCGCAACTCGCACGCCAGAACGCGCTTGATCGGCAAGATGCGGACGGCTTCATCCAGTTGGACGACCTGTTTCACCGCACCCTCGCGGAAGCTGCCGGAAAGGCTGGAGCCTGGCGGCAGATCGAAGGCCTGAAGTCGCAGATGGACCGCGTCCGCTACCTGTCGCTGGGCGAGTTCCGCGTCGACACCCTGATCGCGCAGCACTGCGCCGTGGTTGACCGGATCGAGGCTGGCGACATCGCCGGTGCGAATTCAGCCATCCGCTTTCACCTGCGGGAGGTTCTGAAGGACCTGCCGCAAATCATCGAAGCCAATGCCCGGTTTTTCGATCTGCCGGACGGGGACATGCCCCCGCCGGTGAATGCGCCCATACAAGGAGGAACAATCGCATGACTTTCAATCTCAAGCTTACCGCGCTTGCGGCGGCGGTCGCTGCCGTGTTCGCAGGACCGCTCTCGGCGCAAGAGATGACGCTGAAGCTTGGTCACCTGGCCAACGAGGACAACTCCTGGCACAAGGCCTCGGTCAAGTTCGGCGAAGAGCTTTCGGCGCTGACCGAGGGCCGGATCGCCGTTGAGGTCTTCCCCAACGAGTCGCTCGGCAAGGAAGTCGATCTGATCAACGGCATGCAGCTCGGCACGGTCGACATGACGATCACCGGCGAATCGCTGCAGAACTGGGCGCCCAAGGCGGCACTTCTGGCCGTTCCCTATGCGTTCAAGACCATCGAGGATATGGACACCTTCGCCTCCGGCCCGGTCGGGGACGAGATCAAGCAGCAGATCATCGAGAAGGTGCAGATCCGCCCGATCGCCTATTTCGCGCGCGGCGCCCGCGACCTGACCTCGAACCGCCCGATCACGACGCCCGCCGACCTGAACGGTCTGAAGATGCGCGTGCCGAACGTGCCGCTTTTCGTCGACGTCTGGGCCGCGCTTGGCGCCAACCCCGGCCCGATGGCCTTCTCCGAGGTGTTCACCTCGCTGCAGAACGGCACGATCGAGGCGCAGGAAAATCCGCTGGCGCTGATCCGCTCCGCGTCGTTCTACGAGGTCCAGAGCCACGTCAACCTGACCGACCACGTCCGGTCGTGGATCTACCTGACGATCGCGGAATCGACCTGGGCCAAGCTGTCCGAGGCCGATCAGGCCGCGGTCATGGAAGCAGCCGCCCGCGCCCAGGCCTATGAGCGCGAGCTGTTCAACGCCTCGCTCGCCGAAGACCGCGCCTTCCTTGAAGAGAAGGGCATGACCTTCGTCGATGTCGACGCCGCCGCTTTCCAGGCCGCCGCGAAGGACGCCGTCCTGGCCAATGTCAACGACGAGATCAAGCCGATCGTCGAAGGCCTCTTCGCGAACTGAAACCAACCGTTCAATCGCCAGCGCCGCAGTCTCGCGGCGCTGGCATTGCAGCCTGGAACCGGCACATGGCCCGCTTCATCCACGCCATCGTCTTCGTCGCGCGCCTCGGCGCCGGTCTTGCGTTCGCCATCCTGATGGCGGCGGTTCTGCTGCAGGTGGTCGGACGCCTCACCGGCTCCTCGCCCGTCTGGACCGAGGAACTGACGCGTTACGCGCTGCTTTACATGATCGCTTTCGGGGCCGGCCTTGCGTTCCGCACCGGCGATCTGGTCAACGTGGATGTCATCAGCGAGGCGCTTCCGGGCCGCCTGCCCTGGCTCCTGCGCCTTCTCGCGGCGGTCTCGACGGCGGGTCTGGCCGCGTGGCTCTTGCCGCATGCGTGGAGATACGTGGCCATCGGCAAGATGCAGATGGCACCAGCTCTCGGCATTCGCATGGACTTCATACACTTTACCGTCTGGCTGATGCTGGCTGGCCTCGCTCTTTTCGGCCTGCTCCGGATCGTTGGCATGCTCGGCGGCCTCGAAGACGGAACGCCTGAAAGACCCGAGGAGGAGTGAACTCATGGACGTGGCGATTCTCTTCACCATCTTCCTCATCGGCCTCGCCCTCGGCATTCCGGTCGCGATCACGCTCGGGCTCTCGTCGCTCGGATACCTGCTTATCGCGGGGATGCCCGTCGTCGTCATGCCGCAGAAGATGTATGCCGGCATGGACGTCTTCGTCCTCCTGTCGATCCCGGGCTTCATCCTTGCCGGCAACCTGATGAACCAGGGCGGCATCACCAACCGGATCATCCGCTTCGCGAATGCCATCGTCGGCTGGATCCGGGGCGGCCTTGGCCTGACCAACATCGCCGCATCGATGCTGTTCGGCGGGGTCACGGGAACTGCCGTCGCCGACGCCGCCTCACTCGGCGGCGTGCTGATCCCAGGCATGAAGAAGGCGGGCTATCCGGGCGACTTCTCTGCCGCCGTGACCGCCGCGTCGTCTACGGTCGGCCCCATCATCCCGCCCTCGGTGCCAATGATCATCGTCGGCGCGCTGTCGGGCATATCCGTCGGCAAAATGTTCCTTGCGGGGGCTATCCCGGGCATCCTGATGGGGCTGGCGATGATGGTGACGGCCTATGTCATCTCGGTCCGCAGGGGCTTCCCGCACCAGCCCTGGCAGGGCTTTGGCGAAGTCGCGCGATCCTTCGGGGGCGCCATCTGGGCAATCGCGATGACCTTCCTCATCATCTACGGGCTGCTGTCGGGCCTGGCGACGCCCACCGAAACGGCGGTGGTCGCGAGCCTCTATGCCTTTGTCGTCGGGGCTTTCGTCTACCGGGAACTTCCGCTGCGCGCCTTGCCACGGATCGTCACGGACAGCGCCGTTTCGGCCGCCGGCATCCTGGCCCTGGTCGGCTTTGCGAATGTCTTCGGCTGGATCCTTGTATCCGAACGCATCCCGCAGGCTATAGCCGAGGCCGTGCTCTCCATCACCGACAACAAGTTCGCGGTCATACTGCTGATCAACCTGCTGCTCCTCTTCGTCGGCATGTTCATGGAGACGATCGCCGCGCTGATCATCCTTTTCGTGCCGCTCCTGTCGCTGGCGCAGGCGGTCGGCATCGATCCCTTGCACTTCGCGACCTTCGCGGTCTTGAACCTCATGATCGGCCTGACGACCCCCCCCGTGGGCGTCTGCCTCTTCGTCTGTGCGAACATCGCCCGCCTGCCGCTTGCCCCGGTGGTTCGTGCGATCCTGCCGTTCCTTCTGACCAACATCCTGGTGCTGCTCGCGGTCTCCTACTTCCCGCCGCTTGCCACCTGGCTGCCATCTCTCTTGATCCCGTAAGCGAGGCCCCATGAAAACCCGCGTCTGCCGCCTCTATGGCCAAAACGACCTCCGCATCGAAACCGAGGAGATCGGCGAACCGGGCTCGGGGCAAGTTGTGGTCGGCCTCGCCGCCGGAGGAATCTGCGGCTCGGACATGCATTATCTCAGCGATGGGGGCATCGGCACGATCCGCGTTCGCGAACCGATCATCCTTGGACACGAAGCCTCCGGCCGCGTCATCGCGGTGGGTGGCGGCGTCGCGGGGCTGACCGCGGGCGTCAAGGTGGCGATCAACCCGAGCCGCCCTTGCGGCACCTGCGCCTATTGCGCGGAGGGCTTGCCGATGCATTGCCTGAACATGCGCTTCAACGGATCGGCCATCCGCTTGCCGCACGAGCAGGGCCTTTTCCGTGACCGCATCGTCGTCGATGCGGCCCAATGCATTCCCCTGAAGGATGACGCCGATCTGGGCGCGGTCGCCTGCGCCGAACCACTGGCGGTTTGCCTTCATGCCGCGAACATGGCGGGCGAGATCCGAGGCAAGCGGGTGCTGGTCACCGGGGCTGGTCCCATCGGCATTCTCTGCGCGGCCGCGGCGGCCTCGGCGGGGGCGGCTGAGATCGTCGTCACCGACCTGCACGACGCCGTGCTTGCGGTCGCAAAGACGATGGGCGCAACGCGCGTCATCAACGTCGCCCGCGACGGAGGCGAGATGGACCGCTATGCCGAAGATAAGGGCTACTTCCACATCGCGTTCGAATGTTCCGCCGCCGCGCCCGCGATCAAGTCCGCGATCGCCTCACTTCGCCCGCGCGGCACGCTGGTCCAGGTGGGGGTCGTGGGCGATACGCCGATGCCGATCAACGCGCTGGTGGCCAAGGAAATCCGGGTTCAGGGCACGCATCGCTTCCACGAGGAATTCGCCGCGGCGGTCGAGGCGATCACCTCCGGCCGCATCGACGTCCGTCCGATCATCACGGCACGCTATCCGCTGGACAGGGCGGCGGATGCCTTCAAGATCGCCGCCGACCGCAGCCGGTCGGTCAAGGTTCATCTGACTTTCGAGACCAGTTAAGCGGGCGGTGAGCGAATGCGTCCCAGGATTGCAGCCATCGGTGAAGCCATGGTCGAATTCGCCCCAGTGGGCGACGGGCTCTACCGGCGCAACTTCGCCGGAGACACCTTCAATACGATCTGGCACATGGCGCAACTCTTGGGCGACGCTGCGCGCTGCGGATTCGTCACACGCGTCGGCAGCGACAAGCTGTCGGATGATTTCCTGAGCCTGCTTGACGCGGACGGGCTGGAGACCTCTGGCGTCGCGCGCGATCCGGCGCGCACCATGGGGCTCTATCTGATCGAGCTTGATGGGGTCGAGCGCAGCTTCCAGTATTGGCGCGGAGAATCTGCGGCGCGGCACCTTGCGGAGGACACGGACAGTCTATCCGGCGCGATCGCCGGCACGGATTGCCTCTATCTTTCAGGCGTCACACTTGCGATCCTGTCACCGGCTGGACGCGCCAATTTGTTCGAAGTTCTGGCAGCGGCACGCTCGGGCGGGGCGAGGATCGTTTTCGATCCGAACTTCCGGCCGAGGCTTTGGGCATCGCGCGACCAGGCCCGCGGGGCCACCCGTGACATGTTGACCCTGACGGACATCGTCCTGCCCTCTTTCGACGACGAGCGAGACCTTTGGAATGACACGTCGCCCCAGGCGACGATCGACCGATATGCAGGTGCTGGCGCCGCAGAAGTGGTCGTCAAGAACGGTGGCGAAGGCGTGTTCTTCGCGTCGAACGGAGCGACAGGTTTCATTGAAACTCCGCCAGCGACAACGATCCTCGACACCTCGGGCGCAGGGGACTCGTTCAACGCCGGATATCTTGCGTCGCGTCTGCGGGGGGGAACGCCGCAGGATGCCGTCCAGGCGGGACATCGGCTGGCCTGTGTCGTGATCGCGCACCCCGGAGCACGTGCCCCGAAGCGGGCTGTCAGGGACTTTGTCGAAAGCGGGGCGTGGAAAGCAGTTGGCGCGTTTATCTGACCCGGGCGTCTGAGAATGTGACGCGCGTCACGCAAGACGCCCCAGGGGGGGCGCATCATCAACAACAGTTCTGTGTCCGCACAGGTTCCGAGGCCGGGGTCCACCCCCTACACGATGTGCAAATATGCCGTAGCGAAAACAGCTCCCCCGTGCCGCCGGCGACAATCAGGCCGGCCACGAGCCAGCCGGCAATCTATTCCAGATGCTCCCGGAAGGCCTTGGGGCTGAAGTTGTCCTCGGGGCGGCGCGGGATCATGGGCGCAGGTCGTCCGGAAACAGCGCGTCCGGCAAGTTCTGATGGCAGACGGGCCTGAAGAACCTGCGGATCGACAGGGTTCCGACACTGGTCGCGCCGAAGTTGGTGGAGGCGGGATAGGAGCCACCGTGGACCATCGCGTCGCAGACCTCGACCCCGGTCGGGAAGCCGTTGGCCAGAACCCGGCCAGACTTGCGCTCCAGAACCGGCATCAGGTCTGCGGCGAGCGCCATTTCGGACGCGTCCAGATGCAGGGTGCAGGTCAGCTGGCCATGCGGGCTCAGCGCGATCTGCCTCATCTCGGCCGCGTCCGCGACGCGGACGATCAGGCTCAGAGGCCCGAAGACCTCCTCACCCAGAACAGCATTGGCGAGCCACTCCTTGCCCGTCGTGGCGAAAAGATAGGGCGTGGCGGCCCTCAGGTCGCACATGGAGGTCAGCACGGCTTTGTCGCAAACTTCACCGAAAGGCGTCCACAGGTCTGTGGGCGGACTATTCTGTAGTTGATGGTCGCCAAGGGGAGACGCTGGAATGATCTGATCCAAATGCGCCCAGTTTCCGAAAGATGTAATCTTCTTCGCAGTCTTCTTCTATGTCCGCTACCGGTTATCATATCGTGATCTTGAAGAGATCATGGCCGAGCGCGGCGTCAGGGTTGATCATGCAAGGCTCAATCGCTGGGTTCAAATCCTTCCCGCCAGCATCCTCCACGCTCGCGGGTATCAAGGTGGCGAACATGATCCGTAACGGCCAACTGACTCCTGGACCCTGCCCGTTTGCCCGGTTTGCAGCGCTGGCCGCGTAAGAGAACGAGAACAGCCACATCGTTCAGGCACAGCCAAAGTCTGCGACCTAACCCTACGAGACCGTCCTGCCTCGGCTCAAGCAAAGTTCTTCTGACCGCGCCCCACTCGGTCGAAGAGAAGATCAGGACCGCGCAACAGGTTCTCGACGTTCCGCAGCGACAGCAGAAAACGTACGGACGGCATCGGCGCCAGACGGATGATCTCGCGGCTCGTCTTGGAGTACATGAACGGGTCTGTTCTTACACGGCGCCAGTCGGCGCCCTGCCCCGCCGCAAGCCAAGGTCCTCTGACGCCGCCCGTCGGATAAATCTGCGCAGGCGCATGGCTACGTGAAGTAAATTTCTGGCCTTCCGCAACGCCGGGCGGATGTGAATCTCACCTTGACAGTTGCGTTGTTAATGATACATATGTTAATTAACAGGTGCAGTCAAACTGATGCGCAAACGCTTCGCATTCAAGCGCCATGTGTACCGGCATGGTCGCGGTGACGTTTGCCGCGAGATCAAATAGGGATAGTCATGAGCGTACTCGATCAAAATCTTCAAAAATTGAACGGCCACCTCGCGCGCTTTAGGGAGAGCGGGATCTTGAATCGAATTGCGGGCGAAGATCGCCCCGGATCCGCGGGCACGTTTCAATCCACATCGCCGGTCGACAAAAGCGTTATTTGTGATGTGGCCCGTGCCGACGAGTCCGACGTTGACCAGGCCGCCGAAGCCGCCGCCGCCGCATTCCCGGCCTGGCGCGACATGCCCGCGCTGGAGCGCAAGAAGATCCTGATCAATGTGGCCGAGGCGATCGAAGCCCGTGCCGAAGAGATCGCCCTTTGCGAATGCTGGGATACCGGGCAGACATGGCGGTTCATGTCCAAGGCGGCTTTGCGTGGTGCAGAGAACTTCCGCTATTTTGCCGATCAGGTCACCGCGGCGCGGGACGGGCAGCATCTGAAATCGCCCACGCTGATGAATGTCACGACCCGCACGCCGATCGGGCCGGTGGGCGTCATCACGCCCTGGAATACGCCCTTCATGCTGTCGACCTGGAAGATCGCCCCGGCCCTCGCTGCTGGCTGCACGGTGGTCCACAAGCCCGCCGAAGACAGCCCGCTGACCGCGCGGCTGTTGGTCGAGATTGCCGAAGAGGCCGGATTGCCCCCAGGCGTGCTGAACACGGTCAATGGCTACGGTCATGACGCGGGCAAACGCCTGACTGAACATCCCGCGATCAAGGCGATCGCCTTTGTCGGCGAAAGCCGCACCGGCAGCATCATCACGAAACAGGGTGCCGATACGCTCAAGCGGATGCACCTTGAACTTGGCGGTAAGAACCCTGTCATCGTGTTCGACGATTGCGATTTCGAACGTGCGCTGGATGCCGTGATCTTCATGATCTACTCGATCAACGGCGAACGCTGCACCTCGTCGTCGCGCTTGCTCATCCAGGACACGATCAAGGCCGAGTTCGAGGCGCGTCTGATCGAACGGGTGAACAACATCAAGGTCGGCCACCCGCTTGATCCGGCGACCGAGATCGGGCCGATCGTCACGCAAGAACACTACAACAAGGTCACCAGTTATTTCGATATTGCCAAGGAAGACGGCGCGACCGTCGCCGCAGGTGGCGTGACCGTTGGCGACGAGGGCTATTTCGTGCGGCCGACCCTGTTCACCAATGCCAACAACAAGATGCGCATTGCCCGCGAGGAAATCTTTGGCCCGGTGCTGACCTCGATCCCGTTCACGACCGAGGAAGAAGCCCTCGCGATGGCCAATGACACGCAATACGGGCTGACGGGCTATATCTGGACCAACGACCTGACGCGCGCCCTGCGCTTTTCCGACAAGCTCGAGGCAGGGATGATCTGGGTCAATTCGGAAAACGTGCGCCACCTGCCGGCCCCGTTTGGCGGCGTCAAGGCCAGCGGCATCGGCCGTGACGGCGGGGACTGGTCGTTCGAATTCTACATGGAACAGAAAAACATCGCGTTCGCGACAGGTCAGCACAAGATCATGCGTCTTGGCGCCTGAAACCTAAGCGATTGTATTTCGAAACCGAAGGAGAAGACCATGGGAGAACTCGTTCTCGCGGCCAAGATGACCCACGTTCCGACATTGCTGATGTCCGAACAGGAAGGCCCGCTCAAAGGCAAACGGCAGCCGGCTATTGATGGGCACCGTGAAATCGCGCGCCGCGCGAAGGAACTGGGCGCGACAACCGTTGTCATCTGCGACACGCACTGGGTGTTGAACGCAGGTTATCACATCAACGCGAATTCCCATTTCGAAGGGCTGTTTACCTCGAACGAGTTCCCGCAGTTCATCCAGAACCTGCCCTACAAATACGAGGGAAATCCTGAGCTGGGCGATGCAATTGCCAAAATCGCGACCGACAAGGGCGTCTATACGCTGGCGCATCATCTGGACAGCCTCGAAGTGGAATATGGCACGCTGGTTCCCATGCGGTTCATGAGCCGCGAGCATGAGATGAAGGTTGTGTCGATCGGTGCCTGGTGTACATCTCACAGCCATGAGGAAAGCCGGGTTCTCGGCGAGGCTATTCGTGAGGCCATCGAGGCCGGCGATGAAAAAGTGCTGCTGGTCGCCTCGGGCTCGCTCAGCCATAAAATCTGGGCGAACAAGGACTATGCCGCCAATAACGGCACCTTCACCATCTCAAGCGAATTCAACCGCCAGGTCGATTTGCATGTCTTGGAAATGTGGAAGAACGGGGATCACGCGACCTTCCTCAAGATGATGACCGAGTATGCCGAGTACTGCAGCGGCGAAGGGTCGATGCATGATACGGCCATGCTCTACGGCGCTCTGGGCTGGGACAAGTACGACGCGAAATGCGAAGTTGTGACCGAATACTTCCCGTCGTCCGGGACCGGTCAGACAAACGTGATTTTCCCCGTCCAGTAACAGCCCCGCAGTCCGCCCATCAAAGCAACCGGATGGCGTTTGGCACGGCAGAACGCGACCAAAAGTCATCCGAGTTTGTTCAAGGTGAAACCCTCGGAGCCGGGGCGCGAGGTGTGCGCCATGGGCTCGGTGTGGGTCTCAAGATCAAAAACAACCGCATGCGCGGAAATCATGGCGAGGATTGAGTGATGAATTGGGACGAATTCTCCGACTGGGGCAAAACCATCTCGCAATGGGGCGCGGACTATCACAAGTCGCTGCGTGAGCGGCCCGTCCGGGCACAGACCGCCCCGGGCGATATCGCCGCGCAGCTGCCCGCGGCACCGCCGGAAACCGGCGAGGCCATGGATGCGATCATGGCCGATTTCGAAGCCATCGTGATGCCGGGCATGACCCATTGGCAGCACCCGCGTTTCTTTGCTTACTTCCCGGCCAACGCCGCGCCGCCGTCGATCCTGGCCGAACATCTTGTAAACACGGTCGCCGCGCAATGCATGCTCTGGCAAACCTCCCCTGCCGCGACCGAGGTCGAAGGCGTCATGGTCGACTGGTTGCGTCAGGCCATGGGGCTGCCCGAGGGCTTTACCGGCGTCATTCAGGACAGCGCCTCTTCGGCAACGCTGTCGGCGGTGCTGACGATGCGCGAACGGGCCACCGGCTATTCGGGCAACCGCGACGGGCTGTCTGACAAGGGGCATCTGCGCATCTACTGTTCCGATCAGGTACATTCCTCGATCGACAGGGCGTGTTGGGTGGCGGGTATCGGCCAGGCGAACTTGGTCAAGATCCCCGGCACAGGCCCGCGTCACGGGATGGACGCCGCCGCGCTGAACACCGCGATCAAGGCCGATATCGCGGCGGGCCACACGCCTGCGGGGATCATTGCCATCACCGGCGGCACCGGTGTCGGTGGCTCCGACGTCCTTGAGCCAGTGCTGGAGGTGGCGAAAGCGCATAACCTTTACACCCATCTCGACGCGGCATGGGCGGGGTCGGCCATGATCTGCCCGGAGTTCCGTGACGCGTTCTGGCAGGGTGTGAACGGGTTCGACAGCATCGTTTTCAACCCGCATAAATGGCTGGGCGCGCAGTTCGATTGCTCGGTGCAGTTCCTGCGCGATGCCATGCCGCAGCTCGACACGCTGAAGATTGAGCCGGAATACCTCAAGACCACCGGCGCGGCTGTCACCAACTACTCGGAATGGACGATCCCCCTGGGCCGCCGTTTTCGGGCGCTGAAGCTCTGGTTCCTCATACGTTCTTACGGGCTGGAGGGGCTGCGCAGCCGCATCCGCAACCACGTGGCCTGGGCCGAGGAAGTCTGTGAGGCGCTCAGGGCGCTGGACGGTTTCGAGATCGTCACCGAACCGATCCTCAGCCTGTTTTCCTTTTGCTGCCCGGGCGATGACGCGGCGCAACAAAGGCTGGTGGATGCGCTCAATGACGATGGGCGGATCTACGTGACCCAGGGCATGTTCGCCGGGCGCAAGGTCATCCGCTTTCAGGTCGGTCAGTTCGACACGACGCGTGCAGATGTGATGATGGCGTATGACGTCATCAAGGATGTATGGGAGAAAAGCTCGTGAAATTTGCAACCTATTCCGCCAATGGCGAAATCCATTATGGCGCAGTCACCGATGATGGCATGATTGCGCTCGATGGCGTGTTTCCGCAATGGCCGACCCTTCTTGATGCCGTTCGTGCGGGCGGGCTGTCGGATCTTGGGCAGGCGGCTGATGGCAAACCCGTCACCCATACCGAGTTCGAGTATGAGATGGTGCTGCCCAATGCACCGCGCATCCTCTGCGTCGGGGTGAATTTTCCGGATCGCAATGCCGAGTACAAGGACGGCAGTGCGCAACCGAAATACATGTCGTTGTTTCCGCGTTTCGCCAGCGGCTTTACCGGCCATAACCGGCCCCTGATCCGTCCGCCGGAAAACCACACACTGGATTACGAGGGCGAAGTAGCCATCGTCATCGGCAAGGGCGGTCGCCGGATCAGCCAGGACGACGCCTACGATCACATCGCGGCGGTGACCCTGTGCAACGAGGGCACGATCCGTGACTGGGTGCGACATGCGAAATTCAACGTCACCCAGGGCAAGAACTGGGACAATTCCGGGGCGATCGGGCCGTGGCTTGTGCCCTTCACCGATGCCGCGCAACTGGATGAGGCCCGCATTCTAACCCGTGTGAACGGCGAGGTTCGGCAGGACGATACGCTTGACCGCATGATGTTCCCGATCCGGCGCGAGATTGAATATATCTCGACCTTCATGACGTTGCAGCCCGGCGACATCATCGTCACCGGCACGCCCACCGGATCAGGCGCGCGGTTTGACCCGCCGATCTATCTGAAACCCGGCGATGTGGTCGAAATCGAAGTCAACGGAATCGGCACATTGCGCAATACTGTCGAAGACGAGGTTCTGTGATGACCCCTGATGATCACAGCCGCGCGGCGGCGGACCTTCTGGCCGCCGAAACCACCGGGAAACAGATCAGGCTTTTGACGCTGCGCCATCCCGAAATGACGATGGATGACGCCTATGAGGTGCAAAACGCGATCCGTCACAGCAAGCTGGCGCAGGGGCGCAAGACCATTGGCTGGAAGATCGGGCTGACGTCAAAAGCGATGCAATATGCGCTTGGCATTGATATCCCCGACAGCGGCATCCTGTTTGATGACATGATGTTCGAAAATGGCGCCGAGGTCCCGGCGGGCCGGTTCATCCAGCCGCGCATCGAGGCCGAGATTGCCTTCGTGATGAAATCGCCGCTGGGCGGGGCCGATGTGACCCGGGAGGACGTGATGGCCGCCACCGATTACGTGGCGCCGTCGATCGAGATCCTCGATACCCGCATCATGCGGGTCGATCCCGACACCGGCAAGACCCGCACCGTTCTGGATACGATCAGCGACAATGCGGCGAATGCGGGGATCGTTCTTGGCGCTGAGCGCCATGCGCCGGATGCATTCGATCTGCGCTGGGTCGGGGCGATCACCAGCCGCAATTGCACGGTCGAGGAAACTGGTCTTGGAGCCGGCGTTCTGAACGACCCGGCCGAGAGCGTCGCATGGCTGGCCAAGCGCATGTCGCAATACGGCCAAAAAATAGAAGCCGGTCATGTGATCCTGTCGGGCTCGTTCATTCGCCCAGTCGAATGTCCTGCCGGGACAGAAATTCACGCGGACTTCGGTGATTTCGGATCCGTCGACGTCAGTTTTGCCTAAGGAACCCGCAGATGCCCGCGCCTCATAACCCGTTCAAAGCCGCCATTGCCGCAGGAAAACCGCAGATAGGGTGCTGGCTTGGCCTTGCAGACCCATATGTTTCGGAAATCAGCGCCAAATCCGGGTTCGATTGGCTTTTGGTGGATGGCGAACATGCGCCCAATGATCTGCGGTCGATCATCGGGCAGCTTCAGGTCATTGCCGCCAGCAACAGCCACCCCGTCGTCCGCCCGGTGGTGGGTGAGACCTGGATGATCAAGCAGTACCTTGATGCCGGGGCCCAGACCCTTCTGGTGCCCATGGTCGAAAGCGCCGAACAGGCGCGTGAACTGGTGCGTGCCGTAACCTATCCGCCGCACGGTGTGCGCGGTGTCGGGTCGGCATTGGCGCGGGCTTCGGAATTTGCGGGCATTGCGGACTATCTAACCACCGCGCGGGACGAGATCTGCCTTCTGGTGCAGGTCGAGAACCGCGCGGGCATGGCCGCGCTCGACGATATCCTGCAAGTCGAGGGCATTGACGGAGTGTTCATCGGCCCGTCCGATCTGGCCGCCGATATGGGTCATATCGGCAATGCCGGTGCGCCCGAGGTCGAAGAGGCCGTTCTTGACGGGATGCGCCGGATCGTGGCGGCGGGTAAGGCGGGCGGCATCCTGACCATGAACAGGGCGATGCAGGAGGCCTGCCTGGAGATCGGGGCGACGTTTGTTGCCACGCAGATCGACGTTGTCCTGTTTGCCAATGGCATGCGCAACGCGGCCAAAACCGCGCTTGGCCTGCTGCCGGATCAATGCGCTTGGGGCACGGTCAGAACCGAAAACGGCGGGCGCTATTTGCAGCAGCTTTGCAAGCACTGGTCGCACAAGGCCGAAGCCACCTTTGACGAAACCGAAGGCCAGGTGGTCTTTGCCAACGGTCAGAAGGTCGAGATGCAGGCGCAGTCCGACAGGCTTGACGTGGTGGCGACGGCAGGTCCGAGAGCCGATCTCGCAGCCTGGATCTCCGTCGTCGAGGCACATCTGAAACGGTTCGCCTTTCGGGAAGATCTCGAAATCGCCTGGTCGGATGCGCCGCCCCTCTGACGGATCGTCGCCCCCCCCTTTCCTTTCATCTGCTTTCCGGCGGCCCCATCAATGAGGGCCCTCATGAGTTCATTTGCATTCCAAACCGCCCGATCAGTCCTTTCCGAGGTCGGCGCTACGGCGAAGATCGGCGACGTCATGGCCGCAAGGGGGTGCCGCAAGGTCGCCTTCGTCACCGATGATATCATTCTCAAACTGGGGCTCGCCGATGCGGCCCTGGACGGTTTGAAACGCGCGGGCGTTGATGTCTGGACATGTTCGGACGTGCAGCCCGATCCGCCCGAAGCGATGATCCTGAACGCCAAGGAACAGGCGCGCGCAGAGGGTGTCGACGGTGTTGTCTCCGTGGGCGGCGGGTCGTCGCTGGACACTGCCAAGCTGATTTCCGTGTTGCTGAACACCGACCAGGCGATCTCCGACATGTACGGCGTCAACCTGGTGCGTGGCGAGCGGCTTCCGCTGGTTCTGGCTCCGACCACCGCCGGCACCGGTTCCGAGGTGACACCGATCTCCATCGTGACCACGGGCACGAATGAGAAGAAGGGCGTTGTTGCGCCACAGCTCTTGCCGGACTACGCCATTCTGGATGCAGAACTGACCGTGGGTCTGCCTGCTGCCGTCACCGCCGCGACGGGGATCGACGCGATGGTCCACGCGATCGAGGCCTTTACGTCCAAACGACTGAAAAATGTGGTGTCGGACCGTCTTGCCAAGCAGGCGCTTGATCTGTTGGGCGCAAACATCCGTGCGGCCTGCCATACGCCGGACGACCGCCAGGCGCGCGGCGGCATGTTGCTGGGGTCGATGTTGGCGGGCACGGCGGGGGAAAATGCCGCCAAGGGCGCGCCGGACGCCAACCCGTTCGACACATTCCGCAAGGCCATGGCGGATTTCGCCGAGGCCGTACCGCATGCGGCCTGGATGAAAGACGACGGGATCATGTCCGACACGCTGGCCCGTCTCATGGATCCCTCCCGTATGATGCAGGGCGCATCGGACCCGCTTGCCGCGACCTTGCGGAACATCGTGGACGCGCCGGAATTGTCGGACATCGGCACGCTGGAACGGCAGGGGTTGAAGGGGCTCAAGGAATGGGCCGCGCTGAAAGAGGCCGGCAATGCCTGTCAGCTGGTTATCGGCAATGCCTGGACCCGGGCCTTCGAAACCTTCTCGCACGAGATGTCGGACCAGGTCGATGTCTGGCAGAAAGGACCGCGGGCCGTCACCGACAAATGGTTCGCGATCCTCAACGATGAGTTGATCAAGACCCAACGCACCGGTGAATTCCTGGAGGCGCATCGCAAATTTCTTCGCAGCGGTGTCGACTACAGGTGGCGCGAAGCCGAGATGGTCGAGGCCTGGTGCGAAGCGCGTTCCATGCCGACCCATTCAGAAGTCGATGATCTGCACAAGAGCCTCTATGCCCTGCGCAAGGAGGTACGCGGCCTGAAGAAAGAGCTGAGGGGAGCACGGCAACGGACCCCGGCGGCCCCCTCGGCAGCGAAAGCGGGACAAAACGATGGCTGAAGCGGACCAGAAAACGCCGCTTCTCAAAGAGGCGCAAGACTTCATCGAAACTATGGCCAAAGGGCTCGACGCGGTCTTTGGAGCTTCGGGGAGCGCATCTCGTGCCCGGTGCTGGTCCTGCGTGGCTCAGAGTCCGATTTCCTGACGGTAGATCTGGCCAATGAAATGCACCGAAGGTTGCTACATGCCGAGTTCCTTGAATTTGAAGGTGTTGGACACACCCCAACGCTGAACGCAACTTGGCAAACAGATCCAATTCTGGAGTGGCTGGAGAGCACAGCGTGAGACGACGTTCTCCGCTTTCGACGTCGTGCAGATCGGCTTCTATTGATCCCCGTGTGGATCAAGCATTTGCAGCAAATCAATCAGTTGCTCGTACCGGTCTTCGCCGAGCTTGGCCTTGAAATCCCGGACGATACGAAGCGCATGTTCATAGTTGCTGTCTATGATGTCCTGACCCGCCGGGGCGATGGTTATGACTTGCCTCCGTCTGTCCGTGTCGCTGCGTTTTTGCGTAACAAGCCCTTTCTTGTCCATCGCAAAGACCATGCGGGTCAAACTGGGATGCAGCAGGCTTGCCCTCTCTGCCAGGGTCGAACTGTCGAGTGGTCCGCACTCCGATAAGATACGCAGAACCCGCCATTGCTGTTCCGAAATTCCGGTCTCGGCGAGCATGTCGCGGATCGGCCCCATGACACCTTCGCGGGCGCGGATGAGTGCGAATGGCAGGGATCTGGATGTTGAAGGAAGATGTTTTTTCATGTTGCCACCGAACGTCTCTGAGATCATTTCCACAGCATCGTGGACAGTCCAACACCGGTATTTCAGTTTTCATTTAATATATTCAAGCTTGCCGAGTTAATAAAGACGTGCCGGTACGTCCGATCGGGGTTTCATGCGATATTGACCGCCTTGCAGGCTTTGGGCTGGGAAGGACACGCTTGCACCAGCAAGGCAGCCGGGCCCGCGGCCATATCATCCGCTCCGTCAGACGGCGCCGCCGCGTCGCTGTGGCGGCGCTGCTGGTTGGAAGCGCCTGGCCAAAGTCAGGGCTGCTACGGTGCCGATTGCAAGCCAGCTTGATCGCCTGACCCTGTCTTCAGGTCCGGCGGCTTCGCCTTTTTTGTACATTCGTGAAACACACGCAATTCGCACCCGGCACAAATATCATCATCCGCAGCCAAGACAGCCGCTTCGATCGCTGTCGATTTGTGGTTGTGCAGGTTCTTGTCAGAAAGTCTTGCCATGATGCCAAAGCGTTTCAGTACATTCAGCACCTGAGGATTGGCCGCAATCAGATACAAATTCCGCCCGTGCCTGCGTGCGCGGCCGAGTTCGTTCAACAGGAAATCGGCACCGGCCAGATCTATCTTGCCCACGCCTTTCAAGTTCAGGATACGCGTGCGCGGTCCGAATCCCTGCTCAAGACGTTTGAAGGCTTGTCCGACATGTTCCACGGATCCGAAAAACAGCGGACCATCAAGCCGCGTGTTGCTGATCTGCGGGCATTGCGGAAGGTTGTGGGCCGCAGCGTTCATAAAAACCCGTCGGCCATTCACATCCGTCGGCGCTCCGACAGAGACGATGGGATGTGCGCTTTTGTTTAGGAACACGCTGAGGGACACCACGACACCGGCAAGGATGGCAAAATCAAGCTCAGACACGAGGCCGGTGACGAATGTGACGAGCAGTATGAGGGTTTCGGAGCGGCTGGAACGCAGGATGTGCCGGATCTCGGCGAAATTGATCAGCTTCCACGCCACATAAAGGATGATGGCGGCCATCGCCGGAACCGGCACGAATTGCAGCAATGGGGCCACAAGCAGCAGCAAAAGCGCCAGCGAAACGGCCGCAAAAATCGCCGACAAGGGGGACACGGCCCCGGACGAGGCATTGAGCCCTGAGCGGGTGAAGGACCCGGACCCGGCATAGCACTGGAAAAAGCTGCCGATCGTGTTCGACATGCCCTGCCCGACGATTTCCTGGTTGGCGTCGTGGCTTTCATCCCTGCGGATTGCGAAGGATTTTCCGATCGAGATCGCCTCAAGCAAGCCGACGAATGCGACAGCGACGGCACTAGGCAAAAGCAATCCGACGCTATCGAAGGACACCTCCGGGGGGGAGAATGTCGGGAAAGCGGATGTCAGCGCGGCAAAAGTGCGCACGCCCGCGGCGTCGGTGCCAATAATGACCCCCATGAGCGAACCGACCACAAGCGCCACCACATATGCCGGTATCCGCTTGTCGATCGCGTTGACCCCGATCAGGCAGGCCAGTGTCACCACCGAGATCGCGGCAGCCGTCGGGTTTATACCGTCAAGGTTCTCCCAGATGGCGACCAGCCTGTGGATCGCGCCGCCCTGCCCGTTCTCCAATCCAACGGCCGGGCCGAGTTGTGACACCGCGATCAAAAACGCGGCGGCGGCGGTGAAGGCAACGATGACCGAATGGGAAATGAAACTGATGAGGCTGCCCAATCCGATCAGGCCAGCGGTCAGTTGCAGCAGCCCGACCATGAGTGTCAGGAGCAGGACCAGGCTGACATAATCGCTGCTGCCGGGTGTTGCGAATTCGCTGACCGTGGCAAAGACAACTGCGGATATCGCGGTTGTCGGGCCAGACACCATGACCGAGGACGCGCCCCATATTGCCGCAACAAATGTGCCGATCATCGCGGTAAACAGGCCATACTGCGGGGGCAGCCCCGCAATGATCGCAAAAGCCACCCCCTGTGGCAGCACGATCGTCGCATTCGTCAGACCCGCGATCAGATCAGAGCGCAGGCTAAGCGGGGTGATCGCGCCCATCCACGGACGGACGGGCGAGAGACGGTTGAGATGTGAGAGCCAGGTGTTCATGCTGCCTACAGGCGCCTTTTTGGGGGGGAGCACTCTGTATGGCGCGCAAAACTGCCCTTGCGCGCCAGACATCAGATCAAAGCGCGGTTTCCGGCGCGACGAAATCGTGGCCCAGGGCCTGGGCGACGGGTGCATTGGTAATCTTGCCGTCCCAGACGTTCAACCCTTGCCGCAAGTGCGGATCTTCTTTCAGTGCCACCTTCCAGCCCTTGTTGGCAATCCGGAGCGCGAAGAGCAGCGTCACATTGTTGAGCGCATAGGTGGAGGTGCGCGCAACGGCGCCGGGCATATTCGCCACGCAGTAATGCACAATGCCGTCGACCTCATAAGTCGGCTCGGCGTGGGTCGTGGCCCTGGAGGTCTCGAAACAGCCCCCCTGGTCGATGGCAACGTCGCACAGCACGGCACCGGGCTGCATCAAGGCCAGATCTTCACGGCGCACCAGTTTCGGTGCGGCGGCCCCCGGGATCAGAACAGCGCCGATCACCAGATCTGCGGTCGAGATCAGTTCCAGAACGCGGGTGCGCGTGGAATATGCGGTATTCGCGCTGGCTTCAAAATGGTTGGCCAGTTTTTCAAGCGTATCGGTATTGCGATCAAGGATCGTCACATTGGCGCCGAGGCCAACGGCCATCTGCGCGGCGTTGAACCCAACGACGCCGCCGCCCAGGACAACAACCCTGGCCGGACGCACACCGGGAACGCCGCCGAGCAAAACACCGCGACCGCCATGCGCCTTTTCCAGGGCGGTTGCGCCTGCCTGCACAGACATGCGCCCTGCGACCTGGCTCATCGGTTTGAGCAGCGGCAACCCGCCATTCGGGGCTGTGACAGTCTCGTAGGCGATGCAAGTTGCGCCGGAAGCGATCAGCGCTTTGGTTTGCTCCGGATCGGGGGCCAAGTGCAGATATGTATAGAGGATCTGGCCGGGGCGCAGCATAGCTGTCTCGACGGGCTGTGGCTCTTTGACCTTAACGATCATCTCCGCACGCTCGAAAACCTCGGCGGCCGTCGCAACCACCTCGGCACCGGCAGCGCGGTAATCATCGTCGCTTGCACCGATTCCTTCGCCGGCTGCCTGTTCAACAAGGATGGCGTGGCCGTGTTCCACAAGTTCCGCAACACTCTCGGGCGTCAGTCCGACACGGTATTCGTGGTTCTTGATCTCTTTTACCGTACCGATTTGCATTGGGTCTCCAACTCTGGGTTCGTGTTTCAGGTCATCTTGCACAAGCAGCCAAAGCACTCGGTCCCGCGACGCGGTGGTCGCGGGATGGTGCCGGCGTCAGCTGCGACACGTGAATGTTCTGGGCGGCACCCTTCCGGCTGTTATCGCCGCAATGAAGGCTGCCTTCGGTGGACGTGGGTCAGGGGGCGATGATCGGGCTGGCCGCGATTTCCGAGTCCTTCACCTCGGTCCCGACAAACCGGGTTCCGTGCTTGAACCAGCTTTCCGGCGCGGGCGCGCCCCAGAGGGTTTGGCGCTGCGGATCCTGCAAGTCCCATTTGATGGCTTCCAGATCAGGATCGACCGTCTGATAATCCGAACAGTAGATCTCGATGCGGTGCCCGTCAGGGTCAAGGATATACAGGAAGAACGCGTTGGAGATACCGTGACGGCCGGGGCCGCGTTCGATGTTCTTCAAATAGCCGGATGTCGCCATCAGATCGAGCAGGTCGATGATATTCAGTGGCGTCGGAACCCAGAAGGCGACGTGGTGCATGCGCGGGCCGGTGCCGTTGGTGAACGCCATGTCGTGCACACCGCCCTTGCGGTGCATCCATGCCGCCCAGAGCTTCTTGCTATCTTCGTCCTCGGTGTATTCGGTCACGCGGAAACCGAAATCAGAGTAGAAGGCCACCGAAGCATCAACATCGTGGCTGAAGCAGTTGAAGTGGTCGATCCGAAGCGGTTTCACGCCGCGATACAGCGCGTAATTCTGGTGGATCGGGGCAAGGCGATCCATCTTGTGATAAAACTCAAGCGGGATGCCCATGTTATCGGAGGTCAACAGGGTCCTGCCCTGATAGGCGCGCTCGACCCATTCTGTCGGCCGGCCCTTGGAGTTGAAGTAGGCCTCCGCGCGGTCCAGGTCTGCCTCGTCAAAGGTCTTGAAGCCCATCACTTCGACGGTGCCGGGCTGGTCCGACTTTTGCAAAATGATGCAGTGATGGCCGCGCTCTTCCATGGCACGCAGATAGACGTGGCTGTCCGTTTCATCCGTCACCTGCAGTCCGATCATGTCGGTATAGAACGCCTTGGACGCGGCCAGGTCTTTGACGTTCAGACACACATGGCTCAGGCGAATGGTGTTGAAGTCAGGATACAGATTGGGGGCTGGGATCGGCATATGATGTCTCCTTGGCCACGCTTAGCGTCGCGGTTTCGCTGAAGTTGGGTGGAACGACGTTTTCATGTGTCGCCGCGCAGATGATCACGGATGTTTCCGAACTTCAGCGACAGGGCTGCATCGATGTCGCGCAATTCGGCGGAAAGGGCGATGGAATGTGTTGCCATCGCGGGTGCAAGAAATGCCTTTAGCGTCGCGAAGACGCGCGCGATTGCATCGTGCTTCACATCATCCGTGCGGCCTTCGCGAATGCGAACTGACAGATCGATAAACCCGTGTTCGGGGCTCCCGTCCGCGATCGCATAGTGATCGACGCGCGTGGCGCGTACGCGGATGCCCGGCATCGGAAAGGCATCGATCGCGGCAGCCTCCGCGCGGATTGCCTCGCAGAGTTGCGCCATATCGACGACCTCGTCGAGGTTGGCTGAATATTCGATATGAAAGTGAGGCATTGCCGACCATTGCTAGGTTAACTGTTGTTATGTTAAGTAATAATCTGTGTTGTGTCAACCGTTTCGAGGGCGGAATTCCGGCTGAGTGCAGAATGGCGCGCTAAGATCGGATGAGCAGGACTTTTCTTTTTTTACCAATGCCCTGGCTTGTTCGCTACCCAAGCGGCTTCTCCATCAACAGCAAATCCTTGGCGGTGGTTTGCCACCCCTTCTTGACAACGGGTGCCGTGGCGGTGGTCGCGTAGCCGCGCCGATCATAGAACCGAATGGCGCTCAGATTGGTATCAATGACCAGCAAGCTTATCCTCGACTTGCCGGCCGATCTGCCGAGGTCTTCCGCCACGTGCATCAACCCCGACGCAAGGCCTTGTCCCTCAAAGTCCGGCACGGTCGCGATACCATGCAGATACCAAGTCCCCTGCGCCTTCTGAAACAGGGTCATGAGGGGTCTGAGCATGTCGTCCATGCCCGGGACATGTGGATTGGGCGAACTGGCCATCGGGTACGAGATGAGCATCGCACTAATCTTGTCGGCGGCGTCCGCGACGATCGTTTGACCCACCTCGATGAAGGCATGCTGAGCTCGTCGCCCGAACTCCTCGGCCGTTTCGCCATTGCCAGCAAGCCTTGACCAAAGTTCATCCACGAAGCCTGGAACAGTCGATCTGGCAAGAGGCAGGATCGCGGGCAGGTCTCGATCCGTGGCGAGCCGAAATCGCGGATCGCGGTCAAGTCCGGATTCACTCATTTCCCACTCTGGTTCCAGGCTGGCGTCGACGATTTGACGAGTCCCGCGGCGCACCAGGCATCAAAGATTTCCAGTGCCGTGTCTGCAAATACGGCATCGTTGATATGGCCGTCGATCCAATGTGTCTCGACATTGTCCGGCAGGGTGTCGCGCAGGGCGTTCAGGAAGGTTTCAAGCCCCTGCTTGTCGTGCAGCTCGGCACCCTCGCGGTCCCATTCGCCAAGCCCGTCGCGGGGCAGCAGGATGGCCACGGGGCCTTGGGCGGTGGACAGTTGTTCGCTGTGTTTATGTGCGACGACCCGCCGTTCGCTTTCATTCAGCACGATCGAAGTCAGCAGACGGTTATGCTCGTGCCGCGGATGGTCTTTCCATTTTTCCGGCAATGGCTGCCAGCCCACGATGTCGACAAGGTCATAACATCCCGGTGCGACAAGCTGCGGGGTGCCGGAGCGGCCGGCATTGGTAAGCCGGTCCGGCCCGGCAGAGATATTCGATCCGTTGACGAAGTTGCCCAGTTCCTGCGTACAGAAGTCAAAGACGCAGGCAAAGGCCCCCTGCCCGGCAAGGCTTTCGAAAGCCCGTCCGCCCATGCCGGTCGCGTGGAACACCGCAACTTCGAACCCGCGCTCTTCGAGGGCCGGCTTCAGTGGAACCATGTATTTCAGTGCCGATTTGCCAAGCGAGGTCATCCCGATCAGGGGCTTTGCCGCCTCGCGCGGAACGACGGCGCGGGCCGCTCCCAACACTGCGCCTGCCGCCTGGCTGAGAGAGGCCTTGCACACCGAGTTGAGGCCATAAAGCCCCCCGGCCCAGAGGATCATCTGGGTGTCGGCGGCCAGACGTTCGGGCGGGATCAGCGGCGAAAAGGAGACGGTCGACACGATGTATTTGGGCACGCCCAACGGCAGCGCGGATGTCACATCAAGCGCCAGGTCGGTGCCCATCGTGCCGCCCAGAACGACCATTCCGTCAAACCGGCCTTCGGCGTAAAGCCGCGCCGTCAGCAGCGCCGCGCCGTTTGCCATGATCTGCATCGCGTGATTTTCATCACGGGCGGCAATCGCCTGCGCGATGGAACTGCCGCCTTCTTCCGCCACGTCGTGTTTGGAGTAGTCTGTCGGTCTGGACGGATCGCCCAAAACCGACACATCCATCGTGACTACCCGACCACCCTGATTGCGGATCACACCGGCCAGATAGTCCAGTTCGTCGTCTTTCGTGTCATAGGTACCAATCACGAGAATTGTCTTGTCTGGCATGGCGGACGTCTCCCTCGGTTGCGGATTACAGTTTTATCCACGCGGTCTTGAGATTGACGTATTTCTCGATCGCGTGCAGCGATTTGTCAGTCCCGTTGCCAGACTGACCGACACCCCCCAGCGGCACCGTGCCATCTGCACCGCCGTAGGTGTTGATGTGCATCACGCCGGTACGCACAGCGCGTACCATCTTGTGGGCGCGTGACAGGTTCGATGTCCAGGCCGCACCCGCAAGCCCGTAGACGGTGGAATTGGCGATGCGGATCGCGTCATCATCACTTTCAAAGGGGGTAACACCGAGAACCGGACCGAAAACCTCTTTCTGGGACAGCGTGGCGTCAGGCGTCACGCCGGTCAAGATGGTCGGGGCCATGAAATAGCCGCGCGTCTCTTGCAGGATACGCGAGCCCCCGGTGACAATTGCACCACCTTCGGCTTGTGCGGTCTCGACGAACTTGAGGTTCTGCGAGAGCTGGTTTTCGGAGTTGATGGCACCGATATGCGTATCGAGGCTCAGCGGATCGCCTACCCGCATCGCCTCGGTTGCCTTTACCACCGCAGCGACGAAATCATCGTGGATCGACGCCTCGACCAGCAGGCGCGAGCCGGCAACGCAGACTTGACCGGCGTTGCGGAAAATACCGGCGGCAGCCACTTTGGCGGCCATGTCCAGATCCGGCGCATCGGCGAAGACAATGTTCGGGGACTTGCCGCCCAGCTCAAGATAGACGCGCTTCATGTTCGAGCGGGCGGAATACTCCATAAGCCGCCGCCCTGTGCCTCCCGAGCCGGTGAAAACCAGCACATCGACATCCATCGACAGGCCCATCGCCTCGCCCACCACCGCTCCTTCTCCGGTGACGACATTGACAACGCCGGGCGGAAGTCCGGCGGCATGTGCCAGCTCTGCCAGGCGGATCAGCGAGAGCGATGCAGTTTCGGCCGGTTTCAACACCACCGAATTGCCCATGGCCAATGCCGGTCCCAGTTTCCAGGCCCCGATCATCAGGGGGAAATTCCAAGGAATGATCGCGCCCACGACACCGACCGGTTCCTTGTGGATCATGCCCAGAATGTCGCTGGGCGTCGTGGCGATTTCACCATACAACTTGTCCAGCGCCTCGGCGTAGTAGCGAATGGTGCCAGCGGTAGACCCCGGTTCGGCATTGATCGCCATGCTGATGTCCGTGCCATTGTCACGCACGCCCAGAACAGCCAGTTCCAGCGCATTCGCCTCAATCAGGTCGGCCCATTTGTGCAGGACCTTCTTGCGCGCCGCGGGCGCTTGGCCTGCCCAGCGTCCGTCTTCAAACGCGGCGCGTGCCGAGGCGATCGCGGTTTTCATATCCGCGACCGTTCCTTTTGCCACCTGCGTCAGGACCTGACCATCAAGCGGCGAAAGGACATCCATCGTGCCGCCATCTGATGCAGGTAGAAATTGAACATCGATCAAATGACCATAGGTGGGGACGGGTTGCGCCCGCAGCGCGTCGACTTTGATCTGGTCCATTTGAAGCTTACCTCATTTGAGTGTCGTGAAGATCGTGAGGCCGACGACCTGATCGCGTCCCTGCGCCCCGCCTGACCCAACAAAGGAACCCAAGAATGTGCGACACTGCCTTTCCGGGCCTCGGCCATGTTTACAAGGCCGACTATGGCGACCCGGCCTTTCGCGTGCAGTTTGACACGGAAGGCAAGACCCTACGTTGGGCTCCGTTCGACGCCGAAGATTTCGAAACTGCCGCGACAACCGAGACCTATCGGGCCACCTATATCCGCCCCGGCGTCTTCATGATGACCTGGCAGGAAGCCGACGGCATCACCGTCACCCATGTCGAGGACTTCGAAAACGCCATCGTACATGGAGCCATCACCATGCCCGACAAGACCTTCCTAACCCTGAAGGGGGATTGGCTTCGCCTCGATTGACTGCTCCGCCCCAAACAGCTTCCCAACGAGCAAAGGAGATTCCTTGTGATTACCCGTAGAACCGTCCTGAAGACCTCGCTCGCCGCCGGAGTCGCCGCCACCATCGTGCCGCTGCCCGCCCTGGCGCAATCCGGCCTAAGCTGGGACTACTTCCCGGCCGATGAGAGCGGTTTTCTCCGCGCGCCGGTGCTTGTCAAGGGAAGCACCGAGGCGGTGCTGATCGACGGCGGCTTCACCCTGTTGGACGGCCAGGCCGTGGCCGAGGCGATCAAGGCGACTGGCCTGACGCTGACCACGATCTATGTCACCGTCAACGATCCGGACTACTATTTCAGCCTCGGCCCGATCACCGAGGCCTTCCCCGATGCCCGCGTCATCGCCGCCCCCGAGACGGTCGAGCTGCTGACCAAGAAGCTTCCCGGCAAGATCGAGGCCTGGGGGCCGCAGCTTGGCGACAACGGCCCGCAAACGGTCGAGGAGGCGGTGGTCCCGGAGGCTTCCAAGGTCGATGCGTTGGATGTCGACGGCGAGGTGATCGAGATCGTAACCATCGCCGACATGACCGACCGCCGCTACCATTGGGTGCCCTCGTTGGAGGCGGTGTTCGGCGGGGTTCTGGTCTATGGCGGGCTGCACCTCTGGATTGCAGACGTGCCCAAGCCCGAAGACCGGGCCGCCTGGATTCGTGCGCTGGACGAGATCATCGCCCGCGATCCCAAGGTGGTCGTTCCGGGGCACATGGCCGAAGGCTGGCCGACCGACCTTTCGGGCGTCACCTTCACCCGCGAATACCTCGTCGCCTATGAAGAGGAATTCGCCAAGGCGGCAGACGGTGACGCGCTGATTGCGGCCATGAAGAAGCGCTATCCGGATGCAGGCCTTGACGTTGCCCTGGAGATCGGCGCCAAGGTCGCCAAAGGCGAAATGACCTGGGGTTAAGCCAAGGGCCGAGCGGTCGGCCGGATAACATCCCGACCGGCCGCCGGCCACCCACGATGACTGCCCAAAAGAGCTTGCGCTTCCTTGTCGCAAATCAGACGAGGGTCGTGCGCCGCGCCGCCGTGCAGACTGTCGTCCGCGCCGAGACCACCGCGGGCTCCCACGCGCTGCTGGCCGGCGTGGCCATCAAGCTGAAGATCTTCGGCACCGAGCAGTGGCCGCTTTACACACCAAACGATCCATTGACGCGAGGGGCCCGACGAGACTTGGCGCTGGCCCAAATTCAGCCCGGCTGAGATTGCTTGTCGCGGCGCCAGGAAACTGCCGATCAACGAACCCGCTCTCGGCAAGCTGCAGGCGCTGTCCGACCGGCTGAGCAAGCCGCCCGTCGTCCGTTCCGCCTATCGCAGTCCCGAACATGACCCCGCCATCGCATCACCGCCAGGCGGATGATCTCAGGTGACGCCTCAAAGTACTTGAACGGGCTGCGTTTGGTCATGGTCGGACGCTAGTCAGCGCCCAGCCCAGCCTCAAGCCAAGTTTGTCTGACGAAGCCTAATCGAGGGCTGGCGAAGGCACTACACTACGAAGCGCCCCCACAGTGCCTCGACCATTGGTCAAGTGTGAACTTTTCGAGCGGTGGAACGCGCGCCAGGTTTCACGGTCAGTCGTGGATCGTCTCGGCGATCTGGAGAAATGAGAACGGCGGCATCCTGTTCAGTTCCCGCGCGACGTCCATGTTCACGACATAGGCGAAGTCGGCGGCTCGCAGGATTGGCAAATCGCCGGGGCTCTGGCCGTCTCGCAGGATTTTCAGCGCTTGCTCGGCGGCAAGCCGTCCCACGTCCTTGAGATGGGCCGCCACAGAGATGAGCGCATCGCTCTTGCGCACCAGATGCTCGTATGGGCTCACGACCGCCATGCCGCGCTCGATGGCGCCACGCGTGAAGGCGTCTCCGTTGGTTTGAAGAAATGAACTGGACCCGACGTAGATCCAGCGGACCCCCTCTTGCTGCAACTGGTCCAGAGCCGCTGGCAAGACATCCGGATCCGGGCGCGCGCCGTCCTTTGACAACTCGACCGCCACCAGCCTGAACCCCATGGTTCGGGACAGTTCCAACAACTCGTCATGCTTGATCGCGGAGTTCGCCTCGTTGGAATTGTAGAGCAGGCCCAGCGTATCGAAGCTGTCGTCGTAGGTCTGGATCACCTTGATGTTCAAGGACTCGTCGGGCCTGTTGAACGTGCCCGTCACGTTGGGCCGCCCGGAACCATCGAAGTCTTTGGCGATGCCGGCGCTGAAAGGGTTCGCGACATTCGTGAAAACGACCGGAAGCTCGCTTATGAACGCACCGCCTCCAAGATCATCGAAGGTGCCGACGATACCGAGCGTCGCGGTCGTGCCATTTGTAAGGATCAAGTCGGGTCCAAGCGCGCGGGCCTCTGCGACAAGCCCCGGCAGCCGCGACTTGTCCAATTCGTAGTCGCGCCAGATGATCTCGACATCGACACCGCTTTCTTCGAACGCCGCCTCGAAGCCCTCGCAGACGGGATCGCACAGGTCAAAGGTGACGGCGTAGATCGTCTTCGTGTCTGCGGCTGCCTGGGACAGGGACACGGTCAAGATGACCGGTGCCAGCAGCTTGGCAGGCAGGGTGCGCATCAAGCCTCTCCCATTCTTGAAGCCTTCGTTCAGTCAAGGCTTTATGCGGTGGGCTGTCAAGCTAAGCGGCGCTTCGCGGGGGAGCGCCGCGCTCGGCCAGGGACCAGATCGGATCAGACAATCAGCGCTGCACCGTCGCGGCGATTTGCAGGAACGCGAAGGGTGGGATCCTGTCCAGGGCCCGGGCGACATCCATGTTTACGACATAGGCGAAATCGGTCGCACTCAGGATCGGCAGTTCCCCGGGTATCTTGCCATCGCGCAGGATGGCAAGCGCCTGGCGAGCGGCGAGCCGTCCCACATCCTCTTCACGAGCCGCGATTGACAAAAGCGCACTGCTGTCGCGCACAAGGGCCTCGTATGGGCTCACGACCGCGATCCCGTGCTCGACCGCGGACTCCGTGAAAAGAGTGCCGTTCTGCCGCAGGAACGACGAAGACCCCAGATAGAGCCACTCGACCCCGGCGGCGGCCAGTTCGGCCATGCGCTCGGGGATCTGCTCGGGATCTGGTGGTCCCGATACACCTGGCTCGATCTCCAGCGCGACCAGTTCCACCCCGAGCGTTGGCGCGAGCGCAGCAAGTTCGTCTCGCTTGATGACCGAGTTCTCCTCGTTGCTATTGTAGAGCAGGCCGAGTTTATCGAAGCTGGGATCATAGCTGCGAACGACCTGAATGTTCACCGCTTCCGGGACACGGTTGAAGGTGCCTGCAACGTTTTTGCGCCCGCTTCGCTCAAAGCTTTCTGCAATGTTGCTGCCAAATGGATCGGCCACTTGGGTAAAGACAACGGGAATGTCGGACAGGAACCGAGGGTCGGCAGCATCCTCCAAGCGACCGATGGTACCTAGGGTTGCGCTCGTGCCATGGGTGATGACAAGGTCCACCTTGCGGGTTCGGGCTTCCTCAATCAGGCCAGGCACCAGCGCCATGTCCTGCTGGAGATTGCGAACGTCCATTTTCACGTCGAAGCCGCTATCCGCCAGTTCGAACTGAACGCCGTGGCAGAGCTCGTCGCAGCCATAGTAGAAGATGCCGAGAATGACCTTGGTTTCTGCCTGCAACGGGGTGGAGAAGGACGCAAGCAGACAGAGTGCCGCGATAAATTTCGAAGCGGCGGCTCTGCTTTTGTTTCTCCATTCAGCCATGATGCCCCCCTTGAATCACTAAGCTGCCAACAACTTCTTGCCGCCGCTGATGGCGAAAACTGCGCCACCGATCAACGTCCAGACCGCCACCGCCAGCGTCGCGGCGGCGTATCCAACCGCCCCGGAAAGCCACGCGATGAGGACAAGGCCGACGATACTGCCGAGGCGCTCGCCGGTGCGCAGGGCGCCGAGAACCACGGCGGGACCGGGTCCGCTGAGTTTCGCCTCCGCCATGCTCAGCGCGAGAGAGACCTGTGTGCCCCGGATTAGCGCGCCGCCCGTCCCGGTGCCGATCATGGCGATCACCATCGCCTGCTGGGACGGCGCTGCGACTACCGGCAGAAGGGCAAGTCCGGAGATACCCGCGCCTAGAACGCAAAGCACCGCGCCGGGCAGCCGAAGCAACTCCCCCAGGCGCCCTGCAAGGGGGCTGACCACCATGACGGAGACGAAGTAGAGCATAAGGATCCTGCCGATTTCGGCCGCGCTTGCGCCCTGCGCGTTCAACGTGAGCGCGACGAGGTAGGACACGAAGGCCTGCAAGAGCACAGCCCCCGGCACAGCGACCCCGAAGATCAAGGCGGCAAGGCGTGCATCCGTCAACACGCGCCACTTGGCTGCCTTGTCCGGCACGGTCGTCTTTTCCGTCTGCCTGCGGCCAATCTCGGGCGCAATCAACCACCGGCTGAGCAGTGCGGAGGCCGCGATCAGGGCGGCGCTAACCAGAAAGACATTCGAAGGCCCCAGGCGATCGGCCAGGACGCCGCCAAGCGCAACTCCGGAAAACACGCCAGCAAAGAGGACGAGGGTAAAGACGCCAAGCATCCTGTCCCGGTCGGCCTTCGTTGCGACGCTCAGGACGTAGTCCTGCGCGGCGAGGGTCACGAGCGCGTAGCCGAAGCCGGTGACGGTGCGCCACAGGATGATCTCCTGCGCGGTGCTGGCAGCGAAGAGGCCGATATGCGCGACGAGGGTCGGGACCGCCGCGGCGAAGAACAGCCCCCTGACCCCGAACCGCTCGACCAGCACGCGCGCATAGGGCGACATCGTCACGATGGCCAGCAGATATCCGGCAAGCGGCAACGAGATCAGCACGGACTGGTCGAGCCAGGGCCAGAGATTGTCCGCCGAGCGGGTATAGATCGGGAGAAAGGCCAGCGGCAACTCGTCGGCCGCCGCGAACAGAAAGAGCGCCAGCCGAATGTTTGAGAAGGAGGAGCTCTCAAGCAATCTTGGTCCGCCCGGCGAGAGACCAAACTGCTTGCCGACCTCCTGGATCGCGGGACGCCTGGTCGGAGCAGCCGCCTCGATTGCCGAGGCGAACGCGCCGTGCAGGGCCTGGGCACGGTTCGAAACGCTGGTCAGGAGCGCCTGGACCGAACCCTGTCCACTGACCGCGACCCGCCGGGAAAAATCACCGGCTGCCTGCATGGCGCTCAGCCGTTGCAGGCGCGCCAGTCCGCCCGTCAGAGTACGCCCTGTGAGAAGCAACATTACCTCCCATGCCAGCAGGACCGTCACCAGCAGGATTACCGCGGAATCCAGCAAGACGTTTCGAAACCGTTGCGCGATCAAGCGCGGGTCAATGTCGATGACGACGTAGGCGACTTCCTCGCCGTCATGCAGGATTGGGTGGCTCCTCACTCCACGCCTCTCCCTCGGAGGCGCGAGGTAGGGGTCTATGCGCTCGCCGGCTTCAATCACGATCCGCCCCGTCGCGATCGCTATGTAGGCGACTTCCGGAAGCCGTTCGAGCATGTCGCCGAAGTAGCGGTCCGCGCCGACGATCTCATCAAGGGCGATGCCGCTGTCGAGGGCACGCTGGACGTTCTCGCTGACCACCGTTCCGATCAGATCGGTCCGCGCCGCCAGTTCCGGTTCGATCGACCTTGTGACCGCGCTCATCACCACTGCGGCCAGGATCAGGACGGAGGCAATGAGCAAAACGATCGTGATCGGCACGACCCGCGCCAGTAAGAGTATCTTCAGCCGCCCGGTCTGCTCCGGTGACGTCTCCTCGGAATGACGGCCCGTCCGTGTGAACGGAATCTGCCGGCCCTCCACCGACGAGGCGATTGCCTCTTGTGCCTCGTCATAGGCTTTCTCGGCATCGTGCAGACTCAGCGCAAGACGCGAGAACTCTGTATCGAGCAGCCCGTTCTCGTTCGATTTGAGGGAGGAAGCGGCGATCGTCGAAGTCTTTCCGGCGCCGTAGACATCCAGAAGCTCCGCGAGCCTGCGCCGCGGACGTTCGAGAACCAGATAGATCAGCGCGAAAGCGAGAGCCGATGTTCCAATCAGGATCAGAAGCGCGCTGCGCAGCGTGATCCGAACGATATTCTGCGATGCGGTATCCAGCAACTCATGCGGATATTCCACCACCACGGCCCCCGACAGCGGCCCGTCCTTTTCATGACGTATCGAAAACCCGCTGTAGATCATGTCCTCGGTCTCGTGACCCCAGAAGTCGCGATCCGAAAGCCGCATGGACAGCAGCACGTCGTTCGACAGCGTGGCGGGCTTCGTCCCGGTGCTGTGGACGACGATCCCTGCGGGATTGACCGCGTGGACGGCCACGATCTCGGGATCGATCTTGGTGCCGCGCGCCACGATCTTGTCCCCGTCCCGCAACATCGAGATCGGCAGGCCGAGATCGAGGATCGGCCGGAAGGTCTCTGCCGTGGTCTGGGCTATCACCGAGATGCGTTGCCGGAGCAGTTCGGAGTAAAGCGCGTTGTGTTGCAGGACGAGCAGGACGGAGAGCACCGAAAGCGCGATCCCGATTACCAGCGTTGTGACGATCCAACTCCGAAATCGCATTGGCGCCTTTCTGAGGGTTACCGAGACGGAGAGCGCAGAGTCATTTTCAGGTTGCGATCCCGAGGTTGGCCGCTTCAACCAACAATATCAAGGTCTCTGCGGAACGGGGTACTTGCAGCATCACCGAGAGGCCCGGCTTTGCGGCGTCGTGCTGCTTCATCAGACTGCACCTGCGGTTACACCTGACTGCCGCGCGAAGCTGGATGCCGGGTGGGGTCAGACCAATTCGAACTCGTCTTGGCAAGGACAGTAACGCTGTCCCTTATTCCGCGCATAGACCACGCCACTCGGCAAGAGCAGCGGCGCGGTGGGCCTTGAAGAGGGGCCTGCTGGAGAGGTTGCGTCTTGGTTGAAACGGACGTTTTTGCAGGAAGGCGGCTTGAGGCGTGACAGCCTTTGCCGCTCCCATTCAGGCTACGTGGACGATCTCGGCGCTGCCGAGGGCGCCGAAGCGGTTGATCAGTGCGACGCGGATGTGGATGCCGGCGGTTTGGCGATCGGGGTCTCTCGCGGCGATGCGCTCATCGAAGGCCTTCAGGCATTGCATCCTGGCCCCGACGCGGCTGCGGGCGTGGTATCCGGTCCATCGCTTCCAGAACGCCCGGCCGTAGTGACGCGTGGCGCGCAGGGTTTCGTTTCAGGCGGTTGCGGCAGGGCAGCCGTCCTACCACACCCGCCCGTTCTAGCGGACCGGGATGATCGCCGTGCCGCCGCGTGCGATGATGGCGCTGTGGCAGCGCCGTGTATCGTAGGCGCCGTCCACGGTCACGGTGCCGATGTCCTCGTCGTACGGGATCGGGCCCTGCAGGCTTGGCAGGACGGGGCTGTCGCCTTACCGGCTGGGGGTAAACTCGACCGCGCGGATATCGGAGGTGGCGGTATCCATGGCCAGATGCACCTTGCGCCATCGGCGGCGCTCCTGAACGCCGAGCTTGCGGGCCTGCCATTCGCCTTCACCTTCGGCCTTGATCCCCCTCGCCGGTTCGCTCGAACCGGTGGCGCTTACCGGCTCGATGTCGATTAGCAGGTTCAGCGCGGAGTGGGCAAAACCTGGGGGTGTCTGTGTATGCTGGTGGTTCATTGAGAGGGAAACCGCCATGGACGTGCGGATCATTGTCGAGACGAGCCCTGCCAAACCTCGTGCGCGATGCCGTCGGTGGAAAGGTTCGCCACATCCTCGACTGGTGGCATGTCTCGATGCGTATTCAGCCCGTCGAGAACGCGGTACAGGGCCTGCTGCAGATCAGGGGCTTCTCCGGTATTCCAGTGCTGTTCAAACGTCCGGCCGAAACGCTGCGATGGTACCTGTGGCATGGAAAAGTTCTAACGGCTACAATCAGTCTGCAATGGTTGATGGTCGATTGCGCGCGGCTGGCTACAGATGACCGTCTGGCGACTGAAGCAGCGCGGCGGGTGGAAGCTCGGTGCCGCGAACTCTATTCATACCTTGCGAACAACATCGGCAACCTGACCAAACAGGGCTGGCGGCATCGCAGGGGTTTTCCGATCTCCTCATCTCGTGCAGAGGGCTGCGCAGACGACATCGGCAACACCGGCATGGGAAAGCGCCGCCAAATGAGATGGTCGCCAAAGGGAGCACACCGCGTCGCCGTTGTCCGCGCCGCCGTGCTCGTCGGTCGCGACATTTCTTGCCCTTGATTGTGAGAATCTGCTGCCAATGCGGAGGTTCTTTGCCGAGTGCGTCCCACGATCTGATCAGCCGCGGCTAGCAGGCGCGGTTCCTTTTCGTATGCCGCCAGCGACGCAACCCTTGGCAAAGCCATCGATGCCGGTGCTGACCACCGCCGCCTTGACTAGCGGTCGTTTCCTAACCGCGGCGAAAGCAGCGAGACAGTTCAGCCACACCTCCGATCTGGAACTCTGAAGTGCGAAGGCTGGGTCCCCGCGGATCTTCCTGAGTGCCATCGCAAGACGGGCAGCCCGCATGGCGCGCCGGAGGTCGACGCTGCCACTGGACTTGACGGCTTGCTCCAGCAGCCCTGCCCCGCCGCGGGCACGACGATGCGACCATTCGCTTTCATCTGAAGCATCTTGGAAATACTGACAGATCTGGCTTCAGTCGCAAGTCGACACAACAATCGCGCATTACCGGATGAACGAGATCGCCTGCGTCATCGGCGTTGGGGGCATCCATGCCATCAACTTGACCTAAGTTCGGGCCCGTTCGAAAGCTTGCCAGGCCGCTTCGAAGGTCACGAAATCGAAGTCTCCCCTCCGCGCCGGTTCCAGGACGATCTGTTCCGTTTCAAGCAGTTTGCGAATGGCGTTTTCAAGATGCGCCACATGGCGTTGCGGGATCACAAGGGCCCCATGACGGTCCGCGTGCACCAGGTCGCCATCCTCGATCCGCAGCCCGAAAACCGACACCGGCGTCCCCACTTCGCGAACATGCACGAAGGCGTGGCTTGGCCCGATCGAACCGGCGATCACGGGAAAGCCCTCCGGCAAGTCACCCAGATCGCGCATGACCCCGTTGGTCAGCGCACCGGACAGGCCAAAGCCCTTGTGGACCGTGGTGTTGATTTCGCCCCAGAACGCGCCGACGGCCCCTTCGCCGTCCAGGTCTTCAACCACCGCCAGCGCCGGGCGGGTTCCGGACGACATGTGACGGTAGTAGTCCATCCGGCGGGCCTTGATCACCTCGGGCGGTTCCGTCGGCGGGGCAGCGGCAGCGATCTTCGCGGTCCGGGCGTAGCCGACGATCGCCCCGGCCGCCGGATCGCTGCACAGAACCGTGCCGCGTGTGAAGCGGTCGAAACCGCGCTTGCCCTCCACAACTTCGATGGCGTTGCAGACGGTGGGCGTGTCGACCGAGCGCAAAAGGGTCAGAAGCGTGTCATCCATGATCGGTCTCCGATAGCCAGCGGCGCAGGGCCGCCGTGGTTTCAATTGGTCGTTCCAGCGTGGGCAGGTGCCCTGCCCCCTCGAGGATCTCAAAGCGCGACCCCGCGATCAGGCTGTGCATCAACTCGTGCCGTGACACGGGGCACAGCGCGTCCTGCCGCCCGCACAGCACCAGCGCCGCACCGCGGTAGTCGCGAAGGGCCTCGGTCTGGTCCGGCCGGTCGCGCAAGGCGATGGACTGGCGGCAGAAGACCTCGGGGCCAAGATCCATGGCCATCGCCATGCAAAGGTCGAGCACGTCCTGCCGGTCCGGCCCGTTGGCGAGATAATTGGGCTTCATCTCATCCCGCATCACCTCACCCAGACGCCCGGCGCGGGCCTTGGCCATCTGCGGCGCGCGCCGGGCCTTGACCGCATCGTCCTCGGCCAGGGGGTTGGTGTCGAGAAGGGCCAAACCCGGCACACGGTCGCGCGCGCGCCGCACGATCTCCATTGCCACGATCCCCCCCATGGATAGGCCGGCAAGCGCAAAGCGGGGCGGCGCCTTGGCCAGCACGTCCACCGCCAATCCCTGCACGCTGTCAGCCGCGGTCAGGTCCATCACGATTACAACGCGTTCCGATGAAAGCGCGTCGATCTGCGGCCCGAACAGGCGGGCGTCGCACATCATTCCGGGCAGAAGAACCAGTGGCAGTTTCACGAGATCAGCGCAGCCCCTTCGGACAGCGCCGCCAGCTTGGCATAGGCAATGTCCGGATCCACCGCACCGAAGCCCGCGAAGGTGCCGAAGCCGCAATCGCTGCCCGCGATGACGCGGTCCGCCCCGACGATGTCGACGAACCGCCGAAGGCGCTCTGCCACAAGCTCGGGGTGTTCGACGAAGTTCGTCGTCGTGTCGACGACGCCGGGAACCAGCACCTTGTCGGCGGGTATGTCGCGCCTGCGGTCGCGGAACACCGTCCATTCGTGGCCGTGACGCGGGTTGGAGCTTTCGAACAGGACGTAACGCGCCTTGGCCGACATCAGGGTGTCGAACATCTTGGCCATAGGGATGTCGCAGACATGGGGCCCTTCGTAATTGCCCCAGCAGATATGGATCCGCACCTTGTCTTCGGGGATGTCCCGAAGCGCGTGGTTCAGCGCCTCCACATGGCTTGCCGCGACCTTGACGAAATCATCGTCCGAAAGGTCCGTGAACAGCATGTGCCGCGACAGCGCCAGATCTGGACAGTCGAGTTGTAGGTCAAGCCCAGCGGCGACGATGGTTTCGTATTCCTCTTTCATGACGTCAGCCAGCGCGGCAAGATAGGCGTCGCGCGTCGGATAATGGGCATTTTGAAGGAACAGGGAAATCACGCCGGGCGAGGCCGCGTTCATGAATCCGCGCTCCGCTCCATGCGCGGACATCGCGGCCCTGAGATTGGCTATGTCCTTCTGCAGTTCCCCCTGCCCCTTTGATCGCACCTCGCCCACGCACATGGGCCGCGCATACTTCGGGGTGCCGCCTTCCCTTGCCAGCCGCTCAAGGAAGCCGGGAAAGAGCTTGAGATCGGCCGGCGCGTTGCGAGGACTGTCGCCGTCGAACCCGGTGTAGCGGTCCTTGACATAGGTGGCGTAGCTGATCTTCGAGGTTTCTCCATCCGACACGATCCCGACGCCGGCCGCGACCTGGCGGCGCACCGTTTCGGACACGGCCTCGGTCATGGCCGCATCGAAGGCGGCCGGGTCATACTTCTCGTTCCGTTCCCGGGCGAAGATGAAGTCCACGACCTTCTGTGTCCGGGGCAAGGAGCCCACATGGGTGGTGTTGATCCTGCTCATGCGGGCTCCTCCCTTGGTCAGTTTCCGGTCCAGGTGGCGCCGGGGGCGTCGTCGGTCGGGACCACCCGGTAAAGGCTCGCCTCGCCCGTCATCGACGGTTCCAGCGCGTGCGGCTCGCCGGGATTGACAAGGGCGGTGTCACCGGGGTTCAGAACGGTTTCGTAGTCGCCGACCGTCAACCGCCAATGCCCGCGCACCGGCATCAGCACCGTGTGCTTGTCGCGGCTTTGGGGCTCGGCGGAGATCGAGCCACGGGTCAGAAAATCGACCTCGAAACCCGGCTTGTCCTTCAGCAACGCGTCCTGGCCGATCACCTTGGCGGGTTTCTTCGCGGCCAGCGCCATCAGGTCCCAGTAGCGCGCCACATAGTCGCGCACGACATTTTCGACAGGCACCTCGGGGTAAGCCTTCAACTGCTCTTCGGTCAGAAGCGGCATGGGCGACACGTTGTGGGGCAGTTGCTGGCCCTTCTTGCTGTCGTAGAGGACCCCGTTTTCACCAAGGACGAGGCCGTGTGCGCGCGCATCCTCGATCACCTGCGGGGCCCAGGTGACGCCGCCGCCGGCATCATCGCCGCCCAGCACGGCCATGATCATGCCGTAGTCCGTGCCGACGTTTTCGAACCCGCGGAAAATGCCCGTGGGAATGTTGAAGATGTCGCCTTCCTCGGCGATGAACTCACCCGCATCGCCCCAGCGGCCCCAGAAGAACCGCCAGCGGCCCTTCAGAACGAAGAAGACTTCGGCGGTGGTGTGGCTGTGCAGCGAGTTGCGGCACTTCGGCGGCTGCCCGGCCGCGCCGATGTTGAAGCCGGGCGTTTCGCGGATATGGACGTGCTGGTCGGGGCTTTCCGACACACCGCCACCGATGATGGTGAAGTTTTCCTTCTGGTTGCTGCCCGGGGTGTGGGCGTCGATGAAGGCGGTCTTGCAGGGTTTGAGATCGCCGTAGCGGACGATGCGGGCTTCGATATCTGGGTTGGACATTCTGATTTCCGATCAATGGAGTTTGGAGCGTTGGCAAGCGATCCGGGCGGCGCTGCCCGGCTTGGCGTCACCAGCCCCTCCGGGCGGGCGCAGGTTCAGGCGCCGGGCCCGCCGGCTGGCCAGGAAGACATGCAGGCGATGGACAGCGGCGCTTTCGGTCAGGACGGCCATTCACAACTCTCCGGTGTGCAGCAGGATCTGCTTCCAGATCGCGGTTTCGTCGAACAGCACCCATTCGCGGCGCAACTTCGGTTGGCCACCGACAAGCGCACCGAACTCGGCATGACTGGCGCCAAGCACGAAGACCTCGGCCCCGGTCGGTGTGCCGAAACTGCCCCAGCCGCTGTGCTTTCCGTGCAGCGTCCAGCGCAGGGCGGCGCGCGGCGGCATCATCGGGTCGTCGCGGCCGATCACGTGATGGATGCGGAACTCCGCATCCGGGAAGGCGGCCCGCAGCCCCATCCAGAACTGGTCGGCGCCGTCAAAGGACAGCGCCTGCGCGCCGCCCGGATACTCGAGGTTCGCGGCCCGGTCGTACTCCTTCGGGATCACGGTGAAATCCGCCCCCATGATCCGCGTCAGGATGTCAGCGTAGCGGGCGCCCCATTCATTGTCGTTGCCCTTGCCCCTGTAGGGGCCCTCGACATCGTTCGCGGGCGTGTAGGGGCGGACGCAATTGTCCGGACCACCTTCGCGGGCGATCAGATCGCGGGCGAAGTCCTTCGGGTCCCACCCCAATTGGCGGACAATCGCGCCCTGGTCGCGGATCAGCCATTCATCGTTGATCTGGTTGTTGATCGCATGGCAGTCCGCGATGATCCGGTAGTGCAGCTTCTTGCCTGTCGGCATGCCGTAGACGCCGGGATTGGCGTGAGTTGCGGTGGAATGCAGCCGGTGCGAGCTCAGCATCCCCTCCTCCGGCGTTCCGGACCAGATCACGTCCTCGCCGAAGAGCGTCCGGTCGGGGAACTCGGCCAATGTCGCCATGGTCGCGGCGATGACGCCCTGATTGCCGACCACGACGGAGGCCGGAGACCGCACGATGATATCGGGCGCATAGTAGTCGTGCAGCGTCGCGATGCCGCGGTCTTCCCAGATCTCCTTGGTGATTCCGATGATGTAGTCCGGGAAGTCGGCGAATTTGGGATCAAACCCTTTCATGAAGTCCATCCTTCGGGAATACGGGCCGAGCCGCGCAAAACCAGCTCTCCCTCGATTTCGATGCGTTCGGGGGCGGCGTCCCCGGATTCGATCTGTCGCAGGATCAGGTCCACCGTGCTTTCGACCATGCGCTCGACCGGCTGGCGCAGGGTGGTCAGGTCATAGGCCCCCCAGCTGGCCAGCGGCACGTCGTCGAACCCCACGACGGAGATGTCATGGCCGGGTCGCAGCCCCGCCTCGCGGATCGCGTCGATCACCGCAAAGGCCATGTGATCGTTGCCGACAAAGATCGCGTCCGGCCTTTCGGCGTTGCCGAGAAGCTTCCGGGCGCATTCCATCGCGACCTCGCGCTTGTACATGCCATCGACTATGGCAAACGGGCTTTGACCTGCCGCCTTAAGGACCTCGAGGAATCCCGCCTGCCGGTCCCGGCCCGTCGAGCTTCCCTGCCAGCCTGCGATATGGGCGATCCGCTCATGACCGCCTGCAACAAGGAATTCGGCCACCTTGCGCCCGCCCAGCCGGTTGGCCGAGGTGACGTTGGAGACCTCGACATCGTCCTGGCTGCGGTTGAAAAGGACCACGGGAATACCAAGGTCCTTTGCCCGCGCGCTCAGGTCCGAGCTCATCGACACGGACGCGGCGATGATGCCGTCGACCTGGTAGTCCATCAGATCCTGCATCACGCTGTCGATCCCGTCATCGTAGGAGTTCGGCGCGGTGAAGATCAGGATGTGGTAACCGCGCACTTGCAGCGCGTTGGACAGCAACTCAAGCGCGACCGGGTAGAACTGGTTTTCGAGGTAGGCCACGACCAGGCCGATGATCCGGCTGCGCCCCGAGACCATCGCCCGCGCCAGGACATTCGGGCGGTAGCCCAGTTCCTCGGCGGCCTTTCGCACCTTGGCGACGGTCTTTGCCGAGGCCGATGCCCCCGGCGTGAATACCCGGCTTACCGCCGACTGGCTGACGCCCGCCCGCGCGGCAACCTCTGCCGATGTGACCTTGCTTTGCGCCATCAGTCCGCCGTCCACCCCCCATCGACCATCAGAGAGCTCCCGGTCACCATCGCCGAAGCGTCCGACGCCAGATAGACCGCCGCCCCCATGATATCCTCGACCTCGCCGGGCCGGCCCAGCTTGATCTTCTCCTCGATCCAGGACCGCTTCGCCGGATCATCAAAGGTTGGCCGGGTCAGATCGGTCAGGATGAACGTCGGGCAAATCGTGTTCACCCGGATACGATGCCGTCCCCATTCGATCGCCATCGCCTTGGTCATGCCCTCGACCGCGTGCTTGGTCGCGCAATAGACCGCACGGTCCTGCCCGCCGACATGGCCCATCTGGCTGGAAATCGTGATCAGCGACCCTGGCCGCCCGGTCTCGATCAGCCGCCGCGCCACCGCCTGCATCAGGAAATAGGCCCCGCGCAGGTTCACCGCCATGGCGGCGTCGAAGTCGGCAGGGGTCGTCTCAAGCGCCGGAGAGTGCCGCGCGAGCCCTGCCGCATTCAGAAGGATATCGAACGGTTCGGCCGCCTCCACCTCCGCGCGAACCGCCCCAAGATCAGCGACATCAAGCTGAAGCACGTTCGCGCGCCACCCGTTGTTGGCCAGGGCCCTGGCGCACTCCGTCAGCGCGTCCTTGCGCCGCGCGGCCAGCGTCACCTCTGCCCCGGCCTCGGCCAGCGCCGTGGCACAGGCGAGGCCGATGCCCGATGAGGCCCCGGCCACGAGGGCGCGCTTGCCGTCCAGTCGGAAGGAGGGCGTCGATGGCAGGCGCATCACCGCCCTCCAACCGGGAACGGGACCGATCCCGGAACACGCGCCTTGTTGAATTCGCGCAGCCGGGCGAAGACATCGACGCCAAGTTGACGGTAGGCGTCCAGAATGTCGACCAGCACCCAGTTTTCGCGGATCAGGCCGTTTTCCACCCGCCAGAAGTCGAGGCTCCGCATCGTGATGCGCTTGCCGGACGGGGCGATCCCCATCCAGCCGTCATGCGACAGCGTCTGGCTCATGTTGGGCCAGCCCGTCACCGCGGCATAGTCCCCGTCGCCGAAGAAATGATGGGTGGTCTCGTCTGCATGTTGTCCCCGGTCCGGCATTCCGTTCAGGAATGGAATCTGGTGCCAGTGGCGGAACCCCGCAATGCCCCTTCCGGTGCCGATGCCCGAGGGGCCGTACCAGTTCATCTTCGGATGCCAGAACCGTTCCATCTCCATCACCTCGGGCCCGCCCTGGCTTGGGTGCTTCGTAAGATGGTTCAGCATGTCGACGATGTGCTGGCAGGTGGCGGCACTTCTTTCCGGATCATGAGGCCCCGGCACAAGGCCGTCCTGCGTCGCGGGGCCGGGCACGTGCCATTCGCGGCCAAGGCTGGGGACCATGGGCCAGGCATTCGCCTGCATCATCACCTCGGGGATGTCCCAGATCGCCTGGAATTCGACGACCTTGCCGTCCGCGATACGGAAGAATTCGTGGAACCGCATCACCGCCTGATGGCCGGTCGGCGGAATGTCGAGCCACGGGGACAGGAAAAGACCCGTGTAATATCCGCCACATCCGACCCAGTCGGCCCCGTCGCCATCCTCGCCCGCCATGACGATGTAGTCGCGCCGCTCCAGATCGGGCCATGCCTCGACGAGGCCCTTGTAGGCCGCGTCAAAGAAGGCATCCGAACCGACGCTGTCGCCGAACGGATGGCAGAGGCGGAACACCGCGTCCGGCGCGCTTATGTTGGCCAGCTGACGACGCAGCTCGGTTTCGTCGAAATCATACATCGCCGCCCGGAGCGGTGCGATCAACGCCTTGTTGGCCGTGTGACGGTCGGTCATTCGCCGGCTTTCCGGTAAGGCGCGCCTTCGCCATAGGGAACGTTGATCCCCCCATATCGGCGGACGCGCAGGTTGCATTGTTCAGCGTGCCCGACAAAGCCCTCAAGCATGCACAGGCGCGACCCGTATTCGCCGATCATGGTGGCGGCCTCGTCGGTCACGACCCGTTGGTAGCTGTGGGTTTTCAGGTACTTGCCAACCCAGAGCCCGCCCGTATAGCGCCCGGCCTTCTTCGTCGGCAACGTGTGGTTGGTACCGATCACCTTGTCGCCGTTGGCGACATTGGTGCGGGGTCCAAGGAAAAGCGCGCCATAGCTGTGCATGTTGTCCAGGTACCAGTCGTCCCGGTCCGTCATCACCTGCACATGTTCATAGGCCATGTCGTTGGCGACCTGCAGCATCTCTTCATGCGTGTCGCATAGAACCACGTCGCCAAAATCCCGCCAGCTGACAGAGGCTGTGTTGGCGGTCGGCAGGATCGTCAGCAGGCGGTCGATCTCGGCCATCGTGTCGTTGGCCAGTTTGCGCGAATTGGTGATCAGGCAGGCGGGGCTGTTGTAGCCGTGTTCGGCCTGGCCAAGAAGGTCGGTCGCGCACATTTCGGCATCAACCGTCTCGTCGGCGATGACCATGGTTTCCGTCGGCCCGGCAAAAAGGTCGATGCCGACGCGGCCGAAAAGCTGACGCTTGGCTTCGGCGACGAAGGCGTTGCCCGGCCCGACAAGCAGATGCACGGGTTCGATCGTTTCGGTGCCGATCGCCATGGCGCCCACGGCCTGAATGCCACCGAGAACGTAGATCTCGTCGGCGCCGCCCATATGCATGGCCGCGATTACCGCCGGGTTCGGCTCGCCGTTGAAGGGCGGCGTGCAGGCGATGATCCGGGGCACGCCCGCGACCTTGGCGGTTGCCACCGACATATGAGCCGAAGCGACCATCGGGAACTTGCCGCCCGGCACGTAGCAGCCCACGGACTGGACGGGGATGTTCTTGTGCCCGAGGATCACGCCGGGAAGGGTTTCGACCTCGATATCGGTCATTGAGGCACGCTGGGCACGCGCGAAATTCGTGACCTGTTCCTGCGCGAACCGGATGTCGGCCATGTCGTTCGGGCTGACCTTTGCGATGATCGCCTCGATCTCTGCCTGGGAAAGCCGATAGCTTGCACGATCGTATCCGTCGAACTTGACGGCCAGTTCATGCACGGCGGCATCGCCACGGGCTTCGATGTCGGCCAGCGTCGCGGCAACGACATCGCGTACCTTGGCGTCATCCTCGGCCTTTTCCGCGTCCGGTTTGCTGCGCTTGAGATATTCGATTGCCATTGCTCTTATCCTTGCTTGTCCGGTCGGGGCGGCGTGCGCTCACCCCGGTCAAAGGTTTCCCAACCCTGGCCAGCGAACACGTCGACGCCGAGTTGCGCCAAAACATGGGGGAAATCGACCATCACCCAGTTGTCGGTGATCTTGCCGTCCTCCACCTTCCAGAAATCCATGTAGCGGATCTCGACGCGCTTGCCGGTCGGGGCCACACCCATGAAGTCGCCCGAATGGGTGGCCTCTTGCCGCCCGAAGGCCGCGGCCCACTCGCCCATGTAGAGCCTGGCTTCGTCCACGCAGACCTTGTCGGAAAATGCCGCCTGGAACGGGCGCTGCCAGTTGTCCTGGAATTCCTTCAGGCCGCGCTTGGTGCCGCAACCCTGGTTCCCAATCCAGCGGAACCCGTCGGCGAAGAACTCACCGATGTCGTTGATGCGATGATCGTTCAGACCATCCACCATTCCCTCGATGACCGCGCGCGTCGCCTCGGTCTTGGACAGGTCGGTGTCGCGGCTCAGGACCGACTGTTCGGGGCGCGCGCCGATCATCCCTTGACCGCCCCCGCAGTGAGACCGGAAACGATCTGGCGCTGGAAGACCATGACGAGAACGAAGAGCGGCGCCGTGATCGACACGGCGGCGGCGACTGCAACGACCTGGTCGGTCGTGGTGGTTTCGCGATTGAACATGCCGGCAATGGCCGGAACCATGGTCTGGTTCGACGCGTCGAGCAGCAGCGAGGTGACGAGGAAGTCGTTGTAGGCCAGCAGGAAGCTGAACAGACCCGTGGTGATGACCCCCGGCCACATCACCGGCATGATCACCAGCCGGAACGCCTTGAAGTGCGAACAGCCGTCGACCCGCGCGGCCTCGTCAAGATCGGCGGGGATGTTGGCAAAGAAGCTGCGCAGCATCCAGATCGTGAAGGGCTGATTGATCGCCACCAGGACCGCGATCACGGCGAAGGGCTTGCCGTAAAGCGTTGGCGCGTTCTCGCCCAGGATCGGCGCCAGCCACTCGGCCGAGTTGATGAAGACCGGAAGGTATCCGGCGACAAGCACCGAATGCGGCAGCGCACGGAACACGAGCGCGATGATCAGGATCCAGAAGGCGAGCACCGATCCCGACCTTGCCAGGCCGTAACCGGCGAGCGTTCCGAAGGTCAACGAGACCGACACGACCCCGGCCGTCACGATCATCGAGTTCTTGAAGTTGTTGCTGAAGCCGCGGTCGACCCAGACGGTCTGGTAATGCTCGGTCGTGGCACCCAGGACATCGCGCCCCAGCGGGCCCAGAACCGGGTTCAGCAGCCCAGTCACCCACGGCAGGACGACGAAGAACAGCACGAGGAAGACAACCGCGACCAGCAGGACAGCTACGATCCATGCAAGCGCCATGGATCGGCCCGCGCCGTAGGTTCTGACGGCTTTCGGCAGCCTGCGCATGGAATAGAGGATCGTCGCGCAGATCAGGCCAAGCCCGAGGGCGATGTCGAGGATCGACAACCCGTTGCCGGCGGCCCGGGTGGCCGGGCCGAAGATCACGTTCAGCGGATTGTCGTCAAAGGCATCCACGGGCGACTTGAAGCTCATCACCGTGATCCAGAAGATCGGGAAGGCGGCGACAAGGCACCAGAAGGCCAGAAATCCGTTAGAAAGCACCCGCAGGGATGCGGGTTGTCCAAGGGCGCGGGCGCTCATCAGCTGGTCCCCCTGTGGTCGCGCCATGTGCGCTTGAGAAGTGGCACGAGCAGGACGGCGATGCCGATCATTGTCAGCATGGCCGAAGCCGAAGCCCGCGAGATGGAACGGTTCCCCGCCTGATCCGGCGTCAGGAAGTCATAGGTCAGCCACTGCAGGGAAATCACGTAGCCCTGGCTGCGGAAACCCACGATTTCCTCGAACACCCGGTAGGTATCCATCAGGTGGATGATTGCGACGAAGATGATCAGCGGCATCAGGTGCGGTACGATGATCAGGCGCAGGCGCTGCCAGCGGGTCGCGCCGTCGATGATCGCGCTTTCAAGGCTGTCCTGGTTGACCGTCTGCAGACCGGCATAGAAGATGATCGCAGCGAAGGGCGCGACGTGCCAGACGCGGTAGAACATCATCATCAGTTCGATGGTCCAGGCCTGCGCGAAAAGGGCAAGATCGCGGTCAAGCCAATGTTCGAGCAGCGCGGTCAGGATGCCGTCGCCCCGGAACAGCCAGTTGATCGACAGGGCCCCGATCACCGGGGTGATGATGAACGGCAAGAGGGACACGAAGATCACCGGCCCCCGGATCGCGGCAGCGGCATTGTTGATCGCCAGCGCGATGAGCAGGCCGACACCCACGACCAGCGGCAGGGTGACCAGGGTGAACATCAGCGTGAAACGTAGGGCCTTCCAGAAATCGATGGTCATGATGCCGGACCAGGACCATGCTTTGGCGGCCGTCCAGAAGCGTTCCATTTCCAGGACGTTGCGGTAGCTTTGCAGCCCGACATAGGTCGTGCGGGTGACGACATCCCCGTTGTCGTCCAGTTGCGGGATGGTCTGAAACTCGGTGGTGCAGATCTGGGTCAGGAAGCCCGGCGTGCACTTCTCGACCTCGACGGTTTCATAGACCGGCTGGGTCACGTTGAAGCTCTGCCAGAACACCTTCACCAGAGGAAAGGCAATGAACAGAAGCATCATCAGCACCGAGGGTCCGACGAACGCTGCGAATGTCTTGAATTTCATGTCCTGTCCAGTTCTGGCCGGGATGAGGTCAAGGCGAGGGGAAACGCGGGGCCACCCGGAGCGGTGGCCCCGCCAAGGGTATCAGTTGATCAGGCCGGCTTCCTTGGCCGCGGTCGTGTAGGCGGCCTCGATGTCGACAAGCGTCGTTTGCGCGTCCTTGGCACCGGTCAGATAGTCCGCGATGCCGTTGCCGAGGGCGGAATGCATCACCCCCATGGCGGCCGAGGCCGGATAGGGCAAGGCGCCCTTGGCGGCGGTCGCGGCGGCACCGGCGGCCAATTCGCCGGGTTCGTAGCCGGGGATCAACCAGACCGAGGCGTCGTTGTGCGCCTTAACCATTTCGGCGTCGAGCCCTTCCATCGCGACACGGAAGGCGGCGTCAGCTTCCTCGTCGCTGATGTTGGCCGCGATCACGACGCCGTCCCACCAGATCGACGACGCCGGAGCGACCGATCCCATCGGAGCGGCTGCCATCTTGACCTTGCCCACGACCTGGCTTTCCGCCTCGTCGTTCATGGCACCCGCCCGGCTGGCCCAGAGGTTGGCCATCGCGATCTTGCCCTGCTGGAACTGCTGCTGGACATAGGTGGAATCGGACACCAGGAATTCCGGATCCATGTACTCGGTCAGCGCCTTGAGCATTTCGAGGCTGGCGATGCCCTTTTCGTTGTTGATCGTGGGCATGTTCTTGTCATCGACGAACTGTCCGCCCTCTCCAAGGTACATGTTCACGAATTCCTCGCCGAGGTTCCAACCGGTCATGAAGGTGCCCCCGATCGGGTAGTCCACCACGCCGGCTTCCTTGATCGCGGCCGCCGCAGCGAGCACTTCTTCATAGGTCGTGGGAACAGCGATGCCGAGATCGGAAAGGATGTCTTCGCGGTACATCAGATGCTGGTTGTTCACCATCATCGCGATGGCCATGACCTTGCCGTCCACCCGGATGAACTGGTTGGGGCTAAGGTTCTGGCCATACTTGGCGACAAGATCATCCAGCGGCCGGATCGTTCCTGCGGTCAGCAGCGGGATCATGGTCGAATTGGCGACGCCGCCGATCTGGTAAAGCGCAGGGTTCGCCGCGAAGGCTTCAGGCTGCTTTTCGCTGAACTCCTGGTCGAGGTTCGCTTCGAAGTTTCCGCATTCGGCCATGGCATCGGTGACCGCCTTCCACGCCTCGAACCCGGCGGTCAGCGACCGGAGCGGGACGGTGTTGTCAAACGCGCATTCGGCGCTCGCGGCGCCGCCGGCAACGCAGATCGCACCGGCTGTCAGGATCGTCTTCAGATTCATTCCTTGCGTCTCCCTGTGTTTGGGCCAGTTCGCATGCCTGGCCCGATGTTGAGGTCAGTCCCCGATACGCGCCCCCGTCCTCGCGTCGAACAGGTGGCAATGCTCGTTCGGAACCCGGATCGAGATCATCTCTCCGATTTCCGCACGGAAGGTCTTGTCGGCCTTGGCGCTGACCAGCGCGCCACCGATCCGCACGCTGACCATGGTCGCGTCACCAAGCAGCTCCAGCGTGTAGATCGGCGCCGTTATCTGGCCGCCATCTCGCGCGACCACCGCATCTTCGGCTCGGAAACCAAGCGTCACGGCACCGTCGCCGACCGGCAGGTTCGCAATTTCGGTGCGATCCGCCCTGAAGACGCCGCCCTCGGCCCTGCCATCGATCAGGTTCATCGCGGGACTGCCGATGAAGCTGGCCACGAAGGTGTTGGCCGGTTTGTCGTAGATTTCCGTGGGGCTGCCGACCTGCTGGACCACCCCCTTCTCCATGACCACCACGCGGTCGGCCAGCGTCATCGCCTCGATCTGATCATGCGTGACATAGATGGTGGTCACCGCCAACTCGTGGCTGAGGTTCTTGATCTGGGCGCGGGTCGACACGCGAAGCTTCGCGTCGAGGTTCGACAGCGGCTCGTCCATCAGGAACACGTTCGGCTCACGCACGATCGCGCGCGCAAGCGCAACGCGCTGACGCTGCCCACCGGACAGTTCCGCCGGCTTGCGGTGCAGAAATTCGTCCAGCTCGACCATGGCGCTGGCGCGCCGGACCTTTTCATCGTGGGTCGCCGGATCGACGCCCCGGACCCGCAGCGGAAACCGGATGTTCTCATAGACGTTCAGGTTCGGATAGAGGGCGTAGCTTTGAAACACCATCGCCACGTCCCGGTCCTTGGGCTCCAGGTCGTTCACGACCTTGCCGTCGATCAGGATCTCCCCGTCGGTCGGGTCCTCCAGCCCGGCGATCATGCGCATCGTCGTCGTCTTGCCACAGCCCGAAGGACCCAGCAGCACCAGGAATTCCCGGTCGGCAATCGTAAGGTCGAACTTGTCGACACCGATGAAAGAGCCCCAACGCTTGGTCACACCGGACAATCTGATTTCGGCCAAGGTCGCCTCCCTCTGCAAACGTTTTGCATACGCTTGCAATTACGGTAGACTTTTGGAGACCTTTCCGGCAAGCTGTTTTTGCATACGTCTGCAAAAATATCCCAAGAGGCTGAAAACGTGTCGGAATTCCAGGAACACAAGATGCTGGTTCGGCGATTCCACGAACGGCTGGATGCCGCGCGCGGTGCCCAGATCGGCGAATCGCTTGCCGCCTTCATCACTCCGAACCATCTGTGGCGCGGGTGTCATCCCTTCGGCGAACTGCACGGCGCCGACGCGCTTTCTTCGACGTTCTGGGAGCCGCTGAAATCGGCTCTGACAAGGCTCCAGCGACGCGAGGATATCTTCTTTGCCGGTCGCAACCAGATCGACGGGTTCGAAAGCGTCTGGGTGGTGTCGATGGGGCATCTGATGGGCCTGTTCGATCAGCCATGGCTGGGCATTCTGCCCACCGGAAAGATGGCGTTCCTGCGATACTGCGCGTTCTACCGGGTCGACGGGGACCGGATCACGGAAACCGCGATGCATTTCGACATTCCGCACCTGATGACGCAAGCCGGTCAGAACCCCTTTCCTCCCCAGACTGCAGCGCATCTCGTCCAGCCCGGCCCGATGACGCATGACGGGCTGCTTTACGGCCCCCAGCCCGAAGCAGAGGGGCGAAGGACTCTGGACGCGATCAATGCCATGATCTCAGATCTTGGCCAATGGAAGCTGGGACTGCCGCTGGAAGAAGAGCTTGCCCGCAGCTGGCACGACGACATGATCTGGTGGGGACCGGCCGGGATCGGCGCGACCTACACGATCGAACGCTATGCCAAGCAGCATTCTGGCCCCTTCCGCGCGGGCTTCGGCCAGCGGTCGCGCACGACGCATATCGCCCGGCTGGCTGAAGGGCATTACGGCGGTTTCTTCGGCTGGCCCAATTTCACCGCCATCCCCACAGGTGGATTCATGGGTTTGCCGGGAAGTGACACGCCCGGCCAGTTCCGTGTGATCGACATCTACAGACGCGCGGGCGACAAACTGGCCGAGAATTGGGTCTTCATCGACCTCTTGCATTTCTGGAAGATGCAGGGCCGCGACTTCCTGGCCGAGGCCACCGGAGCCGCTGATGCGTATTGACGCCCATCATCACCTCTGGGACCTGTCCGCGGTGCGCTACCCGTGGCTCATGGCAAAGGGCGCCCGGCGTTTCTTTGGCGACCCTGCTCCGATCCAAAGGGATTATCTGATGGACGAGTTCCGGCGCGACGCGCGCGGTTTCGGGGCGTCAGTCCACATCCAGGTCGGCGCGGAAGACGGCTGGGCCGAGGCGACATGGGTGCAGGGGGTCGCCGAGGCGAACCCGGGCTGGCCGCTTGCGCAGGTCGTGTTCTGCGATCTGACGGCGCCGGACCTGTCCCGGCAGCTCGACCGGTACCAGACCCTGCCATCTGTGCGCGGCGTCCGCCAGATCGTCGGCCGCGCGCCGGGCGAGGATGCCCGGACCGGCACCAACGCGCTGCTCGACGATCCACGGTTCGCGGCAGGACTTCGGGCGGTCGGCGAACGGGGCCTGTCGTTCGACCTTCAGCTGATCCCTGAACTTTACGAACGCATGGCGCGCGTGCTGGACGCCGCGCCGGGCACCGCGATCGCACTTTGCCATGCAGGCTCGCCGCACGACCGAAGTCCGGCGGGACTTCGGGACTGGGCTTCGCGCCTGCGCCTCCTGTCGGATCGGCCGCAGATCACCTGCAAGCTGTCCGGACTGGGCATGTTCGATCACGACTGGAGCACCGAGAGCATCCGGCCCGTCGTCGAGACCTGCCTTGAGCAGTTCGGGCCGGACCGGTGCATGTTCGGGTCGAACTTCCCCGTGGATTCGCTCTATTCGGACTACGCCCATGTCGTCGCCGCCTACGAAAGCCTTGTGCCAGAGGCCGCGACATTCTCTGTCTTCCACGACACCGCAGCGAGGTTCTACGCCCTGCCATGACCCGAACTTTTCACTATCGAACCTCCGTTCGGCCGGAATGGATCGACTACAACGGACACATGCAGGATGCATACTACGGGCTGGTCTTCAGCCATGCCGTCGACGCCTTTCAGGACGAGGTTGGGTTTGACGCCGCGTACCGAAAGGCGACCGGCTGCACCATCTACCTGCTCGAGGATCACAAGCGGTTTCTGAAGGAAGTCCGGGTTGGGGACGATCTGGCGGTCGAAACCCGCCTGCTGGATTCGAACAGCAAGCGCCTGCATCTCTGGTCGGTGATGAAAGCCGGATCCGATGTCGTCGCCGTTTCGGAAATGATCGAGATGCATGTTCGGCAACAGCCGCAACCACGCGGCGAACCGATCCCAGACGTCATCCAGAGACGGCTCGAACACGCGCGGATACCCAGCGGCCAGCAAGACACGTTGGGGTTCAGGGCGCGAAGCCTCTCGATCCAGCCGAACACCCGGACTTGATCCGGGCGCCGATCCCCCGGCGTGGCTCTGTTCCATATGCCCCATTCCGAAACGGCAGGAGGATCGGGGCTGTTCATGACTTCTCATGCGAGCTAGGAAAGGCAATGCAGCTTGTGTGGCTGGACAGGCATCATGACTTCGACAAGCTAGACTTATGGAAACGCTTCGCAGGATTCTGCCGTCGATCAACAGCCTGATCGTGTTCGAGGCCGCGGGCCGACTGTCAAGTTTCAGCGCCGCCGCCCGCGAGCTGGGCATGACCCAAGCTGCCGTTTCCTACGCGATCCACCGATTGGAACAGCAGCTTGGGCGCACGCTGTTCCTGCGCGAGTTCCGCCGCGTACGGCTGAGCGAGGTGGGGCAGAAGTTTCATACAGATGTCTCGATCGGCTTGTCGCACATCCAGCGCTCGGCGCAGGACATTCGCGCGACGCCGACGGGAAACCAGGTGACTCTGGCTTGTTCAACCGCCTTCGCTTCCTTCTGGATGGTACCCCGGATGACGAAGTTCCGCGAGGATCTTCCCGGCGTCGATCTGCGGATCCAGACGGCGGATCGGGATCTTGAGCTTGAAACCGAAGGGGCGCCGCTGGGGATCCGGGGGGGATCAGCCGAGGAATGGCCGCAGCTTCACGCCGAGGTCCTGGCGTCGGAAGAAATCTACCCGGTCTGCGGAGCCAAATACCTGCCGCAGATCCGCCAACCGATTCAGGCGTCGGACCTGCTTTCCTGCAAGCTCATCCACCTGGAGGAACCGTTCCGCTCGGCCACGACATGGCGGGACTGGTTTGCCTCGGTCGGAGTTCCTGGCAACCAGGTGCCAAGCGGGCTGAAGATCAACGACTATGTTCTGGTCGTTCAGGCCGTGATCGAAGGCCAGGGCATCGCGCTTGGCTGGCGGCACCTTGTCGAGGGTCTGGTCGAAAAGGGGGTTCTTGTGCGGTTGACGGGCCACATGGTGACGACCGCCAAGGATTTCTACGTTGTCTGGCCCAAGGACAGGCCATTGTCACACGCGGCCGCCAGCGTGCGCGACTGGCTGCTGGACCAGCGCAAGGATGCGCAGGCAACGGTCCCCGCCGCCGGGAAATAGGCCGGGACCAAAGCTGTGCCCCGGCCAATCCGCAACGTTCAGTACCACATGTCCGGCATCGAACTCTTGCGGCGATCGATGAAGTCCAGAAGGGCTTCGTCGGTAGCCTGATCCAGGGCCGGGGCCTGATATTCCGCCAGCAGCTTCTTCCACCGCGCGTTGGCGCGCCACGCATAGTCGATGCCGCCCTGTTCGTCCCAGGTTTCCCAGGGCTGGTCGTCGTTCAGCGCGCTGTCCCAATAGGCGGTCTCGTAGTGGCGCAGCGTATGGGCGGTCGAGAACAGGTGCTGGCCCGGCCCAAGCTCGGCCAGAGCGTCGAAGCCAAGGGTGTCATCGTTGACCTCCATGCCATCCATATAGGCATGGAGCGCGCCGCACATGTCGGTGTCCATCACCAGCTTCTCGTAGGACATCGACAGGAGCCCGTCGAGAAACCCCGCCGAATGCAGAACGTAGTTCGCGCCGCCCTGAATGGCAGACATCATCGACATCATCGACTGCTGCATCGCCTGCCCGTCGGGCAGCTTCGAGGTGCTGAAATTCCCCGCACAGCGAAGCGGAAGGTTCAGCCGCCGCGCCAGCTGACCCATCACGAGCGAGCCGATCGCAGGTTCGGGCGTGCCGAAGGTGGGGGAGCCGGTCCTGAGCGACATCGAGGAGAAGAAGCTGGCCAGAACCGCCGGCGCGCCAGGGCGCACAAGCTGGGTCAGCGCGCAGGACGCCATGGATTCGGCCAGACCCTGCGCCACCATCCCGGCGATTGTCAGCGGCGCCACCGCGCCCCCCAGAAGGAAGGGCAGATGGATGGACCCCTGGTTGGCCGCGGCGTAGGTACGGATGCCCGCCGTCGTGACACCGTCCAGCACCAGCGGAGACGTGGTGTTGAAGTTGCCCATGACCACGCAGTTCTGGTCGACGAAGTCGGCCCCGAACAGGATACGGCACATTTCGACGCTGTCCGCCGCGCGTTCGGCTGCGGTGATCGATCCCAGGAAGGCCCGATCGGAGTAGCGGATGTGGGAATACACCATGTCCAGATGGCGCTTGTTCACCGGCACGTCGGTCGGTTCGCAGACCGTGCCGCCAGAATGGTGCAGCCAGGGCGAGGATTGGGAAAGCTTCACGAAGTTGCGGAAATCCTCGATCGTGCCGTAGCGGCGGCCCCGGTCCAGGTCCATCACGAAAGGTGATCCGTAGGAGGGCGCAAAGACCACGTTCTTGCCGCCGATGCGGACCGAGTTGGCGGGGTTGCGCGCGTGCTGCGTGAACTCGGCCGGCGCGGTCCTGAGGATTTCCCGCAGCATGCCCGGCTCGAACTTCAGGTTCCAGACATCCGCCGAGATGTCCGTGACCTTGGCGCCCGCCTCGCGGTAAAGCCGAAGGGCTTCGGCATCCTCGCGAAGTTCGATCCCGATCTCGGCAAGGATGCGCTCGGCCGTCTGCTCGATCCGGACCAGGCTTTCCTCGGACAGGATGTCGTAGGTGGGGATGCCGCGCACGATGTAGGGACGTCCCTGATCCTGCGCCGAATGGGCCCTGCGTTCGCGCCGCGCGCCCCGACCTCCGCGTTGAGGCTTGGCTTCGGATAGTGCGAGATCGGCTTCGAGCATGTTCACCCCCATGAAATGCGACCGAAGCTAGACCTGCCCCACCCTTCTGTAACGCTGGAAAAGTTTCATCAACTTGATAAGTTCTGATTATGACGTTTCCGTCGCGGGCTGCACGAACTGACGGCGGCGATCACCCGGCATGAAAGACGAAGGACCGCATCGATACGGACCCGAGTTCGATCGACCCGGTCATGAAGGTCAGCAGGTCCCGGCTGACCGAGGCCCCTGCGATCGTCAGCGCCGGCAGGTAGTGATCGACGCTTGGGTGCGCCATCTGAAGCAGCGTGCCCAGCTTCGCCCGGTCAGAGAGCGCGCCAAAATCCCGGTCGGTCAGGCGCTCCGCGAAAAGGGCGTCGAACTCAAGCGCGAAGTCTTGCGGCGCGCCGCCGGGCCGCATGACGCGCAGATTGTGAACGACGTTTCCGGACCCAAGGATCAGGACACCGCGATCTCGCAAATCGGAAAGGACCCGGCCGATTTCCAGATGCCAGTCCAGATCTTTGGTCATGTCGATGGATATCTGGAAGACAGGCACATCGGCTTCGGGGTACAGGAACTTGAGAATGGTCCATGCACCATGATCCAGTCCCCAGCGGTCATCTTCGGCCCCCTGGTGGCTGGCCAGAAGCGACACGACCTCGCGCGCCAGCTTCGGATCGCCCGGTGCGGCGTAGCGCTCTGCATACAACGCGTCTGGGAACCCGTAGAAATCGTGTATGGTCCTTGGTGCGGCAGTCACATCCACCAGGGTCGTGCCCCGCGACATCCAATGTGCCGACACCACCAGGATCGCCCTGGGGCGGGGCAGCGCCCGGCCCAGTTCCGACCAGGCGCGGCTGAATTGCGTGTCCTCGATCGCGTTCATCGGGCTGCCGTGGCCAAGGAAGACCACCGGCATGCGCGCGGTCGGGGAAAGGCGGTCGCGGAGGCTCTCAAGGCCTTGCAGCGTGCTCATCTTGTTGCTCCGGTTTCAGAGAATGGGCCGCCTTTCCGGCGGCCCGGCAAGTCAGGCGTATTGGCCAAGCAGCCTGTCGACGGCCGGCAGGCGCAGCGCGAAGGCGCCCCGCCCCATCAGGGCGACCGCGGCCTGGACGACCGCCCAGAACAGCGGAAACTCCCATCCCCCCCCGGCATTCGAAAAAGCCCAGCCATTGCCGGAATGGGCCCATGCCGCACCCAGAAGGACAGCAACCAAGGCAAGAGAGACAACCCTGGTCGCCACGCCCAGAACAAGGGCCGCGCCGCCGGCCAGTTCGGCCAGGATGATAAGGTAGGCAAGTCCCCCCGGAAGCCCGAGGCTTTCGAAGAAGCCGACTGTGCCGGGGACGGTGAAGACAAGGACCTTCATCAGCCCATGGGCGATGAAGAGTGCGCCGCTCGCCGCACGAAGCACAAAGGCGGCGTAGTCGGATGAGGTGTTCTGCGTCATGGTTTTTCTCCTGTATTGGCGGGGTCAAGCGGCAAGCAGTTGCGGGGCAATCGCGGTGCCTTTGCCCAACACGTAGCCGAACTGGATATTGAGAAAGCCGAGCGGCTCCAGGTAGCGCGCGTTCTTGAGCGGGCCAGCATCCACGGGTTCCAGGCCGATGTCCGAGGCAAGCGTCTTGACGATGTCTCGGGCGGCCCCATCATCCGAGGCGACGAAGGTTTGCAACGCGCGATCGCCGATCTTCAGACCCGTCCCATAATGCTGCGCGAAGATCGTGTTGAAGGCCTTCACGACCGAAGCGCCGGGCGCGAGCTTGGCAATCTCTTCGGCCGCCGAGCTCAGATGACCGACCTGCAGTCCCGAGAAGTCGTCGGTGACCGGGTTCGACACATCGACCAGCACCTTGCCCGAAAAGTCAACGCGCGCAGCCAGATCGGCCGCGGCACCGAAGGGTGTTGCCAGGATTACGACGTCTGCGCCACCGGTGGCCTCGGCGAGGTTGGCGTCCCGGGCCGCCAACGTGACGTCATGCCCACTGCGCGTCAGAACACCAGCCAGACCCGAGCCGACATTCCCAGTCCCGATGATTGCGATCTTCATTTCGATGTCCTTTTCCATGGCCCCTTGGGGCGATCATTGAACTGCCCTGAACCTAGGCGTTGCGGACAGCGCATAAAATGAAGATTATCCGGAATGACTTCCCACATTTTGTTCTCAAAGGATCCGGCCAATGGACACTGTCGAACAACTGAGGGCCTTTGTCGCGACGGCGCAGGCCGGTTCATTCACCGCGGCCGCCGACCAGCTTGGCATCTCGAACCGCCTGACCTCGAAATACGTCGCAGAGCTTGAGCAGCGTCTTGGTGTCCGCCTGTTTCAGCGCACGACGCGAAAGGTCGGCCTGACCCCCGCGGGCGAGGATCTGCTGGCACGAGCCCCGGCCCTGCTGGACGAGCTGGACGATCTGCTGACGGGCGCGTCCGAGGGATCGCGCGGTTTCACCGGCGTGATCCGGATATCCGCGCCCGTGACCTTCGGAGAAACCTACGTCGTCGGAATGCTGGGACGTTTCGCGCAACAGCATCCGGATCTGACGTTGGACCTGAGGCTGGATGACCGCTTCGTGGATCTGGCTGCCGAAGGCATAGATCTGGCCTTCCGTGTCGGCAGGTCCGAGATGCTGTCGATCAAGACCCGCAAGCTGGGCGAAGTGCAGACCTTCCTGGTGGCGAGTCCTCAGTACCTGGCACGGTCGGGCACGCCAAGGACCCCTGCGGACCTTGCCGGGCATGCATTCATCGTGGACACCAATCGCCGCGACCCGCGCCGATGGCCGCTGTGGAAGGACGGGGCCGAGACGGTCGTGACCGTCGAAGGGCGGCTCCTGGTCAACTCCGTGCGCGCGGCCTGCGCCCTTGCAGCCGCAGGAAAGGGCATTGCCTTTGCCCCGAAGTTCGCGATCCGCGACGATCTTGCGGCGGGACGGCTGTCAACCCTGCTTGACGGATACACGGGCAGCCCGAGCCCGGTCAGCGCCGCCTATCTTGAGGGACGGACGCTTCCGCGCAAGATCCGTGCCCTGATCGACTTCGCGGCGTCCGACATCCGCTCAACCAACCTGCTGTGATCTTCGCGCCGCCGATCGACATACGGTCCGAACCGCGTGCGGCACCCCGGAATCGGACCGACACGAGGGTGAGATTGCACGTTCCCACGCCCTGAAATTCGTGGTTCCGCCCGGTCTGCATGTCCTTTTGGGCATGCCACTGTGCCATTGCGGACTGGGCGCCCCCTATGCTGGCCATGCCCATGTCGCAAAAATGCTGGTTTGCTTCGCCCGGACGACTGTCGGTAACTGCCTTTGGAACGCCTATTGCGGGCGAATAGTCTCGTGGAACGGCAAGATGACAGAGAATCCGACACGGCAAGCACGGTCTGGCGGGCGGGGCGCACGCAGGGCGATGCGCGCTGCCCCCGATTTCGAGATGCTGCCCGCACTCAAGCGTGCGCTTCCCGAGTGCGAGCCCATGACCCCTGAACAGATCGCGCGCATCGACGATGCCTCGATGTTGATCCTTGACGAAGTGGGCGTGGTCTTCCGCGACGACATCGCGCTTGAAGACTGGCGCAAGGCAGGCGCCGACGTGCGCGGCGAGCGGGTGCATCTGGACAGGGGGCTTGTGCGCGAACTGATTTCTTCGATCCCGTCAAGCTGGACCTACCGCGCGCGCAACATGCTGCTTCAGACCGAACAGTCGATCACCGAGATCGCCATGGCCTGCGGCTGCCGGTCGACCTCGCACTTCTCCAAGGTGTTCCGCAGCTTCTTCGGCAAGTCAACCGTCACCCACCGCAACACTCTGGGCTGACCGGCCACCGCCGCCGCCCGCCCTTTTGCGCGGATCGGACAAAGGCTGCGGGACTGGCGCAAGCGCCAGCCCCAGCGGTCTCGTACGCGCCCGGCGGTTTTCCGGATCTCAGCTCTTAGGTCTTGCGGCGGTGGGGCGTGCCCTGCCCGGCAGCGCGCGGAGCCGAGGGCTTGCCCTGCTTGCGCGGCCCGCCTTTCGAGGCCCACTTCGAATCCGGCTTTGGCGCGGACTTGTGCTTGGGCGCAGGCTTGGCGCCGGGCTTCTTGCCCTCCTTGGGCTGGTACTTGGGCTTGCGCGCGCCCGGTGCATCCTGGCTGTACGTCTGCTCGGACGGGGCGTCTGCGGCGCTCCAGCCAGGCGATGAGGACTGGTCGCGGCGCGGTTTCCGTTCATACTTGCCGGCATCGGGGCGTTCGGAACGCCCGGCGGCTCCCGCCCCGGGCTTAGGCGAACCGGGTTTCGGCGAATTGGGTTTCGGCGAACCGGGCTTTGCCTTCCAGGGCCGGGGCGCCTCGCCTTCGTCGCGCGTGCGCCAGGGCTTGGCGCCCTCGGGACGCGGGGCGCGCGCGGGGCGCGAGAACTCCGGCAGGCCGTCAAGCGGCCGGACCCGGATCCCGTCCTGAATCTCGCCGTCGGGACCAAGTGCCGCCATTAATTGGCCCACGCTTGCCTCGGCGATCTCGACGAATGTCTCGGATTCCTGCACCCGGATCGCGCCGATCGCGGCTTTTTCAAGATCCGCGCTGCGGCGCAACAGCGGCAGAAGCCAGCGCGGTTCCGCGCGGTCGTTGCGCCCGACCGAAAGCGCGAACCAGCGGCTAGGGCCAAAGTCCTTGTGTTCGCGCGCCGCAGGCATGTCGGGTGGCGACAGCTCTTCCGGTGCCGCGTGACGCGATTGGTGCATGCGATAAAGGGCAGCCGCGACGGCCTCCGCCCCGTGGCGGGCAAGCAGCCGCGCCGCGACTTCCGCCTGCTCTTCGGTGACGGGTTCGCTCCAGGACTGGTCGTTCAGCAACCGTTCCTCGTCACGCTGAATGATGTCCTCGGCCGAGGGCGGCACGGTCCATTCCGCCGTGACCTTCGCCCATTTCAAAAGCCGTTCGGCCTGCTTGACCGTCCTGGGCGGAACGATCAGCACCGAGATCCCCTTGCGTCCCGCCCGGCCCGTGCGGCCCGAACGGTGCAGCAGGCTTTCCGTGTTGGTCGGCAGATCGGCGTGGATCACGAGGTTCAGATTGGGCAGGTCGATCCCGCGCGCAGCGACATCGGTCGCTACGCAAACCCGTGCGCGCCCGTCGCGCATCGCCTGAAGGGCATGGCTGCGCTCGGACTGGCTGAGTTCCCCGGACAGCGTGACAACAGCAAGCCCGCGGTTGGAGAGGCGTGCGCTCAGCTGATTGACGGTCGCGCGGGTGTTGGCAAACACGATGGCGCTTTGATCGTCATGGTAGCGCAGCAGATTGAAGATCGCGTGGTTCGCATCCGCTGCCGCCACGCGGAGCGCCTTGTAGCTGATGTCTGAGTGCTGTTCAGACTTGTTGATCGTCGATATGCGCCGCGCGTCGCGCTGAAACTGCTCGGCCAGCTTGGCGATCATCGGGGAAACCGTGGCCGAAAACAGAAGCGTCCGGCGGTCTTCGGGGGCGGCGCCCAGAAGGAACTCCAGATCCTCGCGGAAGCCCAGATCCAGCATCTCGTCGGCTTCATCCAGGACGACGGCGCGGATGTCGCCCAGATCCAGCGCGCCGCGCCGGACATGGTCGCAAAGCCGGCCAGGCGTGCCCACCACGATATGCGCCCCCCGCTCCAGCGCGCGGCGCTCGGCGCGGATGTCCATGCCGCCCACGCAGGAGGACACGACGGCCCCCGTCCGTGCATAAAGCCAACGCAGTTCCTGCATGACCTGGAAGGCAAGTTCGCGCGTCGGGGCCACAACCAGCGCCAGGGGCGTCGCGGCCGGGCCGAAGCGATCATCCTCGCGCAGAAGCGTGGGCGCGATCGCAAGCCCGAAGCCGACCGTCTTGCCGGACCCCGTCTGCGCCGAAACCAGCAGATCGGCATCAGTCAGATCGGGCTCGGTCACGGCCTCCTGCACGGGGGTAAGGGTGTCGAAGCCGCGTTCGGCAAGGGCTTCGGAGAGGAGAGAGATCATGGCATCCAAATCCAACAGGGCCGTCACGGCCATACAGGTGTCCGCGCGGCGGGGAAGCCGCGTCTGTAACGGGACTTGAGGCAGAAGTATATCTGCCAATTGGCGCGAATCCCCGAAAAGCGTCAGGTTTCGCCTATTATGCCGGCGGCTGGGGACCGCAAGTCGCCCGGTTCATCCGTCCAAGGGCGGTTTCACCGGACGCGCCGGCCGAATGCCCGCTGAACGACGATGAAGAACAACGGCACGAAGATGACGCCCAGGATCGTCGCGCTGAGCGTGCCCCCCAGAACGGCCGCGCCGACCGCAGACCGCCCGCCCGACCCCGCCCCCGTCGACAGGGCCAGTGGCAGCACGCCCAGCGTGAACGCCATCGAGGTCATGATGATGGGCCGGAAACGCAAACGGGCGGCCTCGCGCACGGCCTTGAACAGTTCTTCGCCCGCCGCGACGCGGTCCCGGGCGAATTCGACGATCAAGATCGCGTTCTTGCCCGTCAGACCGATGACCGTCAGCAGGCCCACCTGGAAGAAGACGCCGTTGTCGAAACCGCCGTAGCGGGCCGCGGCAAGCGTGCCGATCACGCCCACCGGCATGGCCAGCATCACCGCGAACGGGATCGTCCAGCTTTCATAAAGCGCGGCAAGGCAAAGGAAGACCGCGGCAAGCGATAGTGCGTATAGCAGCGGCGCCTGCCCCCCGGCTTCGCGTTCTTCAAGCGACAGGCCGGTCCATGCGACGGAATATCCGCCGGGAAGCTGGGCCGCCAGCCGCTCGATCTCGGCCATCGCCTCTCCGGTGCTGACGCCCGGGGCCGGCGAGCCCTGGATCTGCATCGCCGGAACGCCGCCGTAGCGGGACAGGCCCTGCGGACCGTATTGCCAGCGTTCGGACGTGAAGTTCGAAAATGGAACAAGGTCGCCCGAACTGTTCCGAACGCGCCACTTCTGAAGGTCCGAAGGCGTCGCGCGGGACGAGGGTTCGCCCTGCACGTACACGCGCTTGATCCGGCCGTTATCGTTGAAGTCGTTGACGTAGCGACCCGCCCAGGCGACCGAAAGCAGGTTGCCGATATCGGTCGGCGACACCCCCATCGCGCCCGCTGCGCGCCAGTCGATATCCAGGTTGAACTGCGCCGCATCCTCAAGCCCGGAAGGACGCGCCGAGCCGATCAGCGGGCTTTGCGCAGCCATTCCCAGAAGCGTGTTTCGCGCTTCAAGAAGGGCTTCGTGATCCTGCCCGCCCTGGGCCTGAAGGTAGAAATCGAAGCCCGAGATGTTCCCAAGCTCGATCACCGCGGGCGGAACGATCGGGAACACCATGGCGTCTCGGATGCCCATGAAGGCCCCGAACGCCCGCCCCGCGACGGCCTGGGCGCTTTGCGCGGGATCCGGACGCTCTTCCCAATCCTTCAGGCGGATGAAGGCAAGCCCCATGTTCTGGCCCCTGCCGGCGAAGGAAAAGCCTGCGATGCCGAACATGGAATCCATGTTTTCCTTTTCGGCGGTGTTGAAATAGGTTTCGACCTGCTGAACGACCTTCAGCGTCCGCTCTGCAGTCGCACCTGTCGGCCCCTGGATGAGCGTGATGAGGATGCCCTGATCCTCGTTGGGCAGGAACCCGGTCGGCGTGGTGGTGAACAGCCACCAGATCCCGCCGCCGATCATCAGGTAGACCAGTCCCACGCGAATCGGCCGCACGATCACGCGGCCCACGGTCCAGCTGTATCCATCCAGCACCTTTTCGAAGCCGCGGTTGAACAGCCCCAGGATGCCGCGGTTCGTGTGGTGGGCGTCCTTGGCGCGCAGGATCGTGGCGCAAAGCGCCGGTGTCAGGGTAAGCGCAACGACGACCGAAAGTGTCATGGCCGAAACGATCGTGATCGCGAACTGCCGATAGATGACCCCCGTGGAGCCGCCGAAGAATGCCATCGGGACGAAAACGGCCGACAGCACCAGCGCGATGCCCACCAGCGCGCCGGTGATCTGGTCCATGGACTTGCGCGTGGCCTCGCGCGGGGAAAGGCCCTCTTCCTCCATGATGCGTTCGACGTTCTCGACGACAACGATCGCATCATCGACCAGAAGCCCGATCGCCAGCACCATGGCAAGCATGGTCAGGACGTTGATCGTGAAGCCCGCGATGCCAAGGATCGCAAACGTCCCGAGGATCACGATCGGCACCGCCAGCGTCGGGATCAGCGTCGCCCGCACGTTCTGCAAGAACAGCAGCATCACCAGGAAGACGAGCACGATCGCCTCGAACAGCGTCTTGACGACCTCCTTGATCGAAATCTCGATGAAGGGCGTCGTGTCATAGGGGATGACGTAGCGGACGCCATCGGGGAAGAATTCCGAAAACTGCGCAATGCGGTCCTTTACCCGTTGCGCCGTATCGAGTGCGTTCGCGCCGGGGGCAAGCTGGACCGCCATGCCCGACGACGGCTTGCCGTTGAACCTGGCGATGGTCGAATAGTCCTGCGCCCCGACCTCGACGCGCGCGACGTCCTTCAGAAGCACAAGGCCCCCGTTGGTTTCGGCGCGAAGCACGATGTTCTCGAAGTCCTCGGGCGTGGACAAGAGCGATTGCGCGGTGATCGTCGCGTTCAGCTGCTGCCCTTCGACAGTCGGAAGCGTTCCGAATGCACCGGCTGAAATCTGCGCGTTCTGCGCCGAGACCGCATTGACCACATCGCCGGGCGAAAGCTGAAACGCCGCCAGCTTCGAAGGCTCCAGCCAGATGCGCATAGCGTATTGCGAGCCGAAGACCTGAACCCCGCCAACGCCCTCGATCCGGCTGAACTCATCCACCAGGTTCGAGTTCAGGTAGTCGGACAGGTCAAACTGGTCCAGCCTTCCGTCTTCCGAGATCAGCGCGATGACCATCAGGAAGCTGGAGCTTGACTTCTGAACCCGCAACCCCTGGCGCTGCACGGTTTCCGGCAGAAGCGGCGTGGCCTGCGCCAGCTTGTTCTGAACCTGGACCTGGGCGATGTCGGCGTCGGTGCCCGTCTCGAAAGTCAGGTTCACCGAAGCGGAGCCATCGGACGTCGAACTGGACGAGATGTAGCGCAGACCATCCAGACCCGTCATCTGCTGCTCGACGATCTGGGTCACGGTATTCGCCACCGTTTCCGCCGACGCACCGGGATAGGAGGCAGAGATGCGGACAGAGGGGGGCGCGATCTGCGGGTATTGCGCGATGGGCAAGGTCAGGATCGACAGAAGCCCGACCCCCATGATCAGGATCGAGATCACCCAGGCGAAGACCGGCCTGTCGATGAAAAAGCGTGCCATTCGTCAGGCTCCGGTCAGTTGGAGGTTTCGGCGGCTGCTTCCGGCGGTGTGCTGGACCCGCGTTCTTCCGGGACGACCGTCGCGCCCGGCGCGATCTTCTGCAGACCCTCAACGATCAATCGGTCACCCGAGCCTAGGCCCTCGGTGACGATCCAGCTTGCCCCCTGATCCCTCAACACGGTCAGCTGCCGGCGCTCGACGAGGTTATCGGCGTTCACCACCATCGCCGTGGGAAGACCGCGCCGGTCGCGGCTGACCCCTTCCTGCGGGGCAAGCACGACGTTTTCCACGACCCCTTGGGGCATCTCGACCTGTACATACATGCCCGGAAGCAACAGGTGATCGGGGTTGGGGAATTCGAGCCGCAGCACGACGACGCCTGTCAGTTCGTTGACATGGGGCTCGGCGGCCTCAAGTCGGCCGGTTTCTTCGTATTGCGACCCGTCGGCAAGACGCAGCGTGACGGTCTGGTCCGCGCCGTTGACGGATGCGTCAGAGCGGCGCCAGCGCAGAAGTTCTGCCGCCGACTGCGTCACGTCCACGTAAACCGGATCAAGATCGCGGATAACCGTGAGCGCCGTCGCCTGGCCGGCGGTCACCAGTGCGCCCTGGGTGGTTTCGCTAAGTCCGACGACGCCCGAAAGCGGCGCCCTTATGGTCGTCCGATCAAGGTCAATCTGCGCCGACATCAGGTTGGCGCGGGCGACCTTGACGGCGGCATCGGCCACGTCGCGCGCGGCGATGGCGTCATCCAGGTTCTGCTGGCTTACCACGGACCGGCCAAGCAGTGTCTCTTGCCGCGTGGCTTCGCTTTCGGCGGCGCGAAGCGAGGCCTCGGCCTGCGCAAGGGCCGCCTCGGCGGCGGCGACCGTGGCCTCGTAGCTTGCCGGGTCGATCTGGTAGAGCGGATCGCCCTTCTGCACCTCGCCCCCTTCCTCGAACAGGCGCTCGGTGATGATGCCGTTGACCTGCGGGCGCACCTCGGCAACGCCCGAGGCGGCGACGCGGCCGGGCAAGGGCGACTTGAGTGTCACGGACTGCGTATCCAAGGTGACGACAGTGACGGGCTGAGGCTGCCCGCCACCTGCGCCTTGGGCAAGTGTGGCGGCTGGCGCCGCGATCAGCGCCGCGCAAAGACCAAATGTCAGACGTACCATGAAGCCCCCACCGGCCAAATCCCGTGTTCCGCGCGTATTCAAACAGGTCCCGCGTCCGGACACCAGTTGCTGTTTTCAGCGCTGGCGGCGGCCGCGGCGATCCCGACGCAAGGATTCAGATGATTTCCGCACGATCCGGCGCCATGCACATGTCTTGTGCGTCCTGATCCCTGCAAGGTCACTCCGCGAAGACCCGGTCACGCGCGAAAGCGGATTGCAGAGGCGCGCCTGGCCTCCAACAAGCGTCACCACTGAACGGCGTTGCCTTCCCAGTCGCGGAAACCGCCGTTGTCCTCAGCCGTCAGCCCCTCGATGACGCCAAGAAGGTTTGCCGCCGCCAGTTCTGGCGCGACCTTGCGGTGCCCCGGATAGTCCTTGGTGAAGGTCGTCGCGACTGTGCCGGGATGAAGCGCCACGACGATGGCATCCTTGTGCCGTCGACCGATCTCGATCGCGCTCGTGCGCACGATCTGGTTCGCCGCAGCCTTCGAGGCGCGGTAGGAATACCACCCGCCCAATGCATTGTCCCCGATCGACCCCAGGCGCGCTGTCAGCACCGCGACGACCGAGCGCCCCCGCCGCGGAAGCAGGCGGGGCACGTGACGCAGGATCAGGGCCGGGCCGATTGCGTTGATCGCCATGACGCGGGCCATCGCGCCGGCATCGATCTCGGCCAGCGACTTTTCGGGCCGGCACCCCGCGCTGGCAAGTACGCCGGTCGCGATCAGGATCAGGTCGAACGGGCCGCTCAGGCCCGCCATCACGCGTTCGACCGATGCGGCCTCCGTAAGGTCCATGCCGTCGGCACGCCGGGACAGCGGGACGACGTCGACGCTGCGGGATGTCAGGGCCGCCGCCACGGCCGCCCCGATTCCGCCCGATGCGCCGATCACCAAGGCATTTCGCATGTCCGCCCCCTCTATTCGTCCGCCGAAAAGCGATCGGTGTCAGATGCGGAACAGCCGCTGCGTCAGACGCGGAAGAAACCCCTTGAAGCGAAGCGGCGCGTTCGTTGCCGCCAGGCAGATGCAGGGCGCGCCCTTGCCCGCAACCGGCACATGCGTCAGATCGCTGTCTGCGACCTCGAGATCGCCCACCTCGAACTGGTCGGTTTCATCGTGGAAGCTGCCCTGCAGCACCAATGTCAGCTCAAGTCCGCGATGCCCATGCTCGGGCACCGCCTGTTCGGGCGGGATGAACAGCAGGCGCGCGCTGCCGGTCCGGTCTTCATGCAGGATGCATTGGCGAACGCCCAAGCCCAGCGACCGCCACCGCGGCGGCCGTCCATGCAGCGCCTCGGCCAGCGGCGCCGGAAACACGCCGAAGGCGGCGGGCCGCGGCCTTTGCCGGGGCCTGTCGTCAAGCCGGGCAAGAACCGCATCACGCAGCCCGTCGGACACCTCGGCAGGTCCTGACGCGTCAAGCGCGGCGCCCGCCAGAGCCTCGTGCGCGCCAAGACGCGCCCGGCACTCGTCGCACATGGACACATGCGTGGCGACGACAAGATCGAACGCGTAGGACAGCGCGCCGCCGACATAGTCGCGGATCATCCAGTCCGGAACGTGATGGCTGATATCCGTCATGTCTTGCGCAGCTCTTTCAGTTCATACCTCAGTCGTTCCAGCCCCAGCCTGATCCGGGACTTTATCGTCCCCAGCGGCAGCCCGGTGTCCTCCCTGATCTCCACATGGGACATGTCACCAAGATAGGCTTTCTCGATGAGCCTCTTCTGCTCTGGCGCCAGTTGCCCGAGCGCGCGCCGAAGTTCGCCAGCCTCTTGCGCCATCGCCACGATCTGATCGGCTTCCGGCGCATGGCTTGCGTCCAGCATCAGGTCCTCGGGCTCCGGCCTCGCCTTGCGGCGGGCAAGGTCGATCTGGCGATTGCGCGCGATCCTGTAGATCCAGCCGGACACGTCGGCGCGCGCCGGATCGTACTGCGATGCCTTGTGCCAGACAGCCAGCATGACGTCCTGCACGATGTCCTCCGCCTCGGCGGCGGGCGTGCCGGATCTGAGCGTCACGGATTTCAGCCTTGGGGCATAGTAGTCGAACAGCCTTGCAAAGGCCGCTCGGTCACGCCGGTCGCGCACGGCGATCATCCACGCCGTCTGCGGGCTGATCTCTGCACCTCCAGCTTCTGTCATACCGTCCTGCACCCTGTCGGCGACGAACACGCCATCCAGTCCACCCTGAAAGGGCGGAACTGTCGTGACTGTCGCAGGCAAACGCACGAGGTTCAACATGCGGATCAATACGCGCATGGCCTTTGTGCGGATCAAAAAAAATGATCCGGGCGGACGACGGAGCCGTATCAAGGTCAAAAAGGAGTGACCTGAATGTCGTTTGATGCCTTGCCCTTGGACCGCAAGCGTATCGCCGTGATCGGTGGCGGAATATCTGGCCTTGCCTCGGCCTATCTGCTGTCCCGGCGTTACCACGTCACCCTGTTCGAAGCCGAACCCCGGTTGGGCGGCCATGCCAGAACCATCATAGCCGGAAAGAACAACGACCAGCCGGTCGATACGGGCTTCATCGTCTTCAACTACGCGAACTATCCGAACCTGACGCGGATGTTCGCGGACCTTGACGTTCCCGTCGCAAAAAGCTGCATGAGTTTCGGCGCGACGATCGACAACGGCCGGGTCGAATATGGGCTTGCGGATTTCGCGGCGATCACCGCACAGAAGCGCAACGCGCTGCGACCGTCCTATCTGCGCATGCTTCGCGACATCCTGCACTTCAACGCCCGGGCCGAAGCCGCCGTTTCCGATGACGTCATGACCATCGGCGACCTCGTGGACCGGCTGCGCCTGGGGAACTGGTTCCGGAACTACTACCTGATGCCGATCTGCGGCGCGATCTGGTCCACCCCCACCGATCAGATCGGATACTTTCCGGCGCGCACGCTTGTCCAGTTCTTCCGCAATCACGCGCTGCTGAGCGCGAGTGGCCAGCACCAGTGGTGGACGGTGCAAGGCGGAAGCGCCGAATACGTCCGCAGGCTCGAGGCGCGACTGCGCACGGTCGGCTGCGACCTGCGGCTGGGCGCGCAGGTCAAGGGTGTCACGCGCGATGATCGCTCGGCACAGGTTCACGTCGCAGGCGCCGAGCCGGAAAGTTTCGACGAGGTGATCTTTGCCTGCCATTCCGATCAGGCGCTGCGGCTGATCACGCAGCCGACCGAGGGCGAAATCAACGTGCTTTCCCGCCTGCGTTATCAGGACAACCGTGTCGTCCTGCACTGCGATCCGGCCCAGATGCCGCGACGCAAAAGCTGCTGGTCCAGTTGGGTTTACAGGGGCGACACGCGCCAGAACCGCACGCAGATCGGTGTGACCTACTGGATGAACCGTCTGCAGAACATCCCCGAACGCGATCCGCTTTTCGTCTCGCTCAATCCGTCGGACGATATCCCCGATCACCTCGTCTACGACGAAAAGGTGTTTCGGCATCCCGTGTTCGACGCGGCGGCATTCGCCGCGCAAAGGGAACTTGGCGGGATCCAGGGGCGCAACCGGACCTGGTTCGCGGGTGCCTACACGCGCTACGGCTTTCACGAAGACGGGTTCCAAAGCGCCGTTCGCATTGCCGACGCTCTGAGCCTTCAGCCAGCATGACGCGTTGGCCCGAACATATCGCGGGACATACGACCCACGCCCGCAAGGGCCGCATCGCCAACGCGTTCCGCTATGGCGTCGACTATGTCCTGATGGACGCGGACTCGGCGTCCGGACCTTCGCTGTTTTCGCGCAACCGTTTCAACCTGTTCGCCGTTCACGACCGCGACCATGGCGGCAGCCGCGGCCGGGGGCGCGGCGCGGCCTGGGCGCGGGAGGTCCTTGCGGCACGCGGTTGCGCGCTGGATGCGCGCGACACGCTGTTGCTGCTGACGCAGCCGCGCTTTCTGGGCAAGGTGTTCAATCCCGTCAGCTTCTGGATGGTCGAGAGGGACGGAGACCTGATCGCGGTCATCGCCGAGGTCAACAACACCTTCGGAGACCGGCACTGCTACTTCTGCTCCAAGCCGGGATTTGCCGCCATCCGTCCGGACGACCGGATCGAGGCGGACAAGATCTTCCATGTCTCGCCGTTCCAGACCGTTTCGGGAAGTTACCGGTTCGGTTTCGTGCTGGGCCAGGACCGGCTGGCGATATCGATCGACTTTCGGGACGGGGATGAGGGTCTTCGTGCCACGCTTTCCGGTCCCCGTCGCCGGCTGGGCAACCGGTCCATCCTGGGCGTGATGCTTCGCCGCCCCCTTGGCTCGGTTCGCACGATCGCCCTGATCCACTGGCAGGCGCTCAGGCTCGTGCTGAAGCGGGCGCCCTATCATCCGCGCCCGACGCCGCCGGTCAAGGATGTGAGCGGATGACGACGCGGTGTTCAACCGGGCCAATTGGCCACGGGACGCTGCTGCAGGTCAGCGTTTTCGCGGCAATGTTGGCGTCCGCTGGCCTACCGCTCTACATCCACCTGCCCCGTTTCGCCGTCGGGGAACTGGGCATCTCGCTTTCGGCACTGGGCCTGGTCCTGATCGCCATGCGCGTGTTCGACTTTATTCAGGACCCGCTGATCGGGCGCATGATCGACCGTCTTCCGCGACAGCGGGGAGCCTTTGCCGCCGCGGCCTCGGGCGGGCTGGCCCTTGGCTTCGTGATGCTTTTCGCAACCGAGCCCTGGTTCGACCGGGTGCTTTGGCTGATCATCGCCCTTGCCATCCTGTTCACGGCCTTCAGCACTGCGACGATCCTTGTTTACGGACAAGGCGTGGCGCTGGCCGGGCCCGCACAGGGCAGTGCGCATTTCGGAATCGCCGGTTTCCGAGAGGCGGGGATCGTGTTCGGGGTCGTTCTGGCCGCCGTCACACCGGGCCTGCTGGGCATCGCATATGGCGAGGATATCGCTTATCGCCTGTTCGGGCTCGGGCTGGGCGTCTTCTGCCTGCTGGCCTGGGCCGCGACCCGAGGACTTTGGAAACACGAACGCAGCCCGGTTCAACCGCTGTCGCTGACATCCCTGCGGCAGGCAGGGTCGATTGGCCTGCTGCTGCTGGGGTTCCTGAACGCGCTGCCCGTGGCGCTGACCTCGACGCTGTTCCTGTTCTTCGTCGAGGACAGGCTGGAGGCCCCGGACCTGTCTGGCGCCTTTCTCGTCCTGTTCTTCGCCGCGGCCGGATTTTCCGCGCCGGCCTGGGCTGCTCTGGTTTCCAGGTTCGGCGCCCGGCCGGTCCTGTTGTCCGGCATGGGCCTTGCCGTCTTGGCCTTCGCGGGAACCGCCACTCTTGGGCCGGGCGAGTCCGGGGCCTTCGTCGTGATCTGCATCGCCTCGGGCGCGGCACTTGGCGCGGACATGGTCATCCTTCCAGCGCTGTTTTCGCGCTCGCTCTCGGATGCCGGCCTCCCCGCCGGTCAGGCATTCGGGCTCTGGGCGCTCGTCTCGAAACTCGCGCTTGCCGGAGCCGCGGCGATCGCTCTGCCACTGCTTGAGTTGCGCGGCTACCTGCCGGGCCAGACCAATGGTGGCTCCGCGCTGCAGGCCCTCACCTTCGCCTATGCCATCCTTCCCTGCCTCTTCAAGATCGGGGTCATCGGCTACGTCCTGATCGTCCCCTTGCCCGGAGACCAGACATGAAAACCCTTCTGATACTCTTGCTTATCTTCACGGCGCTGATCGCCACACAGCGGCTGTTCTTCAGCTTCTCGTCTCAGAAGATCGCCGACTATGCGGATACGGCCCCCAAGATGGACATCCGCAGGCACCTGTCGGGGCCTCTGGTGTCGGAAGGCGTGATCTACGGCCCGAACGGACGCGTCGTCACGCGCTTCGTCGCGGACATGACCGGCACCTGGGATGAGGACGGCGGGACGCTGCAGGAAAGCTTCCGCTATGCCGACGGCGGCGGGCAAGAGCGGCTTTGGCGGATTTCCTTTTCCGGGGACGGATCCTTCACCGGAGAGGCGGACGACATCGTGGGCGTGGCTCGGGGCGAACAGGCCGGAGCGGTCGCCCATCTGCGCTACAGCATCAGGCTTCCCGAATCTTCCGGTGGCCATGTCCTTGACGCCTCGGACTGGCTCTATCTCATGGAGAACGGGACGATCATGAACCGCTCCGAGATGCGCAAGTTCGGCGTGAAGGTGGCCGAACTTGTCGCCACCATCCGGCCCGCGCCATGACCGGATTTTCCGGAAAGACCTACTGGATCGTCGGGGCAAGCGAGGGGCTGGGCCGGGAGCTGGCCGCCGCGCTTTCACGGGCGGGCGCCAGTGTCGTCCTTTCGGCAAGGACCGCGTCGCGCCTTCGGTCGCTGGCGGACGATATCGCGGGGGCTGTGGTGATCCCCATGGACGTGACCGATCGCAATTCCGTGTCTAAGGCCGTGGAGGCGGCTGGTCCCGTCGACGGCGTGATCTACTGCGCAGGGCGGTATGAGCCGATGTCCACAAGGGAATGGGACGCGGACGAAGCCGAGGCGATCTGCGAGGTGAACTTCATGGGCGCGATGCGCCTTTTGGGCCGCATGGTCCCGAAGATGATCCAGCGTGACAGCGGGCATGTCGTCCTGATCGGTTCGTTGTCCGCCCATCGCGGCCTTCCCGGCGCCATCGGATATGGCGCGAGCAAGGCCGCGTTGATGAGCCTGGCCGAGACGATGCTGGCCGACACCCGCGGGACCGGCATCAAGGTGCAGATTGCCAATCCGGGCTTCATCCAAACGCGCCTGACGGACAAGAACGCCTTCCACATGCCATCGCTGATGACGCCGGAGGATGCGGCGGAGCAGATCGTGGCATTCATGGCGCGCGGCAAGTTCAGGACGGATTTCCCGGTCCCGTTTTCGCTCCTGTTTACCTTGGGCAAGCTTCTGCCCCTGTCGATTTTCCACAGGATATTCAGGCGGTAGGACCCGGCCTCACGCGCCGATCACGCGGCATCGCGCTTGTGCGGTCCTTCTTCGATCTCCTCGACGATCTTGCCGACGAACGCCCCCAGGTCGGCCGGAGAGCGGCTTGTGATGATCGCCTGGTCCACCACGACCTCGGCGTCTTTCCAGTTCGCGCCGGCATTCTTCATGTCGGTGGCGATGGATTCATAGGATGTCTCGTCGCGAACCTTCACCACATCGGCCTCGATCAGAAGCCAGGGGCCGTGGCAGATCGCGGCGATGGCCTTGCCTGCGTCATGGAAGTCGCGCACCAGCTGGACGGCTTCCGGCTTCGTGCGCAGGACGTCCGGGTTGATCTGCCCGCCAGGCAGGACCAGGGCGTCGAAAGCCGCCTCGCGCACATTGCCGATCGAGGCGTTGACCGAGACGGTCTGGCCCCAGTCGCCGTTCTTCCAGCCGCGGATGTCGTTGCCGTCGGGGCTGGCGATCCAGACCTCTGCGCCCCGCTTCTTGAGCTCGTCCACAGGCACTTCCAGTTCGGATTGCTCAAATCCATCCGTCGCGATGACAAGAACGCGGGCCTTGTCGATCTTGGGCATGACACTCTCCTGTCGTTTGCGCGCAGTGCGGCGCGGCATGGAAGATCAACAGGTGGAAGCGCCCGTTGTTCCCGCGCGTCACGATCGCTGCGCCCTGTCGCACCGCCTGACGAAGTGCTTGCTTGCGCGGCGATCCTAGTCCGCAAAGTCGCGCCCCTTTGAACGCGCCTGTTCACGGGCGCTTGGATTGACGGACTTACGAAACGGCATCTCGCAGACGACGGCGTTGGCCGGTTCCGCCTGCCCCTCGCCTTCGGAATAACGGCTTGGCAGTTCGATCATGAATTCGTTCCCGACATCGGACAGCCGCCAGGGCACGAACCCAAGGACGATGTTGGTGCGCAGTTCGGGTGACCACCACGCCGAGGTGACGTAGCCAACCCTTTCCATGTCGGGGGTGTTGATCAGCCAGAAGTCCGGGGCGTAGTCCGTGATCGGCTTGCCGCCGGCGCGCAGACCCACAAGCTTCAGCTGGAAGGGCGGGCGGCCATGCTCCAACTCCTCCCTCTGGCGCTCGAGCGCTTCCTTGCCGATGTAGTCCGCTTCCTTCTTGCGCGGCACCTGGTAGCTGAGATTCACTTGGAAGGGCGAGGTTTCGGAGTCCATGTCCTGCCCCCAGGACAGGATGCCGGCTGCGATCCGGCGGTGATGGGCCGGGGCGATCACCCGCAGGCCGTAACGCGCGCCACGACCGCGGATCGCGTACCAGACGGCCTCGGCGTGTTGCGAGGCGTTCCGGACATAGACCTCGTAGCCCTTTTCGCCGCTGAAACCGGTCTGGCTGATGACGACGTCAGAGCCCGCGATTTCCGCGTCCATCAGGCCGTAGTAGGGCAGTTCCAGGATTGCGTCGCCGAACAGATCGACCATCAAGGCCTCCGAAAGCGGCCCCTGCACCTGTAACGGCGCCACGTCGATCTCGGCGATGTCCACGTCGAAGCGCTTGCCCAGATTGACGCCCTGAAGCCAAAGCATCAGGTCCGAGTCCGAGATCGAAAACCAGAACTCGTCCTGCGAAAGCCGCAGCAGGACGGGGTCGTTCAGTATGCCGCCGCTTTCGTTGCACAGGATCACGTATTTCCCGTGCAGGACCTCGAGCGCGGTCGCGTCGCGGGTGATCACGTAGTTCACGAAGGCCTCCGCGTCGGTGCCACGAACCCGGATCTGCCGTTCGACGGCCACGTCCCAAAGCGTCACGCGTTCGACCAGCGCCTGGTATTCCGCCATGGCGCCGCCGTGTTCGGGTTTCACGAAACCGCGCGGGTGGTACATCCGGTTGTAGACCGTCGCCCGCCAGCACCCGGCCTCGATCGAGAGATGCCAGAACGGGGACTTTCGCACCCGCGTCGAGATCAGCATCTGGACCGGGGTCGGACCGGATTGACGAAGGTTTCTCGGAACATTGCGATCGGACTGATCGACGCTGGGGACATTCGGGTGTGACCGGAGCTTTTCCACGTTTCGCACTCCCTCGACGTCAGGCCGGATCCTGCGGGGGCGGGCTTTCCGGCGGCAGGTCCTCTGGCGTTTCATCGGGCGGAAGCGGTTCCGATGGCTCGTTCTCCGGCGGGATCTCCTCGGGCGGGTACGGCGGCGGCGCCTCCTGCGGCGGCCTGTCGCTTGGCGGCACATCGACCATGCTGACCATGGCGGCCGTGGCTGAATGATTGGTGATCATGGCATGTTCCTTTCCTGTCTCGGGCACCCAAGCCCTGATGTTGTTCGCCGCGGCGTTGGGGCTTTCGCCTGCCCCGCCGACCTGAGCCAAGCCCTGCCGCCGGCGCTCAGATCGCGCTTTCGCCGCGGCATTCACGGCGGACGAACTCGGTGATGTCGGTCGGGGTTATGTCCAGATCGCCCAGACCGGCACAGCTTCCCTGGGCGACATTGTCGGTTTTGACCAGCGCGATCTGGCTGCGGGTCAGCGGCGCCCCCGGCAGATATTCGGCCACGGCCGCGATGGCCTGCCAGACCGGAAACGGGACCGGAAGCAGCGGGCGCGAACGTTCGGCGGCCTGCAAGACTTCGGACACGAGTTGCCGGTAAGTCAGGACGCGGGGGCCTGCGAATTCGTAGACGCCCCCGGGGACGTCCCTGGGGACGCCGCCGGGGACGCCCCCGGGGGACTGGCTGTCCAGCAAGGTCGCGATGCCAAGGGCCACATCCTCGACATGGACCGGCTGGATCCGGGTCTGGCCGCGCCCGAACAGCGGAAAGACGGGAAAGTGCCGCGCCGTTCGAAGGATGGCGGAAATCAATGCATCGCCGGAACCGAACATCGCCGAAGGCCGGATCAGCGTGGCGTCGGAAAAGGCGGCGCAGACCGCACTTTCGCCATGGGCGCGGGCGCGGATGTAGCGATCGTCCGCATCTGGATCGACCCCTATTCCGGACATCTGGACGAAGTGGCGCGCGCCTGCCTCGCCTGCAAGCCTTGCAAGCCGGCCCGCGGCGTCGATATGCACGGCCTCGAAAGTCATGTCGCCCTGCTCGACGTAGAGGCTGGTGGCATTCACGGCTCCTGTCGCCCCCTCAAGCGCCACCCGCAGTGTTTCGGGCTCGAACAGGTCCGCGGTGGCGGCTTCGGCTTGCGGGTTCGCAAGCAGATCCTTCCGGCGCCTGGGGTGGCGGGCCGCGATGCGAACGCGATGGCCGGCATCAAGCAAATGCCGGACCACCCTGCGGCCCAGAAATCCGGTACCGCCGAACACCGTGACAAGACCGTCTTGCGGCATGGCGCTGCTCCTTCGGGCAAATCCGGTCGACCACCGGCTTTCAACCTCAACGTCCGCGGCACGAAAACGTTTCACCGTCACGAAAAACTTCGGCTTTACCGCGTGGCGACGCCAAGGCGATGCCGATCGCGGCGGCCTTTCACCTGACCCGCTCGGGGTTTTCGTGGCCGAAGCGATGACCCTCGCTCCAGGCATTGCGGTCGTTTCCGCGATTGGAATACCCGCCGTTGGCGCGAAGCAACCTTGCCAGATGCATCAGGTTCCAGGTCATGATCGTCGTGTTGCGTTGCGTGAACTCATTGTCAAAGCCCACGCCGCTACCGTCATCCCCTTCATCCCCATAGGACGGACCGGGGCCAGCCTCGCCGATCCAGCCGCAATCCGCCTGGGGCGGGATCGTGATGCCGAGGTGACTGAACGCGTAGAGCACGGTCATGGCGACATGCTTGATGCCGTCCTCGTTTCCCGTGACCACGCAACCGCCCACCTTGCCGTAGAAGATGGATTGCCCCTTGTCGTTGAGCTTGCCGGACATAGCGTACAGCCGTTCGATCAGGATGCGGCACACGCTGCTTTCCTCGCCAAGCCAGATCGGGGTGCCGATGACCAGGATGTCCGCGGCAAGGATCTTCCGCCAAAGTCCGGGCCAGTCGTCCCGGTCCCATCCGTGCTGGGTCATGTCCGGATAGATGCCGGGCGGAACATGGTGATCAAGCAGGTGCATCATATCGACCGTGATGCCGTTACGCCTCATCATCCGTGCGGAGACATCCAACAACAGTTGGGTATGGCTTTCCTTGGCGTTTTTCTTGAGGGATGTGTTCACGAAGACCGCCCTGATCCCGTCGAACTCCGACGGTTGACCCGAGGGCTGATATCGGTATCCTGTCGCGATTGCATGGCTCATTCCCCGAGTTCTGCGTGGTTCAGTAATGCGCGTCCTGCGCGGAATCCGTGACGGCCTCACCCGCCGTCTGGATGTCGCGCCCCGCGCCCTCTATGGTTTCGCAGGCGGACAGGAACAGGAAACCGAGCGTCCCCAGGACTACGAATGCGTTGCGGGTCATGCTGCCTCCATCTGATATCCAGAACGAGGGACAACGCATCGGGCTGGCCCCTTGTTCCCTGCGACCAGCGGTTTACGGCAATGCCTTGGCCGCATGGCAGGCTCGGCTTCTTCGCCCGCCGGCTGACCCGACGGTCAAGCTCAGGCCCGGCTTGATTTCCGGCTTTCGGCTCTGGGCTGGAAAAGTCCCGCCACGCTTACGCCTTTTGCCTCGCGTTCGTGGCGTCCCAGACCGGTTCGGCGCACAGCGTCAGCGCCCGGCGTTCCCCCAGGACGACGATTTCAAGCTCCTGGGCCTTTCCGGGTTCGACGTAGGCGAACGCAAGGCTCTTGCCGGTCACGTGGCCATACGCGCCCGAGGTGCAGACGCCGACAACGGCATCGCCCTGCATCACGGGCTCTCCGCCGTGGATGTCGCAGTCGGTTGCGGCGACCTCGCCGTAGACAAGCCTGGTAGCAATCCCCTTGCGACGCACGGCCTCGGTCGCCTCCCGGCCGCGGAATTCGCCCTTGCCGGGTGCGTAGAAGCGCTCGCAGTCGGCCTCGATAAGCGTGATCTCGTTGGTAAGTTCCGAACCGAAGCCGCGATAGCCCTTCTCCATCCGCAGGCTGTTCACGGCGTGGACGCCGAAATCGGCAATGCCATGCGCCGCGCCCGAGGACCAGATCGCATCGTAAAGCCGCGCAAGTTCAGCCATCGGCGCGTGCAGTTCCCAGCCCAGTTCGCCCACGTAGTTCACGCGCAGGGCGCGGACCGAAACGCCCGCGATGGAAATCTCCTGCCCCGAGAGCCAGCGGAAGGCCGCATTCGACAAATCAGCGTCGGTCAGCGGCGCGAGAACCTCGCGTGCCCTCGGACCGGCCAGGAGGATCATTCCAAGCTCATCCGTCTGGTTCACGATGGTTACATCATCGCCGGCTGCAAACTGCAGATGATCCAACGCCTGACGCTCTGATCCGGCGCCCGACAGAAGATAGAAATGATCGTCGGCCAGCCTAGTGATGGTCCATTCGCCCTCGATCCGCCCCCCTTCGGACAAGACATGCGTCAGGCAGATGCCGCCCGGCTTCTGCGGCAGCCTGTTGGCGGTCAGCCGGTCAAGCAGGGCTGGTGCGCCCGGGCCAAGAACATCGAACTTGGCGAAGCTCGACAGGTCCATGATGCCGCCCCGTTCGCGCACCGCGCGGCATTCGGCAGCGACCAGATCGAAGGTGTTGTTGCGGCGGTATTGCAGTTTTTCCACAAAGCCCTTGGGGGCAAAGTACTTGGGCCGTTCCCACCCATGAACCTCGGTGTAGACCGCGCCTTTTTCCTTGAGCCCGTGGTAGAGCGGCGTCACGCGGCGCTGTCGCCCTGCCGCGATCTCACGGCCCGGCAGCGGGCTTCTGCTCCGGCCGCAAAGCCAAGGCTGGGCGCAACCGCCATAGCGGCGGCCAGGAATATCTTGACGTTCTTTCTATGGCGCAACGTCTGCATTTTCTCTCCCCGCTGTTTTCCCGGTTTGCGCACTCTCGGTGCTGGTCGTTGTCATCGGAAGGATACGGCAATCCTCACAATAAGGGAGAGGATCTGAAGTCTCTGTATGTCGCTCAAAAAGCGACAGTTATATACAAACTACCTACTTTCGACAGCTCCGCCGTGGAAGTTGGGTGGGAAGTCAAAACGCCAGGATGTCGGCGGCGCCAGAGCGCATCCCCATCATGGATGTTCGGATCATCTAGGACTTCGACTTCAAGCGGGATCTGTCCGTCTCGGACTACTGAGCATCTTAAGTCTGGCTTCTCGACCATGGGACGCTTTGTCGGTTTGTATGCAGACGTCGAGCCATTCCTCAGCGCGGCGGCTTACGGCTCGCTATCCAGCGATCTGTAGTTCGCCTTCTGAGCGATTGCGCACTGTCCACCGGACCATATTCATCGCTTTCGAACAAGCTCCCGCCTGATCACAGGATGTCCATCTTGCGTGCCTTCGCGGCCGCTTCCCCACGTGTAGATACATCGAGCTTTGCCAGGATCGCCGAGACATGGTGATCCACCGTCTTTGGTGACACGAACAGGCGAATGCCGATTTCGGCGTTCGACAAACCCTCATTCAGGGCGCGCAGAACGTCCAGCTGGCGGTTCGTAAGCCCAAGGGGGTTCTCTCGGGTCGAGGATCGCGGCATCGCCGGAACGTCCGCCATCCCTTCGCTGCGCATCGCCGCACGAACGCGGTCCGCAGTGGCCGTTGCTCCAAGCCGCGTCAGTATGGCGATCGCCTTTCGCCGGGCGGCTTCATCCCCCTGAGCTAGAACCATGGCTTCGTCGAATGGAGCGCCGAGCGCCGACCAGGCTTCCGCAGCGCCGGCCCAGTCCCCCTCAAGCTCGCGCTTGTAGGGCAGCCCAAGCTCCGGCGTTAATACTATCTTCGCTCCCGGATCCAGACGCTTGAGCCAAATTGCGGATTCCGGGGCCAGCGCCACATTTTCCGCGCGTTGAACGACCCGGCGTAGCGCATCGACCGCGTCGTCGCGGTCAGCGCGTTCATGCCAGGCAAGTTCACCCAATATGGAGGCATGCACGTTGAGCCGCTGCATTTCATCGGCACCGACCATGAATGCAGAAAGGAAGCGTGTCACTGCTTCCGGTATCGGATTGCCTCTACGGGTCGCGAGCCAAGCGATCGCGCATGCTCCTGTAAAGCTCCGACCTGACGTGAAGAACTGGATTTCCTCATCGAGCGGAGCATCGCTTGCGAAACCTGCTTCCTCAAGGCTCTCTGCCTCGCTCCAGCGGCCCTGTCGCAACAGGATCCACGCTAACGCACCCGAAAGGTAAAGCTTGTAGCCGTCGAGTTCGTGGTTGTTGCTGTAGTCTATGCCCTTTTGCGCCAACGCTTCTGCGTCGGGAAAGTTCAGAAGGTCGATTTCATAGAATGCAGCATTTGTATAGCCGCGCGCGACGTTGTCAGTGTCGTTCAGGCGCATGGCGATCGCGATGCTTTCGCGCAGCATCTGCCGACCGGCTTCAGGGTCAGCCAGGGCAAGCGACTGCCCCAGATTGTTCAGGGCGTGAGATTCTATATCAGGGCGTTCAAATTCGCGGGCCAGGGCTATCGCCTCTCGGGCAGGCTCACCGACCCGAGAAAAGACCTTGTCCAACATGAAGAGCTGCGACTGCGTCGACAGGGCCATCGCCAGTTCCGGACCGCGGTGATTGGCCAGTGCGCGAACCGCCCTGTCCGCGAATTCTCTTGATTGTGGAATCTTGGTCGACAGCCAGTGATAGCGCGACAGCTTGCGGTAACTGTCGCCTTCCTTGAGGGCGTCGCCTGTCTTCCGATAGATTTCGAGCGCGGAAGACTGAAGAGATATCGAGCGGTTGTTCGTCCCGACCAGGTAGTTTGCCCAGGCAGCCTGCTCCAGAAACTCCGCCAGTTCAGGATCGCTCATCGGTTGCGGATACTTTAGGGCCAGGTCGAAAAAGGCGCAGGCTTCTCGCACCGCACCCATTTCCAGTGCCTCTCTTGCTGCCTGGGGCGCGAGAAGTCGCAGCGTATTCTCGTCGCCCACCTGACGCGCGTGGTGCAGACGCCGCGTTGAGAAACCTGCACCTTCAGCTTCCATAAGTGCGAGGCATTTTTCATGCAGCTTGCGCCGCACCGAAGGCACAAGCGATGACTCGACCGCCAAACGAGCAATTTCATGGCGAAAGGCCAGAAAGTCGCCTTGGGGTTCCAGGATGCCGCTCAACAGGCACTCCTCGATTGCGTCCTCGCCCCCGGCACCGACAATCGAGATCAAGAAGCGCGCTTCGGCCCGCCGGGGCAAGACCGAGGCAGCTTCCGCAACGTTGCGCGCCCCGCGGCCCAGTGCCTCAAGCCTAGCTAGGACGGCGTCCTCGACGCTGGCCGGGACTTGGGACAGCCCGCTCTTAACCAGTTCACTCACATAGAAGGCATTTCCGTTCGTAACTTTGAACAATGCGTTGGCGTCCAGCCCGGTGCCTTCAGCGAGCTTTGCAACAGCATCCCTAGACAGCGGTTTCAGGTCGATACGGTTCACACGATCCGGGCGGACACCGGACAACATCTGTCTGATGTTCGTCCTGCCGCGCGGATCGTCGCTACGCGCGGTGACCACGAGCATCAGGCGGCGCCCATCCAGACGGCGCGCCACGAATTTCAGGAAATCGATCGTGGCGATGTCGGCCCAGTGCAGGTCCTCGACGATAACCAGCGTCGGAACAGTCAGAGCCGAGATGGATGCCAGCGCTTCGGTGAATGCCGCCAGCCTACCGCCAGTTCCGCCCAAGTCTGCATTGAGCTGCCAGCCTGCCTCGCGCGCCAGGTCCCAAAGAGGGCCGAGTGGTTCAGCGATGGAAAGATCCTCGCAAGCGCCGCGCAGCACCCTGGCGTCTTCGGGCAAGGATCCGACAAAGCTGTGCAATAACGTAGACTTCCCAATTCCGGCCTCACCTTGGACAACGATGCATGAGCCGTGCCCGTCAAGGGCGGCTTGGAAACGCTCTTTGAGTGACCTTAGCGCCTCGGCACGCTCGTGAAGCTGCATGACGAACCCCGATCTCCCTAGGGAAACGATATCGGTTTTCGCAATTCGTTGCTGAAAAAATGGGGAGCTTCAGCGCGAAAAATGGGGACTCCCTCCGACGCGGACGTTCCAGGCCCCTGTCACATTGACGGACAGAGACACGCAACCAACTCGAGATGAAAGGCAAGAACGATGTTCCGCTTTGTCAGGACCACCCCGGCGCAATCAGTTGATCGCGAACCGACGAGCAGACGGGCCGCCAGCGAGGGCAGGTCCTATCACAACGTTGGTGACCGTCGCCACGAAGGCGCGCTCTCGATGAGCCAACTCCACCACCCCGTCTTTCGGCCGTTCTGCTGACATCAGCAAATCGATCGGTCGCAAGGAGAAAACGACAATGATGACCTCGATCACCTTCCCGTTCCGTAGCGGCCAGAAACGACAAACGAAACAGCGCAAAGCCCTACGTTACTTTGCGGGTTATCTCTCGGACTATCTTCTGCGCGATATTGGCCTTCTGCGCTGATCGCCAACCGTCATGCGTCAGCACCTTCGATCCGCTGACCGAGACGGTGATCACATCAGCCAGCTTTCGCGCTCATCTATGAACGCGGCTATCGCGTCGACGTGGCGCTGGTCCACAGCTGAGTCAGCACGCAACTCAGTGATGGCGCTGCGCGCTTTCTCGATCGTCATCCACTCGGTCTCCCGGATGTCGGGAGCCGACCATCGTTCCCGCAAGAAGGCCACGAACTGCGCGCATAGGACTAGCGAGCACTGATGTTGATTGGACCAAACGAGGCGGCCAATCGACCGAGCTGAGAAGAAAAGCTACAATGCGCGCCTGAGTCGCGGCGACTTATAGAGATCATAGGTTCACGGGCAGGGATTCGCGATGGCTAGATCGCTGCGGTTTCTTCTTCCTTACGTGGTCGGAGGATGGTCCGCGTTGGCCCCATCCGCCCTGCCCGCCCAGAACACCGGCGATAGCGCGACACCCACCGTTACCGTGGTGCCGACGGAAATTCGAGAGGTCATTGCGGAGGTTCCTATTACCGGAACTCTCGTCCCACGGGAGGAAATCCTGGTCACGCCGCAGTTGACAGGAGTGCAAATCCGCAAGGTCAATGTGGACGTTGGCGACTGGGTTAACGCTGGTGATGTTCTCGTCCTCCTGCGCAGCGACCTGTTCGAAGCTCAACTCTCGCAGGCCGAGGCACAGGTCGCCAGTGCCGAGTCGGCGATCCGGCAGGCGCGCAACCAGATCACATCGACTGAAGCCAGCCAGACGCAGGCGGAGTCCGAACTGGAGCGGATGGTCACGCTTATGGAGGGCGGCAACGTCAGCCAAGCGACCTACGACGCCGCCTTGGCACAAGCGGCGGCGGCGCGCGCGGCTGCCGCTTCGGCACGGGACGGGCTGACTATCGCCGAGGCGCAGCGTGCCCAAGCGTTCTCGCAGCGCGACATCGCGCGCCTGAACCTATCCTGGACGCAGATCGTGGCACCGGTTGGCGGGATCATCGGGACCCGCAATGCCGACGTCGGCGCCTTGACAGCTGTCGGGCAGGCACCGCTCATGACGATCATCGGCGGCGGCGTGATCGAACTCTCGGCAGAAGTGATCGAGACCTCGCTTGGCGAGCTTGAGCCTGGGCAGGGTGGCAGCGTGCAGGTGTCCGGCGCGGACGGAGACCTGATCGGGCTTGTTCGCATCGTCGCGCCGACAGTCGACCCGGTAAAGCGGCTCGGAGAAGTCCGGATCACTGTGGAGGGCGATGCCGCGCTGCGCTCGGGCGTATTTGCCAGCGGCAGCATCGTCACCGATCGGCACGAAGCGACGACCGTGCCAGTGACGGCCGTCCTGACCGACAACGCGGGGCCCTACGTCCAAGTGGTCCGAGACGGCACGGTGGAACGGCGGGAAGTGGTTCCGGGCCTGATCTGGAGATCCTATCGAGAGATCATGACGGGGCTTGCGCCAGGCGAAACCGTCATCGCCCGCGCCGGCGCCTTCTTCCGCGACGGTGATCATGTGCGGCCGGTGGAGGCCGCGACGGGAGCGGGACCGTGAGTTTCTCGACTTGGGCCATCAAGAACCCAGTGCCCTCGATCGCGCTGTTCCTTGTTCTTTGCGTCGTCGGGGCCTGGAGCTTCATTGCCCTGCCCGTGACGCGCTTTCCAAACATCGACGTCCCGATCATCACCGTAACCGCAAGCCAGCCCGGGGCATCGCCTGCGGAGCTGGTAACGCAGGTGACCAAGCCGATCGAGGACGCGGTCGCCGGCATCTCCGGCGTCGATCACGTGCTCTCCACGACGGGCGACGGGGCGGTCACGATCACGATCCAGTTCCTGCTCAAGACGGATACGAATGTGGCGCTGAATGATGTCAAGGACGCCGTGACGGGTGTCCGAGACGAACTGCCCGGCGGCCTGACCGAGCCGATCGTCCGCATTGTCGATGTGACGGGCGAAGCGATCATGACCTACGCTGTCGCCGACCGCACCCAGACGATCGAAGAACTCTCGACTTTCGTGGACGAGGTGATTGCCCGCGAACTGCAAAGCTTGCCGGGCGTAGGCGGCATATCGCGGATCGGTGGCGCGGACCGGGCAATCCTCGTCGATCTCGAACCTGACCGGCTCCTGTCGCTGGGCATAACCGCGAGCGAGGTCTCATCTCAGCTACGCGCCACCAGCATAGATCTTGGCGGCGGCAGCGGTGATCTCGGCGGCCAGGAGTTCTCGATCCGCACGCTGGCCAGTGCAGGGACACTCGAAGAGCTGGCAGCTACGCCGTTGGCGATATCGGGGCAGCGCACGATCCGGCTCGACCAGCTTGGCTCGATTGTCGACGGCGCCGACGATCCGGAGAACTTCGCCACCTTCAACGGTCAGCCGGTCGTGGCTTTCGGCGTTTATCGCGCCCGGGGTGCCAGCGACACTGGCGTGGCCGAACTTGTCCGGGAAAGGCTCGCAACGCTCTCCGCTGACTACCCGAACCTTGCGGTCACCCTCATCGACGACACCACGGTCTACACGCAGGGCAACTTCGAAAGCGCGATGGAGACGCTCTATGAAGGCGCTGCGCTCGCGGTCCTGGTGGTGTTTCTGTTCCTGCGGAACTGGCGGGCGACGGTGGTCACCGCCCTTGCCTTGCCGCTCTCCATCATCCCCACATTCATGGCGATGCACATGCTGGGTTTCTCCCTCAACATCGTCAGCCTCCTCGGTATTACTCTGGTTACCGGCATCCTCGTCGATGACGCGATCGTGGAGATCGAAAACATCGAACGTCACATCGCGATGGGACGGCGCGCCTATGAGGCCTCCATCGAGGCCGCCGACGAAATCGGCCTGACGGTCATCGCCATCAGCCTGACGATCATCGCCGTCTTCGCGCCGGTCAGTTTCATGGGCGGGATCGCGGGGCAGTATTTTGCGCAGTTCGGCCTGACAGTCGCCTTTGCGGTCTTTTTCTCGCTAATTGTGGCGCGCCTTCTGACCCCGATGTTCTCAGCCTATTTCCTGAAGGACGACGCCGTGGAAATGGAAAAGGCCGACGGCTGGCTGATGCGCCGATACCTTGCCGTTCTGCGCTGGACCGTCAGGCACCGCGCCGCGACGCTGCTGCTTGGCCTCGTGGTGTTCGCCGGCTCGATCTTCTCGGCCACGCTCCTTCCTACAGAATTCCTTCCACTCGAGGATCAGGGCCGTTCGGTCATTACGGTTGAACTGCCGCCGGGAAGCACCCTCGACAACACACGCGATGTGGCACGATCTCTGACCGAGGCCATTACCCAGGATCCCGCCGTCAAGAGCGTATTCGTCTGGGGAGGGAACAAGGCGGTCACGGACGCTCTGGTTGTCGTTGACTACGGCCCACGCGAGGAACGCGACATCGCCGCCTGGCAGATCGAACGGCGGCTTGAGCCGCGTCTGCGCGCAGTTCCGGATATCCGAGCCAATTTCACCTCGGACGGTCAGCGCGACATCACCTTGGCGGTCCTGGGCGACACCCAGGACCAGGCCGCGACTGCCGCGCGGGCGATCGCGAACGAGATGAACGGGCTTGGTATGGTGCGCAACATCTCGGACAGTTCCGCTCTCACCCGCCCCGAGATCCGATTGATCCCAAAACCGCAAATCGCCGCCGATCTCGGTGTTACCGCAGGCAGCATCGCTAGCACGATCCGGGTGGCCACGATCGGCGACAACGAGGCGGATCTGGCCAAGTTCTCGGTCGGCGATCTGCGCATTCCGGTCATAGTCCGCATCGCAGCCGAAAGCCGCAACGATCTTTCCCGCCTGCAGACGATCCGAGTTCCGAGGGCCACAGGGGCGCCGATCCCTCTTTTCGTCCTCGCCGATGTCGAGATCGGCAACGGCCCGGCGGTGATCGACCGCTACGACCGGCTGAACCGTGCGACCATCGAGGCCGATCTTGCCGACGGCGCGGTCCTGGGGCCGACGTTGGCCGCGGTCGAGGCGCTGCCCACGCCCAGCAACATGCCGGAGGGCACCGAGATCCAACGCTCGGGCGACGCCGAGGTCATGGGCGACGTGTTCACGAGCTTCGGACTCGCGATGGCGGCGGGGATCATGATGGTCTACGTGGTTCTGGTTCTCCTGTTCTCCAGCTTCGTGATCCCAGTCGCGATCCTTCTGTCGCTGCCTCTGTCGGTCGGCGGTGCCATCGGAGCATTGGTGATCGCCGGCAAGGCCATCAGCCTGCCAGTCGTCATTGGGTTCCTGATGCTCATGGGCATCGTGACCAAGAACGCGATCATGCTCATCGAATTTGCCATCCAGAGCGAGCGCAGCGGCATGAGCCTGAAGGACGCGGTGATCGACGCCGGCCACAAGCGCGCCCGGCCGATCATCATGACCACGATCGCCATGACAGCGGGAATGGTGCCGAGTGCGCTGGGGCTCGGGGCGGGTGGAGAATTCCGCTCACCGATGGCCACGGCAGTGATCGGCGGGTTGTTGGTATCCACCCTGCTGTCGCTACTCTTCGTGCCATCACTCTTTGGCGTCATCGAGGGGCTTCGAAACCGGCTCGGCTTCGGTCGGAGGTTGACGCGGTAACCAAAGGTTCGCGACGAAGGGAGTCTGATCTGGTTATTTCAAGAGACGCGCGGGACGGCAGCGGAGGTTGACGCGCTCGATCTCGTTGAAGTCATCGTCCGTCTTGATCGCCGTGAACTGAAGCGGCTGATCGAAGGCCGGCGAGGTGCCGGTGGTCTCCAGATCGTAGAACACGAAGGTCACGGTCCTGCATACCCTGAGCGGCAAGCACGGACAACGGGGCTCTCCGCTCATTCGCCGCAGCTCGCGCTGGTCATCTCAAATGCGCCCTCTGGAGCAGGTTTCAGCCTCCGGTCCGAGCTGCTGTCCTATGCGCCTAGGACAAGCCGAAGATGGTGCGGAGCGGATCCATGAGGAAGCAAGATGGCGGTCTAGGTGCCGAGTGCAGCAAAGCCACGCGGTAGCTTGCGTCCTCTCTCCGAATTGCTGTCCTCGGAAATAGTCCGAGCCGAAGAGCGCTCTACTGAAGAGACCAACCAGGGTTGAACCAGCTGCATGTCTAGGCGCGTCAGGTGAGCAACAGGTGCGGTGAGCAGCGTTTGGAAAAAGCCGAAAAAGCGCGATTCTCACCCTGAAAACGTAAAGGTCTGTCAACTTAGCGTAAAGGTAACTCGCCGAATGGGCCGGTTTCGGGCATCAAAACGGGAGCTTTTACCCCCGTAGCTTGACATTGCTTTACATCGAAAACCCAACAAACCTTGACGTTTTCGCCTCGGGCGCGAGGTGTTCGTCGAAAATGTAAAGGTAGCGTGAGCAATAACGCTGACAAAACGGCGTTGATGTAAAGCTGCGCGAGCCGGAAAGCGCACACTAGCATTGACGTGAACGCATGGATCTGAACGGGCGCGAACGGCTCCAAGCTGCCCGAAGGCTGACATGTCAATCGGTTTGCCGGGTCGAGATGTGCAGGCGCTCGTGAAACCGGCCAGGCCAGCGATGTTCCGAGCCGATCATCAAGGGCTCCTCCATCCATCGCGCGAGCCACCTCATTATGCTTTCGGTGATGTCGAACCGAACGGACCGCTTAGTCTTGTTTTGGATAATCCGGGCGCCCTCGTTGACTCGCACTGACGCATTAGCATCTACGACCTCCAGTTTCGCGAGGTCGCAGCCTCGGAGTTTGCTGTCGATGGCAAGGTTGAAATGGGCGAGGTCGCCGTGGTTCCCGAAGATCTCCTGGCGCACCCGATGGGCCCAGACGTGTTTGGGCAGGAGCGGTTGCTTCTGGCCTGCGACACGGCCCCTGACTAGACCGGGACGGCGCGCGCAAATGGCGGGTGGGTTGGCGATGGTCATGACTGGACCTGCCAGCCCCTACGACTTACCACAAGACTAAAACTAGTTTGGTCTAGTCAAGACACGGCCATCCGGCATTACGGCGAGGGAGCGCCTCGAACCCGCAGGTCTTAGCGCATGCAGGGGATGCGTTGCCTCGCCAAAGAAGGCCGCGGACCGCCTGCAACTGTCTAGGCCTTCTTTCCGAAGAGGGGCGGCCACCAGGCGACCGCTTTCGCCTCTTCAGCACTGATGCCCATATCGCGCAACCGCTCCGGCGGCATTTCGGCCAGTATCCGGGCCTGGCGATAGGCAACGTCGGCGGCGATGAACCACAGTAGGAGACGAGAGAGCCGGTGCGATGCACGCGGAGGCGACTCATGACGTTTCTTCAGGGCGGTATCCATGGTCTTTGTTCCTTGGCTGATGGTTGCGATTCGATCTTCGCCGGGCCGCGTGTGCGCTCGCGCTTGATCGTCCGCCCTCAAGGAGGAAGACTTTCAAACGGCCCGTCACACGGCCTGCCGATAGGCTGGAGCGGATGGACCGGCCATCAGCGAGGTGAACCGATGCGGATCAGATTGCTCGGAAGGCCTGTCATCCTGTCCGCGGAGGGCAAGGCGCTTCCCGTTCGTGGACACCAGGCTTGGTGCGTTCTTGCCCGGCTTCTGACCGAAGGCCGACCAGTCGCCCGGCGCCGCATTGCCGCCGAACTTTTCGGCGAGGCCGAAGATCCGCTTGGTGCGCTTCGCTGGTGCCTTGCCGAACTCCGTCGGTCTCTGGGCCCAGCGGCACACGATCCTTAACACCAGCTTGCCGATCAAAGTAGACGTTCCCAAATGGGTTCGCCATCGTGACCCCCAGCTCACTGGCACCAAAGTTCACGACAGATCGAACAGTGCCGAATACTCGCGTTATACTGCTGCCAGACAGACCACGCTCGATGAGGGAATCCCGAAAGCGGTTTGCATCAGCCTTCGTGTAGGCCTGAAGATCCTTGTCACCGCAAATATCAATGACGTAGCCGCAGGAACGCTCAGCGGCTCTTTTGAAAGTCGCGGGGCGTCCCTTGCCCTTCAGCCTCAGATAGATCCCAACTGCCTCGGAGAGATTCACGGTTTCGTTCAACGTCTTCGACGGCGGGTGTGATTGGTTTCTAGCGGCAATCCGCAGCCTATGCTTCCCTGGCAGGGCCGTGTCCTTGATCCTCAAGTGGTACCAGTACTCGTCCAGCTGATCTGCTGCTCGGCGTGCTCGTGACGCAGCCACCATCGCAGACCGAGTTCTCAACGAGTAGGCGATTTTCTGCGTGTCGTAGTGATGCTGGACGTCCCGAGGGATTCTGCGCTCAAAGTAAAAGACGCCATCCTTAAGGAACGAAAAAGGGATCGATTTGTCATACGCCATGTCCTACGCCCGCGCGGTTTCAGCAATAAACCGAGGCGTATCAATGGGATGGCGGTGGAGGTGGTGCCCAGAGCCGGAATCGAACCAGCGACACGCGGATTTTCAATCCGCTGCTCTACCAACTGAGCTATCTGGGCACCGGGGGCGTCGCCGCCCGGGTGGCGCGTTCTTAGGCGAGTGCGCGGTGGCTGTCCAGAGGGAAATGGCGGAAATTCCGCGTCAGTGGATCGGTTCGTCGCCAGATGTTCCGGGTGCCGGGGAGTCCTCGTCGTCAGCCGACCCCGGAATGACGTAGCCGCCGGTCAGCCAGCGGCCCAGATCGATGTCCGCGCAGCGCTTGGAACAGAAGGGGCTATACTTCGGGTCGGTGTCCTTGCGGCAGATCGGGCAGGTCAAGGGGCGATCCCCCCGAGAAGTTCGGCAACAGGCAGGCGATCACGCTTGCGCTGGATTTCGTACATTCCCAAGGGAGTCCAGCCGGCAAGGCTGGTTTCCGCCGCTTCCAACTTGAAGGCCGCGCGCAGCTGCTGTTCAACCGCCGCGCGATCCCGCTTCGGCATGGGCGCAAAATCGACCACCACCTGACCGCCAAGGCCGCGCAGCCGCAGCTGACGCGGAAGATCACGCGCGGCGGCGATATTGGCCTTGAGCCCGGCGGCGGGGCTGGTGTCGGCGCCGGTGTTGACGTCCACGGCGACAAGCGCGCGCGTCGGCTCGACCACCATGGTCCAGCCGCCGTGCAGCTTCACCTCGGGCGACAGCAGTTGATCGATCATGTCGTCGATGCCATGCCGCGCAAAGGCGTCCGGCCCTTCGGCCACGTCATCAGGTGCGGGTTCAGCCCAGTCGCGCCAGGCTTCCTCGTGCGGGAGTGGCGCGTCGACCAGAAGTTCGGGCGCGCCCGTGTCATCGCCCATGACCCGTTCGGCAAGATCCCGAAGCGTGGCGATGTCCTCGGCGACCGTATCGTCTTCCTCGAATTCCGCCGCGGAGCGCAGGATCAGGCCATAGTCCGATCCGACCATGCCCGCTTCGGCCAGGGCCTGAAGGTGGGCGCGCGCATCCTCGTCGCGGATGCGGCGGGAAATGTTCAAGCCGGGCGCCTCTGGCGTCACGATCGCCAGACGCCCCTTGAACAAGAGCCGCGTCGTCAGCGGCAACGCCTTGCCCCGCTCGGCGTGGCCCGAAACCTGCACCAGAATGGGCTGACCCGGCGTCAGACCCCGGGTTTCGCGCAGGAAGCCCTTGCGCCCCTGTGGCAGCTTGACGAAGACGCCCCCTTGCCCCTTCACGAACCGGTCGAGCGTGCCGCGCAGGATCGCGCCGGGTGCCGGCGCCGCGTCGTCCGCGGGTGCGATCAGCACATCCTCAAGCCGTCCATCGACGACAAGGGCAGCAGCTTCGCGGCCACGGTATTCGCCCAAAGCGACCAGACGACCCTTCATGCGTTGCCTCCGAATACCTTTATGCCGGCCGCTTGAAGAAGCGATGCCGTTTCGGCCACGGGCAGGCCAACGACGCCGGTGAACGACCCCTGTATCCAGGGGATGAGCGCGCCGAAGTGACCCTGGATCCCGTAAGCCCCGGCCTTGCCCTCCCATTCGCCCGTGCCAAGGTAGCCATTCACCTCGATATCCGAAAGCGGCTTGACCTTGACGATCGTCTCGACCGCCCGTTCCCAAAGACGTTCGCCCTGACGGACGGCGACTGCGGTGATGACGCGGTGGCGGCGGCCCGAAAGCGCCCAGAGAAACGCCGCAGCCTCGCCCGCGTCCGCGGGCTTGCCGAGGATCCGGCGGCCAAGCGCCACCGTGGTGTCGGCGCACAGCACGACCTCACCCTCCCCGCAAGGAACGGCAAGCGCCTTTTCTCGTGCCATGCGGGCGCAATAGGGGCGCGGAAGTTCGCCCTTGATAGGGTCTTCGTCAATGTCGGGTGCGCGGATGTCGTCGGGCACAAGCCCGATCTGCGCCAGAAGCTCTTTCCGGCGCGGGCTGGCCGATCCCAGGATCAGCCGCACGTTACTTGAAACGGTAGTTTATGCGGCCCTTCGTCAGATCGTAGGGCGTCATTTCCACCTGAACCCGGTCGCCGGCCAGAACACGGATGCGGTTCTTCCGCATCTTCCCCGCCGTATGCGCAATGATCTCATGGCCGTTTTCCAGCTCGACCCTGAACGTCGCATTCGGCAGGAGTTCCTTCACGACACCAGGAAATTCGAGCATTTCTTCCTTGGCCATGGTCACTCCATTATCAGTCCGCCCGCCAAAGTCTGCGGGCGCGCCTTAAATGCGCCCGCAAACGGGATTTTTCAAGCGCATTGTCAAGGGGTATTCACGAATATGACATTCCCGGACGGGCCCGTCTGCTCGGGCCAGTGCTTCAGGTTAAGAACACCGCCGTCAGCGCGGACCTCGCGAATCGCCTCAAGCGAGACTTCGGCGATGACCCAGCCCGGCTCGCCCATACCACCCTCGGCCAGAATGCCCTCGGGCGGGAACCCGCGGTCCGGCGGACCGTAGATGGCCGCGCGACCGGTGTTTTCCTCCATTCCCGCGCACCAGGGCGCATTGCCCACGACCGGAGAATGGACGGCGACCATCTGGTTTTCCAAGGCGCGCGCCATTGCACCGACACGGACACGGGTAAATCCGGCAAGCGTTTCGGTCGCAGAAGGCACCAGCAGAATCTCGGCCCCGGCCTCTGCCAGGCTGCGCGCAAGCAGCGGGAATTCGCTGTCATAGCAGATCGACACGCCCACTGGGCCCTTCGGTGTCGCGAACAGTTTGATGTCAGTTCCCGGCGCGATGTCCCAGTCGTCGCGTTCCCAACGGGTCATCATGGCCTTGTCCTGATGCCCCAGAACGCCATCTGGGCCGTAGAACGTCGCCCGGTTCACCGGGCGGCCGGGGTGGATCGCGGGATCAAAGACTGGCCCGGACGCGCCAAGGATGTGGACGCCATGTTCCGCGGCCAGACGGGAATGAAGCGCGTCGACATTTGCCTTGTGGCGCGACACCTCGTGCAGGCAGCCTTCCTGATCGGCCGCGACCGCGCGACCGCCCAGGCTTGCCAACTCCATGGCACCGTATTCGGGAAAGACAAGGATTTCGGCCCCCTGCCCGGCCGCCCGCTCAACCCAGCGGGTGATCTTGGCCTCGTAGGCGGACCAGTCATCGAACCAATCAAGCGGATAGGCGGCGGCGGCGATCTTCATGTCCTGTCCTCTCTCTGCCGCCCCGAAAGCGCGACGGTCCCGGGCGCGGCTGTGGCGAAACGGGCCCGACGGCCCCTGCGGATCAAAGCGCCCGCATCCAGAACTGCAGCTCCTTCACGGTTTCGGTGGGCTGCCCCCGGTCCTTCCAGCTGTATTCCGCCACAAGGCCGGGCTGCGGCTCGTATCCGCGTTTGCGCCAGAAGACATCCAGCGGCTGGTAGTCCGCAGGACGTGCGGGGTGGTCCGCGGGCCGGATGACCGAACAGAACGCCGCATACCTGCGCCCCAGGCGGCGCGCCTGCGCCTCGCGCGCATCGAAGAAGGCATGCCCCAGGCCCCTGCCCCGGTATTCCGGCAGCAGAACCGATTCCGCGCAATAGAAGATGTGCTCAAGATCCATGCCGCGCGCGGCGAACGGGGCGCCGAAGTCGTCCGAGTGCTCGTCCATCGGCGCACCGGTCGACGCGCCGATCAGCTTTGCGCCGTCGAACGCACCGACCAGAACCGCGCCGCCGCTTCCGCAGTAGCGCGAAAGATAGCGGCGCTCATAGTCCATGTCGCCGTCGTAAAGATAGGGCCAGTGCCGGAACACATCGATCCTGAGCCGGGCGACATCATCCAACGCGGCTTCGAAGGCCTCTCCGGTCAGCGTCAGGACTTCGATTGTCATTGGCTGACCTGCCGGATCCAGTCCTGCAGGTTGTAATACGTGGTGACGCGCGTGATCTTGCCGTCCTTCAGCGTGAAGAACCCGCCCGCCGGCAGAACGTATTTCTGCCCTTTCGCCTCGGGCAGGCCCGGATCGGTCTTCAGATAGGTGCCGTTAACGACGAACTCGGCCGCGCCCCGCGTGCCTTCGTCATTGGCGAAGACCACCAAGTCGGTCAGCAATTCTTTGTAGGTTTCGCTCATGTGACGGCAGAACTCGGCGAAGGCCTCCTTGCCAAGCCGCGTGGCCCCTTCGTTCACATGGTGGGCAAAGTCGTCGTGCAGCGTCGCGATCATCCCGTCGGTATCGCCGCGGTTGAAGGCGTCGTAGTAGGCTTGAATGGTGTCGCGGCTCATCGGCGGAATCCTCGGCGGTTTTTTCAGGGCTTGCCCGTGGCTAGCCCGCAAACTCAATTCAACGCAAGACCACGCAAGACGAAAATCAGCGCGTTTGCGACAGCATCCCATCCTCGGTTGCGGCGCGTCGTGACTTGCGCATCGGCGCGCGCGCCGCATTGGGGCGTTTCCGTCAGAGCCCCATTCGTCCCGGCCTCTTACGCCGGCCTGGACTCACGGGGCGCAGCAGGTCGCGCGCCGCGCCGGATCGCCCAAATTCCGGTCATCCGCCCAAGACACTGCAACCTTGCGCCTTCTGCCGTGCTTGGCGTCCTTGCGTTCCCACTGCCACCAAGGTGTCAGCAAGTAATGCCGGGATCAGGCTGCCACCCCCCTTCGACTCGCTGTCTTGCGCGTCAGGCGGCGTTTTCCTCGGTCGGAGGGCCGAACCTCTGAAGCATCTTCGACTTGATCTGGTCGCGCGTCTGACGATAGGCGGCAAGCTTGGTTTCGCGCGTCTCGCCGATGCCGGTCGGGTCCATGATCGGCCAGTACTCGACCTCAAGGTGGAAATAGCGCGTCAGCTCAAGCGCCTGGCGTTGGCTTGCCGGAGACAACGCGATCACAAGGTCGAACCCAGACAGGTCATCACCCCACTGCTGCATCTCCTCGAAGCTGCGGGCGCGGTGGCGCGAAAGCTCTACGTCGATCTCCTTGCAGACCGTGACCGCGAAGCCGTCGACCTCCAGGTCGTTCTTGACGCCCGCGGACTGGACGTAGGTCTTGCGACCGTAGAGCTTCTTCATCAACCCTTCCGCCATAGGCGAACGGACGGCGTTGTGGTCGCAGCAGAAGAGCACCGAATGCGGCAGCCCGTTGCCCAAGGTCACCCTCCGAAATGCAGGACGCAGATAAGGGTGAAAAGGCGGCGGGCGGTGTCGATATCCAGTTCCGCCTTGCCCTCGAGCCGCTCGATGAGGATGCGCGCGCCCTCGTTGTGGATGCCGCGACGCGCCATGTCGATCGCCTCGATCTGGCTGGGCGGCAGGCGCTTGACCGCCTCGAAGTAGCTTTCGCAGATCTGGAAGTAGTCCTTCACCACCTGGCGGAAGGGCCCCAGGGACAGGTGGATTTCGCCCACCTTGTCGCCGGCCTCGGACTGGATATCGAAGACCAGCCGTTTTTCGCGGATCGCCAGGCCCAGCCGGAATGGGCCGGCGGGCGCGGGGCCGTCGCCACGGTTCGGCAGAGAAAAGCTGTTGTCCTCAAGCAGGTCGAATACCGCGACCTTGCGCTCTTGCTCCACCTCGGGCGTGGGCGCGGGCAGACCTGTGTCGTCGATGTCGATCTGGCAGATGCGGGCCATTACGCGCCTCCTTCGTTCAGGCGATCGAGCCGGGCGCGCACGGACAGCCCGTGCGCCTCGAGGCTCTCGGACACCGCCAGCCGCTCGGCGGCGGGGCCGATGGCTGCCAGCGCGGCCGGCGTCATCCGGGCCAGGGTCGTGCGCTTGAGAAAGTCCATCACCGATAGTCCGCTTGAAAACCGCGCCGAACGCGCGGTCGGCAAAACGTGGTTCGGCCCGCCCACGTAGTCGCCGATCGCCTCGGGTGTCCAGTGTCCCAGGAAGATCGCGCCGGCATGGATCGTCAGCGCCGAAAGCGCCTCGGGGTCCGCCACGCACAGCTCGAGGTGCTCTGGCGCGACGCGATTGGAAAGGTCCGCAGCCTCGGCCAGGTCCCTGACGACGATCACGGCGCCGTAGTCGCGCCAGGATGCGCCCGCGATCGCACGCCGCTCCAACGTCTCCAACCGCTTGTCGACGGCGGCGGCCACTGCCTGCCCGAAATCGGCGTCATCCGTCACCAAAATCGACTGCGCGCTTTCGTCATGCTCGGCCTGGCTGAGCAGGTCCAGCGCGATCCAGTCGGGGTCATTGTCGCGGTCGGCGATCACAAGGATCTCGGACGGGCCCGCGATCATGTCGATCCCGACGCGACCGAATACGCGCCGCTTTGCCGCGGCGACATAGGCGTTTCCGGGCCCGGTGATCTTGTCGACCGGCCGGATCGTGGCGGTGCCGTAGGCCATCGCCGCGATCGCCTGCGCCCCGCCGATCCGGTAGACGGTGTCGACGCCCGAAAGCCGCGCCGCCAGAAGGACCAAGGGATTGACTGCGCCGCCCGGTGTCGGACAGGCGATCACCAGCCGCTCGACCCCCGCGACCTTTGCGGGAATCGCATTCATCAGGACCGAGGACGGATAGGAGGCAAGCCCGCCGGGCACATAAAGCCCCGCCGCCGACACCGGCCCCCATCGCCAGCCCAGTTCAGCTCCAAAGGCATCGGTCCACCGCGCGTCCGAGGGCATCTGACGTTCGTGATAGGCACGGATGCGTTCAGCCGCCATTTCCAGCGCCACCCGGTCCTCGGCCCCGACCTTGGCGCACTCTGCCTCGATCTCGGCCTCGGAAAAGGCAAGCGTCTCGGTCGTCAGATTCAGCCGGTCGAATTTCGCCGTCAGCTCGATCACTGCCTGATCGCCGCGCGCCCTGACGTCCGCGATGATGTTTGCCACCGCCGCGTCCACGTCGGGCGCGTCCTCGCGCTTCATGGACAGCAGCGCCGCGAACGCCGCTTCGAAACCGTCCGCGCTGGTGTTCAGGAAATGGGGCATGGGCGAACTCCTCGTCTTTCGCCCACTTACCGAAGCCGGCGTCCCGCCTCAAGCACCCGCGGACGCCAAGACGCACGGGCGTTGCCGATCCGCCCGGCTGACCGTCAGTCCGGATGCGTAGGCGCTTTTCTCGACGGCGCCGCGTAGGGCCGCGACACGTCCTTCAGGGTGACGTCCAGGCATTCCGCCGCAACCGAGATCGCCCCGTCGCCTGCCAGGGTGATCATCAGACGTCCCGTGCCATCCTCGAGCGGCTCCCACGCCAGCGACAGAACCGAAAGGACCGTGTCGCGATCCGACCGATCGATTCCCTGCGATGCGACGCCCTGCACATCGCCGATCATCAAAACCGATTGCACCCGTTCGTAGACCCGCTTTCTTGCCTCGGCAGCCGTGCGGTCCTCCCAGCGGAACCGGTTCAGCAACAGCGCCAGTTCGCGCCGCCGCCGGTCGTAACGGATTTCGGTGATCGGCAGGACCGCGTCCTGCACCAGCGCCGAAATCACGCCAAGATCCTCGGCCGTTTCCGCCCTCAGCGCCAGCGGCCGCTCCGCCCCGTCCTCGAAGGTCGCATCAACCATGGTTCATTCGCCCCTGATCCGCTCCACGTCCGCACCGCACGCAGACAGCTTTTCCTCGACGCGTTCGTAACCCCGGTCAAGATGGTAGACGCGGCTCACGACGGTTTCGCCTTCTGCGGCGAGGCCTGCAAGGATGAGGCTGACCGAGGCGCGAAGGTCGGTCGCCATCACCGGCGCACCCTTCAGGCGCTCGACACCGGTCACCGTCGCGTGGCCGCCATGCACGTCGATCTGCGCGCCCATGCGCATCAGTTCCGGCGCATGCATGAAACGGTTTTCGAAGATCGTCTCCTCCAGGACGCTCACCCCCTCGGCGGTGCACATCAGCGCCATCATCTGCGCCTGCAGATCGGTTGGAAAACCGGGGAAAACCTCGGTCTTCACATCGACCGCACGGATCCGACCGTTCTTGCGCGAAACCTTGAGGCCCTTGTCGGTCTGAGCGATCGACACCCCCGCGGCGTCCAGCTTTTCGCAGAAGGCCGGCAGCAGGTCGATGCGGCCGCCGATCAGTTCGACCTCGCCCCCGGCAATCGCGGGCGCGATCATGTAGGTGCCAAGCTCGATCCGGTCGGCGACGACCGGGTGGGTCGCTCCGTGCAGGCGGTCCACCCCTTCGACAGTGATGGTGCCGGTGCCTTCGCCCTCGATCTGCGCCCCCATCGAGCGCAGGCACCTGACCAGGTCCACGATCTCGGGTTCGCGCGCGGCGTTCTTCAGGACCGTCGTGCCCTTGGCAAGGGTGGCGGCCATCACGATGTTTTCCGTGGCACCGACGCTGGCGAAGCGCTGTTCGATCACCGCGCCCTTGAGCCCGCCCGGCGCCTCGGCGTGAAGGTAGCCGTCCTTCAGTTCGATCGTCGCGCCAAGCGCCTCAAGGCCGGATATGTGGATATCCATCGGCCGCGCGCCGATCGCACAGCCGCCGGGCAGCGACACGACCGCACGCCCCGCCCGCGCCAGCAGCGGCCCCAGCACAAGGTTCGAAGCGCGCATCTTGCGGACGATGTCATACTCTGCGGTCAGGTTCGACAGGTCATGGCTCGACATCGCCAGAACCCTGCCATCCTGCATCGAGGTGACCTCTGCCCCCAGCGACTGCAGCAGCGTCGTCATCGTCCGGATGTCCGACAACCGCGGCGCGTTCGTCAGCGTCAGCGGTTCGTCTGACAGAAGCGTCGCGGGCATCAGCGCCAGACAGGCGTTCTTCGCGCCCGCGATCGGTATGCTGCCCTTCAGGGGGCCGTTGCCCCGTACAAGAATCGAGTCCACTGACCTAGCTTTCTTTCTTCTGCCCCGTGCCGTCCGCGTCCGCCGCTTTCGCGCCGCGTGCGCGCGCCTGCGCCTTGCGCCGCGCGATGTTCGACTTCAGCGCCGCCTTGAGCCGCGCCTCGCGCGTTTCAGCGCCTTTTTCGGCGGATGTATTCGGGGGTTTCCTGTCCATGGCGCCCTTCCTACAGCGGATGGCAAAAAGGGTCCAGATTGCCCTTGCGCGCCGCGCGGTTTGCGTCTAACACGCGCCCCACGAAATCGGGCTGCGGTAGCTCAGTGGTAGAGCACTCCCTTGGTAAGGGAGAGGTCGAGAGTTCAATCCTCTCTCGCAGCACCATCGCCCCAAAGAAAACTGATGAAAATCAGCTAATTGCTGAGAATGATCGGTTTTCAATCCACCTTTTCATCCACCAACGTGGCACGCTGGATTGCGCGCAAGCGCACCGGCATTCGCGCCGTCTGGCGCATTGAAAGGGTATCGAAATGACGAAGGAACTCAGCACGACGCGGCGCGACATGCTCGCATCGGCTTCACTGGCGGACTTGGTGGCGGTCTCGGGCATCTCTACTGCCGCAATCTCGGAAGCGGCGCAGGTGTCGACCATTGAGGCGCTGTTCAACGAGTGGAAGGCGCTACGAGCGTCACCCCTGCCGGAAGTCTGCCCCGACGCCTTGCTCGATGAGCGCTGCGTGGCACTGGACGCGATCGAGCGGCGGATCTTCGGCCTGCCGCCCGCATCGTTGCGAGACCTTTACATCAAGGTCCACATGGCAGACTTGGGCGGCGCCTTCGATGGATGGGATGCCGATCTTCTGGCGACAGAGGCACAGCAAGCCCTTGGCGCCGACGCCGTCACCGTCTGAGCGACACGGGCCGGGCCACAGCGCCCGGCCTTTCTCCATCCCCGAAAGGAAAGACCATGAAACGACTGGCAGCACTCTGCCTCCTGCTCTCTGCCTGCACGGCCGGTGACAACGGGGCGGCACTGGCGACCTGGAACGGCGCCACGCTTGAGGACGCAATCGCCCAATGGGGCTACCCCGACGCTGAGCGATCGGTCGCTGGCGCGAAGCAATACGACTGGGTGAAGTCCTACCAGACCGTAGGAACCTACGGAGACGCCGGGCAGCATACGTTCATCTGCACGCGCACCCTGACACTCAGCCAGGGCCGGGTGGTCGATGCCAAGGCGACCGGGAACGCTTGTCCGTTCGATACATCGAAATTCGCCCGGCGCTGAACCGCGGCAAGGCCAAGTCCTGACGGGCGCCCCCTTCGCGATGAGGGGGGCGTCTTTCTGTACCGGGGGGAGCCTTCGGCAGGGGGGTGGGGGGGAAATCGCGCACGCCGATATCTCTACTCGACCCCTACACGCGCGGTTTTCAATTTTTTTCATAGCGAGATCGGCGCATCGTTGGCTGCCTGCTTAAGATTGCTGGTTGGACCACAACCGGACAACAGGAGATTCAAGCAGATGGGTGGCCATTCGTCAAACAATCTTGGGAGTTGATGGCGATCTAATCTCAAAAATCAGCCGCAAAATCAATGTTCTCAAATGGATTGGGATGTATGGTCCGCGCGACGAATATCCCAGTGATCGGGACGCCCGGAAACCTCTGAGACAGAACCGTATGCATAGCGCGATAGTGCCTTCCGACGGTCAGAACATCATCAAAAATACCAATTGCCGTTGGCAAAGGGAGTGAGAGCGCTTCATCAATCTGGTAGTTTGCTAGAAGTTCTTCCACCGACGCGCGGTTGCCGCCTTCGGCTGTGTGCGAGGCTTCCATTGAAGCGATCTGCTTGACAAGACAACGGACATCTAAGCTAGGCCGTATCCCCCGACAAATCTGTTCCATGCGGTCATCATAGTCAGGGTGCCCTATCGCCTTCGAACCTGGAGTGGGTACTAAGGTCGCATGGTCTAACCACTTCGGATTTAGAGCGTCTGCGAACTCCTTGGAAACCTGCTTGATGCAACGGCCCTTGTGATGCCAACCCGCTTTAGTTAGGCGTTCACTTGGTTTCTTCTTCAGGTTCCAAATGAGACTGTTGGTCTCCCCTTTGAAGCCGGCGCTCGCCTTGTACTCGCGGAGAAAGATGCAGTTATCTTCTTCAATAAGAGCACTGTGATCGGCCCTTATTAATTCGTCAACCTTTGTGAAACTCATTCGAATGGCAATGCCTTCCAAATGTCAGCCGGCTCACGAACCCGGATGGCGCCTTCTTTTTCAAATCGTGCAGGCCACGTGATAGCGGGATTATTAAAGCAGCTATCCAAAATGAATAGCTTTCGACCTTGATAAAGGGCGGCGCGTGCTTGAGTTAGCGTTCCGGATGTTTCTCCGGCCTCCACGATGATTGTCCCCTCTGTCAGTGCGCTCATGGTCGCGTTCCGCTCCGGGAAATAATACCTCCTGTGCTGAAATGGTTGTGCAGCATATCGAAGCACTGGAACTTGCGACACGAGCAAGTGTTCTTGCGCTATGCGCGTTTGCAGTTCTGCATTCTCCTTTGGGTAACTCTCACCGAGTGGCGTGCCGATCACAGCTATCGTCCGGCCACCTGCTTCGAGCGCAGCTTCGTGGGCAGCTTTATCAACACCGGCAGCAAGGCCGGAAACCACAGCGAACTTCCGCGCCACAAGTTCTCTCGCAAGGCGCGCGGCCCGCTTAATGCCTTCCTCGGACGGCTTACGGCTTCCGACTACGGCAAGACTCCGCATTTCGCTGAGTTCCCAGGTGCCTTGGTAGTAGAGAAGCTCAACGGGATACTTGGCGTCACGCAGTCTCGCTGGATAGTCACCTGCCTTGTTGATGCGCACTCCAAAGTGGTAAACGCCCGACTTATGCAGGCTCTCGATTACCGCAGTGGCGGTCTGATCCGCCTCAAACGGTGAGACAAAATCTGACGGTAAAGCTGTTTCATCCGAGGCGAATTTCTCAGCTAATGTCTTGAAAGTAGCGCCTTGCTGCATGAACAGCGCCTCATAGGCACCAAGTTCTCGCCGTGGTGAGATGGTTGATCGCGCCGGCCCATCGTCACAAGTCAGGGCCAACCTACTCACGGCATGTCAACGCGCTGTTAGCAGTCATTTGCGTCTCCCTCAGCCATCAGTCGAAGCTGATTTTTGCCTAGATTGCTCCGAAGGTCAGTCAATGACAATACCTAGCGCCCACCATGGCGCTTGGGCATACGTATTCCTGCAGTCGTTCGTGCATCCGCTCGCCTACACATCATAAGGCATTCTTGGTGCATGACCAATCTCTCTGCCATCACGCCCCGCCCCGCTCGCATCTCACCCCGTGTCCGCGCCGCTGTAGGCTTCAGGGTGCGTAAAAACCTGTCGATCGCCAACGCGGCCGAGAAGGCCGGCCTGAGCCGTAACGGCTTCGCCAAGGCGCTCAAGCGGACGGTGGTGCAGGACCTGATCCGGGAGGAACAGGAGAGCATGGCGCGAGACGTTGGCCATCTGCGCGCCGTGGCGCGGCTTCGGGCGCTGGAGGTCGCGCGGGACATTCTTGAGACGGGGAGCGAGAACGCCAAGCTGCGGGTGATTGACCTACTCCTGCGCGAGGGCAAGGCGGCGACAGAGGTCAACGTTTCCGTGGACGCCCGGCAGAGGGATCGGGGCGGCTACGAGTACGTGCGGCCCGGCCAGCAAATCGTGGAAGTCGTTGATGGGCACAAAGGCGTTACGGATGCTGGAGTCTCTGCAAGCGAAGACGCCGATTATCCGGTTCATGTTGGGACAGTTGCCCAAAGAGGAAGACACGCTGCGCGTGGCCATGACCATGTCGCAGGTGATGCACAATCTCTGACGCCCATCTAACCGGCTCCGGGACTGATGATCGGTCCCGGAGCATCTTTCAAATTCGCCTTTCAATATCACGTGCTGGCTACGACTATTTCGGCGCATCATCGCGTCCCAACTGCCGAGCAACCCACCTGCGAAGCCGGACGCACCAGCCTACGGCATTGTCGCCCAGGATGTCACAGACAAGCAGGCAAATCAGGAACGGCGCCAACAGAAGCGTCAGAAAGACCTGCTTCGCCCCTTTCGAGGACGGAACGCGCCTGAAACGATGCGGGGGTTCGGGTGTCGGCGACGACATGACTGACCTTGATCTGTACGATAGGAAACGGAACAACTCACGACGCTGATGGGGACACTGGATCGCCGAGAATTGGCTATCAAGCCCTTGACATTGCTTTCTAAACACCGCCCCAAAAGGAGCAATATTTCGCCGTTTTGCTGCCGCATTTCGACGGTTCTCCGCCATGTTTCCACCCAATTCTTGAATTGAATGCGCTCCGCGGAAGTCCTGAGGCATCCGAACCGGGCGATTCCATGGCGCGCGCCACATTGCCGCCACCATGGCCAGCGCAGGACACGCGAGCGGAGATGCCATTCGAACCCTTCCCGCTTCATGGCCCCGATGCGCATGAAGAGCAGCTCTTTCCGCGCCCGCTCATTGCCTGCGACCAGGCCGGTTGAAAGGATCCGCGACAGCCGGTAGGCTCAACTTTCAAGAGATCTGGTATACTCATGAAAATTATGCGCCCCGGAGGGAACCGATGCCTCTGACCGCAAAGCAATCAGCCTTCGTCTCCGCCTATCTCGGCGTCCCGGTGCCGAAACCGGGCCAAGAGCGCGTCGCACCAGCGCGGCCGGAAGGTGCCGGCAGGGTCTCCTTCGTCGAGCTGCAAAAGCTCCGTCTTTCATGGGACAAGTGTCGCAAGGACGTGATCCGGCAGGTGGACTCACTGGAAGCCAAGATTGTCGCCCATTTCAAGGACGCGGAGGACGCGCGCGAGGTCGCCGAAACGGCCACGAAACTGCAGAGCGTGCTTGAAAACATCGACGAAAGCCTGCTTGACACGCTCGATGCGGCGTTGAACGCCGACGATCCGAAGGAGCGCGCAGATCTGCAGCGTGAGGCTGGCGCGATCACGCGGGATTACATCGCGTTGCTCGACAGCGATCCGATCCTGTTGATGATCGACGACAATCCGTTCCAGACGACGACAGTGCGCGCCGCCCTGCGGGTGGCGCTGAACGATCTGAGGGGGGTGCTCGGCTAGGCTCTGAGCCGATACGCGAACGAAGCACGGCACAGCAAGGGAGAGACGCCCATGTCCCAATTCGACACGAACATGGATGAGGACGAATACCGCACCTTCGTGACTCGTCTGCGCGACGCCTCGCCCAAAAGGCGAGATCGCGACGAGACTCCGATCGACGTCGCGCACTTCGCTAGACTCCACCAGACGGCGCAAGAGTATTCCGAGCGGTCTAGGACATATCGACCAGCACTTAGGGGCGACGCGCACGCCTACCAGCAACAGATCAAGATGCTTCTGCCGACGCTCAAGTCGCCCGAGGATACAAGATTCGAGCGCGCCCTTCGTTCGCAAATGAAAGAGTGGGAAGAACTATCAAGGCTCTGCGACCGGTTTATCCGTGCGTATCGGGTCGAAATGGGGACGCCGATCCCCGATGATATGGACCCTGTTATCGAGGCAAGAGGGCGGGATCGCACACCTCGGAAGCCCAAACTGCCAGACACGCTCTACACGGTCGACGGCCCTAGGGCGGTATATATGGGAACACGAGAGGGGCTGTCGTTCAGGAAAGCCACCAAGGACACGATCAACTTGCAGACGCATTGCGGGATCTGCCGCAATCCCATTAATCCCGGCGACGAAACCGATATCGACCACAAGGACAGCTGGGCGGCGTTTCAGGATAAACCGCCGGGCGTGCCGCTCACAGTCATCTGCTACCAGGGATGGCACTTTCATGCGTTCATGAAAGACGAGATGACCGTGGCCTACAATTACATCCCGAACCTTCAGCGTGCGCATAAGGACTGCAATACGCGCAAGAACGGCGAGAAGGGGCTGTACCACCAGTCGATCCATTCCATCGGCCGTTGTCCCGGCGAGGAATGCGACGCGATCAAGGTGCGCAAGGGGTAGACCTGGCGGCTCGGCTGCACTGCTCTTGCTTGGGCTGTCAGCGCAGTTCGACCCCGCCCTATCGACGCAGCAGGCGCCACCGAGGCCAGCGCAGGACGCGCGACCCGTTCACTCGGCTTGCATCGGCTGCTGCGCCGGGTGAGCGGCCCTTACAAGCGCAAAATGAGCAGAGCTTCCGAAAAGGCCGGGTGACATGGCGCGATAGGCGCGTAGGGGCAGGCTGTGCAGGCATCGGGCACTTCCGTGCAGACACAACGCCGGAACCGCGATGCGGTCGTATCCGGCCTCTCAGAGCCGCACAGCGGCATTACACCGCGCCGGATCTGTAATACGCCATCCCAGACGCCCGGAAGGGGGCTGGCGGGTGCAGGTATATACCCGAGGGCCGTTCGATATATACCCAAGCCTTACACAATAGGTGATTTCACCCGCGCGAGTTGGTCAGCCCGAAACCGCCCGCCGGTTCCGCCTCATCGCGCGAAAACCCAATGCAGCAAGAAAATTGCGCGAAGAAAGGACGACGGCAAAGCGGGAAGGGGTGGATGTTCTCACGGGCGGCAGCCTCTCGCTCGCCCGTCCGACGCCCGCAAAACGATACTGGATTGACCCAAAGCGATGTTGGATTGGCTCAAACACATACCGGATTGAGCCAATCGCATACCGGATTGGATGGGCAGATCCTGCTCAGCCTCCTACGGCCTTGAAGAAGTCAGGAAGGCGCGACGGGGTAATCTCGCCCGGCAGCCAGAAATCCCGCTTCTTCCGCTTCGCGGCCCGCGCCACAGCGTCCGCGGCGTCGGGGTCCAGTAGCAACAGCAACTGGTCGCTGAACATACGGTCGAGCGCTTCACCCAATACCGGCAAGTCAAAGCCCGGCGCATAGCGATCGAGCGCGCGAACAGCGTCCTTGGCGAAGTGCGTCTCCTTGCCCGTGGCGAGGTTCAGGGCGTTCCCGAAGATCAGCCCCCAGGCGTCCTGACCGGCCGAGAGGACAGGCCCCGCCGCGTAGGCCGGCAGCCCTCCAAAGGGACGCTCCGCAGAGCCTGCCACGTCGCCCAGAAGACCGAAGGCACCGCCCTTGAGGGCAGCGGTGGCCCAGAACTCGGGCGTGGTCATGTCGCTCGGGTCACGGCCGCTCACGAGGTCGGTAATCTGCAACGCGATGGCGCCCATGATGGTGGCGCCGGCAGCCATGTTGGCGGCGTAGCTGGCCCGGCTCGGCCAGGTCGGCAGCGACATGATGCGGCGGTACTGGTTCACCGTGAAGGTCATGGTGAAACTCTTGAACATCAGGCCAGACTTGGCGAGTTCATAGCCGATCGAACCGGGCGGCATTCCGCCCTCGACAAAGGCGCGCGCCCAAGTCGAATTGGTCGGCACGGCAAACTCGGTCTGCTCCTCTACAATCGATTGCAGCCGCAGGAACAAGTCGTCAGCCTCGGCGCGGGACATGTCCGTGGCTTCTCGCCAATAGATGGGACTCGCGAAGGTGGCGCCGTTCGATGCAGTGAAGAGCGTGGCGGGATCGGTGAAGGCTGCCCATTCACTTTCTGTGATGCCCTTGTCCCGCAGAAGTCCGCGCAAAGGCTCGTCAACGTCCGCCAGCTTCCGGCCTGCCTGCGAGGCAAAGTGCCCGCTCATCTCCATCTGGAAAGCAATGCGGGCGTAGTCGGTCCACCCAGATAGCCCCTGGATGCGCAGGACGCCGGATGAGAGCCGTTCAGCCAGTTCGGCAGGGGGAACCTCGCTCTGGAACCTCGCGAGCGCCAGTCCGGGGTCTGCGAGCGTGTCCGCGATCCATCCAGCCCTGAGCGCTTCTTCACGGCTCATGCCATCGGCCATCAGCTTCACATGGCGCGTCAGTACGTTGCCGGGGTTCATGCCGATCGACGCCGCGGCCATCCGCATGCTGTTGGTATCCGAGAATGCCGAAATCACGGCGCGATCGAGAAAGGCCGCGGTGAGGACGTGTCGGGTGGTCGACATGAATGACGCGACAGCCTCTTGCCACGGCCCGGCCGGCACGAGGCTACCGTTCAAGATGACCATCATGCGCTTCGCGTGCGCCGCGTTGCCCTCGATCCGCCGCGCCAACTGCACGTCGCCCATCTCGCGCGCACGGCCCACGGCAAGCTGCGCGCGGTAGTCCATGCCCAGCGCCGGGTTCGGCCCAAATTCGCGGATCATCGCGATGTCGCGCGCCATCTTGTGAACGTGTGAAATGATGGTGGCGAACGGATCGCCGGTCCCGAAGCGCTTGTTGTACTCGATCCAGTCATCAGCCGACCGGAAGGGCAGCGTGCGCTCGTGGCTGCGGCGCAGGGCAAGGCTTTCCCCGTCAGAGCGCCCATAGACCGCCTCACTCGCCTGCTTGCCGAAAGCCAGATTGTCGTAAACCTCGCGCAGGATGGCGTCCTGCACCTCGATTGGGGGCATGGCTCCGGGCTCGGCCAGCGGTCGGCCGGTCAGGCGGTCTTCCATCTTGTCCCAAGCGATGCGGCCTCGCGCCGCTGCCGTCCAGGCGTCATATCCTGCTTTGCGAATGGCGCGCTGGTTGTGGGTGTGGGGCAAGCCCCAGTTTTCCAACTTACCGATCAGCCCGCCCGCCTCGTTGAACATCAGCCGCAAATCCTCGAAGGCCTGGCGCACGCTGTTGGCAATCGCGATGCTGGCCAAGTCGCCCGTGCTCTCACCGTGAAGCTCCCGCACCACGTTGCGAAGCTGCGCCGGATTGCGCGTTCGGCCCAGCAGGTCGCGGTGGTGGTCCTTCAAGAGGCCAGCAAGCCGAGAATGCCAGGCACGCACGATGGCCCTTTGCTGCCCGATGACCGATGCCGCGCGGTTAGGAGAGTTGGCGGCGAATTCGAGCGCGTCGGTTGCGATGGTGCCGATCTGATCCGATTGCGCGACTATCGCCTCGGCCCGGCGCCGCGCGGCCATTGTCGCAGTGTAGACGTGGCGCTTGTTGCCCGCCTCCTTCCTGAGTGCGGCCTTCACATCCTCCGCGGCAAGCCCTTCGGCCACATGGCGTGGATGCCCTTGGCGCTCGTATTTGTCGGCAAGGTCGCGCCAGAGACGCTGCGCCAGCTTCCCGCGCTCTTTGTCAGCAGAGCCCTCGTCGATCGCATCCTGAAGACAGTCGAAGAAACTCATTGGCCAGACCTCTCAGCAATCAGCGCGTCCATTCTGGCACAGATTTCGTCCGTCTCGCGCTGCACAGCGTCGAGCCAAGCCAGCGCCTCGTTCGCCATCATGTCCGGTACGCCTTCGCCAAGCGTCCAGCCTGGCACCGGGAAATCTCCATCGAGTGCGATCTGGGCCCGCAGTTCGGTCGCGCGTTCGTCGTTCAGCGCGCGCCGTTCCGCTGATCCGAACTCGGTGCCATAGCGTTTGTCTGTTTCTGCGTTCGCCGTCATGCTTGTTCTCCTGTTCAGCATGGGTCGCCCCAGTTCTCGGTTTCACGCTCCTTCAGCGCCGCTAGCCTCGCTTTCCATCGACGTTGTTCAGGCGACAGGTCCTCATCCGGCACCGGATCTCGCCAACGTTGATTATTGAGCCATTTGGCAAGGCCCATCGAGACGCCTCTCGCGACCCGGTCAGTTTCAGCGTATCGCCTGGCGCCTGCGATGATTGCCTCTGCGTCTGCACCTCTCTTCATCGCCCGCTGAAAGACTTTGAGCGCAGGTTCTTCGCCTTCCTTTCTTGGGTATTCTTTCCATAGCCTCTGGAACAGTTCTGAGATGTCGGAAGGTTTCAGAGCTTGTTCATTGTCTGAGAGAAGAGATTTTCCATCTCTCACGCATTCCCCTTGAGGGGTTAGGGGTGTTTCTTCCTTTTGGTGTTCTTTCGTCTTGGTAGGCTTATGTACCCCCGATTTTCCGAAACTCGGTTTAACCGAAGTACGGGAAACCCCGGTTTCGGTGGGAGTATCGGAAACGTCCCAAGACCATCCGCCAAAACGCCCTTCATCGCCCCTGACTCGCTCAATGCGGAGATACCCAGAGGCCTTTAGTTCGGCTTTGACGCGTTGGTATCTATTCTCACCCAGGCGAGCACGCTGTTGAAGGTCACGGTCACGAAACACCCAGCCCTCGGCCATTGAAAGCAGGAGCCCGAGAAACCCGATCGCCTCCATCGAAAGCCGCTCATCGGCGAAGATGCGATTGGGAATGCCGGTCCAGCCCTGACGCTTGGAAAGCGTGCTCGCCCCACTGCTGCCCTGTGTCGATCTATTCGCCATGGCACCCCCCTTTCGGAAACCGGTCGGGCAGCATCGCTTCCAGAAGTGCCCCGTCCTGGCCCGCGAGATGGCACCAGAGCCGCACGAGGGCGTCGCGGGTCTGACAGTAGTGCCGCCCCTCCCATCGGGCTGTATCCGGGCCTCCACAGCGAGCCTGGTGCTGGAGCACCCACTGAATCCCGCAGTTGCCTTCGATAATCCGCCAGCGGCCGGATCGGATGATTTCGGCGCAGTAGGTGTCGCTGCTCTCGCGGTGATCGAGTTTGATCGGGACTGAGGCGTTCATCCCTCGCCCCCTTCGATCGGCAGAACGGCCGACTCCAGCCGGTAGACGCCGTGCGCGCCGCCATAGGAGCCATCGTTCGCTTCGTAGCTGGTTCGGATCGCGACGCCGGCCTTCCGAAGATTGTGCACATACCCGGCCAATCTGAGCCCGGCCGGCAATTGTCTCGCGGACAAGCCCTCGTCGCCAGCCTTCAACAGGAGGGATAGGAGCCAAGCGCTGCGGCCGGTCACCTTCAGGCGCTGATCGCCATCTTTGGTAGTTACTCGGAATTCCATCGTGGATCGCCTTTGTTGCGCGATCCGGGGGAGGATGGTATCTGTGGCCTTGCGAGGAACCACAATTACCCCCTGCCACCCGGTTCGGTTGGTGGGGGTTTTTGTTAGGCAGCGTTGCGAGCGTCCTTGGCTCGTTTGATTACCGCCAGAAGTTCAGAAAGCGGCCAGCGACTCAGCCCGCCAATCTTGACAGGCGGCGGAATTGTCCCATCGGCCACCCGACGACGGAAGGATGACTTCGAGAAGCCCATAACGTTCGCCCCCTCAATGTCGCTCAGCATTGGGTCGACCGCCTGGGTGGCTTCGAAGGCTTGGCTTTGGCTGGTCTGTTTGATCGGGGATTCGAATTCCAACTTGGACATGACTGCATCTCATGGTTGCTCACCTGAGGTCATGCTGGCACACTCAAAACGGGTCGGTCGAAAGGGAAAACTCAGGATTTTCTGTCTAGTTTTCCCTTAGCTGCCAAATCAAAGAGCGATGGCAGATCGCGCGAGAACGCGCCCGAACGAATTGCCATCAACCTGTCGAGACGTTCGCCAGTTAGCCTATCAATCGCGGCGCGGAGTGGCTCCAGTGTGCGCCGTGAAGAATCTACGCCGAGAGCTTTGAATACTTCATGGCAGACATTGCTAAACTCGCCAGAAGCCAGCCCCTCAGCAGACGAACTCTTGGCAGGCATCTCGCCTCGCCCAATCACGTAGATTTCAGCCACCGCCTCAGCAATACGAAACGCTGCGTCTTTACGTGGTCTGCCACCGCGAGCGCGTGCAGCCGCCTCGTCTAAATACTCTGCTAACGCCACAAGGCCGGGACCCAGCGCCAGCAGCTGATCTACTGCATCCTGTGTGCGGTTCGGTATCACGCCATCGCGCTCAGATGAGGAGGAAAGCTCGAAATCGACAAAGCTCTTCGACGTGATTGCCAACGCATCGGCCGAGCCCTTCACCCGCAGAACGTCTTCGATGAAGCGCTCGAGCCGCTCGCGCTCAACCTTTGCCGTCTTGGCGGCGTTGTCCCGTGAGCTATCGCGAAGCCGGACCTCGAGTTTCAAGGCGTATGCTGGCGCTCTTGCCTTCACCGTTGCCCATCCGATCCTCTCAAGGATCGACTGAAGATCCGGCCTCACTTCCGCACCATCTGCACGACTTTGCCCTCGCCACCCGTCACAAAGTCCGCCCAGCGCTCCATCAGGACGCGGCGCTGCTCCAGAAAGTCCGATCGCTGGTAGGCACGCGCAACCTTCGTGCCTGTAACGTGGGCCAAGCATGTCTCGGCAACCTGCTCAGGCGCGTCTGTAGCCTCGGCAAGCCAGGTCCTGAAACTAGTCCTGAAACCATGCGGGCGTGCATCCATACCGCGGCGCTCCATGAGGCGGGACCACGTCGCATCAGAAATCACGCCCTTACGGATGCTTGGAAACAAGTAGCCATCACGGGCAAAAGGCTTCGCCTGTTCGATCACCCCAAGAGCCTCCTGCGAAAGCGGAACCCTGAAATCGGAGACCTGACCCTTGCGGCCCTTCATCAACTCGGCCGGAATGGTCCAAACGTCGCCCGCGATCTGCTCCATCCGGCAAAACCGAACTGGCTTCGAACGTGCTGCCGAAAGGACCAGAAGCCGCAGCGCCAGATGCGTTACCGAACCGTCATTCAGGCTCGCGTAGAAATCGGGGACCTCTTTCCATGGCAGAGCCGGGATGTGTTGGATCACATGCCTAGACTTGCCAAGCAGGGCTCTCGTCTTCTCCGTCGCGAGCAAATCGACCTCTAGCCCCATGGCGGCCGCGTGGCGCATTACGATGCTTAGGCGGGTCAGTGCCTTCTTCGCGGCATCGGCCTTGTCGTGCCAGATCGGCGCGAGGACGCGCTTAAGGTCGTTCTGGTCGATTTCCTCGATCGGCACTGTCCCAAGTTTCGGCAGGACATGCATTTCCAGCGGCGAGAACCATCGGCCGGCTTTCCCGTCATCCTTCAACTCCGCCTTCCGCGCCTCGAAGGCTTCCCTCGCTACAGTGCTGAGAGTGTTGTCTGCGCGGGCAGCTTCGCGCTTCTGGCGATTTCGAACCTTGATTGGATCTTGGCCGTCCCGAAGAACTGCACGCCATTTAGCAACCGACTCACGAGCTTCAGCCAACCCAACCTCGGGATACTTGCCGAGCCCCATTTCGGGGCGACGGTCGTGAAGGGTGTACCGAAAAACCCATTGAGCGCCTCCATCGGAGCGCTTTACGAACCACAACCCGTCGCCATCTGCGTACTTTCCAGGCTTGGAACGCTCTATCTGTTTTGAAGAGAGTTTGTAGCGCATAATCCAATCCACCTCTCAATCCACCACTAGATATGGCACAAAATGAACCGCCGTGAAATAGGATGAAACAGATTTCCTCTTGAAAATCAGTAGTTTTTTGAGATGTTGACTGCGGATGAGACAGGTTGGCAAGGCAATTCAATGCCCTCTCGCAGCACCAGTTACTCCGAAATCGTTGGCACTCGCCCCTTGGTCAGGATCGTGATCCCGTGCCATGGTGCGCCCATGTGTGGACGTTTCTCGGCCCCCAGCCTGACAGCGGCGCAAATGCAGGAGATCGTCGAGGGTTTTCTGCGCGGCCCATTCCGCGTCGATGACGTCGCGCCGCCCGCGGCGGGCGGCTACAACATCAAGCCCACGCAGCAGGTCACGGTGCTGGGCGGAATGGACGTGCCGGTGCTCACGACCGCAAGGTGGTGGTTCGTCCCGCGCTGGTTCGACGGCGCGGTCGAGGACTGGAAGCAGACGACCTTCAACGCGCGCATCGAAAGCGCATCGGAAAAGCCGACCTTCCGGGCCGCCTGGGACAAGGGACGTTGCGTCATTCCGGCGCTTGGCTATTTCGAATGGACCGGCCCGAAAGGCCATCGCAAGCCATGGTTCATCTCGCTGGACACAAACGCGCCCGTGTTTTTCTTTGCGGGCCTCGCATCGCGGCTTCGCGACGGCACGCGCACCTGCACGATCCTGACGCGCCCGGCACTTCCCCAGATCGCGGGACTTCATGACCGCATGCCAGTGATCGTGAGCCCAGATGACATCGCTCTCTGGATCGCCGGGGAAATCGATACGAAGACCGCCCGAGAAACCCTTGGCACGGGCTGGGATGGCCGCTTTCGTTTCCATCGCGTGGCTCCGCTGACACGCGATTCTGATGGCCCCGAAGTGATCGAGCCCGTGGGCGATGATCGCTGATATGACGCGCATGACCCTGCCTGCGCTTGGTTCGCACGGCGAAATGAGGCATGACTGGCGGATGGAACGAAGTTCAGGGCAGACGGTCCGCGCCCTTGTCGCGCACGGACGCTTCCGGGGCGGCTTATGGCTGGCTCTTTGCCTGCTTGCCGTTTCGGCCTGCACCTCGGTTCCCTTCGATGCGGCCGATCGCGCCGCGATCCGCCCCGGCGCAAACCCGGGCCAGCCTGCCTACGCCCTGCCCGTCGCCCGGCCGGAGCCCGCGCAGATATATCCGCTCGTGTCCGGGGAAGAGACGCTTGCGACCTGGCTCGACCTGATCGGCCAGGCCAAAGGCCGCATCGACGTCATGACCTACATCATGCGCGCCGACCGATCCGGGCGCGCCGTTTCGCAGGCGCTTCTGGACGCGGCCGATCGGGGTGTGCACGTGCGCCTGCTGATCGACGATGTCTTCATGGCGATGAAGGACGACCGCGTCGGCGGCCTGACGAGCCACCCGAACATCGACATTCGCGCCTTCAATCCGTTCTCGCGCCATGCGCCCGCAGTTCTTGGCTATGTGCTGGACCACACCCGCGTGAACCGGCGCATGCACAACAAGGCGCTGATCGTAGACGGGCGAACCGCCATCGTCGGCGGGCGGAACGTGGGCGACGAATATTTCGGGCAGGACCCCTACCTGCATTTCGCCGATTTCGACATCCTGCTTCGCGGCGGCGCTGTCGGCCCGCTGTCAGCGGGCTTCGAACTTTACTGGCGGGATCGGCTCGCCGTGCCCTATCAGCGCCTCAAGCCCCGGCTCGGCTCTGAAGGCGCGTTTCAGGCGGTAATTGAAGCGCCCGGCGATCTTGGCCCCCTTCCCGAAAGTGCGACGGCAAGGCTTGCCAGAGGGAAGGCGCGCGAATGGCCAGGCAAGGCCGAGTTCATCATGGATCTGCCCTCGAAACTGTCCATGAATCCGCGCAGCGCGCCCCAACCGGTCGCAGAGGCGCTGTATGCCAGCCTGCGGGCAGCGCAGTCCGAGGTTCTTATCGTCACACCCTATTTCGTGCCGCAGGATCAGGGCTCGGAACTGCTTGAGTCGCTCGAGGAGCGAGGCGTTGACGTGACCGTCGTCACCAATTCCCTTGCCACGACGAACCATTCCATCGTGCATGGAACCTATTCCCGCTATCGGGACAGACTGGCGGCACGGGGCGTCGATTTCTACGAGATCCGGGCGGACGCGGGCGCGATCCTGGAACCGGGCGCCAGCATTCCGGTCGACCGCACCGTCATGCATTCGAAGCTGATCATCGTGGATCGCCGCTTCGTGCTGATCGGGTCTCCCAATCTTGACCCGCGATCGCTGAAGCTGAACACCGAACACATCTATCGCATCGACAGCCCAGCACTGGCCCGCCACCTTTCGGACCAATGGGGTCGCATCGCGGACACTGCGGCCTATCACGTGGACGTGGGCGAAACCGGGCTTCCGCGCTGGTTGCGCCGCAAGGGGTCGGACCGCACGACCTTCCTTCCAAATCCGGACGCAGGCTTCTTTGCGCGCTTCATCGCCATCCTTGGTGGCATCCTGCCGATAGAGGAAGACCTTTGACCCTTAAGGATCGGGAAAACGCGGCGGGACCAGCGAGGACTGGAACCAGCTGACGAAGCTGTACATCGAATAGACGGGCAGCCCCGTCGCACGCCGGATGTCCGCTGCATAGGGCAGCATGTTCGTGCATTCCAGAACGATCGCCCCCAGGTCCGTATGCGCCGCCGCAAGCGCCCGCGCCGCGTCCACGTTGTCGGCCCGCGCCGCCGCGACGTCCAGCGCCGGTTCATTGTCAAGGATCGCGCGCGTGAATTCGCGCAACCCCTCGGTCGTGCCGATGGGCGTCCCCTTGGGCACACCCGCCCGTTCCAGGTGCAAGGGGGTCAGCGTCGAGGCAGAGATGGTCAGGACGCCCGCGCGCTGTCCGGGCGGAAGCGTCGCGTTCACCATGCCCACCTGCATCAGCGACGAGGCGGCAACCGGGACGCCGACGGCCTCGGCCAGCTCCTTCTGGTAGAGAGACAGGAAGCCGCAATTGGTCGTGATCCCGTCCGCGCCATCCGCCACCAGTTCCCGCGCCGCGGCGATGAACCGGTCCAGCAACCCCTCGGCGCCCTTGCGCACCACCCGATCGGGCGAGGCGTCTCGGACCACGCGGTAGTGCACCGGAAAGGGCCAGGTCAGCGCGTTGCCCATGTCGCCGGGAATGCGGGGAAAGCGTGCCTCAAGCATCAGGATGCCGACCGCGGCACCGTAGACGGCCTTGCCACCGCTCACCTTCATCAATCGGCCTCCAGAACGCGGCCGAAAACCGTCTGCGGCCCGTCGACATAGATCGCGGAATAGCCCTCCTTCACAGCGGCCACGATCTGATCCATGCGCTTGGCGATGTGCGCCTGCATGATGGCGGCTGCGCGATCCTCGGCGCGGGCCAGCAGCGCCTGTGCCATGTCCCTGTGCTCGGCCTTGGTCGCGGCAACCCTGTGGCCCATGTCCACCCAGCGGATGAACCGGATGCGATCGTTCACCGCCTCGATCTGGCGGACAAGCTCCGCGTTTTCGCCCGCGCGCGCGATCGCAAGGTGAAAGGATTCGTCCGCCTCGGTCACCTCGCCGACGGTGCGACCGGCCAGGCCGGTATCCTGCGCGTAAAGGCTGTCGGCCAGCTGCCGAAGCGTCGCATCCTCCGCCCTGCGGCAGGCCAGGCGGATCGACAGTACTTCCAGCGCCTCGCGCAGCTCGTAAAGGTCATGGATCGCGTTCGGCTCAAGCGCGCGGCAGAAAAAGCCCTGGCCGGGATGAAAGTCGACCAGCCGTTCGGCGACCAGCCGATTCAACGCTTCGCGCAGCGGGGTCCGGCTTGCCTCGAGCTCCTGCGCCAGTGCGCCTTCGTTGATGCGTTCGCCCGGCCGGATGCGGAATGTGACCGCCCTTTCCTTGATCGCCGCATAAAGCGCCTCGACCCGGCCCTCGGCCATTTCGCCCCCTCGCATCCTTCGCGGATCAGGTTGACACAGGGCACCCCGCTCCACAAGATGCATCCCTGAATACAGCCCGACATTCAAAGCCAGCCTACGCTTATCCACTGCCCGGCCGTCCGCCGATGAAACATTCAAGGACCGTCCGGGTGTTGCCACAGGATTGCACGGATGACCCAGAGCCCGCTGCATGTCGCGATCATCGGCGCCGGGATCAACGGCGTCGCGACGGCGATCTGGTTGCAGCGCAAGGGCCACCAGGTCACGATCCTGGACCCGCGCGGTCCCGCCGGGGGCACCAGCTACGGAAACGGGGGCGTCCTGGCATCCTGCTCGGTGGTTCCGGTCACGGCGCCCGGACTGCTCGCAAAGGCCCCGCGGATGCTTCTGGACCCGAACCAGCCGCTGTTCCTTCGCTGGTCCTACCTGCCGCGTCTTCTGCCCTGGCTGTTCCCCTACCTGCGTCACGCGAACGCCGCCGATGCCCGCCGCATCGCCCAGGGGTTGACCCCCATCGTCGGCGACAGCCTTGAGCAGCACCGCCAGCTTGCGGAAGGCACCGGGGCCGAGGGCTACATCGTGCCCTGCGACTACAACTTCCTTTACCGAGACAGGGCGCATTATCAGGGGGACGCCTTCGGGTTCGGCCTGCGCCGCGAGATGGGGCTGCGCTGGCGCGAGCTTGAGGGTCGGGAATGGCGCGACTACGAACCGGCCTTTGGTCCCGAAATCGGCTTTGCCGCCAGTTTCGGCGATCACGGCCGCATCAAGGACCCCGGCGGCTATGTCTCGGCCCTCGCGTCCCATGTCGAGCGCCTGGGCGGGCGGCTGCTGCGGTCCGAGGCGACGGCGATCCTGTCGGAAGACGGCCAGGTCACAGGCGTGCGCGCGGGCGGCGACACCATCGCGGCGGATCGCGTGGTCCTGACCGCCGGCGTCTGGTCCGGCACACTCGGCCGCCAACTGGGCCTGAACGTCCCGCTGGAAAGCGAACGGGGCTATCATGTCGAACTTTGGGACCCCTCGATCACGCCGAGGTCCGCCAACATGGTCGCTTCGGGCAAGTTCGTCATCACGCCGATGGAGGGCCGTCTGCGCCTTGCCGGTATCGTCGAATTCGGAGGGCTCGACGCCCCGGCCTCGGACGCGCCGCTGCGGCTTCTGGAACGCCAGGTCCGCGCCGCGATGCCGGACCTGAAATGGAGCCGCAAGGACGAATGGCTGGGGCATCGGCCAGCGCCCACCGACTCGCTTCCCTTCATCGGCAAGGTGCCGGCGATGCGCGGCGCGTTCACGGGCTTCGGCCATCACCACATCGGGCTGACGGCAGGGCCACGGACCGGCCGGATCCTTGCCGGGCTGATCAGCGGCGAGACGCCCAACATAAACCTTGCACCCTATGCACCCGACCGCTTTCAATGACCCGCAAGACAAGAACCAACAGGAGGAAGACATGAAGATCACCGCGACGCTCATGGCCACCGCCGCCCTCTGCCTGGGCGCGACCGCGCTTTCGGCGGAAACCTGGGACATGCCGATGGCCTATCCGGCGACGAACTATCACTCGGAAAACGGGCTGGCTTTCGCCTCTTGCGTAAGGGATGCGACGCAGGGCGGCATCGACATCGTGGTTCACGCCGGCGGCTCGCTGTTTGCGGGCAACGACATCAAGCGCGCGGTCCAGACCGGGCAGGCCCCGATCGGCGAACGTCTGCTGTCGGCGCACGCCAACGAAAATCCGCTTTTCGGTGTCGACTCGATCCCATTCCTTGCCACATCGTTCGACGAGTCCGACAAGCTTTGGGCCGCGGCCAAGGACGCCGTCGCGGCGGCGCTGGACGAACAGAACCTGGTCTATGTCTATTCGGTGCCGTGGCCGCCGCAGGGCTTCTACTTCAAGAAAGAGGTCAATTCGGTCGCGGACATGGCCGGGGTGAAATTCCGCGCCTACAACGCCGCGACGGCGCGCATCGCCGAACTGGCGGGCATGGTCCCGGTCCAGATCGAAGCCGCCGAACTGAGCCAGGCGCTGGCGACCGGCGTGGCCGAGGCCTTCATCTCCTCGGGCTCGACCGGGGTGGATTCAAAGGTCTGGGAAAGCCTGACGCACTTCTATGACGTTCAGGCCTGGCTGCCGCGCAACACGATCTTCGTGAACAAGGACGCCTACAACGCGCTGGACGACGCGGGCAAGGCGGCGCTGATGGATTGCGGCGCCAAGGCGGCCGCCGCGGGCGAGGCGCGCGCCAAGGAACTGACTGATCAGTACCTCAAGACGCTGGCGGAAAACGGCATGACGGTCAGCGGCCCGTCGGACGAACTCAGGGCCGGGCTGCAGGAATTCGGCGCCACCATGACCGAGGAGTGGCTGGCCAGCGCGGGCGAAGACGGCAAGGCCGCCATCGCCGCCTATCGCGGAAACTGACCTCAAACAGCGCGGGGCGGGGCAAACGCCCCGTCCCGCCGCCTGGCAAAGGAGGGGCCAATGGCCGAAGCGGACCCGAATTCAGGCATCCTGCGTCGCACGCTGGACCGGATCTACACTGCGGCAAGCGCTGTCGCGGCGCTCTGCCTGATCGGGATCCTGGTCGTGATCGTGGTGCAGATGTGCGCGCGGTGGTTCGCCTTCACGTTTCCCGGCTCGTCCGAATACGCGGGCTACCTGATGGCGACTGCGTCGTTCCTGGCATTCGCCTCGGCGCTGAATTCCGGCGCGCATATCCGCGTCGGGCTGGCGCTGACGGCGCTCGGACGACACCGCTACTGGGGGGAGCTGTGGTGTCTTGTCATCGCCAGCGCGGCGTCGACCTACCTGGCCTGGTACGCGGTCCGGCTGGTGTACTGGTCCTGGAAGCTCAAGGACGTGAGCCAGGGCCAGGACGCCATGCACTTGTGGATCGTGCAGACGCCCATGGCCTTCGGCGCGTGCCTTCTGGCCGTGGCTTTCGCGGACAACCTTGTCACGTTGATCCTGACCGGGCGCGACAACATCCGCGAAACGCTCGCCGATCAATCCCACGCAGAGTAGGAGCGGACCGTGGCGCATGAATTCTGGCCGCTCGCCATCTTTCTTTTCACCCTGTTCCTGTTGCTTGGATCTGGCGTCTGGATCGGTCTCGCCCTTCTGGGCGTTGCATTCGTGGGGATGGAGCTGTTCACGACCCGCCCCGTGGGCGACGCGATGATGACCACGATCTGGCGGTCTTCGTCGTCCTGGTCGCTGACCGCGCTGCCGCTGTTTATCTGGATGGGGGAAATCCTGTACCGAACACGCCTGTCCCAGGACATGTTCCGCGGGCTCAGCCCCTGGATGGCGCGGCTGCCCGGCGGGCTCTTGCACACGAACGTCGTCGGCTGCACCGTCTTCGCGGCGGTTTCGGGATCATCGGCGGCCACCCTGACGACGGTCGGAAAGATGTCGATCCCCGAACTTCTGCGGCGCGACTACCCCGAACACATGGTCATCGGTACGCTGGCGGGGGCGGCGACGCTGGGGCTAATGATCCCGCCCTCGCTAACGCTGATCGTGTACGGCGTGACGATCAATGAATCGATCACCAAGCTTTTCATCGCGGGCATCCTGCCGGGCCTTGTGCTTGCAATGTTCTTCATGGGCTACATCGCGATCTATTCACGGATCTCCGGAACCTACCGCCCGGCCGCCGAGCCCTCGATGAGCTTTGCCGAAAAGCTCTCGAACTCCCGCTTCCTGATACCGGTCCTCATGCTGATCCTTCTGGTCATCGGCTCCATGTACCTGGGCTTCGCCACCGCGACCGAGGCCGCCTCGTTCGGGGTTCTGGGTTCGATGGCCCTGGCGGGGTTTCAGGGCTCTCTCACCTGGAAGAGCCTGAAGGAAAGCCTGATGGGCGCGACCCGGACGTCGGCGATGATCGCGCTGATCCTTGCCGGCGCCTCGTTCCTGTCACTGTCTATGGGCTTTACCGGCCTGCCGCGGGCGCTGGCGGAATGGATCGGATCACTGAACCTGACGCGGTTCGAGCTTCTGATGGCGCTTCTTGTCTTCTACGTCGTCATCGGCTGCTTCCTTGACGGCATCTCCTCGGTCGTGCTGACCATCGCGGTGGTCGAGCCGATGATCCGGCAGGCGGGGATCGACATCATCTGGTTCGGCATCTTCATCGTCGTGGTGGTGGAAATGGCGCAGATCACTCCGCCCATCGGCTTCAACCTGTTCGTCCTGCAGGGCATGACACGGCACGAGATGAACTTCATCGCGCGGGCGGCTTTCCCGATGTTCCTGATCATGGTCGTCATGGTCTTCGTGCTGATCGCTTTCCCGGAACTCGCGACCTGGCTGCCCGAAAACATGCGCCAGACGCCGGGGTAACCGCGGTGGAACCGATCCTTGCCGGATCTCCGCTGCTGCTGGCCGCCGTGCTGGGGATCGTGTTCTTCGCCGCGATCGTGCAGGCGGGGCTTGGCATGGGGTTTGGCCTTGCCGCCGCGCCGCTTCTTGCGCTGCTCGACCCCGAACTGGTGCCGGCCCCGGCGCTGATCCTGGGGTTTGCATCATCGCTCTGGGTCGCACTGCAGGCGCCGCCACTCATCCAGTGGCGCGAGGTCTGGACAGGCACCGCGGGCCGGATCGCGGGCGTGGCGCTTGCCGCGACCTTCATCGCGGGGACGTCAGACCCCCGTGCGTTCTCGTTGGCATTCGCAGGGATGATCGGGCTGGCCGTCGTGCTTTCGGCCGCTGGATGGAGGCTGCGGTTCTCCATGCCCAAGCTCGTGGCCCTGGCGGCGCTGTCGGGGCTGATGGGCACACTGACCTCGGTCGGCGCGCCGCCGCTGGCGCTGATCTACAAGGACCGACCGCCACGCGAGGCGCGCGCGACGCTGGCCGCCTTCTTCACCCTGGGCTGCGCGGCATCGCTTGCGGGTCTTTGGGGCGCGGGACGGCTGGGCTGGGGTGATGCGGGGCTGGCGGCCCTGATGGCGCCGGCAATGGTCGCGGGGCTTTGGACCGCCAGACGTTTCGACGGCATCTTCGACCGACGCTACCGTGGCCTGATGCTTGCCGCCAGCGCGCTGGCGGCCGTCCTGCTGACGCTCAGGGCGATTTTGTAATGACCGGCGGCGGCCTCCTGCGACTTGCAGCGCGCCATGGCCGGCTGCTGCTGATCCTCGGGCTTCTCGCGGGGGCGAGCCTGCCGGACCTTGCGCGTGACATAGCCCCCTGGCTTGGCCCCATGGCGGCGGCGCTGATCGGCTTGGCGGCGTTCCGTATCGGGCTGTCCCGCGCGGTGGGGGCACTGTCGGATCTGGTCCTCACGCTCAGAATCGCGCTGGCGCTTCAGTTCTTGCTGCCATTGACCGCGCTTGGTTGCCTGTGGGCCGCCGGGTTGCTGCACCGCCCAGAGGCCGCGATCGCCCTGCTCGTCATGTCGGCGCCCCCCGTCGGCATGGGGCCCGGACTCGCGGTGCTCAGCGGTCTGCCGCCAGAACCTGCGCTGCGTCAGCTGGTTCTGGGAACCGCTCTGCTGCCGCTCACGGCCCTGCCGGTTCTTGCCGCGCTGCCCGGAGTGGGTGCCGGCACAGGCGTCCTGATTGCCGAGGGCAGGCTGCTTGCGACGATCCTTCTGGGCGCGGGGGCCGGATTCGCCCTGCGCGCGCTGCTGCTGCCCGAAGCGCGCGAGCCGCAGATCCGCGCGGCCGATGGCGCGGGCGCGATGCTGGGTGCCGTCATCGTCATCGGGCTGATGGCAGAGGTGGGCCCGGTTCTAGTGTCCGATCCGCTTCGACTTGGCTATTGGCTGGCCTTCGCCTTCGCGCTGAACCTTGGCCTGCAGGCAGCGACATCGGCCGTCCTGCGCGCCCGTGGCGCGGGGGCCGAGGCAGGGACATTCGGCATCGTCGCAGGCAATCGCAACGTGCTTTTGTTCCTTGTCGCGCTCCCGCCCGAGGTCTTTGCACCGCTCATGGTCTTCGTCGGCTGCTACCAGGTGCCGATGTACCTGACGCCCCTGTTCGCCCGGGGGCTTCACCGGGCGCGGGCGGCGTAGACCTTCAGTCCTCGCTCCATTCCCAGGGCCGCGTGAAGCCGCCAAGAACGTGTCCAAGCTGCTCTTCGTCCACCTCGCCTTCGCGCCGCAGCCGTGCGACAAGGCCGCGCCGCTTGTCCTCATAGACATCGACGACCGAGACGGCCAGACCCGCCTTGCGCAGTGCTGCATCGTAGACACGGCGGATGGCCAGCTTGCGCAGCGCGGGCTTGAAAACCTTGCCGACCGCCGTCTTGGGCAACTCAGGCAGGATCTCGACGTGCTTCGGCAGCGCCGCGCGTTCAGCCAGGTTCTTTGCCGCGAAGGCGACCAGTTCAGCCGGCGTGACCGATGCCCCGGCGACCAGTTCGACATAGGCGCAGGGCAGTTCGCCCGCAAAGGCGTCGGGTTGGCCGATCGCCCCCGCCATGGCCACGGCAGGGTGGCCCATCAGCGCGTCCTCGATGATCGCGGGGTCGATGTTGTGCCCGCCCCGGATGATCAGGTCCTTCGACCGCCCCGTGATCCACAGGTAGCCGTCCGCATCGATCCGGCCCAGGTCTCCGGTCCGCAGCAATCGTCCTTCGGCAAACAACCCGGCATTCCTGGATGTCTCGGTGTAGGTGGATCCTGTCAGAACGCCGGGACTGGACACGCAGATTTCCCCCACCTCGTCGGTCGCGCATTCGTGGCTGACCGTGCCGTCCGCCTCGCACTTCAGGATGCGCACGTCGCAATAGGGCAGGACAAGACCGACCGATCCCACCTTCTTGTCGCCCTCGGGCGGATTGCAGGACACAAGGCACGTCGCCTCGGTCAGGCCATAGCCTTCGGCGATCTCGACACCCGTTGCGGCCCTGAAGCGGTTGTAAAGCTCGATCGGCAAGGGGGCAGAGCCCGAAATCGCGATCTTGAGCGAGGAGACATCCGCATTGACCGGGCGCTGCATCAAAGCCGCGATGGCCGTGGGAACCGTGATCAGGAACGTGACCTTCCACCGCTCGATCAGCTTCCAGAAGTTGTCGAAGACGCCCTCGCCCCGGTACCCCGCCGGCGTCGGAAAGACCGTATGCGCCCCCGACCAGATCGCGGACATGAAGACCGGATAGGCTGCGAAGACGTGGAACAGCGGCAACGGACAGATCAGAACGTCGGTTTCATCGAACAGCAGCGTGCCGCCAAGCCAGCCGTTGTAGATCATGCCGGAATACCTGTGCTGCGCCACCTTGGGCAGCCCGGTCGTACCACCCGTGTGGAAATAGGCGGCAACCCTGTCGCCCGCGCTGTCTGCGAAGGAAAGCCGGTCGCCGGGCATCCTGGCACATTCGGATTTGAAATCCCTCACGACGGCCTGGTGCGCGATCGGGTTCTCGGGCCGGACGAAGGGCACGATCCAGCGCTTGGGGAACGGCAGGTAGCGGCTCAGGTCAACCTCAAGCACCGTCTTCACGTTCGGCGCCAGCCGCACGGCCTCGGCGGCCTTCTGCGGCACGTCCGTCTTGGGGAACGCCTTGAGCGTGACCAGGACCTTGGCCCCGGTTTCCCGCAGGATCCCTGCGATCTGTTCGGGCTCAAGCAACGGGTTGATCGGATTGACGATCCCCGCGATCGCCCCGCCCAGAAGCGTGACCACGGTTTCGGTCGCGTTGGGCAGAAGGTAGGCCACCACGTCCCCTTCCCCGACGCCAAGGCTTCGGAACAGGTTGGCGGCCCGCGTGACGCGGGCGTGAAGGTCGGCCCAGGTCAGCGTTTCCGCCTTGGATCCGGGATCGGCAAGGATCTGAAAGCTCAGCGCATTGCGGTCGCCGTATAGCCCTGCCGTCCGAGCGAGAAAGGCATGAAGGGTCTGCGGCAGGTCGCGCTCGCCCCATGGCATTTCCCGCTCGATCGCGTCACGGTCCGCGCGGGTCACGAATTTCGTCATCTCTCCTCCCCTGCCCTTTCCGGGCCTTCGGGAAAAGATGCGGTCAAAAGCATCCTGCGGCAAGCGCGACGCAGCGAAACGGTACGCGGCCCCTATTCCGCCGCCTGGCCTTCCGTGAACTGAAGCCGCGCCAGGCGCGCGTAAAGCCCGCCCTCGCTCACAAGGCTGTCGTGCGTGCCCTGGGCCACGATACGGCCCTGGTCGAAGACGACGATGCGGTCGGCCTTCTTCACGGTCGCCAGTCGGTGGGCGACGATCAGCGTGGTGCGCCCGCGCGCCACGGCCTCGACCGCCTTTTGCACCGCGACCTCGCTTTCGGCATCCAGCGCCGAGGTCGCTTCGTCCAGAAGCAGGATCGGCGCGTCGCGCAGGATCGCGCGCGCGATCGCGATGCGCTGCTTCTGCCCCCCCGAGAGCATCACGCCGCGTTCGCCGACATAGCTGTCGTAGCCCTGCGGTAGCGCGGACAGGAAATCATGGGCGGCGGCGGCGCGGGCCGCTGCCTCCACCTCGGCGTCGGTCGCGTCCGGCCGGCCGAAGCGGATGTTTTCGCGCGCCGTCGTCGCGAAGACGACCGGATCCTGCGGCACCAGCGCGATCGCGCGGCGGAAGTCCGAACGCGCCATGTCGCGCAGATCGATCCCGTCGATCGTCACTCGCCCCTCGTCGGGATCATAGAACCGCTGCAGAAGCTGGATCACCGTGGTCTTGCCGGCACCCGAAGGACCGACCAGCGCCACCGTCTCGCCCGGCCGCACTGACAGGTCCACCCCCTCGAGCGCAGATATCTCGGGCCGCGCCGGATAGCGGAAAGTCACGCCTTCCAATGCGACCGCCCCGGTCGCGGGCCGCGGCAACGCGACGGGTTGGGCAGGGTCCCTGACGCTGTCCTCGGCTGCGAGCAATTCGCCCAGACGTTCCGTCGCGCCAGCCGCTCGCTGCAATTCGCCCCAGATTTCCGACAGCGCGCCCGCCGCGCCCGCGACCATCACCGCGTAAATGACGAATTGAACAAGTTCGCCAACGCTCATCCCGCCTGCGCGCACATCGCGCGCGCCCGACCAAAGAACCACGACCACGCCGGCGAAGATCAAGAAGATGACGATCACCGTCATGACCGCCCGCGTGCCGATCCGCTTCTTGGCTGACAGGAACGAGCGTTCCGTCACATCGGCAAACGCCGCCCGGTTTTCGCTCTCGTGCGTGAAGGCCTGAACGGTCTGCACGGACAGCAGCGCCTCTGACGCGTTGCCCGAGCTTTCGGCGATCCAGTCCTGATTTTCGCGGCTGAGCGCGCGCAGGCGCCGCCCAAGAAGGATGATCGGAACGATCACGACCGGCACGATCAGCAGCGCATAGATCGTCAGCTTGGGCGACGTCAGCAACATCAGCCCAGCCCCACCGATCAGGATCAGGAAGTTCCTCAGTGCGATCGAAACCGACGATCCGATCACCGACAGGATCAGCGTCGTGTCCGTGGTGATGCGGCTCAGCACCTCGCCCGTCAGGATGCGTTCGAAGAAGGATGGGCTCATCCCTATGACGCGGTCGAAAACCGCGCGCCGGATGTCGGCCACGACCCTCTCACCCAGCCGCGTAACCAGGTAGTAGCGCGCACCCGTGCCAACGGCCAAAAGCGCCGCGAAGCCAAGCGCGACAAGGAAGTAGCTGTCCAGAAGTTCGGTCGCGCCGTTGAACTGGTCGATCACGCGGCGCACCGCAAGCGGCAGGATCAGGGACACCGAAGCCGTCAGGACCAACGCGCAGATCGCAAGGGCCACCAGGCCGCGATAGGGTCTGAGAAACGGCCAGAGCGCGCCCAGGGATCGCATACGCTGGGACGATTGCCGGTCGGACGGTGTCGGATCGGAACGTCGCGCCATGAAACCTCCTGTTGACGAACCGGGTTTAGGCGCAGGTCCAGCCGGGAACAAGGTGCAAAAAAGACCTCGCTGCGCACGCGAACAGACACGAAGACGACAGGATGGGCGAGCCAAAGCGGTTGCGCGCGATAAGCGATGTGCTGTCGTGGTTGAACAGCACGGGCCTTCGCACGAAGGTCAGCGACCGGACGTACGGCGAAGTGCACCTTGCATCTGCTGGATGTGGGTTGGAGCGGGCGGCGGGAATCGAACCCGCGTCTCTTGCTTGGAAGGCAAGGGTCTTACCATTACACAACGCCCGCGCAGGACCTGCTAGCTAATGCAGGTTCCGGTTCGCGTCAAGGGAGCGATCGCCATATCCGCCGGCGCATCCTGCATGAAGTGACGCCAGAGTGATTTTCGCGCCCTCTCGATCGCCGGCCCGGCGGATCCACCGGCTTCGGCCGACCCAAACGGCTGCGCCAGTTTTCACGTGTTGTCGGCTTCCAGCACCTTCCGGGCGACGCGGAAACATTCCAACGCCCGGGGAACGCCGCAGTAGATGCCGATCACGTGGATGATGGCGCGAATCTCCTCCTTGGTGACGCGGTTGTTGACGGCGCCGCGGCAGTGCACGTCCCATTCGTGCATCTTTCCAAGCGCGCCGATCATGGCGAGGTTCATTCCGAACACCTCGTCCTTTGCGATGGTCATGTCAGGGGTGACCTGCAGCACCGTCGGCTCAAGGAAGGCGCCCGGACGGTTCAGCTTGCGCCCTCGGCCGCGAAGATCGTGGGGTCGGTGTGGTAGCGCGCTTCTAGCGAATGGAGGAGCGGAGCGTTTAGTCGGGATCCTCCAGGTAGAGACCAAGCTGATGCCGTTGTTTGTGGAACTTCTTGACCCGCTCGACGATCTCGGGGCTTGCGACCGCTATTACGAAACTCAGGGGCGTTTCGAGCAGCGCCATCGGCGAGACCGACGAGGGGAAAAACTGCGGCGTATCGACCGATACGCCAAAGCGATGCTGGACGAGCACCGAGATCGGGCTTGCCGGACTGTCGGAAATCGCGATTACCGTGACGCCCTGCTCGCGGGCGATCTTCACCGTTTCGACCGCCTCGCGCCTGTAAGGGTGGCAAGTCATAGCTATCAGGACGTCGCGGCCATCCGCCCAGGCGATGTCGTCAGCGGCATTCGAACCCGCCTGCGGGATGGCGTGAAACTCCACCATTCCGGTGAAGGGCTGACCTGCCGGGCCGCGAAACCACGCGGCCCGGCAGAGATCCAAGCGACAGCGCTATCAGATGCTGCCCACAGCCATTTCGCGCGCGATGAAGTCCGCCTGACGGATCGCGAGTGCCACGATGGTCAGCGTCGGGTTTTCCGCAGCGCCGGTCGTGAACTGGCTGCCGTCCGAGATGAACAGGTTCGCGATGTCGTGAGTCTGACCCCACTTGTTGCAGACCCCGTCCTCGGGCTTTTCCGACATGCGGTTCGTGCCAAGGTTATGCGTCGACGGATAGGGGGGCGTCGGGAATGTGCGGGTCGCGCCCACGGCCTCGTAGATCGCCATGCCCTGCTTGTAGGCGTGGTTGCGCATAGCGACGTCGTTCGGGTGATCGCTGAAGTGCACGTTGGCGACGGGCAGGCCCCACTGATCCTTCACGTCGGACAGCGTGACGCGGTTGGTCGCCTGCGGCATGTCCTCGCCCACGATCCACATGCCGGCCATGTTTTCATAGCTGTCGAGCGCTGTGGTGAAGGAACGGCCCCAGCCGCCCGGATTGAGGAACGCCGCCATGAACGGGATCCCGAGCGAGAGGGTTTCAAGCTCGTACCCGCCGACGAACCCGCGCGATGGATCATGGTGCGCCTCGTCCTGCACGATGCCCGCCATCGTGGTCCCCCGCCACATCCGGACAGGCTTTTCGAAAACCGCGTAGACGGAGCCGGTCGTGTGGCGCATGTAGTTGCGGCCGACCTGATCCGAGCTGTTGGCAAGCCCGTTCGGGAACATCTCGGACGCCGAGTTCAGAAGCAGGCGCGGGCTTTCGAAGCTGTTGCCCGCGACGCAGACGATCCGCGCCTTCTGCATCTGCAGGTTGCCGTCCTTGTCGAAGTACTCGACCCCCGTCACCTTGCCGCTTTCGTCGTGCAGGATCCTGGCCACATGGGCGTGGTCGCGCACTTCGAGATTGCCGGTGGCCTCGCCGCGCGGGATATCGGTGTAGGCGGCCGACCACTTGGCGCCCCATTTGCAGCCCTGGAAGCAGAAGCCGGTCTGCTGGCATGCCATCCTGTCGTCGTAGTCGGCTGAGTTGATCGCCATGCGGCCGGTATGGACTTCGGTATAGCCAAGCGCCTTGGCGCCCTTTTCAAAGACCTTGAAGTTGTTGTTGCCGGGAAGGCCCGCACGGTCGCCGGTGCGGGTCACGCCCAGCTTGGCTTCGGCCTTTTCGTACCATGGCGCCATCTCGGCCGCGTCGATCGGCCAGTCCAGCAGGTTTGCCCCCTCGACGGCACCATAGGTCGAAAGCGCCTTCCACTCATGTTCCTGAAAGCGGATCGAGGCACCGGCCCAGTGGGTCGTCGTGCCGCCCACCGCCTTGACGATCCAGGCCGGAAGGCCCGAGAAGTCCCTGGCAACGCGCCAGTCGCCCGACGTGGTCCGCGGGTCGGTCCAGGCAAGTTGCCCGAAGCTTTCCCATTCGTCGTTGATGTAGTCCTCGGGTAGATAGCGCCCGCCTGCCTCAAGGGCGACGACCTTGACGCCTTTTTGCGCCAGTTCGTTCGAAAGCACCCCGCCGCCAGCGCCGGTGCCGATGACAACCACGACGGAGTCGTCGGTCAGATCAAATTTCGCGACCATGTTTCCACTCCTCCGTGGTCAAAGCCAATTGATGTCGTCGAAGCCGCGCTCGATGTAGCCGCCCTGAGAGAAGGATTCGCCCTCGTAGCCGAAGATCGGCCAGACTTCCTTCTGGTTATAAAGTCCGGTCACCAGGCCGCCGCGGACGGTCTGGAAGAAGCCGGAATCCTCCATGGCCTGCAGTATCTTGACGCGGTCTTCCTCCCAGCCCATCGAGACGTAGTCGGCATGGCCGGCGGCTTGCGCAGCCGCGTCAAGCGCCGCCACACCCTCTTCGACAAGCGCCTTGCGCTCTTCGGCGTCGTAGCCCTTGACGGCGATCGCGTAGAACTGATCCGCGATCCTGTCGTGCGGATAGATATCGCGCGCCATCTGGACCAGGGTCGCCATCTGGTGCTCGGAAATGACCCTGACTTCGACCGCCCAGGCCGCGTTCGGGGCAGCGATGAAGCCGGCCCCTGCGACGACCAGGGCGCCGGCCGCAACCGAACGCGCCAGCAGCGCGCGGCGGGTCAAGCCTTGCCGTTCGATCTTGCTCATCATGTCCTCCCTTGAGCAAAAAACATGGCCGGTTACAGGAACCGGCCGCCACGTTGGATGACCTCGATCTGGTAGCCGTCGGGGTCAGCGATGAAGAAGAAGCGCGCGACCGTGACGTCGCCGTTCTTGAAATCGACAAGCTTGCGGGGCGCCAGACCGTCCGCCGTCAACCGTGCGTGCTCTGCGTCGATGTCGCTCACCGAAACGGCAAGATGGCCGTAGCCGTCGCCAAGCTCATAGGGCTCGGTCCGGCCCTTGTTGACCGTCAACTCAAGCTCGAAGCTCGTCTCGGGGTTCGAGAGATAGACAAGGGTGAAGCTCTCGAAGTCCAGCCGGTCGGCGACAGAGAGCCCGAAAGCGCGAGAGTAGAAATCGACCGAGCGCGCCTCGTCGAGAACGCGGATCATCGAATGAATCGCCTTTGCCATTGGCCCTCCAAAATTCTTGCGATTTTGGTAAGACTAAATGACCAATTCAGGCGACGGGTAGTAGCGGGGTACTACAGGCGCAAAAAGTTCCTATTCGGCGGCAATCCGCGCGCCGGCATCCTGTTCGTATTCGCCAAGATGAATGGTGCAGGCACACCGCAGCAGCGAGGTGAAGTTCGGAGCTTCGCCATGAAGCTCAAGCACTTCGGAGTGAAGGCGCGAAATGAAGGCCGGGGTCGTCAGGCCCTCGCGCTCGGCGATCCGGTCAAGAATGCGCCAGAACGAACGCTCGAGCCGGATGGATGTGCTTTGGCCGTTCAACCGCAAGCGACGCGTGACGCACTCATAGCGGTTCGGGTCCTGCCCTGCAAAGATCTCGCACATGGTCCACCTTCGACATGGTCGCGAAGGCACACATTCTGTGACCGAATCGCCGGATCGTCAACTTTTTGCGGGGTTTCGCACGGACGGAAACTGCGCGCACTCCGGGTCCCATCAAATCGAAAAGCCCGATGGCGAATGGAGCTACTGCTGGGAAACCTGGATCTGGATGTCCAATGCCTCGCCCTGCCCGCCGATGCGCGTGCCGATCACGGGTGCCGCATCGGCGTAGTCAAGCCCGGTCGCCACGCGAACGTAGCGATCGTCGGGGCAGATCCCGTTCGCCACGTCGAAGCCGACCCACCCCAGTCCTTCGACATGGGCTTCGGCCCAGGCGTGCATCGCCTCTTGCTGGATACGGCCGTCCAGCATCAGGTAGCCGGAAACATAACGCGCGGGCACGCCCATCTCGCGCGCGCAGGCGATGAACACATGGGCGTGATCCTGACACACGCCCCGCCCGGCTCCAAGCGCCGCTTCAGCCCCCCAGCCAGGGTCAGAGGCGCCGACCTCGTAACGGACCGCGTCCAGGACCGTCCCCATCAGATGGTGCATCCGCGCAAGCGCTCCGTCCCCTTCGACCGCCTGCACCAGAGCCTTGACCCCGGCGCCGGCCTGCGTGCGACGGGTCGCGCGGGCGTAAAGCCACAGGGGCGCGGGACCCGCGTGCCGCCCAACGACGCCATTGGTGTCGCGAAGCTCCACTTCACCTTCGCTTGCGACGACCACTTCGCTCACATCGCGTTCGAAGCTGATCAACTCGACCCGATTGCCGTGATGGTCATCGAACGACAGTTCCTTCTTTCCGCCGGTCACCGAGGTCGTCCAGGCCAGCACCGTCTGGGCGTCGCTCGCCCTGGGCGTCTTGCGCAGTTGCTGAAGCCCGTAGCTGACCGGGTGATCGAAACGGTAGCGCGTCGCGTGGGAGACTTTCAGGCGCATGGATCACTCGTAAAATCTGTAGTCGATCTCGATCTGGCGGCCGATCTCCGCCAGAAGAGTCAGCATCTTCTGGATGAATTCGTGCAGGCCGAAATCGAAGACCGCGTCGATATCGTGGCTCAGATAGGTGGTTTCGATGTGATCCAGCTTGGCAAGCGCGGGCGAGCGCTGGCCGGAATCCCCGTCGAGATAGCCCAGATTGTCGCGGATCTTGCCAAGGCAGAAGGCCAGGCTGCGCGGCATCCGCTTGTCCAGGATCAGGAACTGGGCGATTTCGCGTGGACCGGCGCTGGCGCCGTATTCCATTCGAAAGCCGCCGCGCCCCGACACGGCGCGCAGGATCGTTTCCCATTGCACGTTGTCCACGGTGGAACCGACGGCGGACACCGAAGGCAGCAGGACGTAGTACTTCACGTCAAGGATCCGCGCCGTGTTGTCCGCGCGCTCAAGGAAAGTGCCGATGCGGGCGAAATCGTAGATGTCGTTGCGCAGCATCGTCCCGTGGGTCGCCCCGCGCACCAGCGCCGCACGTTGCCGGATGGAACCGAGAACGCCGGGCAGGTCTCGTTCGCCCACCTTTCGAGACAGAAGCTCCTGCGCGCGCATGTGGGCGCTGTTCGTCGCTTCCCATACCTCGTGTGTCAGCGCCGTGCGAACCATCCGCGCGTTCTGACGCGCCGCCGCGATCGACGAGAGCACGGAGGAAGGGTTGGCCGGATCGCGCAGCATCCAGTCGATCGCAGCTTCTTTCGACAGCGTGTCATGGACCGAAGCGTAGCCCGAGTAGACACCGGCCGTTTCCAGGATCGAGCGCCACTCCTCGGCAGAGGCGCCAAGACGCGTCAGCGCGATGCGCTGGCCCGTCTCGATCAGGCGGGAGGTGTTTTCCGCCCGTTCGAGGTAACGGTACATCCAGAAAAGCCCGTTGGCCGTCTTGCCCAGCAACCGTCAGTCCTCCAGCACCCAGGTGTCCTTCGTGCCGCCCCCCTGCGAGGAGTTGACGACAAGCGACCCTTTCTTGAGCGCGACGCGCGTCAAGCCGCCGGGCGTGATCTTGATGCCGTCCGGGCTCATCAGCACGAACGGCCGCAGGTCCACATGCCGGGGGCTCAGTCCCGCGCGCGAAAAGATCGGCACGGTCGAAAGGCTGAGCGTCGGCTGCGCGATGTAGTTGGAGGGCCGCGCGATCAGCTTCTGGCGGAACGCCGCCAGTTCCTTCTTGCTTGACGTCGGCCCGATCAGCATGCCGTAGCCGCCCGAGCCATGGACCTCTTTCACCACCAGTTCATCCAGGTGGTCAAGCACATAGGCCAGGGCTTCCCTTTCGGAACAGCGCCAGGTCGGCACGTTGCCCAGAAGCGGACGCTCCCCCGTGTAGAACTCGACGATTTCGGGCATGTAGGAATAGATGGCCTTGTCGTCGGCGATCCCGGTGCCCGGCGCGTTGGCGATCGTGATGCCGCCCGCACGATACACGTCCATGATCCCCGGCACGCCGAGCGCGCTTTCGGGATTGAAGTTCAGGGGATCGAGAAAATCGTCGTCCACCCGGCGGTACAGGACATCGATCGCCTTGTAGCCCCGCGTGGTCCGCATCGCAACGCGGCCGTCCACCACGCGAAGGTCCTGCCCCTCGACCAGCTCGATTCCCATCTGATCGGCCAGGAACGCATGTTCGAAATAGGCCGAGTTGTAGATGCCTGGTGTCAGGACCGCGACGGTCGGGTTGGCACCGGTGTTTTCCGGCGCGCAGGCCGCGAGCGAGCGCAAGAGATCGGCCGGATAAGTCTGGACCGGCTGCACCCGGTTGCGGGCGAAAAGCTCGGGGAACATCTGCAGCATCGTCTCGCGGTTCTCCAGCATGTAGCTGACCCCGGACGGCGTGCGCGCATTGTCCTCAAGAACGTAGAATTCATCCGGCCCGGTGCGCACCAGGTCGATACCGACGATATGGGTGTAGATCCCGCCCGGAGGCGAAACGCCGATCATCTGGGGCAGGAAGGCTTCGTTGCGGCTGATCATCTCTAGCGGCAAGCGCCCCGCCTTGATGATCTCCTGTCCATGGTAGATGTCGAACAGAAAGGCGTTGATCGCCCGAACGCGTTGTTCGATCCCGCGCGACAGCCGGGTCCACTCGGCGCCCGAAACGATGCGCGGGATGATGTCGAAGGGGATCAGCCGCTCTTCGGCCTCGGCGCGGCCATAGACGTTGAAAGTGATGCCCGTCAGCCGGAACAGGTCTTCGGCCTCGCGCTGTTTGGCGCGAAGCCGCTTCGGATCCTCGCCGTCCAGCCAGCCGCTGAACCTGCGGTAGGGATCGCGCAAGCTTCCCTCGCGCCCCCACATTTCGTCAAAGATCGATTCTTGGCTCATGACCCACCATCGGCGCGCAAGTCCGCCGGAATCCATGCATGCTGAACGCCGCCGCCGGGACAATCCAGGATTGCCTAATTTCTGCGCTGCGCACTTGGCCTTTGCAAGCATAAAGGGCACATCCTGGGCCATGCGCCGCGGCATCTGGCTGCCCAAGATCCAGGCCGCCACGCCTCGAATGGCCGCAAGAACCACAGTTCATCGATGTTGGAAACTGGTGCCCCCAGACGGACTTGAACCGCCGACCCTCTGATTACAAATCAGATGCTCTACCAGCTGAGCTATAGGGGCACTGCGGCTGGAATAAACGCGTTGCCCGGTCCACGCAAGAGGAAGCCTCAGGTTGAGCCGGGGCGCATCTGGGCGCGCGCCATCAGTCCGACGGCCAGAAGTCCGACCCCGATCACCAGCAGCGCGGGCGGGGACGCGTCGCCCAGATTCTCGAGACTCGCCTTCTCATGCACACGTGTGGCCAGTGTATCGTAGTTGAAAGGACGCAGCAGAAGCGTTGCCGGCAATTCCTTGACCCCGTCGACGAAGACCAGCAAGAGCGCCGTTCCGACCGAGCCTTTCATCAGCGGAAGATAGACCTCGCGCAGCGAGCCGCCGGCGGTGCGGCCAAGCGATCGCGCGGCCATGGGAAGCGAAGGCGAGACGCGCCCGAAGGCGGTATCCAGCGCACCTTGCGCGATGGCGAAGAAGCGAACGGAATAGGCGAACACGATCGCGGCCGCGGAACCGGTGATCAGCAGGCCCGGATCGAAGCCGGTCAGGTACAGCACCGTATCGGCCACCGCGTGATCGAAGGCCGCCATGGGGATCAGGATGCCGACCGCAAGCACCGCGCCGGGCGCGGCGTAGCCGATCGTCGTGGCGGGCAGCAGCAGCCGGGGCAGCCGCCGCCCGGTTAGCCTGACGCCATAGACCATCAGAAGCGCGCCCAGGACCGTCACCGCCGCCGCCGATCCAGCCACCGTCAGGGTATTCAGGAACGCCCGCACCAGCCCCTTGCTGACCCATGCCTCGGGATTGTCGAGTGCGTGGGCCCCGATGACCCCGACCGGCAGCAGGAAGCCCGTGGCGAAGGGCAGCGCGCACAGGCCCAAGGCCAGCAGCCCCGCGCCCGCCTTCAGTTCGACCCGCGCGATCGGGCGCGGCTGGCGGGCGGAGTGGTAGTAGCGCGAATGGCGGCGGCTGACCTTTTCCAGCGCCACAAGCACCAGGATGATCGTCAGGATCACGCAGGCGATCTGCGCCGCACCGCCGGCGTTCATGGATTCCAGCCAGACCGAGAAGATGCCCGTCGTCAGCGTCTGGACGCCAAAGAAATCGACGACGCCGAAATCGTTGACCGTTTCCATCATCACGATGGCGGCGCCGGCGGCGATTGCCGGACGGGCAAGCGGCAGCCCGACGCGCAGGAACAACCCGACAGGTCCGGCGCCCAGAGCGCGCGCAACTTCGTAACTGCCGGCGGACTGTTCGCGGAAGGCCGCGCGGGCCAACATGTAGACATAGGGATAAAGCGCCGCCGACAGCACGACGATAGCCATCAGGCGCGAACGGACTTCGGGGAACCAGTAGTCGCGCGCCGAGGTCCAGCCCATCGCCTCGCGCAGCGTGGTCTGAACGGGCCCGGAATATTCCAGGAAGTCGACAAGCGCATAGGCGCCGACATAGGCCGGAATGGCCAGCGGGAGAAGCAGCAGCCACTCCATCAGCCGCGAAAACGGGAAGCGGTACATCGTCACAAGCCAGGCCGCCCCCGCGCCCACAGCGGCCGAAAGCGCGCCCGTCCCGAGCGTGAGCAGCGTGGTGTTGCCCAGGTAGCGCGGCAAGGTCGTCGACAGCAGATGTGGCCAGATGTTTTCGCTGGGATGAAAGGCGATGGCCACGACCGACAGGATCGGCAGCAGAACGAGCGCGGCGATGACCAGCGCCGCCAGCGACCAGACCCCGCTGCCCGCCCGCTTGCGCGCGCCGGGGGCGATCGAACCGGGGATCGGGGCTGGCATGTCGTTGGTCATGGCGACGGGGTTAGCCGAAAGCGGTTTTCCTGTCCAGAAAGCCCGTATACTGTCCGCCCCGGTCGAACACAGACGGGAACCGTTTCGGTATGCAGGTCATCTATCACATCGGCGCGCATTGCACCGACGAAGGCCGTATCCTGAAGGCGCTTCTCAAGAATCGCGGGCTTCTGGTCGACCGCGGGGTCGCCGTACCTTCGCCTGCGCAGTTCAGGCCGGTTCTGCGCCGCGCCATGCAGTCGCTCTCGGGCGGGCTTCTGGGGCAGGACGCGGGGCAGATGATCATCGAGGACCTGCTGGACGGAACCCCGGCCAGCCGCCTGATCTTCAGCCACGATTTCCTCATGTCGATTCCCATGCATTCGATCGGAGAGGACGGCCTTTACGCCAACGCGCCGCGAAATGTTGCCGCGCTGTCGCGAATCTTCGCCGAGGGTGCGTGCGAATTCCACATCGGGTTGCGCAATCCCGCCACGCTGGTGCCCGCGCTGGTGCGCATGCAGCGGGGGCAAAGCTATCGCGACGTGATGGGGGCCGCCCACCCGCTGGAAATGCGCTGGCGCCCCGTGATCGAGCGTATATTCGAGCGCGTCCCCGATGCGCGGCTTGTCCTCTGGTGCGATGAGGACCTTCCGTTCGTGTGGCCCGAACTGCTGCGCCGCATGGCCGATCTGAACCCCGAAATCGCGCTTGAGGGAGAGAACGACTTTCTCGCGACCCTGCTGACGCCCGCGGGCTTGGCCACGCTCGAGTCCCGTCTGTCGACCGCCCCGCGCGACATCGAAAGCCGCCGCGCGATCACCGCCGAAGTGCTCGCGGCGCACCTGCGCGAGGGTGCGGCGGAAGAGGCCATAGAACTGCCCGGCTGGTCCCAGACTCTGATCGACCAGATGACGGCCGAATATGATGCCGACGTCGCCGCGATCGCGTCCTTTCCGCGGGTCGAGTTCCTTTGGCCATGATGCAAGAAGGGCGGCGGAAACGCCGCCCTTCGCAATCCTGTCGGGGGTTCAGTTGGCCACTGCCTGGAAACCCGTGATGCGGATCAGGTCGTCGGTGGCGTAATCGTCGACCATCGGCATGTTCGTATCGTCCGAGTGCTGGATCGAGACATAGGCCGTGCGACCATCGGGCGCGAAGATGAAGCCGGTCGGTTCGGCCGAGCTGTCCTTGACCGATAGCACGCGGACGCAACCGTCGGACTTCAGGTCACGGTCCCAGCCGTCGGGCAGACAGGCCCAGACATCGCCATTCTCGTGATCCTCGACGACGTAGAGGATCCCCGTCACCGGCTGGAAGTCCAGGTTGTCGACCGAATTCAGCTCGGGGTCGCCCTCGATGAAGCGGTTGACCTTCACGGTCATGGCCAGCTTGCCCTCGGCGTCGGGTTGCGGCGTCGCCATCGGCTCTCGGTCGATGGCGCAGAGCACCTCGCCGTAGTGGCCCGCACCTTCGTTACCGGTGTTGGTCCAGCAGAAGCGGACACCTTCGCCGGCAAAGGTCGGATCCGCATGCAGATCTTCGGGGCGGTAGAACCCGGTCGCGCCCTTGGCGTCGGCATCGGCGCGCGCGTTCGTCGGGTCGATTTCCACCCAAAGCGCGTTGCCGACCTCGCAGCCCTGCCCGGCCTGGACCTTGCCCTTCACGCAAGACACCTGCATCGCATAGGATCTGCCATCGGCCAGGGGCGACTGGTCAAGGCTTTCGATCGCCCCACCGCCATGCGCCACGGCCGGCACGAACTTGAACATCGCGCCGCCATCGACGTCTGCCGCCGCGGTTCCCGGTCGCAGCTCATCGCCGCCGATCACCACGCCCTCGGGCGTGACCGTGAGGCCCTCCCAGGCCATCACCGGCAGTTTCGGCCGCCTGACCAGCCGCGCAGGATCCGAGGCAATGCCGCCTTCGCGATCCGAGATCACGGCATTGTCGAGCCCGAGCGGATCGATGATCTCCCACGCTGCGCCATCGTCGGTTTCCTCGGTCGCAAGGATCGTGCCCCAGGCCGTCGTGCGGATCCCGTCGCAACGGTCCATGCCCCGAACAAGGGTCCGCACCTCACCGTTCGCCAGATCGATCGATTGGATCGCCGGGTTGAACTTGCCAGCCGCGATCTCTTCCCGTTTGCCCTCGATGCAGGCAACCATGTGAGTGGGGTTTTCGGCAGGCCAGAAGACCATCATGTCCAGATGATTGCCGGCCGCGCGGGTGACGTACTCAGCGCTCAGGCCCGAGGCCAGCAGAAGCTGATCGCCAGCGGACTGGTCCGCCACGCGGTAGCCCGTCTCGACCGAAGGCTCTGTCGAGGCCGCCAAGGGCCCGGCCACGCCGAAAAGACCGGCGGCATTTTCGGCAAGAGCGATGTCGCGGCCGGCGCCGAAATCTTCGGCCGAAGCCGTGGTCACCGCCAGAAGGCTTGAAGACAGGCAAAGAAGAGCAAGGCTTTTCATGGTTACCCCCAGAAAGTTTTCCGTGGGCATTCCATGCAGCACGAGTTTGATGGAATTTTCTCGGTTTGGTGACGTGACGATGAAAATGCGTCCCGGCTTCAGCTCATGCCAAGCGCGGCCTTGTACATTTCCAGCACGGCCTCTTCCTCGGCGATGTCATCCTTGTCACGCTTCCTGAGCGCGATGATCTTGCGCATCACCTTGGTGTCATAGCCCCGCGCCTTCGCTTCGGCCATGATTTCCTTCTGCTGCTCTGTGACGTCCTTCTTCTCGGCCTCCAGGTGCTCGTACTGCTCGATGAACTGACGCAGTTCGTCGGCGGTGACGTTGTAGGTGGCGTCGGACACGGGCTGGTTCATCCTGGGACTCCCTTTCGGACAGGCGTCCTGACTAAAGCCTAGGGCGCGCCGCTTCAAGGGGCCGCAGGCGGTCGCGGCGCGCCATGGACTTGCCCTCTGCCGCGCCCCGCGCTAGGGCAGGATGCGTCAGACAAGGAGGCGACATGGGCTGGCTGATCTGGACAGGTGCTGCAGTGACGCTGTTGGGGCTGGCGGGTCTGGTGGCCTGTATCGTCAGCGTCGCGAAGGCGCGGCGCGCGGGACTGGACGACGCCGAGCTGCGCGCCAGGATTCAGCGCGTGATCGCCTGGAACCTGGGGGCGCTACTGCTTTCCGCCATCGGCCTGATGATGGTCGTGGTCGGGATCGTCCTGGGATAAGACAACTGCGGCGACCGCGTCACGCGCCGTTCAGATCGGCAAAGCGGCGCCCCGACCGGATCATTTCATCCCAGATCGCGGCAGGGCGCCAGAACCGTTCGTCGCGCCCTTGGGCCAGCTTGCGCAGCACGTTTCGAACCGTCAGAAGCCCCGCGCGCTCTGCCGCATGCATCGGCCCGCCCGTTGTCCTTGGCGCGCCCATCCCAAGGATCGCGACAATATCGATGTCCGAAGGGCGCCGGGCCAGCCCCTCTTCGATAAGCCGCGCGCCCTCGTTGGCAAGTGCTGCGCCAAGACGCGTACGTATCTCTTGCGCGGAAATCGTCCGCCCCGGCCCGCCACGATGTTCCGCGAGAATCCGCAGGACGTCCGGGTCCTGAACGGGCTCGCCGTCCCTTGCCTCGTGGCGGTAGTAGCCCGCCCCGGTGGCGACCCCGCCCCGGCCCAGTTCCAGCAGCGCAAGCCCGATCCCCGCGTTTCCAAGCGGGCGGACCTCTTCGGCCTCAAGCCGCGCGCGCCACTCAAGATCCGAGATAAGCCCCTGCCGGTCGAGCGCCGCGTAGGGGCCAGCATGCCACCCCTGCGCGACCATCACGGCATCGACCTGGTACGGGCTGGCGCCCTCTTCCAGCAGCGTGTCGGCGGCGAACCGCAACGCGCCGAAAAGATGTTCCCCCAAACTGCCGCTGCCAAGTCCGGTCCGAACAGCGCTCCGCCCGCTTTGCACCAGCAGACCCAGAACGGCTGCAAGGATTTCCCGGTCGGTGATCCGGCTTGCGGCGATTTCGAACAGGCGCGACGTCTCGGGTCCGGCCGGGCGCAGGCCCACCACGGCCGCTGGCCGCCGCGAGACCGCGATCGCCTTGTCCAGATTCGGCCCGGTCGCCGAAGTCGCGAGGATCGCGCCCTCTGCCGCGACGCGTCCGAACTCGGCCATGCGCGCTTCGGCTTCGCGCCCGGCAAGATCGGACAGGTCGCATACGACATCGACCCCCTGCAAATCACGGAACTCGGTCGCGCCGTCGAAGCGCGCCCAGGCTTCCTGGCGCGCGGCGGCAGACATGCGCCCTTGTGCCTCGTCGTGCTCAAAGCGGGCGGCAACCAATCCGATCGTGCGGGTGAGGATCTCGGTCGCGGGATCGAACAGGGTGACGCGCCAGCCCCGATGCAGCAGATCGCGCGCCAGATCGGCCACGACCAGGGTCTCACCTGCAAGGGCAACCGTGCGGCGCGGCGCGATCTCGATCGCGCCCAGGTCGGGGTTGCGCAGCAAGCGGCGCTCGGCCTGGTGGAGATGGCGCAATGCAGCGGCTTCGGGGCTGGCGCGCAATTCTTCGTAGGCGACCCGTTCAAACTCATACCCCTCGGCCTCGGGCAGCAGGGCCGCGGCCTCGATGCACTCCATGATGCGGGCAGGCGCCTCGGTTTGCGTGTCGCGCAGTGCGGCGCGGGCCTCGGCGACGGCGGCAAGATAGGCGCCGGGACGGTCGACGCCATCGGCGGTGGCCGGACGCACCGGGGGCGGCGCGCCACCCGCCATCGCACGTGCAATATCCTTTGCGGCACTCACCGCATCATCCGAAACCGCATCGATCAGACCTGCGGCGCGGGCACCTTGCGCCGACATCATCTGCCCGCCAAGCATCAACTCCAGCGCCGCGCGTGCGCCGATCAGGCGCGGCGCACGCTGGGTCCCGCCCGCACCGGGCGCCATGCCAAGCGCGACCCACGGAAATCCGAAGCGCGCATCCGCCGATGCCACGCGCGTCCCCGCCGCGAGCGCCAATTCCAGCCCGCCGCCCGAAACACTGCCACGCATGGCGGCGGCGACAGGCTTCAGGCTGGCCGCGACGGCGTCGCACACGTCTGACAACGACGGACGGGTGGCAGGCAGGTCAAGTTCCTTGATGTCCTCGCCCGCGGACCAGTTCGGGCCTTCGGCGGCAAGAACGATCGCCTCGACCGACGGATCGGCCTCGGCGGCCTCGAGCGCGGCCAAAAGGGCCACGCGAACCGGTTGAGACAAGAGGTTGAGCGGCGGGTTGACAATGCGCAGCAAGGCGATGCCATCGCTGTTCACGGCCCTTACCAGCTCTGCCATGCCTGCACGCGCCTCGCCGATCCCGGTTGCGCCCGATTCAGTCAGATACGGAACGCACTGCTGCCCTGACCGGAGCTTATCGCCGCCGCCGCATTTCGCAACCTTGGCGTCGCGCGGTCAGCGGAGCTGCGCACAGTCGCGGCAGAATGGGGTAGCAGGCAGCAGATCAAGCCGCTCTTCGGTGATCTCGTTGCCGCACTGGACGCAGAAGCCGTATTCACCGTCCTCGATGCGGTGCATCGCCGCGTCGATCATGCGCAATTCGTTCTGGGCCGAGTTGCCCAGATCCTCAAGCACCTCATCGCTTTCCCGCTCGACGGCGAGCTCCTCCCAATCCTTCGAGTCATGGGCGTCAAGCTCTTGTCCGATCTCCTCGATCCGAGACAGCAGCGCCTTGCGGCGCGCTTCAAGTTCTGCCTTGCGGGTTGCGACGGATTTCATATGCGTCTCCTTGATCCTGTCTCTCAATTACACAGGCTCTGCCAAACTGGGCATTGACGCAAGTCAATCCGGAGGCGTGATGACTTCCCCATTTCAGCCGGGACGGGCCCGACGATCTCGATGGTTGGACACAAGAGGGTGACGGATGCAGTCGGACTGGATTTGGGGACTCGTCGGCGGCGCGATGATCGGCACCGCGGCCGCGGCATACCTGTGGCTGAACGGCAGGATCATGGGGGCTTCCGGGATCATCGGCGGTCTTGCCGATGGAAGCGAACAACGCGCCAGCCGAGCCTCGGCGCTTGAGAACCTTGCCTACCTTTCGAGCCTCGCGCTCGTGCCCGGCCTGCTTTGGCTGGTGCTGGGCAAGCCCGCCACTCATCTGACGACCCGGCCGCTGATCCTGATCGCTGCGGGGCTGATGGTGGGCGCGGGCACGCGGCGGGCCCAATGGTATCTGGCATGACCGACACGACGAAAGTCATCGGCTGGCGCGACGTCTTCGGCAACTGGAACCCGACGTTGGCCTTCGTCCTGGCCGCGGCGATCATCCCCATGGCCATCGCCTGGCGGATCGCACCGCGCCGCAGGTCCCCGATGTCCGGCGGCGCGCTGACCCCGCCCCCCCCTCCGCCCCCTTCCGCGAGGCCGACCAGGCCCTTGTCATCCGCTCGCTTTTCCTCGGCTTCGGCCGGGGCCTTGCGGGCCTTTGCCCAGGCCCTTCGGTAGCGATCCTGCCCTTTGGCGGATGGAACGGCCTGCTCTTCCTTATCGCAATGTTGGCAGGTATGGTCGCGGCACCAGTATTGCGGGTGCGGATCGACCGCCTTGCTGCCGGCTGAGGAGACGATAATGGAATTCCGCTACCTGACCCCAACCTACGCGGTGTCCCCGCAGATCCTGCCGGAGGATGTCCCCGCCTTGAAGGCTGCCGGGTTCGTGGCCGTCATCTGCAACCGGCCGGATGCTGAAATCCCCGATGCGATCTGCGCGGACAACATGCGCGCCGTGGTCGAGGCTGCGGGCATGACCTTCATCGAGAACCCGCTGATCCCGGGCGCGTTCACCCCGGACAACATCGCGACCCAGGGCCGGGTTCAGGCCGAAACCGAAGGGCCGGTCCTTGCCTATTGCGCCTCGGGCAACCGGTCCTCGATCGCCTGGGCGTTCAGCCAGGCCGGCAAGCTGCCCACCGACGAACTGATCGCGCGCCCCGCCAAGTGGGGATACGACCTTGAACCGTTTCGCGCACGTCTTTCGGATCTCGCCCAGCGTTGACACGCCCTTGGCCTAGCTGGCTTGGCGCGCAGTCCGTTCAAGGCGCGCGCGCGCATCGCGCGCGTTGTCTTGGGCATGGTCTGCCCTGTCCGCCCCGACTGTCGCGGCGGAACTTCGGGCGCTGCCAAGCCCCTGCATCGGAGGGGGGAGCGGCGTGACGAAGACCGCGGGCTCCGGCGCTGCGATCTCCGAGAGTTCGTCGATCCTGAGCGCGCGCATCCCGCGCATGCGCCCCAATCGGCCGCGCGCGAACGTCCCGCCCAGGCCGACTTCCAGTGTTGCCCGCCCGATGCTTTCGGAAGGCAGGGGCAGCAGCATTCCGGGCCTCAGGTCCAGCATCCCCTGCGCCGACAAGCGGATGCGTCCCAGCAAGGCTTCCGCCACGACCGGAGCCCCAAGAACAGCGCGTTCCAGGCTCTGGCTCCAGTCGCGCGCGCCTTCCGCAGCGTTTCCGGTGCCGGACGCCGGCGCCTGTGCCCTGCCGTTGGAAGGCAAGGCCAGAAGGATGCTACCTTCCCGGATCGCCTCGTTGCCCAGAAGAAGGCCGATCCGCAACACCTTGAGCGCACCATCCTCAAGCAAGAGCTGAAGCGGCCGCGGATCCTCAAGGCAGGAGGCATAATTGAACCCGCTGGCCCAAACGCGGTCATCGCTTTCCTCAAGCGCAGCCGTCACGCCCATCAGCACGGCGTCGACAAAGGGCGAGATCATGGCCGCATCGGTGCGGGTCGGACGCCGCTGATCAGGCGCGGTCGGTCCAATTCGCCCGGTCATCTGCATCTCGATCAACGCAGACAACAGCCCTGCCCCCACCGCGCAAAGCCCGATCGCTTCCTTCGGGCCGTCAAGCAGGGTCAGCAGGGCGTGATCCTCAAGAAGTTCGGGCAGTTCGGTCAGGGACCTGAGCGAGATCGACTGCGCATTCACCCTTAGGGACAAGGCGAACAGGTCATGTGCCGCGCGGGCGATAGCCTGGCCAAAGGCATGAAGCACGGCGTCTCCGCCGCCCCCCTTGGCCATGAGCTTGCGCTTCACTGCAGTTGCCGCGGCCTCAGCCATCCGATACGCCTCGCGCCCCTTTTGCGAGGTGTCGCAGGAAGCGGTTAGCGATTGGTTGACGCGACACGTCGCCCGGCCGTGTCAGGCGGCTTTTTCTGCCCCCTTGCGCACCGGCAGGGTCACCCGGAAGGCCGCACCGCCCTGTCCGGGCAGATAGGCGACAGATCCTCCGAGGTTGACCATGATCTCGCGACAGATCGCAAGGCCAAGGCCGGCACCGCCCGCGCGGCTCGTGTCCGTCAGGCGCGCGAATTTCTCGAAGATCAGCGTCTGGGACTTCTTCGGTATGCCTGCGCCGTTGTCGATGAAGTCGATCTCGATCCGGGATGACCGGCGCCGCACCTTGATCGTCAGTTCTGGCCGCTCGGCGTCGCAGTACTTTCGCGCGTTGGAAATCAGGTTGATGAAGACCTGCACCAGCCGATCGGTGTCGGTAAAGACAGGCATGTGCTCGGAAGCGATGTCGCGGTGGATCAGGAAGGACCGCTCCGGCCGCGTCGATCCCGCGGATTGCAGTGCGCGATCTATCAGATCGTGCAGGTTCGCGACACGGACGTTCAGCTGAACCTTGCGGTTCTCAAGTACCGACAGGTCGAGCAGGTCGTTCAGAAGCCCTGTCAGACGGATCGCCTCGTCCTGGATGATGCAGGCGTACTTCTTGCGCATGTCCGCCGGCAGGTCCTCATCCATCAGGATCTCGGAAAACGCCCGGATCGACGTCATGGGCGTCCGCAGCTCGTGGCTGATCTGGCTGAGGAAGGCGTCTTTCTGCACCGACAGTTCCGTCAGCTTGTCGTTCGCGTCGCGAAGCTGCCGCGCGGTGCGGGCCAGTTCCTCTGACTTGGCTTCAAGCTGCGCGGAATACTCCATGATCTGCTGCGCCTCGGAGGCGACAGCCATCAGGTCCTGCGCGGATACGGCAGCGCCGACGGCGAACTGCGCGATCATCGCATGGGCCGTCGCCGAACCGACCGAGCCCGCCAGCCGCCGCTCAAGCCGTTCGATGAACTCGGGCGTGGTGTCGGGCAGGAAGCCGGCACGCCCCTGCGCAGCCGCTTCGGCACGGAAGAACTCCTGCGCCTCTTCTGCGCCAAGGATGCCCTGCGACATCGCCAGAAGGTCCTCGGCCTCGGCCCCGCCGCGCGACCATCCGCCCTGGCCCGGGGCATGATCGAAGACGTTGACGAACGCCAACCCCTGAAGACGCTCCAGAGGCGTGGGAAAGCTGAGCAGCGAACCCGCGATGAAGGCCAGCGTGTTCAACGCCAGCGACCAGAAGACCGCGTGCAGAAGCGGGTCCAGCGCCTCGGACCCGAACAGCGCCTGGGGCCTGAGCCAGGATATTCCCCACGGCCCTTCAGCCAGGACGGCATGGGACAAAAGCCCCTCTTCGCCGAAAGAGGGCAGATAGAGCGTGTAGAGCCAGACCAGGAAGCCCGTCACCAGCCCAAGTGCCGCGCCACGGCCCGTGGCGCCCCGCCAGAAGATCGCGCCCATCATCGCGGGCAGGATCTGCGCAACGCCCACGAAGGCGATCAGGCCGATCGCCGCCAGCGCCGCGGACCCGCCCGACAGGCGGTAGTAGATATATCCCAGCGCCAGGATGCCCGCGATAGACACCCGTCGGGAGGTCAGGACGATCCCACGCACATCGCCCGGCGCGCGCGCCCCCCCTTCGCGGAAGGCCAGCCAGAGCGGCACCACGATATGGTTCGAGACCATCGTGGCCAGCGCGATTGCCGCCACGATCACCATCGACGTTGCCGAAGAGAACCCGCCCAGGAATGCCAGCATCGCCAGCTTTCCCTGATCGAAGGCCAAGGGCAGCGTCAGCACGAACAGGTCGGGGTTCGATCCCGGCGGCAGGACCGACAGGCCGACGACAGCGATGGGAACGACGAACAGGCTCATCAGCAGCAGGTACAGCGGGAACGCCCAGGAAGCGGTCTCAAGATGCCGCTCGTCCGAGTTTTCGACGACCATGACCTGGAACATGCGCGGAAGTGTCAGGACGGCGGCGGCGGATACCATCGTCAGCCCGATCCACCGCGCGGGCTTCAGCTCCCAGTCGGCGATGGGTGAGGCGTCGATGCGGGCAAAGACTTCGGCCCAGCTTCCGGCCACCCCCCAGACGACGAAGATCCCCACCGCCAGCAGTGCCACCAGTTTGACCACCGCTTCAAGCGCGATGGCGGTCACAACACCATGGTGACGCTCGTTCGCGTCAAGGTTCCGCGTTCCGAAAAGAATGGTGAAGATCGCAAGCCCCCCCGCCACCCAAAGCGCGGTCGCGCCCTGATCGGGCAGCCCCCAGCCCTCGGGCGTGCCCGAGGCGAACACGCCGAAGGACAGCGTGACCGACTGAAGCTGAAGCGCGATGTAGGGGGTCGCCGCGACAACCGCGATCAAGGTCACGATCACGCCAAGCAGGTTCGACTTGCCGTAGCGCGACGAGATCAGGTCGGCGATCGAGGTCACGCGCTGGCTGCGGCCGATGCGGACAAGCTTTCTGAGAAACCACCACCAGCCCACCATGATCAGCGAAGGACCAAGGTAGATCGTGACGAATTCCAGGCCGGATCGCGCCGCATAGCCGACCGCCCCGTAGAAGGTCCAAGCCGTGCAATAGATCGACAGCGACAGCGTGTATATCGTGGGGGACCGCAGCCAGTGCGCCCGTCCGCGTTCGGCGCGCCGCTCTGCCGCCCAGGCGACAACGAACAGCACCAGAACATAGAACAGGCAGACCGCGACGAGGATGTTGAAAGGCACCATCAGTCATCCCCGTCGGGGCGCTTGGCGTCCTCGTCATCCGACAGGACGCGCGACAGCCCGAATGTGGCGATGATCAGCAGGAACCAAACGGCGAAAACATAGACGCCGCCACGGCCCGTATCGGGCGCAGGCGTTTCGGCGGGCAACCACAGGATCGGGACGAGGAAAAGGACAAATCCCAGCAGTGGAAGAATGCGCGCGGCATCCGAAAGGCGCCTGCGTCGATAGCTTCGCCGTTCCAGAAAGAGCGGCCTCGGCTTACGGCTCATGCATCACCTCCCCCATTGCGGCGATCATCGCGACTGCGCGCCCCGCCTGTCAAAGAAAACCGTCAAACGCCCTCAAGCAGGATCGAGGGCTCGCGCCGGGCGGCGCAATCGGCGCGCGGACAGATGCGGCAGGCGGCCCCGACCATCAGTTCGGCATCGGTCCGGACCGTTGCCGCGGGCAGGACCAGCATCGCCGCCTCTGACACCGTCGGCCCGTCGAAGCCCTGCGGATGGCTCACCTCTCCGATCGCAAAGACCTCGAAGCGCTGCGGCACACGGCCCGCCACCTCCATCACCGCCCGGATCGGAACACCGGGCCGGGCCAGCGCCTCGTAGAGCGGCCAGAGCGGACAGGCCGCACCATGGCGCGGCAAGGCGAAGCCCGGCGCGGGCTTGCGGAAGGTGAACGCCCCAGCCGCGTCGCAGACGACCAGCCCGACCTGCCGCATGCCCTCGTCGGGCGGCAGGCTTGCAAGGCGCCGGAATACCTGCGTCAGGCGCGTGCCGAAGGCGCGGGCAAGGGCCGAGGGATTCTGCCCAAGCTCCGCCACCGACTTGCGGAATGCGCCAAGCGGCATCGCAAGCGCATCCTGCCGATAGCGAGTCAGGTGCTGCACGGCCAGGCGCCGCGCGGGCGTCGTGGCCAGGTCCACGGCCCCCTGAACCAGGTCCTCGGGCGCGGGGGCAGACGCGCCTTCAAGCGCCGCGACGTGGTAGTTCTGGTTCGCCAACCAGGCTTCGACCTCCTCCTGCGGCGAGGACGGGCCTGTCTCTGCCTCCTTGGCAAGGTCGAGATAGGCGACAAGCGCCGCCGCGGCCTCGGACAGCCTCAGGGAATCGTTGCCGAGGTTCCGATGGAATAGCGCCCGCCAGCGCGGTTCGATATCCTCTGTTTCCGCAAGGATCGCCGCGGTCGAGCGGACCGACGTCACCGCAGATAGAACCTCGTGCAATGAGGCCGACAGATGCGGATCATGGGCCATGCGCTCGGTCAGCGCCTCGACGGTCCGTTCCAGGTCCCCGACCCGGCGCTGCCGCGCGGCCAGCAGCGCCGCCCAACCCGGAAAGCGGCCCGCGAATTCCTCGATCTGTTCGACCTCCGGCGGCACCTCGCCCGCCCCGACCCCGGCCGCGGCCTCGCGCAGTGCGTCAAACAGCGCACTCTTGCCGCCTTCGGCAAGCGAGGTTTCATCGACGCCAAGCGCCGCAGCCAGTCGCGACAGAAGTTCCGGCCCGACCCTGCGGCGGTTGTGTTCTATCAGGTTGAGATAAGCCGCGGATATGCCAGCTGCCCGCGCCAGATCGGCCTGCTTCAGACCGGCCAGCGCGCGCCGTTCGCGCACCCGCGATCCCGTCAGCGCCCCGCGCGCCATATCCGTTCCTCCCAGCCTTGCGCAGCGGCTGCAAGATTAACAGAAATCCATTGCAAGGATAGGGGCTTGCCAGCTGCTTTACCGATCAGCAGTTCGGCGGCGCGACGTCCGAGGTCCGCGCGATCTCGGGCAAATCGCCTTCGCACTGGGTCAGCTCGACCTTGTCCCGGTCACAAGCCGCGACCATCGCCACAACCGTGAATGCCACGGCAGCCAGCACTGCGCGCCCGCTTTTCCGAAGCCCCGAATGCATCGCCATGCCATCCCCCTAGATCTGACCTGCCAGCGCCAGATAGACCCCGATCCGGCTCCAAGAGCAAGACCAAAGCCCCCGCACCGGGACGAATTGAGCAACATCAATGGCCACCATCCTGGCAATGGTGAACTTGTCGCGTGGCGCCAGGATCGCGATGCAACCGGCAACCCTTGCGATCGCGGCGAAGACAGTTCCGGGACCGGCGGCGACATCCGGCATCGGCATGAAAAAGGCGCGGGACGTTGCCGTCCCGCGCCGAGCCTTTCAGGTGCAAAGGTTTACTGAAGCGCCTTGTCCGTGATCTGGTGCGTCCAGGCCCCTTCGGGCGCTTTCGAGATCACAGGATCCGATCCGCCTGCAAGAAGCGTCGCAACCGTGCGTTCGTAGTCGGCAGGATCAAGCGCGCCATTGGAGCCGGCCGTCAACTTGGCGATCTCGCCCATCATCCGCTTCTGGTGGGTTTCGGTCTGGGCGCCGGTTTCGTCGTTGTCCAGAACGATCATCGCCGCCTCGTCCGGGTTTTCTTCGGCCCACTTCCATCCCTTCATCGACGCGCGGACGAAGCGAACCATCTTGTCTTCGAACGCCTGGTCCTGAAGGTTGCCCTCAAGCACGTAAAGCCCGTCCTCCATCGTCGCCACGCCCTCGTCCTGGTACTTGAAGGTGACGAGGTCATCCGGGCTTATCCCGGCATCGATGACCTGCCAGTATTCGTTGTAGGTCATGGTCGAGATGCAGGCCGCCTGCTTCTGAAGAAGCGGGTCGACGTTGAAACCCTGCTTCAGAACCTCGACTCCGTCCGCGCCACCCGTGGTCGGAATGCCAAGCGTCGCCATCCACGACAGGAACGGGTATTCGTTGCCGAAGAACCAGACGCCCAGCGTCTTGCCCTTGAAATCCTCAGGCCCCGTGACGCCCGTTTCCTTCAGGCAGGTCAGCATCATCCCCGAGGACTTGAAGGGTTGCGCGATGTTGACCAGCGGCAGGCCCTTTTCCCGCGCCGCAAGCGCCGAGGGCATCCAGTCGATCATCACGTCGGCGCCGCCGCCCGCAATCACCTGCGTGGGCGCGATGTCCGGTCCGCCCGGAAGGATCGTGACGTTCAGCCCCTCTTCCTCATAGAAGCCCTTGTCCTTGGCGACGTAATAGCCTGCGAACTGGGCTTGCGTGACCCATTTCAGCTGCAGCGTCACGTCGTCGGCCGCCTGCGCCGCGGTGGCCAGAAGCCCCGCCGCAAGAACCGAAACCGTCCATTTCATCATGTCATTGCTCCCCTGTTGTCAGCTCCGCGCCCGCTGCGACGGATGCCAGAAGGTGACGCCTTTCTCGATCAGCGCCACAAGCCCGTAGAATGCCGAACCGGCCAGGGCCGCCACGGCAATCTCCGCCCAAACCATGTCCAGCGCAAGCTGGCCAACGGCGGTCGAGATGCGAAATCCCATCCCCTTGATGGGAGAGCCGAAAAATTCGGCAACGATCGCCCCGATCAGGGCAAGGGTCGTCGCGATTTTCAGCCCGTTGAAGATGAACGGCATGGCCGCCGGCAGACGCAGTTTCATCAGGGTCTGCCAATAGCTGGCCGAATAGGTCGCCATGAGGTCGCGCTGCATCCGGTCGGTCGCGGCTAGCCCCGCCACCGTGTTCACCAGCACGGGGAAGAAGACCATCACGACGACCACCGCCGCCTTCGACTGCCAGTCGAAGCCGAACCACATGACAAGGATCGGCGCGATGCCGACGATGGGAAGGGCCGCGACGAAATTTCCGACCGGCAGCAGGCCCTTTTGCAGGAAGGGCGAGCGGTCGATGGCGATCGCCGTCGCGATCGCCGCGCCACAACCGATCACATAGCCCGACAGCCCGCCCTTCAAGATCGTCTGGACGAAATCCTGCCAAAGCGTCGGGACAGAGGTCGTGATCGTTCCCCATATGACGGACGGCGCGGGCAGGATGACGCCAGGCACGTCCAGCCCGCGCACAATGCCTTCCCAAAGAACCAGCAGCGTCACGCCGAACAGAGCGGGTATCGCCAGCTTGCCCGCGCGGGTCCGCGCGAAGGGCTGGTTCGCGGCCCAGGCATTGAGGCCCCAGGCACCCAGCCAGAACAGGATCGCACCCCAAAGCCACGTCATCGCACCATTCCCATCCGACGTAGCGCCACCTTCTCGATCGCGCCGATCACGATGACCAATCCGGCCGCCAGTATCGCCGCCGCGAACAACGCGGCCCATATCTGGATCGTCTGGCCATAGTAGCTGCCCGACAGAAGCCGCGCGCCCAATCCGGAAGTCGCCCCGGCCGGCAGCTCACCCACGATGGCGCCGACAAGCGACGCCGCCATCGACACCTTGAGCGAGGCGAAAAGGTAAGGCATCGACGCGGGAAGCCGCAACTTCCAGAACGCGGCCCAACGGCTCGCGTTATATGTCTTGAGAAGGTCAAGCTGCATGCGGTCCGGGCTTCTGAGCCCCTTTACCATGCCCACGACCACCGGAAAGAACGACAGATAGGCGGAAATCACCGCCTTCGGCAAAAGCCCGGTCACGCCGACCGATGCCAGAACCACGATCACCATGGGCGCGATGGCCAGGATCGGGATCGTCTGGCTTGCGATCGCCCAGGGCATGACCGACAGGTCCATCGCCCGGTTGTGAACGATCCCCACGGCCAGCAGGATACCCAGCCCCGTGCCGATCGCAAACCCGACCAGCGTGGCCGAGAGCGTGATCCAGCCATGATAGACAAGACTGCGCTTCGAAGTGAACTTCTGACCGAACAAACCCTCCCACAGGCCAACCGCCACCTGATGCGGCGCGGGCAGAACCGGGCGCTCCTGCGCCATCGTGTCGACCACGACCTCGGCGAAGGAAACCTCGGTTTCCGCCCGTGCCGCCTGGTCGTAGGTCCAGGTCGAGTTCATCCTGATCGCCGCGATGTACCAGACCGCGACGATGGCAAGAAGCACGGCAAGGATGGGCAGGACCGACCTCATGCAACCCGCCCCGTCTTCTTTTCCCAAGTATCCTCGGGGGGCGTCGCCGGCGCGGCCGGCGACCGGGGGGCAGACAGCCCCCCGCACCCGGCCCAGGGCGGGCGATGTCCGCGGTGTCGGCCGAATGGGTTCATGCGAAGCTCAGACCTCATCGCCGTGCCCCGCCCGCAGCCCTTCCCGCACGCGGTGCGCGATCTCGATGAATTCCCTAGAATCCCTGATCTCCAGAGGCCGTTCCTTTGGCAACGTGCTTTCGATCACGTCGGTGATCCGTCCCGGCCGTGGGCTCATTACGACGATCCTCGTGGACAGATAGACCGCCTCGGGGATGGAATGGGTGACGAAACCGATGGTCTTACCCGTCGCCGCCCAAAGCTTCAGCAGCTCTTCGTTCAGCCGGTCGCGCACGATTTCGTCCAGCGCGCCGAAGGGTTCGTCCATCAACAGGATGTCGGCATCGAAGGCCAGGGCACGCGCGATCGAGGCGCGCTGCTGCATCCCCCCTGAAAGCTGCCACGGGAACTTCTTCCCGAAGCCGTCGAGGTCCACCAAGGATAGCACTTTTCGAACACGTTCGTTCTGCTCGGCCTTGGAATATCCCATTATTTCCAACGGAAGTTTCACATTCCCTGCAATCGTGCGCCAGGGATAAAGCCCCGCCGCCTGGAAGACATAGCCATAGGCCCGCGCCTGACGCGCCGCATCGGGTGAGGTGCCGTTGACCGTCAGCGCCCCTTGCGTCGGATGTTCCAGCGCGGCGATACACCGAAGAAACGTCGTCTTGCCACAACCCGACGGCCCGATGAAGCTGACGAACTCGCCCTTGCCGATCGTGAGGTTCACATCCGTCAGAGCGTGGACGGGGCCGTCGTTGGTCTGGAACGTCAGACCCAGACCCTTCGCCTCGATCACCGGCCTTGCGGTGGCGACAGTATCCTTCACCGTCAGACCCCGCTGGCCGGGATGCCGCTGCGCGCGACCGGGCGCGGCGCGGTCAGTTCCTTCCAACTCGACAGCGCCCTGTTGACCGGGTTGCCGGCCTCGCGCCGCACGAACTCGCCGTGACCCTCGCGCGTCTCGACCTTGCCGTCGTTCACCGCAACGACCCCGCGCGTCAGCGTATAACGCGGCAGACCCTTCACCTTCTGCCCTTCGAACACGTTGTAGTCGATCGCTGACTGCTGGGTCCCGGCGCTGATCACCTTCTCCTTCTCGGGGTCCCAAACGACAAGGTCGGCATCCGCGCCCACCAGCACCGCGCCCTTGCGCGGATAGCAGTTCAGGATCTTGGCGATGTTGGTCGAGGTGACCGCGACGAATTCGTTCGGTGTCAGCCGGCCGGTCGCGACCCCGTGGGTCCAGAGCATCGGCATCCGGTCCTCAAGCCCCCCCGTTCCGTTCGGGATCTTGGTGAAGTCGCCGACCCCAAACCGCTTCTGTTCGGTCGTGAAGGCGCAGTGGTCGGTCGCGACCACGGAAAGCGACCCGGATTGCAGGCCCGCCCACAGGCTTTCCTGGTGCTTGCGATTGCGGAAAGGCGGCGACATCACGCGGCGGGCGGCGTGATCCCAGTCCTGGTTGAAATACTCGCTTTCATCCAGCGTCAGGTGCTGGATCAAGGGCTCGCCCCAGACGCGCTTGCCCTGCATCCGCGCGCGTCGGATCGCCTCGTGCGCCTCCTCGCAGGAGGTGTGGACGACGTAAAGCGGCACACCCGCCATGTCCGCGATCATGATCGCGCGGTTCGTGGCCTCGCCCTCGACCTGCGGGGGGCGGGAATAGGCGTGCGCCTCGGGGCCGGTGTTTCCCTCTTCCAGAAGCTTGCGCTGCAACTCTGCCACCACGTCGCCGTTTTCGGCATGCACCAGCGCGATGCCGCCCAGTTCCGCCAGTCGGCGGAACGAGGCGTACATCTCATCGTCATTGACCATAAGCGCGCCCTTGTAGGCCATGAAATGCTTGAAGGTGGTGATGCCTTCCTTTTCGACCACCGTCTTCATCTCGTCAAAGACCTGCTCGCCCCACCAGGTAACGGCCATGTGGTAGCTGTAATCGCAATTCGCCCGGCCAGACTTGTTGTGCCACATCTGCTTGGCATCCAGCAGCCCCTGCCCCGGCGAGGGCAGCACGAAGTCCACCACCATCGTCGTCCCGCCCGCCAGCGCCGCCCGGGTGCCGCTTTCGAAATCATCGCTTGAGTAGGTGCCCATGAAGGGCATCTCCAGATGCGTATGCGGGTCGATGCCGCCGGGCATGACATAGCAGCCGGTGGCGTCGAGCACCTTGTCACCTTTCAGGTTCTCGCCGATCTGGGTGATCTTGCCGCCCTCGACCAGCACATCCGCCTTGTAGGTCAGATCGGCGGTGACGATGGTGCCGTTCTTGATGACTGTGGTCGCCATTACTTTCACTCTCCTGTCAGAATGGCGGCGATCCGCCCCTTCTTCTTTTCTCAAATATCCCGGGGGTCCGGGGGCAGCGCCCCCGGCTTTGCGCTCACCCCACGACCTCCGCCGTCTCCAGGACCGCGTGCAGGAGAACATCCGTGCCCGCAGCCGCCCATTCCGGGGTGATCTCCTCGGCCTCGTTGTGGGACAGACCGTCCACGCAGGGGCACATGATCATCGCGGTGGGTGCTACGTCGTTGATCCAGCAGGCGTCATGGCCGGCGCCCGAGACGATATCCATATGGCTGTAGCCCAGCCGCTCGGCCGCGTTGCGCACGGCCGCCACGCAGCCCTCGTCGAAGGCGGGCGGGTCGAACTGGCCGACGATCCTGGCCTCGAACCCCACGCCGATATCGGCGCAGAGCTTGGGGGCGCGCGCCATCAGCTCATCGACCATCGCGTTCAGCTTGGGCAGAATGTGGGTCCGCATGTCGACGGTAAAGACGACGCGGCCCGGGATGATGTTGCGGCTGTTGGGATAGACATCGATATGGCCGATCGCGCCCACCGCGTTCGGCTGGTTCTTCATCGCGATCTCGTGGACAAGCTCGGTGACCAGCGCCAAACCCCGGCCTGCGTTCTTGCGCATGTGCATCGGGGTCGATCCGGTGTGGCTCTCCTTGCCCGTCACCGTACACTCGATCCAGCGCAGGCCTTGCCCGTGGGTGACGACGCCGATGTCCTTGCCCTCGGCCTCAAGGATCGGACCCTGCTCGATATGCAATTCGAACAGCGCGTGGATCTTGCGGTCGCCGACCGGCTCATCGCCGACCCAGCCGATGCGTTTCAACTCGTCGCCGAATTTCTTGCCGTCGTGATCCTCGCGGTCGTAGGCAAAGTCCTGCGTGTGTTTGCCCGCGAACACGCCCGAGGCGAGCATGGCGGGGGCAAAGCGCGTTCCCTCCTCGTTCGTCCAGTTGACGACGACGATCGGATGTTTCGTCCTGATGCCAAGGTCGTTCATCGTGCGCACGCATTCCAGCGCGCCCAGAACCCCAAGGACACCGTCGTACTTGCCGCCCGTGGGCTGGGTATCAAGGTGAGAGCCCATGTAAACCGGCGCCGCGTCCGGGTCCTCGCCCGCGCGGGTCGCGAACATGTTGCCCATCGTGTCGACGCCCATGGTCATGCCCGCCGCATCGCACCACTTCTTGAACAGGTGCCGGCCCTCGCTGTCGGCGTCGGTCAGGGTCTGGCGGTTGTTGCCACCCGCGACGCCGGGACCGATCTTGGCCATCTCCATCAGGCTGTCCCACAGTCGCGCGGGATCTATGCGGAGGTTCTCTCCGGGTGCTGCCATGGCTATCTCCCTTGGTCGCCCGACCGGGATCTTGATGCCCCTTGCGACGACTCGCTTCCTGACCATATGGTCAAGGTTAAAAGCACCACAACCTGACCAACCGGTCAACGATTATCTTGGAGGCCATGACCGAAGTCGAACGCATATCGAAGCGCGGCGCGATCCGGCAGGAAAACGAGGCGCGGATCCTGGCGGCGGCCGAAAAGGTCTTTGCCGAAGCCGGTTTCGGCGGCGCGACGATGCAACTGATCGCCGACATGGCCGGGCTGCCCAAGGCCAACCTGCACTACTATTTTGCGACGAAGGAAGAGCTTTACCGCAAGGTGGTGCAGCAGATCTTCGAAATCTGGTTGCACGCCGCCGACAGCTTCGACAATGCGCCCGGACCGGTCGAGGCGATCGGCGCCTACATTGATGCCAAGATGGAAATCTCGCGCCGTCATCCGTTCGGCTCAAAGGTCTGGGCAAGCGAGGTCATGCACGGCGCACCGGTCATCCAGGACTACCTGGAAACCACGCTGCGCGACTGGACCGCCGGACGGGCCCGATTGATCCAAAAGTGGATCGACGAGGGCAAGATGGCGCCCATCGACCCCAACCACCTGCTTTACATGCTTTGGGCGACAACGCAGCATTACGCCGACTTCGGCCATCAGATCGAGACGCTGAACGGCGGGATGCCGCTTTCAGATCAGCAGTGGAAGGCGGCGAAGGCCAGCGTCAAGACGATCATCCTGCGCGGGATCGGGGCGCTGTAATCGCTCACGACTGAAAACGACCGTGCGCCGTGTCGCTTTTCATTCAACAAGCGTCGGGCTGACCTTTCAAGAAAACGGTGCCTCTGGCAGATAGGGTCCAATCATTTGACCCGAGGAGTCGGCCCATGAAAACCCATGTCAAAGCCCTAGTCGTCGGCGGCGGAGCCGTCGGCTGCGGGATCGCCTATCACCTTGCGAAAGCCGGATGGGACACGATGCTGCTGGAGCGGGACGAGCTGACCTCGGGCTCGACCTGGCACGCCGCCGGCCTTCTGCCGCTGTTCAACATGTCCTACGCGACGACGCACATCCACAAGTACTCGGTCGACTTCTACAAGACGCTCGAGGCGGAAACCGGCCTGAACGCGGGCTTCGCGGTCGTGGGCAACCTGCGCATGGCGCAGACCGACGCGCGGATGGACGAATACATGCTCTATTCGTCGGTCGCAGAAACCGCCGGGGTCTACCATGAATTCCTGACCCCCGCCCAGATCAAGGAGCGCTGGCCGCTGGTCCGGACCGAGGACCTGAAAGGCGCGCTCTTCCACCCGCAGGACGGCTACATCAACCCCGCCGACGTGACCCAGGCCATGGCCAAGGGCGCGCGCCAGCTGGGCGTCACGATCGAGCGCAAGTGGCAGGTGGACGGCTACCGCTGGACCGGCTCCGAATGGATCGTCTCGGTCACGAAGATGGTCGAAAAGGGCGGCAACCTTGTGCCCGGCGAGGAAACTGCTGAAATCCACGCCGAACACGTCGTCACCGCCACCGGCAACCACGCTCAGCGCACGGCCCGCCTTCTGGGCATCAAGATCCCGGCGATCCCGGTCGAGCACCAGTACATCGTCACCGAGCCCGATCCGGCACTTCAGGCCTGGCGCGCCGCCGGCAACCCGGAGCACCCGGTGCTGCGCGACGCCGACGCCAAGTGGTATGTCCGCGAAGAGCGCGGCGGCTGGATCCTTGGCCCCTATGAAAAGGGCGCCCCGGCGCGCTTCCTCTACGACGTGCCGGAATCGTTCCGCGCCGACCTCTTCCCGCTCGACCTGGAGCGGATCGAGGAAGAGTACATGTCGATGATCCACCGGATCCCGACCTCGGAAACCGTGGGTCTGAAGGACGACTTCAACGGCCCGATCTGCTACACGCCGGACGGCAACCCGCTGGTGGGCCCCGCCCCGGGCCTGCGCAACATGTGGCTGGCCGAAGGCTTCAGCTTCGGGATCACCGCGGCGGGCGGTACCGGCTACTACCTGGCGCAGATGATGGTCAACGGCGAAGCCGAAATCGACATGGCCTCGCTTGACCCCAAGCGCTACGGCAGCTGGATGACGACCGAATATGCCGCGCGCAAGAACGAAGAGTGCTACGACCACGTCTTCGTTCTGCACCACCCGGACGAAGAGCGCGAAGCCTGCCGCCCGCTGCGCACCGCGCCGGTCTATGACCGCCAGAAGGCGCTTGGCGCGCAGTTCGGCCAGGTGAACGGCTGGGAACGCCCCAACTACTACGGCCCGAAGGACGCGCCCGCGTCGTTCGACCACGATTCCCGCTCGTTCCGGCGCGGCGCCTGGTGGCAATACGCCGTCGATGAAGCCAAGGCGATCCGCGAGACCGCCGGCCTGATCGACGCGACCGCCTTCACCAAGCACACCGTGCGCGGACCCGGCGCGACGGCGTTCCTAGACTGGTTCACTTGCAACAAGCTGCCGGCGATCGGCCGCATCAACCTGACCTACGCGCTGACGTCGGCAGGCACGACGCGGACCGAATACACCATCGTCCGCAACGGCGAGAACGACTACTACCTTGTCTCCGCCGGCGCCTGGACCGCGTATGACGCGGACTTCCTGCGCAAGTCGGCCGAGGACTTCATGGCGAACGGTGGCGGCCACATCGATATCAACGATGTGACCACCCAGTGGGGCGTCTTCGCCATCGCCGGTCCGAAGTCGCGCGACATCCTGAAAGAGATCATCAAGGACGCAGAGCCGGAAACCGCGCTGTCGAACAAGCGCTTCCCCTGGCTTTCCGCCCGCAAGATCGAGCTGGGCATGTGCCCGGTCAACGCGATCCGCGTGGCCTACACCGGTGAGCTTGGCTGGGAACTTCACCACCCGATCGAGATGCAGCGCTACCTTTGGGACCTGCTGCTTGCGGCGGGCGAAAAGCACGGCATGAAGCTGGTCGGCGCGCGCGCGCAGAACTGGCTGCGCCAGGAGAAGTCCTACCGCGCCTTCGGCACCGAGCTGGGCCGCGACGCCACCCCGGCGGAAGCTGGTCTTGACCGGTTCATCGACATGTCGAAGGACTTCCACGGCAAACAGGCGATGATCGACACCGGCGTCCGCGCGATGTGCGTCACGCTTCTGATCGACGGTCCGTCGGACACCGATCCGTGGGGCAAGGAAGCGCTGCTGCTGAACGGCGAGAAGATCGGGCGCTTGACCTCGGGCGGCTACTCGGTCGCGTTCGGCAAGCAGATCGGCATGGGCTACGTCCGTCCGGATCTGGCCGCCGTCGGCACCAAGCTGAAGGTGCGGATGCTGCGCCAGGAATGGGATGCCGAGGTCGTCGAGGACAGCCCGTTCGACCCGAAGAACGAGCGTATCCGCGTCAACGGCTGATCCGGGGCCGATCGTCCGGGACGGAGAACTGGAAAGGGGCCGGGAAACCGGCCCCTTTCGCGTCAGAGCGTGGCCGCCGCCAGCCAGGCCTGCCAGGCGGCCTCGCTTCCGGCAAAGGCGTTCAGGTCGACCTGCCCACGCACGCCGGGAACAAGCCCGGTGCCGGTATACTGCCAGAAGGTCCAGTTGCGGTGGCCGAAGGTGTCATGCGGATGCCCCGCGACCGAGCGAAGCCAGAACGGGTAGTTGCCCAGCCGCCAAAGCTGGTTCTGTTCCCAGAAATCGACCGTGGTGTAGATGATCGGCGTCTTGCCCCAGGCCAGCCTCACCGTATCCAGAAAGGCTTGCGCCTCGGCCCTGACGGTTTCGGGATCAGGACGGCGCGGGCAGTTGCGCGACTGGGTCCACTCGATGTCCAGCACTGGGGGCAGCGTTCCCGCGCGTGGCGGCGCGTTTTCCAGGAACCATCGCGCCTGCTCTGCCCCGCCGCGGCAATGATAATAGAAATGGTAGGCGCCAGCCGGAATGCCTGCCGCCGCGGCGCCCCGCCAATGGTTGTCGAAAAGCGGATCCGCCACATCCCCGCCCTCGGTCGCCTTGATGAAGGCGAAGCCCACGCCCGAACCCGCCACCCTGTGCCAATCGATCGCCCCTTGCCAGCGCGACACGTCGATACCGTGCACAGGATAGGTGTCGGGCGCGTTCTGGCGCCAAGCGTAGGGATCGGCATCGTCGAACCGGCTGGGAATGCCGTGCGGATGGCCGCCGCCGCAGCCGACAAGCGTCACGGCGGCAATGGCTGCTGCTACAAGGCTGGATACTGCCCTCATGTCTGCCTCACGCTGTTCTTCGCGTTTGGCATCATCATAGCGGAAATCGACGACTCTGTCACCGTCGACGAAACCCCGTTCAGGCCGCGAGTTCGTCCCAGCAGGCAAGCGCGTGAGCGGCGTACATCACGCCTGGCCCGCCGCTCATCTGCACCGCCATTGCCAGTACGTCACCCAGTTCCTCTCTCGTGGCGCCCGCTTTCATCAGCGCCTCGACGTGGAAGTTGATGCAAGGCTCGCAGCGCAGCGCCACGGCCATGCCAAGCGCCACATATTCCTTTTCCTTGACGCTGAGCGGACCGTTGTCCTTGACTGCCTTCGACAGCGCGGCAAAGCCGCCCATCGCGGCTGGAACGGCCTTGTTCAGGACCCGCAGCTCGCCACGCATTTCATCAATCTCTTCCCGATAGCTCATGATCACTCCTTGCTTTCGGGCCGGAGTTCCACGTCATGCCGCCGTTCGCCTTGATCAAGGTCAATCCATTCCGAAATAGGAATGTGATGTCGCCTCACCCCTGCCGCCGAAAGATGAAGCACATGTTGTTGGCGGGCATCTGCTCGACCGCCACCAGATCAAGCCCCGCTTCGCTGGCCGACCGAATGACCCAGGTGTCATCCTTGTAGCCGATCTCGGGATCCTGAAGGCGCAGATCGGCGTCAAAGGCGATGTCGCCTTCGCTTGTGAGCCTTCCCTGCCGGCGGAAGGGGCCGTAGATCACCGCCGTGCCGCCCGGCGCCAGGGCCTGGCCGATCCCGCCCAGAACCGTCTTGGCCTCTGCGGCGCTGATCAGGTGCAGAAGGTTCGCCACCAGGACCAGGTCCTGCCCGGCTCTGGCCGCCCCCCATCCGGGTGCGGAGACGTCGAGAAGCGCGGGCTCGGCCAGGTTCGCCAGGCCCGCCGCGTCACGCCAGGCCGCGATCGAGGCAAGTGCCGCCTCGGCACCATCCGTGGGCTGCCAGTTCAGATCGGGAAAGGCCGCGGCGCAGGCGGCCGAATGCTGCCCTGTCCCCGCGGCAAGTTCCAATGCGCGTCCACGTGCCGGCGCATGGCGATGCAGAACGTCAATGATCGCCCCGGCGTTTCGTTCGGCAGACGGCGCGAATAGCCGTGCGTCACCGCCTTTGGCAGGGGTCGCATAGCCAAGCTTCAGCCGGCGCGGCGGCATCGTCAGGCGAACCGTGCGGGCGACAGCCGCGCTGTCGCCGCGATACCGATTTCAGGCGTACAGCCCCCGATCAGATCGGCGATATGGCGGCTGGCCGCGGGGCAGGTCTGAAAACCGTATCCGCCCTGCCCTGCCAGCCAGTAGAATCCCTTCGCCACCGGATCCTCGCCGATCACCAGAACGCGGTCGGGCGAAAAGGTCCGCAGCCCCGCCCAGGACGCCAGAAGCCGCGTCACGGGTTCGGTCACGAATTCCTCATACCGCGCAAGGCCTTCGGCCAGCACCATGTCGTCGGCCCACGCGTCGTGCGGATCCATCGGATGTTCATCGGCCGGCGACACGATCAGCGCCCCGGCATCGGGCTTCATGTACCAGGTCTCGCCCGCGCCGAAGATCATCGGCCAGCGCGCGACGTCCTGGTTCGCCGGGCCCGGGATACGCACCATCGATCGACGGTTGGGCTGAAGGCCAAGGGGCTTGACACCCGCCATGCGCGCGATGCCGTCCGCCCAAGCCCCGGCCGCGTTGACAAGGATGCGCGCGGTCATGTCGCCCTGGGCGGTGACGACGCGCCAGCCCCCGGCCAACCGTTCGATGCCGGTTACGGCAAGCCCCGTCTCGATCCTCGCGCCGTTGGCACGCGCCTCGCGCGCGAAGTTCTGGATCAGAAGATCCGTGTCGATGTCGCGCGCCGCGTCTGTATAGGCCGCCATCGCCACGCGATCGGGCGACAGGATCGGCACCATGGCTCGGGCTTCATCCAAGGTTATCGGGGCCAGGGCCATCGCGCCGGCCTCTGCCGCGAACACGGCGTCGTCACCGGCGCCCCCCACGATCATCAGGCCGCGCGGCGACAGCACGCCGCCATTCGCCTCGGCAAGGTAGGCGCCGCTTGCCCGGGTCAGATCGGTCACGGCGCCGGTGCCATAGCCCGGTTCATAAAGCGCCGCAGACCGGCCCGAGGCGTGCCAGGCCAAGGCGGATTCGGCCTCGGCCAGCACCACCGAGCCCAGATGGGACAGGCGCGCCGCCGCGGAAACGCCCGCGATTCCACCGCCGATGATCAGAATATCGGTAAGCATGGCGGCACCATGTCACCGCGCGCGGGAAAGAAAAAGGGGCGTCTAAACGGCCCTTGCAGAAATCTTCGCAAGCCGTTTTCCGGGGTTGATTCCGAACTCACCGCGGCATGTCGAACCACTCGCTGGGTTGCCGATTTCAGTCCAACAGCCCCCGCCCCCGCAGCAGCGCCTCGACTCCGGGCATCCGGCCCCGGAACCCGATGTAGAGCGTTTCCGCCTCTTGCGAACCGCCCGCCGACAGCACCCATTTCTCAAGCCTTTCGGCCGTCGCAGGATCAAAGGGATCGCCCGCCTCCTCGAAGGCCTCGAAGGCGTCGGCATCCATGACCTCGGACCACATGTAGCTGTAATATCCAGCCGAATAGCCATCGCCCGCGAAGACATGCGCGAACTGCGGAGTCGCGTGGCGCATGCGGATCGCCGAGGGCATTCCGATCCGGTCCAGAACCTTGGCCTGGGCGGCCATCGGATCCTCGGGCGCGGCCCCTTCGTGGAAGGCCAGATCGACCAGGGCCGAGGCCACGTATTCCACCGTGGCGAACCCCTGATCGAAGTTCCGGGCCGCCAGAAGACGGCTCAGCATATCCTTCGGCATCGGCTCGCCCGTCCGGACATGGCGCGCGTGGGTCTCGATCACCTCGGGCACCTCCAGCCAGTGCTCGTAAAGCTGGCTGGGCAATTCGACGAAATCGCGGGCGACCGATGTCCCCGAGATCATTTCGTAGGTCACGTCCGACAGCATCTGGTGCAGCGCGTGTCCGAACTCGTGGAAAAGCGTCCGCGCGTCGTCCCAGGACAGAAGCGCGGGTTCCCCCTGCGCGGGCTTGGCGAAGTTACAGACGTTCACGACGACGGGGCGCACCTCGCCCCCAAGCTTGCGCTGTTGGCGGAAGGCCGAACACCAGGCGCCCGAGCGCTTGGAGGGCCTTGCGAAATAGTCGCCAATGAAGACCGCCATGTGCCGCCCGTCGCGCGTGACCTCCCAGGCGCGGGCATCGGGGTGGTAGAGCGCTACATCCAGCGGCCGGAACGACAGGCCGAAAAGCCGCGACGCGCAATCGAAGGCAGCCGCGATCATCGCGTCGAGCGACAGGTAGGGCTTCAGCGCCGCCTCATCCAGCGCGTGGTCCCGCGCCCGCCTCTTTTCCGCGTAGTAGCGCCAGTCCCAGGGTTCGAGTGCGCCGTTGATGCCCTCGTCGTGCATCATGCCGGTCAGAACTTCGGCGTCTTCCATCGCCTTTGCCCGGGCGGGGTCCCAGACCCGCATCAGTAGATCGCGCACGCGGTCCGGGGTCTTGGCCATCTCGGTCTCAAGCTTGTAGGCGGCGAAACTGTCATAGCCCAAGAGCTTCGCCCGCTCTTCCCGCAGCTTCAGAATTTCGGCGGCAATGGCGCGATTGTCGGTGGCGCCCCCATTCGCGCCGCGCGCCGTCCAGGCCTCATAGGCCTTCTCGCGCAGGGCGCGGCGCGACGAAAACTGCAGGAAAGGAACGATCAGCGACCGGCTGAGCGTCACCACATGGCCTTCGCGCCCGCGTTCTTCCGCCGCGGCGCGTGCGTTGGCCACAACGAAGTCGGGCAGGCCCTCCAGATCGGCGGCCTCAAGTGGCATGAACCAGTCGCGTTCGTCGGCCAGAAGGTTCTGCGTGAACTCGGTGGACAGGACCGCAAGGCGCGCCTTGAGCTGGGTCATCCGGTCCCGCGACGCGCCTTCAAGCCTGGCACCCGCTCGGACGAAGCTGCGCCGGGTCAGGTGCAGCACGCGCGCCTCTTCGGCAGCCAGACCCAGACTGTCGCGCGCCTGCCACAGCGCCTCGATCCGGGCAAAGAGCCGTTCGTTCATCGTCACTTCAGAGGCGAAGGTTGAAAGCTTCGGCGCCAGATCGCGCTGAAGCGCCTCGCGCGCGGGCGTGCTGTCGGCGCCGACAAGGTTGTAGAATGCGCCCGCAACGCGCGACAGTGTTTCCTCGGCCAGTTCCATCGCGGCGATGGTGTTGGCAAAGCTCGGCGCATCCGCGCTTTCGGCGATCGCGGCGATATTGGCCCGGGCCTCGGCCAGCGCCGCGTCGAAGGCGGGTCCGAAATCTTCATCCCGGATCGCGGCGAACGGCGGAAGGGCGAAGTCTCCGGTCCAGTCGGAAAGCAGCGGATTGGTCATCAGGGATCTCCTTTACACCCGCAAGCTATGGGGGCCCGTGGCGAATTGCCAGAGCGTCCGCCGTTCCGACAGTCAGGACCCGCAGTCAGGCCGGTCCGACGCCGCTACCGCAGACCGCACAGTCCGGGTTGCGCTTGAGAGATATCCCGCGCGCCTCGGCGTAAAGCGCGTCGTAGATCAGCATCCGACCACGCAGCACATCGCCCGCGCCGGTGATCTCCTTTATCGCCTCTACGGCCATCATGGCGCCGACGACCCCCGGCAGCGCCCCCATCACCCCCGCGACGGCGCAGGCGGGCGCAAGGCCGTCGGCTGGCCGGTCCGGAAAGATGCAGGCGTAGCAAGGGGCGCCATGCGCGGGGTCGTAGATGGAAATCTGCCCCTCCCACTGGGTGATCGCAGCCGAGATCAACGGTTTGCCCGCCGCGACGCAGGCCGCGTTCACCATGTAGCGGGTGTCGAAATTGTCCGATCCGTCCAGGACAAGATCATACTCGTCGAACAGGGCGGCCGCATCTTCCGCGGACAGTCGCCGGTTGTAGGGGCGCACGTCAATGAAGGGGTTGAGCGCCTTCATCGCCGCCTCGGCGGAAAAGACCTTGGGCTGGCCGATGCGGGCATCGGTGTGGATGACCTGGCGCTGGAGGTTCGAGGATGAGACGGTATCATCGTCGACGACACCGATCGTCCCGACACCTGCGGCGGCCAGGTAAAGAAGCGCGGGCGATCCCAGCCCCCCGGCGCCCACGACAAGAACCTTCGCCCCCTTCAGCCGCTTCTGGCCGGGTCCGCCGACCTCTCGCAGGACGATGTGGCGGGCGTAGCGGTCCAGTTCGGCGGGGCTGAAAGTGCCGGGCCGGGCCGGCGCATCCGGAGCTGGACGCGCGCGCGCGCGGATCGCGGACAGGGCCGCGCGGTAGAGAAGGATCAGGATAACGCCGCCGCCCGCGACCAGCCAGTGCCCGAAGCTGCCGCCGATGGCGCGTGTCAGGGCATGGTCACCCGGCAGGGCAAGGTGAACGATCATGACCGCGACCCAAAGCGTGCCGAGCATGACCCAGACGATGCGCGCAGGCAGCCGCAGCGCAAGGCCGAAGCCCACCATCGCCGCCGCTATCAGGAAAACCGTCATGCCAACTCCCACCAATCACGACCTGACCAGAGGTCCTTCATGCGCGCCCGGTAGAGCCGAACCCGCCCCCTCCGCGAACCGTCTGTCCCAACGCGTCGGCGGCCTCGAACCGGGCCTGAACGACGGGGGCGACGATCATCTGCGCGATCCGCTCGCCATGGCCGATGACGAAGGGCTCTGACCCGAGATTGATCAGCAGTACCCCCAAGGGCCCGCGATAGTCGCTGTCGATCGTTCCGGGCGTGTTCGGCAGGGATATCCCGTGCTTCAAAGCCAGCCCCGAACGGGGACGGATCTGCGCCTCGTAGCCTTCGGGGATTTCCACCCGCAGGCCCGTCGGCACCACCGCCCGCTGCATCGGGGCCAGTTCGAACCCCATTACCCGCAACTCGGGTGGCAGGTTCGCGCGAATGTCGGCGCCGGCCGCGCCGGCGGTTTCGTAGGATGGCAATTGCACGGACGGATCCGCCCAGTCCTCTCGCATCACCCGGATCACCGGCACCATCGCCTGCCCCCTTCATTCCCGATCGACATCGCCCGCCGCCAGGTCCCAGCCTAGACATCCGCCCCCAGGACCGAGGCGATGCGCGCGGCAAGCCGCCGCGCGACCTCGTCCTTGGGGAGCCTGGGCCATTCTTCGCCACCCGCCGCGGTGATCAGCGTCACCGCGTTCTCCTCCCCGCCCATGATCCCCGTCGCGGGGGAAACGTCGTTCGCGACGATCCAGTCACAGCCCTTGCGGTCACGCTTTGCGGTGGCATTTGCGATGACGTCATCCGTTTCGGCGGCAAATCCGATCACAAGCGCCGGGCGTCCGGTCGCCATCTTCGACACGGTCGCAAGGATGTCGGGGTTTTCTGCGAATTCAAGCGCGGGCGCCCGACCCGTCCCGTCCTTCTTCATCTTCGACCCCGCCGCGTTATCCACACGCCAGTCGGCCACGGCAGCCGCGAACACAGCAATGTCTGCGGGCAGCGCGGCCTCGACTGCCGACAGCATCTGTCGCGCGGTTTCAACCCGCACCACCTCGACGCCGGTCGGGGGCGGAACGCTGGCGGGGCCCGTGACGAACGTCACCTTCGCGCCAAGGTCCCGCAGCGCCCCGGCGATCGCCGTGCCCTGCGTGCCCGAGGACCGGTTGGCGATGTAGCGAACCGGATCGATCGGCTCGTGGGTCGGCCCCGAGGTCACAATGACGTGGCGCCCCTTCAGCGGCCCCTCGCCCAATGCCGCCTGCACCGACGCCACGATTTCCAGTGGTTCTGCCATGCGGCCCGGGCCGAATTCACCGCAGGCCATGTCCCCTTCGTTCGGACCGCAGAAAAGCACGCCGTCACGCCTGAGCAGGGCGATGTTGCGCTGGTTCGCCGGGTGCAGCCACATCCGCACGTTCATCGCCGGTGCCACCAGCACCCGCTTGTCCGTCGCCATCATAAGAGTGGACGCCAGATCATCCGCGTGCCCCCCGGCCATCTTCGCCATCAGGTCCGCGGTCGCGGGCGCGACGACGACCAGATCGGCGGAACGCGACAGTTCGATATGGCCCATCTCGGCCTCGTCCGTCAGGTCGAACAGGTGGCGAAAGCATTTCGTCCCGGCAAGCGCGCCCGCCGACAGGGGGGTTACGAACTCCTCCGCCGCCCGGGTCAGGACCGGCGTCACCGAGGCGCCGCGTTCGCGCAGCCGCCGGATCAGGTCCAGCGACTTGTAGGCCGCGATGCCGCCGCCGATCACCAGAAGGATACGCTTGCCCGTCAGCATCGGCCCTCTCCCTTGCCTGCATCAGGATTAGGCCCGGGGGCGCGGGATGACAAGCCGCGGCATGGTTCACGATCCGTGATGCGCGGCGCCACAAATCATCGCGTGCGCACCGCGCGCGCCGTGGCTAGGGTGCGCCGAACAGGGAGATTCAGATGACCTATGAACTTGCCATCGGGGACCGCAGCTATTCAAGCTGGTCGCTCAGGGGCTGGCTTTTCTTCGAGAAGTTCGGAATCCCGGTCAAGGTCCGCACCTGCGTGCTTTACACCGACCAGGTGCAGCGCCTGCTTGAGGATTTTGCGCCCGCGCGGCTGGTGCCCGCTGTCCGCACCCCGGAGGGTGAGGTGATCGGCGAAAGCATCGCCATACTTGAGACCCTGGTCGAACGGCACCCCGATGCGGGTCTCTGGCCCGATGATCCGGCCGCCCGGATCATGGCGCGATACATGGTCGCCGAGATGCACGCGGGCTTCACGGCGGTTCGCGGTGACTGCGCCATGAACCTGTTGAAAAGCTATCAGGACAGCGCCCCGCGCGCCGAGGTTCTGGCCGACATCGCCCGGATCGAGCTGATCTGGTCCCGCGCCCGCGATCGGTTCGGCGCAGGCGGCCCCTGGCTTTTCGGTCGCTACACCGCTGCGGATGCGTTCTTCGCCCCGGTGGCCACGCGGATCGCCACCTACAACCTGCCGGTTTCAAAGGCGGCGCAGGACTATGTCATGACGCATCTGACGGATCCGTCCTTCCGCCGCTGGCGGGCCATGGGACAGGCCGAAAACCTCGTGCAGCCCAGCTACTACAAACCCTATGCCGAACGCCCCTGGCCCGGCCCGACGCCCCTGAAGGCGGAAGCTTGCAAGGGTCCTTCGCTCAATGAAGCCTGCCCCTATTCCGGCAAGCCGGTCAGCCACTTCCTGCGTCTTGAGGGGCGGGTCTGGGGGTTCTGCAACGCGTTCTGCCGTGACAAGACGATGCATGATCCCGAGGTCTGGCCGAAATTCATGGAGATGTCGGAGGCCAGCGCGCCACGTTAACCCTTTCTAAACCGTCGCGCCGCTACCGGTTAACCATTCGATAGCGGAGTTGGAACGGATGGTTGCGCGCACCTTCACGGTGGCCTTCGAGGGCGTGGAGGCGCGCATCGTCGAGGTACAGTGTGCCGTCGCGAACGGGCTTCCGGCCTTTTCCATCGTCGGCCTTGCCGACAAGGCCGTCAGCGAGGCGCGCGACCGCGTGCGGTCCGCCCTTACGGCGCTCTCCATTGCACTGCCCTCGAAGAAGATCACGGTGAACCTCTCGCCGGCCGACCTTCCCAAGGAAGGGTCGCATTTCGATCTGCCCATCGCGCTGGCGCTGCTGGCGGCAATCGACATCATCCCGCGCGAGGATGCGGAGCGAACCGTCTCGCTGGGCGAATTGTCGCTGGACGGCCGGCTGGTCGCAGTCGCGGGCGCGCTTCCCGCCGCGATGGCGGCGGCGGAAGAGGAACGCTGGCTCCTCTGTCCCAAGCCCTGCGGGCCGGAGGCGGCCTGGGTCACGGCGACGCCGGTCTTTGCCGCCGCCTCCCTGGCCGAGGTGCTGGGCCACTTCGCGGGCCGGTCTCCGATCACCGTCGCGACCCCAGGGGAAGTGCGGGCCGCATCCGGCACGCGCGACCTGCGAGACGTGAAGGGTCAGGAACGCGCGAAACGCGCGCTCGAGATCGCCGCGGCGGGCCGGCATCACTTGCTGATGGTCGGCACGCCGGGGTCAGGCAAGTCCATGCTTGCCGCACGCATTCCCGGCATCCTGCCGCCTCTGTCCCCGGTCGAGGCGCTGGAAACCTCGATGATACATTCGCTTGCCGGGCTGCTTGACGAGGGCGGCATCAGCCGCACCCGCCCCTTCCGGGAGCCTCACCACACGGCATCCATGGCGGCCATCGTGGGCGGAGGGCGCGGCGCGAAACCGGGCGAGATCAGCCTTGCGCACAACGGTGTCCTGTTCCTGGACGAACTGCCGGAGTTCCCACGGCCCGTGCTTGAAACCCTGCGCCAGCCGATCGAAACGGGGGAGGTCGTCGTTGCCCGCGCCAACGCCCATGTGCGCTACCCCTGCCGCTTCCTGATGGTGGCAGCCGCCAACCCCTGCCGCTGTGGCTACCTGTCGGACCCCGCCCGCGCCTGTCCGAAAAGCCCCCTGTGCGGGGAAGACTACCTGGGGCGGCTGTCTGGGCCTTTGATGGACCGGATCGACCTGCGGGTCGAGGTGCCGCCGGTATCCTTCACCGATCTGGACCTGCCGGCGACGGGGGAAAGCTCCGCCGATGTTGCCATCAGAGTGTCAGCAGCGCGGGAAATCCAATCGGCGCGGTTCAAGGATCACCCCGACATCCGCGTCAACGCCGAGGTAGAGGGCAGGCTGCTGGAAGAGATCGCCGAACCGGACCCGGAGGGAAAGGACCTGCTTCTGAAGATCGCCAAGCGCTTCGGCCTTTCGGCGCGCGGCTACCATCGCGTTCTGCGCGTCGCGCGCACCATCGCGGATCTGGATCGCTCAGGCACGGTTCGCAAACCTCATGTAGCCGAGGCGGTCAGCTATCGCCTGACGCTCGCCAGATCGCTTTAGCGCAGTTCCGCCGCCATCGCCGTCATGCCAAGGGCATTCCTCAGAAAGCCGCAGGCCACGCGCAGCGTTTCATCGGCCTCGGCCAGACGCCCTGCGAAGATCGGCCACGCGTGGGGGCAGGCACGTCCGATGTGCAGTTCCGTCCGCACGCCTTCGGACTTGAGGCGCGCGAAAAGCCGGGCGCTGTCGTCGAAAAGCCCCTCGGCATCCGAGACTGCGAAGAAAACCCGCGAACAGCTTGGAAAATCGGCAAAAAGCGGCGAAGCGCGTGGATCCTCCGGGTCGTGCGGCCCCAACGCCATGCGCATCAACTCATCGAAGCGCTCGAACGGCAAAAGAACTTCGGTTCCGGCATTCTTCTGGATCGACGCGCCGGACCCGGTCATGTCGGTCAGTGGCGAAAAGACGATCGTCGCGGCGGGTGGCATGCCCTCGCGGCACAAGTCGGCGAGCAGCGACAGGGCGAGCCCGCCGCCAGCGCTGTCGCCGCCAAGCGCGATGTCGCAAGGGCTTAGACCGTCGTCGATCAGCGCGTCCCACGCGGCACGCGCATCGTCCCAGGCCGCAGGGAAGGGATGCTCTGGCGCAAGCCTGTAGTCGGGGGCGCAAACCTCGATACCGGCGCCACGCGCAAGATGCGCCAGCATCCCGCCATGCGTGCGGGGCGATCCGGCGACAAACCCGCCGCCATGGAAATAGAGCAGGACCTTGGCCGCCGGTTCAGGTGGCGTGAACCGGACAGCGGGTGGCGTCATGCCGCAACCCTCGCTTCGCCGAATCGCCACGCCGCGCGGGCGGGCAAACGCGAGGCGTGCAACGATCTCGAAGGCTGCGCGGGCGCGGGTGGGCTCTGACTGTCGCCGCAGCGAAGGCTTGACGATCGACTTGAGCCCCGCGTTCAGCAGCCTGAGCCTGATGCTCACCGCCCCGTCCGCCGCGCCTCGATCACCTCCCAGATCATCCCGGCGGCATTGGTTCCATCGAAACGTTCAAGCTCCTGGATGCCGGTGGGCGAGGTCACGTTGATTTCGGTCAGCCAGTCGCCGATCACGTCGATGCCCACGAATACCTGGCCCTTTTCGCGCAGCGCGGGCCCGATCGCGGCGCAGATCTCGCGGTCGCGCTCGGTCAGACCTACCTTTTCGGGCCGCCCGCCCACGTGCATGTTCGACCGGGTTTCGCCCTCGGCGGGCACGCGGTTGATCGCACCCACCGGTTTGCCGTCCACCAGGATGATGCGCTTGTCGCCCTTCACCACGGCAGGAACGTATTTCTGCGCGATCAACGGTTCCCGGTTGATACCGGCAAACAGTTCGTGCAGCGAGGCGAGGTTGCGGTCGTTCGGATCAAGCCGGAAGACACCCGCGCCGCCGTTGCCATATAGCGGCTTGAGGATGATGTCTCCGTGCTCGGCCTTGAAGGACCGGATTGTCGCCAGGTCACGGGCGATCAGCGTCGGCGGGGTGAGGTGAGGGAAATCGAGCACCAGCAGCTTTTCCGGACAGTTGCGCACCCAGAAAGGGTCGTTGACCACCATCGTGCCGGGGGTCAGCCGTTCGAGCATGTGGGTGTTGGTGATGTAGCTCATGTCGAAGGGGGGATCCTGGCGCAGCCAGACGACATCCCAATCGGCCAGATCCACCTCGGTCTCCTGACCCAGGGTAAAGTGATTGCCCCTTTCCCGGCGCAGGGTCAGCGGCCATCCGCGCGCAAGGATGCGGCCTGCGCGATAGGACAGGCGGTCGGGCGTGTAGTAGAAAAGCTCATGCCCGCGCGTCTGGGCCTCAAGCGCGATGCGAAAGGTGGAGTCCGCGTCGATGTTGATGGGTCCGATCGGATCCATCTGGATTGCTACCTTGAGTGCCATGGCGTCCCCCGCTCCTGTCCGTCAGCGGAGTGATGGCGCATGGGACTGCCGGATGCAACGTCCGGCGTCAAATCCCAAGCGCGTTTTCAATCACCTCGACGTGCCCGCGCGCATCGACAAGCGCGACGTCAAAGCGCATTTCCGTATCCTGCCCCAACGGCTCTCCGGCGACAAAGACCTGTGCCGCAGCGCGAAGCCGGGCGATCTGGCGCGGGCCGAGCATTTCAGCGGCTCGGGAAAGCGTTTCGGAGAACTTGACCTCGACGAATACGACCCGGGCACCCTCACGCAGGATCAGGTCGATTTCACCGGCCTTGCTGCGCCAGCGCCGCGCAGCGACAGACGCCCCGGCGGCGATGTAGCGCCGCGCCACCTGCTCTTCGGCGGATTGCCCCGCAAGAAAGGCGGCCTGCCCTCTTATCCGTCGCGCCCGAGTTTCAGCGCCGCCTGATACACCTCCCGCTTGGGAAGTTTCAGGGCCTCCGCCACCATCGCCGCGGCGTCCTTGACAGACAGGGTCTTCATCGCCTCGCACAGCATCGCCTCCATGTCCGCCGCATCAACGGCGCGTTCGGGCGCGCGATCCACCAGCACGACGACTTCGCCCTTGACCGTGCGCGCGGCGAACTCCTCGGCAAGGGCGGACAAGGTTCCGCGCCGCACCTCTTCGAACTTCTTTGTCAGTTCGCGGCAGACCACGGCCTGCCGGTCCCCACCGAAGCCTTGGGCCAGTTCGGTTAACAAATCCCCTACGCGCCTCGGAGATTCATAAAGGATCAGCGTAGCGGGTGTCGCCGCAAGGTCGGCAAGCCACCGGCGGCGCGCACCCTCGGCGGCAGGCGGGAAACCCGCAAACAGGAAACGGTCGCTTGGCAGCCCCGATACTGTCAGCGCGCAAAGCACCGCCGAAGCGCCGGGCGCCGCGGTCACCATGTGCCCCGCCGCGGCCGCTGCGCGGCCCAGCTGAAACCCCGGATCGGCGACAAGGGGCGTCCCGGCCTCGGAGGCATAGGCGACCGACTTGCCCTCGGACAGGGCGCGAAGCAGACGCGGACGCGCCTCGTCCCCGTTGTGGTCGTGGTAGGCGACCAGGGGGCGCCCGCCGACGGAAATGCCATGGATCTCGAGCAGATGGCGAAGTGTTCGCGTATCCTCGGCGGCGATCACGTCGGCGGAGGCCAGGATGTCGAGCGCGCGCAGGGTTATGTCGCGGGCCGCGCCGATCGGGGTCGAGACGAAATACAGCCCCGGCGCCAGTTTCTGAATTTCGCCGGTCATGGTTACAAGGCCCGTTGCAAAGTTTACTTCACCCCGCGAAACGCATAGGGTCGGCGCAACTTTCTGCTGCGCCAGGATGAGGTCTTTTCCATGTTCGCCGTTTTGAAATCCGCCCGCAAGCCTCTGACATGGCTGGCGCTGTCGCTTTTGTCGCTGACCGCCTGCGGCCCGGGTCCCATGGGCGGCGGTGGCTTGCAACCCGGAAAACCCGTGCCGGTGGCCCTTCTGGTGCCGGGCGGATCGGGCAACGCGTCGGACGAGGTCCTGGCGCAGAACCTGAGTCAGGCGGCGGAAATGGCGGCGGGCGACCTTCAGGGCGCCTCGGTCGATCTGCGGGTCTACAACACCGCCGCCAACCCGGCCGGGGCGGCAAACGCGGCGCAGAACGCCGTGGCGGACGGCGCCGCGATCATCCTGGGTCCGGTCTACGCCCAGTCGGCGAACGCGGCCGGCAGGGCTGTCGCTGGCTCTGGCGTCAACGTTCTGGCCTTTTCCAACGTGACCGACATCGCGGGTGGAAATGTCTTCGTTCTTGGCCAGACCTATCCCAACACCGCAGACCGGCTTGTCCGCCTTGCCGCCGCGCAAGGCCGCGACCGGATCTTTGTCCTGCACGAGCGAACCCCGGCTGGCGAAACGGGTCGGCGCGCCATCGAAACGGCGATCGCGCGGTCTCCGGCAAGCAGCGCGGGCACGATGAGCTACGAGTTCTCGCAACAGGGGATCATCAGCGCGGCGCCCGGCATCGTGGCGCGGATCAACGCCTCCGGCGCGAGCGCGGTATTTCTGACCGCGGACAGCGGCGGCGCCCTTCAACTGCTGGCGCAACTCCTGCCGGAAAACGGCCTGGACACGAACGCGGTCAAGCTGATCGGCCTGACGCGGTGGGACACCTCGCCTGCCAACCTGACCCTGTCCGGGCTGCAGGGCGGCTGGTTCGCGCTTCCCGATCCTGCGCCTTCGTCATCCTTCCAGTCGCGCTTCGCGGCCAGATACGGATCGGTGCCGCTGCCCATCGCCGGGCTTGCCTATGATGGAATCGCGGCGATCGGGGCGCTTGCCCGATCGGGCTCGGGGAATTCCCTGTCCGGGGCGGCGCTGACCCAGAGCGCGGGCTTCGCCGGTGTGAACGGGGTCTTCAGGCTCCTGCCGGATGGCACCAACGAACGAGCCCTGGCCGTGGCAGAGATCCGCAACGGCCAGATCGTCATCATCGACCCAGCTCCGAGAAGCTTCGGTGGCGCCGGTTTCTGAGGCGGCCGCCCCCGCACCAGGGCAAGAGGCCGGGCCAATTCTGGGCCATCTGACGCTTTGGGACACCGAAGCGCTGATCGCCGCGCTGGCCGCGGAAACGGCAGAGCTGACCGACATTCGCGCGAAGCGGGCAGCGATCGTCAAGGCGCTGGCCGCCGGCCGCCAGGACGGGCTACAGGCGATCGAGGCGACGCTGCGCGCCGCGCCGCGTGACGCGCGGACCATCACGCGGGCTTATGCCGCCCTGACCGATGCGGTGGTGGCCGCGGCTTTTGCCGCGGCCACGCGCCTTCTGCATCCGCTGTCCAGCCCGACAGAGGCCGAAAAAATCGCCGTGCTTGCCGTCGGCGGCTATGGCCGTGCCGAGATGGCCCCCTCTTCGGATGTCGACCTTCTGTTTCTGACACCCTGGAAGATGACGCCCTGGGCAGAGAGCGTGATCGAATCCATGCTCTACATCCTGTGGGACATGCGGCTGAAGGTCGGCCATGCCAGCCGCACCGTGAAGGACTGTCTTCGGCTGGGGCGCGAGGATTACACGATCCGCACCGCGCTTCTCGAGCGTCGCTTCCTGATCGGTCACCAACCCCTTTCCGAGGATCTGCGCAAGAAACTGCGGGGCGAGCTTTTCAAGAACACTGCGCCCGAGTTCATCGAGGCCAAGCTTCAGGAGCGCGCCGAACGGCACAAACGCCAAGGCGGCCAGCGCTACATGCTTGAACCCAACGTCAAGGAAGGCAAGGGCGGGCTGCGCGACCTTCAGACGCTTTACTGGATTGGCAAGTACATTCATGGCGTCCGCAGTTCGGCCGAACTGGTCGATGTCGGGCTGCTGCGCGCGGACGAGTTTCGCGCTTTCCAGGAGGCGGAGAACTTTCTTTGGGCGGTGCGCTGCCACCTGCACCTGATCACGGGGCGTGCGGCGGATCAGCTGACCTTTGACCTTCAGGTCGAGGTCGCATCCCGCATGGGCTACCGCGACACGGGCGGCCGGCGCGCGGTCGAACACTTCATGCAGGACTATTTCCGCCATGCGACCCATGTAGGCGAACTGACGCGCGTGTTCCTGACCGTGCTTGAAGCACGGCATGTCAAGCGCGAGGCGGCGATTGCCGGTTTCTTCCGGCGCCGCAAGAAGCTGCGTTGGGGGTTCCGGATCGAGAATGGGCGCCTTGCCATCGGCAACGAACGCGAATTCCTGTCGGACAAGCTGAACCTGCTTCGCATCTTCGAAGAGGCCTTGCGCACGGGCTACCTGATCCATCCCGACGCGATGCGTGTCGTGACCGCGAACCTGCACCTGATCGACGACGACATGCGCGAGGATCGGGAAGCCACGCGCATCTTCCTTGACCTGCTTCTGAAACACGGAAACCCTGAACGCGCGCTCAGGCGCATGAACGAACTTGGCATCCTCTCGGCCTTCATCCCCGAGTTCGAGCCGATCGTCGCGATGATGCAATTCAACGTCTACCATCACTACACGGTGGACGAACACACGATCCAGACGATTTCGACCCTGGCGCAGATCGAGCGGAAGGAACTGATCGAGGAACTGCCGTTGTCCTCGTCGATCCTGGAAGAGGGCGTGAACCGGCGCGTGCTCTACGTGGCGCTTCTGATGCACGATATCGGCAAGGGCCGACCCGAGGATCATTCCATCCTGGGTGCGCAGATCGCGCGGCGGGTGGCGCCGCGGCTTGGTCTGAACGCGGAAGAATGCGAAACCGTCGAATGGCTGGTGCGCTATCACCTGTTCATGTCCGACATGGCGCAGAAGCGTGACATCTCGGACCCACGGACGGTCAGGGATTTCGCCAAGGTGGTGAAGACCAAGAAACGGCTTGATCTTCTGACCGTGCTGACGGTCTGCGACATCCGCGGCGTGGGGCCGAACACCTGGAACAACTGGAAGGCGATGCTGCTGCGCAGGCTCCATGCCGAAACCTCGGACGCGCTTGAGGCGGGACTGGAATCGGTCAACCGCGAAAAACGGCAGGACGAACAGAAGCGCGCACTGCGCGAGGCGTTGAAAGGCTGGGACGCCAAGGACTTGCGCAAGGAAACCGGGCGGCATTACGGCCCCTACTGGCAGGGGCTTTCGACCGAAACCCAGGCCGTCTTCGCGCAGCTTCTGCGCGGGATCGCGGACGATGAGATCCGCATCGACATCAAGCCCGACCTGGACCGGGACGCGACACGGGCGTGCTTCGCGCTTGCCGACCATCCCGGCATCTTTTCACGCCTGGCAGGGGCGCTTGCCCTTGTCGGGGCGAACGTGGTGGACGCGCGCACCTACACGTCAAAGGATGGCTATGCAACCGCCGCCTTCTGGGTGCAGGACGCCGAGGGCCACCCCTACGAGGCAGAACACCTGCCCCGGCTGCGAACCACGATCGAAAGGACACTGAAAGGGGAGGTCGTCGCGCGCGAGGCTTTGAGGACCCGTGACAAGATCAAGAAGCGCGAACGCCAGTTCCGGTTCCCGACCCACATCACCTTCGACAACGAAGGCTCCGAGATCTACACGATCATCGAGGTCGATACGCGCGACCGTCCCGCGCTGCTTTACGACCTGACCCGGACGCTGGCGAACAACAACATCTACATCGCCTCGGCCGTGATCGCGACCTACGGGGCCCAGGTCGTCGATACGTTCTACGTCAAGGACATGTTCGGGCTGAAGCTGCACACCAAGGCCAAGCGCGAAAGCCTTGAACGCAAGTTGCAGCAGGCGATCCGCGAAGGCGCGGAAAGGGCGCAGGCCTGATGCAGCCGATCCGCCTTGTCAGGGGGTTTCTGACCGTTGGGGCCTGGACGCTGGTCAGCAGGGTCGTGGGATTCCTGCGCGACATGCTGATCGCGGCCTATCTTGGCACCGGTCCGGTGGCCGAGGCCTTTCTGGTCGCCTTTTCGCTGCCCAACATGTTCCGCCGCTTCTTCGCCGAGGGCGCCTTCAACACGGCCTTCGTGCCGATGTTCTCCAAGAAGCTGGAATCCGGCGAAGACGCCCGCGGCTTTGCCGAGGACGCATTCACCGGCCTGGCGATCGTGGTGACCGGCGTCTCGGTCGTGGCGATGGTCGCGATGCCTTGGCTGGTGCTTGCCATGGCGGGTGGATTCGCGGGGGACGAACGCCTTCCGCTGGCGGTCGAGTTCGGGCGCATCTGCTTTCCCTACATCCTTTTCATCTCGCTGACCGCGCTGCTTTCCGGGCTTCTGAACGCGGGCGGACGCTTCATCGCGGCGGCCGGTGCGCCGGTCTTGCTGAACTTGATCTTCATCGCGGCGATGGTGGTCGCGCGCGATCAGGGCTGGGACATGGGGCTCACCCTGTCGTGGGCGACCCCGATCACCGGGCTGGCGCAGTTGGCGCTGGTCTGGATCGCCGCGGCGCGAATGGGCTTTCCGCTTCGCTTCCGGCGTCCGCGCTTCACGCCCGAGTTGCGCAGGCTGCTGGCGATCGCGGCGCCATCGGTGCTGGCGGGCGGCGTGGTCCAGATAAACCTGCTGGTCGGGCGCCAGGTCGGCAGCTTTTTCGAAGGGGGCATCGCCTGGCTGAACTACGCCGACCGGCTTTACCAGCTTCCCCTTGGCGTCGTCGGCATCGCCATCGGGATCGTCCTGCTGCCTGACCTGTCGCGGAGGCTGAAGACCGGCGACATCGGCGGCAGCCGCCACGCCCTGTCACGGGCGCTGGAGTTCGCGCTGTTCCTCACAATCCCGGCGGCTGTGGCGCTGGTCGTGATCCCCGTCCCGCTCATCTCGGTCCTGTTCGAGCGAGGCGCATTCCAGGCATCCGACACCTTGCCCACCGCCCATGTGCTGGCGATCTACGGCCTGGGCCTACCGGCCTTCGTCCTGCAGAAGGTGCTGCAACCGCTGTATTTCGCGCGCGAAGACACGCGGACCCCGTTTCGTTTCGCGGTGCACTCGATGGTTGTGAACGCGGCTCTTGCCATCGGCCTGGCCCCGCTGATCGGTTTCAGCGCAGCCGCCTGGGGCACGACCTTGTCGGGCTGGGCAATGACGGCGCAGCTTTGGTGGGGTGTGCGCCACATGGGCGACGCGGCCAAGGCGGACGAACGCTTCCGCAGGCGCCTGCCGCGCACGATGCTGGCCGCCGCGCTTATGGGCCTTTGCCTTTGGGGCCTGTCCATCCTGATGTCGGACATGCTTCAGCGCGAACACGCCCGCATTCTTGGGCTGTTCCTTCTGGTACTTGGCGGGATGGCAAGCTTTGCGATCGCCGCCGTGCTGACGGGCGCATTCCGCCCGTCCGATCTGCGCGCGGGGCTGTCGCGTCAGCGCTGACGGATACGCTGCAGCAGATGCGCGGGACCGCCAGGCCCCACGACGAAGGACGCACCGAAACCGAAGCCGAACCCCGCAAGGTCCGCGATCCAGTCGGGTGTTCCGCCAAAGAGCAGCCCGAACAACAACTGGATACCCAGCAGGAACCCGATCAGCGTGAAGGCGCGGTAGCGGTTGGCGTTCTCAGCGCCGAGCCGTGCCCACAGCATGAAGGTGAAGGTGCCGATCAGCCCGTAGACGGCCGGGTATCCCCCGAAAAGCGGATAGCTGATCCCCGGCACCAGCGAATAGATGATCGCGCCGAAGATGCCCGCGCCGAAGAAGATCACCAGGACCGACCAGGCCTTGTAGACCTCTGCCACCATCTTGCCGAGCGCCAGTAGGAAAACCAAGACGAAGATCGCGTGCGTGAAACTTCCGTGGACGTAGATGTAGGTTACGAACCGCCAGAGCCCGTCGAGCGGATACTGTCCGGTGTCGATCATCGTCTCAAGCAACTGTGGCGGCAGCGCGAAGCGTTGCAGCGCGTCGTTGCGCCAAGCCTCGCCCATGCCGCCGCCGGCCAGCCCGGCCCTGCCAAGTCCGATCACCGCCTCCATCGCGACAAGCGGCAGCAGCAAGAGCCACACCACCCCCGGCAGAGGGTTCAGCGGTGCTTCGTCATAACCTGGCCGCATCGCGATCTCCTTCCGGCGTTGACGGGACTTCCCCCCTGCGATACGCGAGCGGGGCACAAATTTCCAGACGGACAAGTGGGACGGACCATGGCCGAGGCGACCTCCAAATTCACCCCGCGCATCTTTTCGGGCATCCAGCCGTCGGGCGGTCTGACGCTGGGCAACTACCTGGGCGCTCTCAAACGCTTCGTCGAGAAGCAGAACGAAGGCATCGAGACGATCTACTGCCTCGTCGATCTGCACGCGATCACCGTCTGGCAGGACCCGGAAAAGCTGCGCGCCCAGACGCGCGAGGCAGCGGCAGGCTTCATCGCGGCAGGCATCGATCCCCGGCGCTCCATCCTCTTCAACCAGAGCCAGGTGCCGGGCCATGCTCAGCTGGCATGGATCTTCAACTGCGTCGCGCGCATGGGCTGGATGGGCCGGATGACGCAGTGGAAGGACAAGACGGCGGGCAAGAACGCCGAGGCCGAAAGCCTGGGCCTGTTCGCTTACCCTTCGCTGATGGCGGCGGACATCCTTCTGTATCACGCGACGCACGTGCCCGTCGGCGAAGACCAGAAGCAGCATCTGGAACTCACACGCGACATCGCGGCCAAGTTCAACCACGATTACGGCGTTGACTTCTTCCCCATCACCGAACCGGTGATCGAAGGCGCGGCGACGCGCGTCATGTCCCTGCGCGACGGGTCGAAGAAGATGTCGAAATCCGACCCTTCCGACGCGAGCCGGATCAATCTGACCGACGAGGCGGATGCGATCTCGCAGAAGTTCCGCAAGGCCAAGACGGATCCCGAGCCGCTGCCCGAAACGCTGGAGGGACTGAAGGACCGGCCAGAGGCCAAGAACCTGGTCAACATCTACGCAGCCCTTGCGGACATGACGACCGAGGCGGTCATCGCGGAGTTCGGCGGCAAGGGATTTGGCACGTTCAAGCCGGCGCTGGTCGATCTTGCCGTTGCCAAGCTCGCCCCCATCTCGGGAGAGATGAAGCGTCTGATGGCGGACCCCGCCGAGATCGATCGCACTCTGGGTGACGGGGCGGACCGGGCCAACGCGATCGCCTCGCCCATCCTGAGGCAGACCTACGACATCGTGGGAATGATCCGGTCGCGGGCCTGAGCCGGGCCTGTCATTCTCCGCACAGCGCCCATGCGATTGCGCGCCTTCCCGTGCGCGCCGGTCGTGCCATACTGCGTTCGCGACAGAGAGGGTACGTCATGGGTTACACGGCACCGGCGGGCACGCGCATCGGCCACGTTCACCTGAAGGTGGCCGACCTGGAACGCGCGATCGGTTTTTACTCCGGATTGCTCGGTCTTGAGGTCACGCAACGCTATGGCAAGGGCGCTGCCTTCCTGTCGGCCGGGGGATACCATCACCACATCGGGCTGAACACCTGGGAAAGCCGGGGCGGCACGCCGCCTGCACCGGGTCACACCGGCCTTTACCACACCGCGATCCTCTACCCCTCGCGCCGCGATCTGGCGCGGGTTCTCAAGAGCCTGGTCGAGGCGGGCTATCCGCTTGACGGCGCATCCGACCATGGCGTGAGCGAAGCGATCTATCTGCGGGACCCCGACGGGAACGGGGTGGAGCTTTACCGAGATCGGGATCAGGCCGACTGGCCGCGTGACGGCAATGGCGAGCTTGCAATGGTCACCGGGCCACTGGATCTGAAAGCCCTGCTGGCAGAGGCGACCTGAAGACCTGCCGGGTCAGCCCGCCAACGCGGACTGACGTGCCAGCGCCGGTTCGATATCGTCGAACACCTCGGCCCGACCGCGATGCAGCAGGATCGCGCCGTGGCAATACTGGCGCAGGATCGCCGGTGCATGGGACACCATGATCAGGCCAGAGCGGGCCAACCGTTCCCGGAACATCGCCTCCGCCCGCGCACGAAACCGCTGGTCCCCGACCGCGATGATCTCGTCCACCAGGTACCAGTCAAAATCGAGCGCCATCGAAAGCCCGAAGGCTAGGCGCGCGCGCATTCCCGCGGAGTAAGCACGAACGGGCAGGCGCATGTCAGAGCCCAGCTCGGAAAACTCGGTGACGAAATCGACCATCGAATCGGTATCCGCCCCGTGAATCCGCGCGACGAAGCGGGCGTTCTGAAGCCCCGTCAGATCGCTTGCGAAGCCACCCGAAAAACCCAGCGGCCACGAGATGCGCCCTCCTGTGCGGACCTGTCCCCGATCGGGCCTGATTGTGCCGGCAAGGATTGCAAGCAGCGTCGACTTTCCGGCGCCGTTTGCGCCAAGCAGCGCGATCCTCGCGCCCGCAGGCAGGGCAACCGTCAAACCCGAAAACAGGGACTTCCAGCCGACTGGCGTCGGAAATCCCTTTGAAAGGTCCGATATTTCTATGCCGACATCCGGCTGGGCGACCGCGAGACAGCTCAACGTGCGTCACGAATGTTGTAGCAAAGAACCGCCCCGATCGCCCAGGCAAGCGTAAGCGCAAGGACCACCAGACCGGACAGAAGGGTGCGGCGGGGATAGATCGCGCTTTCGGGAAGCGTGGGTAAGACATGCGCCGCCAGATAGCGCGCCTTGCGCCGCGCCTCGGCCAGGGCGGCGGCATGGCCGGCCAGAGCCTGAGTATAGGCGCCAGCCGCGAATTCCAGATCGGTTCGCAATTCCTCGTATCGGCCCAGAAGCGCCGCCATCGCGCGCGTGTCTCCTTCGAGCCCCAGCTTTTCCCGCTCGGCTTCGATGCGGTTGCTGACCGCATCGGCCCGCCGATTGGCCTGCGCGACGCGCTGGTCGTCGGCCTTGGCGTACGTCAGAAGCATGTCCCTCTCGACAAGCGTCTGCACAAGCTCGGATTGCAGAGCGTTGAGCAGGCCCATCTGACCTTCAATGTCCGCCTCTGGGTCGACGATGCGGTTGCTGTCGCGAAACTCGGCCAGAAGACGCCGCTTGTCGCGCAGCCGGGTCTCTGCTTCCGCCAGGTCCGCTGTGGCGTATCTGATGGCGTCCTCGCGGGCCTGTTCGGACAACCGGTTCACCAGGGCATCGCTTTCCCGGTAGATCGCCGCCGTCAGCGCCTGGGCATCCTCTGGCCTGAAGGCGCGCACTTCGACGTCAAGAACCCCTGTGGCGGCATCGCGGCGCACCCGCACCATCCGCTGCCAGTAATCGACCTTGTCTTCGCGGCTCGCATCGGGCGCCAGCGTGAACACGGGATCGCCCTCGAACGGGTGGAAGATCCGGGTCAGATCCAGGTCTTGGTCGATCGCCGCGACCATCGCTTCGCTGATGATGTAGTCGAACAGGATGTCCGAGTCCGGGGCCTGGGCCTGCGCCGCCCCGCCGACGGCGGCCAGAAGGCCAAGCTCGATCGGAACCGGCCCCGACTCGGACCGGACCGAGAACGCGACACGGGAATGATACTGATCCTGCGCCCATCCAAACAGATAGGTCGCCGCGGCAACTGCGGGAAGCAACACCACCAAGGCGAAACTGAGCCGGAGCCAACCACGGCGGCGACGCGCCGCGCCGCGCAAGGTCGCCCGCGCCAGGGGCTCGGGCGGGCGCTGCGAACTATCGGGAGCCGCCGGGAATACCGGCACCGCGCGAAGGGATGACGCAAGGGCGGCCTGGGACATCAGAGGCACTCCGTTTTTTTAACCATCGATGGGCAGGATCGCGCCTGTCGCACAGACACGAAAGGAACGTAGGATGCGTGCAGCCACCCCCCGGCACCGCGAAACGGCAAGGATCATCGCGGCATTGGTCGTGCGCGAAACCTGCGCGCGCTTCGGACGATCATGGGGCGGGTATGCCTGGGCCCTGGCAGAGCCGGTCGGGGGGATCGTGATCCTGTCGCTTGCCTTCGCGCTCATCGCGCCGAAACCTCCGCTTGGGTCAAGCTTCACGCTTTTCTATGCCACCGGGATTATCCCGTTCCTGATGTACAATTCGCTAACGTCCGCCTTGATGGCGGCGCTTCAATCGAACCGCGGCCTGCTGACCTATCCAGCGGTCCGGCCCACCGACGTGCTTCTTGCCCGCGCCGCGCTTGAGACGCTGACCCACGTGGCGGTCACAGCCACGGTTCTGATCCCCATCGTTATGGCGCAGCCGCAGCTGCCGGAGATCGCGCCGGACAGAATCGCCCTGTCGCTTGCGCTGGCCGCTGCGCTTGGGACGGGGATGGGGACGCTGAACGCGGCGCTCGCGGCGATCTTCCCGACCTGGCGACAAATATGGTCGGTCCTCAACAGACCGGTCTTTCTGGTCTCGGGCATCCTGTTCACCGCACGGCGCATCCCTGAAGGGCTGTCGGAATGGCTCTGGCTCAATCCCGTCGCCCATGTGGTCGAGATGATGCGCGATGGCTTTTTCGGCCCCGACCCCGGCGCATTTGCCTCGGCGGCCTATGTGATGGGGGTGGCGGCCACGCTGTTTCTGGCCGGGATGATCCTGATCCGGGGGCAAACCGGGAAATTGCTTCAGATCTGAGATGAAGGGGATCGGTTAACCATTGGCCGCCAATGCTGCCAGCATCGCACAATCCGGGGACCCCGATGCACAAATCCAGTCACGTCGCCATCCTGCTGGCCAGCTACAACGGCGCACGCTATCTGCGTGAGCAGCTCGATTCCATCGCGGCGCAGGATCACGATGACTGGTCGCTGCATGTCTCGGACGACGGATCGAGCGATGGGACCCTTGGCATCGTCGCGGAATTCGCCCGCTCGCACCCCGGACGCCGCATCGTCTGGCGCAAGGGGCCCGCGCGCGGCAGCACGGTCAACTTCCTTTCTCTGCTGTGCGACGCAAGGATCAGCGCGGATTACTTTGCCTTCGCGGATCAGGACGACGTCTGGCTTCCGGGCAAGCTCAGCCGTGCGCTCGCGGCACTTGCGCCAAGCGAGGACAGGGCCGCCTTGTATGGAAGCCGGACGTGGATCGCGGACAAGACGCTGACAATCCGCGGCATTTCTCCCTTGCCGCGCCACCGTCCGAGCTTTCGCAATGCACTGGTTCAAAGCATCGCGGGTGGCAATACGATGGTCCTGAACGGGCTGGCGCGGATGCTTGCGCTTGACGCGGGACCCGCGGAGGGCGCCACATGCCATGACTGGTGGCTTTATCAGCTGATCTCCGGCGCGGGCGGGCAGATCGTTTTCGACCCCGTAGCCACGGTGCTGTATCGTCAGCACGATGCCAACCAGATCGGCGCCAACCTGTCGCTTGCGGCCCGCTTCCGTCGCCTTTCCCAACTGTTGGGCGGGCGGTTCGCAGCCTGGAACTGTGCGAATTCGGCAGAGCTGATGCGGACCGCCCCGCTGCTGACGCAGGAAAATCGTGACTGCCTGGATGCGTTCCAGCGCCTTCGCCGCGACCGCGGACTGACGGCGCTGCGGCGCCTGAAGGCGGCAGGATTCTTCCGGCAAAGCCGCGCGGGTGACCTGTCACTGGCCCTCGCGGCCGCAATCGGGCGCATGTGATCTCAGCCGATCACCATGTCGTGGATCAGATCCATGGGATCTGCGACATTCCGGATGATCAGCACATCGCCTCCGCCGAAATCGAAGGTCGCGCCGGCGGAGGTCATATGACCGTATGTCGAGATCAGATCCAAGGCATCCATCCCCACAGCAAGCGCGGGATCGAAGCGAAGGACATCCTGCCCGACCTGGAAATCCTTGACCCGGTCGATTCCGTTGCCCGGCTCGAACACGAAGGTGTCCGCACCCGCCCCGCCTTCCAGCGTGTCGTCCCCCGACATCCCGAACAAGGTGTCGTTGCCATCCAGCCCGACAAGGAAATCGTTGCCGCCCCGCCCGTAGATCAGGTCGTCGCCGCGCGCACCAAGGATCATGTTGTCGCCCCCGTCCCCGCGAAGAGTGTCGTTGCCCTGTGACCCTTGCAGGTTCTCAATCCCGGAATACGTGTCGCCCGCAGCGATCCCCGTATTGTTCGCCGGTGTCATCAGGTCCGCGACGAGACCCACGGCCGAGTCCCCGTAGTGGACGCGGTCCGTGCCCGCACCTCCCACGAACCGATCGGCACCCGGGCCGCCAAGCAGGATGTCGTTTCCATCCCCCCCGTCCACGAGGTCATTGCCCGCGCGGCCCAGAAGCCAGTCGTTGCCGCCGCGCCCATAGATCACGTCGTTGCCGGTTCCGCCATCAAGGGTGTTGTTCCCCTGATCGCCGTAGACCTGATCGTCATGGGCCGACGCACGCACGGCTTCGACCGAGACGAAAATGTCGCCAGCGGCAATCCCGGTGTTCGTTCCGGGGTAGAGAAGGTCGACTCGAAGTCCCGAAGTCGCGTCGGAATAGACGACCCGGTCAAGTCCCTCGCCCCCGTCCAGAAGATCGGCACCCTCGCCTCCGACCAGGTTGTCGGTGCCGCTGCCGCCTCGCAGCGTGTCGTCTCCGCCCCGACCGGTCAACCAGTCGTTCGCCGCGCCGCCCTCAAGCAGATTGGCGCCGCCATCCCCGCGCAGATCGTCGGCCAGGGCCGTGCCCCGAACATTCTCGATCGAGATGTATGTGTCCCCCTGCGCCTCGCCCCGATTGTTGGCGGGCGTGACCATGTCGACCGTGACGGGCCCCGTCGCGGCCGAGTAGTCCGCCCAGTCGGACCCTGCCCCGCCATCCAGACGGTCGGCGCCCGCGCCGCCTGCAAGGCTGTCTTCGCCATCACCCCCGCTGATCGTATCATCGCCGGCGCCACCAGAAATGAGATCGGCAAAGATGGATCCGGCGATCGCATCCGCGCCGGGTCCACCCGCCAGCACGCGGCCGCGATGAATGAGTTCGACCGCCGGGCGCGGCAGGTTGAGGATATTTGCGTTGTTGAACTGTCCCGGCAGAAGCGCGCTGCCGTCATGCGTCAGAATTTCCAGCACTTCAGAGCCATAGCGCAGGACGGCACCCGTCGCCGTCGCCTCGATCATCAGTTGGCCGACACTTTGCAACATCAGCCAGTCCGACAGGTCCAGGCGGTCCGCCGTGATGTCGAAATCCTCGATCCGATCAGAAACGCCGTCCGCATAGAGGACAAACACATCCGCTCCTGCCCCTCCTCGCAGAATGTCCGCCCCCGCTCCATCGATCAGGATGTCGTTGCCCGCGCCACCCACAAGGGTATCGTCGCCCGCCGCACCGAACAGAACGTCATTCGATGCCGATCCGGACAGGGCCTCAGCCCCCGGCCCGCCGACAAGGTCAAGACCCCGATCGCCAAGCTGAATACGGAACTGGCTGATCCCATCCTCGGAAGCGGATGCCACGAACAGCTGAACTTCCGACCCGACAAGAGCAAGCTGAAGGGCAGCGACATCGGCAAGCGACGTTCCCGCTGTGTCCGCGATCGTCGTTTCCAGAAAAAGCCGGCCGTCCGGAAGAAGCCGAAAGATCGAAACGCCATCATCGGCGCCCCCTACGGCGATGTAGGTTCTGTCATCGACAGTCAGCACCGACAGGGTGCCCGCGGACTGGAACCTGGTGGATAGCGTATCGATCACGAAGTCCGTCGGCGTCAGGCCGGTCGCATCCAGCCGCAGAACTGAAAGCGAAGAACTGCCGGTGTCGGCAACGATCAGATAGCCTTGGCCGCCCTGCTGGACGACCTCAAGCGCCGCGGGCGCGTTCAGGCCAAATCCCTCGGCAGCGCCAAGGGAACCGGCATGTGTCAGCGTGCCGCCAGATCCCAGCCTCAGCGCGGTCACACCGTGATCGATTGCCGAGGCTGCAAAGACCCAGGGTTGGCCTCCGATCGTGGCGGAGGCAAGGACGTTCGGCGCCGTCAGATAGGTGGATGCCGTGTCTGCGAACCCACTCCCCTGCGTGAGCACGCTTGAGCCGGGCGCGATGGACCAGACCGCCAGTCCTGCCGCCGCGGGCTCGGCTCCAAAAATCCATGCGGTCCCGCCAAGGTCCAGAACGGCAAGATCGCTGGCCTTGAAATCGCCGCCCGGCCCGTCGGAAAACGTGTTTGTCTCGCCCAACGCGCCATTCGCGGCCAGGCTGAAACCCGTCAGTTCCGCTGGAAAGCGCCCGCCCGGCAAGAGCCACGTCCTGCCGTCGTGATCAAGGATATCAAGCCGCGGCGGCCCGAATACGTCGGCACCCGGACCGTAGCTGATCTGGCCGATCAGCGTCGGGCTTGCCCCGGCGACCAAGCTGAAGCCGAACACCCCATTTGACGCGGTCGCGGCGTACAAGACGCCCCCCGCCGCCGTATTCTGCACGACAAAGTCGGTCACCCGAACCCCGGTCGGCACGACTGCGCCGCCGAGCGTGGCCAAGTGCTGGACCCCGATCATCGCTATTCACCCGAATTCACCCGCGATGATTAGGTGGGGCTGACCCTTGCGAAGTGGTAAATTCTCGAGCGAATGGATGCGGTGGGTTAGCAAAGCGCTAACAGGGGCAGGAGCGTTCAGGCAGGCTGGACACCGTGGCGCGGCAGGATCGCCGTATCCCAACGCGGTTGCCGGGAGAGCGTCAGGCTAGGTCAAGGGCTGTCCCGATCCTCGATCAGCCGGGTAGCGTGGTCACAAAGGGCGACATCCTGATCATTCGCCATGACGAAGCGCGCGACCAAGGATTCCGGCAGTTCCTCGAACAGCGCGGCGACACGTTGCGCGACCGATCCCGTGCTGGCATCGGTCACGTTGAGACGCTGCGTCACGGGCGAATCCAAGCTGATCCCCTCGGCGTCCAGTCGCCGCGAGAACCGCAGCAGATCTGCCTCGTAATGGTCCGTTCGCCCCAGCAGCGCCACGTTCCTGAGGTTCGCGCGCGCCTGCTCAAGGTCGTATTCCATTCGCGACGGTCCTCGCCGCATGAGCAGGCGCCCCGTACCGTCCTCCCCCAGGATGCGGGTCTGAGCGTTCGACACATGCGTGATCTCCTGCGGATCGGACAGGGCGTGATCCAGCCACTCCGCGAACGCCATGCGCCTGGCAAGCTCCGAGGTGCGTGTGCCATCGGCATGGGCGCGCTTGAAGCGCCAGATGGACGCCACACGCAAGAAGGGATTGCGAACGAAGGTTGCCGCCAGAACACGGTAGTCCAGCGATGCCGGCACCGGCAGGCGGATCTGATGGGAGGAAAAGGCCTGCCTGTCCGGATTGCGGCAGATGATCCGGTCCAGCTGGGCCCTGTCGATGGAAAAGTAGGGGAAAGGCCCATCGAAGCTGAGGTGGCCCGCCCCGAAATTGCGGGCAAGCGCATCGTCGAAGCTCGTGCCCGAGTTCTTGTAGATGTGGTAGTGGCAGATGACCGTGCGCATCAGGCGGCCTCCCACGCCGGGGCGGGGCGTGCGTCGCGGTATCGGTGCGGCGTCCAAGGGCCCCAGCGGCCCTCATAGGTCTGACGGTTCGCCTCGAAGCGCTCCTTTCGTTCGGTGGGCTCCACCTTCGAGAAGCTGGCCGAAAGATGATGATGAACGAAGGCATCCTCGGCCAAGGCGCATTCGAAGCCCTGGGCGCGGATCACCGCGCAGTGATCGTCATCCTCGAACATGCCGCGCCCGTAGACCGGATCAAGAAGCCCGAAGCGCGCGAGATCGTCGCGGCGGAACATCGCGCAGAAGTAGGCGACGACAGGCAGAGGCGTCCAGCGCCCGCGAAAGCCCTGTGTCAGCCTGCGGGCAGCGACGCGCATCGCGTCCATGTCCGCATAGTCGACGGGCACCCGCGCCTCATTCCCGATATTGTTGGTCAGCGGGCCGACCACGCCGATTTCGGGCGTGCGTTCCAGGTGTCGGACCATGGCCCAGATCGCCCCCGGAGCGACGAAGGTATCGTTGTTCAAGAGCAGCACGAATTCGCCGCGAGCGGCGGCGATGCCCACGTTGTTGCCGGCGGCAAAGCCGAGGTTCGCGCCGTTCTCGATCAAACGCGCCTCGGGAAAGCGCGACAGATAGTCGGCAAGCCGCGCGCATTCCTCGGCGGGTGAGCCGTTGTCGACCACGATCACCTCCAGCGCGGGATAGACCTTTCCCTCGCCCAGCAACGCATGGACAGCCGTCATTGTTACTGCCGCGTCCCCCCACGCCAGGATCACCACGGACACAAGCGGCGCACGCTCCATTTCCGCCAGCATCGCCGTCGCCCGGTTGGACCAAGTGTTGGACAGCGCATAGTTCCTGAGCCGTTCCCGCTCCAGATCGCCCGACTGCCCCGCAGCGTCGCGGATCGCTTGCGCGAACGCTTCGGGCGCCAGAGCGGTTCGCACCAGTTGGCCCGCCCGCCCCAGTTCTGGCATCGGGGTCGCCACGGTCGGCCGCATGGCTGCTGAATACTCGTAGAACTTGACCGGATCGCAGGCGGCAATGATCGGCAAGAGCCGGAAGGGAATGATCATCACATCCATCGCCGCAAGAAATGCAGGCACCTCGGAATAGGCGATTTCTCCGTAGAGGCTAACGTTGGGCAGGTCGGCCAGCCTCATCGGCCCGGGAGCCGTGACGGCGCCGCAAAGGTGGATGTCCATATCCGGCGCAAGGCGCGCGACTTCTGCGACAAGATCATCGTCGAACCAATCGGCGATCGCGCCGACATAGCCCACCTGCAAGCGATCGGGACGAAGGTTCGCGGCTATCCTTTCGGGAAGGGGGACGTTGGGCGTTCCGGTGAAATGGCCGATGTCGGCCCCGTTTCTGACCAGGGCTGCTCCGCGCAGGGCGCCGCGACGCTGCATCAGGTATTCCGAACTGACGACCATTCGATCGCACTGCGCCACCATCTCCTCTTCGGCGGCAAGGGTGTGGGCCTCGGTGTTGGAGAAGCCCGCGATTTCGTCCATGCAGTCGAAGGTGATCCGGTTTTCGGCCGGAAGGTGCCGTGCGAAGGCCCACCAATAGGGGTGCTCGACCACGATATGGCGCCAGGGCGATGCCCCCACCCGGTTGCACAGCGCATGGAAATTTTCGAGCCAGGCTTCAATCTGTTTGCCCGAAGGCTGCCCCGAGTAGGGCCGGACAAAGCCGACACCGCGATCGGACAGGCGCGCCGACCACACGCCCTGTGCGACGGCCCGAAGACTGCCCGGCCCTGGTTCGCATTCCATCTCGAGGTAGAAGACGCGATGGCCACGCCGCGCGAATTCCGTTGAGAGGTGCTGGGGGCGTTGGGTGCGGAAATCCCAGTTGATGATGGAAAAGACGAAGATATCCGGCTTGTCGTCCGCAGGCGTCCAAGGCGGAACCTCGGTTTCGGTCGGCTTGCGCGACACTTGTGCCGGAATCGCAAGCGCGCGGGGGATGCCCTCGGGATGCGGCAGGACGCGCTTGATGCGCTCAATCTCCGCCGCGGGCAGAAGGCTGCGCAGCACCGAGCCACCGCCTCGGTAAAGTCGTCTGTAGATCGGCTGGAACACGGTCAGCATCTCCTTCTGGCAAGATCGTGCAAGATCGGCACAGCGCTGGCGCAGCGCGTCGCGCTCCTGGCGCAGCGACGCGCCTTCGACCAGCGCGGTCGTCAAACGATGGTCAAGATCCGCGACGATGCCGCGCGCCGTTTCGGCGCCTGCGGCATGTGTCGCGAGTTGGCTCATAGCGGTCCGAAGTTGTCTTTGTATCGACTGCCGTTGCACCGTGGCACTGTGGCGCTGCGCCGCCATCCGCTCTTCGCGATGACAGGCGGCCCGACGGAGTGTTGCAATCCGGCGCGCAAGCGACGCCCTGTCCCGTTCGTATCCCCGCGCGGTCTCGACCGCCGATCGTTCCGCGACCTGGAGCATCCGCTCCAGCGCCGCGATGCGCGCCTGGGCGAACGGGAGAAGCGCGCCCTGACGCTCCAGTTCGGACGCAACCTCGGGCCTTCCGCCACCCGAAAGCACGGCCATTTCGCGCAGGCGGTAGCGGTCGAGTGGCGCGAGAATCTGCTGGGCGCGCTCAAGCTGCTCCCGCGCCCGGGACGAAACCATGGCCGGGTCATCGCCCCTGCGCAGAGCCTCGAACATCCGCGTCGCGGCGGACATCCAGCCCCGCTCCATACTGGAAGCCTTGCAATGCAGGTCCTGGCTGCAAAATATCCGGCGGCTCTGCGCGGCCCAGCGGCCTTGATCTTCGGGAGACAGCGCCAAGAGCGAACCGACAGAAGCGAAGCCCGAGGCCGGGTCGGTGACCCAATCGGGAAATGTCAGGATCGCGCGTGGCAGGCCTTCGCTGGCGTCAATGGCGCTCGCGACATGGTCGATCCAGGAAAGGGCTGAAACCTCTGGCGGGCAGGCGTTGCGCATGGCCAGAGACTGCGCGACCGCGACCGGATGGCGCAGCGAGATCAGAATGCGCAACTCGACGCGAAGCGACTCGAGCACAGGCCGCCAAAGTCCGAATGTCAGACTTAGGCGCGGATCCTTCAGGACCGCGCGCGAAGACGCTGCGAAGCTTCTGCCCAGCGCAATCCGCATCTGTTCGGGCAGGTCGGGAATGGCAGCGCGAACGGTCGCGGGCAGGAATGGCGCAACCTGATCCCAGCGTCCGCCAATCGATGCGAGAATCCGGTCATTCAGCGCCACGACGGCCCTCGGTTCGAAGTGGCCATGACGGTTGTCGTTGGCGCCCGGCTGCGCGTCGCAGGGCGGATCATATCCAAGCGTCGAAAGGCTTCTCGCGAGAAAGGAAGTGCCGCTGCGATGCATTCCCAGAACGACCACAGCCTCCTTCATGGTGTGGCCTCATGCAGCATTTCGCCAGGCTGTGTTTGACCGGACAGCCACCCGGCGATGAAGGCACGCGCCGCGGTGTCATCGCCTGCGACGGCCCGCCGCAGTGATCGCATCGTCGCCGCAACCTCGATCTGGCTTTGCACGGGGGTCGAGGCCAGCAACACGCCAGGAACAGACGTCGGGGCCAACGCACCCGATGACGACAGGTCTTCGTGCTGCTTCTCTCCCGGTCGCAATCCGGTTGTCCGGATGGATATTGCCGCGCCCCTTGGCGCGGCCGCCGCGATCAGTCGGCGCGCCAGATCTCCGATGGCAATCGGCTCGCCCATGTCCAGCACGAAGACCTCGCCCCCGCAGGCGATTGCGGCGGCGGAAAGAACCAGGCCCACGGCTTCGCGTACAGTCATGAAATACCGCGTCGCCGATGGATCCGTCACCGTGACCGGCCCGCCGTCCGCGATCTGCTCAAGGAACAACGGAACGACGGAGCCGGACGATCCAAAGACATTGCCGAAACGGACGGCCGAAAAGATCGTGGGACCCGGGCGGGACGCCAGGTCAAGAACCACCTGTTCTGCCAGCAACTTGGATATGCCAAGCACCCCCCGTGGCCTAACCGCCTTGTCGGTGGAGATCAGAACGAAACGCTCGACACCCGCCTGTTGCGCCGCGCGCGCCATGACCAAGGTTCCAAGCGTGTTCGTGGCAAGACCTGCGCGCGGGTTCGCTTCGACCATCGGCACGTGCTTGTAGGCGGCGGCATGCAGAACGATGCCGACTTCCTGATCCAGCAGCGAGCGCAGCGCCGTCGCCTCCTCTGTCACCGAGCCAAGGATCGGCACGATCTGAACCGCCGAGGCGCCCGGCATCCCGCGCAGCTTGCGGTCGATTTCGAACAGGGCCGGCTCGCTCAGATCCAGAAGCACGAGCCTTGCGGGTCCATGGCTTATCAGTTGGCGGCAGATTTCGCTGCCGATCGAACCGCCCGCCCCGGTAACCAGAATGCTGCGCCCCCTGAACATCTCGGCCCAAGGCCCGGCCGACGCATGAGGCGGCCGGCGAATGATCGCCTCGGCATCGACATCCGGCGCTGCGCGGCGCGCCGGCGCGGAAAGTTGCAAGAGGATGCAGAAAATCGCGTAAACCAGTGCCGCGGTTGTTGTGTCATGCTCGGCCGCCGGCGTCACCGTGCTTGCAAGCGGTCCCGACGCCCATAGCAGCACCGCTCCTCCGATCCGGCGCCGGCACGAGGCGCAGGCAGCTTCACGCCGCGCCAGGAAAATGCCGCACAGAATTATGAATGCGGACCCGACAAGCGATCCCACCAGGACCTGCGAGGCGCCCCCAGGGTCCGGGGCAAGGCAGATGCCGATCGAAGACACAAGCCCGGCGGCTTCCACAAGACGGACCCTGCCAAGGCTATTGCTGACGTTCTGCCGGTCGGCCCGCTGCATTCTGCACCCTCTTGCCGCTTCACGGCTTTCTTGGCGCATTGTGCTTACCGACCGGTTAAACGCTCCGATCACGGTTCAGAAAAACCGCTGCGAGCGTGCCTGCGATGATCGCGAGATCAAGTCCAAGGCTGCGCTTGCGCGCGTAAAACGCGTCAAGCCGCGCCTTCCGCGGCAGGCAAAGGCGCCGATAGACGGCGTCGCTTTCCCCGGCGGAGCGGCAGGCAGCCATGACCCGCGTTTCCTTCCGATGAAATCGCAGAGTGGCCAAGCCGGTCACGCCCGGGCGGCACCGAAGGGCCTTTTCGTAGAGGTCCGGGTGCAGCTCAACGTACCGACGCAGCGGAGGGCGCGGGCCGACAAAGCTCATCTTCCCGCTGAAAACATGGAGGATCTGCGGCAATTCATCCAAGCGATAGCGCCGCAAGGCCCGACCGAGACACGTGACCCTTGCCTGCGTGTGGCCCCCGGTCGCCACTTCGCCCTCGGCCGTGCCCCGCATCGTGCGGAACTTGACCAGGCGGAATGCGCGGCGCGTGTCGCGCATCCTTTCACCAAGGTAAAACACGGGCCTGCCATCAACGATCAGCACCAGCACCGCGACCACCGCGATGGCCGGCAACAGGAGTGGCAAGAGAACAAGAGCAAGGACCAGATCGAACAGACGCTTGCCGGGTGTCATGGATTGCCTCCCTGCCGATGCGGCCGAAGTTCACCATGCTCTGCCTTACCGGGCCCTTAATGGCGCCTGTCACGATCCAGTTGCCAGAGCTTCGGCAAGACGCCATGATCCCCGCGCAAGAAGGAGACATCATGCGCAAGTTCCTCGTCGTTCTGGACGACAGCCGCGAGTGCCTGAACGCGATGCGCTTTGCCGCACTCCGTGCAGCCCATACAGGTGGCGGCGTGACCATCCTATCGGTCATCCCGCCAGACGAGTTTCAGCACTGGATCGGCGTGTCCGACATCATGCGGGCCGAGGCGCGTGAACGCATCGAGGCGCATTTCGAAGTCTTCGCGAAGTGGATGCGCGACCGGCAGGGAGTCAATCCTGAGTTGGTCATCCGAGAGGGTGAGCCGGTGAACGAAATCTTGGACCTTATCCGGGAGGATCCCGAGATCGGCGTTCTGGTTCTTGGCGCGGGGACCGAAAAATCCGGCCCCGGCCCCCTTGTGACACAGATGTCGCGGTCCTCTGGCAATCTGCCGGTCCCGATCACGATCGTTCCGGGCGAGATTTCCAAGGACCGGCTCGAGGCCATCACCTGAGGCGTTCGGGCATTTGCGCAAGCGGGGCGGTCTGACGCATGTCAGCGGCTCACCTTGACTCGGCCCGGTGCGAGGCGCATATCCGACTGGAACAGTCGGAGACTAGAAATGTTCATCCAGACCGAATCCACGCCGAATCCCGCCACGCTGAAGTTCCTGCCGGGTCAGGCCGTTCTTGACACCGGAACGGCGGACTTCCCCTCGTCTGACACGGCGGCAAAATCACCGCTGGCATCCCGCATCTTCGCGGTCGAAGGTGTGACGGGCGTGTTCCTTGGCATGGATTTCATCACCGTCACCAAGGCGGATGGGGTGCTGTGGGATCACATCAAGCCCGCGATCCTTGGTGCGATTATGGAGCACTACCAGTCCGGCCAACCCGCGATCGAGGGCGAGCGCCGCGAAAGCGCGCACGCGGCGCATGAAGGACCGGACGAGGATATCGTGAAGCAGATCAAGGAACTGCTGGATACCCGCGTGCGTCCCGCGGTCGCACAGGATGGCGGAGACATCACGTTCCACGGCTTTGACCGCGGTATCGTCTATCTTCACATGCAGGGCGCCTGCGCCGGTTGCCCCTCTTCGACGCTGACCTTGAAGATGGGGATCGAGAACCTGCTGCGCCACTATATTCCCGAAGTGCTTGAGGTTCGGCCTGTTGCGGCCTGATCCCCTGATCCTGGCGTTCGACACATCGGCCGCGCATTGCGCGGCCGCATTGCTTGCTGGCGACCATCTGCTGGCCGAAGTCGTCGAACCCATGGACAAGGGGCAGGCAGAGCGTCTGCTGCCGATGCTGACGGAACTTCTTGCGTCCGCCGATGTCGAATGGTCGGACCTGTCAGCGATCGGCGTCGGCATAGGCCCCGGCAATTTCACGGGCGTCCGCATCGCCGTTGCCGCGGCACGCGGTCTGGCCCTCGCGCTTGACGTGCCTGCGATCGGCGTGTCCGCGCTTGAAGCGATGGCGTTCGGAACCGAGGGCGTTTGCCTCGCCAGCCTGGACGCCCGCCAGGGTCGTCTCTACGTGCAGGTCTTCGGCGACATGGAAGCCGGAGGCCCGATCGCCTGCGACATGGACACCCTGCCGCAGATCCCGAGGAAGGCGGCGCCATCGTGCATGGGTCACCGGTCGGACGAAATCGCGGCGCTGTGCAAGGGCGTCGTGGCTGCACCGCGCCATTCCCTGCCGGTTGCAATCGCGCATCTCGCAACGGCCCACCGCCTGTCGGCCTCGACACGCCCCGCGCCACTTTACCTGCGCCCGGCCGACGCGGCCCCGTCGCGCGACGCACCACCACGCATCCTGCCATGACCCCAGCGGACCTTGCCCGCCTGCATGCCGCGGCCTTCTCGAAGCCGAGACCCTGGAGCGAGGCCGAATTCGCCGAGCAGATCGCCCGCGCCGACACGTTTCTGATCAGCGAGGATACGGGCTTCGTGCTGGGACGCGTGGTGTTGGATGAGGCCGAGCTTCTGACGATCGCGGTCAGGACAGACGCGCGGCGCAACGGCGCAGGCGGCCGACTTGTAGCGGCCTTCCTGGCCGAAGCGGCCCGGCGCGGAGCGGCCACAGCGTTTCTTGAGGTCGCGGCGGACAACGAGGCCGCAATCGCGCTTTACCGGTCCACGGGCTTTGGCGAATCCGGCATTCGCAAGGGCTACTACTCCTGCTCCGCCGGTGGCCGGACCGACGCCCTCGTCATGTTTCGCGCGATCGGCTGATATGGCCATATGCCGTTGACCAAAAGGTCAAAAGCATCGCCGCCGCGGCTCAGATTGCTATTGACCCGGTATCGCGACTCCTCCCTAATCCTGATTGATCCGCAAGCGATCGACCCGCGATAGGCGGGCGGCCCCGACACACGGGTGACCGAACAATAGAACCGGGAGAAACCGATGACCCTGATGACCAAATTCCTCGGCGCGGCCGCGACGCTGGCGCTGACCTCGGGCGTGGCGCTGGCCGATCCGGCCATCATCTACGATCTTGGCGGCAAGTTCGACAAATCCTTCAACGAAGCCGCGTTCAACGGCGCCGAGCGCTGGAAGGCGGAAACCGGCGGGTCCTACAAGGAACTGGAAATGCAGTCCGAGGCCCAGCGCGAACAGGCACTGCGCCGCCTGGCCGAGGCCGGTTCGAACCCGGTCGTCATGACCGGCTTCGCCTTCGGCGACGTGTTGGCCAAGGTCGCGCCGGATTTCCCCGACACCAAGTTCGCGATCATCGACATGGTCGTCGACGCGCCGAACGTGAAGTCGGTCGTGTTCAACGAACATGAGGGATCCTACCTTGTCGGCATGATGGCCGCGCTTGCGTCGAAGACCGGCACCGTAGGCTTCATCGGGGGCATGGACATCCCCTTGATCCGCAAGTTCGGCTGCGGCTATGCGCAGGGCGTGAAGGCGGTGAACCCGGACGCGACGGTGGTCATGAACATGACCGGCACCACGCCTTCGGCCTGGAACGACCCGGTGAAGGGCGCCGAACTGGCCAAGGCTCAGAAGGCGCAAGGCGCCGACGTGATCTATGCCGCCGCAGGCGGGACCGGAATCGGCGTCCTTCAGGCCGCGGCGGATGAGGGAATCCTGTCGATCGGCGTGGACAGCAACCAGAACCACCTGCACCCGGGCCAGGTTCTGACCTCGATGCTCAAGCGCGTGGACAACGCCGTTTACGAGGCCTTCACGGAAGGCGCCGACCTTCAGCCCGGCATCAACGTCATGGGCCTTGCCAACGAGGGCGTGGGCTACGCCATGGACGAAAACAACGCCTCGCTCGTGACGCCGGAAATGGCCGCTACCGTCGATGAAGCCGCCGCCAAGATCAAGTCGGGCGAGCTGGAGGTTCACGACTACATGGCAGACAACACCTGCCCGGCCGCGTCCTTCTGATGAAGGGCGGGATCGCGGCGGGGCGGCAGGAAACTGCCGCCCCCCTTGCTATCGAACTCCGCGGCATCTCCAAGGCATTCGGGACGGTTCAGGCCAACAAGGATATTTCGATCCAGGTTGCCAAGGGGACGATCCACGGCATCATCGGCGAGAACGGCGCGGGCAAGTCCACGCTGATGTCGATCCTCTACGGCTTCTACAAGGCTGATTCCGGCGATATCCTGATCAACGGTACGCCGACAACCATTCCCGACAGCCAGGCCGCGATCCGCGCGGGCATCGGGATGGTGTTCCAGCATTTCAAGCTGGTTCAGAATTTCTCGGTGCTGGAAAACGTGATCCTCGGCGCCGAAGACGGCGCGCTTCTGCGCCCTTCTCTCGCCAAGGCACGCAAGGTTCTGGCCGACCTTGCCAGGGAATACGAGCTAGAGGTGCACCCGGACGCGGTGATCGAGGAGCTTTCCGTCGGCCATCAGCAACGGGTCGAGATCCTGAAGGCGCTTTACCGCCACGCCGACATCCTGATCCTGGACGAACCCACAGGCGTCCTGACCCCAGCCGAGGCCGACCACCTGTTCCGCATACTCAGAAACCTCAAGGAACAGGGCAAGACGGTCGTCCTGATCACCCACAAGCTGCGCGAAATCATGGAAATCACCGACACCGTCAGTGTCATGCGCAGGGGGGAGATGACAGCAACGGTTCGGACAGCGGAAACCAGCCCCGAACAGCTTGCGGAACTGATGGTCGGGCGCAAGGTGCTGCTGCATGTCCCCAAGGGCACGGCGAAACCGGGCCGCAGGGTGCTTGAGATCAAGGACCTGCGCGTGCGCGATGTAGACGGGGTCGAGCGCCTGAAGGGCATCGATCTTTCGATCCGCGCAGGCGAGATCCTTGGCATCGCCGGCGTGGCCGGCAACGGCCAGACGGAATTGCTTCAGGTTCTGGGCGGCATCACCCAAGGCACCGGCACTGTCATTCTGAACGACAAGAGCCTTGATCTGACCGGGAAGTCATCGGACGGGCAGTCGCGGCGGCGCGACGGCATCAGCCATGTTCCCGAGGATCGCCAGCATCTTGGCATGATCATGGACTTTACCGCCTGGGAAAACGTGGCTTTCGGCTATCACAATGACCCGGCCTATCAGAAGAATCGCTGGCTCATGGACAACGGCGCGATCCTTGAGGACACGAAGGGCAAGATGGAGCGCTTCGACGTCCGTCCGCCCATTCCTACGCTTCAAGCCAAGAGCTTTTCCGGCGGGAATCAGCAGAAGATCATTCTTGCGCGCGAAATCGAAAGAAACCCCGACCTTCTGCTTGTCGGGCAGCCCACGCGCGGCGTCGACATCGGTGCGATCGAATTCATCCACAAACGAATTGTTGCACTGCGCGACTCCGGCAAGGCAGTGCTTCTGGTCAGTGTGGAACTGGACGAGATCATGAGCCTGTCGGACAGGATCGCCGTAATGTTCGACGGGCACCTGATGGGCATCGGTCCCGCCGAATCCGCGACCCAGGTGGGCTTGGGCTGCCTCATGGCCGGCCTTGGTGGCGCCGATACGCGCGCGATGTCGGGCTGGGACATTTCGGCGGCCGCGGATGAGCAACGGCTCTCTACCGGAACAAGGGGATAGGACATGGCAAGGATTCCTCGCTGGGCCGACCTTGTGCTGGTCCCCCTCATCAGCCTTCTTCTGGCCGGGATCATTTCGGCGCTTGTCATCCTTGCGATCGGTCAAAGCCCGAAGGAGGCGCTGACGACGATGGTAACGGGGGCCGTGGGTTCGTCCTATGCGTGGGGTTATACGCTCTACTACGCCACCAGCTTCATGTTCACGGGGCTGGCGGTCACAGTCGCGTTCCACGGCAGCCTTTTCAACATCGGCGGTGAAGGGCAGGCGCAGCTCGGGGGTCTGGGCGTGGCGCTTGTCTGCCTTGCCGTTCCATGGCCGCACTGGACGCTTGCCTTGCCGATGGCGATGATCGCGGGCGCGCTTTTCGGTGCGGCATGGGCGGCAATACCGGCCTATCTTCAGGCAAGGCGCGGCAGCCATATCGTGATTACCACGATCATGTTCAACTACATCGGTGCAGCGCTTATCGTGTACCTGCTGGTGAACGTGTTGCGGCCACCGGGTCAGATGGACCCGGCAACTGCACGCTTCCCCTCGGGCGCGGCACTGCCAACGCTGCACGACCTGCCGCTTCTGGGCCTGATCTTCGACAAGAAGATACCCGCGAACGTCACGCTTTTCGTCGCGCTCATCGCTTGCTGGCTGGTTTGGCTGCTGCTCTGGCGCACCCGGCTGGGCTACGAGATACGCGCGTTTGGCCGGTCAGAACCTGCCGCGCGATATGCCGGCATATCGCCGTTCCGCGTCACCATGCTGGCCATGCTGATCTCGGGCGCCCTGGCGGGGCTCATGTCGATCAACAACGTGATGGGGGAAAGCGGGAGACTTCTGCAGAACTCGTCCGAAGGAGCGGGCTTCATCGGCATCGCCGTGGCGCTGATGGGCCGGAACCACCCGATCGGCGTGTTCCTGGCGGCGATACTGTTCGGAATCCTCTATCAAGGCGGCGCCGAGATCGGCCTTTGGACTTCGATTCCGATCGAGCTTCGAACCGTGGTGCAGGGCCTGGTGATCCTGTTCACGGGCGCCCTTGATCACATGGTAAGGATGATGCTGGGCGTCTTCTTCCGGCCGCGGCGGATAGAGGTGGCGTGATGGATTACGCGACGCTTCTCCAGATTCTCGACAGCACGATCCGGCTTGCGACGCCGCTGCTTCTGGCCTGCCTTGCAGGGCTTTATTCGGAACGCTCGGGCATCTTCGACATCGGGCTTGAGGGCAAGATGCTGATGGCGGCGATGTCCACGGGCGCCGTTGCGGCGCTGACGGGTTCGGTCTGGATCGGCCTTCTTGCCGGGATCTCGGGGGCGGTCCTTTTCGCCCTTGTCCACGGCGTGGCATCTATCACCTTTCGCGGCAACCAGCTGATTTCCGGGGTGGCGCTCAACTTCGTGGCGTCGGGCATCACGGTCCTGATCGCGCAATCGCTTTTCCGGCAGGGCGGGCGCACGCCGCCGCTTAGCGGAGAGGCGCGGTTCAACCCGATCACCCTGCCGTTTGCCGAAGCGCTGTCCGGTGTACCGATCCTTGGGCCGCTTTACTCCGAGGTCCTTTCCGGCCATGGCGCGCTGGTCTATATCGCCCTGCTCGCGGTCCCGGTCACATGGTGGGTATTGTTTCGGACGCGCTTCGGGCTGCGATTGCGCGCGGTCGGGGAAAACCCGGCCTCGGTCGACACCGCGGGCATTTCCGTCATACGGCTGCGCTACGGAGCCGTGGTGATCACTGGCATCCTGTGCGGCCTTGCGGGCGCCTACATGGCCGCTGGCCTTCAGGCGGGCTTCGGCAAGGAAATGACGGCAGGACGTGGCTACATCGCGCTTGCCGCGCTGATATTCGCGAAGTGGCGCCCTTGGTACGCGCTGATGGCAACGCTGCTTTTCGGCTTTTTCCAGGCTCTGGCGCTGCGGCCCGACGTGATCAAGAATACGGTCGGCTTCGACGTGCCGGTTCCTGCACTCGACGCCCTGCCCTACATCCTGACCGTTATCGTTCTGGCGGGCTTCGTTGGCAGGGCGATCCCACCCCGCGCGGGTGGTGAGCCCTACGTGAAGGAACGCTGACAGGCAGCCGACCCTAGATGTCGACATGCGAAAAGGGGCGCCCTGCCGGGCGCCCCTTTCCCTCAAGTCTCGGCGATCAGTTTCCGGACCCCTGCAATGTGTTGGGATCGAAGGCGCCGCCAAATCCGCTGTCCGCACCGCCCTCCTCTTCAGGCTCCGAGGGCACCCCCTGAAGCGCGTTGGGATCGAAGACCCCGCCGAAGCTGCTGCTGCCCGTACTGCCGGAAGGCGCGGTTGTCACGGGCGCCTGCTCAGCTTTCAGCTTGCGTTCTTCGTCACGCTTCCGGCGAAGCTCTTCGGCGCGCTTCTCGGCTTCGAGCCGCTTCTGCTCACGCACATCTGCAATGCACTGATCAGGGCTGTAGACAGTCGCCGTGCCGACGACAACGATCGTCGCGATCGACACGACCACAAGCAGAACCGCCGCTGTGTTGCCGCTCAGGAAGCCCGGCAGCGTGACTCTGCCGCCTGAAAGTTCAGCCACGGTCGCATTCCGGCGTGCTGCAGCAACCAGTTCGCGCCTGCGGATCGTCGCTTCGTTCGCGAGGGCCGCAAAGACCGTCAGCACGACGATGATGAATGCCAGCGCCGAGATCGCGGGCGAGATGCCATAGCGAACCTTCTGCGCCAGCTCGATCGTCAGCGTCGGGTATTCGCCGAAGGTGAAGGTGGTGGTGTTGTAGTTCTCGAAGCTGGCAAGAAAGGCCAGCACCGCGGCCGAGGCGATGGCAGGCCGCATGAACGGCAGCAGCACCTTGCGGAAGGCTTGGGCATGCGTGGCGCCCAGATCCAGTGCCGCCTCAGTCAGCGCGATGTCGTAGCGCTGAAGCCGCGCCACCAGCACCAGCATGCAGTAGGAGGCGATGAAGGTGGACTGGCCGACGATTGTCAGGAAAAGGCCGCTGGACAACAGGCTGTCGGGACCGAAGCCAAGCATCCGGTTGATGCGGTCCCAGAACACGAGGGTTGAAATCCCCAGAACGACGCCCGGGATCAGGATCGGCGCGATGATCACCGTGTAATAGGTGGCCCGCAGCTTCGGCCAGATCTGCGTCAGCATCAACGCCCCGGCTAGCCCCATGGTGACCGACAGGACGACCGTGCCCGCACCGATCAGCAGCGAATTCTTGATCCCGTTCAGGATGCGCGTGTCCTGAAAGAGCGCCGAGAACCACTCGAACGTAAGACACTCCCAAGGGGTCGCACTGGGAAAGCTGGGCGAGTTGAAGGCCGTAACCGACATGATCACGAGAGGACCAAGCAGGTAGGCGAAGAAGATGGCGAGGTAGAGCCAGATGCTCAGGCGCAGGAAGGACAGGTTCATTTGCCGATGTCCCCCATGTTCACCTTGAAGAGCCGCATCACGGCCAGCACCAGAAGGACACAGGTTACAAGCAGAACGACGGCGTAGGCGGCGCCCTGAGGCCAGTCGCTGCTGTCGTTGAACTGCTGGTAGATGAGCTGGGTGAACCAGAGGCTGGACGGTCCCCCCAGGATCTGCGGCGCCGCCAGCGCGCCGGCCGACAGCATGAACACCATCGTGCAGCCCGAACTGATACCGGGCTTCGCATAGGGGATGACGACGCGCCAGTGGATGCGCCACCAGGGCGCGCCAAGGTCGCGCGCGGCCTCGATCTGGTTGTGGTCCAGGCTCTCGATCACGTTATAGATCGGGAAGATCATCAACAGAATGTAGGCGTAGCCAAGGCCGGCGTAGAGAGCGTAATCGTTGCGGATGAAGTCGAACGGGGTGTCAAAGAGCCCGATCCCGGTAAAGATCGTGTTCAGAACCCCCGTTTCACCAAAGATGATGCGAAGCGCAAAGGCGCGCAGGATTTCGTTGATCCAGTAGGGGATGATCAGCATCAGGGCGAAGACCCGGATGTGGTTTCCCTTGGTCTGGCCCAGATAGTAGGCGATCGGATAGCAGATGATCAGGTTGAACACCGTCACGCAGGCCGCAGCGACCAGCGTACGGAAGAAGACCATCAGGTCGACGGTATTGTAGGCCTGGCTGCCGCCCTCGGGGCCGTAAATCAGGTACTTGTAGTTCTCAAGTGTATAGACATCCTTCGGCCCTCCCATCTCGGGCGGGGGCAGGTTCGGACGGAACGAGAAATCCAGCATCGACAACTGCGGCAGGATGATCAGCCCTACCGTCCAGAAAAGGACGAGGCCCAGCATGACCAGACCGGGGCCGGTGCCGTTTCGGCTCAGGAAGTCCTTCAGGATGCGCGGCATCTCGCTCCTCCCGTCATTCCGTCGCCAACACGCCCGCAGGCATGGCGACCGCGTTCTTGACGTCGTACTTCAGGGTCATCGTCTGCCCCTTGTGACTGTCGAACGACTGACCGAGGTTGGGAAGCGAGACCTTTATCTCCTTACCGCCGTCACCTTCCATGAAGATGTTGAAGACATTGCCTTCGAATTCCTCGTTGATCACTCGGGCCGAGACGTAGTGATCGCCCTCGGTTCCCGTCTTTGCCAGTTCGAAGGCTTCGGGACGGATGAAGATCATCGCGTTGTCGCCCTCCTTCAGCCTTCCGAGGTTGGCGGTGGAAATTCGTGCCAGCAGCTCGCCCGAGCGGTTTGACTGGACAAGCACGCGGTCGCCGCTCACGCGCTTCACCTTGCCGCGAAACACGTTGTTTTCGCCGACGAAGGAGGCTGCGAAGGGGGTCGCCGGGTCATTGTAGATGGTCTTGCCCTCACCGATCTGGTCGATCACGCCGGCGCGCATCACGGCGATGTTGTCCGACATCGTCAGCGCCTCGCCCTGGTCATGCGTGATGTAGATGAAGGTGATGCCGACGCGCTGCTGGATTTCGCGCAGTTCCGTGCGCATGTGCTGACGCAGCTTCAGGTCCAGCGCCGACAGGGGTTCGTCCAGCAAAAGCACATGCGGTTCGGCGCACAGGGCGCGCGCGATCGCCACGCGCTGACGCTGACCGCCCGATAGTTCGGACGGCAGCTTGTCGCCCTGGCCTTCAAGCGCGATCATTTCCAGCAGTTCGTCCGCACGCTTGCGCCGCTCTGCCGCGCTGGCGCCCTTGATCTCCATCGAGAACGCGATGTTTTCCCAGACCTTCATCAGGGGAAAAAGCGCGAGGTTCTGGAAGATCAGTGCGGTCGGCCGCTTGTTCGGACCAACCCCCTTCATGTTCTTTCCGCCGATCAGCACGTTGCCTTCAGACGGCTCAAGGAACCCGGAGACCGCGCGCAGGATCGTGGTCTTGCCGCAGCCGGAAGGGCCCAGAAAGGAAAAGAAATCCCCACCCTTGATGTTCACGTTCGCGTCGCGCACCGCGACGAAATCTCCAAAGCGGATCCAGAGGTTCTCCAGATCGACGCCGACGCCTGCAACCATGTTCTGGTCTCTCCCCGTGATGCGGCGCTCGTTCGCCGGGCCGCATTTTCTTTGGAACACGTGCGGTGGGTCCGTCCCCGCAGATGCAAAGGGCCCCCCGCATCCGGCGGGAGGCCCGTCACGAACGCGATCAGGCGCTCGTGAACTTGTTGACGAACTCGGTCCTGACGTCGGCGTACCAAGGCGCCTCGGCCGGCCAGGGGTTCAGGTTGCCGAGGCTTTCGCCCGGGTATGCCTCCTGGAAGTTCTTCTTGTAGACGTCGCCCGCAAAGGCGTCCGCGCCCAGCACAGGAGAGTTGTAGCCATGGCTGTCGATCGCGTGTCCCGCCTGCTCCGGACGGTACGCGAACTCGATGAAGGCGTAGACTTGGTCGATGTTCGCCGCACCGACGGGCATGGACATGCCGTCGACCCACGCCATCGCGCCCTCCACCGGGGCCTGGTAGTGCACAGGCTCGCCCGCCGCCTTGAGCGCAAGCGGGGGACCGTCCCAGGTCTGACCGACGACGACACCCTCGTTCATCAGGCCGTTCTTCTGAGTATCGGCGTCGTTCCAGATCAGCTTGATCCGATCCTTGCGTGCGACGCACCAGTCGGTCACCTGACCCCAGACCTTCCGCATGGTTTCTTCGTCGTTGTAGGCGGACCAGATCGACCCCGGCTCCATCTCGCCCGAACGCTCCATGAAGAGGCCAGCGCCAAGCATCATCGAATGCGCACGGCCCATGGTCTTGCCCGCGTTTTCCTCCGACCAGACGTCGCCGTAAGAGGGCGCGTCACCCGCCGGGAGCCAGAGGTCGGTGCGATAGGCGATCCCCTCGGTTCCCCAGATGTGCGGCAACCAGTGCGACCCGTTGCCGCCGAAGTTCCAGGCGTCGGTGCCGATCTTGGCCATGGCCGGGTTCACGGCGTCGATCTTGACGCGGGCCATGTCGAAGGGCTGGATCAGTTCCAGCGGTTCCCACTGAAGCGACCGGTTGTTCGTGGGGCTGATAAGGTCGAAGCCCTGCCCCTTGGTCGCCTTCATCTTGTTGATGATCTCTTCGTTCGACCCGATCCCGGTATAGTTGATCTTGATCCCGGTTTCGCTTTCGAACGCGCTGATGAAGTCCGGCGGCAGGTAGTCCGACCACATCATGATGTTGATTTCGCCGGACGATGCCAGCGCGCTTTTCGAGTATAGCGGCGCCGCCAAGGTCGCGGCACCAGCGCCCTTGAGCACCGTGCGGCGAGACAGTTTTTTGTCTTGAGTCATTCAATCTACTCCCTTTGGTCTTTGGTTCGCCTTTTGATCGACTTTCTCGATTTCTGTTTGCTTGTGTTCCGATACTCCTACGCAAACCCGCAGTTTCAAAGCCCTCTTTGACATGCCCCGACGAAGCGACACGTGCGTCAAGAGCCGACTCCGGCCATGGCTGCCGGGATCGGCTTGATCACTTCGGGGGGTTTCGGCGACATGTCGCAAAGATCACCATGCGGACCGCGGGCGCGATAGGTCCAAAAAAAACGAATAGTTATGTCCAGTTACGATGGGATCGTGGAAGCCTTGGAATCATGTGGACTGGTGCCACGGCGGCCAGCGTCATGCCCGGAATCCCTGATTTTCCAACTTTTTTGAACGATATCATATATTTATACTGAAATCTGTCGCCACAGATCGGCCATTTTCGCGCGACCCGCAGCGCATCATGGACACCGCAAACCGCCGCACGGCCGCCTTGGCGTTCGCGCCCTTGCACGAATTTCCCCTTTCAATTTTCGAACTTCGTGCGCATGTGGATTTGACATCGCCCTTGGCGGGCGCAACCGTTGCGCAGACAACATTCACAGGCAACTGACTGCCAATGCAGATCTATCTGCCCATCGCCGAAGTGTCCGTAAGCGCCATTCTACTTTTCGGGATAGGCGGCCTTGTCGGCGTGCTGTCCGGGCTTTTTGGCGTTGGAGGCGGCTTTCTGATCACGCCGTTGCTGTTCTTCATCGGCGTGCCGCCAACCGTGGCCGTCGCCACAGGCGCGAATCAGGTCGTGGCATCCTCGATCTCGGGTGTTCTTGCCCACCTCAAAAGGCGCTCGGTCGACATCCGGATGGGTATCGTCCTGCTGATTGGCGGCCTGGCGGGATCGGCCGCCGGTGTCTGGGTCTTCAACCTGCTGTCGCGCCTTGGACAGATCGACCTGGTGGTCCAGCTGACCTATGTTGTCTTCTTGGGGCTGATCGGCCTTCTGATGCTTCAGGAAAGCCTGAGGGCGATGCGCCGCGCGCGTTCGGGCACCGCACCCAGGGTGAAGCGGCACCACCACATTTGGGTGCACAATCTTCCACTCAAGATGAAGTTTCGCACTTCGGGTCTGTTCATCTCGGTCATCCCGCCACTGATCGTCGGTGCGGCGGTCGGGGTGCTGGCGGCGATCATGGGGGTTGGCGGCGGCTTCATCATGGTGCCGGCGATGATCTATCTTCTGGGGATGCCGACCAAGGTGGTGATCGGAACCTCTTTGTTCCAGATCATCTTCGTGACCGGCTTCACGACCTTCATGCACGCCCTGACGAACCAGTCCGTAGACCTGATGCTGGCGTTGCTTCTGATCCTGGGGGGGGTCGTGGGGGCGCAGGTCGGAACGCGGATCGGCGCGCGCCTGAATGCCGAGCAGCTCAGGGTTCTGCTGGCGCTCCTGGTGCTTGTCGTCAGTGCAAGAATCGCGGCTGACCTGCTTCTGGAACCCAGCGAACTCTATTCGCTGGCCAAGGTGAAGCAATGAAATGGCTTGCGCTGGTGGTTGGCGTTCTCCTCGCCTGGCCGGCCGCCGCTCAGGAAGAGGTGATATCAGGGCTCAGCCAGGACCGGATATCCATCACGGCGAATTTCGAAGGGTCCGACCTTCTGGTCTACGGCGCCGTGAAGCGCGAGGCGCCGATCCCGGAAACCGGCGTCTTGCAGGTGATCATCACGCTTGAGGGGCCGTCCGGGCCGATCATCGTGCGCCGCAAATCGCGCGAGCTTGGCATTTGGGTTAACACTGCCTCGGTCGAGGTCGACAACGCCCCCAGTTTCTACGCCGTGGCGGCAACGGCTCCGCTGGAGTACATCCTCTCACAGACCGAGGATCTGAGACACAAGATTTCGGTCGTGCAGAAGATCAGATCGGTCGGTGCGCCGCAGGATATCCTCGACTCCCTGGCCTTCACCGACGCGCTGATCCGCATACGCCAGACCGAGGGCCTTTACGGGGCCGCCGAAAGCGGCACGTACCTGAAGGATCAGACGCTCTTCAACACCAGCTTCGATCTTCCCGCGAACCTGGTCGAGGGGAACTACATCGCCCGCATCTATCTGCTTCGGAACCGGCAGGTGATCGCATCGAACCAATCCACGATCTACGTCCGCAAGGTCGGGATCGAGCGCTGGCTCTACACGCTCGCGCAGGACCAGCCGGCCGCATATGGCGCCCTTGCCCTTTTCCTGGCAGCACTTGCCGGCTGGGCCGCGTCGGAAGCCTTCCGGAGGCTCCGCCGCTAGATCACCCGCGCCCGACAAAGGGCATGTTGGTGGCCATGACCGTCAGTGAAAGCACATTGGCCGAAGCCGGCATCCGCGCCATCGTCAGCACGGCCTCGACCACGTCTTCGACGGCCATCATCGGCTCCGGCCGGACCGAGCCATCGGCCTGCGTCACGCCCTGTTCGATCTTTGCCGCCAACTCCGTACGCGCGTTTCCGATGTCGATCTGCCCGCAGGCGATCCCGAAGGGCCGGCCATCAAGCGCCAACGACTTCGTCAGACCGGTGATCGCGTGCTTGGTCGTCGTGTAGCCGACCGATCCCGGCCGCGGCGCATGGGCCGAGATCGACCCGTTGTTGATGATCCGTCCGCCCTGCGGCGACTGTGTGCGCATGTGACGAAACGCGGCACGCGCGCACAGGAACATACCCGTAAGATTGACAGCCAGGGTGTCGTTCCAATCCTCCAGCGGCATTTCGTCGATCAGGCTGGCGGGCCGGAAGATGCCCGCGTTGTTGAACAGAACGTCGATCCTCCCGAACTGGGCGGCCGTTTCCGCAAAGGCGCGGTCGACGGCCTGGGCGTCAGCCACGTCGCATGACAGGGGCAACGCGTTGTGCGCCCCGCCGGCGACCTCTTCCAGAAGCGCCGATCGCCGCGCGATCATCGCGACATTCCAACCCTCTGCCAGGAAACGTTCCGCGACGCCACGGCCAATTCCCGCGGATGCGCCTGTCACGACGATCGTGTCGGCCATGTCAGAAAGCCCTGAACGTCATCGTCGTGAGCGTCCGGTTGATGCCCGGGATATCGAAAAGCTTTTCGGCCAGCCAATGGCCGACATCCTCGTCCTCGGGAATGTAGACCTTGGCGATCAGGTCGTATTCGCCCGAGGTCGAGTAAAGCTCGGAAACCACCTCGCGATCGTAGATCTGATTGGCGACCTCGTAGGTCTTGCCGGGCTGACAGCGGAACTGGACGAAAACGCAGCGCATTGGCGACTCCCTTGTTTGGTCAGGACAGTAGCGGCGCGGAACCGGATCGAAAAGCCATCAGAGGCCGCCGCGTCATCCCGCCTCGGCAGGGTCGAGCGAGAGGACCGAAGTGGTCTTCGGCAGGTCGGCCGTCCCAAGGGGCGCCGTCGGACGGGCGAGGCGGTTGCGCACGACCCAGTGCAAGCGCTTCTCCGCCCGCGTGATCGCCACATAGGCCAGTCGCTTCCACAGCGGCAGTCCGGCCTCCATCCGCCCCATGCGCGCGGCGACGAAAAGGTCGGGCGCAAAGACCTGCACGTCTTCCCACTGCGACCCCTGGGCCTTGTGGATCGTGACGGCGGCGCCATGCAGAAAGGCCGCCCCCATTCGCGCGGCGTAGGGGATGAAGGGTTCCTCGGTGTCAGGCTGTTCTATCTTGATGATGGATGCCGCCGAAACCAGCGGATCCTCGGACCCCACGACATGCAGACGCGAAAAACCCGGCTTCTTGCCCGCACCAAGGTAGATGACCTGCGCCCCCTTGATCAGGCCCCGCGCCTCAAGGTCGATCCGCTTCTTGCGATGCTTGAGCGGTAGCTCGATCCCGTCGCAGATCAGCGGCTCTCCGGGAAGCAGTTCGTCCGCGGGCGCGCCATAGGCGGACCGGAACGCCTGGATCAGCCGCACGCGTGTCTGGTTGCGCCAGACCAGGACGGGTGAACGGGCCATCAGCCCCGCATCGACCCTTTCGGACCACTGCACCCGGTCATCGCGCCGCGCGGCATCCGCGACCATGCGCTCAAATCCCTCGAACTCAAGTGTGGGGTCGGCAAGCGCATGGGCCAGATCCAGGATCGGGCTGTCGGTTTCCTGGCGATGGATGCGACTGAGCGTGAGCTTGCGCCCCTCGGACAGCCGGTCAAAGACCATCTCGCCGGATTGCCCGACCGGAGCCAGCTGGGCAGGGTCGCCGAAAAGGATCAGCGTGGGGAAGATTTCGCGCAGATCCTCGAACTGGCGCTCGTCCAACATCGAGGATTCGTCGATGAAGCCGATGTCCAGCGGATCCTCCCGCCGCTTCCAGCCAAGGATGAAGTCCGAACCGCGCAACCCCGCGGCAGCCAGGGCGCCGGGGATCGACTTCACCTGGTCGTAGAAGGCCTTGGCGCGGTCCAGCGCGGTATCGGTCAGCCCCTCGATTTCGGGACGCTCGCCATTACCCGACAACCATTCCGCGATTTTTTCGTACTCTGGGTCGTAGACGGGCGTGTAAAGGATGCGGTGGATCGTGGTCGCGGGAACGCCGCGCCCCCGCAGAACACTCGCCGCCTTGTTGGTCGGGGCAAGGATGGCAAGCGTCCGCCGATCCTTGCGCCGCCGGCCCTCGTAGTCGCCTGAAATCGTGTCGACCCCGGCAGCCGCCAGAGCCTTCGTCAGTTCGGCCAAGAGCATCGTCTTGCCCGATCCCGCCTTGCCTATCACCGCAAGAACGCTAGACTTTCCAGTACTGGCGGGCGACGTGCTGCCGTCCAAAATGTCGATGCCCGCCCCTCGAAGAACCTCGGCCACGTGGTCCCAGGCTTCGGCCTGATCGTCGGAGAACTGGAGTGCGGGCAAGGTCATGGCAGCGACCCTACCCGCCCCTTGTCGCAAGCGCCAGACGATTATCCTGCCGCGCGCACCGGCAGCGATTCGACCTTGTCGAAGCGGAACCAGTCCCGCGATAGCGCGGCCGGGATCCCCGCCTTCAGCGCCATTTTCTGGCGCACGTCCTCAGAGAAGCGCCAGAAGCCAAGGCTGATCGCGTCGCGCCCGGAACCCGCGCTGCCCAGGATGTCCGGCTCCCAGCCAAGGTGGCGATAGATCCGCACCATGCGCGCGTCGAACACCCCGATGGCCCGCGTCAGGCCAAGCCCCATCCCAAGCTCCGCCCCGCCCAGCATCAGTGCCGCCGCGACGTTCGCATCGGTGTCGGAGGCCAGGCAGAAGCGGGTGCATTCCCAGACCTTCGGATGGGAAATGCGCCGCCCTCCGGCAAGGTGGCGGAAGTGATCATTGACCATCGTCGGACCTTCGGTGGGCATGAAACGCATCGATCCGCCGTGTCGGCCATCCGCCCGCTGCCAGATGACGTAAAGCGGGTTCAACCTGTCGTACTCATCCCGCTCCCACCCCTTTTCGTCGACCCGCACCTCCCAGTTGAGCCGGTCACGGAACTGCCGCGCGCGGTCCTCGAACATCGTGTCACGCAAAATCGGAGTGGCGGAGAGTTCTTCCCCTGTCAGATATCTAAGCATCACATCCCTCCTGTTAGGTAAGGAGGGCTTAATGAAAACTGGTTAACAGGAGCCTAGCGGGGCCAGGTCACAGCAGGACGAAGCCGCCGGAAACGGCGCGCGCGACCGCGTGGGTCGTATTGGTGGCACCCAACTTGATACGGGCGCTTTCCACGTAGGAGCGAAAGGTGTGCTCGGATATCTCGAGCGTGTCGGCCGCCTGCGCCCGGTTCATCCCAAGGGCCAGAAGGGTCAGCACGTCAATCTCCCGTCCACTCAGCTGTTGGGCTTCCTCCGACGCATCGCCCTGGATGATTTCCTGCGCCCGCTGGTTCAGGAAATGCGCGGCAAGCAGAACATCCGTCGCGCTGCCGGTCACGAACCTTTCCCATTGCGCGTCGGTAGCACGCCCTGAAACGGTGAATAGCGCGAATTGTCCACCGGGTCCGCGAACTGGAACCGAGTAGCCTTGGCTTCCGACCCCTGCCGACACTGCTTCGCCAAGAAAATTGCGTGACTGCCTGCCCGACCAGTCAAGATCCTTCCAGTCGGTTGGCTGGAAGCGGCGCAGGCATCCCTGGACCACCGGATCGATCCTGGCGTAACCCTCGGCGACGTATCGCTGAACCCAGTCGTCAGGATAGGTCAGGATGCCGTACTGTTGACCCGCCCCGCTTACCGAATGATAGACGAGATGGTCGACCCCTAGTTGGTCGCGAAACCAAATCACATTGCGCTGAAGGTCTTCACGCGTTCTCGACGCCTGAAGTTCCCCAACGAACCGTCGCAACCTTGCCCGCATCCGGCGCCTGGCCTCCGATCCAATCCTCGGACAGACGGGAGATCTCGCCAGCCGCCACTATGGCTGTGTCACCCAGTTGCTCGGCAAGCGCGGGCAGACCGTTTCCCTGGGCGAAAGACTTGAGATCACTCAGCACGTCCAAGATCCATTCGTACTGCATTTCACCCCCAGCGTGAAGTAGATTGCATTTTTCGCTCGCGTCTCATTCACCGAGAATTGGATGAGCGCGGCCTCAATGCAACTCGCCGAATATGGGGATAACTTACCATCTAAGCCATTGAAATTACTGGAACGAAAAAGGTGCGCCACGAACCGTTGCGCACCTTTCCAGTGTTCCCTCCCATTTCGACTCGGTTCAGTCGCGCCGCGCGGCCTCCAAGGCGTCCTCGAAGGTCCGCAATCCCGTCCTGGGCGACTGGACGAGAACTGCCATGTTGCCAGGCTTATGCTCGTTCCGGCGCATCTTCATGTGGGCGGCCGGGATCTCAGCCCAGGGGAAGACCTCGGACATGCAGGGATCAAGCCGGCGTTCAAGCATCAGCTTGTTCGCCGCCGAGGCCTGCGCCAGATGCGCGAAATGCGAGCCCTGCAGCCGCTTCTGATGCATCCACATGTACCGCACGTCGAAGGTGCAGTTGAAGCCCGAGGTTCCGGCGCAGATCACCACCATGCCGCCCTTCTTGCACACCAGCGCCGAGACCGGGAAGGTCGCCTCGCCCGGATGTTCAAAGACCATATCGACATTGACGCCCTTGCCGGTGATGTCCCAGATCGCCTTGCCGAACTTGCGCGCCTCTTTCAGCCATTCATTGTATTCGGGGCTGTTGACCTTGGGCAGCTGGCCCCAGCACTTGAAATCGTTGCGGTTGATCACGCCCTTGGCGCCCAGACCCATCACGAAGTCGCGCTTGGATTCGTCGCTGATCACCCCGATCGCGTTGCCGCCCGCCGTATTGATGAGCTGGATCGCATAGGAGCCCAGACCACCCGAGGCGCCCCAGACCAGCACGTTCTGGCCTGGCTGAAGATCGTGCGGCGCATGGCCGAACAGCATCCGGTAGGCCGTGGCCAGCGTCAGCGTGTAGCAGGCGGCCTCTTCCCAGGTCAGATGCTTCGGACGCGGCATCAGCTGCTGTGCCTGCACCCGGGTGAACTGCGAAAACGATCCGTCGCCGGTCTCATAGCCCCAGATCCGCTGACTGGGCGAGAACATCGGATCGCCGCCGTTGCAATGTTCGTCGTCGCCGTCGTCCTGATTGCAGTGGATCACGACCTCGTCGCCGACCTTCCAGCGCTTGACCTTCTCGCCCACCGCCCAGACGATGCCCGAGGCATCCGATCCGGCGATGTGATAAGCCTGCTTGTGCACGTCGAAGGGGCTGATCGGCTCGCCCCGGCTGGCCCAGACGCCGTTGTAGTTGACGCCCGCCGCCATCACCAGAACCAGCACCTCGTTGCTGTCCAGCTTCCAGGTATCAACCACTTCGACCTGCATCGCGGTTTCAGGTTCGCCGTGGCGCTCGCGCCGGATCGCCCAGGCATACATCTGCTTCGGCACATGGCCGAGGGGCGGCATTTCGCCGATCTCGTACAGATCCTTTTCCGGCGCGTCGTAGGGCGCGATTTCGGTCTGCGTATCCAAAGCCATCTACCTCTCCTGATGTTCTTGCCGCATCGCAGAATCAATGCAGTCTCAAGGCATGGAATAGGATCGGCGCGGTAATATTGCAATAGGTTTTGGCGGCTATTTTGTAATTTTATGTCCCGGTTGCTTCCGACTTGCGCTTTTGACGCTCATATTTCCCTGCGACAATGCCGCGCCTGCACAAAGATGCTGCCACACGGGAGCGGCATAGAAACCGATCAGTGCCCTGTCCTTCAGTGGCACGACGATGCGATCACCCTGACGCCGAACGACCTTGCGCAGCGACAGGATGTCGATCGCACTGATCATGGCAGCTCGCGACGACCCGTCGGGAAGATCCAGATGCGCACCAGCCGCAGCCAGACGTTGCACCAGGTCCTCTGCCCGCTCCGATATCCGGTCCAAGGTCAGGTCGATGTCCTGGCCCAGGGCCGCGCAGAACAGCGGAACAGGCAGTACCGAGACATTCTGCGCGATGCGCCGCATCAGTTCGTCCGCCAGTTCCGCGGTCACGTTGTCCTGGGACTTGGACAGAAAAGAGGCCAGGGACAGCGGCGTCCCGAAGCTGACCGAGGCGACGCCGAACTTTTCAAAGCGCCCTGTCAGCATGCGCCGCACCTGGCGCCCGAGAAAGAGAAGGATCGAGCCAAGCGGGGCGCGAAAGCGGCGCACTCCGGCGGCATGGGCCGCCGTCAGGACCCGGTCCTCGATGATGCGGTCATAGGCCAGGGACACCGGAACGAAGACCACGTCCCGCCCGCCGGGGCGATAGGCATCGAGTATGTAGGACAGGATGCCAAGCTTGGGCCTGCCGACCCTTCCATCAAGGCTCAGCCCGCCTTCGGGAAAGATCGCCTGGGTCACGCCCTCGGCGGTCGCCATCTGCACATAGCGCGCAAGGACGCGGCGATAGAGCGTATTGCCCGATCGACGGCGGATGAAGTACGCGCCCGACGCCCGGATCAGCCAGGAAAGCGGCCAGACGCGCGCCCACTCCCCCACCGCGTAGGACAGCGCGGACCGGCTTGCCGCCAGGTAGGTGACAAGAACATAGTCCATGTTCGAGCGGTGGTTCATGACGAAGACCACCGTGGCCTTCTTGTCGATGTCGCGGAACGCGTCGGTATCGAACTGGCCGATGCGGACACGGTAGATCAACCTGGCAAGCCACTTGGCCGCCCGCGCGGCAAAGCCGAAATAGACGAGCGCCGAAAACCCCGGAACGATTTCGCGCGCATACCGACGCGCGCGCTCCAGCAACACCGTCTCGGGAATGCCGGTCTCTTGCGCTTCGGCGGCGATGGCTTCCGCCACTTTTGGGTCATGCGTCAGCCGGACAATCATGTCCGAGCGCGCCATAAGCTTGAACGGCTCGATCGGGCGCTCCAGCCGCGCATTCAGCCGCGCAACCGCCCGCTCGACCCTGCGGCGCAGGAACCATCGGACGGACGGAAACAGAAAGTGCGACGCGAAAGTGACCCCGGCGAAGACGAGGATCATCGCGAATAGCCAAAGAGGCAGCGTCACCGGCTGAAGCATGACCGGGACCGTGACAGGTCGCGTCGTCGACGTAAATCCCCAGATGCCGCAACGCAGCGAATTGACAAGGTCACGAAGTGTCGCCTATCTCTGCATTTGCGAAATAATCTTACGCACAAGATCAAGGAGACCGCCATGACCCAGGCGACCCGCGACAAGCCCTGGCTTTTCCGCACCTATGCGGGCCATTCGACGGCCGCGAAGTCGAACGCACTTTATCGTGCGAACCTTGCCAAGGGCCAGACGGGTCTTTCGGTCGCCTTCGACCTGCCAACCCAGACCGGGTATGACAGCGATCATGACCTTGCGCGCGGCGAGGTTGGCAAGGTCGGCGTACCGGTTTGCCATCTGGGCGACATGCGGGCCCTTTTCGACGCGATCCCGCTCGAAGAGATGAACACCTCCATGACCATCAACGCGACCGCGCCCTGGCTGCTGGCATTGTATGTCGCGGTCGCCGAGGAACAGGGTGCCGATGTTCGAAATCTGCAAGGAACGGTGCAGAACGACATCATCAAGGAATATCTAAGTCGCGGAACGTATATTTGCCCGCCCAAGCCCTCGCTTCGGATGATCACCGATGTGGCGGCCTACACGGCAGAGAACCTGCCCAAATGGAACCCAATGAACGTCTGTTCGTACCACCTGCAGGAAGCAGGCGCCACGCCCGAGCAGGAGCTTGCCTTCGCGCTGGCGACAGGGATCGCGGTTCTGGACGACCTGAAGGGCAAGGTCGATCCGGCCGCCTTCCCCGCGATGGTCGGGCGCATCTCTTTCTTCGTGAACGCGGGCATCCGGTTCGTGACCGAGCTTTGCAAGATGCGCGCCTTCACCGAGCTTTGGGATGAAATCTGTCGCGACCGCTATGGCATCGAGGAAGAAAAATACCGCCGATTCCGCTACGGGGTGCAGGTGAACTCGCTCGGCCTGACCGAACAGCAGCCCGAAAACAACGTCTACCGCATCCTGCTTGAGACATTGGCCGTGACGCTGTCGAAGAATGCGCGCGCCCGCGCGGTTCAGCTTCCGGCATGGAACGAGGCCCTCGGGCTTCCCCGTCCCTGGGACCAGCAATGGTCGCTGAGGATGCAGCAGATCCTGGCCTATGAAACCGACCTTCTTGAATATGGCGACCTTTTCGAAGGCAGCCCCGTGATTGCCGCCAAGGTCGAGGCGCTGAAAGCCGGCGCGCGCGACGAGCTGAAGGTCCTGGACGGCATGGGCGGCGCGATCGCCGCGATCGAGTACATGAAGGGGCGCCTGGTCGAGGCGAACGCCGACCGGCTGAACCGGATCGAGGCGGGGGAAACCGTCGTAGTGGGTGTGAACCGTTGGCAAGCAGGCGAGGCGTCCCCCCTGACCGCGGGCGACGGATCGATCCTGACCGTCGATCCCGCCGTCGAGGCCGATCAGGTTGCACGGCTTGACGCCTGGCGCGCGGCCCGCGACCAAAGGGCCGTCGAAGCGGCCTTGGCCGCGCTGCGCCTTGCAGCGGAAAACGGACAGAACATCATGCCGGCCTCGGTTGCCTGTGCGAAAGCGGGCGTCACGACCGGTGAATGGGCAGGCGTGATGCGCGCAGTGTACGGCGAATACCGCGGCCCGACAGGCGTGTCGAAATCGCCATCGAACAGGACTGAGGGCCTTGACGACCTGCGCGCCGCCGTCGATGCGGTGTCGACACGGCTTGGCCGCAGGTTGAAGTTCGTCGTCGGCAAACCCGGTCTTGACGGCCACTCGAACGGGGCCGAACAGATCGCTGCGCGCGCGCGCGACTGCGGCATGGACATCCATTATGAGGGCATCCGACTGACGCCCGCGCAAATCGTGGCGGCGGCCGAAAGCGAATCCGCGCATGTCGTTGGCCTTTCGATCCTGTCGGGCAGCCACCTTCCTCTGGTTGCCGAGGTGATGGAGCGAATGCAGGCCGCAGGGCTGTCCCATGTTCCGGTCGTCGTCGGCGGCATCATCCCCGACGACGACGCCGAGGCCATGCGCAGGATGGGCGTCGCACGGGTCTACACGCCGAAGGATTTCGAGCTGAACCGGATCATGGGCGATATCGTGCTGCTGGCAGAACCGAAAGCCGAGGCCGCCGAATAGATCCGGCGCCTTCGCGGGCAAGATCGGTCTTGTCGCACAAGCACCCGGCGCTAGGATGGCTTGATACTCAAGCGGAAGGCGAGCCATGACCCCTCATATCGGCGCGAAGCCCGGCGACATCGCGGAAACGGTCCTGATGCCTGGCGATCCCCGTCGCGCCAAATGGGCGGCAGAGACTTTCCTGGAAAACCCGATCTGCGTGAACGAGGTTCGCGGCATGCTGGGTTACACCGGCACATGGAAGGGCAACCGCGTGACGATCCATGGATCGGGCATGGGGATGCCATCGCTTTCGATCTACGCAAACGAGCTGATCCGAGAATACGGCGCAAGGACCCTGATCCGCATCGGATCTGCTGGCGCTATGCTTGAACGTGTGCGGATCCGCGACATCGTGATTGCGATGACCGCCTCGACCCTTTCAACGCCCTCTCGCGGCTATTTCAGAGAGATGCAGTTCGCACCCTGCGCGGATTACGGACTGCTGGAAAAGGCGGTGGCTGCCGCGCGGGCAAAGGGTGCGCCGACGCACGTGGGCGGGATCTATTCCGCTGATGTCTTCTATGACGAGCGGCCTGACCTGAACGAGATGCTGGCGCGTCACGGCACACTCTGTGTCGAGATGGAAGCGGCAGAGCTATATACCGTGGCCGCACGCCTCGGCGCGCGGGCGTTGGCGGTTCTGACGATTTCGGACCACCTGATCACGCACGAGGCGCTTCCGGCCGCGGATCGCGAGCGGAGCTTCGGGGACATGATCGAAATCGCGCTAGAAGCCGCCTTCGCCTGAGGCCCCGGACGCGGGCGGCCAGCGTCCGGAATCACGACGCTTGGCCGGCAATCGACCTAGCGCCGATTGTCGCGCCCCTTGGATCGCCCAATCCGCCGTAGCGCCCGTATGTCCAGCCATACAAGCCCTGCACCGAGCGGGATCATCCAGAAGCCCAGGATCGGCAGAAATCCGAAGATGCCGCCAATGATCAGGACAACCCCAAGAAGGAGCCGGAGTCCAGGCGGAATCAGCCGGTTCGCCCGGACCAGCAGCCGCTTGAAGTGCGGTTTGCTGCGCCTCCAGCTATCGCGGATCGAACCTGCAATCGACACTACGCGGTCTGCCTTGGATCCTCGGGATGCGGATGGACATCTGGATCACGCATGTTCCAATGTCTCAACCGACAGAATGGTGGGAAGATGCCGGGCGATCTCGGCCCAGCTGTCGCCTTCGTCAAAGCTGGCGAAGACAGATCCGCTGTTCGTGCCGAAGTAGATGCCAGCCGGATCGCGCGTATCCCCCGCCATCGCCTGCCTCAACACGGTAAAGAAGCAACCCTTCTGAGGCAGGCCAACGCGCATCGCCTGCCAGGTCTTTCCGGCATCGCGCGACCGCCAGACGGCACAGGATGCATCGGGCGGGAAGCGCCCAGCCATGTCGCCGTTCAAAGGCAGCGTCCAGATCGTATCCGGGTCGCGCGGATGGACACGGATCGGGAATCCGAAGGTCGAGGGCAAGCCGGGGGTGATATCGTCCCAGCTGCGCCCGCCATCGGCACTGCGCCAGACCCCGTGATGATTCTGTTGATAGAGAACATCGCCATCCCCGGGCGCGCGCATCATGTTGTGGACGCAGTGCCCGGTCTCCCCGTCCCGCGGGGCTGCGGGGTGATCGTGGTGAAGGCAGGCCTCGGCGTTCGACAGCCGGTTGCGACGTTCCCAAGTCGCGCCGCCATCCTCGGTCGCGAACACCCCCGCAGCCGATATTGCAATCCAGATCTTGCTGGCCTTGTCGGGGTCGAAGACGATCGTGTGAAGGACAAGCCCGGCCGCCCCCGGCTGCCAGCTTCCGGCCGAGGGGTGGTTCGACAACCCCTCGACCTTCGCCCAGCTTTGTCCGCCGTCCGTGCTTGCGATCAAGCTGGCGGGCTTGGTTCCGGCATAAAGCGTACCGTGCCCCCGCCCCAAGGACCAGACCTGCGCAAAGTCCTTGGCAAAAGGCGGTTCGGCGTCGGTCCAGCCGATCATCGCCGCGAAGTCGGCGTCGTTGGCCGCCCATTCGTCCATCTGGCCTGCGGTCAGCTTGCTGAGCTCCCAGCTTTGCCCGCCATCCTCCGACCGCCAGACGCCTGCGCCGTGCCAGTCCCCGCCACCGCCCGCCCAGATCGTGCCGGTGTCGGCATCGCCCACGGCGTGGTTGATCGGCCAGCCGTCGCAATGGGGACCTGAGACCGACCAGCCGGTGCGGTCGTTGCCCCCCTCGACGAGGAAAAGCCCCTTCGTCGTGCCGACGAGAAGCGTGATGCTCCCGGACATTTCTGCCTCTCCCTGATTGCGCAGGGACAGGCTAGCATGGCGTCGGGAAACGGCCTAGCGGCCGTTCAAGGCCAGAGGCGATCCTCCGCCGCTCACACCACCCGCTCGACCATCATTTTCTTGATCTCGGCAATCGCCTTTGCGGGGTTCAGCCCCTTGGGGCAGGTCTTGGCGCAGTTCATGATCGTGTGGCAGCGGTAAAGCTTGAAGGGATCCTCAAGCTGATCCAGCCGCTCGCCTGTCGCCTCGTCGCGGGAATCGATGATCCACCGATAGGCGTGCAGCAATGCGGCCGGCCCAAGATAGCGGTCGCCGTTCCACCAGTAGCTTGGACACGCAGTCGAACACGACGCACACATGACGCATTCATAGAGCCCGTCCAGTTTCTTGCGATCCTCTATCGACTGGCGCCATTCCTTCGCGGGGCGGTTCGTCTTTGTTTCAAGCCAAGGCATGATCGAAGCGTGCTGGGCGTAGAAATGCGTCAGGTCCGGGATCAGGTCCTTCACCACCGGCATGTGCGGCAGCGGATAGATCTTCACGTCTCCCTTCACTTCATCCAGCCCGAAGATGCAGGCCAGCGTGTTGCGCCCGTCGATGTTCATCGCGCAGGATCCGCAGATGCCCTCGCGGCAGGAGCGGCGGAAGGTCAGCGTCGGATCGATCTCGTTCTTGATCTTGATCAGCGCGTCCAGAACCATCGGGCCGCATTTGTCCATATCAAGAAAATAGGTGTCCACCCGCGGGTTCTCGCCGGTGTCCGGGTCCCAGCGGTAGATCTGGAATTTGCGGATGTTCTTGCCCTCGGGCTTCGGCCAGGTCTTGCCGACCCGGATCGTCGAATTCTTCGGTAGCGTGAACTGGACCATGACTTATCCCTTCCAATCTCGGCGGGTGTAAAGCGGCTGGCGCGGTGGCTGGCCGGATTTCTGGTAGACACATGCGTCGTAAAGCGCAGACGGGTCGCGGCCGAGCACGTAGTCCGAGGAAATGGACAACCTGGCTTTCGTACCGGCCCCGCCCGAACCCGCGCCGACGGCGACGAACCCGCGCGGCCCCGCAGCCAGCCTGGCGCGTTCGAAACAGGCATCTTCCGCCCGTTCGACCGACATCGGGCCACAAGCCGCAAGCACTATGGGCGTCGCAAGAAGAAACGGCGCGATCCTCATCAGTCCGACCTCAGGCTGGCGCGGATCGTGGACCCGTCCTGAAGGAACAGCAGCGCACGTTCCTGCTGCTCGCGCGTCAATGTCGCCCACAATTCGGCGTCGCCGGGCAAGAGCGGGTAGCTTTCCGGCAAGGGCAGCTTCCCGGCAGCAGGCTTGACGTAGGACGCCGGTGCCGCGTCGGCAGGTGCGATCGTCACCTCGACCAGGCTTGATCCGTAGTATCCCGCGCCCTCGCTCAGGACCGAAGCGCCTTCACGCTCGGGTGTCGGAACGGATACCGTCACCTCGCGCTGCAATGCGGGCGCGCCCGCGCCAACCAGGCAGGCGTTGATCTGGCGGGACTCTTCGGCCGTTGCGGCGACGGGGCCGTCCATGCCGGCCATCTGGGCTTTGGCCGCGCGCAGCGTCAGACCCGATTGCGCGCTGCACAGCGCGATCGGCCCGCCAGGCATCGGCGCCTCGGCGCAGGCCACCAGCGCCAAGGCCAGCGCAGCGGCTGCTATGGCCCGTCCGGCCATCAATACACCCTCGCCTTCGGCGCGATCTTCTTCAGGTCAATTCCCCCCTCGTCCTCGGTCGTCAGGGGGTCAAGGTGCACCGCGCGATAGTCCAGCGTGACCTGAGCGCCATCGACCCGCGCCAGCGAATGCTTGCGCCAGTTCGCGTCGTCACGGTTCGGGTAATCTTCGTGCGCATGGGCGCCCCGGCTTTCCTTCCGCGCCTCCGCCGCCACGATCGTGGCCAGAGCGTTCGGCATCAGGTTGGTCAGCTCAAGCGTCTCCATCAGGTCGGAGTTCCAGATCAGGCTGCGGTCGGTGACGTTCAGGTCGTCCAGCTTGGCCGCGACCTTGCCCATCTTTTCCACGCCCTCGGCCAGGGTCTTGTCGGTGCGGAAGACGGCCGCGTCGGCCTGCATCGTCTTCTGCATCTCAAGGCGCAATTCGGCGGTCGGCACGCCACCTTTGGCATGACGCAGCCCATCAAAGCGCGAAAGCGCCCGATCCACTTCGGCCTTGTTCACCGGGGCGTTGGCGGCGTCGGGGTTCACGATCTGGCCCGCGCGAATCGCCGCCGCGCGGCCGAACACGACCAGATCGATCAGGCTGTTCGACCCCAGACGGTTCGCCCCGTGGACGGAAGCGCAGCCCGCCTCGCCCACGGCCATGAGGCCGGGGAAGACGTTGTCGGGATTGTCCGCCGTGGGGTTCAGCACCTCACCCCAGTAGTTCGTGGGGATGCCGCCCATATTGTAGTGGACGGTCGGGAGCACCGGGATTGGCTCCTTGGTGACGTCGACGCCGGCAAAGATCTTGGCCGACTCGCTGATCCCCGGCAGACGTTCGTGCAGGGTTTCGGGCGGCAGGTGGTTCAGGTGCAGGTGGATGTGATCCTTGGCCTCGCCCACGCCGCGGCCTTCGCGGATCTCGATCGTCATGCAGCGCGACACCACGTCACGCGACGCAAGGTCCTTGTAGGTCGGCGCATAGCGTTCCATGAACCGCTCGCCTTCCGAGTTGGTCAGATACCCGCCCTCGCCCCGGGCACCCTCGGTGATCAGGCAGCCGGATCCATAGATGCCGGTCGGGTGGAACTGCACGAACTCCATGTCCTGAAGCGGCAGACCCGCGCGCGCCACCATGCCGCCGCCATCGCCGGTGCAGGTGTGCGCCGAAGTTGCCGAGAAATACGCGCGGCCGTAGCCACCCGTCGCCAGGACGACCATCTTGGCGTTGAAGACATGCATGGTGCCGTCATCGAGCTTCCAGCACACCACGCCGGTACAGGCACCGTCGGTGATGATCAGATCGAGGGCGAAGTATTCGATGAAGAACTCTGCCTTCTGCTTCAGCGACTGGCCGTAAAGCGTGTGCAGGATCGCGTGGCCGGTACGGTCGGCCGCCGCGCAGGTGCGCTGCACCGGGGGCCCTTCGCCGAACTCGGTGGTGTGGCCACCGAAGGGACGCTGATAGATCTTGCCCTGTTCGGTCCGGCTGAACGGAACGCCGTAGTGCTCCAACTCATAAACCGCCTTCGGAGCTTCACGCGCGAGGTATTCCATCGCGTCCGTGTCACCCAGCCAGTCCGACCCCTTGACGGTGTCGTACATGTGCCATTGCCAGCTGTCCGGCCCCATATTGCCAAGGCTCGCGGCAATGCCGCCCTGTGCCGCAACCGTGTGCGAGCGCGTGGGGAAGACCTTGGTCACGCAGGCTGTGCGGAGCCCCTGTTCCGCCATGCCCAGCGTCGCGCGCAGCCCCGCACCGCCGGCCCCCACGACGACGACATCGTATTCGTGAACTTCATAAGGATAAGCAGTCATGGTCATTCCTCAGAGCGCGAGCCGGATCAGCGCGAAAAGGCCGGTGGCCATCAGCGCATAGGAAAGGCAGATCGTACCGGCGACCAGCGCCTTGCGCGCGAACCCGTGGGCGTAATCCTCGATCATGACCTGCGCGCCATTCTTGAAGTGGGTCAGCCCGACGACCAGGGTCAGCCCCGCGACGATCGCCGGGAATGGGCGGCCGTAGTAGGCCACGACCTCTTCATAGGGCGCGCCCAGGATGCAGCCGAAGGTGAAGATGAACAGCGGCACCAGGATCGCGAGCCCAACGGACGAGACCTGCATGTGCCAGAAGTGTTCCGTGCCGCTTTTCGCGGAGCCAAGGCCCGCAGCGCGCTTGCGGTCGGTCAGATATCTCATCGCCGCCCCCTCAGAGAATGATGACTGTGATCACGGTCAGCACGACCGAACCGATGATGCAGGCCCAGCCCAGCTTTTCCGCCGTGGGAATGTCGAGCCCGCGCCCGCTGTCGTAGTAAAGGTGACGAAGCCCGGCCAGGAAATGGTACCAGATCGCCCAGATCGACCCCAGGAAGATCAGCTTCCCGAACCAAGAGCGCACGACCCCGTCAGCAATTGCGAAGTATTCCGCGCTCGTGGCTGCGGCCAGAAGCCACCAAACGATCAGCGCGGTGGCAACGATCAGCGCATTGCCCGTGACCCGCGTCAGGATCGAAGTCAGCATCGGCACCTGCCAGCGATAGATCTGAAGGTGCGGGGAAAGCGGCCGATTGCCCCGGTTCACGTCTGCCATGGTCGGTCCTTTCGGATTGCGTCGCGCGAATGCTGCGTCATGAATACCGCAAAAATCCGTCAAGTCACGCCGGACTTCGCCGAAAATGCCAATCTTTAGCGCCAACGCTCGCAGTTTTTTCGTTTTGTGATCACGCAATTAAAATGTGTGATCACATCATTGCCACCACACCGGCCGATCATGCGCCGGGCGCGGGGGCGACCGAGTCTCGCACCGGCACGGCGGCAGGGGCAGGCTTGCCCTGCCATGGTGCGCGCCGTCACCTCAGAGTGGCATCAGGGCCCAGTAGTCGAGGTCCAGCAGAACCTCGGGGCTGTATTTTCCCGCCTCGTCCTTCAGCGTGAAGGGCGCAGCGCCGTCCTTGACCGCCACCAGCCTGAGCCGGAGCGCACCGACACCCGGCGCGCCGGTTTCGGCCTTGTCCAGCACCTCCGACCAGGCGCGGACCGTGTCACCCGCAAAACAGGGATTGGCATGCGCGCCCGCGTTCAGCGCGACGATCATCTGCGCGTTCGCGAGCCCGTTGAAGCTGAGCGCCCGCGCGAGCGAGATCACATGGCCGCCGTAGATGAGACGCTTGCCATCCTCGCGCTGCGTCCGGTCAAAGTGCACCTTGGCCGTGTTTTGCCACAGGCGCGTTGCCAGCATGTGCTCTGCCTCTTCGACCGTCACGCCATCGACATGGTCAATCCTCTCACCCACGGCGTAGTCGCCCCAGCGATGGGGTTCCCCGGCAAGCGTGAAATCGTAATTGGAGAAATCCAACCCTTCGGGCACCGAAATCGAGGATGCGGGTACGAAATCTTTCAGTTCCGGAACAACCGGCGCTGGCGCAGGGACGTCAAGGTCGCGCTTGCGTACCATGACCCACCGAACGTACTCCAGCACGGGCTCCCCGCTCTGGTTCAGGCCCCGCGTGCGCACGTAGACGACACCGGACCGGCCGTTGGAATTCTGCTTCAGACCGATCACGGTGCTTTCGGACCTGATCGTGTCACCCGGCCAGACCGGCTTCAGCCAGCGCCCTTCGGCGTAGCCAAGATTGGCCACCGCGTTCAACGAGATGTCGGGAACCGTCTTGCCGAAAACCGTGTGAAAGGCGACCAGATCGTCAAAGGGCGCTGCAGGCAATCCGCAGGCGCGTGCGAATTCGTCCGACGAATGCAGCGCGTGGCGAGCCGGATAAAGCGCGTGGTAGGCCGCCCTTTCACCGCCCGACAGGGTGCGCGGAACGGCATGCGAAATCACCTCACCCAGCGTGTAGTCCTCGAAAAACCGGCCCGGATTGGTCTTCATCGCCCTGTCCCCTTGTCTATGCTCAGCCATAGGTTCCCGCGAAGGGATTGACCCCAAGCCAGATGTGAATGCCCGCGATGATCGCGCAGAGGACCAGCGTAACCGCAAGGTTGATGGCGTCGCCGCGGATCGTGCCCGGCTCGGGGCGCTGCCAGGTCTGCCGCGCGTTGATCAGCAGCATTGCCGCGATCGCCCAGCCGCCCAACCCGCCAAACAGGACGACCGAAGCCATATCCCCGTTGACCAGGAGGTGCGCGACCGCCCAGATCAAAACGCCAGTCAGCATCGGGTGGCGGATCCGAGCCCGAAGAACGCCGCGCGAATGGCCGACCCCCATCAGGAAGATGGCGACCAGCATCAGCAGGTTGTTCAGGTGCCCCATACCGGCAGCGGGCATGTACAGGGGGACGAACTCAGCCCGGCGATAGCCAATGACCATCAGCGCGATCGCGGCCAGCGACAGGACAGTGACCAGCATCTTGCCCGGCGCGTTTCCCATCCTCGCACGGAGGCCGGGCGCGATGCGCTTGAAAAGATGGGGCAGGATCCAGAGAACGAGACCGAGGATCAGAATATTCACGTCGAACCTCCTGCTGGACCAAGCATGCCTGTGTCTATTCCGCCGCCGCAATCGCCTCGGCACGCGCCAGAAGCTCCCGCGCCGAGGCGACGTGCAGGTTCTCGACGATGCGGCCATCGACCACGGCGACCCCCTGGCCGGCGCTTGACGCCTCCTGGAAGGCCGCGATCTGGCGGCGAGCCAACTCGATCTCGGCGTTGGATGGCGCGAAAGCGTTGTTGGCGATGTCTATCTGGGCCGGGTGGATCAGCGTCTTGCCGTCAAAGCCCATGTCCCGGCCCTGTTCACACTCGGCCGCCAAGCCTTCGGCATCCTTGAATGCGTTGAACACCCCGTCGATGATCGCAAGTCCGTTCGCGCGGGCCGCCAGAAGGCACATCTGCAATCCTGTCAGAAGCTCTGCCCGCCCTGGGCGAACGCGGGCCGAAAGCTCCTTGGCCAGATCGTTCGTGCCCATCACCATGCCTTCCAGGCGTGGATGCGCGGCGATGGCGGCCGCATTCAGGATGCCCTGCGGTGTCTCCATCATGGCCCACAGCGGCAGGTTCGGCACGAGTTCGGCGACCGCGTCCAGATCGGCGGGCGATCCCACCTTGGGAACCAGCACCGCATCGGCCGCAGCCTTGGCGAACGCGGCAGCGTCTTCGCGGCCCCAGCGGGTATCGAGGCCATTGATGCGTACGATCCGCAGGCGCGCGCCGAAACCGCCCTCGGCCAGGACGCGCGCCAGCAGGTCCCTCGCATTGTCCTTTTCGTCAGCCGCGACCGCATCTTCGAGGTCGAAGATGATTGCGTCGGCCGGCAGTTCGCGCGACTTTTGCAAGGCGCGCTCCCTTGAACCGGGGATGTAAAGCACCGAGCGCATCGGACGCCCACGCGGATCGCTCGTACGAGCCATTGCAGCACCTCGCAAGAATCTTGCGTCAGGGATGCCGATTTCGGCACATTCTTCAACCCCAGAAATGCCGCATTGCAGAAATTTTTCGGAAGATCAGGGGCCGGACCGCGGGATTGCGACCTTGAAGCCGGGCTTTTCAGGCGACGGCGTCCCATAGGAGTTTCGTGGATATGAGCAGAAGCGCCCAGATCACGAAGCGAAAGAACAGGTCCGCAGGAAGCACCCGCACCAGGCGGACGCCTGCAAGCACAGCCAGCGACGCGGGCAGCATCAGGAAGGCAGCGACCTTGAGGTTGGTCAGCGAGAGCTGCCCGAGCGCCCAGTAGGGAATCAGCTTGGCTGCGTTGACGTAGGCGAACAGAACCGTTGAGGTGCCCGCGAATACCATCTTCTCAAGCTTCAGGGGCAGGACGTAGACCTGGTAGGGCGGCGCCCCGCCATGGCTGACGAAACTGGTGAAACCGGTCAGCGTTCCCCAGAACAGCCCCGGTGCCACCCGCGCCGGACGCGCGGCACCGACCGGCGTCCCGCGCAGGATGAGGTTCAGCGCGAACGCGGCGCCGATCCCCCCGACCAGCCCCGTTACGGCTCGTTCCGGCACAATAGCCGCAGTAGCCCAGCCCAAGGCTATGCCAAGGGTCGCCGATGGAGCCAGAATCGCCAGAACCCTGCGGTCGACGTTCCTTCTATAGGCCCAGAGGCCGAACATGTCGGACACGACATAGACCGGCAGCAGCAAGCCGGCCGCCGTGATCGGAGAGATCGCCAGCGCCATGACCGGCACCCCCAGCATTCCGATCGCTGGCAACCCGCCCTTGGACAAGCCGACGAAACAGGATGCGGCGATCGCCAGAACCCAGAACCCGATTCCCTCCACGCCTCTCTCCTGCGGCCATGCCGTTTTCCTACCAATCGTGCCGCTCCCGAGAAAGCCGAAGATTCATGCCGCGCCGCAGCGGGCTTGCGCGAAGGGCAACTTGCCGCTACCCAAGGCCGCGTCATTCCACTGGAGCCGGAGACCAATCATGGCCAGACCGAAGATCGCGCTCATCGGCGCGGGACAGATCGGCGGGACACTCGCCCATCTTGCCGCGATCAAGGAACTTGGGGACGTTGTCCTTTTCGACATCGCCGAGGGCACGCCTCAGGGCAAGGCGCTCGACATCGCTGAAAGCGGGCCGTCGGAGGGGTTCGACGGCTCCTTCAAGGGCACGAATTCCTACGAAGATATCGCCGGTGCGGACGTTTGCATCGTGACCGCGGGCGTACCGCGCAAGCCGGGCATGAGCCGCGATGACCTTCTGGGCATCAACCTGAAGGTCATGAAATCGGTTGGCGAGGGCATCAAGGCCCATGCGCCGAACGCCTTCGTGATCTGCATCACCAACCCGCTTGACGCGATGGTCTGGGCTCTGCGCGAATTTTCGGGCCTGCCGCACAACAAGGTCGTCGGCATGGCCGGTGTGCTTGATTCGGCCCGCTTCCGCCACTTCCTGAGCCTCGAGTTCAACGTCTCGATGCGCGACGTCACCGCCTTCGTGCTGGGCGGGCATGGCGACACGATGGTCCCGCTTGTCCGTTATTCGACGGTCGGTGGCATCCCGCTGCCCGACCTGATCGACATGGGCTGGACCACGCAGGAACGCATGGACGCGATCGTCCAGCGCACCCGCGACGGCGGGGCCGAGATCGTCGGCCTGCTGAAGACCGGTTCGGCCTTCTACGCGCCAGCCACCTCGGCGATCGAGATGGCAGAGGCCTACCTGAAGGACCAGAAGCGCCTTCTGCCCTGCGCGGCCTACGTCGACGGCGCTCTCGGGCTCAAGGGCATGTATGTCGGCGTGCCCACGATCATCGGCGCCGGCGGCATCGAACGCGTCGTCGACATCAAGCTGAACAAGGACGAACAGGCGATGTTCGACAAGTCCGTCGCCGCGGTGAACGGTCTCGTGGACGCGTGCAAGTCGATCGACCCGTCGCTCGCCTGAGGCTTTTCGGCAGGGGACGATACGTCACCTTTGGAAACGCGCCACCGTTCGTGGCGCGTTTTCTTTTTCAAGCGCCGCGCCACCACCCGGTCACAGCGCTGACCCTCCGCCCTGGAACGCGAACGCCCGCAGTTCGGGGTCGCCGTGCACCGCCGCGAATCCCGTGAATCCTCGGCAAACAAGGGCGATGGTGATTTGTGATCACGCGCTTTCAACGTGTGATCACAAATTTCACCTATTTCGCCAGTTTGACGCTTTCCAAGCATTTATCGTTTTGAAGGACCGCGCGCCTATGTCATGAGCCTGCGAAACCGCACCAGCACGGGACAGTCTCATGAACATCCATGAATACCAGGCCAAAGCCCTTCTTCGCAGCTACGGCGCCCCGGTGTCCGACGGCCGCGCCGTCCTTCGCGCAGAAGAGGCAAAGACGGCCGCGGGCGAACTTGACGGCCCGCTTTGGGTCGTGAAGGCGCAGATCCACGCCGGTGGCCGCGGCAAGGGCCACTTCAAGGAAGCCGAGGCTGGCGAAAAGGGCGGCGTCCGCCTTGCCCGCTCGGTCGAGGAAGCCGCGACCGAGGCCCGCAAGATGCTGGGCCGCACGCTTGTCACCCACCAGACCGGACCCTCCGGCAAGCAGGTCAACCGCATCTACATCGAGGACGGTTCGGACATCGCGAAGGAATTCTACCTTGCGCTGCTCGTCGACCGCCAAACCAGCCGCATTTCCTTCGTCTGCTCGACCGAGGGCGGCATGGACATCGAGGAAGTCGCCGCGAAGACCCCGGAAAAGATCCTGTCGTTCTCGGTCGATCCCGCCTCGGGCCTGTCGGATTTCCACGGCCGCCGCGTCGCCTTCGCGCTTGGCCTTCAGGGCGCGCAGGTCAAGCAGTGCGTCGCGCTGATCAAGACGCTCTACAAGCTCTTCGTCGACAAGGACATGGAGATGCTTGAGATCAACCCGCTGGTCATCACGACCGAGGGCAACCTCAAGTGCCTGGACGCCAAGATGGGCTTCGACGGCAACGCCATCTACCGCCATCCCGACATCGCCGCACTGCGCGACGAGACCGAGGAGGACCCGAAGGAACTTGCCGCGTCGAAGTTCGACCTGAACTATATCGCGCTGGATGGCGAGATCGGCTGCATGGTCAACGGCGCGGGCCTTGCCATGGCGACGATGGACATCATCAAGCTTTACGGCGCCGAGCCCGCCAACTTCCTGGACGTGGGCGGCGGCGCGACCAAGGAAAAGGTGACCGAGGCGTTCAAGATCATCACCTCTGACCCGAACGTCAAAGGCATCCTGGTCAACATCTTCGGCGGCATCATGCGCTGCGACATCATCGCCGAGGGCGTGATCGCGGCCGTGAAGGAAGTCGGCCTGCAGGTGCCGCTGGTGGTGCGGCTTGAGGGCACGAACGTCGACCTGGGCAAGAAGATCATCAACGAAAGCGGCCTGAACGTGATCGCTGCCGACAACCTGTCGGACGCGGCGCAGAAGATCGTGAAAGCGGTGAAGGGGTAATACAATGGCCGTACTCGTCAACGAAAACACCAAGGTCATCTGCCAGGGCTTCACCGGCTCGCAGGGCACCTTCCACTCTGAACAGGCCATCGCCTACGGGACCAAGATGGTCGGCGGCGTGACGCCGGGCAAGGGCGGGACCGAACACCTGGGCCTGCCGGTCTTCAACTCTGTCCACGAAGCCAAGGCCGCGACCGAGGCCAACGCCACCGCGATCTACGTCCCGCCCCCCTTCGCGGCGGATTCGATCCTTGAGGCGATCGACGCCGAGATGGAGCTGATCGTCTGCATCACCGAGGGCATCCCCGTCCTTGACATGATGAAGGTGAAGCGCGCGCTGCAAGGGTCGAAATCCCGCCTGATCGGCCCGAACTGCCCCGGCGTCATCACGCCCGGCGCCTGCAAGATCGGCATCATGCCCGGCCACATTCACCAGCGCGGTTCGGTCGGCGTCGTGTCGCGTTCGGGCACGCTGACCTACGAGGCCGTCAAGCAGACGACCGACGTAGGCCTCGGCCAGTCGACCTGCGTCGGCATCGGCGGCGACCCGATCAAGGGCACGGAGCATATCGACGTGCTGGAATGGTTCCTTGCCGATGACGAAACCCAGTCGATCATCATGATCGGCGAGATCGGCGGCAGCGCCGAGGAAGAGGCCGCGCAGTTCCTGAAGGATGAGGCGAAGCGAGGTCGCAAGAAGCCCGTCGCGGGCTTCATCGCCGGTCGCACCGCGCCCAAGGGCCGCCGCATGGGCCACGCCGGCGCGATCGTCGCCGGCGGCAAGGGCGACGCGGAATCGAAGATCGAAGCGATGCGCTCCGCCGGAATCATCGTCGCCGACAGCCCGGCCACGCTGGGCGAAGCGGTGCTTAAGGCCATTGATGGTTAACACAGTCGACAAGCGCTGACATGCACCAGACAAACGCGGATATGTTCCTTCGTTTCGACGATATACGAAGGGAGGTCTTGGAAGCCGGGGGGCAGTACATCGTGCTGCCCTCGCACGTCATCGTTCATGTTCCCGGCAAAGAAAGACTGGTCGTAGCGTTTGACAATCGAGCCTCGATCAACGGCAGCAATCCCAGACGTCCGTGGGGCGATGCCTTGATACGTTCGCAGGGCTGGGGGCTTCTGGGAGTGATGTCCACCAAGCAGAACTGGTATCGCTGCCCCGCTCTTTTCGCTGCCCTGGAAGACCTTTGCAGCGGCCCGTTGCTTGATCAGTATGATCATTTCAGCCTCTACGGAAACTCGATGGGGGGCTACGGCGCACTGACCTTCGCCAGCCTTTTCCCAGACCCCATAGTGGTCACATTCAACCCTCAAACTTCACTTTCGCCGGATGTGGTTCCGTTTGAGCGCAGGTTCGAGCCCGGTCGCAGCCTGGGAGATTGGAGCGGCCCCTACATAGACGGGAAGCAAGGCGCCGCAAACGCCCAGAAGGTCTATGTGTTTTATGATCCGATGGTGTTGCAGGACAAACTCCACGCACTGCGAATGGAAGGCGAGAATGCCGTACTGCTCGGGTGCCCTTGGCTCACACACCCGTTCATGTCCATGTTCGCTTCCATGCAACTTCTGCGACCGACGGCGGTCAGCGCACTAAAGGGTGAACTCAATCGCTCGGATTTCTACAGGTCTTTCCGACGACGCCGGTCAAGCGACAGATATATGTACGAGTTACTCAGTGCCGCAGTTGCTCGTAATCACCTCCGTTTGGCACAAAAGGGCTTACAAAAGCGTCTCCTGGAGTGGCCCGCTGCGGACCAGGCAATGCTGGAGGCCATCGTGAACCAGGAGCGAAGTCAGTGATAATTCCGGCATTCGAAATCTACTGCTTGAACGCCCTAGTGCCGATCTTCGCCTGAAAGGCAACAACATGACCGATCATCCCCAGAACGACCAGTTCCACGCATCGTCCTTCCTGCAAGGCGCGAATGCCGAATACGTCGAACAGCTTTACGCCCGCTTCGCCAATGACCCGGGATCCGTCGATTCGACCTGGGCGGCGTTCTTCCGCTCGCTCGGCGATGCGGAAAACGACGTCCGGAAGGAAGCCCGCGGCGCGTCGTGGGACAGGCCGGACTGGCCGCCGCAGCCTGCCGACGACCTGACCGCCGCACTGACCGGCGAATGGCCGATCGCGGCGAAGGAAATGAAGGGCGCCGGCGACAAGATCCGCGCCAAGGCGGCGGAAGCCGGCGTCGCGCTGTCGGATGACCAGATCAAGCGCGCCGTCCTGGATTCCATCCGCGCGCTGATGATCATCCGCGCCTACCGGATCCGAGGCCACCTGGTTGCCGATCTCGACCCGCTGGGCATGCGCGCCGAAACCCCGCACCCGGAGCTTGACCCCAAGTCCTACGGCTTCACCGAGGCCGACATGGACCGGCCGATCTTCATCGACAAGGTCCTGGGCCTGGAACACGCGTCGATGCGCCAGATCCTGGACATCGTGAAGCGCACATACTGCGGAACCTTCGCGCTGCAGTACATGCACATCTCCGACCCGGAACAGGCAGCTTGGCTGAAGGAGCGGATCGAGGGCTACGGCAAGGAGATCACCTTCACACGTGAAGGGCGCCGCGCGATCCTGAACAAGCTTGTCGAGGCCGAGGGCTTCGAAAAGTTCCTGCACGTCAAGTACATGGGCACCAAGCGCTTCGGCCTTGACGGTGGCGAGGCGCTTATCCCCGCGATGGAGCAGATCATCAAGCGGGGCGGCAGCCTTGGCCTCAAGGAAATCGTGATCGGCATGCCGCACCGCGGCCGCCTGTCGGTTCTGGCCAACGTGATGGCCAAGCCCTACCGCGCGATCTTCAACGAGTTCCAGGGCGGCAGTTTCAAGCCCGAGGACGTCGATGGTTCGGGCGACGTGAAATACCACCTTGGCGCATCGTCGGACCGGACCTTTGACGGCAACACGGTGCACCTGTCGCTGACCGCGAACCCCAGCCACCTGGAGGCCGTGAACCCCGTGGTGCTCGGCAAGGTCCGCGCCAAGCAGGACCAGTTGAACGACACCGAGCGGCGCGCGGTTCTGCCGATCCTGCTGCACGGCGACGCGGCCTTCGCGGGTCAGGGCGTGGTCGCGGAATGCTTCGGCCTGTCCGGCCTGCGCGGACATCGCACCGGCGGCACGATGCACATCGTCGTAAACAACCAGATCGGCTTCACCACAGCGCCGCATTTCTCGCGTTCGTCGCCCTACCCGACCGATATCGCTCTCATGGTGGAAGCGCCGATCTTCCACGTGAACGGCGACGACCCGGAGGCCGTTGTCCACGCAGCAAAGGTCGCGATCGAGTTCCGCCAGAAGTTCGGCAAGGACGTGGTCATCGACATGTTCTGCTATCGCCGCTTCGGTCACAACGAAGGCGACGAGCCGATGTTCACCAACCCGGCGATGTACAAGACGATCAAGACCCACAAAACCACGCTGCAGATCTACACCGAGCGCCTGGTCAAGGACGGCCTGATCCCCGAGGGTGAGATCGAGGACATGAAGGCCGCGTTCCAGGCTCAGCTGAACGAGGAATTCGAAACCGGCAAGACGTTCAAGCCGAACAAGGCTGACTGGCTGGACGGGCGCTGGTCGCATCTTGACCGCGAGGGGGCCGAGTACAGCCCCGGCAAGACCGCGATCACCAAGAAGACGCTAGCCGAGATCGGGACGGCGCTGACGCGCGTGCCCGAGGGTTTCGACATCCACAAGACGGTCGCCCGCCAGCTTGAAGCCAAGGCGCACATGTTCAAGACCGGACAGGGCTTTGACTGGGCAACTGCCGAAGCCATCGCGTTTGGTTCCTTGATGACCGAAGGCTACCCGGTCCGACTTGCCGGACAGGACTGCACCCGCGGGACGTTCAGCCAGCGGCATTCCGCCTTCGTCGACCAGACGACGGAAGAGCGGCACTATCCGCTCAACCACATCAGGTCGGGCCAGGCGCGCTACGAAGTCATCGACTCGATGCTGTCGGAATACGCGGTGCTCGGGTTCGAGTACGGCTATTCGCTGGCCGAACCGAACGCGCTGGTGATGTGGGAAGCGCAGTTCGGTGACTTCGCCAACGGCGCGCAGATCATGTTCGACCAGTTCATCTCGTCGGGCGAATCCAAGTGGCTGCGCATGTCGGGCCTTGTCTGCCTTCTGCCGCACGGTTTCGAGGGGCAGGGTCCCGAACATTCGTCGGGCCGCGTTGAACGCTTCCTTCAGCAGTGCGCGCAGGACAACTGGATCGTCGCCAACTGCTCGACGCCGGCGAACTACTTCCACATCCTGCGCCGCCAGATTCACCGGACCTTCCGCAAGCCGCTGATCCTGATGACGCCCAAGTCGCTTCTGCGCCATCCGCTCTGCGTGTCTGACGCCGAGGATTTCGTTACCGGTTCGACCTTCCACCGTGTCCTTTGGGACGACGCGCAGAAAGGCCATTCCGAGACGAAGCTGGTGGCCGACAAGAAGATCCGCCGCGTCGTGATCTGTTCGGGCAAGGTCTACTTCGACCTGCTGGCAGAGCGCGACAAGCGCGGCATTGACGACGTCTATCTGATGCGTCTGGAACAGTTCTATCCGTTCCCGGCGCAGTCGCTGACGCAGGAACTCACGCGCTTCAAGGGGGCGGAGGTCATCTGGTGTCAGGAAGAGCCCAAGAACCAGGGCGGCTGGACCTTCGTGGAACCAAACCTTGAATGGGTGCTTGACCGGATCGGCGCCAAGCACAAGCGTGCCCGTTACGTCGGCCGCACGGCCTCTGCCTCGCCGGCGACGGGCCTCGCTTCGCGCCACAAGGCAGAACAAGACGCGCTTGTCGACGAAGCGCTGACGATGGGGGCCTGAGCATGGCAATAGAAGTACGCGTACCCACTTTGGGCGAAAGCGTGTCCGAAGCGACGGTTGCCACCTGGTTCAAGAAGCCGGGCGACCAGGTCGCCGTCGACGAGATGCTTTGCGAACTTGAAACCGACAAGGTCACGGTGGAGGTTCCCGCCCCTGCCGCAGGCCGCCTGGAGGAAATCGTCGCGCCCGAGGGCACGACGGTGGGCGTCAACGCCCTGCTTGCACAGATCACCGCGGGTGCCGACGCTGCCCCGACCGCAACAAACCAACAACCGGCGCCCAAGGCCGCGCCGAAAGCCGAAGAGGGCAATATGACCGACGTGATGGTGCCGACGCTGGGCGAAAGCGTGACCGAGGCGACCGTTTCCACCTGGTTCAAGAAGGTGGGCGATTCCGTGGCGGTGGACGAGATGCTCTGCGAGTTGGAGACCGACAAGGTTTCGGTCGAGGTCCCCTCGCCCGTCGCGGGCGTCCTGACCGAGATCCTCGCGCCCGAAGGCACGACGGTTGATGCCAAGGCCCGCCTTGCCGTGGTTGGCGAAGGCGCGAGCTCCGCAGCCCCTGCCCCGGCCACCGAGCAAGCCGCCAAGCCCGCCGCCTCTGCGGCGACCGCCGGTCGCGCCGACGTCGAGGATGCGCCCGCCGCGAAGAAGGCTATGGCCGAGGCTGGCCTTGCCCCCTCGGACGTGACCGGCACCGGCAAGGATGGCCGGATCATGAAGGAGGACGTGGCCCGCGCCGTCGCTGGAAGGGCCGAAGCTGCCCCAGCCGTCGCCTCTGCCGTGCCCGCGCCCGCTGCGGCGCCCCGCGCGCCGGTTCCGGCGGAAGATGCGTCTCGCGAGGAACGGGTCAAGATGACGCGCCTTCGCGCCACTATCGCACGCCGCCTGAAGGACGCCCAGAACACCGCCGCGATGCTCACGACCTACAATGAGGTCGACATGTCCGCGATCATGGAGCTTCGCAACGCCTACAAGGACCAGTTCGAGAAGAAGCACGGCGTCAAGATGGGCTTCATGTCCTTCTTCGTAAAGGCCTGCTGCCACGCGCTGAAGGAAGTGCCCGAGGTCAACGCCGAAATCGACGGCGGCGACATCGTCTACAAGAACTACGTCCATATGGGCGTTGCGGTCGGCACGCCGACCGGCCTTGTCGTCCCGGTGGTGCGCGACGCCGATCAGATGAGCTTTGCTGCGATCGAGAAGAAGATCGGCGAACTGGGCCTCCGCGCCCGCGACGGCAAGCTGTCGATGGCCGAGATGCAGGGCGGCAGCTTCACCATTTCGAACGGCGGCGTCTATGGATCGCTGATGTCCTCGCCGATCCTCAACCCGCCGCAGTCCGGCATTCTTGGCATGCACAAGATCCAGGATCGCCCCGTCGTCGTCGGCGGCCAGATCGTGATCCGCCCGATGATGTACCTGGCGCTGTCCTATGACCACCGGATCGTCGACGGCAAGGGCGCGGTGACGTTCCTGGTGCGGGTGAAAGAGGCGCTGGAGGACCCGCGGCGGCTGCTGATGGATATCTGATGACGTTGACGAAAATCGGCCTTTGGGGCCTGTTGGCAGAACGTCTGCTGATGGTTCTATGGATAAGTGCTGCAGCCATTTGGTCTTTGCCTTCGCTTGAGGAAGGTTCGGGAAACACGCTCTTGATCTATGCAGCAGGCACCCTCGCGCCTTGGATCGTCGTTCTTTGCATCGGCCTGGTTGTCATGAAGAAGCAATGGCACCCCGGTATCTGGACATTGGGGATCGTTGCAAGCCTTTGGGCCATCGTCGACTTTCTGCCGACGCTGCGCGGGGTCCTAGCCACCGCTGCCGTCACTCGTGCTGGCGATACGAGCTTCCTGTTCCTCTCCTCAGGTAGGCTGGTTTCGTGGGCATGTGTTGTTCTGGTAGGCGTTGGGTGTTTCTCATGGCTCAGAAAGAGCTATCGTGTGGTGCAGTAGCACCAACCGCCCCTGAAAGGACCCTGCCATGTCCAGCGAACTGAACATCCTCGCCCTTTACGCTCTTCTTGTTTGCCTTCTCGTGTTTCTGAAGGTTTCCGGCGCGACCAGCCAGCTTGGCATCGGCTACCTGATGTCGGCGCGCGATGAAAAGCGCGAACTCAAGGGCATCACGGCGCGACTTGACCGGGCGCTGACGAACTCGACAACGGCCATGGTGCTGTTCGCGCCGGCGATCTTGAGCCTTGGCCAAGTGGGCGCGTTTTCCTCCTCGACCCTCATCGCGGCCCAGATATTCCTGATCGCCCGCATCCTTTACGTCCCGGCCTATGCGCTTGGCCTAACCGGGGTCCGCACGGCGATCTGGCTTGCCGGCTTCGCCGCAACCATAGTGCTTTACATCATCGTGCTGATGGCAGTCTGACCCCGAATGTCCCACGACGCCCACCACCGGTCCGACACGGTCGCGCTCGTTTCCTGCATGCGCAACGAAGGACTGTTTCTGCTTGAGTGGCTGGCCTACCATCGGGCTCTGGGGCTCGATCACATCGTCGTCGTCACCAACGATTGCACTGACGGGTCGGACCTGTTGCTGGACCGGCTCCAGGCGCGGGGATTGCTTACCCACATCCGCCAGACCGTGCCCGCGGGAACGCCACCGCAGGATCAGGGCATGACGCTTGCGATGGAGCATCTGCGCCAGCAGAGCGTGACATGGGTTCTTCATATCGACAGCGATGAGTTTCTGCTGATCGAGGTGGGTGAGGGCAAGATCGCAGACCTGATGCCGAATGCGCGCGGCGCGGACGTGGTGGCCCTGCCCTGGCGTATGTTCGGCGACGCCGGCCTGACCGACTGGCAGCCCGGCACGAATGTCCTTGAGGCCAACACACACGCCGAATTTGGCCCGATCCCCGGAGTCACCCGGTTCAAGTGCCTGTTCCGCCTGGCCAGCTTCGCCCGCGCGACCGACCACAATCCGCTTGATCCTCTGATCGATGACCCGCTTGTCGTCACGCCGGACGGCAAGCCCTTGATGAACCGTACGCTCTACAACGCCAGGTCTTCGCGCTTTCGCCCCGATGAACGCGCTTGCAGCGCCCGTGCGGCCCGGATCAACCACTACGCGATCAAGTCCGAAGACCTGTTCCTGATGAAGAACGATCGCGGCTGCGGCCAGGCCAAGCCCGCAGGCGTCAAGTATGTGCTGGGCGGCAACTGGCACACGCTTGCCAACCGGAACGAGGTCGAAGACCGCGCGATCCTGCGCCACTGGCCGGACACCGCAACACGGCTGGCCGAACTTCGCGCCGACGCGGACACGGCCGCGCTGGAGAAGCGGTGCCATGAATGGTTTATTGATCGGCGTGCGGCAATCCTGACGCCGGAAAACCGTGCCCTGTGGACCCGCGAAGCGAAGGAGCTGGCATGAAGCCGTCCGATCCCGCCACCCGCGCCATTTTATCACCCGCCGGCAAGTCCGTTTCGCGCGTCGCGGAGGAATTGCCGGCGCTTGCCCTACACATTGAACACCAAGGAGGAACTCATGGCTGAGTTCGACGTCATCGTCATCGGCGCCGGTCCCGGCGGCTATGTCTGCGCCATTCGCTGCGCCCAACTGGGTCTGAAGACCGCGGTCGTGGAAGGCCGCGACACGCTGGGCGGCACATGCCTGAACGTGGGCTGCATCCCGTCCAAGGCACTTTTGCACGCGAGCCATTCACTGCACGAGGCGGAACACAACTTCGCCAAGATGGGCCTCGTTGGGGCCGCACCGAAAGTCGACTGGTCGAAGATGCTGGCCTACAAGGACGACGTCATCGGCCAGAACACCAAAGGCATCGAATTCCTGTTCAAGAAGAACAAGATCACCTGGCTGAAGGGCTGGGGCTCAATCCCCGCGCAGGGCCAGGTCAAGGTCGGCGACGAGGTGCACAAGGCCAAGAACATCGTCATCGCCTCGGGATCGGAACCCTCTTCGCTTCCGGGCGTCGAGGTCGACGAAAAGGTCATCGTGACGTCGACGGGCGCGCTCGCGCTGCCGAAGGTGCCGGAAACCATGGTGGTGATCGGCGCTGGCGTGATCGGGCTGGAACTGGGATCGGTCTATGCGCGGCTGGGCACGAAGGTGACGGTGGTCGAGTATCTTGAGGCGATCACACCCGGCATGGACGGCGAGGTTCAGAAGACCTTCCAGCGTCTGCTGAAGCGCCAGGGGCTTGATTTCGTGATGGGCGCCGCCGTTCAGAATGCGGAGGTGAAGAAGGGCAAAGCCAGCGTGACCTACAAGCTGCGCAAGGATGACAGCGAGGCGACGCTTGAGGCCGACTGCGTTCTGGTTGCGACGGGGCGCAAGCCCTACACGGACGGCCTTGGGCTTGAAGCGCTTGGCGTCGAAATCGAGAAGCGCGGACAGATCAAGACCGATACGCACTGGCAAACCAGCGTCAGCGGCATCTACGCCATCGGTGATGCCATCTCGGGCCCGATGCTTGCGCACAAGGCCGAGGACGAAGGCATGGCTGTAGCCGAGGTCATCGCGGGCAAGCACGGCCATGTGAACTATGGGGTGATCCCGGGCGTGATCTACACCGCCCCAGAGGTGGCCAGCGTCGGTAAGACCGAGGAACAGCTGAAAGAGGAAGGCCGCGGCTACAAGGTCGGCAAGTTTTCCTTCATGGGCAACGGCCGCGCGAAGGCCGTGTTCCAGGGCGATGGCTTCGTCAAACTCCTTGCCGATGCGGAAACGGATCGCGTGCTGGGCGCCCACATCATCGGACCCGCCGCTGGCGATCTGATCCATGAAATCTGCGTCGCGATGGAATTCGGCGCCTCGGCCCAGGATATCGCACTGACTTGCCATGCCCACCCGACATTCTCGGAAGCGGTGCGCGAGGCTGCGCTTGCCTGCGGCGACGGCCCGATTCACTCCTGATCCCCGATTCGCGGGCGGCCCGAACAGTTCGGGTCGCCCGTGACTGGCCGGGAAGGGTCAGGTTATCAGGTGGCGCAACCCCTGCGTCACGTCGGCCCGCACCGCCAGGCGCAACGCGGGTTCGTCACCCGCCTTCAATGCGGCGATGATCATGCGGTGATGCTGCGGCGGTTCGGACCTGACGATTCGCGAATAGACTGCGCGCATGGTCGGGCCAAGCTGAAGCCAGACGGTTTCGGCGATAGCAAGCATGGCGGGCGCCTGAGCGCGCAGATACAGCGTGCGGTGAAATTCCAGGTTGGTCCGGATGTAGCCGACCGCATCACGCTTCACAGCGGCTTCTGCATTGGCCATGTTGATCGTCTGCAACCGTTCGATCAGCGCGAAATGCGCCCGAGGCAGCGCGCGGCTGGCAAGTTCCGTTTCGATCAGGGCCCGCAGCGTCGCCAACTCCTCAAGTCGTTCGTTGGTCAGATCGGGCGTGGTCACCCTGCCCGATGATGACAGTGTCAGCGCGCCTTCGGCCGCCAGGCGCCTGAGCGCCTCGCGCGCGGGGGTCATGGAAACGCCATGCGCCTTGGCCAGACCGCGCACGGTAAGGGCCTGCCCGGGCGGAAGTTCGCCATGCATGATCTGCTGGCGCAAGCTCCGGTAAATCCGGTCATGCGTGGCGGCTCCGGGATCGGGGGGACGGTTCTGCAGCAACATGTGCCGGACGTGATCACAAACAACGGGGGCAGGTCAATCCTGTCCTGAGAAGTCAAAGGCGTGAAGCGACTGCCCGTTCTTGCGCAGCCAGGTCCGATGATGCGCATAGTCGGGACAAAGTGAGCCGACAACGCGCCAGAACGCGGGTGAATGGTTCATCTCGGCCAGGTGGGCAACCTCATGCGCGGCCACGTAATCAAGCACTTGCGGAGGGGCAAGGATCAGGCGCCATGAAAACATGAGCCCTCCCGCCGATGAACAGGACCCCCAGCGAGACCGCGTGTCCCGCAACGCGAGCCCCCGATAACCCCTGCCAAGCTGCTTGGCGTACTGGTCGCAGGCCAGGGCAAGCCTGTCGCGCGCAAGAAGCTTCAGGAATGCCTCGACCCGCCGCCCCGTTTGGGCGCGCGCTGCCTCGGGGACCAGAAGGTCGCCGGCAACCAGCTTGGGCGCGCGCACTGCCGCAGGTCGGACGACGACGGACTGCCCCTCGATCGGAATCACGCTCCCCGGCCCGACGCTTTCGCGCGGGGACGCCGACCGCAGAGCCGCTCGGATCCAGTCGGCCTTCTCCTGGGCAAAGGCCAGGGCATCCGCCTCGGGCGCGCGTGCCGGCAGCGAAAGCGTGACGCGGCCATCAACGCGCGAAACCCGGATCGAATAGCGCCGCGCGCGCTGCGAACGGCGCAGCGTAATTTCCAAGGGAGGCGTTCCGGGAAGGATTCGGCGTGTCATGTCGATCAGATCTTTGCCCGCAGAATAGCTTTGCCGAAACTATGTGAAAGCCCGAAAGGTGACGGTGCGCCCACAAGGCCAAAAGCCTTTGACACCCTCGCGCACTTGTGGCAGTTGGCTGCGACTCGCGAAGATCAGTGCACTGGACGGAGTTTTCCATGCCGAAGGATGAATGGGGCGTCAAGCGCCTTTGCCCGCATTGCGCCAGCCGCTTCTATGACCTGAAGCGCGACCCGATGACCTGCCCGGAGTGCGGCCACAGCTTCACTGCCGAAAGCCTCGCCTCTGGGCGCGGACGTACGATGATTGCCGAAAAGACCAGCATGAAGGAAACCGAGTCCGATCTCGACGTCCTCGACTCGGACGATCTGGATGAAGACAGCGGCGACGTCGATCTGGACGACGATCTGCTGGAAGATGACGATGATGACAACGTCTCGCTCGACGACATCGCGGATGTCGGCGGCGGGGACGACGACGCCTGAGCTTCTGGCCCGTCACGTTTCGGACGCCAGACCAAGGGGGCGCGGGCGAAAGCCGGCGCCCTCTTGCTTTTCGGTGCACCGGCATGATTTTTCGCTTGCAGTGCCCCGCGCCCTTGCCTATACGCCCCTCACACGGGCGCCAGTCGCCCGGACCTCCGGTGGGGCCATAGCTCAGTTGGGAGAGCGCTTGAATGGCATTCAAGAGGTCAGGGGTTCGACTCCCCTTGGCTCCACCAAATCTCCAATCCTAAGTTGATGAAAAGACAAGAAAAACGCTCTGGCGATTTTCGCTGTCCCACCATCCAGCCCACCACAAGGCGAAAACTTTCCGATCATCTCGTCATCCTTCGGCAAGGCGAAGGTCTGCCGGCCATCGCGCTTTCTGGCGCATTGAAAAGGAATCGAAATGACGAAAGAACTCAGCACGACACGGCGCGACATGCTCGCATTGGCTCCACTGGCGGGCTAGGCGGCGGTCTCGGGCATCTCCCCTGCCGCAATCTCGGAAGCGGCGCAGGTGTCGCCCATTGAGGCGCTGTTCAACGAGTGGAAGGCGCTGCGGGCAACACCCCTGCCGGAAGTCTGCCCCGATGCCTTGCTCGATGAGCGCTGTGAGGCCCTGACCGCCCTTCAACGGCGGATCTTCGACATGCCCCCCGCATCCGTGCGCGACCTCTACATCAAGGTCCACATGGCAGACTTGGACGGCGCCTTCGACGGATGGGACGCCGATCTGCTGGCGACAGTGGCAAGGCAAGCCCTCGGCGCCGATGCTGTCACCCTCTGAGCGACACGGGCCGGGCCACAGCGCCCGGCCTTTCTCCATCCCCGAAAGGAAAGACGATGAAACGACTGGCAGTATTCTGCCTCCTGCTATCTGCCTGCGCGGCCGGCGACAACGGGGCGGCACTGGCGACCTGGAACGGCGCCACGCTTGAGGACGCAATCTCTCAATGGGGCTACCCGGATGCTGAGCGATCCGTGGCAGGTGCGAAGCAATACGATTGGGTGAAGTCCTTCCAGACCGTCGGAACCTACGGCGACGCCGCGCAACACACCTTCTCTTGCACCAGAACCCTAACGATCAGCCAAGGCCGGGTAGTCGACGCAAAGGCGACTGGCAACAATTGCCCCTTCGATATGTCGAAGTTCGCCCGGCACTGACCGTGAAAAGGCCAAGTCCACCGAGGCGCCCCCTTTGCGAAGGGGGGGGGGCGTCTTTCTGTACCGGGGGGTGCCTTCGGCAGGGGGGGGTGGGGGGAAAATCATGCGCGCCGAAATCTCTACTTGACCCCCACGCGGACGGGTCTCCGATTTTTTTAGGGGGTGTCCGCAAACCGTGTTGGTGCGCTTCGTTATTTCGCAGAAGGGCCTATATCACTCGGCTTTTACGCGGAGGACACCCATGCTGCACCACGACTTTCGCCGGTTTCTCGATGCCCTCG
>NZ_JAOWKY010000004.1 GCF_025751435.1 Albidovulum marisflavi | reverse complement strand
TTCAGGTTATCGCGGTTGTGACTGTCGCGGATATCACCGCAAAAACGTCTTTATTATCAGATGGTTACGGGGGTTTCTCTTGGAGCGGGTGAAGGGAATCGAACCCTCGTCGTAAGCTTGGGAAGCTTCTGCTCTACCATTGAGCTACACCCGCAACGACCTGAGAGGTATGTCAGCAACGCCGTTTCGTCAAGCGCGCAAAGCGGGCATGATCTTTGTTCGGTCTGTGTGGGACTATCCGATTTGACGCGTGTTCCCGCCGGACTGAGCGGATGCTAGACTTTCGGTCAAGTAACGGATAATGAACCAGCCGTTAGCGCTAACGGTCAAGGGGGGGCACATTATGGTCTCGCGCGTCATTCCGGTCGATAGCTTCGACCTTGTGGTTTTTGGCGGGACCGGCGACCTGGCGCGCCGCAAGATTCTGCCGGGCCTCTACCGCCGTTTTGTTGCCGGGCAGATGCCGGAGGATGCGCGCATAATCGGGGCCGCCCGCGGTGACATGGACGACGAGGCGTTCCGGAGCCTTGTAAGGGAAGCGATAGAGGAGTTCGGCGGCAAGGCCGCGCAAGAGGCGGAAGCCTTGGGCCTTTTCCTGGAGCGTCTGCACTACGTCGCAATCGACGCGAAAGGCGAAAGTGGCTGGAGCGTGCTTGCCGACCTGATACGCCCCGACGTGGTGCGCGCGTTCTACTTTTCCGTCGCGCCGTCGCTTTTTGGTGATCTGGCGGAACGGCTGCATCACTATGAAATCGCGACGCCCGAAAGCCGGATCGTCGTGGAAAAACCCTTTGGCCGGGATCTGGAAAGTGCTCGGGCGCTGAATGCGACACTCGCGCTGCACTTCACCGAACATCAGATCTACCGCATCGACCACTACCTTGGAAAGGAAACGGTCCAGAACCTGATGGCGGTCCGTTTCGCCAACATCCTGTTCGAACCGCTCTGGAATGCACGCCACGTCGATCATGTGCAGATCACGGTGGCCGAAACCGTGGGCGTCGGCGGGCGGGGCGCCTATTACGACAGGTCGGGCGCCATGCGGGACATGGTGCAGAACCACCTCATGCAGCTGCTGTGCCTGATCGCGATGGAGGCGCCGTACCGCTTCGATCCCGATGCCGTTCGCGATGAAAAGCTGAAGGTGATCCACGCGCTGGAGCCGGTCAGGCCCGAAGACATCGTGCGGGGTCAGTATCGAGGCATGGGCAAGGGAACCGAAGGATCCTATTGCGCGGACGCCGAAAACCCAGACAGCCGAACCGAAAGCTACGTCGCGTTGAAGGTCGACATCGCCAACTGGCGCTGGAAGGGCACGCCGTTCTACCTGCGGACCGGCAAGAAGCTGCGCGCGCGCGCATCCGAGATCGCGATCGTGTTCAAGGAAGTGCCCCACTCGATCTTCGGTGAAGAGGAGGGCTGGCGCGAAAACGTGCTGTCGATCCGGCTTCAGCCCAACGAGGGCATGACCCTGTCGGTCATGATCAAGGAACCCGGACCGGGCGGCATGCGCCTGACCGAGGTGCCGTTGGACATGTCCTTCGCCGAGGCCTTGGGCGAGAATGGCGAGGACATACCCGACGCTTACGAGCGGCTGATCATGGACGTGATCCGTGGCAACCAGACGTTGTTCATGCGGGGGGACGAAGTTGAAGCTGCCTGGGCCTGGACAGATCCGATCATCGCCGGATGGGATGCGCGGGGCGACAGACCCAAGGGCTATGATCCGGGATCCTCGGGGCCTGAGGACGCGTTGATGCTTCTGCATCGCGATGGACGCAGATGGCGGGAGATACGAGAATGAAACTGGTAGAATATCCAGACAGCGAACTGATGATGTTCGATCTTGCCGATCTTTTGGCAAGCGAACTGTCCGCAGCCCTGCGTCAGAATGAAGGCGCATCCTTTTGCGTGGCAGGTGGTTCGACGCCGGGTCCGGTCTTCGACATCCTTTCGGGCGTCAAGCTTGACTGGGACCGTGTCACGATCTTTCCAAGCGACGAAAGATGGGTGCCCGAAACCGATGAACGGTCCAACGCGCGGATGCTGAAGCGACGGCTTCTGACGGGCAAGGCCGAGGCGGCACGGTTCATTCCGCTTTATGCCGACACACCCGCGCCCGAGGATGCTGTGGAGGCGCTGTCCGAGGCGATCGAGCCGAACCTTCCGATTTCCGTCCTGCTGCTTGGCATGGGGGCGGACATGCACACGGCATCGTTGTTTCCCAAAGCCGATCACCTTGAGCAGGCCCTGTCGCCGGATGCCCCGATCCTGGTGCCGATTACCGCGCCGGGGGCGGGCGAGCCGCGCATGACGCTGTCCGCACGCGTGCTGGAGGATGCGATGAACACGCATATCCTGATAACCGGCGAGGAAAAGCGCAAGGCGCTGATGCGGGCGCAGACCCTGGAGCCGGACGAGGCGCCCGTGCGCGCTGTCCTGGACGCCGCCACCGTCCACTGGGCCCCCTGAAAGGAACGGTCATGATCCAGTGGGAGGAGTTGCATCGTCATCACGCACTGGTTCGCGACCGCGCGATCCTGTCATTGTTCGACGACCCCGCCCGTGCCGAGGATTTTTCGGCCGAGGCGGATGGGATGCTGTTCGACTATTCCAAGACCAATCTTGGCGCGAAGGGCCGGGATCTTCTGATCGCCCTTGCCAATGCCGCGGGGGTAGAACAGCGGCGGGAAGCGATGTTTGCGGGCGCTCGGATCAATGAAACCGAGGGCCGCGCCGTTCTGCACACGGCGCTGCGCAACCCGGATACACCGGTCATGGTGGACGGGCAGGACGTGATGCCGCCCGTGCGCGCGACGCTTCAGCGGATGGAGGCGTTCGCCCGCGACCTGCGCACGGGCCGCGCGCGCGGGCAGGGGGGCCGGATCACCGATGTGGTGAACATCGGAATCGGTGGGTCCGACCTGGGCCCGGCGATGGGCTGTCTTGCCCTGACCCCGTACTGTGACGGTCCGCGCGTGCATTTCGTTTCCAACGTGGACGGCGCGCATGTGCATGACGTGCTGGCGCAGCTCAACCCGGAAACCACGATGGTGATCGTGGCGTCCAAGACCTTCACCACGATCGAAACGATGACCAACGCCGACACGGCGCGCCGATGGATGGCGTCCAAGGTCGGCGAACCCAGCCGCCAGTTTGCGGCCGTTTCCACCGCGCTTGATCGCACGGCCGCCTTCGGCATCGATGGCGGGCGCGTCTTCGGGTTCGAGGATTGGGTGGGCGGGCGCTATTCGGTGTGGGGGCCGGTTGGTCTCTCGCTCATGATCGCGATCGGGCCCGAGCGGTTCCGGGATTTTCTGCGGGGTGGGGCGGCCATGGACGCGCATTTCCGCGAAGCGCCGTTCATCAGGAACCTGCCGGTTCTGCTGGCGCTGGTCGGGATATGGCACAACCAGATCTGCGGCCATGCGACCCGCGCAGTTCTGCCCTACGAGCAGCGGCTTTCGCGCCTTCCCGCCTACCTTCAGCAGCTGGAGATGGAGAGCAACGGCAAGCGGGTCGCGATGGATGGCTCGGTCCTGTCGATGGACTCCGGTCCGGTGGTCTGGGGGGAGCCGGGCACGAACGGGCAGCATGCTTTCTACCAGTTGATCCACCAGGGCACGCGGGTCATACCGTGCGAATTCCTGCTGGGTGCCCAAGGCCACGAACCCGATTTGACCCACCAGCACAGGCTGTTGGCCGCAAATTGTCTCGCCCAGTCCGAAGCTCTTATGCGGGGCCGGTCGTTTGATGAGGCACGCGCGATGCTGGTGGCCCGAGGCCTGTCGGGCGCAGAACTGGTTCGTCAGGCGCATCACCGGGTCTTTCCGGGCAACAGGCCGTCGACGACGCTTCTTTATCCGAAGCTCACGCCCTTCACGTTGGGGCAGATAATCGCCCTTTACGAACATCGCGTCTTCGTCGAGGGCGTGATTCTTGGCATCAACTCCTTTGACCAGTGGGGGGTCGAGTTGGGCAAGGAGCTTGCGGTGGCGCTGGACCCGGTGCTGAAGGGGGAAAGCGACGGCGCGGGCAAGGACGGTTCGACCTTGCGCCTTGTCGATCGGATCAGGGGTATGAGCTAGGCCGCGCGACGCATCAGCGCTGTCAGATGCATGGCGCAGCCTGTCAGTGCGGCATAGTCATCCTCGACCACGCTGACCGGGAAGCGTTCCATGAACTGCGAAAATCGTCCCTTGTCGAAGAAGGCTTCCCTGAAGCTGAGGTCTTCCAGATGCGGCGCGAAGGCGCGGGCGACACCGCCGATCAGATAGATGCCGCCGAATGGCAGGAAGGTCAGCGCGAGGTTGCCCGCCACCATGCCCAACATGCGGACAAAGACGCCCCCCGCCGCGCGGGCCAGATCATCGTTTGAGGCGATCCCTTGCATGATCGAGCTGGCGTCTCGGGTTTGATCGCTTCCTGCTTCGTGCGCCACCCAGGAAAATGTCTGTTCAAGGCCGCGGCCGGACAGCACCTCTTCAACCCCGGTGAAGCCGTGCTTGCCGCCGACCTGGCTTGCCAGGCGCAAGTCGGCATCTGTCCGGATGGGCAGTGACACGTGCCCGCTTTCCGAGGCCGCGACGATGCGGCCGCTGGCCGTATCGTAAACCGGGGCCGCATTGAACCCGGTGCCGATGCCAATCACCAGCTGCACTTGCCCCTCGGCGCGTTCTCCCTGAAGGATGGGCCGCGAGGCACCCTGTGCGATATGTCCAAGCGCATGACCCTGCGCCTGCAAGTCGTTCAGGATCGCGACCGTTCCCGCGCCGGTGGCGTCGGCAACGCCCTGGCTTTCGATCACCCAGGACAGGTTCGTCATTTCGGCTCGCCCCGCCTCGACCGGGCCTGCCGCGGCGACGCAGGCGCCAGCGGTTCGGACCTCACCCATGTCCGACAGATATCCGCTCAGGATCGGTTCCAGCCCGGAATGACCGGCATTCGGATAGCGACGGATCGAACCGCGATCCACTTGGCCGTAGCGCGCCAGCGCAACACGTGTGTTCGTGCCGCCGACATCGGCAAGGATCATAGGGGCAGAAGTCATCATCGTATCCGGGAAAGTGCGCCTTTGTCGGCGTGACAGCACGCCCTTGGTTTCGCGATCATTCAGGATCGGAAGGGAAAGTCCAAGATGCTTTTCGCTGTGTTTTGCGTTGCCGCCCGAGTCTCCCCGACGGCACAAGCGATGCTGGCCGTCGAAGAGTGGCTAGGCGTTAACTGTTTGTTCACCAGTTTGGGCGCAAGCCTTTCATGCCGGCGCGCCTTGCGAGCGTTTTAACGGCCTAGGACACAGACATTCTTTCATACCTTGGTCATCGCATGACAGGGGACCGAAAGGAGGGGACGATGAAGACCCTGTTTGCCTGCGCTATTGCCGCGGGCACCCTTCTGGTCAGCCCGGCATGGGCGCAAGAACTGATTTTTGCCCCGGGCGTAGACGGCCGCTTCAGCTGGGAAAGCTACGAAAGCTTTGGTGCGTCACACAGGCTGGAAAATCAGGCGCTGACGATCTTCGGCCCCTGGAGGGGACAGGATCAGACGCTTGCCGAAAACGTGTTCGCCTACTTCGCCGCGGCGACGGGCGCGAAGGTTTCATACGCCTCGTCTGAAAACTACGAACAACAGATCGTCATCGACACCCACGCAGGGTCCCCTCCGGACATAGCGATCCTGCCCCAGCCGGGCCTCTTGTCTGATCTGGCGTTGAAGGGTTTTCTGACGCCGCTTGGAACAGAAACCGAAACATGGCTGCGCGAAAATTACGCTGCGGGTGATAGCTGGGCGCAACTGGGAACCTACGCAAACGCCGATGGTGAACGCGCGCTTTACGCCTTTCCCTACAAGGCCGAGTTGAAATCACTGATCTGGTACGTTCCCGAGAACTTCGAGGATGCGGGCTACGAGGTTCCGGAAAGCATGGAGGAGCTGAAGGCACTGAGCCAAAGGATCGTTGCCGATGGCGCTACCCCCTGGTGCATCGGGCTTGGCTCTGGCGGTGCGACGGGGTGGCCAGCCACTGACTGGGTTGAGGACATCCTGCTTCGCACCCAGCCGCCAGAGGTTTATGATCAGTGGATCAGCAATGCGATACCATTCGACGATCCTGCGGTCGTCCAGGCCATCGAGGAATTCGGCTGGTTCGCCCTGAACAAGGACTTCGTTCTTGGCGGTTCGGCAGCGGTGGCCGCGAGCGATTTCCGGGACAGCCCTGCGGGCCTCTTCACCTCGCCGCCCCAATGCTACATGCATCGTCAGGCCTCATTCATTCCGTCGTTCTTCCCCAAGAACACCCGGCTAGGTCTGGATGCCGATTTCTTCTACTTTCCTGCCTACGCTGACAGCGGCCTTGGCACGCCCGTTCTGGGTTCGGGAACCCTGGTTTCGATCACAAGGGACGGCATGGCGGCCCGAGCTTTCATCGACTGGTTGAAGACTCCGATCGCGCATGAACTCTGGATGGCCCAGGCAGGGTTCCTGACCCCGTACAAGGCTGCCAACACCGACGCCTACGCGAATGGCGAACTGAAGAAGCAGGCGGACATCCTGATGAACGCCACGACCTTCCGTTTCGATGCCTCAGACCTTATGCCGGGAAGGATCGGCGCGGGCGCATTCTGGGGCGCCATGATCGATTTCGTGGGCGGCAAGCCCGCAGCCGAGGTCGCCCGCGCCGTCCAGTCCGCATGGAATGAACTCGGGTGACCGGGCGCCTGCAAGCAGGGATGAACTTGTGGCTGAGGCGAGGTCTGACTCCCCAAGGCGATGTCGTCCCGCGAACTCCCCCCACCCCAAGGACGACCGCGTTCATGCGACCCTTGCTGTTCTTGGGGCCAGCCCTGATGTTTCTGGGGATATATCAGATCTATCCGGTGTTTGCTTCAATCTGGTTTGCGTTCCACGATCAGTCAGGGCGAAGCTACGTCGGTGGTACGAATTTCCAATGGCTGGTCTTGAGTGCCGAGTTTCGGGCTGCCTTGGTCAACACCGTTCTTTGGCTTGCCGTGGTGCCGGCGGCCTCCACCGTGCTTGGTTTGCTGTCGGCAAGTCTGACAAGCCAGATCGGTTGGGGGCGCATAGCCAAGATGCTTATGGTGTTGCCGATGGCGCTATCCTCGGTCGGCGCAGCTTCAATCTGGAAGTTCGTTTATGATTTCCGCGGCGCCGGGTTGGAGCAGATCGGCCTTCTGAACGCGATCGTGGTGGGGCTCGGCGGCGAACCGCAGGCCTGGATGGCCTTGCCATTCTGGAACAGCTTCCTCCTGATGGTGATCGTGATCTGGATGCAGACCGGATTTGCCATGATCGTCCTGTCCGCAGCATTACACGCCATCCCTGCGGCGATGATTGAGGCTGCCCGGATCGATGGCGCGAATGGCTTTCAGTTGTTCTTCTGGATCATCGTGCCGCAGATGCGAGGCGCGATCGCGGTTGTCTTCCTTGCGATCTTCGTCATCACGCTCAAGGTCTTCGATGTCGTTCTTGCCATGACGAACGGGCAGTGGAATTCGAAGGTTCTCGCGCACCTCATGTTCGACCTGATGTTCCGGGGCGGTGGTGACCTTGGCAGGGGCGCTGCGGTCGCGCTGGTCATCCTCATACTGGTCGCGCCAATTTTGACATGGAAGGTCGCCAACGCGCGTGCGGGCAAGGACGGTTGATCGGAATGAAGCCTTTGCGCCGTTTCGCGGTCCACCTGTCAGCCCTGGTTTTCGTCGTGGCATGGACCTTGCCGTCACTCGGAGTTCTGGTCACCTCGCTCCGCGACAGGGATCAGGTCGCGGTATCGGGTTGGTGGACGGCCTTGTCATCTTCGAGCCGAATGCAGGTCTATCGGGTCCCAGAGGACAAGGGCGAACCGGTCGACGGCCGCTACATCGTCACCGGTTCCTTGCCTGGGAATGGCGAGGTCCTGATCGCTTGGGGCGTAAGTTCGCTGCAGCCCACATATTTCGCGGCGGGTGAGACGGCGAACCTGACAGGTGGGGGCACACTTCGGGTCGAAGCGGACGGAAGCTTCTTTCTGTCGGGTACAGAAAGCTTTGCCCGAACCCACAGGCAGAGAATCTTTTATTCGGTGACGGCAGGACCCCGACTTACCATGGAGAACTACGCAAATGTCCTGTTTGCAGCGGGCGTTGGCCGCTCATTTCTGAATTCTGCGATTGTCGCGGTCCCGGCGACCGTGATCCCGGCGCTGATCGCGGCATTCGCGGCTTATGCGCTGGCCTGGATGCGCTTTCCGGGCCGGTGGCTACTCAGGCTGATCGTTGTCGGGCTTCTGGTCGTGCCGCTGCAGATGTCATTGATACCCCTGTTGGCTTTCTACAACTCTGCGGGTCATGCCATGGGGTTCGACCCCAAAAGCTACATTGGGGTCTGGGCCGCCCACACCGGATTCGGCATGCCTCTGGCAATACATCTGCTGCAAAACCGCATGGCCGGCGTGCCGAGAGAGATCGTGGAATCCGCGCGCATGGACGGTGCGGGCGACTTTCACATCTTCACCCGGATCGTCCTGCCGCTTACCTTCCCGGCGCTCGTCAGTTTTGGAATCTTCCAGTTCATGTGGGTCTGGAACGATCTTCTCGTGGCGCTAGTTTTTCTTGGTCCTCAGGATGACACGTTGGTTCTTACCGGGCGGTTGATCAACCTGATGGGGACCAACGGCGGAGACTGGGCGATGCTCAGCGCATCGGCCTGCGTGGCAAGCGCGGTTCCGATCCTAGTGTTTCTTGCTCTTCAGAAGAGGGTAGAGAGCGGATTGTTGGGCATCGCCCTGAAGTGACTTCCATTGAACGAAGTCTTGCTGCGTTTCCAAAGGCTGAAGCGCGTCGCGCGCCGGAAAACGAAACGGCGCCCTGAGGGGCGCCGTTTGTCTGTCATTCTGCCGCGATCTTGATCACCGGCTCCATCGAGGCGAAGTAGTCGTCCGAAAGATGGCACTTGATCTGGTGCCCACCCGCAAGCACCCGCACAGGCGGCACCTCGCGGTCGCACAACCCGTCCGGCACCTTCGATTTCCAGCGGCAACGCGTCTGGAACGGACATCCGGTCGGAGGGTTCATCGCGGAAGGGATTTCTCCCTCTAGCACGATGTGCTTCTTCTCGACATGCGTGTCCGCGATGGGTACCGCCGACAGCAGCGCCTCGGTGTAAGGGTGATAAGGGGGCGCAAAGACCTGGTCCGTTGTGCCCAGCTCGACAACATGGCCCAGGTACATCACCATGACCCGATCGGAAAGGTAGCGGACGATCGACAGGTCGTGGCTGATGAAGAGCAACGTGGTCCTGTTTTCGCGCTGGATCTCCATCAGAAGGTCTGTCACGGCGGCCTGCACCGACACGTCAAGCGCCGAAACGGGTTCGTCGGCAACCACGATCTTTGCCCCGCCGGCAAAGGCCCGCGCGATGCCCACGCGCTGCTTCTGACCGCCCGAAAGCTGGCGTGGCATGCGGTCCGCAAAGGCGCGGGGCAGCTTCACGAGATCCAGCAACTCAAGCATCTTGGTCCGACGCTCCGCATCGCTTTCGCCGACGCCAAAGATTTCGAGCGCGCGGATGATCTGCCGGCCCACCGTCATCGACGGGTTGAGCGTATCGAACGGGTTCTGGAAAACCATCTGAACGCCCGAAACCGTCTCGGTCGACCGGCGTTCGATCGGGGTGGACTGGATTTCGTTGTCGTAGAGCATGATCTTGCCCGACGTCGCCGTTTCCAGACCCATCAGCACCTTGGCAAAGGTGGACTTGCCGCAACCGGACTCACCGACGATGGCAAGGGTTTCTCCCTCCCGTGCCTCGAAGCTCAGTGTCTCGTTCGCCTTGACCACCCGCTTGTCGCCGCCGCCGAACAGGCTCGAGGCGGAAATCTCGTAGTATTTCCGCAAGTCGTCCATCTTCAGGACCACGCGTCCCGGTTCGGTCTTGACGTTTTTCTTCGCGACCACGGGCTTGGCGTCCCAGTCGATTTCATCGACCCGGATACAGCGCGTGTCGTGACGGTCGTTGCCCGAGACCTCGACCATGGGAATCTCGGCCGCGTTGCAACGGCCATCGACGAAGTAATTGCACCGCGGGCCAAAGTTGCAGCCTTTCGGGCGTTCATGGGGCAAAGGGAAGTTGCCCGGAATCGCGATCAGCGGCCGGGCATTCTTGTCCGCGCCAGGGAGCGGGATCGAGCGGAACAGCGCCTGGGTATAAGGATGCTGCATCTTGTTGAAGACATCCTCGATCGCGCCGGTTTCGACCGCCTCGCCCGAATACATCACGCAGAGACGATCACAAACCTCAAGCACCAGCCCAAGGTTGTGGCTGATGAACAGCATCGAGGTGCCGTATTTCTTGCCCAGGTCCTTGACCAGATCGACGACCGCGGCCTCGACCGTCACGTCAAGCGCCGTCGTCGGTTCGTCCAGGATTAGCAACGCGGGCTTCGACATCAGCGCCATCGCGATGACGATGCGCTGTTGCTGGCCGCCCGACAGCTGGTGGGGATAGGACCGCAGGATCCGCTCCGGGTCGGGCAGGCGCACGTCCGTCACCACTTCCATCGCGCGCTTGTACGCCTCTTCCTTGCTGACCCCTTCGTGGATCATCGGGACTTCCATCAGCTGCTGCCCGATCCGCATTGCGGGGTTCAGCGAGGCCATCGGCTCCTGATAGATCATCGCGATTTGCGAACCGCGCAGGTCGCGCAGCTCTTCCTCGCTCATCGTGGTCAGGTCGCGGCCCTTGAACTTGATCGAACCGCCGACGATGCGGCCGTTCTTGCCAAGGTCGCGCATCACGGCAAGCGCGACGGTCGACTTGCCGCAGCCGGATTCACCGACAAGGCCCATCGCCTCGCCAGGCTGCACCACGCAGGAAAAGTCCATCACCGCGGGGATTTCCCGAAGCCGGGTGAAGAAGCTGATCGAGAGGTTCTCGATCTCGAGGATCGGGCCGTCGTAGTCCCACTTCGTCATGGCGGTTCCCCTTAATCCTTCAGGCTTTCTTCGCGCAGACCATCGGCCAGCAGGTTCAGACCCAGCACGAGGCTCATCAATGCAAGCGCGGGAACGATTGCGGGATGCTGTGCGATTGTCATCAGCTTGCGGCCCGCGTTGATGGTCGACCCCCAGTCAGGGCTTTCGGGGCTGAGCCCGAGGCCAAAGAAGCCCAAGGTGCCAAGCAAGATCGTCGTATAGCCAATGCGCAGGCAGAAGTCCACGATCAGGGGTCCGCGCGCGTTCGGCAGGATTTCCCAGATCATGATGTACCAAGGCCGTTCACCCCGGGTCTGGCCGGCTGCGACGTAGTCGCGGGTCTTGATGTCCAGAACGATGCCGCGAACGATGCGGAACACGGTGGGCGAGTTCACGAAGACCACCGAGACGAACACGATCAGCATGTTTCCGGGCATGTGGATGACGTCGAGCGACGCAGGCAGAACGGACACGCGCGTGCCTGCTTCGCCCACGAAAGACAGGTAGAAGTATCCGCCCACGATCCCGATGATCAGCAGCATCACGTTGCGCCGCGCCGGCACGACGTAGAAGCGGGAGTTCACGAGCACCATCAGGAAGATGATCGGGAACAGGAACAAAACCACGCCAAGATACTGCGGCATACCCGTCTGGACGATTTCCGGAGTCACCAGCAGGTAGAAGAACAGGATGACGGGAAACGCCAGGATCAGGTTCGACAGGAAGGAAAGCCCGGTGTCCAGCTTGCCGCCATAGTAGCCGGCGGGAAGACCCAGGGTAATTCCAACCATGAAGGCGAAGATCGTCGCGAAGGGCGCGATGATGATCACGATCCGGCTGCCGGCGATCACGCGCGAAAACACGTCGCGGCCCAGGTGATCGCCTCCCATCAGGTACCAGCCTTCCCCATTCGGGGTAGGCGTACCGGGAAGCTTGTTCTTCATGCCGCTGACCTGGCTCAGCACGTCATGCGTCACGATAAAGTCAGAGAAGATCGCCGTGAAGACCCAGAACATCACGATTCCGAAGCCGATCATGCCGATCGAAGAGTCGAAGAGCTTGCCGTAAAGCCCCAGGCGCCGCTTGTAGCGCAACGAAAGCACGAACAGCACGATCAGCGAGCCCCAGACGGGCGTCAGCTGCTTGGAAATCGCACCGATGATGCCGGCAGATCCCATCGGCATAACGACGCCTGCGACAACGTAGGTCAGGCCAAGCGCGACCAGTGCAAGGAAGAACCATCGGACGGCCTTTTCCGAGCTGCCGTACATGCCGCCCCGGGCAATCAGGGTGCCGTCGGCATTGACCTTGACGGAAGGTTCCGGCGCAAAGAGCGAAAGGATGATCTGCGCGATAACGGACAGCGCCAGAAGTGCGGCGACGCCGATCATGATCGGGTTGAGGACGGACAGGGAGCCGGTCCAGCTCAAGGGATCCATGTCTATTCCTCCTTACGAGATTCTGATGCGCGGGTTCAGTATGACGTAGCCGATATCCGAGATCAGCTGGGTCACCAGAACCACGAAGACTGCGACAACGGAGCAGCCCAGAAGAAGCTGGATGTCGTTGTTGCCGGCGGCCGAGACCAGCGTCCAGCCGAAACCTTTGTAGTTGAACAACGTTTCGGTGATCACGACCCCGTTCAGCAGCCAAGGAAACTGCAGCATGATCACGGTGAAAGGCGCGATCAGCGCGTTGCGAAGGGCATGTTTCATGACCACGTTGCGGAATGACACGCCCTTCAGCCGCGCGGTGCGGATGTACTGGGCTGTCATCACCTCGGTCATCGAGGCGCGGGTCATGCGGGCGATATAGCCGATGCCGTAAAGCGCGATCGTGATCACGGGCAGGAAGAAGTTTTCGAACGTGATCTCATCCATCGCGCTTGTGGCGGTCCCCTTGAAGACCTTCCATCCCATCGACGTCGCGAAGACCGCGATCAGGATAACCCCCGACACGTATTCGGGGGTGGCCGTCGAAGCGATCGAGAAGGTCGAGAGCGACCGGTCGAGCTTCGATCCTTCGCGCATCCCCGCCATCACGCCGATGATCAGCGACACCGGAACCATGACGATCATGACCCAGGCCATCAGTATCCCGGTCAGAGACAGACGGGTCGCAAGTATCGAAGACACGTCATCCTTGAAAACGGTCGAGAAACCCCAGTCCCCCTGCAGGACGCCGCAGTAGCGGGGCGCCGTTTCGGGGTCCTGGCCGCGCTCGATGCATCGGCCCTGCGTCACTCCGTCGGCTTCGTGGGTCCACCCCGGAACCACGCCAAGCCACTCGCCGTAGCGGACCAGAAGCGGACTTGCGTATCCGTTCTTCTCAAGCCAGCTCTCGACCTCGGTGTCCGTGATGCGGCTTCCCGCTTCGGATTTCGCAAGTTTTTCGAGGTTCGGGGGCAGGTTCGTCAGGTAGAAGACAATGAAGGTAAGACACAAAGCCGTCAGTACCATCGTCGCCAGTCGTCTGAGCAGAAAAGTCAGCATGGGCTTTTTCCCTTCCTCCCACGTCACGGAGGGAGGTTAGCGCGAATTCAGATCGGGACCGAATGAAAAGGCGCGCGGGGAAACCGCCCCGCGCGCCATCATCACAAGGATCAGGCTTCGATGGACCACTTGTAGTGGTGGTGCTCGAAGGTCGGGTGCATGTCCGCGCCCTTCACGTTCGTCCTGAAGTGACGGTACACGTTCCGCCAGTAGGGCTGGATCAGCACACCCTCATCCTGCATGATCTTTTCGATCTTCGCCATGACTTCGCGGCGCGCGTCGGCGTCAGCGATGGACATCGCCTCGGCCAGCAGCGCGTCGAATTCCGCGTTCGCGAACGCGGTTTCGTTCCAAGCCACACCCGATTTGTAGGCGAGCGCCAGAACCTGGACGCCAAGCGGACGCATGTTCCACTCGGTGGCCGAGAACGGGTACTTGGTCCAGTCGTTCCAGAAGGTCGAACCGGGCAGGATCGTCCGTTTGATGTTGATGCCCGCGTCGCGGATCTGCGCTGCAACCGCGTCACAGGAAGCCGCCTGCCAGGCGTCATCGATGGAGATCAGTTCGAACTCGGTGTCGGCGTGACCTTCTGCGTCGATCATCTCTTTCGCCTTTGCCGGGTCGACGACCAGCGGCGGAAGCTCGGCATACTCGGGATGGATCGGGCAGACGTGGTGGTTTTCAGCCGGCGCGCCAAGGCCCGCGTAACCAAGCTCGAGAACCACGGCGTTGTCCACAGCCATCTGCAGACCGCGGCGCACGTTCAGGTTCTGATAGAGATCCGAAAGCTGGTTGAAGCGCACGGCGAGAGTCGCCGAGGTGACCGCTTCGGATTTTTCCCAGCCGATGCCGTCGAAGATTGCCACGAAGTCACCGTCCGTGCGGTGCAGCATGTCGATCTCTTCAGCTTCGGCCGCCGCCACGAATGCGGACGGGTCAGTGCCGAGGTCGATGTACTCGATGCGGTCCAGGTACGGGCCGCCATAGACTTCGGTGCCCCACCAGGTGTGCTCGGCGTTGCGCACCAGAACCTGCTTCACGCCGACCTCGTTGGTCTCCGGCAGGTAGGGGCCGGTTCCGACCGGATTGGCCGAGGGGTCGCCATTGTCGTAGGAGGAGTGAACCACCGCCGCTGGATAATCCGCCACGCCAACGATGATCGTGATGTCCGGCGCGGGCAGCGTCAGCTTCACGGTGTAGTCATCGACCTGTGTGATCGCGCCTTCACGCGCCTGCTTGGTGTTCTCGTCGACAAGTCCGCCCATACGCGCGGCCATCGAGTTACCCTCGACCGTGGCGTCGCACCAGCGGGAGAAGTTGTTGACCACGTCCGCGGCGGTGAAGTCGTCACCGTTGTTCCACTTCACACCCTGCCGGACATGCAATGTGTATTCGGTTGCATCGTCGTTTACGTCCCAGCTTTCCAGCAGCATGCCGCGGATCGTGCCGTCGCCGTTATATTCGACGAGGTAGTCAAGCCAGCCACGCGCAAAGTTGGCCAGTTCCGACCAGTCCCAGGTCCGGGGATCTTTCTGGGCCTTGGTTTCCAGCTGGCAGCGCACGGTGCCGCCCATGGCCTGGGCGCGCGCGGGGGTCGGAGCGGTCATTCCAAGCAGCCCGTAAGCCGCGGCGGCGCTGACGCCGAGCGCAGAGGTCCGGGTCAGGAATTCACGCCGGCTAAGCGTTCCGGCACGGACTTCTTCTGCGTAGGATTTTGCCGCCGGATGAACATTCGGCGTGAAGTGCAGTGTCATTCTGAGTTCTCCCTGTGTGACGTTCCAAGTGCGCGGAAACATGGCCACAGCGACTGCAGCCATCAGGTACCACGACTTTGCTCACGCGCACATTGCGCCCAGTTTTTCACCCGACGTCAACGCCGGATTACGTCATCATTGGCCGATTTTGCGACATGGCCTCACTGACGGCCATCAACCGCCACGCCTGAAGGCCGAGGGTGTCTTGCCTGTGCGGTGCTGGAACGCGCGTGTGAAATATGCGGGCGAGGCAAAGCCCAGTTGCTCTGACACCTTCGCAACCGGAAGGCGGGTCTCCAGAAGCATGCGACGCGCTTCGAATATGACGCGGTCGTGTAACAGATCCGAGGCAGATCGCCCGCAGGTCTTGTTGCAGACGCGGGTCAGGTGGGTCGGCGTCACGCCGAGCGATCGGGCATAATCTGAAACGCCCTGGCCGCTGCGAAAGCCGTCCTCAAGCAGTTCCGCATAGCGCCTGGCCAGCCGCTGGTAGGCGCCCGATCGGCCGCTTTCGGCGCTGTCGGCATGACGCTCGATCCAGACCGACAGCAGGCCAAGGTAGTGACGCGCTGCACGCTCGTGTCCGGGCTTGGCGCTTTCAAGCTCGCGCTGGATTTGATCAAGGATGTTAGACAGTTCGCCCTGCGGGATGGCATCGCGCACGCGCAGGTGCATGGGGTCGGACGGCAGGTCGAGCCCTTCTTCGCGCCCGAAGAACAGCGCAACGCCGAAGCTTTGGGGACCGGCTTCGAAACCGTGCATGGCACCACCCGGCACGAAGATCGCGTTGTGCGCGCCGTAGCCGCGCGTGACGCCGCCGATGGTGACGCGGCCCTGTCCACGGGTGAACCAGTAGAGCACGGGGTGGCTGTACGAACGCATCGCCTCCACCCTCCAGCGCCCACCCTGGGCCAGTCGCTGGATCGGCACGAGCCGCAGTCCGCCGTCATCCGCCGGAAGCGGCTGCGCGGGGCGACGAGGCTCCTGCGGCCGGGTCGTCGCCTTTGGCTTCCGGGCGGGTTTTGTGGCCGGCTCCGTCCCCTTGGCGGCCGCTTCCGATGTTTTTGGAAGGCGGTCGGCAAAAAGAGACAAGGGCGTCGCAGAGAACAGTTTCGTGGACATTCTGTGGGCACTCGGGGCTGTTTCGCGCCGATTCTATCGTCTGGCGAATCACTCGCCAAAGGGAATTTCCGCATGATTCCAACAATGCGCGGCGCGTGGCCGATCTGTCACGTCGGGTTGAGCGGGGTCCAGCCACCCATTCGGCTGCGCAGCCAGGTCCGCTGCCGCTTTGCGTATTGGCGGCTGGCTGCCTGGGCGGCTTCGATCGCTTGGGGCAAAGACAGTTCGCCACGAAGGTGCGCGATCAGTTCCGGCGCGCCGATTGCCTTGGCCCAAGGCGCCGAGGGATCCCAGCGGGGAAGGGCGGCCTTTGCTTCCTCAAGCGCCCCGTCCTCAACCATTGTCAGAAAGCGTCTGTCGATCCGGTCAGCCAGCCAGTCGCGATCACACTCGATGCGGATCGCCGTCGCGCCTTTCAGCGGGATCAGGGCAGGGCCGGTGTCCGCCTGCCATGCCGCGATTCCGCGGCCGGTGGCGCGCTGTACCTCCCACGCCCGTTGCACGCGCGCGGGGTTGCGAAGGTCGATACGGGCATTGGTGTCGGGATCAAGGGTCGCGATCATCCGGTCCAGGCCGCCTGTCGCTACAAGCTTGTCCGCCTCGGCGCGAACCTCCGAGGGAATTGGCGGGATCTCTGCCAGACCTTCGGTCAGCGCGGAGAGGTAAAGACCGGTTCCGCCGACCACGATAAGGCGCTTGCCCTCATCCAGAATCGCTGCGACCTCGCGAAGCCAGTGGCCGACCGAGTAGTCCGCGCCGCAGGGAAGATGCCCATAAAGGCGGTGTTCGGCCTGCGCTTCTTCAGCCTCGTTTGGGCGGGCGCTGAGTATTCGCCAGCAATCCCATACCTGAAGCGCGTCCGCGTTGACGATCACGCCGCCCTGTTCCCGTGCTATCGCCAACGCCAGGGCGGATTTGCCCGAAGCCGTCGGCCCCGCGATAAGAACATGTTTTTTGAGCGGGATATTTTCTATTTTTTCCAGCATTCTACGCGGGTAAATTCATGTTGTGGGCGGCCCGTTTTGTGATGCGTTGCGTTTCCGCTGTCCTGAGCGGTTGAACCCCGATGCGATTTCCTTCATTTTGCGCCGTCAGATGATGGGCGGCAAGCGGAGCGCACGATGAACAGGGCGGAAGAACCCAAGGTGACCTACAAGCGCGTACTTCTGAAGATTTCAGGCGAGGCGCTGATGGGCGACCAGGGGTTCGGGCTTCATCCCCCGACCGTCGCGCGCATCGCCAATGAAGTTAAGTCCGTTCATGATCTCGGCGTCGAGATATGCATGGTGATCGGCGGCGGCAACATCTTCCGCGGACTTTCCGGCGCCGCGCAGGGGATGGAGCGGACGACGGCCGACTACATGGGCATGCTGGCGACGGTCATGAACGCGCTGGCGATGCAGGCGGCGCTAGAGCAACTCGGGATACATACCCGCGTGATCTCTGCGATCCCCATGGATCAAGTCTGCGAACCCTACATCCGCCGCCGCGCTGTCCGGCACCTTGAAAAGAAGCGGGTCTGTATCTTCGCGGCGGGAACGGGCAACCCTTACTTCACCACCGACACCGCGGCGACACTGCGCGCGAACGAGATGGGATGCGAGGCGATCTTCAAGGGCACCAAGGTGGATGGCGTCTACGACAAGGACCCCAAGAAGTTCGCAGATGCCAAGCGCTACGACACCGTGTCGTTCGACGAGGTGCTGCAAAAGCATCTCGGTGTCATGGATGCCTCGGCGATTGCCCTGGCGAGGGACAACGACCTTCCGATCATCGTGTTTTCTCTGGATGAGCCGGGCGGATTCCGCGGCATCCTTGCCGGTGAAGGCACCTACACCAAGGTTCAGGGCTAAGACGCGGCGGTCGTTTCGTCGCCGTCGAGAAAAGCGCAGCCTTCCCTTGCGTGGCTCAGGCAGGCCACGCGTCGGGCCAAGATTGCTATACAACCCGCCGCCAATGGCTTATGAGCCATGCAAAGATTGAGAACGACCGTGAGAGGGCAGAATGTCTGACGATTTTGAATTGGACACCGACGATCTGGAGCGCCGGATGGACGGGGCGCTTGCGGCTCTCAGGCAGGAATTCGGCTCGCTCCGCACGGGGCGCGCCTCGGCATCGATCGTGGAGCCGATCATGGTCGACGCCTATGGTTCCCTGACGCCCGTCAATCAGGTTGGCACGATCAACGTACCCGAACCCCGCATGGTCACGATCAACGTCTGGGACAAGGCGCTGGTCGGCAAGGTGGAAAAAGCGATCCGGGAATCTGGTCTCGGCATCAACCCGCAGCTCAACGGCACGATCATCATGCTGCCGATCCCCGAACTGAACGAGGAGCGTCGCCGCGACCTGACCAAGGTGGCGGCGCAGTACGCCGAACACGCCCGCGTGGCGATCCGGAACGTGCGCCGTGACGGCATGGACAAGCTGAAGAAGGCGCAGGGGGTCAGCGAGGACGATCAGAAGTTCTGGCACGACGAGATCCAGGAACTGACCGACAAGCATATCGCGATGGTCGACAAGGCGCTTGAGGCAAAGCAGGCGGAGATCATGCAGGTCTGAGCCGGTTCGGGCGCGCGGATGAAGGGGCGGCCTATGGGCGCGAAGGATCTGACCGGGGCAGGGGCCTTGCATGTCGCGATCATCATGGATGGGAACGGTCGCTGGGCGACCGAGCGCGGCTGGCCTCGCCTGGTCGGACACCGTCGCGGCGCAGAGCGTGTCCGCGCCATTGTCGAGTCGGCGCCGGGTCTGGGTATCCGGCACCTGACGCTTTACGCCTTTTCGACCGAGAACTGGAAGCGGTCGACCGAAGAGGTCATCGGTTTGATGACGATCTTCGCCCGCTACATCGAAAGCGAAGCGCAGCGGCTGTCGGATGCGGGTGTGCGCCTCAGGTTTATCGGCGGGCGCGAAAGGCTGGACAAGAAGCTGCAGAAAATGATGGCGGGGATCGAGGCGAAGACGGCCGACAGCACAGCGCTGAACCTGAACGTCGCGATCAATTATGGTGGCAGGGACGAAATCGCCCGAGCGGCGCGCAAGCTTGCGCTTGACGTGGCCGAGGGCAGGATCGCGCCCGAGGCGGTGGATGAGGCCGCGATTACGGCGCGGCTCGATACCGCTGGCCTGCCGGACCCTGATCTGGTGATCCGCACCTCTGGCGAAACGCGGATATCGAACTTCCTGCTGTGGCAGTCGGCCTATTCCGAGTACGAATTCACCCCGACACTTTGGCCCGATTTCACGCCCGCCGAGCTGGAGACGATCCTTGCCCGTTTCCGCATGCGCGACCGGCGCTATGGCGGCACGGTGCGGGCATGAGCGGCGGGGCCAAGTGGGACGATCTGGCGCCCCGACTGCTTGCGGGGCTTGCCATGGCGGTTGTGGGCGTCGCCGATGTCGTCGCGGGCGGCATCTGGATCGAGGCGCTTTCGATCGCGGTGACGGGTCTGATGATCTGGGAACTGGCGGCGATGACCGCACCGGACCGTCCGGGCGAGGCGCGGTTGCTGGGTATGATCGCGGCGCTGTGCCTGGCGGGCATCCTGTGGAACCACGCGCCCTTTGCGATAGCGCTGGCGCTTGTGCCGCCGGGGATCGGGGCGCTGCGCCCGCGCCGGGACAGGGCGGTCTTTTTCCTTTATGGCTTCGCGGTGATGATGACCGGCTACGGCTTCGTGGCGTTTCGTGGCGGACTTGGTCTTTCGTTCCTCCTCTGGGTCGTGGCGGTCGTCGTCGCATCGGATGTTTTGGGCTACTTCGGCGGGCGGATCATCGGCGGGGCGAAGTTCTGGCCCCGGGTGTCACCCAAGAAGACCTGGTCCGGAACGGTGTCCGGCTGGATCGGGGCGGCGCTGGTCGGGGCCGCGTTTTCGGCCTTTGTCGGTGCGCCGTCATGGCTGTTCGCGCTTTCGGCCCTGGTCGCGTTCGCCGCGCAGATGGGCGATATCGCGGAAAGCGCGATCAAGCGGCGCGCCGGGGTCAAGGACAGCTCCCATCTGATCCCCGGGCATGGCGGCGTGCTTGATCGGTTCGACGGTCTGATCGGGGCGGTCCTGTTCCTGATATTGATGGGTTTCGTCCTGCCGTTGCCCGTGATCGGGGGCTGACCTGATGCGAAGCGTTTCGGTCTTCGGGGCCACCGGCTCGATCGGCGAAAGCACCTTCGACCTATTGATGGGGCAGGGCGGACGCGAACGGTACCGCACCGTCGTGCTGACGGGCGGCCGCAATGTTGCGCGGCTGGCAGAGATGGCGCGCGCCCTTGGGGCCGAGCTTGCGGTCACCGCCCATGACGAATGCCTGCCGGCCCTGCGTGCGGCGCTTGCCGGCAGCGGTACGGCGGCAGCGGCAGGCCGCAGCGCGATCGTAGAAGCGGCGGACCGTCCGGCGGATTGGACGATGTCATCCATCGTCGGCGCTGCGGGCCTCGTGCCCGGGTTCCGCGCCCTGTCGCATGGCGGCACCCTGGCGCTTGCCAACAAGGAAAGCCTTGTAACCGCAGGTCCGCTTCTGATGGCCCAGGCGCGGCGGCATGGCGCCCGGATACTCCCAGTGGACAGCGAACATTCCGCGGTGTTCCAGGCGCTGGTGGGCGAGGATATGGCGACGGTCGAGCACATCACCATCACCGCATCCGGCGGGGCGTTCCGGGATTGGCCGCTTGAACGACTGGCAAGGGCGACAGTTTCCGAAGCCTCTACCCATCCGAACTGGGCGATGGGCCAGCGCATCACGATCGACAGCGCATCGATGTTCAACAAGGCGCTCGAGATGATCGAGGCACGGGAATTCTTCGCGATCGAACCGGAAAGGATCGAGGTGCTGGTGCACCCAGAATCCCTCGTTCACGCTCTTGTCGGGTTTCGCGATGGCGGCGTGATCGCCCACCTTGGCGCGCCGGACATGCGCCATGCCATCGGCTATGCGCTGAACTGGCCGGACCGGGCGCACCTGCCGGTCGCAAGACTGGATCTGGCGCGCATCGGCGCGCTGACCTTTCGCGCTCCGGATCCTTCGCGTTACCCGGCGTTGCGGCTGGCACGTGAAGTCATGGCGGAAGGCGGTCTTTGTGGCGCGGCTTTCAACGCCGCGAAGGAAGCGGCGCTGGACGCTTTCATCGACGGCACCATCGGGTTTACCGTGATGCCGGAGGTGGTGGAGGCGGTGCTGGAAGCGCTTTCGGGCGAAGGCGCCCTTGGAAACGCGCCTGGCGATCTCGATATGGTGCTTGCGGTTGACGCCATGGCGCGCCGCAGGGCGTCCGAAGTCATTGCCCGTCGACAAGGGAGTTGAGTATTCACAATGGTTGCGTTCATTGAGTCCTTTGCCGGACAGGTATTCTATCTCGGTGCCTTCATCGTTGCGCTTTCGATCATCGTGACGGTGCATGAATTCGGCCATTACATCGTTGGGCGCTGGTCGGGCATCCATGCCGAGGTGTTTTCGGTGGGGTTCGGCCCCATTCTCGCCTCGCGCGTCGACAAGCGCGGCACGCGCTGGCAGGTAGCGGCCGTTCCACTGGGGGGGTATGTCAAGTTCCTGGGCGACGCCAATGCCGCATCTGCAGGCGCAGATGAGGAAACCATGTCGCGGCTCTCGGATACGGAACGTCGCCACACTATGCATGGCGCGCCGCTTTGGGCGCGCGCGGCCACCGTCTTTGCGGGGCCGTTCTTCAACTTCATCCTTGCCACGATCATCTTCGCGGGCTTCGTGCTGGTGCGCGGCATCGCCGACGACACCCCCACGATTGTCAGCCTGAAGCCGCTTCCGGTCGAGGGCGTGACCCTTCTGCCCGGCGATCGCATCGTTGCGGTCGAAGGGACGCCCGTTGCCACTTTCGAGGATTTCGCGACCGCGGCGAATAACCTTCCGCCGGCGCCATTGGTGCGCTACGGCGTCGAGCGCGAGGGCGAGCGGATCGAGGTGATGGGGCCGCAGGCGCTGCCCCCGCTGATCTCGGGTGTTGCACCGAAAAGTGCGGCAATCGATGCGGGCCTTCAGGCGGGCGATGTCATCGTCAGCGTAGACGGCACCACGATCTGGCGCTTCGAGGAACTCCGCTCCCGCGCCATGGGAAGTCAGGGTGCGCCGCTTTCGCTTGTGGTGTGGCGTGACGGCGAAACCTTTGATACCACGCTGGTCCCGCGCGAGCGTCCGGTCCAGACCGAGGATGGCGGCTTCGAGATGAACTGGCAGATCGGGATCTACGGGGACATCGCCTTTGACCAGCAGTCGCGCCGCGCCTCGCCCTGGGAAGCGGCGGTGATCGGTGTTCAGGCCACCTTCGCGTCTATCACGGGTACGATCTCCAGCCTTGTGGCAATCGTCGCGGGTTCCATATCGAGCTGCAGCATTTCGGGTGCGATCGGAATCGCCCAGGCGGCAGGGGCGGCGGCGAGCCAGGGCTGGGACTATTTTATCGGCCTCGTGGCATCGCTGTCAGTCGCGATCGGCTTTCTCAACCTGCTGCCGATTCCCGTCCTTGATGGCGGACACCTGATCTTTCACGCCTATGAATGGGCGCGCGGAAAACCCCCTTCGGACCGCGCGATGAACCTTGCGATGAGCGTCGGCCTGATCCTGGTAATCGCTTTGATGGTCTTTGGTCTGTCCAACGATATCCTGTGTACCTGACAGGCAAGAGTCTGCCGTAAGACAGCGACCCTGCGCAGATGCCGTATTGTTGCCGTATTTAAGGGTTTGAATCGCTTAAACCCAAAGCAAACAGTGGCGGCCATCGATGCAGTTGATTCAAAGCGGATACCGCAGCCTTTCCGTGCTTTACGACTTGGGATTCGACCGTGTGATTGTTCCCATCGTGATTGCCGCAGGCCTGGCACTATCAGCCTACCTCGCAACCAAGGCTTCGGTGCTGACAGTGCCTGTGGACTATTTCTTTTAACCGATCGCGCTGGCCCCCAACCCATGCGCGCGATCAACGGCGCGGCTTCGAAAGAAGCCGCGCCGCGCCTTTTGACAAGGTGCCCCAAAGGGGCTAGTGACTCCCCAAGGCATTGACCAGAAATAGACAGGGGGACGGCGGATGGACCGGCGGCGCAAACTCGGCGGCAACAGCGGGCTGGTTCGCTTGGGGCTTGCCCCCGCGGCAGTGGCGATTTCCCTGGCTTTTTCCACGATTCCCGACGCAACCTTTGCGCAGGACTACGTGTTCAGTTCCGTCGCGATCGAAGGCAACTCGCTGATCGAGGACGCGACGATCCTCAAGTTCGCGGGAATCGCCAGAGGTACTGCGATGTCGGCGTCGCAACTGAATGACGCCTATCAGCGCATCGCGGATTCGGGGCTGTTCGAGACGGTTGAACTTGTCCCCTCAGGAAACACCCTTGTGATCCGGGTCGTCGAGAACCCCACGATCAACATCGTGAACTTCGAAGGCAACCGCCGGCTCGAGGATGAAGAGCTTGCAGCGGTCATCAAGTCGCAATCGCGCCGCGTCTTTTCCGCAGCGCAGGCCGAGGCCGATGCCGCCGCAATCGCCCAGATATATTCCGACCAGGGCCGCCTGTCTGCTCGGGTGGAGCCGAGGATCATCAGGCGCGACGGTAACCGCGTCGATCTGGTGTTCGAGATTCGCGAAGGCAGCGTGACCGAGATCGAGCGCCTGTCGTTCACTGGCAACCAGGCATATTCCGACTGGCGCCTGCGCCGTGTCCTGGAGACCAAGCAGGCAGGCATCTTCCGTCGCCTCGTGCAGCGCGACACCTTCATCGGCGACCGTACCGAATTCGACAAGCAACTCTTGAAGGATTTCTACAATTCCCGCGGCTATGTCGATTTCCAGGTTCTCTCGGTTGCCTCGGAGTATTCGCGTGAGCGTGACGCCTTCTTCCTGACCTTTAACGTGCGTGAAGGCCAGCAATTCCGTTTCGGCAAGATCACGACTGCCAGTGAGTACGAGGGGGTGGACCCGTCGGAATACGCCGAGGTGATCAAGATCCGGGATGGCGCGGCGTATTCTCCCTTGGCGATCGACACGACGATCAACAAAATGGAGGCAATTGCCCTTCGCAATGGTCTGGATTTTCTGCGTGTCGAACCGCGCGTGACGCGCAACGAACGCGAAGGAACGCTCGATGTCGCCTTCGTTCTGACCAAGGGGCCGCGTGTCTTCGTCGAGCGTATCGACATCGAGGGCAACGCGACCACGCTTGACCAGGTGGTCCGCCGCCAGTTCCGCACGGTTGAGGGCGATCCGTTCAACCCGCGCGAAATTCGGGACGCCGCGGCGCGCATCCGCGCCCTGGGCTTCTTCTCCAACTCCGACGTGAATGCCAACCCGGGAACGGGGCCGGATCAGGTCATCGTCGACGTCAACGTCGAAGAGCAGCCGACAGGCTCTCTGACCTTCGGTGCCAGCTATTCGGTCTCGAATGGTGTGGGTTTCAACATCGGCCTGTCCGAGGCGAACTTCCTTGGACGTGGCCAGTACGTCAGCGTGAACATCAACGCGGGCACCGACAACCAGAACAGCTCGATCACCTTCATTGAGCCGGCGCTGCTGGACCGCGATCTGAGGTTCCGCTTCAACGCCTATTATACCACCACTGACAAAGACAATTCGTCCTACAATACCACCCGCATCGGTGTGCAGCCCTCGCTGGAATTCCCGCTCAGCGAGTTCACGCGCCTTGAGGTGCGGTACAAGCTTGCCAGCGATGAGCTTTCGGATGTTGGTGGTGACACGCCCGCTGATTCATCCCCGATCCTGTTGGCCGAACAAGGCAAGGAAGTGTCGAGTGCGCTTGGCTATACGCTCAGCTACGATACGCGGATCGGCGGCCTTGATCCCACGCGCGGTACCCTTTTGCGGCTGAACCAGGATTTCGCCGGATTTGGTGGCGATGTTGAACAGATCACGACGACTGCCATTGCATCGCACCAGCGCAAGATCATGCGCGAAGACGTGACCCTGCGGGCCGAGATCGAAGGCGGCATGGTCGAGCGTCTTAACGGCGACACGCGCGTGCTGGACCGTTTCAGCGGCAACGGCAAGATCCGCGGGTTCGAACCCAACGGGATCGGGCCGCGCGATCTGAACGCCGTGAACGAGGATGCGCTTGGTGGGAACTACTTTGCGGTCGCCCGCCTTGAGGCGGAATTCCCGCTTGGCCTGCCTACCGAATACGGCATCACAGGCGGCCTGTTTGCAGATGTTGGTTCTGTCTGGGGGCTGGACAACACGACCGGTGCCGGCGGAAACGCGGTCGATGACTCACTGAACCTTCGCGCCTCTATTGGCTTCTCGGTCTTCTGGGAATCCGTCCTTGGGCCGCTGCGTTTCAACTTCTCGCATGCGCTCAAGAAGGAAGACTACGACCGCACGCAGAACTTCGACCTGTCCGTATCCACGCAGTTCTGATGCGTTTCTGGCTGGTCGCTCTGTCGCTTGCCGTCGCGGCCGTGCTGCCAGTGGCCGCACAGGAGGCGTCGGTAACGACCGGGCCAAGGCCGGTCATGACATCCATCCTGGTCCTGGATCAGGAGCGGTTGTTCGAGGGTTCGTTGTGGGGCAAGCGCGTGGTGTCCGAAATCGAGGCGGATTCCAGCGCGCTTGCGGCCGAGAACCGTCAGATCGAGTCGGATCTTGAGACCGAAGAACAGGCATTGACGGAACAGCGCAAAACGCTTCCGGGCGAAGAGTTCCGGGCCCTGGCTGACGCGTTCGATGCCAAGGTCATCGAGATCCGCCGAAATCAGGACGCCAAGGCACGTGATCTGGCACGGCTCAGGGATGTCGAGCGGCAGGCGTTTCTGGCGACCGCCGTGCCCGTACTGCGGGGGCTGCTTTCCGAAACGCCCGGCGCGCTGGTGATTCTCGATCGCCGCTCCGTTCTTATCGCCGCGGATGTGATCGACATCACGGATGAGGCCATTGCCAGGATCGACACCGCTTTGGGGGCGGGCCGTAGACCGGAATTGCCTTCGGTCGACAACTGACCGGCGCTTGCGCCAAGATGCCCGACTTGCTAGCTAGTCCGGGTAACCGAAGCCCCTCGCGCAAGGATGAAAGATGACCGACGCACCCGTGACCGAGGCCGATATCCACCTGATCCAGCGGATTATTCCGCATCGCTATCCGTTCCTGCTGATCGACAAGGTCGTGGATATCCGCGTTAACGAAGGGTGTATCGGCATCAAGAACGTGACCTTCAACGAGCCGCATTTCCAGGGGCACTTTCCTCAGGCGCCGATCATGCCGGGCGTCACCATCGTCGAGGCGATGGCCCAGGCGGCCGCGGTTCTGGTCGGTATTTCGATGGACGTCGTGGGGCGCGACCTGCTGACCTATTTCCTCTCGATCGATTCGTGCAAGTTCCGGCGCAAGGTTGTGCCGGGCGACGTCCTTGAGTTGCACATGACCGTGAAGCGTGGCGGCGGAAAGATCTGGAAGTTCCACGGAGAGGCGAAGGTCGCGGGCGAGCTTGCCTGTGAGGCCGACATCGCGGCAATGATGGATCTCAGGGACTGACCATGGCGATCGACGCAAGCGCACGGATCCATCCCTCGGCACATGTGGAGTCCGGGGCGGTGATCGGGCCTGACTGCCAGATTGGCCCGTTCTGCCTGATCGGGGCAGATGTGCGCTTAGCGCGCGGCGTCGTGGTGAAAAGCCACGCCGTCCTGACCGGAAAAACCGAGATCGGCGAAGAAACCGTTGTTTTTCCCTTCGCCACGATTGGCGAGATACCTCAGGACCTTAAGTTCCGGGGCGAACAGACGATGCTTCGCATCGGCGCGCGCAACCGAATCCGCGAACATGTCACGATCAACACCGGGACCGAGGGCGGCGGCGGTTTGACCGAGATCGGAGACGATTGCCTGATCATGGCCGGCGCGCATGTCGCGCATGACTGCCGGATCGGCAACAATGTCATTCTCGTGAACAATGCGGCGCTGGCCGGTCACTGCGTGATCGAGGACGAGGTGATCGTTGGTGGTCTGTCCGGCATCCACCAGTTCGTGCGAATCGGCCGTGGTGCAATGATCGGAGCTGTGACCATGGTTACGGCCGATGTGATACCCTACGGCCTTGTCCAGGGGCCGCGCGGTGCGCTGGACGGGCTGAACCTTGTCGGTCTGAAGCGCCGAGGGCTCGATCGCGGCGATATCGGAGCGCTGCGTGATCTGTTCAACTCGCTTTCGGATGGCAACTTCCGCGAACGCGCGCGTCAGGCGGCCGAGGCGGAAGATGCGACCGCTCAGGTGCGAGAGGTTCTGGATTTCATCCTTGGTCCCTCGGACCGTTCCTTCCTGACGCCGAGATGACCACCGCGCTGATCGCAGGGCAGGGGCAGCTTCCCCGGCTGATCGTGGACGCGCTTCGCAAGGCGCAGGAACCCTTTGTCGTAGCCGCGCTGAATATGTTCGAACCGGATCTTCCCGGCGTGGATGTCGATGTGTTTCGTTTGGAAAGGCTCGTGCCCTTTCTTGACCGCCTGGCTGAGCGCGGGGTTGAACGCATCTGCCTCGCGGGCGCCGTGCGCAGACCAAAGCTGGAACCAGAACTGTTCGATCCGCGAACCGCGACGCTGGTGCCCCGGATCCTTGCCGCGATGCAGCCGGGTGACGATGCGACCTTGCGCACCTTCCTTGCGATATTCGAAGAACACGGGTTCGGCATCGTGGGGGCGCATGAACTGGCGCCTGATCTGCTGCCAGATGCGGGCGTGCTGACCAGCGCGGGGCTTTTGCCGCAGACCGAGCCGGACGCGCGCCTGGGCGAAGCGACGGTGGCCGAGATGGGGCGCGCCGACACCGGCCAGTCCTGTGTCGTCGTGGACGATCTGGTCGTGGCGCGCGAAGGGCCGGCGGGGACGGATGCGATGCTGGCGTCCTTGAAGCGGACCGCCGGGCGAGGCATCCTGTTCAAGGCGCCAAAGCCGACCCAGGACCGCCGCGTCGATCTGCCGGTGATCGGACCCGGCACCGCGCGCCTCGCGGCCGAGGCGGGATTGGGCGGTATCGTGATCGAGGCTGGTGGCGTCATGGTTCTGGACTTGCCGGCAGTTGTTCGCGCCTTGGACGCGCAGGGGATGTTCCTGTGGGTTAGACCCAGCGGCGGACAGGCATGAATCTGTTTCTCATCGCCGGTGAGGCGTCGGGCGACGCACTTGGCGCGGCTCTCATGGCCGGGCTGAAGCATCTTGTCCCCGGTGTGCGCTTCGAAGGTGTCGGCGGCCCGCTGATGGAGGCCGAGGGCGTTGAGAGCCGCTTTCCGATGGAAGAACTGTCGGTCATGGGGCTGATGGAAGTCCTGCCGAAGTATCGCCACCTGAAGCGTCGGATAAGGGAGACGGCTGAGGCCGTGGCCGCATCGCGGCCGGACGCGCTGATCACGATCGACAGTCCCGACTTCACGCTTCGGGTCGCTCGCGCGGCGCGGGCGCTTTGGCCTGAACTCAGAACCGTCCATTACGTCGCCCCGTCTGTCTGGGCTTGGCGGCCCGGCCGGGCGGCGAAGATGGCGCCGATCATCGATCATGTTCTGGCGCTTCTTCCGTTTGAACCGCCCTACATGGAAGCGGCCGGTATGACCTGCGATTTCGTAGGGCACCCGGTCGCCGCTATGCCCGTCGCGTCCTCGCAGGAAGCACATGCGTTCCGTGCACGGCACGGCATCGCGCCCGACGCGCCGCTGGCGCTGTGCCTGCCCGGATCCCGCAAGGGCGAGGTTTCGCGGCTTGGCCCGCGTTTTGGCGCCGCGCTTGAACTCGTCGCGCGCGAGGTGCCCGGTCTTGCCGTGGCGATCCCGACCGTTCGGGGTGTGGCCGCAATGGTGCGCGAAATGACCGCCGCCTGGACACCTAGGCCGATCGTCGTCGAGGGTGCGGAAAGGCCCGCCGCCTACGCCGCTGCGAACGTGGCGCTGGCGGCCTCTGGCACTGTCAGCCTGGAACTTGCTGCGCACGCGGTTCCCATGGTCATCGGCTATGACTTCAATCCCGTCAGCCGGTTCATCTTGCGCCGCATCGTGCGCCACGACACGGTAACGCTGGTCAATCTGGTGTCCGACACCCGCGCGGTGCCGGAATTCCTTGGGGAACGCTGCAATCCCGAGGCTCTGGCAGGGGCCGTGCGACGGCTGTTCAAGGATCCGGCGGCGCGGACCGAACAGCAGGCCGCAATGGCGCTGACGATGGACAGGCTTGGCCGAGGAGGCGAGCCGCCCGGTCATCGTGCGGCCCGATCTGTGCTGCGTGCCATCGGCGGCGAAGGCCGATCGGCCTAGCGGCCCTTCCAGATCCAGCCGCCACCCAGGATGCGGCTTCCACCCGTTTCGTAGAACACGCAGGCCTGACCTGGGCTTACGCCGGTTTCCGGGTCCAGAAGCTCGACCTCGGCCTCGGTCGCGCTGATCGGACGCACGATCGCCGACCGCGGGGGCCGTGTCGAACGCACCTTGACCGAGACGTGATGTTCCCGGGGGCCGTCGAATGGACCGTCGCCCAGCCAATTGATCTCTCTGACCGGGATCACGCGCGTTGCCAGCGCCTCTTTCGGGCCGACGACGACACGGCGCGTGTCCGGATCCAGGCGGACCACGTAAAGCGGATCCTCCAGCCCACCGATGCCAAGGCCGCGCCGTTGCCCGATCGTGTAGTGGATGACGCCGCGGTGATCCCCCACGACATTGCCGTCCATGTCCACGATTTCGCCCGGATCGGCGGCACCGGGGCGCAGCTTTTCGATGACGGCGGCATAGTTGCCGTTCGGGACAAAGCAGATGTCCTGGCTGTCGGGCTTGTCGGCCACCGACAGGCCGTATTTCGCGGCCAGCGCCCGAGTCTCGGCCTTGGAGGCCAGGTGGCCGAGTGGAAAGCGCAGGAAATCAAGCTGCTCAGGTGTGGTCGAGAACAAGAAGTAGCTTTGATCGCGCGCGGGATCCGCTGCCGAATGCAACTCTGCCCTGCCGTTACCCATCTTGCGCTGGATGTAGTGTCCGGTTGCCATGCAATCGGCATCAAGATCGCGTGCCGTGGCAAGCAGATCTTTGAACTTCACCCGCTCATTGCAACGGATGCAGGGCACGGGCGTCGCGCCAGCCAGGTAGGCATCGGCGAACTCCTCGATGACCGCGTCGCGAAAGATGTTTTCATAGTCCAGAACGTAGTGCGGAAAACCCATTGCCTCGGCCACGCGGCGGGCGTCATGGATGTCCTGACCCGCGCAGCAGGCTCCCTTTTTCGCCAGCGCTGCGCCGTGGTCGTAAAGCTGCAGGGTAACACCGACGACGTCGTACCCTTCTTCCTTCAACATCGCGGCGACGACCGAACTGTCCACGCCACCGGACATGGCCACGACGACCCGCGTTTGCGCAGGTGACTTCGGCAGGCCGAGCGAGTTCAAGGGGACGTCCAGTGGCATTTCGTTCTCCGCGAGATGTGCGGGAATATAGGAAAATGCGAACTAGTCGCAAGGCCGGGTTTCACCGTCCCTTAAGCACAGCGCGCGATCCTGCCGTTGGTGGTGATAAAAAGGGGGTGCGTGATGTACCTTAAAAGGGTGAGCGGGCCACGTGCCGTGACCTTGCCGGATGGAAGCGTGATGACGCGGGCGGACCTGCCGCCCAAAGATACCTGCCGCTGGGTGGCCAGCCGCAAGGCGCTGGTCGTCAAGGCGCTTGCCGCGGGGTTGATTTCGCGGGGCGAGGCGCTTGAGCGTTATGCGCTTTCGGAGGAAGAGCTTGACCTTTGGTTCGAGGCTGTGTCGCGGCATGGTGCAACCGCGCTTAAAGTCACAAAAATCCAGAAGTTCAGACAGCTATAGATTGTTGGGGCCAAAATCCTCGTTATGGTAACGCCTGCTTAACCATTCTCGGCAAGTCTCTGATCAGTCGAGGGCTTAATGCGGAGATCGCCGGATGAGAATTCTGTTGGTGGAGGACGACCCGACCACCTCGCGCAGTATCGAATTGATGCTGACGCATGCCAACCTGAACGTCTATTGCACTGACCTTGGGGAGGAAGGGATCGATCTGGCAAAACTCTATGACTACGATCTGATCCTTCTGGACCTGAACCTTCCCGACATGAACGGGCACGAGGTGCTTCGGCAGTTGCGTTTGGCCAAGGTGTCCACGCCGATTCTGATCCTGTCGGGTGCCGACGATCCCGAAAACAAGATTCGCGGCTTCGGTTCTGGCGCGGATGATTACATGACCAAGCCGTTTCACCGCGAAGAACTGGTCGCGCGCATCCATGCGATCATCCGCCGATCAAAGGGTCATGCCCAATCGATCATTCGCACGGGAAAGATCAGTGTGAACCTGGACGCCAAGACGGTGGATGTGGATGGCAAGGCCGTTCACCTGACCGGCAAGGAATACCAGATGCTGGAACTGCTCAGCCTTCGCAAGGGCACGACATTGACGAAGGAAATGTTCCTCAACCATCTTTACGGCGGAATGGACGAACCTGAGCTCAAGATCATCGACGTCTTCATCTGCAAGCTCAGGAAAAAGCTTGCGGAGGCCACGGGCGGCGAAAGCTACATAGAAACCGTCTGGGGCCGCGGATACGTCCTTCGCGAACCTCAGGTCGGCGAGAGACGCATTGCCATGGGGGCCTGAGCGACGGCAACCTCTGGACCTTGACCTCGACGCCGCCTAACACTCGGAAAGGAGTTTCGGGGGCGGCGATGATTTCCAGTAACGCGGATTCTGTGCGCGACGTGCCGGTGGAGTCGTTGTCGGCGGACCAGGCGCGACATGAATGGGCGCTTCTGGCCGAAGAGGTCGCGCAGGCGAACCGAGCCTACCACTCCGAGGATGCGCCGGAGATTTCCGATGCCGCCTATGACGCGCTCAAGCGCAGATTGGCGGCGATCGAGGTGCGTTTTCCGACGCTCGCGGCCGAAGGCAGTCCCACGCGTCAGGTGGGTGCGGCACCATCCGAAACCTTTGCCAAGGTCCGGCATGCAGTCCGCATGCTCAGCCTCGAAAATGCTTTCGAGGATGAAGAAGTGCGGGAGTTTGATGATCGGATACGCAAGTATCTGAACCTCGCGCAGGATGCCGCTCTGGTCTACACGGCTGAGCCGAAGATCGACGGTCTCTCGCTTTCGCTGCGGTATGAAGGTGGAACTTTGGTGCAGGCCGCCACCCGCGGAGATGGCGAAACGGGCGAGAATGTCACCGCCAATGCGCGCACGATAGATGACATCCCTCAATCGCTTGTCGGAGCCCCGGATGTGCTGGAGGTGCGCGGCGAGGTTTACATGGGCCATGACGACTTCGCTGCCTTGAATGAGCGCCAGGCCGCAGCAGGAGACAAGACCTTTGCGAACCCGCGAAACGCAGCCGCCGGAAGCTTGCGTCAACTCGATCCAGCGATCACGGCGGCACGGCCTCTGCGGTTCTTTGCCTACGCCTGGGGCGAGCTCAGCGCGCCGCTTTCCTCAACCCAGATCGGCGCCGTGGATAGGCTTGCGGCCTTGGGATTCCAGACCAACCCGCTGACCAGGACCTGCGACGGTCCCGATGCGCTTCTCTCCACCTACCGGGAAATCGAGGCTCAGCGCGCGACGCTTGGCTATGATATCGACGGCGTCGTCTACAAGGTGAACGACCTATCATACCAGTCGCGTCTGGGCTTTCGGTCGACGACCCCCCGCTGGGCCATTGCCCACAAGTTTCCGGCCGAGCTTGCCTGGACACGGCTTGAAGCCATCGACATCCAGGTCGGCCGGACAGGCGCGCTTAGCCCCGTGGCCCGACTTCTGCCGGTCACCGTGGGCGGCGTCGTCGTTTCAAACGCCACGCTTCACAACGAGGATTACATTGCAGGGCGCGATTCCCGTGGCGCCGAGATCCGCGACGGCAAGGACATCCGCGTTGGAGACTGGGTTCAGGTCTATCGCGCGGGTGACGTCATCCCCAAGATCGCCGATGTCGACCTGGGCAAGCGCCCAAGCGATGCGAATCCCTATGTGTTCCCAACCAGATGCCCCGAGTGCGGGTCCGATGCCGTCCGGGAGGAAGGCGACTCCGTGCGTCGCTGCACTGGCGGCATGATCTGTCCCGCGCAGGCCGTTGAAAAACTGAAGCATTTCGTGTCCCGCGGGGCCTTTGACATCGAAGGTCTGGGCGCAAAGCAGATCGAGATGTTCTTCAGTGACGCGGCGCTTCCTGTTCGCGAGCCCGCCGATATCTTTACCCTGAGGCAGCGGGATGCGCGGAATCTGACGAAGTTGAAGAACCGCGAGGGGTTCGGTGAAAGGTCCGCAAAGAAACTGTTCGATGCCATTGATGAAAAACGGAAAATCGAACTTCGGCGCATGATATTCGCGCTTGGCGTTCGACACGTAGGTGAAACGGCTGCCGGTCTACTGGCCAATCATTTCGGAACGTGGGCCGCCTTTGAAAGCGCGGTCACGGCCGCCCGTATCGGCGAGGGCGAGGCGTGGGCGGACCTGCTGTCCATCGACGGGGTCGGCGCGGTGATGGCCGCGTCATTGGTGAACGCGTTCAACCAAGACGCGGAGCGTGCTTCGATCGACCGGCTTGTGGATGAGTTGGACATTCTGCCCGCCGAGAAGCGCGGGCCGGTGGAAAGCCCGGTCGCAGGCAAGACGATCGTCTTTACGGGAACGCTTGAAAAGCTGACGCGCGCCGAGGCCAAGGCGCGCGCGGAGGCGCTAGGCGCAAAGGTTTCCGGTTCCGTTTCCGCGCGTACCGATCTTGTCGTCGCGGGACCTGGCGCGGGGTCGAAGGCGAAGGAGGCCGAGCGGTTGGGTGTCGAGATCATCGACGAAGATGCCTGGCTTCGGCTGATCGGCGGATGAGCCGTCCTGCCGTGCTTTTCCCGCTGTTCGCGGGGGTGGAAACCCTGCCGGGGGTCGGCGCCAAGACGGCAGCGAACCTTGTGCAGATCGACATCACGCGCCCGCGCGACATTCTGTTGACCCTTCCCGTCTCGGGCGTTGACCGCGCACTGCGGGATAGCATCGTCGGTGTCACCCCTCCGGCCACCGTGACGGTAGAGGTGTTGGTCGGGTCCCATGTCCCGGCGCGCCGAAAGGGTGGACCGGCCAGGGTCTTCGTGCGCGATGCGAAAACCGAGTTTCAGCTTGTTTTCTTTCACGCCCGTGGAGATTTCCTGTCACGGCATCTGCCTACCGGGCAGCGCCGGGTGATTTCGGGAAAGCTTGAGATTTTCGACGGCTTGGCGCAGATCGTCCATCCCGATCACATCCTGAAACCGGAAGAGGCCGCGGATCTGCCGTCCTTCGAGCCGCTTTATCCTCTAACGGCGGGCGTCACCCAGAAGGTGATGCAAAAGGCGGTGGAAGGTGCGCTGGAACGAATGCCGGAGCTTGAGGAATGGGCGGACGCGCAACTGGTTGCGCGCGAAGGCTGGCCGACCTGGGCCGAGGCCCTGCGCGCGGCGCACCGCCCCGCCGATCTGTTCGGTCTGTCGCCCAACGCGCCAGCCCGCCAGCGGCTGGCCTACGACGAACTTTTCGCCCATCAAGTGACGCTTGCGCTGGCGCGCGGCGCGATCCGTCGGGGGAAAGGGCAGGCAAGCCGGGGTGATGGGCACCTTCGGCAAAGAGTTCTGGCTGCGCTTCCATATCGCCCAACCGCCGCGCAGGACCGCGCGGCAGCCGAGATTGTGGCCGACATGGCCTCTGACCGGCGGATGAACAGACTGTTGCAGGGTGACGTGGGGTCGGGAAAAACACTGGTCGCGTTCCTTGCGCTGTTGAACGCGGTCGAGGCGGGCGGGCAGGGCGTGATGATGGCCCCCACCGAAATCCTCGCCCGTCAGCACCTTGAGGGGCTGCGGCCGCTCGCAGAAAGCGCGGGCGTGCGGCTGGACATCCTGACCGGGCGCGACCGCGGGGCAGAGCGCGCGGCCAAGCTTGCCGACCTGGCCCAAGGGAGGATCGCGATCCTCGTCGGGACGCACGCGGTGTTCCAGAAGGATGTTGATTTCGCGGACCTGCGGCTTGCCATCGTCGACGAACAGCACCGCTTCGGCGTGTCGCAGCGCATGGAACTGGGCGCCAAGGGACATGCGGTGGACGTTCTGGTGATGACCGCCACGCCGATTCCACGCTCGCTGAGCCTTGCCCAGTATGGCGACATGGACGTGTCGGTGCTTGACGAAAAGCCTGCAGGCCGAAAGCCGGTGAAGACGGCCCTTGTTTCGACCAACCGTATGGACGAGGTGGTCGACCATCTGCGCCGCGCCCTGCAGGAAGGTCGGAGGGCGTACTGGGTTTGCCCTTTGGTCGAGGAAAGCGAGATCGTGGACCTGACCGCCGCCGAGGAACGCTTCCGCATGCTGCGCGCAGCCCTGGGCGAGGGATCGGTCGGCCTTGTGCATGGGCAGATGCCGCCCAGCGAAAAGGATGCGGCCATGGCGGACTTCGTCGCGGGACGCACGCGTGTTCTGGTCGCAACAACCGTCATCGAGGTTGGCGTCAATGTCCCCGACGCCTCGATCATGGTTATCGAACGCGCCGAGAGCTTTGGCTTGGCGCAACTTCATCAGTTGCGGGGCCGGGTGGGGCGAGGAACCGCAGCCTCGACCTGCCTGCTGATGTATCAGTCGCCCCTGTCCGATACCGCCGAACGACGCCTGTCGATCCTGCGCGAAACAGAAGACGGGTTTCGCATCGCCGAGGAAGATTTGGCCATGCGGGGGGCAGGGGACCTGATCGGAACCGCGCAGTCCGGCCTGCCGCGCTTCCGCATCGCCGATCTTGAACGGCAGGCGGGATTGATGGCGATCGCGCAAAGCGATGCTCGCCGGCTTCTGGCCGAGGACCCTGGCCTTGCCAGTGCTCGCGGTCAGGCGGTGCGTGTGCTCTTGTGGTTGATGGAGAAGGACCGTGCCATTCGCTTGATCAATGTTGGGTGAGTTGGCACATCGTTCACAAATGTTCTCATTTAGTTCTTTACAAGTGATGAATCATATGAGAACAAATAGGCAACTCAGGTGGAGGTTCCGATGAAATTCGATCTGAAATCCGTGATTGCCCGTTCGTCCGGGACGCTTGTGCAGGATGCAGCAGGGCTGGTGTCTCTGGTCGTCATGCTGATCGTTGGACTGCACCTGCCCGGTCTTCTTTGACCCCGTATCCCTCAACTGCCTCGCAGTTTTCCCGCCCGAAGGTGCCTCCCCCAGGCATCTGACATGCCTGTCATGCGCGGCCAGCTCCCCCAAGCATGCCGCCCAGTCTCGGGGTTTCTTGGAGAACTTGCTGACTGCCGCCGCCGTCGATCGACGCGCGGCGGTTTTTTTTAAGCTGCGGCCTCGGCGCTGGCAAAGGCCTCTGCCGCAGCTTCCAACGCAAGCATTATCGAAGCGTGACGATTCTTGTAATCGCGCGCCGGCAGCAGCACCTCCAGCCCTGCGAAGGGTTCGGACGGGACGGGGCCATTTTCCTTCAGCATTGCGCGCAACTCGTCGCGGGCCCTTTCCACCTCGGCACGCGTGCGGCCAATGATCACGTCGCCGACCACGGCCGCGGCGGCCTGACCCAAGGCGCAAGCCTTCACATCCTGAGCATAGTTGGTGATCTTGCCGTCCTTGACGTCAAGATCGACGGCGACCGTCGATCCGCAAAGCGGAGAGCGGCGGCGCGCGGTGGCGGTGGGATGGTCCAGACGGCCCAGATGAGGAATATCCGCCGCAAGCGCAAGGATGCGTTGCGAATAGAGCTTTATGAGGTCGCTGTCGCTCATGTCTTCCCCCTGGCGCGCCCGTCCCATAGATAGGGGAACGCGTGCTGTTTGCAAAGGTGAGCCATGACCTTCGACCCTACCACATTGCGCTATGATGATCGCGGTCTGATCCCGGCCATAGCGCAGGATCATGCCACCGGTGAAGTCCTGATGATGGCCTGGATGAACGCCGAGGCCGTGGCGCGGACGCTTGAGACAAACCGTGTAACCTATTGGTCGCGTTCGCGTGCGGCTTTCTGGGTCAAGGGTGAAAGTTCCGGCCACGCGCAACGGCTGATCGAGATGCGCATGGACTGCGATCGCGACTGCCTGCTGGTTCTGGTCGACCAGGTCGGCCCGGCCTGCCACACCAACCGACGGTCCTGCTTCTACACCGCCGTTCGCAACGGGTCCGAGGTCGAGATCCTGCAACCGCAGGTCTAGGTTCCGCGCGACCGGCCGCAATTGGCTCATTCAAGGCCCAGGCTGCGCCGGATGTCATCGGGCGTGACGCCATCCTCGCGATACTTGCGGATCGCACGTGCATCGTCACGCTTGGCAAGACGCTTGCCGTTCTCATCCCTTATGAGCCGGTGATGGTGATAGATCGGTGTCGGCAATCCGAAAAGGTGCTGCAGGATCACCTGGATTGCCGTGAATTCGAACAGATCCTCGCCACGGATGACATGCGTGATCGCCTGGTCCGCATCGTCGAACGCCGAGGCCAGGAAGTAGGCCACGATATCCTCGCCCTTGCGGCCCAGGACAACGTCACCGATTGTCCGGCGCGCCTGCTCGGGATCGACGATATGGCTTCCCTCATGCGCGGGGCCGGTTTCGACAAAGCGCAGAACGTGCCCGGACAGCGCCTCAAGGGCCCTTGACAGGTCGAGGCGCAGCGCATCGCCGGGCTTGCGGCTGGCCATCGTGCGCCCACGACAGGTTCCGGGATAGATGTTGTGCACGACGCCCTCCTGCGGGGCGGCAAGGGCCGCGCGGATATCTCCGCGCGTGCAGGAACACGGATACAGCAACCCGCTTTCGCCCAAGGTTTCCAGCCGCGCGTTGTAGATGTCGATCTTGTCCGACTGGCGCAGGATCTCTTCGTCCCAGGTCAGGCCAAGCCAGCTCAGATCCTCTACGATCAGCGCTTCCCATTCAGCCCGGCAACGTTCCATATCGGTATCCTCCATGCGGAGGAGGAACACCCCATTCCGGGCGCGGGCCTCGTCATGGGCCAGAATGGCGGAATAGGCATGGCCAAGGTGAAGCGGCCCGGTTGGCGATGGCGCAAACCGGGTTCGCATCAGCTTTGCGCCTGAAGCCATTGTGAAAATACGTCTTTCGCTCGGTCAGTATAGGCCTTGTAGCGATCCTTGCGTCCCCGGCGTCCGCCCTTCGCGTCAATCGGAGGAAACAGCCCGAAGTTCACGTTCATCGGTTGGAAGGTCTTGGCCTCTGCTCCGCCCGTGATGTGTGTCACAAGCGCGCCCATCGCCGTCTCCGGTCCGGGCGCGGGCAGATCGCGGCCCAGGATCTCTGCCGCTGCCATCCTTCCGGCCAGAAGGCCCATCGCGGCACTTTCGACATAGCCCTCGACCCCGGTGACCTGGCCCGCAAAACGGATATGCGGACGCGATTTGAGGCGCATCCGGTCATCAAGCAGGGTCGGAGAGTTGATGAACGTGTTGCGATGGATGCCGCCCAGCCTTGCAAAGCTGGCATGTTCCAATCCGGGAATCATACGGAAAACATCGATTTGGGCTCCGTACTTCATCTTGGTTTGGAAGCCCACGATGTTGTAGAGCGTGCCAAGGGCATTGTCGCGGCGCAACTGTACCACGGCATAGGGTTTCACGTCAGGCCGGTGGGCATTGGTCAGGCCGACGGGCTTCATCGGACCGAAACGAAGCGTATCGCGCCCGCGCTCCGCCATCACCTCGATCGGCAAGCATCCGTCGAAGTACCCGGCGGTTTCGCCCTCGTGGAACTCGGTCTTGTCCGCGGCCAAGAGAGCGTCGATGAATGCGTCATATTGATCGCGGTCCATTGGACAGTTCATGTAGGCGGTGCGCTCTTCCTCGGTCTCGCCCTTGTCGTAGCGCGACTGCATCCAGGCAACCGACATGTCCACGCTTTCGGCGTAGACGATCGGTGCGATTGCGTCGAAGAAGGCGAGGTGGTCAGCGCCGGTCTCCGCACGGATCGCAGCACCAAGGCTGGCGGAGGTCAAAGGCCCGGTCGCGACGATCCAGTGGCCGCTTGAGGGAAGTTCGGCAACTTCTTCTTCGGACACGGAAATAAGGGGATGTGCACGCAGTTGCGCCGTGACCGTTTCGGCGAAGGGGTCACGATCCACAGCCAAGGCACCACCCGCAGGCAGCCTGTGCGCGGCGGCAGAGGCCATGATCAATCCGCCCGCCGCCCTCATTTCCCAGTGCAGCAGGCCCACCGCGTTGCGTTCGTCATCGTCCGAGCGGAACGAATTGGAACAGACCATTTCCGCAAGAAGGCCTGTCTTGTGGGCGAATGTTCCCACCTTGGGCCGCATTTCATGGATGACGACGCGAACGCCCATGTTAGCCGCCTGCCACGCGGCTTCCGATCCGGCCATGCCGCCGCCGATGATGTGCAATGTTTCTGTCATGGCGCGCGGTTTACGCCAGTTCCGTGCAGACGAAAAGGGGCGGCAGAGCCGCCGCCCCTTCGCGACCGGATTCAGGCGACGGCCGAAGCGACCCGGCGATTGTCGAAAGCGTAGTGGCCAGCGCCGGTCACCGCAAGCATCAGCAGACCGCCGGTGATGGCAAGGTTCTTGTAGAACATGATCATCTGCATCTGGTCCGCTGGCTGGAGATGATAAAGAGCACCGGCCATGATGGTGAAGCCTGCAAGCGCCAGCGCGGCGATGCGGGTCTGGAAGCCCGCGACCAAGGCGGCGGCGCCCGCGATTTCCAGAAGGATCACCGGCCAGGCCAGGATGGCGGGTACGCCGGCTGAGGTCATGTATCCGGTAAAGCCGGCGACGTCGCCCAGTTTGCCGATGCCGGCAACTAGAAACATCGCCGCGATCATGATGCGCGCGGCAAGTATGGCGAAGGCGTTGACAGAGGTCATGGGCGTTTCCTGTTCTAGGTCTTGTCGAACCGAAGTATCTCTTTGCGCATGCGCAGAGAATGGCGATGCGGGAACAGGTTTTGTGCGCTGGCGCAGATTAGAACCATCCCGCCCGAAGCAGTGGATCGAACGGGCGAGGAGAACGAAAGCCGCGCGCCGCAAGCGATTGACGGGCGCCGCGTTCTCCGCCCAAGCTCCACGAGATACCCAGCCGCAGATATCCTTCCGCGGGCGCGGAGTCGGCGCCACTCATGCCGGTGCTTCCTGCGGATGCCGTAAACGCGAAAGGGCTTTCCTTCGGCTGCCAGGTGGCGCCAAATTCCGCCCCCCAAGCGACAGAGTCCAGGCGGTCTTCCTGGATTTCCACCAATTGCACCGCGCCGTACATCGACAAGCTTTCAGACACCGCTCGACTTAGCCACGCCTCCGCACCTACGAAGTCATAGGAGCCCGGCCGGGCGTATCCGGCCCCGCCGCGGATCTCGAGAACGGTCCGATTGCTTAGCGCAAACAGCCCCTCGGCACCCAGGTAGGCGATCGTCGCCTCTCGTCCGTTGACATCGGCAAGAGACGCAAAGAAGCCGTATTTCGAGCGGGTTGAGGGTTGAAGATAAAGGTGGCTGTCGACTTGGCCAAGATAGCCGCCCGCGTAGTCCTGCGCCGACACGTCGAACTGAAGCCCGTGTGCCTGGGTTATCCGGAAATCCCCCGACAGTCGCGCATCAGCCAAGCTGTCAGGGGCTGACGCGGTCATGCCAATGCTCGCCTCTGTTCGCACAAGGCCAAGGCTTGGCTCCGCGCAAGCGGGCAGGGCTATCGCCAGCGCCATGGGAAAGAAAAGTTGGCGCACACTCTTGAACATCTTGAACCCTCTGAACTGGTACAGCGCGGCGTCCTGGCGCTGGCGATGTCCGGGTTATGCCCGAGCTGAGGGTGTTAAGAAAACAATAACCTTTTCAGATGGTTAATTCTGAAATTGGTAAACGCAACTAGGCGACTGGAAAAGGCCCCGATCTGCGGATAGGGGCCTTGGTTCCAATAGGCAGAGATCACTCCTCGGAGGCTTCGATTTCATCATCGCCTTGTTCGGCGATACGCGCGACCGACACCACCTCTTCGCCGGCCCCGGTATCGAACACCTTGACGCCCCCTGCAGAACGAGAGCGGAAGCTGATGCCCTCGACCGGGCAGCGGATCGATTGCCCCGTCGAGGTCGCCAGCATGATCTGGTCGTCGGTCTCGACCGGGAAGCAGGCAACAAGGCGGCCGCCCCGGTTGCCGGTCGAGATCGCCTTGACGCCTTGGCCGCCGCGTCCGCGCACGGGGTAATCGTGCGATGAGGTCAGCTTGCCCGAGCCCGAGGCGGTGATGGTCAGGATCAGGTCCTCGGCTGCCGACATCTCGGCGTAGCGTTCGGGCGTCAGCTGCCCTTCGGCGACATCCTCTTCGTCCTCGTCGACCTCGTCCTCGGTCACTCCCGCCATCAGGCGGCGTTGCTTCAGATAGGCGGCGCGTTCGGCCGGGTCGGCTTCGAAGTGCCGAATGACCGACATCGACACCACCTTGTCAGACGCGCCAAGGCGGATCCCGCGGACGCCCGTGGAGTCCCGCCCCTTGAATACGCGGACCTCTGTTGTCGGGAAGCGGATCGCGCGCCCGCCGGATGTGACCAGCATGACGTCGTCCTGTTCGTCGCAGATGCGCGCGTTCACAAGGCTAACGCCCTCGGGCAGCTTCATCGCGATCTTGCCGTTGCGCATGACGTTGGTGAAATCGGACAGCGCGTTGCGGCGCACGTCGCCTTCGGAGGTGGCGAAGAATATCTGAAGGTTTTCCCATTCCTCCTCGGGCACATCAACGGGCATGAGGGCCGCGATCGAAACGCCCTGATCGATGGGCAGGATGTTCACGATGGCCTTGCCCTTGGCCGTGCGCCCCGCAAGCGGAAGGCGCCAGGTCTTCAGCTTGTAGACCATGCCGTCGGTCGTGAAGAACAGAAGCTGCGTGTGGGTATTGGCCACGAACAGTGTGGTGACCACGTCATCTTCCTTGGTCGCCATGCTGGCCAAGCCCTTGCCACCGCGTCGTTGACTGCGGAAATCGGCAAGGGGCGTGCGCTTGATGTAACCGCCAGAAGTGATGGTGACGACCATGTCCTCCCGCTCGATCAGGTCCTCGTCCTCAAGGTCGCCCGCCCAATCGACGATCTCGGTTCGGCGGGGAACGGCGAAGGCGGTCTTCACCTCGTTCAGCTCGGTCGAGATGATCGCCATGATCCGCTCGCGTGAGGACAGAATGTCGAGGTAATCCTTGATCTTGGCTGCCAGATCCTCAAGCTCGTCCGTGACTTCCTTGACGCCCATCGCGGTCAGGCGCTGCAGGCGCAGGTCAAGGATGGCGCGTGCCTGGGTTTCGGACAGGTTGTAGGTTCCGTCCTCGTTCATCGTGTGGGTCGGATCGTCGATCAGCCGGATGTAGGCGGCAATATCCTCTGCCGGCCAGCGCCGCGTCATCAGGCGTTCGCGCGCCTCGGCGGGGTCGGCAGAGGCGCGGATGGTCGCCACCACTTCGTCCACGTTGGACACCGCGACGGCAAGGCCGCACAGGATGTGGCTGCGTTCGCGTGCCTTGCGAAGCTCGAAGGCCGTGCGCCGGGCTACAACTTCTTCGCGGAAGGTAATGAAATGCGAAAGAAAATCGCGCAGTGACAGCGTTTCAGGGCGACCGCCATTCAGCGCCAGCATGTTGCACCCGAACGAGGTCTGCATCGGCGTGAAGCGGTAAAGCTGGTTCAGAACCACCTCCGGCGTTGCGTCGCGCTTCAGCTCGATGACGACGCGGACGCCGACGCGATCGCTTTCGTCCTGAACGTGGGCGATGCCCTCGATCTTCTTGTCGCGGACCATTTCCGCGATCTTCTCGATCATCGAGGCCTTGTTCACCTGGTAGGGGATCTCATCCAGAACGATGGCGTAACGGTCCTTGCGGATCTCTTCGACGCGCGTCTTTGCTCGGATGATGACGCTGCCGCGGCCCTCCAGATACGCCTTGCGCGCGCCGGACCGGCCCAGGATCACACCCCCGGTCGGGAAGTCGGGGGCCGGAACGATCTCCATCAGTTGTTCCATGGACAGATCGGGGTTCTCGATCAGCGCAAGCGTCGCGTCCACGACCTCGCCCAAGTTATGGGGGGGAATATTCGTGGCCATGCCGACCGCGATGCCACCCGCGCCGTTGACCAGCATGTTGGGGAAGCGGGCGGGAAGGACGGTCGGTTCCTTGTCTTTGCCGTCGTAGTTGTCCTGGAAATCGACGGTATCTTTTTCGATATCCGCCAGAAGCGCAGCGGCGGGTTTGTCCATGCGCACCTCTGTGTAGCGCATGGCCGCCGCGTTGTCGCCGTCCATTGAGCCGAAGTTGCCCTGGCCGTCCAGAAGCGGCAAGGACATCGAGAAATCCTGCGCCATCCGCACCAGCGCGTCATAGATCGCCGCGTCACCGTGCGGATGGTATTTCCCCATCACGTCCCCAACCGGACGCGCGGACTTGCGATAGGGCTTGTCGTGTGCGTTGCCGGTTTCGTGCATCGCGTAAAGGATGCGCCGGTGAACAGGTTTCAGGCCGTCGCGCAGGTCGGGGATCGCACGGCTGACGATCACGCTCATCGCGTAATCCAGATAGGCCGTCTTCATCTCGTCCGCGATGTCGACGGTGGGTCCGTCATACATCATACGACGCGGCAATTCGCCTTCGTTTTCAGGGGTTTCCGGGGTATCGGTCACGGATGCTCGCCCATTTTTGATTGGGGGCCCGATAGGGCCACATGTTGTTGTGCGTGACTATATCCCATCCAATCTGTTGGGTGCAATGGCAGGTGGGCGGAATGTCTGCCCACAGTGCTGCCAAACTCTCAACACATTGTTTTCATTGAAAAGTAGAAGCCTAGTGGCAAGATGTAGCCATGAGGCTATTCAGGAGGGTGCCATGCGGGTGGAAGGACCGGGCGCGGAAGCCGAGCTGATGCTGAAGGGATACGGGCTGACGACGGCCGAACTTTACTACCGGATGCCCGATTTCCGGAGCGTGCTGAACTCATTCATCTGGCAGGAATACGACCTTGCCCCGGATTACCCGGAATTGTTCCGGTTCATCGAGTTCTGGCAGGAAAAGATCGAGGGGCCGCTGCATTCGGTCCGGTTCTGTCATCGCAAGCTGATCGCGCCGGGTGAGTGGCGCAACGTGGTGGGCGAATTCCGCATTCACTAAGATCAGGCTGCGAACCGTTCACGCAACAAGCGCTTCAGGGGCCAGCTTGTGCCATAGATTTCGTGCAAGGGCACAATCGTAAGGCAGGCGGAACTGATCGCGCAGCGCATCTGCCAGATCGGCGGAGTCCCTGAGTTCCGTTACCGTGTCGTCCTTGGTCAGCTTCCTGTCGAACAGGCTGACGCGGCCCGTTTCCGTGACGCGGTTCAGCATCAGGTGATTTGGGAAGGGCGAGGCCGGAAAGCGCGCGCAGAAGAAGTTGGCGGCGATGCGGTCCGGCTCGGTCACGGGGACAGTGTCGAAGCCGTAAAGCGAAAACCAGCCTTGCGTTGTTTCTCGCTCAAGCACCCATTCCTCGGTGGCGGCATCCCTGCGAAGGCGATACTGCCCAAGCCTGTCCGCAACAGGCGTTCCGGTTCCGATCTCGATTGGGGCCTCGGGGGCCGGACCTCCAAAGCCGGTGTCCGCAAGAAACGCGCGATCGCCGAACTGGACGATGTGGGCAAGGTGGGCGCGTGGACCACCCGTTGCCGCGCCCATGCGAACCCGGCCCAGGACCGGGCGCGCTTGATATCCCAAAGCGCCAAGAGCGGCTCCGAAAAGCGCGTTGAGTTCGAGGCAATAGCCGCCGCGCTTGGCCACGACCAGCTTCTGCTGCACGGCCGCAAGAGACAGATCGGGAACGACGCCCAAAAGCGGTTCCGTGTTTTCGAACGCTATCGCGCGCAGTTGCGCGGCCTGAAGGCGCGACAGACCTTCGGGCGAGGGCGCCTCGTCCTTGATGGCGATCCGGTCAAGATAGCGGGGGAGGTTAAGGGGCATGATGGACTCCGCGTGGTTTCGGCACCCGGATGACCCGATTGACCCGGCAGGGGCAATCCGCAATAGTGCAGCCAGCCATCCGTTTTCGCATGCCCCATGCCCGTCTCATCGGACCTTCCCGACTGGAACGATCTGCGCGACCTGCTTCTGGTCCACGAAGCGGGTAGCCTGTCGGCAGCTGCGCGGTTCGCAGGGGTCAGCCAGTCCACGATGTCACGCCGGCTTGCCGCGGTCGAGGCGGGCGGCGCGCGTGCTTTTGCCCGCGACGCCCTGGGCGCGCTTGCGCTGACCGAAAGGGGCGAGGCCATGGTTCTAGCCGCTCGCGTGATGCGTGCGGCCTATGACGATCTGCTGGCCAATCTGGATGCCGTTCCGCGGCCGATCCGAATAGCGGCATGCGAGGTGACGGCACAGTTGTTCGTCGCCGATGCCCTGCCGGAGTGGGCGCGTCAGGGGCGCGATCCGGCGGACCTTGCGATCTATGATGACCTTTTTTCCCTGCCAGCCGCACAGTACGACATCCTTGTCACGCCGGGCGAAAGCCTGCCGGAGGGGGCGCAGGGGCTTGAAATCGGCCGCATCGACTGGGGCCTTTATGCAGCACCGGGGTATCTGGCGGTGCATCCGGTCAGGCCCGGCGCCAACGCGTTGGACGGGCACAAGGTGATCCGCGCTTCCGGTTCGCTGGGCGAGATCGGCGCCTATGCGAAACTCAAGGCCCTTGGCGGTCAGCCGGCCATGACATCCTCCAGCCCTGTCGCGCAACTGGAGGCGTGTGCACGCGGATTGGGGCTTGCGCTGCTTCCCAAGGCGCTGGCGCGCGACGATGGCCGGATCCGCGAGCTTGGCATGCCGGTTGCCGATGCCTCGCCCGTATGGCTGATCGCCGACGCCAAAGAAGCAAGCCACCCGCGCATCGCGACGTTTCTTCGCTGGGCGCGGGGGCATTTCAGGTCGCGCTGAAGGAGACCTTAGCGCCGTTTATGAAGTCACTTCTGGCCTTGCCCGCCCTGCCTCAAACGGCGGAAATCAACTCTGACTGCCAGGCGTCTTTTGCCCGCAGAAGCATCCCGTAAAGGTCGCGTGGCTCATCGGGATCCGCGATCATGTCCAGTTCTTCGAAGAAATAAGTGCCCTTCAAGCGGTCGTGGACGTAGCGCAGCGCGGAAAAGTCCTCGATCGCGAAGCCGACGCTGTCGAACAGGGTGATTTGCCGCGCGTCGGTTCTGCCCTTGGCGGCTCCAGTCATCACCTCCCAAAGCTCGGTCACGGGGTGATCAGGTTCCAGCTGCTGGATTTCGCCTTCGATCCGGGTCTGCGGCGGATATTCGACAAAGATCGACGACCGCAGCAGGATGTCGCGGTGCAGCTCGGTCTTGCCGGGGCAGTCGCCGCCGACCGCGTTGATGTGGACGCCCGCGCCAACAAGGTTGTCGGTCAGGATCGTGGCGTATTGCTTGTCCGCGGTGCAGGTGGTGATGATCTGCGCGCCTTCGACCGCCTCTTCCGGGCTGCGGCATGGGACCGTTGCCAATCCGCTGTTGGCAAGGTTGCGGATGCATTTTTCCGTAGCTGCGGGGTCGGTGTCGTAAAGCCGCACGGTGTCGATGCCGCAGATCGCACCGAAAGCCAGCGCCTGGAACTCGGCCTGCGCGCCGTTTCCGATCATCGCCATCGTCGTCGCGCCCTTTGGCGCAAGGTGTTTGGCTGCAAGCGCCGACATCGCGGCAGTTCGAAGCGCCGTCAGGATCGTCATTTCCGTAAGCAGGATCGGGTAGCCGGTATTGACATCAGCCAATAGGCCAAAGGCCGTAACGGTTTGAAGCCCTTCCTTCATGTTTTTCGGGTGGCCATTGACATACTTGAACCCGTACATCTCGCCATCCGAAGTGGGCATCAGTTCGATCACCCCGACATCCGAGTGAGAGGCCACGCGAGGCGTCTTGTCAAACAGCGGCCAGCGCTTGAAATCCGCCTCGATGTAGTCCGCGATCTCGGTCATCGTGCGCTTGACCCCAAGATGAAGAACAAGCTTCATCATGTTGTCCACGCTGACAAAAGGAACGACATTCAATTTCTTGGTCATCATCCGAAACTCCGGGTGGGCCGGTCGAAGACCTTGCGCCCCATGAGCGACCCCACAAGGTCCACCATCAGCCGTGCGGTCCGTCCGCGTTCGTCAAGGAACGGGTTGAGCTCGACGAGGTCGAGCGAGGTGACAAGTCCGCTTTCGTGCAGAAGCTCCATCACAAGATGCGCCTCGCGGAAGGTGATGCCGCCGGGAACCGTGGTTCCGACGGCAGGGGCGATGCTGGGGTCCAGGAAGTCAACGTCCAGCGACACGTGCAGCAAGCCGTTCTGGGCCTGAACCTTGTCCAGGAACTCGCGCAGCGGCGCCACGATGCCGCGTTCGTCCAGCACGCGCATGTCGCAGATGGTGGCGTCGGTTTCGACTAGGCCCGCGTGTTCTGGCCCGTCAACGGAACGGATGCCGTAAAGGCATATCCGGTCCGGCGGAACGGGGGCGGGGAACGGCGGAAAGGCATCGAACCCGAGCCGCCCCGCGATATAGGCGACGGGTGTTCCATGCAGGTTGCCCGAGGCCGTTGTCATGGGGGTGTGGTAATCCGAATGCGCGTCCAGCCACAGGACGAACAGCGGCCGACCCTCATCGCGCGCGTGGGCTGCTACGCCGGCGACCGATCCCAACGACAACGAATGGTCCCCGCCCATGAAGATAGGGAAACCCTTTGCCATGGCGCGCTTGCCGGTTTCGGCCAACGCCTTGGTCCATCCGACCGTTTCGGCCAGCGAATGGACCGCAGAGTTCAGGCAGGCCGCGGGCCTGAGCTCCGGAAGCGCCACGTCGCCCCAGTCCTCGGCCAGGTTTCCCGTATCCGTGATGGTGCGGGAGATCCCCGCCACACGAAAGGCGGCTGGTCCCATCAGGCATCCTTCGCGCTTCTGCCCGGTGTCGATAGGGGCGCCGATCAGGATACAGGTCTTCTTCATCTGGGTTCTCCGCTCGATTCAGGCTTGCGGTAAAGTGTGTTGTCGGTTTGTGTCAGATTACACCCTTGTTTTTGTCGAAACGAACAAAGGATTGTCCGAAATGGCCGCGCCGAGCACCGATCTGGACGAGGTCGATCAAAGGATCATCGCGGAGCTCAGGCGCGATGGTCGCGCGTCTCTGTCCGATCTGGCCGACCGGCTTGGCATCGCGCGTGCAACGGTGCGCGCCAGGATGGAGCGGCTGCAGGCGCGCGGCGAGATTGTAGGCTTCAGTGTACTCACTCGATCGGACGTGACCGCGCAGCCCGTGCGCGGCCTGATGATGATCGCGATCGAGGGGCGGGGCACCGAACGCATCATCGCGCGGCTTGCCGGCTTGCCGGAGATCACGGCCGTCCATTCCACGAACGGCCGCTGGGACATCATCGCAGAGATCGGCACGCGCACGCTTGAAGAACTGGATGCGGTGCTGATGAAGGTCCGAGGTTACGAGGGGGTGCTGGCCTCCGAAACAAGCCTGCTGTTGTCGACCCGACGGGCAAGCCGGCGGTGATCAGGCGCGCCGCGTGGCCGCCGCAATCCAGATTGCCGCAAGAGCAAACGACAGGATCGCATTCCATCCCGCCATCGAAACGCCCAAAAGGCTCCAGGCGATTTCGTCGCAGCGGATGAGGGGCGCAGCCATGATCTGGTTCAGCAGGTCGTCCGCCGACATGCCGCCGACCGGGCCCGAGGTGCAGGTTGTCGGCCCCTCCCACCATTTGACCTCGACACCGGCGTGATAGACGCCGATTGCGCCTGTGGTGGCCGCGGCGATCGCGCCCAGCCAGGGCAGAAACCGGGAACCGGTAAACAGGATAAGCCCGGCGATGACGATCGCCGCGCCATGTGGCCAGCGCTGCCAAAGACACAGCTTGCACGGAGAATAGCCAAGCGCCTGGAAAACGAAAGCGCCGCCCAGAAGCAGGATCGAGCCAAGACCGGCAAGAAGAACAAGGTTTCGACGTGTCACAGGTATCGCACCACCAGAAAGCCGCCCAGCAGCAGGAAGATGAAGACAGTGAACACCAGCCCGAGCCGCCGTTCGATGAAGTCGCGCACCGGGGCGCCAAATTTCCACAGTAGCCCTGCCACCACGAAGAAGCGCAGCCCTCGCGCCAGGATCGACGTCACGACGAAGGTCGCAAGCGGCATCCCGGTCCAGCCCGACATGATGGTGATAACCTTGTAGGGAAAAGGGGTGACGCCCGCAACGAGGACAGCCCAGAATCCGAAGTCGTTGAAGCGCGAGTTGAATTCCGCCATCGCCTCGGCCTTGCCAAGCGAGGCCAGGATCGGCTGACCAACCTGATCGAAGGCGAAGGCGCCGATGGCGTAGCCAAGAATTCCGCCAAGAACCGATGACACCAGCGCGACCAATGCGACGAGCCACGCGCGCGATGGCCGTGCCAGGATCATCGGAATCATCAGCACGTCGGGCGGGATCGGAAAAACCGAGCTTTCAACGAAGGACACCACCGCCAAGGCCGGAAGGGCGCGGCGGTGATTGGCCAGTCGCATGGTCCAGTCGTAAAGGGGCCGGATCATGGCCAAGCGTCTCCGATCTTGCTGCCAGCTTCGGGGCGGCGGCTTCTTAGGCCATGCGGTCGCCACGACGTCAAGCGGCTTTGCACCCGTGCCGGCGCACGATATCGTGCGGGCGGAGCGATCTGATCCGGAGGGGCGCGATGCGCTGGCGGGGGCGTCGACAAAGCAATAATATCGAGGATCGTCGCCGCATGGGGCGGCGCGGTGGCACGGTTCAGGTTGGTGGACTCGGCCTGGTCGCGATCGTCGTGATTGCGTACTTCCTGGGAGTGGACGTGACCCCGGTCCTGAACGAGGTGTCGCGCCAGCAGGGCGGTGGCGCTGTCCAGGGTAACACACGGTTGACCGAGGCGGACGTGCAGGCTGGCGAGTTCGTGTCGGTCACGCTTGCCGACACCGAGGAAATCTGGGGCCGGATCTTCAGGGTGGAGCTTGGCCGAACCTACGACCCTCCGACCCTGGTTCTGTTCAAGGGGCTGACCCAATCGCCATGCGCCACGGCAAGCGCGGCGACGGGACCGTTCTATTGCCCCGCCGATCGCAAGATCTACCTCGACACCGACTTCTTTGTGACGCTTGGCCGCCAGCTTGGCGCGCAGGGCGACTTCGCGGCGGCCTACGTCATCGCGCATGAGGTCGCTCATCATGTTCAGGACGAACTGGGCATCCTCGGGCAGGCCAACGCGGCGCGACAGAGTGCCGGTCAAACCGCGTCGAACGCGATCTCGGTGAGGATCGAACTTCAGGCCGACTGCCTCTCGGGCATCTGGGCCCGGCATGCCGAATCCGTTCTGGGAACGATAGAGGATGGGGACCTGAGCGAGGCGCTGAACGCGGCGCGCAAGATCGGCGATGACACGCTGCAGCGAAATGCTGGTCGGCAGCCCATGCCGCATACCTTTACCCATGGCACCTCGGACCAACGGGAGCGCTGGTTTGAGCGGGGCTACCAGACCGGGAATGTCGGCGACTGCGACACGTTCGGCGCAACTCGTCTTTGAGCCCGAGCAAACCGCTTGTCATGCGCGTGCCGGCGAGATAGACCGCTGGCCTGAGGCCCGAGTGGCGGAATGGTAGACGCAGCGGATTCAAAATCCGCCGCCGAAAGGCATGTCGGTTCGAGTCCGACCTCGGGTACCACCTCAGAACATGGTTGGGAAAGATTTGGGGCGGTTCATTGTTGGCCCAACTGCCGTGCCGGGACGATCGCAGACCCCCCCGATCCGCAATTCCGGGCCGGCGTCTCTCGGACAAGCGACGCGTGACAGAAACGTCCTGTGCCGCCCGCAGGTTTCCGCACAGTTTCCAATCTTCAGGCGCAGGCGACCTGTCCCCCTGCTGGAAACGATGTGTCGCAGCTTCCGAGCCGACGCCGCGTTTGAATTGCCGCGAAACTGTTTCCGAAATGAGCGCCTTTACCGCCGCGACCAACGCGCTTCTTGGAGTAATTTGTCGTTCAGATAGGGGTAATTGCGGCAAATCAGGCCGTATTTGGCGCGATGTTCGGCGCTTGCGGCTTCCGGATTGTTTCCGAAATTCTCGATCGCGACCGGGCGAAATGACATTATTTTGCCACAATTGCCTTTCCCGCCGCCGAAACGCGCGGCTAGATCAAGTCCGTAGCAGCCGCATCGCATCGGGACGGCTACAGGTGCGGGAAGGATCAAAAAGCCAAAAATGGCGGAGGGACGCGTGATAGTGATGATCGTCTTTTGCTTTCGAAGTGACATGGGGTTTCGGGCTGGCCTGAAGTGCCCATTGCGGAGCAGTTGACATGCCGTTTCTGACAGAGGGATGCGTCATCGCCACGGATCGCGGGGAACTGCCGGCAGAGGCGCTCAGGTTGGATGACCGGGTCATCACGCGTGACAATGGGCTGCAGGCGCTGCGTTGGATCGGCAAGTGTCAGCTCAGCCGTCTGGCAGCAGCCGAGTGCGACCATCTCCGGCCCCTGTTGCTTCGGCGCGGGGGGCTGGACGGCATGCTTCCCGAGAGCGATATGCAGATCAGTCCCAGCCAGAGGGTCTTGGCGCCGCGGGATCGCAGTCTCTTGCATTTTGAGGAACATGAGGCGCTGGTCTCGGCCAAGCACATGGTGGGCCTTCGAACGGCTTCATCCGGCCCGGTAGCCGCGTCCTGCTACATCCACCTTCTGTTCGACCGACACGAACTGATCCTCGCCAACGGGATCTGGACCGAGGCATTCCATCCCGGAGACATCTCCCTCAATGGAATGGGCAACGCCCAGAGGTTTGAGCTTTACGCGCTCTATCCCGAACTGCAGACACTTTTCGGCGAAGGCGTTACCAAGGCCGCACCCGGCCAGGTGATCCCGCTGCCGCAGCGTCACTGAACAACGTTTACCCTGTTCCAGGTGTCGAAGGTTTGGCGCGTTTGGTGCGGCGAGTCGCATTTTTTGTCGGTCTTTGCCAAAAACTTACCTTATTGGCCGGTTAGTCAAAACCAAGTTGGGAAAAGTTGGTTCTGGCCGGTGTTCGATTCGCAAATTGATGGCAAGTGCTTGGTGCCGGACTCTGCGTCCGGGGCGCATCGTGCAGCGGCGCCGGACCTGCCGTCATTTACCGCCGGTACGATGATTCTGACCGATCGGGGCGAACGCGCTGTTGAAACATTGCGCGCTGGCGACCGTGTTCTGACGCGCGACAACGGTTTTCGTCAGCTGATCTGGACCGGGGCCTGCGCCCGGGACTGGGGCGCGTCGAAGCGGGTCTTGTCCCTCCTTCCCATCCAGATCCTCGCAGGTGCGCTTGGCGAGGGACACCCGGCCAAAGATATCGTGGTCGCGCCCGACCAGCGCCTGTTGATTGCAGGTGCCTTTGGGCGCGGGCTTGGTCAGGTCAAGGAGGTTCTGGCAAGAGCTGCGGACCTGGTCGGCTTGCACGGCGTTCGTCGCATGCGTGCAGGCGTGCCCCATTATGTCCAGATCGCACTTGGCCGGCACGATCTCATCTGTGCTAACGGATGTTGGAGTGAAAGCCTGCCCCTGACGCACGCGGTGCTGCGATCCTTGCCCATGTCGGCGCATCGCTCATTAGGGGCGATGCTGAGCGAAGAGGGCGGGGCAAGCGCGGCGGCCCGCCCCGATATCGATCTTGGCCTTCTGCGGGCCTGCGCCGTCGCCTGACGGCGGTCAAGACCGGAACCGCCTGCCGATCACATCCCTTGCCGATTTCGCCATTCTGCCCACTCCTCGGGCGTGTCCAGGTCCGTCGTGGCGTGGCGGGCAGGCAGGGGCAACAGGCGGGCACTTTCCTCTTGAAGGATCTTTTGCCCGCCCCTGTCACCGCTAAGTACCGATAGCGCGGGAAAAAGGCGCAGCGGGAAGACGACCGGATGGCCGGGCGTGTAATCCGATGCCGTCGCACGAAGGACTGAGTCCGGCTCCTGTTCATAGATCGCCGCGACCGTGATCAGATCGGGTGCGGTCAGTTCGGGCATGTCGGCAGGCACCACCATAAGGCCCGAGGCCAAGTGTTTTCCCGCCATCTTCGCTCCGGCGCGCAGCGATGCCGCCATGCCTTCATGCGCGTCCGAAAGCGGCAGCAAGCGTACCTGGAGGCCGCTCAAGGCAGATTTTCGGGGCAGGGCATAAGGCCCGCCATCGGGAAGCGTTACGAATACCAAAGGGCTTGCCGCCAGCGACAGCCGCGCGACCCGCCGCAGAACCGGTTCGTCATCCACCGGTTCCATCAGCTTGTCCGCACCGCGCATCCGGCTGGAACTGCCGGCCGCCGGGATCAGGATCGCGACACTGCTCATTTGGATCTGACCTGCATCAGGAACTCCGGCCACCCGGAAAGACATGATGCGCGGAGTATCCGATCCGCGCATCATTCTGGCAATAGCCGGTCTCTTGACGAAGGCGGGTCGTTACCCGCGCATGCGCGCGCCGTCGGCGTCCCAAAGCGGTCCTGTGATCATGCGCGCCTTGCACCGATCGCCCAGGATCTCGATCTCCACCTCCAGATCGTCGGCGATCAGATCGACCGGGACAAAACCCTGCGCGACGGACTGGCCGGTCCAGTGCGAATAGCCGCCCGAGGTGCAGAAGCCGACGACCGTGTCGCCGATCCAGATCGGCTCATACGCCACGACGTCGGCCTGGTTGGCTTCGACGATGAAGGCGCAAAGCTTGCGCTTGGGACCCGCGGCTTTTTCGGCCATCGCTGGCGCCTTGCCGATCCAGTCGGCCGCCTTGTTCCAGCGGATGAAGCGGTCGATGCCGGTTTCGCCGGGGAAATAGTCCGGGGAAAATTCCCGCGCCCAGGACCCGAACAGCTTGTCGAGGCGCAGGGACATCATGGCGCGCATCCCGAAGGGACGAAGGCCAAGGTCCTGCCCAGCAGCCCACAGCGTGTGCCAAAGCGACCGCTGGCTCATGAAGTCGGTGAAGATCTCATAGCCCAGATCGCCCGTGTAGCTGACTCGCTGCACAAGGCAGTCTGCCATGCCGATGGTCATGCGCTTCGCGTCCATGAACTTGAACGCCTCTCCAGAAACATCCGCGCGTGTCACGCGGGACAGAAGCTCCCGCGCGTTCGGCCCTGCGATCTGGAAGCCCGTGACCCGGTCAGAGACGTTTTCGACGCTGACGCCTTCTTCGAGATTTGTTTCGAACCAGCGCAGGTGCTGGTCTTGCGCGCCGTAGCTGCCCGTGATCTGGAACTCGGTGTCAGAGATGCAGGTGACGGTGAAATCGCCGATGATCTTGCCCTTGGGCGACAGCATCGGGGTCAGGGAAAGGCGGCCCGGCTTCGGGATCGCGCCCGCCATGATGCGGTCGAGCCAGGCGCGCGCGTTCGACCCAGTGACGCGGAACTTGCCGAAGTTCTGGACCTCGTTGATGCCGACGGCCTCGCGCACGGCCATGACTTCCTGACGCGTCGCTTCCCAGGCGTTCGACCGCTTGAAGGACGGTATTTCATAGCGTGGTTCGCCGGGAAGCGCGAAGTAGTTCACGACTTCAAGCCCGTATTGCTGACCCCAGACCGCGCCCATGCCGTCGAAGATGTCGTACATCGGCGTGGTGCGGAAGGGGCGGGCAGCAGGGCGTTCCTCGTTCGGATAGGAGACCGAGAAGCGCATCTGGTAGTTCTCGATCACCTTCGGGACCGTGTAACCGGGCGTCGTCCACTTGCCGAAGCGGGCGACGTCGAAGCCGCGCGGGTCGACCTCGGTTTCGCCGTGGATCATCCATTCGGCAAGGGACTTGCCCATGCCGCCGCCCTGCGAGAAGCCCGCCATGACGGCGCAGGCCGACCAGTAGTTGCGCAGCCCCGGCACGGGTCCGATCAGCGGGTTGCCATCGGGCGCAAAGGTGAAGGGGCCATGGATCACGCGCTTGACGCCCGTTCGCTCCAGAACAGGGAAGCGGCGGTAGGCGAAGTTGACCGAGTCCTCGATCTTGTCGAACTGCTCGTTCAGCAGTTCATGCCCGAAGTTCCACGGCGTGCCGTCGACGCTCCAGGGTTCACAGGGCTTTTCGTAGAAACCGATACAAAGCCCGCGGCCCTCCTGTCGCAGATAGCTCTCGCCGCCCGGATCCATGACGTGTGGGAATTCCTTGCCCGATTTCAGGATGTCCATGATCTCGGGGATGTCGTCGGTCACCAGGTACTGGTGCGCCATCGGCAGAAGCGGCAGGTAGACGCCCGCCATTGCGCCGACCTCGCGCGCCCAAAGGCCGCCGGCGTTGACAACGTGCTCGGCGTGGATCGTGCCCTTTTCTGTGACGACGTCCCAGGTGCCGTCCGCACGCGGGTTGGTTTCAAGCACACGGTTGTGTTCCACGATCTCGGCCCCGCCCATCTTGGCGGCCCGCGCGTATGCGTGCGTGGTGCCCGAGGGGTCAAGATGCCCGTCCAGCGGATCGTAAAGCGCGCCGACGATGCCATCCAGGTTCACCTGGCCGTAGGTGAATTCCTTGATCTCGTCGGGCCCCAGAATCTCGGTGTGCAGGCCCATGTAGCGGTGCTTGGCGCGTTCGGCGACCAGCATTTCGAACCGCGCCTGGTTGTCGGCCAGGGTGATGCCGCCCACGTGGTGCAGGCCGCAGGACATTCCCGTAATTTCTTCCAGCTCCTTGTAAAGCTGGATGGTGTATCCCTGCAGGGCGGCCATGTTGGTGTCGCCGTTCAGCGTGTGAAACCCGCCCGCAGCGTGCCAGGTGGAACCGGACGTGAGCGTCGAGCGCTCGATCAGCATCACGTCTTTCCAACCGTACTTCGTCAGGTGGTAAAGCACCGAGCATCCGACGACGCCGCCGCCGATGACTACGACCTGTGCCTGGGTCTTCATTTTTGCCTCCAGAGGATTTTACGACATATCAAGGCCCGAAAGCGCTGTCAGGCATGTCGATCTGCGACAAAAAATGTCGTTTCGGGTTGCGGGGCGCTGGAAAGCAAGGAAGCCGGGGTTTCCCCCGGCTTCGATCCTGCAAGAAGGCGCCTATTTTTCGGGTATCAGCCCCCTTGGGCTGAACCTGAGCACAAGCAGAAGTACAAGGCCAAGCGCGATCAGGCGCATGTGCGCCGCCGAGTCCTTCAGATGCTCGCGCAGCGGAGAAGCCGGGTCGAGACCGGAAGTCAGGTATTCCAGCCCGGCCGGCCCCCAGCTTTCGACCTTGAGCCACAGGAAGCTGATCAGGAAACCGCCCAGCATCGCGCCCCAGTTGTTGCCCGAACCGCCCACGATCACCATCACCCAGATGAGGAAGGTGAAGCGCAGCGGATTGTAGGTGCCGGGATTGTGCAGGCTGTCCATCGTCACCATCATCGCACCCGCCAACCCGCAGACGGCGGAGCCGAGCATGAAGATCTGCAGGTGCCGGCCGGTGACGTTCTTGCCCATGGCTTCGGCCGCGACCTCGTTATCGCGGATGGCGCGCATCATGCGGCCCCAGGGAGACCTCAAGGCCAGTTCGCTGGCTGTGATCAGGACCAGCAGGACGACCAGGAACAGCACCGCGTAAAGCAGCTTTACCACGATCGTAGAGGCGACCACCGGATCGGCGCCGAAGCGCGCCGCGAATTCAATGAAGCCCGAGCTGCTCTGAAGATCGACCTCGTACGGCACGGGGCGGGGGATGCCGATCACGTTCTTGACGCCGCGCGCCAGCCAATCCTCGTTCTTGAGGGTCGCGATTATGATTTCCCCGATACCGAGCGTCGCGATGGCCAGATAGTCCGAACGTAGCCCAAGCGCAGTCTTGCCGATCAGCCAGGCCGCGCCGGCAGCCAAGGCCGCACCCACAGGCCAGGCCAGCAGCACCGGCAGGCCCAGGCCGCCAAGGTTCGAATTCGTCGCCGGGTTGAAGGCTTCGATCACCTCGACCGCGGGATCGAACAGCGCCCGGTAAAGGAAAAATCCGCCGATCAGCGTCACGCAAAGCGCAACCAGGCGGACCTTGCCCCGCAGGCGATGGTTCAGCGTGATTGCAAGCGCGATGACCCCCGCGCCGACGATCAGGGCGAAGATCAGCCGGCCGACGCCGCCCGTCGTCCAGACCTCGGTAACCGGAGGGGTGGCGATCAGGACCGGGGCCAGCCCGCCTAGCGCGATGAAGCCCACGACGCCGACGTTGAAAAGACCCGCGTAGCCCCACTGCATGTTCACGCCCAAGGCCATGATCGCCGACAGCAGGCCGAAATTCAGGATGAAGAGCGCGGTGTTCCAACTGCCACCGAACAGCCCGCCAAAGGTTGTCGACCCTTCCAGCACGATCAGCAGCGCCATGCCAGCGAACAGAAGGATGTTGCGCATGTTCATACCGCTTTCCCCTTGAACAGACCTGTGGGTTTGAAGAGCAGCACGACGATCAGGATCGCGAAGGAAACCGCGAACTTGTAATCGGTCGACAGCAGCTGGGCTAGCCCGTCAGGCGCGAGGCTTTCCGGCAGCACATAGGTCGCGACCTTCTTCCAGGCGTAGGTGAACCCCACCTCGGAAAAGGCGATCAGGAAGCCGCCGGCGATCGCGCCCAGGGGGCTGCCAAGCCCTCCGACGATCGCGGAGGCGAAGATCGGCAGCAGAAGCTGGAAGTAGTTGAAGGCCTTGAAGCTCTTGTCCAGCCCGTAAAGCGTACCCGCGATCACTGCGAGGCCCGAGGCGATTATCCAGGTCACCGCCACCACACGCTCGGGGTTGATGCCCGACAGCAGCGCCAGATCCTCGTTGTCGGAATAGGCGCGCATGGATTTGCCGGTGCGCGTCTTGTTGAGGAACCAGAACAACAGCGCAACGACGGCGATCGCGGTGACGATGGTCTGGGCCTGGCTTGCCTTGAATGCCAGCCCCTCGGCCAGGCCGGTCGACTGCTTGAACTCATTGGCGTTGATCAGGAACTTCGCGCCATCGGCAAAGCGGATCTCATCCACGCCGATGACGAAGCGGGTCACGCCGTTCATCACGAACATGACCCCCATGGATACGATCACCAGGATCACCGGCGCCGCCCGTTGCTTTCGGTAGAACCGGTAAACGCTGCGATCCGTCAGCAGCACGACCGCCGCGGTGGCCGCGATGCCGAAGGGCAGGGCGAGAAAAGCCGTTGGAAGGACGCCGAAGGTGACACCCATCGACTGCAGCCACCAGGTCACGAGAATGACGAACCCGGTGCCAAGCGCCATCGTGTCGCCATGCGCGAAGTTCGAGAACCTGAGGATGCCGTAGATCAGCGTTACCCCAAGCGCCCCGAGCGCAAGCTGCGCCCCGTACGCTGTCGCCGGGATGACGACGAAGTTCAGAAGCGCGACGACCGCATTGAGCAGATCCATGCCCCCCCCCTTTGCTGGCCGTTTTGGCCTGTCATTATTGTCACTGGATCAAATACCACACCCGGCCCTCTCTGCAAGTCAAAGCAGTCGCGACCGGTGTTCCGTGCCCCCAGGGCAAAGAAAAGACCCCGGAACCAGACGATCCGGGGTCCCTTGAGCGATGGATCTGGTTCGTTAGCCTTGCGCCTCCGCGCAGGTTCCCTTGGCGAACCCGGACTTGCTGCCGGTTCCGGTGTAGTTCAGTTCGCCCGTGTCGGTCTGGACGGTGAAGTTCTGCGTGAAGCCTTCGCCGATAACGACGAAGAAAAGGCTGTTTGCGCCGGGGTAGACGCTTGATGGGATCTCGGCGCCCTCGATCAGGACATGGCCCTTGTCCTCACCTTCATACTGGACCAGCTGCGCGGTCGCCTGCGCCACTGCGCCCGAGCAATCGAAAACCCTGTTTCCCGCCTCTGCAGAAATGGGCAGCAAAGAGGCGATGACGACAAGAGCATGTTTCACGGAAGGCTCCAATGTTGTGTTCCGAGCCGGCGCAGTAGAAGTGCACTATGGCTGAAACGTGTCAGCATCTAGGCGCTTTCACGGGGGTTGTGTAACAGTAAAACGCGCCGCGATCGCGGCGTCGTTTTCGGCTTGAAAGTCGTCTTTTTGGAACGGCTTATCCGCCCAGGAATGTCCGGCGAACCTCGGGGTTGGCAAGAAGCGCTTCCCCTGTGTCGGTGTAGCGGTTCGCGCCCTGTACCAGGACATAGCCCTTGTCCGCGATCTCAAGCGCCTGGCGGGCGTTCTGTTCGACCATCAGGATCGAGATGCCGGTGCGGGCGACCTCGATGATGCGGTCGAAAAGCTCGTCCATGACGATGGGGGAGACGCCGGCGGTGGGTTCGTCCAGCATCAGGAGCTTGGGCTGCGTCATAAGTGCGCGGCCCACGGCGACCTGCTGGCGCTGGCCGCCGGAAAGTTCACCTGCGGGCTGGCGGCGCTTTTCCTTCAAGATCGGAAACAGGTCGTAGACCTGTTCCATCGTCCTGTGAAAATCGTCCTTGCGGATGAAGGCGCCCATTTCCAGGTTCTCTTCGACCGACATCGAGGGGAACACGTTGTTGACCTGCGGGACGAAGCCCATGCCCCTTGCTACGCGATCCTGGGGGGTAAGGCCCGTGATATCCTCTCCGTCCAGTTTCACATGCCCCTTGCGCAGGTGCAGCATCCCGAAGACCGCCTTCATCGCGGTTGACTTGCCAGCGCCGTTGGGGCCGACGATCACCGCGATTTCTCCCTTTTCGACCGTCAGGGTGCAGTCGTGCAGGATATCGGCGGCGCCGTAGCCGCCGGTCATGTTCTCGGCCGCAAGAAAGCTCATGCCGCACCTCCCTGACCGGCTTCGTCGCCAAGCCCCGGCTGGGCGCCGTGACTTTCGTGGGTCCGGGATTCGGCCTCGACTTCGGCCTTGACCTTGTTCTTCAGGCCCCGGCCCAGGTAGGCTTCGATCACGGCCTCGTTCTCCATGATGTGCGCGGCCGATCCTTCGGCCAGAACCTTGCCTTCGGCCATCACGATCACCGGGTCGCACAGGCGGCCGATGAAATCCATGTCGTGCTCGATCACGCAGAAGGTGTAGCCGCGTTCCTTGTTCAGCCGCACGATCGCATCGCCGATCGTGTTGAGAAGGGTTCGGTTCACGCCGGCGCCGACCTCATCAAGGAAGACGATCTTGGCATCGACCATCATCGTGCGGCCCAGTTCCAGCAGCTTCTTCTGTCCGCCGGAAAGATTGCCCGCGCGTTCGTTCGCGAGGTGGGAAATGGTCAGGAAGTCAAGAACTTCGTCGGCTTTCTTCGCGAGCGCGCGTTCCTCGGCGGCGATGCGCTTGCGCCCGAACCAGGCGTTCCACAGCGTCTCGCCGGACTGCCGTGCCGGCACCATCATCAGGTTCTCGCGCACCGTCATCGAGGAGAACTCGTGCGCGATCTGGAAGGTCCGCAGAAGCCCCTTGTGGAAAAGGTCGTGCGGTGGCAGCCCCGTGATGTCCTCGCCGTCCATCACGACGCGGCCGGAGGTTGGCTTGTAGACACCCGCGATCACGTTGAACAGCGTGGACTTGCCCGCCCCGTTCGGCCCAATAAGCCCCGTGATCGATCCCTTTGCGATCTCGAGGGACGCACCGTCAACGGCGCGGAACCCACCGAAATGCTTGTGCAGATCTTCAACGATGATCATGCGTTTCCATCCCTTCGCGCGGGTATGCCCGCGTCTTTCGATATGGAAAGGCAGCCCGGAGATCTCCGGGCTGCCCTGTGAAAGTGATCCGCTTAGCGGTAGCCCACCGTCGAGTAGGCGCCGTCAGCGAACAGGATTTCCTGATAGTTGCCCTTGCTTTCGCCCGGACCCACCAGTTCGACCGCGCTTGCACCTTCATAGTCGATGTCGGTGCCGGCAGCGAGCAGGTCCAGCGCCTTGCCAAGTTCACCCGGATAGATCTTTTCGCCCGGCGCGTTGGCGACATCCATCACCTTGCCCGCGAAATCGGCCGAATTCGACGAGCCGGCGGCCGCCATCGAAAGCAGGATCAGAGCGGCGGCGTCGTAGCTTTCCGGGGCGAAGGCCGACGTCGGGTCAATGCCAGCAGCGCTTGCCAGGTCCGCGAAGATTGCCGCGCCCTGGCTGTCGGTGCCCGGATAGGCGCCATAGGAGCCATTGAGTTCCGCGCCGAAGTTTTCGTTCAGCTTCTGGCCAACCATCCCGTCCGGGAAGTAGAAGGTCGAGAACGCACCAGTGTCGATGGCGGCGCGCACGATGCCCGAACCACCTTGGTCGACATAGCCCGCAACCACCAGGACGTCGCCGCCGGCCGAGGCAAGCGCGCCGACTTCGGCAGAGTAGTCGGCCTTGCCGTCTTCGTGGGCCGCCGAAATGGTGACCGTGCCGCCAGCGGCTTCGAAGTTACGCTGGATCGATTCCGCGAGACCCTTGCCGTAGTCGTTGTTCGTGTAGGTCAGAGCGATCGATTCGACGCCCTTCTCCTTCAGGATGTCCGTTACCACTTCGCCCTGGCGCGCATCCGAGGGCGCGGTGCGGAAGAACAGGCCGTTGTCCTCAGCGGTCGACAGCGCGGGTGAGGTCGCCGAGGGCGAGATCATCACGACGCCGTTCGGGACGGCCACGTTGCCAAGGATCGCGCCGGTCACGCCCGAGCAGTCCGCGCCCATGATCGCGCTGACCTTGTCGGTGGTGACAAGACGTTCGGCCGCGGCGGTGGCGGCGGCGGCATCCACGCAGGTCGAATCGCCGCGCACCGAGGTCACGGTCGAGCCGCCAAGCAGCTTGCCGGAGTCGCTGACTTCCTTCATCGCAAGTTCCGCCGACGCACCCATTGCCGGGGTGATCGATTCCAGCGGGCCGGTGAAGCCCAGGATGACACCGACCTTGATGTCCTCAGCGCTGGCCGCACCCGCCAAAAGCGCGACCGAAGCAGTCGCGGCGAGAAGTTTCTTCATCTTGTTGCTCCCATATTGGATCAAAATCCTGGCAGAGACCCTAGAGCGGGTTTCGGGAAAAGAAAAGCGGTTCGAAACGTTCCACAGGGTGCCGGCAGCGCATGACCGAAAATCACCCGTTTGCGCATGATCCGGCGTCGCGACCGGAACCTGCAGGCGTGCCCGGACAGGGGCTTCAGATGGAAAGGCGTGTGACCCCTGGCACGCCGTGGGTGCCACGTTCGCGGTAGGGGGTCGTCTTGTAGTGCGCCCTGTAGCACTTGGAAAAATGCGACGGGCTGGCGAAGCCGCAGGCAAGCGCCACGTTGATGACGCTCATGTCCGTCTGCATAAGCAGGTTGCGCGCCTTCTGCAGCCTCAGTTCCATATAATACCGCTTGGGGCTGCGGTTCAGGTAGCGGCGGAACAACCGCTCAAGCTGACGTGTGGACATGCCGACCTGGTCCGCCAGGTCGGCCGGGCTGATCGGGTCCTCGATATTCGCTTCCATCATCTGGATGACCTGCGACAGCTTCGGATGCCGCACGCCGATCCGCGTCGGAATCGACAGGCGCTGCGTATCCTGATCGGTCCGGATCGAGGAATAGATCAACTGGTCGGCAACGGTGTTCGCCACCTCTTCGCCGTGATCCGAGGCGATGATCTTGAGCATCAGGTCGATGGATGCGGTGCCGCCCGCGGTGGACATGCGGTTGCCATCCAGAACGAAGACGGACTTCGTGAGCTTTACGTCCTCGAACTCCTCGATGAAGCTGTCCTGGTTTTCCCAGTGAATCGTCGCGCGCTTGCCGTCCAGCAGCCCCGCCTTGGCCAATGTGTAGGCCCCGGTGCAAAGACCGCCGATCGCCGAACCGCGACGCGCCTCTCGGCGAAGCCAGTTCAGGATGGGTTTCGAGGTTGCGTCCTGAACGTCGATCCCGCCACACACCAGCACGGTATCATCCCGAGATATCTCATCCAGCCCCATGTCCAGCTTGAAGGACGCGCCATTCGAACATGTCGCCTCCTTTCCGTTCTCCCCGGCCAGCGCCCAGACATAGGCTTGCTTGCCGATGACGCGGTTGGCGATCCTCAGGGGTTCGATGGCACCTGCAAAGGACAGCATGGTAAAGTTGTCCAGCAGCAAGAAAACGAAGCGTTTCTTGCGCGGCGCTGTAGTGGGCGCGGACTTGCTTGAGGACGGCGCGGGAGACATTATGCGACTCTGATTTGTCGTTTTGGTCACAGAACCATCAAATTTCACGCCCTGCAAGGGGCATGGAGTGGCGCAATGGGTTTGCATGGCGGCGGCCCTGCCAGTATAAGCCGCCCGGTTAACGCTAAACGCTTGGAGTGACCCATGACCAAGGGCTGGAACAAATCCGATTGGCGCAACCGTCCGCGGGTGCAGATGCCGGATTATCCGGATCAATCCGCACTGAACGCGGTCGAGGCGCAGATCGCGCGCATGCCGCCCCTGGTCTTTGCAGGCGAAGCGCGCAGCCTCAAGCGCGCCTTGGGTGAAGTCGCAGCCGGCCGCGCGTTCCTGCTTCAGGGCGGCGACTGCGCCGAAAGCTTCTCCGAGTTTTCGGCCGACAACATCCGCGACACGTTCAAGGTCATCCTGCAGATGGCAATCGTCCTGACCTGGGGCGCCAAGCTGCCCGTGGTGAAGGTCGGCCGCGTCGCAGGGCAGTTCGCCAAGCCTCGTTCCGCCGGGACCGAGGTCATCGGCGGCGTGGAGCTGCCGTCCTACCGTGGCGACATCATCAACGGCTTCGACTTCACGGCCGATGCGCGCATTCCCGATCCGATGCGGATGCTGCAGGCCTATACGCAGGCTGCCGCGTCGCTGAATCTTCTCAGGGCGTTTTCGACCGGTGGCTTCGCGGACATGCACCGCGTTCAAAGCTGGATTTCTGGCTTCACCGACGAAGATGAAGCCAAGCGCTACCGCGAGATCGCGACGCGCATCCAGGACGCCATGGATTTCATGGCGGCGGCCGGCGTGACCTCGGACACCGTCCACGCCATGTCCAGCGTGGATTTCTACACGAGCCACGAGGCACTGTTGCTGGAATACGAAGAGGCGCTTTGCCGTATCGATTCCACCTCGGGCCTGCCGGTGGCCGGGTCGGGGCACATGATCTGGATCGGCGACCGGACCAGGCAGCCTGACGGCGCGCATGTCGAGTTCTGCCGCGGCGTGCAGAATCCGATCGGCCTGAAGTGCGGCCCGTCGTTGTCTTCGGACGATCTGAAGGTGCTGTTGCGCAAGCTCAACCCGGAGAACGAGCCGGGCCGCCTGACCCTGATCGCGCGTTTCGGCGCCGGCAAGGTGGGGGACAACCTTCCGCGGCTGATCAAGGCCGTCGAGGAAGAGGGCGCCAAGGTCGTCTGGACCTGCGATCCGATGCACGGCAACACCATCAAGTCGGCCTCTGGCTACAAGACCCGGCCCTTCGACAGCGTGCTTCGCGAAGTGAAAGAGTTCTTTGCGGTCCACAAGGCCGAGGGCACGATCCCCGGAGGCGTGCATTTCGAGATGACGGGCAAGGACGTGACCGAATGCACCGGCGGCGTGCGCGCGGTGACGGACGAAGACCTCTCTGACCGCTACCACACGGCCTGCGATCCGCGCCTCAACGCGAGCCAGTCGCTGGAACTGGCCTTCCTGGTAGCCGAGGAGTTGCAGGATCGTCGATCGATGCAGAAAGCCGCTGGCATGTGAACCTGCCGGAATCGCAGATCGAAGCGGGCCCCGTCGGGGCCCGTTTTCATTCGTCGGACTTCACAAGCCGCAGGTGCCCCCGCCGGCGTTCAGGCCCGGTGAAAGCTGGCATGTGTTCGGAAAATCCCGACACCCCAGACCTAGGCAGCGAGATCGGATGGCCGGTGATGATCTCTGTACGCCGCGCGTCGGCAATCGTGAAGCGCCGCGGCGCAAGCCCGATCGGGCCCGTGGTTGCCAAACAACCGAGCGCCCGGTCTATTCCTCCGCGATCGCTTGCCATGGGTAACAGCAAGAGCCGCCCCGTCAGCGCCTGCCGGCCAGGCCCCGTTTCAGCCACCAGCGCAAGTTCGGCCACCGTGGGCGTGTCGAACAGGTCGGCGATCACCGCGCCCATTCGCGGCCGCGATCCCGAAGTGAACATCGCCGTGATGGGCATGCCCCTGACCTCCATGCCCATGAGGTCGTTCAACTGTCCGCCCGCGACCCGGAAGCGCGCGATCTGCGGCGCCACCCGTTCCAGAATGAAGGCGTGGTCCAGCACGGCTTCGATGCCACGGGGATCGATCTCGGATCGAAGCGGAACCGTCCGGCTGGCGCGGAGGGTTTCCCAATACGCCCGAATTTCTTCCAATACTGTCTGAGTCATGTTCTTTCGCGCCCTGGCGAAGGGGACGACCACGCCCCCGAAGAAACCATCCACACTCATCACACACTCTCCTGCCGGATCCCGCGAACATGTCAGCGACTGCGTTGTTCACGGGTTCAGGCTTTGTTAACCCTAAGGCGGAAATGCTTACCTAAGTATTAACATAGCCGATCTTGAATGAGTTGGGCGGAAAAAAGGAAGCCGATGGTTAATCACGCGCTTGTCTCAATGACTGGCTTCGCCGAGCGCCGCGGCGCGGGTCCTCTTGGTGACTGGGTCTGGGAAATCCGGGCGGTCAATGGCAAGGGGCTTGATCTTAGGATGCGCCTGCCCGAGGGGATCGACGGGCTTGAACAGGCGGCGCGGGCGGCGGTTTCCGCACGCGTGGCACGGGGCAACGTGTCGCTTTCCCTTAAACTTTCGCGGTCAAGCGAAGCGGGTGCGATCCGGGTGAACGCCGCTGGCCTGGCGGTCGCGCTTGATGCTGTCGCCTTCGTGACCGAAGAGGCCGCGCGCCGCGGGTTCGAGGTTCGACAGCCCGCGGCCACCGATATCCTGACACTGCGCGGGGTCATGGAGACCGGAGCGCCGCCCGAAGATACGGGGCCGCTGCTGGTGGCGCTTCTGGCCGATCTGGATGCCCTGCTCGACGATTTTGGCGCAATGCGCGCGGCCGAAGGGCGAGCGTTGGCCGAAGTCATCAACGGCCAGATTGCGCGAATCGACGAGCTTGCCCGGAATGCTCGCGACGCTGCGGAATTGCGTCGGCCAGAGATGGAGCAGTCGCTGCGCGATAACCTGGCCCGGATCATGGCGGGCGCGGCCGATGCGGACCCGAACAGGATCGCGCAAGAACTGGCGCTTTTGATGGTCAAGGCCGATGTCACGGAAGAGCTTGACAGGCTTGTCGCCCATGTCGCGGCAGCCCGACGTCTGCTGGGCGAGGCGGGTCTGGTCGGCCGCAAGTTTGACTTCCTCATGCAGGAGTTCATGCGCGAGGCCAACACCTTGTGTTCCAAGTCGGGCAACGCCGAGCTGACACGGATCGGCCTTGACCTGAAGACCGTGATCGACCAGATGCGCGAACAGGTTCAGAACGTGGAATGAATATGCAGCGCAGGGGTCTTCTCATCATCCTGTCCTCGCCCTCTGGCGCGGGCAAATCGACTTTGGCGAAACGGCTGATGGCTTGGGACCCGACGCTGAAATTCTCGGTGTCGGCAACGACGCGGCAGCCCAGACCGGGTGAAGTTGACGGACGGGATTACTATTTCCGCACGCGTGAGGACTTCGAAACCATGGTTGCCGCAGGCGAAATGCTGGAGCATGCGGAAGTCTTCGGCAATTTCTACGGCTCTCCGAAGGGGCCGGTTGAGCAGGCGATGAAGGACGGGCGCGACACACTGTTCGACATCGACTGGCAGGGTGGTCAGCAGGTGCGCAACTCGGTTCTCGGCAATGATGTCGTGTCAATCTTCGTGCTGCCCCCGTCGATCGCCGAGTTAGAACGGCGACTGCGCGCGCGCGCGCAGGACAGCGAAGAAGTCATCGCGGGGCGTATGGCCAAGAGCGAGGCTGAGATCAGTCACTGGGCCGAATACGACTACGTCCTGATCAACGATGACATTGACCGCGCCGAGGCCGATCTCAAGACGATCGTGACCGCCGAACGGATGCGGCGCGACCGCCAGCCAGGCCTGTCGGAATTCGTGCGCGGCCTGAACAAGGAGTTCGAAGCAAGATGATCTACTCGCTTGACGGTGTCGCCCCCGAAATCGGCCACGATGTCTGGATCGCGCCCGATGCGAACATCATCGGCAAGGTTGTTCTGGAAGACGAGTCCGGCATCTGGTTCGGTGCGACATTGCGCGGCGACAACGAGGTGATCCACGTCGGCCGCGGCACCAACATCCAGGAAAACGTCGTCTGTCACACCGACATGGGCTATCCGCTTGTGATCGGCCCCGACTGCACCATCGGCCACAAGGCGATGCTGCACGGCTGCACGATCGGTGCGGGAACCCTGATCGGGATGGGCGCCACGATCCTGAACGGCGCCAGGATCGGCGCCGGCTGCCTGATCGGCGCGGGTGCGCTTGTGACCGAAGGCAAGGAGATACCGGACGGTTCGCTTGTGATGGGCGCGCCCGGCAAGGTCATTCGCACGCTGGACGAGGCAGCGCGCGCGCGGCTTCTTGCATCTGCCGAGGGCTACCGCCGCAACGCGCAGCGATTCATTGCCGGGCTGATGCCGCTCTGACATGGGCAAGGCGGGGCGCTGACATGCCGAAGTTCCTGGATCGCGAACACCCGATCTTCCGCCGCCTTTGGGTCCGGGTGGCAACCGTCGCCGCACCGCTTGGCTGGGCGGTGTTGGAAATTGCCGCCGGCAACCCGCTTTGGGCCGTGATCTTCGGCGCCTTGGGCGGCTATGCGCTTTACGAGCTGTTCCTGCGCAGATCCTGAAAACGGTGCGGCTTCGGCGTCGTCCGCCGCGCCGGCCAACCCGCCACTTGAGCGTCGCAGGCCAACGTGCCAAGCAGGGCGGAAAGGAGATCCGCCCATGACTGATGATCGCGCCATTCCCGAAAACCTCGTGCGCCGCGCGCCCATGCCGGCAAGCGTCAGTCGCCCCGTCGTGACGCCGATCATGCCGTCGGTCGTCTATGCCTCGGAATGTCCGGATGAACTGGATGCACAGTACGAGGGTCGGGTGAAGGGCTTCACCTATGCGCGCGAAGGACACCCTAACGCCGAGGTTCTGGCCAGCAAGATCGACGCGCTTGAGGGCGCCGAGGGCGGGTTGATCGTCGGCTCGGGCATGGCGGCGGTTTCGGCGGTTCTACTGGGGTGCCTGAAGGCGGGCGACCATGTCCTAGGCGGCGATCAGCTCTACGGCCGATCCCTGCGGCTGATGGGGCAGGACCTGCCGAGGCTTGGCATTTCCACCTCGTTGGCCGATCCGACCGATGCGTCCGCATTCGTCCGGGCAATGCGGCCCGAGACGCGGATGGTTCTGGTCGAACTGGTGTCGAACCCAACGCTGCGTGTCGCGGACATTCCGGGCATCGCGGCGGTGTGCCGGGAACACGGTGTGATTCTGGTGGTGGACAGCACCTTTTCCACGCCGCGCGCCTTCCGCCCGTTCGAGCACGGGGCCGATATTGTCATTCACTCGGTGACGAAGCTTCTGGCGGGTCATTCCGACGTAACCTTGGGCTACGTCGCGGCAAGGGATCCCGCGATGCGCAAGGCGATCTACGATTTCGCTGTAACGACTGGCATGACGCCAAGCCCCTTTGATTGCTGGCTGGCGGAACGCGGGCTGATGAGCTTTCATCTGCGCTATGATCGGGCAGAGGAGAACGCAAAGGCCTTGGCCGAACATCTTGGCGGTCTGCCCGGTGTCAGGCGCGTGCTGTATCCACTTCGCCACGACCACCCCGACCACAACCGGGCGGCGGCGCTTCTGGGGACGCGCGGAGGCAACATGCTTTCGTTCGAGGTCGAAGGCGGCAGGGCAGGGGCGAACGCCCTGACGCGCGCGATGGCGGATCTGCCCTTTGCGCCCACGCTGGGCGACATCGGGACGATCCTGTCTCATTCGGCCTCGTCCTCTCACCGCGCGCTTTCACCCGAAGCACGGCAAGAACTTGGCATCACCGAAGGGTTCTTCCGCATCTCGGTCGGGGTTGAGGATATCGAGCTTCTGAAACGCGACTTCAGTGCGGGGGTTGCCGCCGCAAAGGCTGCGGCGGGGTGATCTTCCTTTCCTTCGCCTGACGTACTTGCGCGAAGCAATTGGTTCTGCACGGTTAGTGCAGAAAGATCCCGGAGGGTCAGATGAACAGCGAGGACTGGCAGGAAGCGATTGCCGCCGTGCCCATGGCGCTGATGCTGCTGGACAGGGATGAGCGTATCGTCGCGGCGAACGAAGCCGCGCGGGTCCTGTTCGGGGGCGCCGTCGAGGACCGTCTTGGCGCGGCTGTGCTGCGTCATCCCGCGTTCCTGGACGCGCTCTCGCGTGTCTTGGCCGAGGGTGTGGTCGCGCAAACGCGCTCGACCTTGCCCGGCAAATCGGAAGAGGGCGGGCTGAACATTCATATCAAGCCGGTCAGAATCCAGGGCCGTCCGGCCGCGCTGGCCGCTTTCGAAGACGTGTCCGCACTGGAGCAGGCCGAAGCCATCCGCCGCGATTTCGTCGCCAACGTCAGCCATGAGCTTCGAACGCCCCTGACCGCGCTGGTAGGGTTCATCGAAACGCTCAAGGGTCCCGCCCGCGACGATCCCGTCGCGAGAGAACGATTCCTTTTGGTGATGGAAAGCGAGGCCGGGCGCATGATGCGGCTGGTCAACGACCTTCTGTCGCTTTCGCGCGTTCAGGCCGAAGAGCGGCGGCGTCCCTCGGAAACGGTGGAAGTCCTGGCGCTTCTGCGCCGCGCGATCGCCGCGCAAACGGCCCTTGCGGGCAGCGCGGACGTCACGCTTGAGATCGACACCACGGTGCCCGAAGCGGTGGTGCGGGGCGATTCAGACCAGCTGATGCAGGTCTTCCTTAATCTTATCGAAAACGCCGTGAAGTACGGCGGCGCGGGCAAGGTCGTGACCCTGAAGGTTAGCGAGGTTGCCCGTGAACCTGTGCTGAAGGGTCCGGCCGTGCAGATCGAGGTGATCGACCGGGGCGAAGGAATCGATGCGATCCACTTGCCGCGCCTGACAGAGCGTTTTTACCGGGTCGACACTCATCGAAGCCGCTCCAAAGGCGGAACGGGCCTTGGCCTTGCGATTGTAAAGCATATCGTCAATCGCCACCGCGGGCGTCTGAGGATTGAAAGCGAGCTTGGAAAAGGCTGCAATTTCATAGTGATAATCCCATCAAGTCCGGCATGAGGCTGCGGGGGCAAGCCGCGCCGGATTTGGCAATTGTCATGCTGCTGTTACACTCGAGTCACAAAAGCATTGCATGCGGCATCTAAACCGCCGTCGAGGTCGCTACAGAGGCGACCGAAACAGAGCTGCTAGGAGTGTGCCATGAAAGCCGCCAAAATCACCGTATCCGCCCTCGCGCTTGTCGCCGCCGCTGGCGCCGCCGAGGCCCGTGACCAGATCCAGATCGCCGGTTCGTCGACCGTGCTGCCCTACGCAACCATCGTGGCCGAAGCATTCGGCGAAAACTTCGACTTCCCGACCCCGGTCGTGGAAGGTGGCGGTTCGGGCGCCGGCCGCAAGAAGCTGTGCGAAGGCGTTGGCGAGAACACCATCGACATCGCCAACTCCTCCTCGCGCATCAAGCAGTCGGACATCGACCTTTGCGCCTCGAACGGCGTCAACGAGATCATGGAAGTCCGCATCGGCTATGACGGCATCGTCTTCGCCTCGGATCTGAATGGCGCCGAATTCGCCTTCACCCCGGCCGACTGGTACAACGCACTGGCCGCCAAGGTCGTGAAGGACGGTGTGCTGGTCGACAACACCAACAAGACATGGGCCGACGTGAACGGCGATCTGCCCGCGCAGGACATTCTTGCCTTCATCCCGGGGACCAAGCACGGCACCCGCGAAGTTTTCGACGTGAAGGTGCTGGAAGCCGGCTGTGAAGCCACCGGCGCCGCCGAGGCCATGAAGGCTGCGGGCGACGAGAAGGCCGAAGGCTGTCTCGCGCTGCGTACCGATGGTGTATCGGTCGACATCGACGGCGACTACACCGAAACCCTTGCACGGATCGACGCCAACAAGAACGCCATCGGCGTCTTCGGCCTGTCGTTCTACCAGAACAACACCGACAAGCTGCGCGTCGCGACGATGGACGGCATCGTGCCCTCGACCGAGACGATCGCCTCGGGCGACTACCCGGTTTCGCGCCCGCTGTTCTTCTACGTGAAGAAAGCGCACCTCGGCGTGATCCCCGGCCTGCAGGAGTACATCGACTTCTTCGTTTCGGATGACATGGCTGGACCGGACGGTCCGCTGGCCGCCTACGGCCTCGTGTCGGACCCGGAACTGGCCAAGACGCAGGAAATGGTTGCCTCGGGCACCCCGATGGCGCCGCTGAACTGAACCTGACAAAGCGGGCGGCGGTCATGTGCCGCTGCCCGCCACTCTCTTTTGCGGACTGGATATCTCGATGAGCATTGGGCTGTTGCTTGCGATCATCCTCGGGCTCGCGGCCGTTGGTTACGTGATCGGGATCCGGCGCGCCAAGGACAGAGCGGGCGGCGATACGCGCCGCCTTCATTCGCTGGCGGGATATCACGGCCAGTCGGTACTTCTCTTTACCGCCGTCCCGGCCTTGCTTGTCGTTGGGGCATGGTTGCTGCTGCAACCGGTCGTCATCGAAGCGCGCGTGAGCGGGATGATCGCAGAATCCGACGTGCCGCAGGGCAGCAGTCTTGATCTCGTGATGAGCGACGTGCGTCGCGTCGCGGATGGGCTGAACGCGATCGCAGCGAATGAACAATTGACCGAGGACGAAATCGCCGCGATGGGCGCCGATCTTGGGGGCCTCCGCTCGCGGCTGGGCAATGCGGGCGTAGCGCTTGCCTCCGACGTGCAGCCCAGCGTTTTCGAAGCATCCAGAACGTACCGACAGATGAACAACACAGGGCTGACGGCATTGTCGATCAGCGCCATCCTGGTTGCTCTCGCCGGTCTTGTCTTCTCGGCGTCCCGAATCCAAGCCGAATTCCGCGCCCGCAACGTGTCCGAAAGCTTCGTGAAGCTCCTGTTCATCGGGTCTTCCTTCGTCGCCGTCCTGACGACGTTCGGCATCATCGCCTCGCTGGTGGTCGAATCCGTCCACTTCTTCCAGCTGTATCCGATCAAGGATTTTCTCTTCAGCCTGACCTGGAACCCCCAGTTTCGTGGCGGGTCTGATCTGGGCATCTGGCCGCTGCTCTGGGGCACGCTCTACGTTTCCTTCGTCGCGCTGCTTTTCGCGGTGCCGGTCGGCCTGCTGAGCGCGATCTACCTTTCGGAATATGCCTCCAAGCGCGTCCGTTCGGTCGTGAAACCGGCGATCGAGATCCTCGCGGGGATTCCGACGATCGTCTACGGTCTGTTCGCCCTGATCACCGTGGGGCCGTTCCTGCGCGACTACTTTGCGCAGCCGCTCGGGCTCGGGACGTCATCCTCTTCGGTGCTGACAGCCGGTCTTGTCATGGGCATCATGCTTATCCCCTTCGTGTCTTCGCTTTCCGATGACATCATCAACGCCGTGCCGCAGGCCATGCGCGACGGGTCGTTCGGACTTGGCGCCACGCACTCGGAAACCGTGCGCCAGGTTATTCTGCCGGCTGCCCTTCCGGGAATCGTCGGCGCGATCCTCCTGGCTGCCAGCCGCGCGATCGGCGAAACCATGATCGTCGTGATGGGGGCAGGGGCGGCCGCAAAGCTCAGCCTCAATCCTCTGGAGGCGATGACCACGATCACCGTCAAGATCGTCAGCCAGCTGACCGGCGACACCGAATTCGCCTCTCCCGAGACCCTCGTCGCCTTCGCGCTTGGCATGATGCTGTTCATCTTCACGCTCGGACTTAACGTCATCGCACTCTACGTCGTGCGCAAATACCGGGAGCAATACGAATGACCGACGCCGTCGCCCATCCGACGCCGCATTCCGGGTCGCTGCTCCGTCAGGACGAGCGGACCCGCCGCCGCAACAATGCCGAGCGCCGCTTCCGGCTCTATGGACAGGTTGCGATCGGCATCGCCATCATGGCGCTCGTGATCCTGTTGACCTCGGTCCTTGGAAATGGCCTGAGCGCCTTCCGGCAGACCTTCATCTCAATGCCCGTGACGCTTGACGCCGCCGTGCTGGACAAGAAGGGAAACCGCGATCCCGCAGATCTCAAGAAGGTCACGACGATCGGATACTCCAAGCTGCTGGTCAACAGCCTGACGCAGGTGATCGAGGAAGAGGGCATCGTGGTCGAAGGCTTGGCCTCGTCCGACATCAAGGACATGATTTCGGACGAGGCCGCTGCCCAGGTCCGCGACCGAGTGCTCGGCAATCCAGACCTGATCGGCCAGACCGTCGACCTCAAGGTTCTCGCGAATGGGCGCATCGACGGCTATTTGAAGGGCCGGGTTTCGATGGAAAGCGCCGAACGCGACAGCAACGTCTCGGTCAATCAGCTTCGGCTGACGGAATCATTGGTGGAGCGCGGCATCATCGGCAAGTCGTTCAACTGGGGCTTCCTGACCGCGGCGGACGCGTCCGAGCTTCGGCCCGAGGCGGCTGGCCTTGGCGTGGCGATCCTTGGATCGGCCTACATGATGATCGTGGTGCTGGTTCTTTCGCTGCCCATCGGTGTCGCAGCCTCGATCTATCTTGAGGAGTTCGCTCCGAAGAACCGCTGGACCGATCTGATCGAGGTGAACATTTCCAACCTCGCGGCGGTCCCCTCGATCGTCTTCGGCATCCTGGGGCTTGCGATCTTCATCAATTTTGCGGGACTGCCGCAATCCGCCCCGATCGTCGGTGGCCTGGTGCTGACGCTGATGACGCTTCCGACGATCATCATCACGACGCGGGCGGCGATCAAGGCGGTGCCGCCCTCGATCCGGGACGCGGCACTTGGGATCGGCGCCTCAAAGATGCAGACCGTGTTCCACCATGTCCTGCCGCTCGCCATGCCCGGAATCCTGACGGGGGCTATCATCGGCCTCGCGCAGGCGCTTGGCGAAACCGCGCCGCTACTGCTGATCGGCATGGTGGCCTTCGTGCGGGACTTTCCGGCCGCTCCTCCGGAAGGTCTGTTCGATCCCGCCGCGGCTCTTCCGGTTCAGGTCTACAACTGGACACAGCGCGCGGATCCGGCCTTTGTCGAACGGGCCTCGGGGGCGATCATCGTGCTGCTGGTCTTCCTTCTCGTCATGAACACAGCGGCAATCTTGCTGCGTCGCCGCTTCGAACGGCGCTGGTGAACGGATATGAGCGATATGAACGACATGCGACTGACAGAACGCGCCGTTGACGCGACAGATGTGAAGATTTCCGCCCGGAAGGTGCAGGTGTACTACGGCGACAACCACGCCATCAAGGATGTCGACGTGGACATACCTGACCGTATGGTCACCGCCTTCATCGGGCCGTCGGGTTGCGGCAAGTCGACCTTCCTGCGCAGCCTGAACCGGATGAACGACACCATTCCGATCTGCCGTGTCGAAGGCAAGATCACACTGGATGGCGAAGACATCTACGACCGCCGCGTGGACCCGGTCCAACTGCGCGCCAAGGTGGGCATGGTTTTCCAGAAACCCAACCCATTTCCGAAGTCGATCTACGACAACGTGGCCTACGGTCCGCGCATCCACGGGCTGACCCGCAACAAGGCCGAGCTGGACGAGGTGGTCGAGCAGTCGCTGCGCCGCGCAGCCCTGTGGAACGAGGTGAAGGACCGCCTTCACGCGCCCGGCACGGGGCTGTCCGGTGGTCAGCAACAGCGCCTTTGCATCGCCAGGGCGGTCGCGACCTCGCCCGAGGTCTTGCTGATGGACGAGCCCTGCTCGGCGCTTGACCCGATCGCCACCGCCCAGGTCGAGGAACTGATCGACGAGCTCAGAGCCAACTTCTCTGTCGTGATCGTCACGCACTCGATGCAGCAGGCAGCCCGCGTCAGCCAAAAGACGGCGTTCTTCCACCTCGGCAATCTGGTCGAGTACGGCGAAACGGGGCAGATTTTCACGAAACCCCAGGACCCGCGAACGGAAAGCTACATTTCCGGACGGATCGGTTGAGGAGACGAGCATGACCGAGCAGCATATCCTGCGCGCTTTCGACCGGGATCTGGAAACCATACAGGCCCTGCTTATGAAGATGGGCGGCATGGTTGAAACCGCAATTCTGGAAGCCGCCAACGCGCTTGAGGCCAAGGACGACGAGCTGGCGCAGAAGGTTCGGTCGGACGACAAGGCGATTGACGCGCTTGAGGAAAAGATCAACGACGAGGCCGCCCGCCTGATCGCCCTGCGCGCGCCGATTGCGACTGACCTGCGCATGGTGCTGTCCGTCATCAAGATCGCGGCCGCCCTTGAGCGGATCGGCGACTACGCCAAGAACATGGCCAAGCGGTCGGTCGTGCTGGCCCAGATGCCGGAGGTGGGCGGCGCGACCGGATCGCTTCGCCGGATGTCAAAGGCGGTCGTGGCCCTGCTGACGGACGCGCTGGACGCCCATGTGCAGCGCGACGCCGACCTGGCGCGCGACGTGCTGATCCGCGACCGCGAGATTGACCAGATGTACAATGCGTTGTTCCGGGAATTCCTGACACACATGATGGAAGACCCCCGCAACATCACCGCAAGCATGCATCTGCATTTCATCGCCAAGAACGTCGAACGCATGGGCGATCTTGCGACCAACATCGCCGAGCAGGTGATTTATCTGGTGACCGGCGAAAAGCCGGATGAGGACCGGCCCAAGGCCGAAAGCGTCACGACGCACGGTGTGAACGGGGGCTGACCATGAGCATCGCCCAACCGAATGTGCTTGTGGTCGAGGACGAGGCGGCGCAGCGCGAAATCCTTGCCTACAACCTTGAGGCCGAGGGGTTCCGGGTGCGTATCGCCGGGGACGGGGAAGAGGCCATGACGATGGTGTCCGAAGAGACGCCCGACATCGTCGTGCTGGACTGGATGATGCCAAACGTCTCGGGCATCGAGGTCTGCCGCAGGTTGCGGGCCCGGTCCGAAACCAAGTCGGTTCCGATCATCATGCTGTCGGCGCGCTCCGAAGAGTTCGACCGTGTGCGAGGGCTGGAAACAGGCGCCGACGACTACGTGGTCAAACCCTATTCCGTGGTCGAGCTGATGGCGCGCATCCGCACGCAGCTGCGCCGCACCCGCCCCGCCACCCAAGGCGAGGTGCTTGTGTTCGAGGACATCACGCTGGACTCCGAAACCCATCGCGTCCAGCGGGACGGCAAACCGGTCAAGCTGGGCCCGACCGAGTTCCGGCTTTTGACCACGCTCATGGAAAAGCCAGGCCGGGTGTTCAGCCGCGAACAGCTTCTGGACCGCGTGTGGGGCCGCGACATCTATGTGGACACCCGAACCGTCGACGTCCATGTCGGTCGCCTTCGCAAGGCACTTTGCGTCCATGGCGGAGAGGATCCGGTCAGAACCGTCCGTGGCGCGGGTTACGCCCTGGGCTGACGACGTGGCGCAGGCTGGATTTGCCTTGCCGCGGCGACGGCACCAGCCGATCCTTGGCGTTTACAAGCACCGAACGCAGAAACGCGCTTGCAAAATCGCGCTTGGTTGCTTTGCGTCTCCGCGCTGGCAAGCCGCCTGTGTTGCCCTCTGTCCGCGCAAATCGCCGCCGGTTCCGGCCCAATGTGCCGCGATGTCGTGATCACCCCTGTGGAATGTCGTTTTCGCCTGCCATGTGACGGAAACTGCAGCCGCTCCGGCGCTCAAGCGGCTAATAAGTGCGCCAATACCATACCCAAGGAGTGGCAGACATGAGCGACGTGGGCGAAGGCCGGCGTGCAAGGGGCGGCGGAGCCGCTCGTAGAGCGGAGCGCACCGCGGTCCGTATCGAATGCGCGAAGTTCATCGAACGGAACATCCCCAACCTCGAGATCCTCAACGAAGAAGCGCTCCAGATCATCGAGCACAACGCCGAGACGATTCTGGAAGAGATCGGCGTAAACTTCGTTGAAAACCCCGCTGCGCTGGAGCGGTGGAAGGATGCTGGTGCCGATGTTCAGGGCGAACGGGTCCGCATCCCGCGCGGCCTGGCCCGCGAACTGTGCAAGACGGCGCCGTCTTCCTACGTTCAGCATGCCCGCAACCCCGAGCGCAACGTGACCGTTGGCGGCAAGGGCCTTGTCCTTGCACCGGTCTACGGCCCCCCCTTCGTGCGCGACGAAGGCGGCCGCCGTTACGCGACGATCGAGGACTTCCAGAAGTTCGTGAAGCTTGGCTACATGTCGAAGTGGCTGCATCACTCCGGCGGCACTGTCTGTGAACCGACTGATGTCCCGGTGAACAAGCGCCACCTTGACATGCTGCTGGCGCACATGACGCTGTCCGACAAACCGTACATGGGCTCGGTCACCGAGCCGGTGCGCGCGGAAGACTCGGTCGAGATGTCGAAGATCCTCTTCGGTGACGACTTCGTCGAGCAGAACACGGTGATGACCTCGCTCATCAACATCAACTCGCCGATGACCTTCGACGGGATCATGATGGGCGCGCTCGAGGTCTATGCGCAGCACAACCAGGCCGCCATCATCTCTCCGTTCATCGTGGGCGGCGCAATGGCTCCGGTGACGGTCGCGGGAACCCTCACGCAGGTTCTGGCCGAAGTGCTTGCGGGCGTGGCGTACAGCCAGCTGATCCGCAAGGGCGCGCCGGTCATCGCAGGCGCCTTCGTGACCTCGATCGACATGAACTCTGGCGCGCCGACCTTCGGCACCCCGGAAGCGAGCCACGTCACCTACGGCGTCGGTCAGCTGGTCCGTCGTCTGGGCATTCCCTATCGTTCGGCTGGTGGCTTCACCGGATCGAAGGTGCCTGACGCGCAGGCCGCCTACGAAAGCGCGAACAGCCTGAACATGGGCCTGCTGGCCGGCGTGAACTTCATGCTTCACGCTTGTGGCTGGCTGGAAGGCGGTCTTGTTTCGTCGTTCGAGAAGTTCGTGATGGACGCCGACCAGCTGGGCGTCATGCACCACCTCGCGAAGGGCATCGACATCAGCGAAAACGGCCAGGCACTGGACGCGATCCGCGAAGTCGGACCGGGCGGTCACTACCTTGGCTGCGCACACACGCAGGCGAACTTCAAGTCGGCGTTCTGGCGCACCAACCTTCTGGACTACAAGCCCTACGAGACCTGGGAAGAAGAAGGCGCACGCGACACGGTCCAGCTGGCCCGCGAACGCGTCGCCCGCATGCTGGCCGACTACCAGAAGCCGGCGATCGATCCGGGCGTTGAAGAGGCGCTGAACGAATACGTCGCAAAGAAAAAGGCGTCGATGCCGGACGCCTTCATGTAAGGTCCGTCCAATCGGATGACTTGGGCCGCGCCACATGGCGCGGCCCTTTTCGTTTCAGGAGTGAACGTCCTGCGCTCGCGGTATCAGCCGCATCTCGGCAAGGATCGCGATCAGCACCTCGATGTGGCGGACAAGGTTGTAGCTTGCGTCGCCGCTTTGGCGTACCTCCTCAAGCTTGATTTCCTCGGCGATCAGCACATCCACCGCCTGCTCGGGTGCGGGACAGGCCGCGCAGCGCAGGACGCGGCGTAGGTCCCGTTCTCGGTTGTAGTCAAACAGACCGTGCCGGGCCGCCTGCAGAAGCAGGCGTGGGCGGCGCATCTGGGCAAGTCGGGTCATCAGATCGGTCATGCGAGTCTCCTTTCGACGTCGCGCCGAAAGTGAGGCCGGATTCGTCGGTGTTGCGCACCGCATCGTGACTGCGCCCGGAAGGGTCAGAGATATTTAGAATTTTTCAATAATTCTCCGCTTCGAGCCGGGCATTAACGACCGGGTAAGGAATGCTTCCCACGTTGAGCGCGGTTAACGAAAAGCGGCCTGGGGGGCGCCGCCAAATCTGCGGGGGACTATATTGATGACGGCTTTGGTTGAATGCCCAGTTCGACTTCCTGGCTGGTTGCCGGACAAGGCGCTCCTCTATCTCCGCCATACCGAGGAAGGATTGACGATCCGTGAACTTGCGCGCCGAGAGGGCCGCCATGCCTCGACCGTGCTTCGACAGGTGCGCGCCTATGAAAACCGGCGTGACGACCCCTTGGTGGACGAGGCGTTGGACCGCCTTGGTCGACTGCACGCGCGGCTGATGCGAACCAGCATTTCAATACCTACAGCCTCCGAAACCACTGCCCCGGAAAAGGACCTACTGCACATGACCGCAGCGATACGCACGACACCCGAAATTGTCGACGAAGCCACCGTCAACAAAGAGGCGCATCGCATTCTGCGCCGGTTGTGCGAGCCAGGCGCGATACTGGCCGTGTCGTCCGAACTGGACAAGGCCGTGGTCGTGAAGGGCGAGGTGCGCACGGCGGTCGTGGACCGCGGCATCGCGCAGGTGTTCGCGCTGAAGGACTGGATATCGGTGAAGAGCCCCGGCCGGGTCACAACGTATCAGATCACAGGCGCAGGCCGCGCAGCGCTCAAGCGGCTTCTGTCGGAGACGGAGGGGGGCAGGGGGACAAGCGAAGCGTCGATGCCCTTTGCCGACCAGCACCGCATCTGGGCCGAGCGCAACATCATGGAAGACGGCCACGAAAGCCCACGCCGGCTGCGCTACAACCTGGCCGAAAGCCCCTTGGCCGCCTTGGCGCGCCGCCGCGACCGCGATGGGGAACTGTTTCTGACGCAAGATCTCGTGACGGCCGGAGAGCGCCTGCGCGAAGATTTCGAACTGGCGCAGATGGGGCCGCGGGTCACCCAGAACTGGGACAAGTTCCTGACCGGATCGGATCGGGGTGCCCCGCAACCTGGACACGGCATGAGCGAGGGCTCCGCCCGTGCCCGTGACCGCGTGGCCGCGGCATTGCGAGAGCTTGGCCCCGGACTGGGCGACATGGTGCTCAGGGTCTGCTGTTTTCTCGAAGGGCTTGAAGCCGCCGAAAAGCGGCTTGGCTGGTCGGCGCGGTCTGGCAAAATCGTCCTTCGCATCGCGTTGATGCGTCTGATGCGCCACTACGAAGAAACCTACGGCAGCCGACCGCCGATGATCGGCTGAACCATTCAAACGGCAGCGGCGCCCGGTTTCCCGGGCGCCGCGCTTTCGTCGATGATCTGCGACCGATCAGGCCAGATCGAAGCGGTCGAGGTTCATCACCTTGGTCCAGGCCGCAACAAAGTCCGTCACGAAGGTCGTGTCGTCCGAGGCGTAGACCTCGGCAAGCGCCCGAAGCTGCGAATTGGAACCGAAGACCAGATCAGCCCGCGTCGCAGTCCACTTCGGCTCGCCGCTTTTGCGGTCCTTGCCCTCATAGCTGCCGTCCGCCGCCGGTGACCACTTCGTCCCCATATCCAGAAGATTGAGGAAGAAGTCATTCGTGAGCGTTCCGGGTGCCTTGGTGAACACTCCGTGCTTCGAATTGCCCGCGTTGGCGCCAAGAACCCGCAGGCCGCCGACAAGCACCGTCATTTCCGGAGCGGAGAGGGTCAGCAACTGGGCGCGGTCAAGCAGAAGCTCTTCCGCGGGAACCGTGAAGCGCGCCTTTTCGTAATTCCGGAAACCGTCCGCGACAGGTTCCAGAACGTCAAAGGATTCAACGTCCGTCTGATCCTCGGAAGCGTCGGTCCGACCGGGCGTGAAGGGAACCGCGACGCTGGTGCCAGCCTTGCGCGCCGCTTCCTCGACACCCGCGCAACCGGCAAGCACGATCAGGTCCGCAAGGGACACCTTTTTGCCGTCGCTCTGGGCCGCGTTGAACTCGGCCTGGATCGCTTCAAGCTTCGTCAGCACCTTCGAAAGCTGTTCGGGTTCGTTCACCGACCAGTCTTTCTGGGGCGCAAGGCGGATGCGCGCGCCGTTTGCACCGCCGCGCTTGTCAGACCCGCGGAAGGTCGAGGCCGAGGCCCATGCGGTCGACACCAGTTCCGGCACGGTCAGGCCGGATGCCAGGATCTTGTCCTTCAGCTCCTTGGCGTCGCTCGCATCGATCAGCGGATGATCCACGGCGGGAACCGGATCCTGCCAGATAAGGTCCTCGGCCGGAACTTCGGCGCCCAGGTAGCGCGACTTCGGCCCCATGTCGCGGTGGGTCAGCTTGAACCACGCGCGCGCGAAGGCGTCGGCGAACTCTTCCGGGTTAGCCTGGAACCGGCGGGAGATCGGTTCGTAGATCGGGTCAAAGCGGAGCGAAAGGTCCGCCGTTGTCATCATCGGGCGGTGCTTCTTCGACGGATCATGGGCATCGACGACCATGTCTTCGTTGTCCACGTCCTTGGCCAGCCAGATGTGCGCGCCTGCGGGGCTTTTGGTCAGTTCCCATTCGTATTTGAACAGAACCTTGAAGTATCCCATGTCCCAGGTCGTCGGGTTTGGTTTCCAGGCGCCCTCGATGCCGCTGGTGATGGTGTCGTAGCCGTTTCCGGCGCCGTGGGCGGACAGCCAGCCAAAGCCCATCGCCTCCATCGGGGCCGCTTCGGGTTCCGGACCCACTGCGGTCGCGGGGCCATTGCCGTGCGCCTTGCCGAAGGTGTGGCCGCCGGCGACCAGCGCAACGGTTTCCTCGTCGTTCATCGCCATGCGGCCGAAGGTTTCGCGCACGTCGCGGCCAGAGGCAACCGGGTCAGGGTTCCCGTCCGGGCCTTCCGGGTTCACGTAGATCAGGCCCATCTGAACGGCAGCCAGCGGGTTTTCCAGATCGCGTTCACCCGAGTAGCGGCTGTTGGGCTTGTCGCTGGTGGCAAGCCATTCGGTTTCGGCGCCCCAGTAGATGTCCTCTTCCGGAGCCCAGACGTCGGCGCGGCCCCCGCCGAATCCAAAGGTCTTGAAGCCCATCGATTCAAGCGCGCAGTTGCCCGCCAGGATCATCAGGTCGGCCCAGGAAAGCGCCTTGCCGTACTTCTTCTTGATCGGCCAAAGCAGGCGGCGGGCCTTGTCGAGGTTTCCGTTGTCGGGCCAGCTGTTCAGCGGTGCGAAGCGCTGCGTGCCGTTGCCCGCGCCGCCGCGACCGTCCGCCGTGCGGTAGGTCCCGGCACTGTGCCAGGCCATGCGGATGAATAGCGGACCGTAGTGCCCGTAGTCGGCCGGCCACCAATCCTGACTGTCGGTCATAAGGGCGTAGAGGTCATCCTTGACGGCCTTGAGGTCCAGCTTCTTGAATTCCTCGGCATAGTCGAACCCGGCGCCCATCGGGTCTTGGGCAGGGTGGTTCTGGTGCAGAACACGCAGGTTCAGCTGGTTGGGCCACCAGTCCTGGTTGGTTACCTTCTTGTTACCCGAGAACGGGCATTTGATGTCGCCATCCATGTCTTTCCTCCGATCTTGTCGTCGTCTTCGTATGTACGCCGCGCGGCGAGCCTTGCAACGGGTCCTTGGGGGATTCTGCTTCGACGCCTGGCGGACGGTTCAAGCCCCGCCTCCTGCCTCAGGACTGGATCCGAACCGCACCCGTACCCATTTCTGGATGACACTTATAATGATTCTAAAAACAGATGCGAGTGCTTCGTGGCGTCCTGCGGCGCTTTTGCACGGCGGACCTGGCGGTGCTGCGGCAATGGTCTTGGACAACGCAACGTCATGCCCTATGAAGGCTTAGGCGAAAAGGAGCCGGGTTTCATGCGCGATTTGAAGATTCCCCAGGAACGGCACCCGGAAAAGGCCCACCGGCCTGATCAGGCGCAGCCGCAGAAGCCGTCGTGGATTCGCGTCAAGGCGCCGACCTCGGCCGGGTACAAGCAGACGCGCGAAATCCTCAAGACGAACAAGCTGGTCACGGTCTGCGAAGAGGCTGGTTGCCCCAACGTCGGCGAATGCTGGAGCCATGGACACGCCACCATGATGATCATGGGCGACATCTGCACGCGCGGCTGTTCCTTCTGCAACATCGCCACCGGTCGCCCTGACGTCCTCGACACGTTCGAGCCGGGCAGGGTTGCGCATGCCGTCCAGACGCTGGGCCTGAAGCACGTGGTGATCACCAGCGTCGACCGCGACGATCTGGATGACGGCGGCGCGGAACACTTTGCCCAGACGATTCGCGCGATTCGTCACCGCTCGCCCGACACGACGATCGAGATCCTGACGCCCGACTTTCTGAAATGCGGTCCGGCGGCGCTGGAAGCCGTGGTTGCGGCGCGGCCCGACGTCTTCAACCACAACCTTGAGACGGTGCCGGGGCTTTATCCCAGCGTGCGCCCCGGCGCGCGCTATTTCCATTCGCTTCGGCTACTGCAACGGGTCAAGGAACTTGACCCCACGATGTTCACCAAGTCGGGGATCATGGTCGGCCTCGGTGAAGACCGGCAGGGGGTTCTTCAGGTGATGGACGACATGCGGGCGGCGGACGTCGATTTCCTGACCATCGGCCAGTACTTGCAGCCGACGCCCAAGCACCATCGTGTCGACCGCTTCGTCACGCCGGAGGAATTCGCAGGCTATGAAAAGTCAGCGTTCGGCAAGGGCTTCCTGATGGTATCCGCGACACCGCTGACGCGGTCGTCCTACCACGCGGGCGAAGACTTCGCGCGCCTGCGGGCCGCGCGTCTGGCCAAGCTGGGGCGGGGCTGATCACCCCGCCCGAAAGGTCTTAGAACCTCAGGCCGATCGAAGCGTCCCAGATGGCGTCGCCGTCGGTGGAATCCGCCACACCAAGCTGCACGCGCGAATAGTTGAGGAAGCGCCATTCGCCGCTGAGGCCATAGATCGTGGTCCCGTCAACATCCATTAGCGAAACGGTCAGATCGGTATTGGGAAGCGCGCTGTAGCTTGCCCAGGCCATCGTCGCATCGGGCAGAACATCGTCAGACGTGGTGAAGCCGATCCCTGCCGAGTAGTAGTCGGCCTGCGCGCCGGCTTCCACATGGAAGATGTTGGCGTCGCTGCCGGAGCCGTTCAGGAACTCGACACCGCCGGTGACGAAATAGATGCCGGACTCGTAGCTGGCCGCGATATCGGTGGCAGAGGCGTCAAAGTCGTCAAAGTCGTGATAGGACACCGCGACCTTCAGATTGCCGTAATCACCGTCGTAGCGCGCGCCAAGCTGGTCTGCGTCGCCAAACAGAATGACGTCTTCGACAAGGCCATTCGTGAACGGGGCGGTTGCAAGACTCAGATACTTGACCCCACCGATATCCGGCATCCGGGTGAAATCGCGAAGCGCATTGCGCGGCATGCCGACGCTGAACTTGCCATGCTGAGTTCCGTAGGTCAGCGCCGCGAAGATCGCGCTTTCGCTGTCACTGCCGTCACTGACGCCCAGAAAACCAAGGTCGAACCCAAGCCCGCTGGCACCAAGATCGAACGAAGCATCCAGATCGCCGTAATAAAGCGTTTCCTTATCCCCGCTCGAGGACAGGCCCTCGATCTCGACCTCACCTGACAGATTGATGCCATCCGGCAGAGACTGCGCCTGCGCCGCAACCGGCGAGAAAGCAGCGATGGAAAGAAGCATGCCTGTAAGCGAAAACGCGCGCATATCAATCGTCCTTGTCGTAGCAGTTGGCCCACCTCATGACCGCCTGCATGTCCGGGGGCAAGCAGGTGATGGACGGGCCTTGCATTCATCGTAGGGTTGTTGCGCCAATCGCACAACGTTCATTCGATCGGCGGCACGCGTTTTAGGTAGGCTGCGATTGCCATGCGATCCTCGGCCGGCAGTCGGGCGGTATTTTCGACCACGAGCGCCATGTGGCCGCCGGCGCTGTCGTACTCCGGTGTGAAGCCGGAGTTCAGATACTCTGCCACATCCGCCTCGGACCAATCGAGCTTGCCGGGGGTGATGTTCGGGAAGTTTCCCTTGCCGTCGGGCGTGGGACCGCCGGCAAGCCATCGGTTGCGCCGCAAGCCGCCAAAGGCATCGCGCGGAGTGTGGCATTCGCCGCAATGGGCTAGGGCTTCGACCAGATAGCGGCCCCGCGACTCTTCCGGCGTCAGGTTTCCCGTCAGGACCCAATCGCTGTCCAGGTAAAGCATTTTCCAAAGACCCAGTCCCAGACGAATGTTGAATGGAAAACCCACTTCGTGTGGCGCGCTTGGCTTTGAGTCGGCTGGCACGGTCGCAAGGAAGGCGCGTAGATCCACGATGTCCTGAAGCGTGGACCGGGCATAGCTGCCAAAGGGAAAGACAGGATAGTAGTGCGCGCCCTCCGGCGACACGCCACGCGTCATCGCGTTGGCAAGGTCCATCGCGCTCCAACGACCGATGCCGGCGTCAGGATCGTTCGAAATGTTCGGCGCGACGAATGTGCCGAAGGGCGAGGGGAACCTTTGCCCGCCACCCAGCACCAACTTCTGCTCGCCCGTCGCGTCCGCTGCGGCGTGGCAGGCGGCGCAACCACCGGCCCAGAACACGACCTCACCCCGCGCGGCGTCCGCCACAAGCCCGTCAAGCGCGTCATCGGGCAGGCCCTGGGGCCGCGTGACGTACAGAATGATCGCGGCGCCTATGGCGCCGGCAAGCATCAGGGAAAGGGCTATACGCTTCAGCACGGACACGCACATGGCCGCCGAACAGGGTCCTCCTGTTCAAGCGGCCCCTGTATTGTCATCCATCAGACTTGCGATAGGCCTTGTGGCAGCTGCCGCAGGCCGCACCGACCGGCCCGAATGCCGCCTTTAGCGCATCAATCCCACCACCGGCAGCACCCTGAAGCGCCGTCGCGGCCTCGACCAGAGCCATGGCCTTGCTCCCGACGTCCGACCCATCGGCCCAGATCGCGGGAAGCGCGGCGGATTCCATCACCGCGTCGCTGTCCGAACCCGCGGGCCAGAGCATCGACATGTCAAGCGCGGCAGCGGCAAGCAGCGCGTCCGCGGCCTTCTGCGCGGCCTCCGCGTTGTATTCAGCCTCGCCCTTGACCATGGCGCCCATCACGCCCATCTGAAGCGCGCGGTAATCCATGATGCCTTGGCGGGCGTCGATTTGCATTGCAAACGGTTCATCGGCCTGTGCGGCACCAGCGCTCATCGCTGCAGCGGTCAAAACGGCTAACAATACCTTGTTCATTCGTTGACTCCCTGTGCAAAATCTCTGTCAGGTTAGCCGCGGACCTGCACAATTCCACTTGAAAAAAAATGCAGCGAACATGTGAGGAGACGCACAACCAGCAGGTTATGCCGCCTAAGCCCTTGGCCTTTCAAAAGATTGCGCGGGTGTCCCGCATCCCGTGGATATCAATAACAATTTTGTGATTGGCGCGCCGCTGTCCACACCTCAGTTCAGCGGCGTGATCTTCGGTGGGGCAACCTTGTTCGGGGTGGTCATGAAATCCGGAAGCCAACCCTTCAGTTCCGCCCCCGCCAGCATCAGCCCCGTGGCAACGATGCCCGCGACTATCGCGACCTGGCGCGCCGAAGGTGGCCTGCGCGCCCATCGGGCCATCCGTAGCAGATGCCGAGGATCAAGCATCAGGCGTCATCCGTGAAGCGGACCTTGCCGATGAAGGGCAGGTTTCGGTTTCTCTGTCCGAAGTCGATCCCATAGCCCACGACGAATTCATCCGGGATATCGAATCCCGTCCAGGTGGCCTTGATCGGGACCTCGCGTCGCGCGGGCTTGTCCAGCAGCGCGCAGACCTCAAGCCGCTTGGGCTCCCGGCTTCTCAGCAGGTTCACGACGTGATGCAGCGTGAACCCGGTGTCGACGATATCTTCGACCACCAGAACATCGCGCCCCGCGATTTCGCCGCGCAGGTCCTTGAGGATTCGGACCTCGCGGCTGGATTCCATGGCGTCGCCGTAGGAGGACGCCTCAAGGAAGTCGACCTCGACCGGAAGGTCGATTTCCCGGACAAGGTCCGCGATGAAGACGAAAGAGCCGCGCAGCAGCCCGACGACCACAAGCTTTTCGGTTCCCTCGAACGCGCGGGTGATCTCTTTCGCCAACGCCTCGATCCGCGCCGCGATGGCCTTGGCCGAGATCATTTCGTCGATGACATATGGGCGATGCGCCATGGTTCCCCCTTGATTTCATGCCTCCTTTACCCGAAACCGGCGCCGACTGTCATCAAGGGAACAAGCGATGCCCTCGCATGCCGAGACGCGGACGATGCCTTACACGGCGCGCCAGATGTACGATCTGGTGGCGGATGTCGCGCGCTATCCCGAATTCCTGCCCTGGACGTCCGCCGCGCGCATCCGCACGCGGACCAAGCGGCCCGACGGGGCCGAGGTGATGGAGGCGGATCTTGTCATATCCTTCAAGGTGTTCCGCGAACGCTTCGGCAGCCGCGTTACGCTTTGGCCGGAACAGGGAAGGATCGACACCGAATATCTGGACGGCCCGTTCAGGTTCCTGAAATCCGGCTGGACGTTCCGTGATCTTCCCGAGGGCGGAGCGGAGGTCGACTTCCATGTCGACTTCGAGTTCAAGAACGCGATCCTTCAGAAGGTCATCGGGGTCGTCTTCGACGAAGCCATGCGCCGGGTCGTGCGCGCGTTCGAAGCCCGCGCGCAAGATCTTTACGGGTAACGGCAGGCGCCATGCGAAGCGCCTGCCGGCAACGTCGTACTCAGGAGTTCATATCGTAGGCGCGCTCGCCGTGGGTCGAGATGTCGAGGCCGTTGAACTCCGTCTCGGCGTCCACGCGCAGCGGCGTGACCAGCGCGCAAAGCTGGATCAGAACCCAGCTTCCTGCAAGCGTGTACGCACCAACGATTGCCAACGCCCCAAGCTGCGCTGCCCATGATCCCGCGCCCAAAGCAGCGATCATGAGGGTGCCGAAGATCCCGCCAACGCCGTGGACGGCGAAAACATCAAGCGTGTCGTCCAGCTTCGTCTTGTTGCGGATCAAGGCAACCGCTTCCTGGCACAGGATCCCGGCGACCGCCCCGATCAGCAGCGCGGCCGCGGGTCCTACGTAGCCCGAGGCGGGGGTGATCGACGCGAGGCCCGCGATCGTGCCCGTCACAAGACCGACCAGCGAGGCCCGACCGAACTTGATCCGTTCCCACAGCACCCAAGTGAGAGAAGCCGCAGCGGCAGAGATATGCGTGACGGTCAGCGCCATCGCCGCTGCTCCGTCCGCCGCCAGGGCGGAGCCTCCGTTGAAGCCGAACCAGCCAACCCACAGAAGCCCGGCACCTATCGCCACCATGCCCGGATTATGCGGGGGCGTGGTGCTGTTCTTTCGCGGGCCGACCGCGGCCGCCAGCAGCAGCGCGGCAAGCCCGGCGGTTTCGTGTACCACGATCCCGCCCGCGAAATCCCTGGTTCCGACCGCGCCGAAGATGCCGCCATCGGACAGGAACCCGCCGCCCCAGATCCAATGCGCGACGGGGGCGTAGATCAGGACCATCCAGAGCGCGGAAAACAGAAGCACGAAGGCAAAGTTGACGCGTTCGGCGAAGGCGCCGAGGAAAAGGGCAGGGGTGATGATCGCAAAGGTCATCTGAAAGGCGAAGAACAGGATCTCGGGCAGGTTGCCGCGCAGGGTGGTCGCATCCACGCCGACAAGGAAGGCGCGCCCAAGCCCGCCCCAGAAGGTTCCTTCACCGCCGAAGGCGACCGAATAGCCGACGACCAGCCAGAGAATGCTCATAAGGCAGGCGATCGCGAAGCATTGCATGAAGATGCTCAGGACGTTCCGAGCCCGAACCAAACCGCCGTAGAAAAGGGCCAGCCCTGGCAGGGTCATCATCAAGACAAAAGCCGTCGCCACGATGATCCAGGCCGTATCCGCACCGTTCATTTCCGTCCTCCCAAGAAGTCCGCGCCGGGTAAGCGTGGTTCGCGGCAAAAGAAAACGGCAAATGCGACTGAAGCTGCCCGAAACGGCAGCAGTTATCGAACTGCCGCATAATTGGGCGGCAGCGACCTCGCGTTGCTTTGATAACTGGCGGTTTGGAAACTAATCGGACAGGGACCGGATCAGGAGGTCCAGCGCGTGATCGACGCTTGCGCCGCGCACCGCGCCTCGGCCGAGCGCGCCGAATTCCACGGTTTCGACGGTGGTCGGGCGGCCCCGGACCGCCAGGCCGAAGCAGACGCGGCCCTCGGGCTTGAACTCCGATCCTCCCGGCCCCGCGATGCCGGTGACGGAAACGGCAAGGGCCGCGCGCGACCGTTCAAGCGCCCCGTCAGCCATTTCGCGCGCAACCGGTTCACTGACCGCGCCATGCGCCTCAAGCGTCCGATCCGAAACCCCCAGCATCGACACCTTCGCGGCGTTCGAATAGGTGACGAACCCACAATCGAAAATGTCCGAGGATCCGGCGACGTCCGTCAGTGCCGCGGCGACCATGCCCCCGGTGCAGCTTTCGGCGGTGGCGATCATCACACCCTTCCGCCGCGCCAGCGACAGGATAGACTCGGCCCGGGTCACATCAGTACCCCATGCGCCACGACGGCCAGTACGGTCACGCCGATGGCTGCGAAGACACCGGCCCACACGTCGTCCAGCATGACCCCCAAGGCATCGCCCCGCCGGTCCGCCCGGCCGACAAGCCAGGGCTTCCAGATGTCGAACAGGCGGAACAGCAAAAAGGCCGCTATCCATCCGGGCCAAAGGTCAAGCAGGCCCGCCCCGGTATGCGCAACCCCGAGGGCGACGGGGAACAACGCGATCCACTGACCGACGACTTCGTCGATCACGATCTCGGAGGGATCGTGGTCGTCCTGCCCCCGGGTTTCCACGACCGTGGCCCACCAGCCGGCGACAAAGACGAAAGCCGCCGCCGGGATCAGCCAGAGCGGCCCCAGCAGCGTCATCAGCGCCCAGGCGACGGGCAGCGCTGCAAGCGATCCCCAGGTGCCGGGCGCGGGCCGCATCAGCCCGGTGCCCAGGAAAGTGGCGATGACCGACGCCCCCTTCATGCCTTCACCAGCGTCGCGGTGGCAAGCGCCGCGATCCCTTCCTTGCGCCCGGTGAATCCCAGCCTTTCCGAGGTCGTGGCCTTGACCGAGATCCTTTCGGCCTCGATGCCGATGATGCGCGCCAATTCGGCCTGCATCTTTGCGGAATGCGGTCCGATCTTGGGCGTTTCACAGATCAGGGTCACATCGGCATTTGATATGGCAAAGCCACGGGACCGCGCACGGTCCGCTGCGTGCTTCAGGAATATCTCGCTTGCCGCGCCCTTCCACTGCGGGTCCGAGGGCGGGAAGTGCCGCCCGATGTCTCCGTCCGCCAGAGCGCCGTAGATGGCATCGGTCAGCGCATGCATTCCCACGTCAGCGTCGGAATGGCCCAGAAGGCCGTTTTCGTGCGGCACATGCACACCGCATAGCGTGACGTGATCGCCCTCGCAGAAGGCATGAACGTCGAAACCGTTGCCTAGTCGAACATCCATGCGGCCCCCCAGGAAGCGTTCGGCGCGGGCGAAATCCTCCGGCCAGGTGATCTTCATATTCTCTTCAGCGCCCGGGACGATGGCAACATCCATACCGGCCGCGCGCGCGACCTCGACATCATCCGCTGCGCCGCCGGGGTGCGCACGATGCGCCGCAAGAATTTCGGCGAGCGTAAAACCCTGTGGCGTCTGTGCCCGATAAAGGCCGTCACGCGAAACGGCGCCGGAAACCGCGCCCTGCTCGCCCCGCCATAGCGCGTCGGTCACGGGCAGGGCAGGCGCCGCGGCCTTGCCCAAGGCGCCGAGAACCCGGTCGATCAGCGACCGCGGCACGACGGGCCGCGCGCCGTCGTGGATCAGCACATGGTCCACGCCCGATTCGTCCAGAACCTCAAGCGCGTTGCGCACACTTTCCGACCGGGTCGCGCCACCGGCGACCAGGGTCACGCGTCCCCCAAGAAGCGCAACTCCGGTTGTCATGTCATCGGGATGAATCACGACGACAACACGGGCGAAGTCCGCAAAGGCTGCAACAGCGTGAAGAACAACGGGCGTTCCGGCCAGCGCCTGCCACTGCTTGGGCTGCTCGCCGCCCGCGCGCAGGCCGCGCCCCGCGGCCACGATCACGGCTGCTGTCCTGTCCCTTGTGGCCGGCATCCGGTCCTCCTTTTCTGGTGGTCTAGTGCGGAGCGTGGGTGCTTACAATGCCGGTAATGTCGCAATTCGCCCTTCCATGTTGATTAAAAATTGTGCAAGTGGGAAACGCTGCCCAAATCGTAATCATGGTCCATTGCGGCCGCGCCCCCGCGACGGTAGCCAGACACCGAAGCTGAAAGGAAAGATCGTGGCGATCGCCGTTGGCACCGTGACACTTGACCCGCCCGTGTTCCTGGCTCCGCTTGCCGGGATCACGGACCTTCCGTTTCGCAGACTGGTCGCGTCTTTCGGGGCCGGGTTGGTCGTGTCCGAGATGGTCGCCTCGGGTGAGATGCTGACCGCGAAACCATCGGTCCGTGCCAAGGCGCGTACCGACCTGGGTCTGGGTGACGCCAAAGTTACGACCTCGGTGCAGCTGGCCGGGCGCGAAGCGCGCGCGATGGGTGAAGCGGCGCGCCTTGTGGCGGATATGGGCGCCTCTGTGATCGACATCAACATGGGTTGCCCTGCCAAGAAGGTAACCGGCGGCATGTCGGGGTCGGCGCTTATGCGCGATCTTGACCACGCGCTCACCTTGATCGAGTCCGTGGTCGAGGCCGTAGACCTGCCCGTCACGCTGAAGTGCAGGCTTGGGTGGGACGCGGATTGTCTGAACGCGCCTGAACTGGCACGCCGGGCCGAAGGTGCGGGCGTGCGCATGATCACGGTGCACGGGCGGACGCGGCAGCAATTCTACAAGGGACAGGCGGACTGGGGCGCCATTGGGGCCGTCAAGTCGGCGGTTTCGATCCCGGTCATCGCCAACGGAGACATCTGTTCCGCCAAGGACGCTGCCCTGGCATTGGCCCATTCGGGGGCCGATGGCGTGATGGTCGGGCGGGGCGCCCAAGGCGCGCCATGGCGCCTTGCCGAGATCGCGGCGGCGCTGTTCGGTCGACCGACCCCGGCCATCCCCGAAGCCGCCGCGCGCGCCGAGATGATCCTTGGCCATTACGACGACATGCTGGATTTCTATGGGCCCGAGCTGGGGCTCCGGATCGCGCGCAAGCACCTGGGCTGGTACGCGGACGAAGCCCGAGCGCGACCCGATCTTCGCGCCCGGATGATGGTCGCGTCGCAGCCGGAGGAAGTGCGCGACCTGATCCGCGCCACCTTTGCCGATCTTCCCGCGCAGAGGGCCGCATGAACGCCTCGGCCTCTGTCTGGGCGTCGCTGCCCATACCCGCGATCCTCATTGGCGCCGAAGGCCGCACGGTCGATGTGAACGCACCCGCAGAGTTGTTCCTGAACCTCTCCGCCCGCAGCCTGAAGGGCCAGAACTTCTTCGAGCGCGTTGCCATCGACGCCCCGCTGGAAGAGGCGTTCGCGCGCATACGCGTGAACCGGTCGCCTGTCTTCATCAATGACGTAGCCGTGGGCACCGGCGAACGGGCGCCGGTTCTGTGCAACCTTCAGGCTGCATCGCTGACCGACGACCCCGACACCATTCTGCTTCTTATCGCGCCGCGCGAGTTCGCGGACAGGCTTGGCCGCGGCGGGGCGATCAAGTCATCGGCAAAATCCGCCATCGGCATGGCCGAGATGCTGGCGCATGAGATCAAGAACCCGTTGGCGGGCATCACTGGGGCCGCGCAGTTGTTGTCCATGTCGCTTTCGCCCGAGGATCAGGAGCTTACGGACCTTATCGTCGCGGAAAGCCGCCGCATCGTGAAGCTTCTGGAACAGGTGGAGCAGTTCGGAAACCTCAGGCCGCCGGAACGCCGCCCCGTAAACATCCATGACGTCCTGGATCGCGCAAGGCGCTCTGCGCTTCTGGGGTTTGCCGCGCACATGACCATCGTCGAGGATTACGATCCCTCGCTTCCCTCGACGGCAGGCGACACGGACCAGTTGGTGCAGGTTTTCCTGAACCTACTGAAGAATGCGGCCGAAGCCTCGCCCAACGGAGGGACGATCCGGATTCATACGTTCTACGATCTGTCTCTGCGGCTCAGGCTTCAGGATGGCTCGGGCGTCGCTCTCCCGCTTCAGATCGAGATCATCGACGACGGCCCCGGCATACCCGCAGAGATCGCCTCGGAAATCTTCGATCCGTTCGTTTCAGGGCGGGAAAACGGCACGGGGCTGGGGCTTGCGCTGGTGTCCAAGATCGTTGGCGACCATGGCGGCTGGATAGGGGTCGACTCGGTGCCGGGGCGCACCATCTTCCGGGTCTCGCTGCCCGTCGCCCCCAAGTCTGATGTCGAAAGGAGTGAGTGATGGACGGGACCGTTCTTGTCGCAGACGACGATCGCACGATTCGCACGGTGCTGACGCAGGCACTGACCCGTGCGGGCTGCAAGGTTCACGCGACATCATCGCTTGTCACGCTCTTGCGTTGGGTCGAGGAGGGCAAGGGTGACCTGGTGATATCCGATGTCATCATGCCGGACGGAAACGGCTTGGAAGCCCTGCCCAAGATCGCCGCCGCGCGCCCGGGTATGCCCGTCATCGTCATTTCCGCGCAAAACACGATCATGACCGCGATCCAGGCGGCCGAGGCGGAGGCGTTCGACTATCTACCCAAGCCGTTTGACCTTCCCGACCTGATGAAGCGTGCCGCGCGCGCGCTGGAACAGAAGCGCCGCCGCACACCCGCCCAGGAATCGGCAGCGCCGCGAACGCCCGGCGACGACCTGCCGCTGGTCGGGCGCACGCCCGCGATGCAGACGCTCTACCGGCTGGTCGCGCGGGTAATGAACGCCGACCTGCCCGTGCTGATCACGGGCGAGAGCGGCACGGGAAAGTCGTTGATCGCGCGGGCCATCCACGATTTTTCGGACCGCCGCACGCTGCCCTTCGTCACGGCGCAGGCAAGCGACCTTCAGGGCATGGACGGGCCGTCCGCCTTGCTGGCCCGCGCCCGCGGCGGCACGCTGGTATTCGACGAGGTGGGCGACTTCGATGACGAGATACAGGGCCGCATCGTCCGCATGATGGACGCGCTGCCTTCGAACGCTCCGCGCATCATCGCGACTTCGCAAGAGGATCTGGCGAAGAAGACCGAGGCCGGCCAGTTCCGCAAGGACCTGTTCTATCGGCTGTCCGGCGTGACTCTCGCGGTGCCGGCCCTGCGTGAGCGGGTCGAGGATATTCCGCTGCTTGCCAACCACTTTCTGGCGCGCGACGCACGCGACGGGCTGGGGCAGAAGACGCTGCGCCCGGACGCGATCGAACTGATCCGCGCCTATCCATGGCCCGGCAATGTCCGCCAGCTGGAAAACACGCTCCGCCGCTTCGCCGTCACCGCGCCCGAACCCGAAATCAGCCGGGCCGAGATCGAGTCGGCGCTTGGAACCCAGCCCGTCGCACGCCCACAGATGGGGGCCGGATCCGATGAGCGGCTTTCCGCTTCGATCGGGCGCCACCTTCGCCGGTACTTCGACCTGCATGGCGGCACCCTGCCTCCGCCCGGACTATATGACCGTATTCTAAAGGAAATGGAGTTGCCGCTGATCGAGATCGCGCTGGACGCGACCGCCGGCAATCAGGCGAAATGCGCCGATCTTCTGGGCATAAACCGGAACACATTGCGCAAGAAGATTACCGATCTCGATATTCGCGTGACTCGGCGCCGAAAGTTGATGTAAAATCGCAACACAAAGCGTGGCAAATCGGTCGCAACCGAAACTAGACCACGACATGTTGGCGGTATCCGCGACACGCGGCACGAAATCAGGGGCGGCCTCTTGCAGGGCTTCATGCGCATTTCTCCATGGGAGCGGATCAGCCGCCTTCGCCGTCAGAGGCGTGCGCAGAACGTCGCGACCCTTGGATTGGTCGTGCTGGGACCGCTTTTGGCCTTCGCGACCTTCGTTGCACTTGGCCCGATGGGGCAGGGCGCGAACTCCACCGCCCTTCGCCTGATCCTGCTTGCGGACTTCGTCTATTTCCTGCTGCTGGCAACGCTGATCCTGTCACGGCTCGCGCAGATGATCGCCGCGCGGCGCGCCCAGTCGGCGGGGTCGCGGCTTCACCTGCGGCTGACGGGCGTGTTTGCCGGGATTGCGCTTGTTCCCACGATCATCGTGGCCATCTTCGCGGGCCTGACCGTCAACATCGGGCTTGAGGGTTGGTTTTCTGATCGGGTGCGCAGCGTGGTGGGAACCTCTCTGTCGGCCGCCGAAGCCTACCAGGAGGAACATCGCCGCGATCTGGTGACAGACGCGAACGCCTTGGCGCGATTCCTGGAGGCCGCCCGCCAGAACTCCTTCCTGCTATCTGACGCGGAACTTCGCCAGGCGCTGACGCAGGCGCAGGGGCAGATCCAGCGCGGGCTGAAGGAAGCTTACGTGATCGATGGCGGAGGCGAAATCAGGGCGCGCGGCGAACGGTCCTACCTGTTCGATTACGAGGAGCCCGCCGCTGATGACTTCGATCGCGCCGTGGAAGGCGAAGCGGCCCTTATCGAGGACTGGAAGAACAACGAATTCCGGGCGCTTGTCAGGCTAGACGGGTTCGCCGACCGCTTTCTTTATGTCTCGCGCGCGGTCGACGGCCAGCTTCTGAGCCTCCTGGATGACACGCGTGAAACTGTGGGTCTTTATCAGCAGCTTGAATCCACGCGGGGGCGCGTTCTGTTCGAGTTCGGCCTGGTCTATCTTGGCTTTGCGCTGATCCTCGTGCTGGCGGCGATCCTGACCGGCCTTTGGTTCGCCGAGCGCCTGTCGCGCCCCGTGGGACGTCTGGCGGGGGCCGCACAGCGTGTCGGCGCAGGTGATCTGGACGTGCAGGTGCACGAAGAATCGGGCGACGACGAAATCGCGATGCTTGGGCGCGTCTTTAACCAGATGACCCGGCAGTTGAAGGGCCAGCGCGAGGCCCTTATGGACAGCCACCGCCAGACAGAGCGGCGAAGACGCCTGTTCGACTCGGTCCTGTCGTCGGTGACGTCCGGGGTCGTGGGGCTGGATGCCGACGGGCGGGTGGACTTCCTGAACCGCGCCGCCGTGCGCCTGCTGGAAATGGACGAGGACCGCGACCACGACCGCGCGCTTTCGGATGCCGTGCCAGAATTTTCCGCGCTTCTAAGCCGTCTGCGCGAAGGGCTGGGAGAGGCCGCGCAAGAGGAAATCAAGGTGTCACGCTCTGGCAGACTGGAAAGTCTTCTGGTGCGAATGGCGACTCGGCGCAACGCCGAGGGTCGGCTTGAGGGATATGTGGTCGCCTTCGACGACGTGACCGACCTGGTCAGCGCGCAGCGCATGGCGGCCTGGGGCGACGTGGCGCGACGCATCGCACACGAGATCAAGAACCCCCTGACCCCGATCCAACTTTCCGCCGAACGCATCCGCCGCAAGTTTTCGCGGCTGGTCGAAGGTGAGGACGCCGAAGCGCTGATGCAGATGACGGATGTCATCATCCGCCAGACCGGCGACCTGCGGCGGATCGTGGATGAGTTTTCCAAGTTCGCGCGCATGCCAGAACCCGACCGGCGTGACCACGACCTGGCCAAGCTGATGCGCGACGCGGTGACCCTTCAGGAAGGCGCGCTGCATGGTGCGCGCCTTTCGTCGGATCTGCCCAAGGATCCCGTAATCGTCGAGCTTGACGCGACCATGATCTCTCAGGCGATTACCAACCTGATCAAGAATGGTGGCGAGGCCGTGGAATCCCTTGTGGAGAAGGGCGCCCCTGCAGGCTATGCGCCAGAGGTGCGCGTGGCTATGGCGGTCACGCCCGAGGTCGTCACGATCCGCATCGAGGACAACGGGATCGGCTTGCCCGAGGATCGCGCGCGACTGTTCGAGCCCTATGTGACGACGCGCGAAAAGGGGACGGGGCTGGGTTTGCCCATCGTCAAGAAGATCATCGAGGAACACGGCGGGACGCTGACATTGACTGATGCGCCCGTCTTCGACGGCAACCACCATCGCGGTGCGCTTGCCGAAATTCGCCTGCCGCGCGCCCGCGCGGGTGGGCGTGGCGCCAAGGAGAGGGCCGCCGAAGCGGCGGAGAACGAGCAATGAACGATATTCTCATCGTCGACGACGAACGCGATATTCGCGAACTGATTTCGGATATTCTCAAGGACGAAGGCTTTACCACCCGGCTCGCCGGAAACTCGGACGACTGCATGGCTGAAATCAACGCGGCGCCGCCTGCGTTGATGATCCTGGACATCTGGCTGAAGGACAGCCGGATGGACGGGATAGACATCCTGAAGACCGTGAAACGTGATAACCCGGACATTCCGATCATCATCATTTCGGGCCACGGCAACATCGAGATCGCGGTCGCCGCGATCAAGCAGGGTGCCTACGACTTCATCGAAAAGCCGTTCAACATCGACCAGCTGACCGTGGTCATCAGCCGCGCCATGGAAACCTCGCGGCTGAGGCGTGAAAACGCGACCTTGCGGCGGCGCGACACCAATGCGGCCGACATGATCGGGAATTCCCCCGCTTTCCGCACGCTGAAGTCCAATCTCGAAAAGGTCACGAAGTCGAACGGGAGGGTGATGCTGACCGGTCAGCCCGGTTCGGGCAAGGAGGTCGCGGCCCGCTACATCCACCAGCATTCCAACCGCGCGGGCGGCCCATTCATATCTGTCGCGTCCGCCGCGATAGAGCCCGAACGCATGGAAGAGGTGCTTTTCGGTCGCGAAACGACGGAGCGCGGGGTCGAAAAGGGCCTTCTGGAACAAGCGCATGGCGGAATCGTCTATTTTGATGAAGTCGCCGACATGCCGACGGGCACGCAGTCCAAGATCCTGCGCGTTCTGACCGAACAGCAGTTCACCCGCGTGGGCGGTTCGGACAAAGTGCGCGTCGACCTGCGGGTGATTTCCTCGACCACACGGAACCTGGCGTCCGAGATCGCCGCCGGCAGGTTCCGCCAGGAGCTTTACGACAGGCTGAACGTGGTGCCGATCGGCGTGCCTTCGCTTGACGAACGGCGCGAGGATATTCCCGAGCTCGCCCGGCACTTCATCGAGCATTTCAACAAGACGCAGGGCTTGCCGCTGCGCGAGCTGAGCGAAGAGGCCGAAGCGCTCATGCAGACGATGCCGTGGCCCGGCAACATCCGCCAGCTTCGCAACGTCATCGAACGGATGCTGATCCTTGGCGAAGGCTCGGGCGCGATCGATGCGCGCGAGCTGCCCGGCAAGAGCGAAGATTCGCCCGAAGAGGGCAGGGTGATCCTGGGCGGTGCCTTGGCGACTCTTCCGCTTCGCGAGGCGCGCGAGCTGTTCGAACGGGAATACCTGCTGACCCAGATCAACCGTTTCGGCGGGAACATCAGCCGCACCGCGAACTTCGTGGGAATGGAAAGGTCGGCGCTGCATCGGAAACTCAAGTCATTGGGGGTGGTCACGACCTCGAAGTCAGGGGCACGGTTCGCCCATCTCGAGGAGGAGGACATGGAGGAAGAGGCCTGAGCGCCGGACCCTTCCGGCAGCGCCGTCCAATCAGTTCTCGCCATCTTCCCGTGCCGGCTTTCCTGCCCTCAGGAGGATGATGCATGGAGCCTTCCAAGACGCCGACCCTGGTCCGGGGACAAGCCCTTTGGGCCGGTTTGCTCTATCTGGTGATCATCTTCGCGGGCGTTTGGAGCGAGGCGTTCGTGCGCATGGCCCTGGTCGTGCCCGAAGATGCGGCGGAGACGGCGGCAAACATCCTTGCAAACGAAGGGCTATTTCGTCTGGGCCTGGCGGCCGACACGATCATGGCTGTTTGCGATGTCGGGCTGGCCGTCCTGCTTTACCTTCTGCTTCGCCCCGTCGGCGCCACGATCGCACTTCTGGCCTTGGTCTTCCGACTGGTTCAGACGGCGATCCTTGGTGGTAACCTTATCAATCAGGTTGCGGCACTACAGGTGCTGACCGACACGTCGCCCGTCCTTGAGCCGGCGGCGCAGGCACTTCATAGCCTTCAACTCCACGCGGCGGGCTACGATCTGGCGCTTGTCTTCTTCGGCATGTCCTGCGTGATGCTGGGAATCTTGCTTTACCGGGCAGATTGGGCGCCGAAGGTCATCGGTTGGCTCATCTTCGCTTCGGGCATCGTCTACCTGACAGGCAGCTTTCTGCGCCTGCTGGCACCATCGCTTGCGGAAAGCTTTGCCTACGCCTATGCGCTGCCGCTTCTGGCCGAAAGTGCCCTTGCCCTTCTGCTTGTTGCGAAAGGGTTGCGTCGGCCGTCGTCACCGCCCACGGTGGCGCATTGACCCCGCCCGCCTCGTGCGCCTATCAAGAGCGGCGGCCTGAAAGGGAACAGAGGGAATGAAGGTCATCATCTGCGGCGCGGGCCAGGTCGGTTGGCAAATTGCCCGCCAGCTTTCCGGAGAAAAGAACGATGTCACCGTCGTCGACGTCAATCCCGATCTGGTAAGGCGCGCGACCGAAACGCTGGACGTTCAAGGCATCACGGGCTTTGCGTCCTATCCGGACGTGTTGGATCGCGCGGGCGCGCGCGATGCGGACATGATCATCGCCGCCACCCATTCGGACGAGGTGAACATGATCACCTGTCAGGTCGCGCACTCGATCTTCGGCATCACGCGCAAGGTGGCGCGACTGCGCGCGCAGTCCTACCAGGACGCCATCTATTCCGACCTGTATCGCCGCGACCACCTGCCCATCGATGTCGTGATCAGCCCGGAGCGCGAGGTCGCCGAGGCGGCGCTGCAGCGGCTTGCCGCACCTTCGACCTTTGACACCGAAAGCTTCATGAACGGCAGGGCGCAGCTTCTGGGGATCGCGCTTGACGGTGAGTGTCCGGTCCTCAACACGCCGCTAAGACAGCTGACCGACCTGTTTTCGACCCTTCGGGCGATCGTGGTGGGCATTCGTCGCGATGGCCGTCTGTTTGCGCCCGAGCCCGGCGATCAGCTTTTCGCCGGCGATCAGATCTATGTCTTCACCCATTCCGAGGATGTGGGCCGCACGCTGGAAATCTTCGGCAAGACGACGAAGAAGCAGGAACGCATCGTCATCATCGGCGGCGGCAATGTGGGCCTTGCCGTCGCTCGCGCGCTTGAGGCGCGCACCGATCGGGTCCGCGCCAAGGTGATCGAGCGCAACCGCATCCAGGCGGAACGCGCGGCCGACATGCTGGAACGCACGATCGTCCTGAACGGCGACGGCATGGACATGGAACTGCTGATCGAGGCCAACATCGATCGGGCTGACGCTGTGCTGGCCGTCACCGACGACGACAAGACCAACATCCTTGCCGCGGTTCGCGCCAAACAGGTGGGGTGCAAGCTGGCAATCGCTCTTGTGAACGATCCGACGTTGACGCCTCTGATGGCGGCGCTGGACATCGACGCCTACATCAACCCGCGGGCGACCACCGTATCCTCGATCCTGCGTTACATCCGGCACGGCAGGGTGCGCGCGATCTATTCGATCGGCGACAGCGAGGCGGAACTGATCGAGGCGCAGGTTCTTTCGACCTCGCCGATATCCGGCAGGCTGCTGCGCGACGTCGAATTCCCCGAGGGCGTTCTGGTCGGCGCGCTGATGAAAGGCGACCGGGTCGTCAAACCGTCCGGCGACACCAAGATCGAGGAGGGCGATGTCATCGCGCTGTTCTGCATGACGGGCGACGTGCCCGAGGTGGAGCGGCTTCTCCAGGTCTCCATCGACTTCTTCTGAACGATGCATCGTCTGCGCAATGTCCCGGTTCTGGTGCTGCTGATGGGGATCGGCGCGCTCTTGATGTATTTGCCGGCGCTGCACGCGATCAGCATCAGAGACCACCATGTCGCGCGGGCCTTCTTCTATTCAGGCACGCTGTTTCTGATCCTGATCGCCCTGATCGGGTTCGCGACCGCGGCGGGCCGACAGGACGACACGCCCCGCGGGCAGCTTTTGACGCTGCTGGGGTGTTTCACGATTCTGCCGCTCATGCTGGCCGTGCCGGTATCCGAGGCGATTCCGGACACGTCATTTCTGAATGCTTGGTGGGAAATGGTTTCGTCTCTGACCACCACCGGTGCCACCTTGTTCGCGCCCGACCGGCTGCCGCCTTCGGTGCACCTGTGGCGCGCGCTGGCCGGGTGGATGGGCGGAGCGATCATACTGGTCTCTGCCGTCGCCGTATTGGCGCCGATGAATCTGGGCGGGTTCGAGGTTCTGGGCGCGGGTGGCGCCAGCGCAACGGGGTTGGCCGGAGCAGGCTTCAACCTGCGTGTCGTCGATCTCAGGGGGCGCCTGGCCCGGGCTTCCATCAGCATCTTGCCGGTCTATGTCGCCTTGACCGTCATCCTATGGATTGTGCTGATCCTTGCCGGGGACCCTTCGCTGATCGCGGCCTGCCATGCGATGTCCACGCTTGCGACCTCGGGCATCTCACCCGTCGGGGGAATGGCCGCAGCGCCTTCGGGTCCTGGCGGTGAAATCCTGATCTTCCTCTTTCTTTTCCTGGCGCTGACGCGCCGGTTTTACCCGTCGGGCAAGCTGCAGGTCGGCGCGCAACGGCTGTTTCAGGATCCCGAGCTGCGCTTCGGGCTGCTGTTCATCGTGACGCTTCCCGCGCTGCTGTTCCTGCGCCACTGGATCGGCGCGCTTGAGATCGACGAGGTTCCGGGCATCGGTCAGGCGCTGCTGGCGATATGGGGCGCCGTTTTCACCGTGCTGTCCTTCCTGACCACGACAGGCTTCGAATCCGCCAGTTGGGAAGAAGCACGAAACTGGTCGGGACTGGCTACGCCGGGGCTGATCCTGGCAGGGCTTGCCGTCATCGGCGGCGGCGTCGCGACCACCGCAGGCGGGGTCAAGCTGTTGCGTGTCTACGCGCTTTATCGCCACGGGGAACGCGAAGTCGAGCGGCTGGTTCACCCCTCTTCCATCGGCGGCTCGGGGGCCGTCGCGCGAAAGCTTCGCCGTCAGGGCGCACAGATGGCGTGGGTGTTCTTCATGCTCTTTGCGCTGTCCATCGCCGTGACGATGCTGGCGCTTTCGCTTTCGGGCCTCGATTTCGAGAAGACGACGATCCTGTCCGTGGCTGCGTTGTCCACCACCGGCCCGCTGGCCAACGTCGCCGGCAGCGCGCCGATCGACTGGGCGACGCTCGACGCCTGGGCCAAGACCGTGGTCGCGGCGGCCATGGTGCTGGGACGGTTGGAGACACTTGCCATCATCGCGCTCTTGAACCCCGACTTCTGGCGCAATTGACCCAGCGTCAGAAAAGCGGTGACGGGGGGCTGGAAAGTTTCCCAAACATACGCATACTCATCGCAAGCCTCCGGTGCAGCGCCGAGGGGCGATCAACCCCGCACGGATAGAAGGCGATAAACAAAATGGCTGCCGACAAACAGAATTTGCAGGACGCATTTCTGAACCACGTCAGGAAGACCAAGGTTCCGGTCACTATCTTCCTCATCAACGGAGTGAAGCTTCAGGGCGTCATAACGTGGTTCGATAATTTCTGTGTGCTTCTGCGCCGCGACGGACAATCGCAGCTTGTCTACAAGCACGCGATTTCGACCATCATGCCAGGGCAGCCGATCTCGCTGTACGAGGGCGAAGACTGAGCGGACTTGATTTGACGGGACAAGGCGACAACGGCACCACCAGGAAGGGGCCGACCAGGGCTCTTGTACTGCACCCTGACCTTAAATCCGAACGCCGCCGGCGCGCGCCTGATCTGGCGTTGGCCGAGGCGGTTTCCCTGGCCGCAGCGCTGCCCGACCTTGAGGTGACGGGCGCCGAGGTCGTGCGTCTGGCCAAGCCACATCCCGGCATGTTGTTCGGCGCGGGCAAGATCGAAGAACTCAAGGCGCGGATCCAGTCCGACGAGGTCGAACTGGTTTTGGTCGATGGCCCGGTCACGCCGGTTCAGCAGCGCAACCTCGAGAGGGAGTGGGAGGTCAAGCTTCTCGACCGGACCGGCCTGATCCTGGAAATCTTCGCCGATCGCGCGCATACCCGCGAAGGCGTATTGCAGGTGGAACTGGCAGCGCTGTCCTATCAGCGAACGCGGCTGGTGCGCGCCTGGACCCACTTGGAACGTCAGCGCGGCGGTCTGGGCTTCGTGGGCGGGCCCGGTGAGACGCAGATCGAGGCCGACCGGCGCGCGATCGACGAAGAGGTGCTCAAGATCCGCCGCCAGTTGGGCAAGGTGGTCAAGACGCGCGAACTGCACCGCGCCGCGCGGCGCAAGGTCCCGTTTCCGATCGTCGCGCTGGTGGGCTACACGAACGCTGGAAAGTCCACGCTTTTCAACCGCATGACGGGGGCGGATGTTCTGGCGAAGGACATGCTCTTTGCCACGCTTGATCCCACCATGCGCGGGGTGACGCTTCCTTCGGGCAAGAAGGTGATCCTTTCGGACACGGTCGGATTCATCTCGGACCTGCCGACGCAGCTTGTCGCGGCCTTTCGCGCGACGCTGGAAGAGGTCCTGGAAGCGGACCTGATTCTGCATGTCCGCGACATTGCCCACCCGGAGACCGAGGAACAGGCCGCTGACGTCCAGGACATTCTGGAGAGCCTGGGCGTGGACGAGGATGTTCCGGTCTTCGAGGTCTGGAACAAGATCGACCTTTTAACCCCGGATCAGCGCGCGGCCCTTCTGGTGCAGGACGCCCGCACCCCCGGAATTCACACGGTCAGCGCCCTGACAGGCGAGGGACTAGGCGCTTTGCTGGACGCGGTGTCGGGGGCGCTTGACGAAAAGCGCACCGTCGAAACCCTGACGATCGGCTATGACGAAGGCCGCGCACGCGCCTGGCTGCATGAACAGGGCGTGGTCAAGGATGAGCGTGACCGTGAAGACGGACACGAAATGACCGTGGCGCTTACGGAACGACAGCGCGCCGAACTGGACAGGATGCGGCAAGGGTAGGGGGGCCTTCCCCGGAAAGGACCGGCATGAGAACCGAATTCGACCGCGAACTGGAAGAGCGCCTGGTACGTTACGCAGGTATCGACACGCAAAGCGACGAAGAGGGCGAGGGCGCGCCATCGACCGAAATCCAACTGGTCCTCCAGCGCCTTCTGGTTGAGGAACTGGGCGAGATCGGCGCGAAGGACGTAAGACTGACCGATTACGGCGCGGTTCTGGCCACCATCCCCGCCACGGCGGACGGACCGGTGATCGGGCTTGTCGCGCATGTGGACACGGCACCGGCCTTCAACGCCACCGGGGTGAAGCCGCGCGTCATCCATAACTACAACGGCGGCCCCGTGACCTTTCCGGATGCGCCGGGCCTGATGATGACGCCGGAGGAGTTTCCGCACCTTGGCGAAAAGCACGGCCACGACATCATCACGGCCAGTGGCACGACCCTGCTTGGCGCCGATGACAAGGCGGGCGTGTCGATCATCATGACCGCGGCACGTCACCTGCTGGCCAATCCAGAGGTTCCGCACGGACCGATCCGCATCGCCTTCACCCCGGATGAAGAGATCGGCCGCGGCGTTGACGCGCGGCTGCCCGATGACCTTGGCGCCGACTTCGCTTATACGTTCGACGGGGCAACGGTTGGCGAGATCGAGTACGAAACCTTTTCGGCCGATGGCGCCATCGTGACGATCAAGGGGGTTTCGATCCACCCGGGAACCGCCAAGGACAAGCTGGTGAACGCGCTGCACCTTGCCGCGAAGATCACCCAGACCCTGCCGCACGCCTCGATGACGCCTGAGACCACCGACGGGCGGGACGGCTTCATCATGCTCTACGAGATGAAGGGCACGGCGGCCGAAGCGATGATGAAGTTCATCCTGCGCGACTTTGAGCTGGACGGACTGGCCGCGAAGGGCGCTCTTCTGCAGCAGGTCTGCGACGTCGTCGCGGCCACCGAGCCGCGCGCCGAAATCACCTGCCAAGTCCGCCCGCAGTACCGCAACATGCGCTATTGGCTGGAAAAGGACATGCGGCCGGTCGAACTTGCCCGCGAGGCCGCCCGCGCCATGGGGGTTGAGCCGATCTCGGTTCCCGCCCGCGGCGGCACGGACGGATCACGGCTGACCGAACTCGGCGTGCCGTGCCCCAACATCTTTACCGGAATGCAGAACATCCACGGGCCGCTTGAGTGGATTTCCGTGCAGGACATGGGATTGTCGACGATGACCTGTTTGAAGCTCGTGGAATTGGCGGCATCGCCGAAATAGGAAAAGCGCAAGGCAAGGGGGCCGCGAATGGCCCCCTCGAATCCTCTTGCGGGGTCTCTAGGCCGCCGCGCGCTCCGTGGCGCCGATGTGTGCGACGGACTTGCCCTCCAAAACCTGAGGCGCGGCCAATCCCAAATGGCCCGTATTGGACTTCAGCCAGTCCTTGGCCACCTTCAGGCTTTCGTCGGTCCCAGCCTTGTCCTTGCAGACGGTCACAGTGAAGCAACCATCGCCGGTCTCGACAATGTCGTAGCTGACAAGCCCCTGAACCCCGCCTAACAGCGTCTGAACCTCGCTCTTGCGATCTATCAGCAACTTGGTCAGTTCGACCGCGCCTTTCCCGGAATATGTGCGGATCATTACATGCATCGTCAAAGCCTCCCTTTGATCGATTGCCGTGAAACTGCCCCGCGCGCACCCGCGCGGCCTTCGACAGCTTGTGCAGCATATCAGGTTTTCGCCCCTCCATGTACGCGGCAGGCGAAGTCTGCGCCACTTTTGGCGCATGCCAAGGGGTTTCACCGTGGCGTCAATGACTTCGCCTGTGGATAACCATCCCGCACTTGCACCGGCGGAAACGGTGAAGCCTGAAAGACAGGCGGGGGGCCTGTCCTGGTGTCCTGGAACCTGTCATCGGACATGAAAAAGCCCCGTCATCGCGGGGCTTTTCATCGGTCATTCAAGTTCGATCGTTCCCGGCGGCTTCGAGGTGCAGTCGTAGAAGACGCGGTTCACACCTTGGACCTCGTTGATGATCCGCGTGGCGGTTTCCCCAAGGAAGTCGTGGGTGAACGGGTAGTAGTCGGCCGTCATGCCGTCGACACTCGTCACCGCACGGAGCGCCAACGCATAGTCGTAGGTGCGCCCGTCGCCCATCACGCCCACCGTCCGCATGGGCAGGATCGCTGCAAACGCCTGCCAGATCTCGTCGTAAAGCCCGTGCTTGCGGATCTGGTCGATGTAGACGGCATCCGCCTGGCGCAGGATGTCCAGCTTTTCGCGGGTGATCTCGCCCGGGCAACGGATCGCAAGGCCGGGGCCGGGGAAGGGATGACGGCCGATGAACGTTTGCGGCAGGCCTAGTTCGCGGCCCAGGGCCCGGACCTCGTCCTTGAAAAGCTCCCGCAGGGGCTCGACCAACTTCAGCCCCATCTTCTCGGGCAGGCCGCCAACGTTGTGATGGCTCTTGATCGTGACCGAAGGCCCGCCGCTGAACGACACGCTTTCGATCACGTCCGGGTAAAGCGTCCCCTGCGCCAGGAACTTCGCCCCGCCGACCTCATTCGCGTGTTTCTGGAACACGTCGATGAAGAGCTTGCCGATCGTCTTGCGCTTGACCTCAGGGTCGGAAACCCCCTCCAGCGCGCCAAGGAAAAGGTCGCTTTCGTCCGCATGGATCAGCGTCATGTTGTAATGGTCGCGGAACATGGTCACGACCTGCTCCGCCTCGCCCAGCCGCAACAGGCCGTGGTCCACGAAGACGCAGGTCAACTGGTCGCCGATCGCCTCGTGGATCAGCACCGCCGCGACGGAACTGTCGACGCCGCCCGACAGCCCGCAGATCACCTTCTGATCGCCGACCTGCTCACGGATCTTGCTGATCGCCTCTTCGCGATAGGCACCCATGGTCCAGTCGCCCTTGAAGCCCGCGAGCTTGACGAAATTCTCGTAAAGCTTCGCGCCCTTCGGCGTATGGTGCACCTCGGGGTGGAACTGCACGGCGTAGAAATTGCGCGCGACATCGGCTGTGACCGCGAAGGGCGCGTTGGGCGATGTGCCATATACCTCGAACCCTGGGGCGATCGCACTCACGTGGTCGCCGTGGCTCATCCAGACCTGTTCACGGCCGTCCGCGAACCAGCCGTCAAGGATATGCAACGCGGCACCTTTCGGGGTGACGAATGCGCGTCCGAATTCAGCCGTGCCGTGGCCGCGCTCCACCTTGCCGCCCAGGCAGTGCATCATCACCTGCTGGCCGTAGCAGATACCAAGGATCGGAACACCCAGATCGAAGACTGTCTTCGGCGGCATCGGCGCGCCGTCGGCAAAGACCGAGGCCGGGCCGCCCGAGAATATCACCGCCTTCGGTGCGAATTCCCGAAGGAAGTCGTCGGTGACGTTCTGGTACGGGTGGATTTCACAGTAGACGTTCAGCTCTCTCAGGCGGCGCGCAATCAGCTGCGTCACCTGGCTGCCGAAGTCGATGATAAGAAGGCGGTCATGCTGTGTCATGGCCGGGGAATAGGGGGCTTCCCGCGCTTGCGCAAGGGCCAAGTCAGGGCCGAAGCCGCTTTCCCGCCGCATCGAAGGACAAGGCGCGCGCGCGGTCGAAATCCAGTGCGATTTCCGTGCCCATCCTGTGATCGTGCTGACCGAAAAGTCGGACCGTCACCGTCTCGTCCTGCGGGGTCGTGACCAGCAGGTTCGTATCGCCCCCCAGCCTTTCCACATGGCTGATCCGGCCGCGTAGCGGACCCTGGGCCACGACACCAAGATGCTCTGGCCGGATTCCCAGCACCTCTCCCGGTGCGCCGAGGGGACCGGCCGCCAGGAAGTTCATGGACGGTGATCCCAGAAAGCCTGCGACGAACTGGTTTGCAGGATCGTTGTAAAGCTCCATGGGGCTGCCGACCTGTTCAATACGACCGTCGCGCAGGACGACGATCCGGTCGGCAAGCGTCATCGCCTCGGTCTGGTCGTGGGTCACATAGACCATGCACGCGCCAAGTTCACGATGAAGGCGCGCGATTTCCACCCGCGTGGCCATGCGCAGCGCCGCGTCAAGGTTCGACAGCGGTTCGTCGAACAGGAAAAGGTCGGGCTTGCGCACGATGGCACGCCCGATCGCCACCCTTTGCCGCTGACCTCCGGACAGTTCGGCAGGCCTGCGCTTGAGGTAGGGTTCCAGCGAAAGCATGCTTGCCGCCGTGGCGATGCGCTCTGCGATGACCTTGCGCTCCTCGCCAGCCTGCCTCAGTCCAAGCGCCATGTTGCCCTCGACGTCGAGGTGGGGATAAAGCGCGTAGGACTGAAATACCATTGATATCCCGCGCTTGGCCGGGGGTGTTCTTGTCACATCGCGCCCGCCGATCATGACGCGCCCGCCGCTTGCATCTTCCAACCCCGCGATCACGCGAAGCAGTGTGGACTTGCCACAGCCGGATGGGCCGACGAAGACAATGAACTCCCGCTCCGCCACTTCAAGGTCTATGTCCTTGAGGACATGAATATCACCAAAGGATTTCTGTACGTTTTCAAGCTTTAGTGCGGTCATTTCCAGAGTCCCGTGAGGTCAATGGCGTGTCCGGTGCGGATACTTTCGTCCGCGGCCAGGCAGATGGCTAATGAGACGACCGCGTCCTCCATGTGACGCGTCAGGTCAATGTCCTCGGCAATCGCGCGCAGCAGGAACTCCTGCTCGGCGTCACACAGCGCCTGGTGACCCGGTTCGTCGGGGAAAGACACGTCGCTGTCGCTGCCGTCGGCCCGGTGGATGCGCAACGCGCCAACCTTGGTATGTCCCTCGACGCTGTCGCTTTCCGGGTGCATCCCCGACAGGATCGAGACCGATCCGCCCGGCGAGATCACGTCCTTCACGAAATACGCGACCTCGGACATCATCGGGCCCCAGCCGGCCTCGTACCAGCCGACGGACCCGTCTTCAAAGACGACCTGGAACTGCCCGTAATTGTACATGTTCTGGGAAATCTCGTCGGACAGGCGCAGCCCCATGCCGTGAACGCGTACGGGCCTGGCATCGGTGATCTGGCACATCACATCGACGTAGTGGACGCCACAATCGACGATGGGCGGCGTGGTCTGCATCAGCGACTTGTGCGTTTCCCAGGTCGCGCCGGTGGATTGCTGGTTCAGGTTCAGGCGAAACACATAGGGCCCGCCAAGCGAACGGGCTTCGGCGATCAGCCGCTGCCAGGACGGATGGTGGCGCAGGATGTAACCGACGACAAGCTTGCGCGCATGGGTCTTCGCGCAAGCGACGACGCGGCGCGCGTCCGACACCGTCGTTGCCAAGGGCTTTTCCACGAAGACGTGGGCACCCGCCTCGATCGCGCGGCAGGCATAATCGGCATGGCTGTCGGAATAGGTTGCGATGACCGCGACATCCGGCCTTGTCGCTTCAAGCGCCTGATCGAAGTCATTGTAAAGTGGATAGGATTGCAGCTCGGGCGGAAGGGTGACGGCGCTACGGTTCACCAGAGAAACGATCTCGGCGGCGGGGTTGTTGTGATGGGCAAGCGCGTGGCTTTTCCCCATATTTCCAAGCCCGGCGATCAGAACTTTCATTTCACCGCCCCCGAAGTGATGCCGCGGATCAGTTGCCGCGAGAAGATGACGTAGAGGATCAGCACAGGCAGGATCGCCAGGCTGAGCGCGGAAAGCACCGCGTTCCAGTCGGTCACGAACTGGCCGATGAACACCTGAGAGCCAAGCGTCAGCGTCTTCGTCGCCTCACCCGGCGCCAGGATCAGCGGGAACCACAGGTCGTTCCAGATCGGTATCATGTTGAACACCGCGACCGTTGCCATGGCGGGTCGGACAAGCGGCAGAACCAGACGGAAGAATATCCGGTACTCACTCAGCCCGTCGATCCGCCCCGCGTTCTTCAGGTCGTCGGACACCTGACGCATGAACTCGGACAGGATGAAAACAGCCAGCGGAAGCCCCTGCGCCGTGTATACCAGGATCAGCGCCATCAGCGTGTTAACAAGGCCGGTCTGAACCATAAGGTCCAGGATCGCGACGGTTCCGATGCGGATCGGGATCATGATGCCAAGCGCCAGGTAGAGCCCCATCAGCGCGTTGCCTCGAAACCGGTATTCGCTGAGGGCGAAAGCTGCCATGGCGCCGAAAAGCAGGATGAAGGCCAGCGAGACCACGGTGACGATCATCGAGTTCTGGAAGTACAGAAAGAAGTCCCCCTGCCTCATGACCGTCTGGTATCCGACCAGCGAAAAGCTGTCGGCCGAGGGCAGCGCAAGGGGTTCACGGAAGATCGCCTTGCGCGTCTTGAACGAGTTGATCAGGATCACGACCACAGGGAACAGGGCGATCGCCGTCCAGGTCAGAAGCGCCGCATGCGCCGCAATCGAGTTCAGTGGGTTGTGGCGGGCCTTGTGCATCCTACTCCCTCAGAACTGATAGCGCCGCATGCGCGTCTGGATGGCGAACAGATAGATGCATACGCCCGCCAGGATGATCGCGAACATGGCCGTCGCGATGGTCGATCCCATGTGCGGGTCGCCCAGCTGCAGCTGGAAGCCAAAGAAGGTGCGGTAAAGGAAAGTGCCCAGGATGTCAGTCGAAAAATCCGGCCCGGCCAGCGCGCCCTGCGATGCATAGATCAGGTCGAAAGCATTGAAATTGCCGACGAAAGTCAGGATCGAGATGATGCCTATCGAGGGCAGGATCAGCGGCAGCTTGATCCACCAGAAGGCTGCCCATCCGGTAATGCCGTCAATCTCGCCCGCTTCGAGGATTTCTTCGGGAATGGACAGCAACGCCGCATAGATCAGCATCATCGGGATGCCGACGAACTGCCAGACCGAAATCAACGCCAGCGTCGTCAGAGCCGAGCTTTCGCGCCCAAGCCACGGGGCGAACAGAGATTTCAGCCCGACCGCGTCCAACATCGAGGGGGCGATCCCCCAGATCGGCGACAGGATCAGCTTCCAGGCGAAGCCCACGATGACGAACGACAGGATCGTGGGGATGAAGATGGCTGACCGGTAAAGCGCGGCGAAGCGCAGCCGCGGATGGCTGAGGATCGCGGCCAGCGCGATGCCGATCGGATTTTGAACGATCATGTGGATGAAGAAGAACCAGAAATTGTTCCCCAAGGCGTTCCAGAACGCCCCGGACCAGCGCGGATCGCCGAAAAGCGTTGCAAAGTTTGCAAGCCCCGTGAAAACGCGACCTTCTTCGCCTGATGTGTAAAGCGCCAGTCTGAGCGTGTTGAAAAGCGGCCAGATCATCACCGCGGTGTAGACAAGGACCGCCGGCGCGAGGAACACGATGACATGGGCGCGGGAACGGGTCGCCATTTCCTGTGCTCCTTTCGCTGCTTCGCCTTGTCGGGGCAGGGGGCATGGCGCCCCCTGCATGGGCCGCGTGCGGCGGCCGGTTTATGGCCTTACTGCTGCGGTCCGTACCAGGATGCGAGCCCGGCTTGCAGGCGCGCGGCCGCGTCCTCTGGCGACTCTGCCCCCCGGATCACGTTGGCAGAGGCGTTCCAGGTCTCGTTCTCAAGGTTCGGGGTTCCGCGCGACAGGATCTGGTAGGTCGATCTGATCGTCGATTGGCATTTGTCGCGCCAGGACACGAACTCCTGCGCCAGCGGGTCCGCCATCTCGACCGGGGCGGAGTTGAGCGAAAAGAAGCCGGGCAGGGCGTTGGCGTAGAGGCTGGCGAATTCGGCCGAGCCCACCCATTCCAGGAAGGTGCGGGCCGCTTCCGCGTTGGGGCTTGCCGCGTTGAGGCCGATCGCGATGTCGGTGTGGTCCGAGATGTAGCACTCATCGCCCGCGTTCACGACTGGCGGCGGGAAGGCGCCCATCTCGAAATCGGCCTGCGCGTTGAATCCCGAAATCTCCCACGATCCGGCCGGGTAGATCGCGGCACGGCCCAAGGTGAACAGGTTCTGGCTGTCGGGATAGGTCTGCGCCTCATACCCGTCGCCAAGATACGCTCCCCAGCGTGCGAGCTGGCGATACGGTTCCACCCAAGGCTCATCCGTCAGCTTCTGATTACCTGCGATCAGGGCGCGGCGCCCTTCCTCGCCCTTCCAGTAGTTCGGGCCGATGTTCTGGTAGCCCATCGTCGCCGCTTCCCACTGGTCGTTGGTACCCATCGCCATCGGGATGTAGGTTCCGTCCTCCTTGATCTTGTCGAGTACGGCAAAGAATTCGTCCACTGTCGCAGGCGGCTCGATCCCCAGTTCGGCAAAGGCATCCTTGTTGTAGATGAATCCGTGGATGACGGATGCCATGGGCACGCAGAATGTGTGGGCGCCGTCGTCCGTCTGCCACGCCGATTTGGCCACGTCCGAGAAGTTGGCCATGGCCCCAAGGTCGGACAGGTCGGCAAGCTTGCCCCCGTCGTAAAGCGCAAGCGAGGCGTCGAAGGGGCGGCAGGTGATCAGGTCGCCCGCGGTGCCCGCGTCAAGTTTAGAATTCAGCGCGGCGTTGTATTCCGCCGGGGCGGAGGGCGTAAACTCGACCTTTATGCCGGGATTGGCGGCCTCGAAGGCGGGAATGATCTGGTCCTGCCAGATCGACAGGTCGTCGTTGCGCCAGCTCTCGATCGTCAGCGTCACGTCCTGGGCCGCGGCGCCGGTCCCCAGCAAGGCTGTTGTCAGCATCAGGCCGGCAAGTGTTCTTCTGGTCATCATCCTCTCCCTTTGTTGGTCGTGTCAGGTCGGGTGTTCCGGCCGGGGCTGTTGATGTGCGCAAGCGCGGCGCGGAGGTTCTGGTTGCTTTCGCGAAGGGCATGCGCCGCTGCATCGGGGGACATTCCGCGGGCGATCAGGACGGCGGGCTTCGCGGCACCATCCGCGGCGGCAAGCGCCATCTCGGCCGCGTCTGCGCCGCATCCCGCGATCCGCGCCACGATGCCGCGTGCCCGTCCGCGCAGTTTTGCGTTGTCGGCGACAAGGCCAACCATCATGCCGTCGTAAATCTGCCCCAGGCGGATGCCCATCAGAGTCGACATCAAGTTCAGCGCCACCTTCTGCGCCGTACCCGCACCCATGCGGGTGGATCCGGCGATCACCTCGGGCGGCGTCGCGAGGCAGATGGAAACGTCTGCCAGATCGAAGATCGGAGCGTTTTCGTTGTTCGCGATCGCGATGACGCTGGCGCCCCCCGCGCGGGCGGCTTTCGCGACCGCCAGCGCGTAGGGCGTGCTACCCGACGCAGCGACCGCAACCACGACATCACCGCGTCGGATCAAGCCTGCTTCGCGCTCGGCAGAGGCGGCATCATCTTCAGAACTGCCGGGCATTCTGGAGTCACGGGGCAGGCCGCCCGCCATCAGGATCTCGATCCTGTCTGGGTCGATGCCAAAGGTTGCAGGCAACTCAAGAGCATCCGCCATCGCCATCAGTCCGGACGACCCCGCGCCGGCATACACGATGCGCCCGTCGCCACGCAGCGCGTCCGCCATCAACCCAGCACCAACTTCAATCGCGGGGAACGCGTGCGCGACCACAGAAAGGGCCTCTGATTGCCCCGAAAGCAGGCGCGTCAGCGCCTCGACCCCGGAACAGGTGTCGAGGCCCGTCGCGTCCGGATGCAGGTCCTCGGTGCGTGGCAGCGCCATTCGAATCCTCCTGTCACGAATACGATACCTATATAATACCTTTTGTCCAGAATTTTTGTCGTACGCAGAGAAATCACGACAGATTTAGGGATTTCCGCAATCCGGAAGCCCGTTTTTCACTTTCATAAACTCAATAGGTATTATATAGGTATCTTCATGACTATGAGCCCCAACCTGTACATCGGCATCGATGGCGGCGGCACATCAAGCCGCGCCGTGCTGGTTGATGGCGACCGGCGGATCGAGGTGCGCGGTGGACCGGCGAACGCCATGCGCTTCGACGCCGCCATGCGCGCCGTCAATGCGCTGATTGCCGATCTGGCGGGGCGTGCGGGGCTTGATCCTGGCGAACTGGTCCACGCCCTGGCGCATGTCGGGTTGGCCGGAGTGATGACGCCAGAGATGTCAGCGCGCGTGGCTGCGGCATTGCCCCTGCGCGACGCGGTGGTCACCGATGATCAGCCCACCGCCATAGCCGGTGCGCTTGGGTCGCGCTGGGGGGCGGTCGCGGCGATCGGCACAGGATCCTTCGTGGGGCGTCAGTCCGGCGCAGGGATCCGCGTTCTGGGCGGTTGGGGCCTGCCCATCGGAGACCAGGCTTCAGGCGCCCGTCTTGGCCGGCGACTGCTTGAGGAGTTGATGCTGGCGGTCGACGGGCTTCGCCCGCATTCCGACCTGACGCGGGATCTTCTTTCCGAGCACGAGAACAGCGCAGCCAATGTCGTGCTGTTTTCGACCGGGGCAAGCGCTGCGGACTTTGCGACCCTCGCACCGCGCATCGTCGCCTCGGCCTTGGCGGGTGATACGGTGGGCGCGTCCTTGATGCGGGAAGGCGCGGACTATATCCGCGCATGCCTGACCACCCTTGACCATCGCCACGACGAACCGCTTTGCCTGATGGGCGGCCTTGGCCCCGCCTATGCGGATTGGCTTGGGGCCGATCTCTCGGCCAGGGTAAAGGCGCCTTTGGGAACATCGCTTGACGGCGCGCTGGCGCTTGCCAGGCGGCGAGGGGAGGGCGGGGCATGACCATCGCCGAATACCTGGACCCCAAGCGCTGGCTAAGCCCCACGGGCGGACCGCTTTACGTTCAGTTGCGCAAAAGGATCGAAGCCGGCGTAACCGAAGGTATCCTGCCGCCGGACACGCCATTGCCGCCGGAAAGGGAAATCGCGGCGCTGACGGAACTGTCGCGTGTCACCGTCCGCAAGGCGATCGCAGAGCTTGTGGACAAGGGCCTTGTCGTGCAACGGCAAGGGTCGGGGTCCTCGATCGCGCCGGGCCGACCGCGTGTCCAACAGTCACTGTCCCGCCTGACATCCTTTACCGAGGACATGGCCCGGCGCGGGCTTGGATCGGCCTCTCACTGGCTTGAGCGGGGCCTTTTCCTGCCGTCGCCCGATGAGGTGCTGACACTGGGACTGGGATCTGACGACCAGGTCGCGCGGCTGGCGCGTCTGCGGTTGGCGGACGGTCGACCGATGGCGGTTGAGCGCGCCTCGCTTCCCCCTGACATCCTGCCGAACCCGCTGGCTGTCAGTCATTCACTTTACGAAGTGCTGGCGCAGGCGGGGGTTCGACCCGTTCGCGCCATCCAGAAGATCTCCGCCGTTAACCTGACCGAAGCCGACGCCGCCCTTCTGGGCCTGCCGGCCGGCGCCGCCGGTCTGCGGATCGAGCGGATATCCTATCTGCCGGAGGGCCGGGTGGCAGAGTTCACCCGTTCGCTATATCGCGGCGACGCCTACGATTTTGTCGCCGAACTTCGCATCCCGGAGCAAGGCGCATGACCACAAGCCAGATGCAGCGCGAGCTGTTGGAGATCCCCGAAGCGGTGGCGCGGCTCTTGGACAAGGGCGGTCCCGCGATCCGTGCCACGGCCAAATCCGCGCGCGACCTTGATCCGGCCTATATCGCGACGATTGCGCGCGGGTCCTCGGATCACGCCTGCACCTACCTTAAATATGCTGCCGAACTGACGCTTGGGCTTCCCGTCGCCTCGCTTGGTCCTTCGATCGCCTCGATCTATGGCGCGCGCCTGAAGCTTGGGGGGGCGCTATGCCTGTCGGTTTCGCAATCCGGGAAAAGCCCCGACATCGTGCAGCTGACCAGCGCCGCGCGCCAGGCGGGGGCGCTTACGGTGGCGGTGACGAACAACCTCAGTTCCCCCCTGTGCGAGGCCGCGGAGGCGATACTGGACATTCACGCAGGAGCCGAGCTTTCCGTCGCGGCGACGAAGACCTTCGTCACTTCGGCCGTCGCGGGTCTGGCGATGATCGCTGAATGGGCCGGCGACGCGCGTCTGCGCGCCGCGATTGCCAACCTTCCCGCGCAGCTTGACGCTGCGGCGCGCACCGACTGGTCGCCGCTGGCCGAGGTGATGCGCGAAGCCGGCTCACTTTACACGATCGGGCGCGGGCCATCCTTCGCGATTTCCGGCGAGGCGGCGCTTAAATTCAAGGAAACCTGCCAGATCCACGCCGAAAGCTATTCATCGGCCGAAGTTCTGCATGGTCCGGTGTCGATCGTGGGTGCGGACTTCCCTGTGCTGGCCCTGACCGCCGCCGACGCGGCGCAAGAAAGCGTGGTAGAGGTCGCGGACGCGTTGGCGGGGAAGGGCGCACGCGTCTTCGCAACTTCGGACCGCGCACGAAAGGCGACGCCGCTTCCGTTTGTTCGTACCGATCACCCGCTGACAGACCCGATCGCGCTGATCGTCAGCTTCTACGCCATGGTTGAACAGGTGGCACGTTCGCGTGGCGTCAATCCGGACACGCCACGCCATCTGAACAAGGTGACCCAGACGCTATGACGACGATCGCATACACGGCCGCGCGCATCTTCGACGGAGAGCATCTTGGCCCCGGCGCCTTGATCGTCCAGGACGGCCACGTCGTCGGGATCGCACCGGCCGCCCCCTGCGATGCCAAACACGTCGACCTGGGGCAGGGCACGATCGCCCCCGGCTTCGTCGATCTTCAACTGAATGGCGGTGACGGCGTGATGCTGAACGATGCGCCGACGGTTGAAACCCTTGAGCGCATGGGCAAGGCGCATGGCGGTCTTGGCGCCACCACGATCTTCCCGACACTGATCACGGACACGCCCGAGAAGACCCGAGCCGCTGTCAAGGCGACCGAGGCCGCGGTGGCGGCGGCTGTGCCAGGGATCGCTGGACTTCATCTGGAAGGGCCGCACCTTTCGATTGCGCGCAAGGGTGCGCACGACCCACGCCTGATCCGCCCGATGGAGGGCGCAGATGTAGGCTTCCTTGCCGATGCCGCGCGTCGATTGCCGCGTCTTATGGTGACGGTCGCACCCGAGTCCGTGAAACCGGAACAGATCAGGGCGCTTTGCGCGGCGGGCATCATCGTGTCTTTGGGCCACACGGACGCGGACTATGACACCTGTCTGGTGGCGGTCGGGGCAGGGGCTAGGGTGGCAACGCACCTGTTCAACGCCATGAGCCAGCTTGGCAGCCGCAATCCGGGCCTTGTCGGAGCCGCACTGGATTGCGGCGGGCTAAGCGCGGGATTGATCGCTGATGGCATTCATGCGCATCCGGCAGTCATCCGTGCGGCATTGGCGGCCAAGCGAGGTCCGGGGCAGATCTTCCTGGTCTCGGACGCGATGGCGACCGCAGGATCCGGGATCGTTCGATTCACGCTCAACGGTCGGCAGATCCTGCGCAATGACGGCCGGCTGACGCTTGAGGACGGAACGCTTGCCGGTGCCGACCTGGATCTCGCCGGCGCGCTCAGGGTCATGACACGCGATGTCGGTTTGCCGCTGGATCGCGCACTGGCGATGGCGACCTCGGTTCCGGCGGGCGTTGCCGGACTGCATGACCGATGCGGGCATCTGTCGCCGGGACGCTCAGCGGATTTCGTGTTCCTTGATCAGGGCCTGCATCTTGCCGGAGTATGGCGCAGAGGAGTTCGGCTGGACCTTGCGCCAGCGGCAGGGGCAACTGCTTGACAGCCAGATGTGTGCATCCGGTTATCCGATAATCGGTATTATGTAAACCAAGGGAAGCCAGACGAACTAAACATCGCTGGACCGTTGCGGTCTACACGGTTACACGTCTTGCGCCCACCCTCAGCCTCGGAGATCGCATGCCCTTCGACCGCACCATAAAGATCGCTCCATCGATCCTGTCCGCAGATTTCGCGAACTTCGGCCAGGAAATCCGCGCCATCGAAGCCCAAGGCGCCGACTGGGTTCATGTGGATGTCATGGATGGACATTTCGTGCCGAACCTGACGTTCGGGCCCGCCATGTGCAAGGCGATCCGGCCGCATATCAAGACTGTCATGGACGTGCACCTGATGATCGCGCCAGTCGACCCCTACATAAATGCCTTTGCCGAGGCCGGTGCGGACGTGATCACAGCGCATGTCGAGGCTGGGCCCCACATTCACCGCACGCTACAAGCCATTCGCGCAACAGGAAAAAAATCGGGCCTTGCTCTGAACCCTGGTACGCCGGCAGCAGCGGCGGCTGACCTGCTGGATATGGTGGACGTGATCTGCGTGATGACGGTGAACCCCGGATTCGGCGGACAAAAATTCATTCATTCTCAATTGGATAAGATCCGTTCCTTTCGCAAGATGATCGGCGATCGCCCCATCCACATCGAGATCGACGGTGGTATCACATCCGAAACCGCGCCGCTGGTCACCGCCGCGGGCGCGGACGTGCTTGTCGCGGGTTCGGGCGTGTTTTCGGGCGGTTCGGTCGACAAACCGGAAGTCTACGGCCAGAATATAGCCGCCATCCGCGCCGCGGCGACCGCCGCGCAAGCCTGAGGAGAAGATCATGGCCGTCAGCCCTCCCGTCTGCAATTTCGGCTGGAAAGCACCGGACTTCACCCTGCCCGGAACCGACGGGCGGAATTGGTCGCTGAAGGACATAGCCGGCCCGAAGGGTGCGCTGATCATGTTCATCTGCAACCATTGCCCCTATGTCCGTTCCGTTCTTGACCGGATCCTGCGCGACGCTCGTGAGCTTCAGTCACTTGGCATCGGCGTGGCAGCGATATGCGCGAACGACGCGACCGCCTACCCCGACGACAGTTTCGCAAACATGCGCGCGCTGGCGGACTCCGAAGGATTTACGTTTCCCTATCTTCACGACGAAACGCAGGACGTGGCGCGGGCCTATGACGCCGCCTGCACGCCTGATTTCTTTGGCTTCAACGCGGCCGGTGAACTGCAGTATCGCGGCCGGCTTGATGCCTCGGGCCGGCAGGCCGCGTCCCCGGATGCCCGGCGTGAACTGTTCGAAGCCATGAAGCTTGTGGCAGAAACCGGCGAGGGGCCGCGGGAACAGGTCGCCTCGATGGGGTGCTCTATCAAATGGCGGACCTGACCGCCCTGCCCTCGGTCATTTTCGATCTGGATGGCACGCTGCTGGACTCCGTGCCGGACATCCAGGCGGCTGTGAACCGGATGTTGGCCGAAGAAGGGCTGGCGCCACTTTCGCGGTCAACGGTTCAAGGGTTCGTCGGGAACGGCCTGCCGGTTCTGGTTGCGCGTGTGATGAAGGAATGCGGCATCGACGAAAGTCGCCACGCCGAGCTGGCCGCGCGTGTCAGCGCCGATTATTCAGCCCACGCCGCGGTCGAAACCGTCGTCTTTCCCGGCGTGATCGAGGCCCTTGAAACTCTTCGGAACAAGGGGCATCGGCTGGGAATCTGCACGAACAAGCCCAACGGCGCCACAAATGCCGTTCTTAGGTCGCTTGACCTGCTTGACCGGTTTGATGCCATCATAGCTGGCGACAGCCTGCCCCAGAAGAAGCCTGCGCCGGAGCCTTTGCTTGCCGCCCGCGACGCCCTGGGCACCAAAGCGATATTTGTCGGCGACAGCGAGGTTGACGCGGCAACGGCCCAGGCAGCCGGCATGGCATTCGTGCTCTACACCGAAGGCTATCTGCGCGTTCCGAAGGATGAAATCAGCTTTGCCGCAGAGTTTTTCCATTTCGACGAACTGCCGGCTATCATTCAGGATCTGTCGGCCGGGCGTTAACATATTCGATTGTTGAAATATAAAGGCCCGATACCTACCTTGCGTCAAAAGGAGCTATCCAGATGAGCGCAGACGCGACCCCCCGCAAGACGTGCGATGTAACCGCCTTCTTCGACGAGGCCACAAACACGGTGTCCCTGGTGGTGCGTGATCCCGGCAGCAAGACCTGTGCGATCATAGATTCCGTCCTGGACTTTGATTACGCCGCGGGACGGACGGACACGACTTCGGCGGACCGGATCATCGACCATGTCCGTTCGTCAGGGCTGGAAGCAAGTTGGATTCTTGAAACCCACGTCCATGCCGATCACCTTTCGGCCGCGCCCTACATTCAGGAAAGGCTGGGCGGCAAGATCGGCATCGGGGCGAACATCACCGTCGTGCAGGATACCTTTGGCAAGATATTCAACGAAGGGACCGAATTCCAACGTGACGGCAGCCAGTTCGACCGGCTGTTCGAGGACGGAGACACCTTTGAAATCGGATCGCTGAAGGCGCGCGTCATGCACACGCCGGGGCATACGCCCGCCTGCCTGACCTATGTGATCGAGGATTGCGCCTTTGTCGGCGACACGCTGTTCATGCCAGACTTCGGCACGGCCCGCTGTGACTTTCCAGGCGGGTCGGCAAGCGATCTTTACAACTCAATCCAGCGCATTCTGGCCTTGCCGGACGATACCCGGCTTTTCGTCGGTCATGACTACAAGGCACCCGATCGGGACGACTATGCCTGGGAAACCACTGTAGGAGAGCAGAAGGCCCTGAACGTCCATGTCGGTGCGGGAAAGCCGATCGAGGACTTCGTGGCCATGCGGACCGCGCGGGACAAGACGCTTGGCATGCCGCGTCTGATCATTCCGTCTTTGCAGGTAAACATGCGCGCTGGACAGATGCCCAAACCCGAGGACAACCAGACGGTTTATCTGAAGGTTCCGATTAACAAGCTGTAACCAAAAATGCGCCAATTTTTCTCTTGTTAAAGGATTGATCTTATTTCGGAAATATTATTAGCGTAACCGGGCGTGCCGCGCCGACCGGGACGCATTTTGCCGAGTTCGAAGCAGGATCTTTGCGCGTTGGACAGTATCGATCTCTCGATCTTCGTTTTGGCTACATCCGAGCCGGGCGTCTGAGCATTCTAATGGTCCAGTTCATCGAGCACGCGACAACCATATTGAACGCCCGGACCATCGACGAAACCTGGGCGACACTTGTCAAAAGCATGTCCAATTTCGGCGTGGACGGTTTGCTGTACGGCATCACCCGCGCCCGCACCGCCAATTCGCTGGGATTGGAGGACGAATTCCTGGTCCTGTCCAATCACCCCAAGGACTATCTGGACGCGTTCGTGCATTCCGGCCTGTTCGTTCACGGCCCCATGGTGCAATGGGCACTGGCGAACGAAGGCGTGGCATCCTGGCGCCTGATCGGAGAGCGGGTGCAAGCGGGTGGCCTTAGTGAAGCCGAGGCCAAGGTGCTTGAGCTGAACCGAAGATACGGGCTGCTGGCGGGCTACTCGATCAGCTTCCGCGATGCGTCGATCAAGACAAAAGGGGCCATCGGCCTGTGCGCACGCCACCGCGACCAGGACCACATGGACGGGATCTGGTCCAAACACGGCCAGAAGATCGAGTTCCTGTGCCGGCTTGCCCATTTGAAGCTCAATGCCCTGCCCTTCAAGTCGCCACGTCAGCCCCTGACACCCCGCCAGCGGGAGGTTCTGGAGTGGGTCGGCGATGGCAAGAGCATTCAGGACATATCGGTCCTGCTTGGCGTCACGCCCGCCACCGTCGACAAGCACTTGCGACTGGCAAGAGAGGCGCTTTCCGCGCAGACAACCGCGCAAGCGCTGCTTAAGGCGTCGTTGCTGAACCAGATATTCATGTATCGCGGCTAGCAGGAAGCACTCTGCTTCGCGACTGCCAGCCATTGGCTTGCAGCACGAAAAAAACGGCCGGACAAGCCGGCCGCCTTTGAGGATCAGATGCGCGGATCAGGCGCCGCGGGTCTTGGCGACCTCGGCCGCGAAATCCTCTTCCTTCTTCTCGATGCCCTCGCCGACGGCGACACGGGCGAAGCCGGTGATCTCGACCCCGGCCTCTTTCGCGGCCTGTTCGACCGTGACGTCGGGGTTGATCACGAACTGCTGACCCAGCAGCGTGTTCTCGGCCATGAATTTCTTCATGCGGCCCGGGATGATGTTGTTGTGGATCACGGCATCCGGCTTCGGCTTGGACGAAGAAGCGTTTTCTTCCAGAGCCTTGGCGGTCTGCACCTGCAGTTCACGCTCGACCAGATCGGCGTCCAGCGTCGCTTCGGACAGCGACAGCGGCGAGGTCGCGGCAATGTGCATTGCGAACTGCTTGCCGATTTCCCGCGCCTTTTCCGACGGGCCCTTCACGGCGACCAGAACGCCGATCTTGCCCATGCCCTCGGCCGCTGCCGAGTGGACATAAGACACCACGTTGTCGCCTTCGAGCAGGTGCATCCGGCGCAGCGTCATGTTTTCACCGATGCGGGCGATCGCGTCGGTGATGACGTCCTCGACCGGCTTGCCATTCAGATGCGTGGCCTTCAGCACTTCAAGAGTGTCGCCGGTCTGCAGCGCCAGTTCGGTGATGTCGCGCACCATCTGCTGGAAGTCGGCGTTCTTAGCGACGAAGTCGGTCTCCGAGTTGATCTCGATCGCGACACCGCGGCCATCCTTGACGGCGACACCGATCAGGCCCTCGGCCGCGACGCGGTCGGCTTTCTTGGCGGCTTTGGCAAGGCCCTTGGTGCGCAGCCAGTCAACGGCGGCTTCCATGTCACCGTTGGTTTCGGTCAGTGCCTTCTTGGCATCCATCATGCCTGCGCCGGTCGATTCGCGCAGTTCCTTCACCATCTGAGCGGTGATCGCCATGGTGGCTCTCCTTCGTGTTTATCCAATGGGTCAGGCGGGGAATATCCCCGCCCGATGAAAGAGGTGTGACAGGGGCCCAACGCCCCTGCCCCGGCTCAGGCTTCGGCGTCTTCGGCCGCTTCCTCGGCGGGCGCTTCGGAAAGCGCGCCAAGGTCGATGCCTGCCGCGCCCATTTGGGCGGACATGCCGTCAAGCGCCGCGCGGCTGACGAGATCGCAGTAAAGTGCGATCGCGCGCGATGCGTCGTCGTTGCCCGGGATCACGTAATCAACGCCCTTGGGCGAGCAGTTGGTGTCGACGATCGCGACAACCGGAATGCCCAGCTTCTGCGCCTCGAGGATGGCCAGGTCTTCCTTGTTCACGTCGATGACGAACAGCAGGTCCGGCAGGCCGCCCATTTCACGGATGCCGCCAAGCGAGGCTTGCAGTTTGGCCTGCTCGCGCTCCATGCCAAGGCGCTCTTTCTTGGTCAGGCCTTCGGCGCCCGAAACCATGACTTCGTCGATGTGCTTGAGGCGGGCGATCGACTGGGAAACGGTTTTCCAGTTGGTCAGCGTGCCACCGAGCCAGCGGTGGTTCATGTAGTACTGCGCGCACTTTTCAGCGGCCTCGGCCACGGCCTTGGAGGCCTGGCGCTTGGTGCCGACGAACAGGATGCGACCGCCCTTCGCGACGGTTTCGCGGATGACGTTCAGCGCGGCGTCAAGCATCGGAACCGTCTGCGTCAGGTCGATGATGTGGATGCCGTTGCGGTCGCCATAGATATACTCGGCCATGCGCGGGTTCCAGCGCTGCGTCTGGTGGCCGTAGTGAACGCCAGCTTCAAGAAGCTGACGCATGGAAAATTCGGGAAGCGCCATGCCTTTTTCCTTTCCGGTTTGCGCCTGAGCGAGGTGATTTCAGGGTTTCCCCCAACCGGTGGACCTTTGGGAATGTCTCCCCCATCGGCCCGCACCTCGCCTGTGAAGTGGCGCGCGTATAGGCCGAAACGAACATGCGTGCAAGGGGTGACCGCCCAAAGCGCGCACAGAGCTTGCCCCGGCTCCGGTTTCCCGTCAAATCAACGGAATGACAAGTGCGCCCGACATCCTGTGCATCGGATCGGTCCTTTGGGACATCATCGGCCGGACGCCCGTGCACATGGCGGCGGGCGCCGACGTGCCGGGCCGCATCACGCGGCTTCCGGGGGGTGTGGCGATGAACATTGCCATGACACTGGCCCGCTTCGGCCTGCGCCCCGCCCTCCTTACCGCGATCGGCCGCGACGCGGAGGGTGATGCCCTGATCGCCGAGGCGGCGCGGCTGGGGCTGGACTGCGGCCATGTCTATCGGTCCGATGACTTGCCGACCGATCGCTACATGGCGATCGAGGGGGCGAACGGGCTGATCGCGGCGATCGCCGATGCCCATTCGCTTGAGGCGGCGGGGGACAAGATCCTGCGCCCGCTTCTGGACGGCGCGCTTGGCCGTCCCGGCGCCTACTGGCGGGGACCCGTCGCGCTGGATGGCAACCTGACGCTTTCGCTGCTGGCCGACATCGCGGCGTCCACGGCCTTTCACGAGGCCGATCTGCGGATCGCGCCGGCTTCGCCGGGCAAGGCCGAGCGTCTTGTGCCGCTTCTGCCCCTGACAAACGCGACGATCTACGTGAACCTGGAAGAGGCCGGGATTATCTGCCAGCGAAGGTTCGCTTCCGCCGCCGAGGCGGCAAACGGGCTGATCGACCGCGGCGCGCGGCGTGTCCTGGTGACGGACGGCGCGCGCCGGGCTGCCGATGGGGCCCCGAATGGCATCGTTCAGGCAGATCCGCCGCCGGTGCTTGTGACCCGCGTCACCGGCGCGGGCGACACCTTCATGGCGGCCCATATCGCCGCGGAACGCCGCGGACGGAACCGCGAACAGGCGCTGGCGGAAGCGCTCGACGCCGCAGCGCTTCATGTATCAGGAGACATCGGATCGTGACCAACCTGCCGCTCAGCCTTTCGCCCGAAGTCGCCAAGGCGCGCGAGGACGGCGCCCCCATCGTGGCGCTGGAATCCACCATCATCACGCACGGAATGCCCTATCCGCGGAACCTGGAAACCGCGCGCCGGGTCGAAGCCGAGGTCCGCGCGGCGGGCGCCGTGCCCGCGACCATCGCCGTGATGGGCGGGCAAATCCATATCGGCCTGAGCGAAGCGAGGCTGGAAAACCTGGCACAGGCGAAAGACGTGATGAAGCTCAGCCGTGCAGACATCGCGGCCTGCCTCGCCATCGGTCGGACGGGGGCGACGACGGTGGCCGCAACGATGATCGCCGCGCATCTGGCCGGGATCGCCGTCTTCGCCACCGGCGGCATCGGCGGCGTCCATCGTGGCGCCGAAAGCTCCTTCGATATATCGGCGGATCTTACGGAGCTTGCGAATACGCCCGTGACCGTGGTCGCGGCGGGCGCGAAGGCGATCCTGGATCTGCCCAAGACGCTCGAGGTTCTTGAGACGCTGGGCGTGCCCGTCATCGCCTACGGGCAGAACGAGTTCCCTGCCTTCTGGTCACGCAGCTCCGGCCTTGCCGCACCACTCAGGATGGACAGCGCAGCCCAGATCGCAACCGCCCACCGGATGCGCGCGCGCCTTGGCCTTGCCGGCGGTCAGCTCGTAGCGAATCCGATCCCTGAAACCGCCGAGATTCCACGCGAACAGATCATGCCCGTGATCGATGCGGCCCTTGCCGAGGCCGAGGCCCAAAGGGTCGGGGCAAAGGCCGTGACCCCTTTCCTGCTTGCCCGGATATTCGAGCTGACTGAAGGACGCTCGCTTGACGCCAACATTGCCCTGGTTCTGAACAATGCTCGCCTTGCCGCCGCGATCGCGGCCGAATTGAAACGCGGCGAGTGACCCATTGGCATTGGCTTGCCAAGTGCATACATTCCGGCGGCGAACAGGGGGCGCTGAATGGAAACCGGACAGACGGATGACGACCATCCGACACATCATGCGCACCGCCGCCGCGGGCTGATCGCGCGCTTTCGCGCGAACTTCCTGACCGGCCTGGTCGTCATAGCCCCCGTCGGCCTGACATTCTGGCTGATCTGGAAGATCACCGGCTGGATCGACAGCTGGGTGCTTCCCTTCATCCCGCAGCGCTACCAGCCCACGGAACTGGTGCGCGACCTATTCTGCGGCGCTCCCAGGCCGGGCCAGTCACCGGACGACCTGCCGTTCTGGTGCGTGGAAGGCGCGCTGGACCTGCGCGGCATCGGGGTCATCATATTCCTGATCTTCACCGTCTTCGTCGGCTGGATCGCAAAGGGCATCCTTGGCCGGTCGCTGATCGCCTGGGGCGAAAGCATGGTCGATCGCATGCCGGTCGTGCGGTCGATCTATAATGGCGTGAAGCAGGTCGCCGAAACCGTTTTCAACCAGACAGAGTCCAAGTTCGACAAGGCATGCCTGATCGAGTACCCGCGCCAGGGCGTATGGGCGATCGGCTTCGTCTCTACCTCAGCGAAGGGCGAGATCCTGCGGCGCCTGCCCGAGGATGAGGTCATGACGGTGTTCCTGCCGACCACCCCGAACCCGACCTCAGGCTTCCTGCTTTACGTGCCAAAGCGCGACGTCACCTTCCTGGACATGTCGGTCGAGGACGCGGCCAAGCTGGTAATCTCTGCGGGGCTTGTCTATCCCTCGCCAAAGACGCCCAAGCAGCCGGCGGCGACACCCGCCCCCGCCGGACCCGCCAAACCCGCCGGCTGATCAAAGCGCCGTCCAGCCTCCGTCGACCGAAATCGTCGTGCCGGTGATCTGGGCGGCGGCGGATGAACACAGAAAGACCGTCGTGCCGCCGATTTCCTCGACCGTGGCGAACTGGCGCGAAGGCTGGCGCAGCAACATCACGTCCCGGATCACGGTTTCGCGGTCCATGTTGTGAACCTTCATCTGATCGGGGATCTGCGCCTCGACCAGCGGTGTCAGCACATAACCCGGGCAGATCGCGTTGCAGGTGATCCCCTGCCCCGCCGTTTCCAACGCCACCGTCTTCGTCAGGCCGACAACCCCGTGCTTGGCCGCGATGTAGGCCGACTTGAAGGGCGACGCGGTCAACCCGTGCGCAGAGGCGATGTTCACGATCCTGCCCCAGCCGCGGTCCCGCATCCCCGGCAGCGCGGCGGCGGTCGTGTGGAAAGCGGACGAAAGGTTGATCGCAATGATCGCATTCCACTTTTCGACCGGAAACGACTCGATCGGGGACACATGCTGGATACCGGCATTGTTCACCAGTATGTCGCAGCCACCAGCCTTGTGGACCAGGGCTCGGCAATCGTCGCCCAAGGACATGTCCGCCTTGATGTAGCGCGCCTTGACGCCGTGTTCGGCACCGATGCTTTCCGCAAGCTCGTGATCTTCGGAACGATCGGTGAACGAGTTCAGCACGATGTCTGCGCCCTGCCTGGCCAGTTCGATGGCCACACCCAGCCCGATCCCGGAGTTCGAGCCGGTGACAATGGCGGTCTTGCCCGAAAGGTTCATGGTAATCCCCAAATTCGTTGCGCTGCGGCGAGAATAGGTTCTGCACGCGCAAAGAACAGGAAAAAGTTGCCGAAGGCCCGCACCCGTTCGGGCCAAAAAAAAACGCCCGCGCGAAGCGGGCGTTAAGTTATTGAGGCAGGTTTCATACAGGCAAGAAACCTATCGAGCAGTGCGCCCTTTATACGCGGTTCACTGCCACTGTCCAAGCTAAAAGTTTGAAAAGGCTGGAAAGCCAAGTTAGCTTTGGTGCCAATGAAAACGGGCAGTCGAGGATTGTTGCCGAAATGAGATCGGATTTTTTCGCCAGCCTCGCGCGGGCCGTTTTGTCTTTTGCGATTCTGGTCTCGGCGCCCCCCGCGTTCGCTGAGCCCAGCCATGGCATAGCTATGTATGGAAAGCCGGCGCTCCCACCTGATTTTGTGTCGCTCCCCTATGCGAATGCCGATGCGCCCAAGGGCGGAAGGATCGTGTTCGGTGAAGCGGGCGGTTTCGATTCCCTCAATCCCTACATCCTGAAGGGTTCCGCGCCCTGGGGGCTTGGTTTGCACACGATCGAGACCCTTATGGCCCGTTCGATCGACGAACCCTTCACGCTCTACGGCCTCTTGGCCGAATCGGTTGAGACAGATGAATCCCGAAGCTGGGTCGAGTTCACGCTTCGCCCGCATGCGCGCTTCTCGGATGGCAGCCCGGTCACCGTCGAAGACGTGATGTGGAGCTACGAAACCCTTGGCACCGTCGGGCACCCGCGCTACCGCAACGTCTGGGACAAGGTTGCAAGAATGGAGCAGACGGGTGACCGAAAGGTCCGCTTCACCTTCAACACCCAGGACCGAGAGCTGGCGCTTCTGATGGGGATGCGCCCGATCCTTCAAAAGGCACAGTGGGAAGGCAAGGATTTTGCCGAAAGCTCGCTTGAGATTCCGACCGGGTCCGGCCCCTACGTCGTGGCCGACTTCGAGCCCGGCCGCTTCGTCACGTTCCGGCGCAATCCCGACTACTGGGGGGCGGATCTTGGATTCAACCGCGGCCTGAACAACTTCGACGAGATCCGATATGACTACTATGGCGACGGAGACGTGACGTTCCAGGCCTTCACGGCAGGGGAAAGTTCGTCCTTCCGCGAATCCAGCGCTTCCAAGTGGTTGACGTCCTACGATTTTCCGGCGGTGCAGTCCGGTGAGGTGATCAAGGCCGAGATTCCAAATCAGCGGCCTTCCGGGATCACCGGTCTGGTCATGAACACCCGCAATTCCGTCTTTGCCGATTGGCGCGTTCGCGAGGCGATGATCCAGGCGTTCAACTTCGACTTCGTCAACCAGACCATCAACGGCGGCTCGGAGCCGCGCATCACCTCCTACTTCTCGAACTCGCCCCTGGGCATGGATCAGGGTCCCGCCGAGGGCAAGGTCGCCGAGCTGCTGGCCCCCTTCGCAGCCGCCCTGCCACCCGGCACCATCGAAGGATATGCCCTGCCTGAGGGCAACAGGGACCGCGCCGTGGATCGCAAGTCGCTGCGCAAGGCGACGGCACTTTTCGCCGAGGCGGGTTGGACAGTACAGGACGGCGTGATGAAGAATGCCGCCGGCACCCCCTTCACCTTCGAAATCCTTCTTCAATCCGGCGCCACGCAAACAGAGCAGGTCGTGGACATTTATGTTCAGGCCCTGAAGAATCTGGGAATCGTGCCGACCGTGACCTCGGTGGACAGTGCGCAGTACAAGGAACGCACGAACACCTACGCCTTCGACATGGCGTGGTACACGCGGGCCCTATCCCTGAGCCCCGGCAACGAACAGATGCTTTACTGGGGCTCGGCGGGCGTGACTGAACCCGGAACACGCAACTGGATGGGAATGAATTCGCCCGCGGCCGAAGCGATGATCACGTCAATCGTGGAATCCCGCAGCCAAGAGGACTTCGTGGCCGCAACCAAGGCCTTGGACCGCGTCCTGACGGCTGGCCGCTATGTCATCCCTGTCTGGTTCAGCCGCGTTTCGCGCCTGGCCCATGACAGGCATCTTCACTACCCGGAGCGGATACCGCTATATGGCGACTGGCCGGGCTTCCAGCCGGAAACCTGGTGGTATGAGGACTGAGAGCATGAAGAAGCTAATCCTGTTGGCACTCCTGGGCGCACTGGCCGCCTGCAACACGGTCGCGGGCGTCGGCGAAGACGTCTCGTCCGGCGCACGCACGGTTCAGGGCTGGTTCTGACGGCCTTGAGCTTGGTGCGGCCTGGTTGCCGCCGACCCCGCTGATCGGCGTTGCGGATCGGCCACGTATTTTTGTCGATTGGTCTTCGGCGCGGTCTCATGGACTGGGCATTAGACGCACGCGACCTTTGGCCGCTCTTGGCGCCAACCTTCCTGAAACGCTTTTCCCCTTAGGCGTTTGCGTGCAAAATGGTCAGCGAGTAAATGCCGGAGAAGCACAATGAAATGGCACCATGTTCAGGAAAACTGGTTCGCGTTCTTCGATGCGATTCTGGACAAGTGGCCAGATGCGGACGAGGCAGAGCTTGAAGCGATCGACGGTGATCAGCGCGCCTTCATCTCTTACATCGCCGAGCTTACGGAACAAGAGTTTTCCGAGACGCGCGAAGAGGTTCGCGACTGGCTTGTGGGCGAATTGCCGTCCGATGTGGTCATGGACCCGCGCCACGACGACCACTCCATCAAACTGTCGGGAAAGTACCTGCCCGAGGGTGAGGACGAATCGGACGACGATGCGCGCTACGGCGATGATTAGGCCAGGCTTGTGACCCAAAGCACCGTGGCGTCTTCGGGGCTGACCGACACCACATTGTGACCCATGGCCGCGTCGTAATAGGCGCTGTCGCCGCGGCGCAGTTCGACCGGTTCGTAGAATTCGGTGTAAAGCTTCACGATGCCGGTCAGGACGTAGAGGAATTCCTCCCCCTCGTGGCGGACCCAGCCATCGAACTCTTCCAGCTTGCGCGCCCGTATGCGCGCACGGTAGGGCAGCATCTGTTTGCGTGTCAGCGCCCCTGCCAGCAGTTCGTGTTCATAGGTCGTGGTCAGGTGCGCCTGCCCCTCGCCCGACTTGGTCACGGCCATGCGGCCGTTCACCTGCGTTTGCGCCGAAGGCGTAAAAAGCTGCGGGACAGAGATCGCCAATCCTTCGGCCAGCTTCTTCAGCGCCTCGTAGGTGGGCGACATCTGACCGTTCTCGATCTTCGACAGTGTCGACCGTGCAAGGCCGGCCTGGCCCGCGGCCTGTTCCAGCGTCCAGCCGCGCGCCTTGCGCAGGTCGCGCACGCGCTTTCCCAGATCGATGGGCTCAGCGGCGTCCGCTTCCGCCCCGCTTGCGCGTGCGATGCGGATCAGGCGCGTATTGTCGGTCGTTTTCGTCATGGGGCTCTTGATGCTCTGTTCAGCAAGGGTCCGAACTGTGCATTAGCGCGTTTCCGTTGTGCCTTGCAACGCCTCGGCAACGGGCGTAGCGAAGACGCATGCTTTCCCTTGGTGACAGTTCCGGCGGTTTCGCCCTGCCCGCAAGTTTCAACTTGGCCGCGCATGTGCTGTCGCGCGCCGAGCCCCTGGGTGACAAGATAGCGTTGCAGATCCTGCGCCCGGCCGGCGCTGAACGGTGGAGCTACACCCGCCTTGCCGCGGCCGTTCGCGGGGTTGCCACCGGGCTTCTGGACGAGGGCATGGAGCCTGGGGACCGTGTCCTGTTGCGTTTGGGCAATGGGGTCGAGTTTCCGCTGGCCTTTCTTGGCGCCATCGCGGCAGGCATCATTCCCGTCGTCTGCTCAAGTCAGTTGACCCAGCCGGAAATCGAACGGATCGCCGCCAGCATCAAGCCGGGCCTGGCCATCGCGGGCGAAGGCGTAACCCGCCCTTCCGGCCTTCGAACGATCGACGCACGGGCACTGGCGCGGATGGAGGCCCTGCCCTCGTCAGGTTTCGCGATGGCGGACCCGAACCGTCCGGCCTACATCATTTACACCTCCGGCACATCGGGCGTGCCAAGGGCCGTGCTGCACGCCCATCGCGCCATCCTTGCCAGAAAGATGATGTTCCAGGGCTGGTATGGGCTGACCGACGGCGACCGCATCCTTCATGCGGGCGCGATGAACTGGACCTACACGCTTGGAACCGGATTGATGGATCCGTGGACGGCCGGCGCAACCGCGCTTGTTCCCGCGGCAGGCGTGATGCTTGATCAGATCCCTTTGCTCCTCAAGCGGTTCGATGCAACAATTTTCGCTGCAGCTCCGGGTGTTTACCGGCAAATACTGAAGTCTGGCGCGACACTTTCCCTGCCGCGCCTCCGGCATGGCCTGTCCGCCGGGGAGAAACTGCCCGAGACAACACGAACCGCATGGTTGGCCGCGACCGGGACGCCAATCCACGAAGCCTTCGGCATGTCCGAATGTTCGACATTCCTGTCGGGTTCGCCGGATCGGCCCGCGCCCGAGGGGTCCTTGGGCTATCCACAGGCGGGACGCTCCATCGCGATACTGGACGACGCCGGCAATCCGGTCGCGCGCGGAACCGAGGGCACCATCGCCATCCACCGCTCCGATCCGGGCTTGTTCCTGACCTACGCCGACGCCCCGGACGAGGCTTCGTCCCGGTTTCAGGGCGACTGGTTCCTGACGGGCGACCGCGCCGTGATGGGCGGCGATGGCGCGGTGACCTACCTGGGACGTGCCGACGACATGATGAATGCCGGCGGCTTTCGCGTGGCCCCGTCTGAGGTCGAGGCCGTGATGGCCCGTGTTCCCGGTCTGGATGCCTGCGCCGCGATCGAGGCCAGGATAAAGGCCGACGCGACTGTCATCGCGTTGGTACATTCCGGCACCGCTGCCGAAGCGGACCTGGCCGCTGCGGCGGAAAGCGGACTGGCTCGCTACAAGCAACCCCGGCTTTACATCCACAGGGACACCCTGCCGCGCACCAGCACAGGCAAGATAAACCGCCGCGCGCTGCGCGAAGAGTGGGAGGCATCGCATTGATCAAGTTGGATATTCTTTCTGATCCGGTTTGCCCTTGGTGCTATATAGGCAAGGCTCGGCTTGACCGCGCGCTTGAGGCGCGTCCGAGCCATCCCTTCGCCATCGAATGGCATCCCTTCCAGCTGAACCCGGACATGCCGCCGGAGGGCATGGATCGCCGGAAGTACCTTGAGTGGAAGTTCGGCGGGAAGGAAGGCGCGGTGAGCGCCCACGTTCCGATCATGGAGCACGCCGCCGACGCGGGTGTCGAACTGAATCTTGAGAAGATCACGCGCAGCCCCAACACGCTTGACGCCCATCGGCTGATCCACTGGGCCGGCCTTGAGGGCCGACAGACGCCGATGGTGTCGGCCCTGTTCCGCGCCTACTTCCGCGAAGGGCGTGACGTCGGGGATGCAGACACACTTGCGGCCATTGCCGAGAGTGTCGGGCTTGATCGCGCGATGATCGAACGCCTGCTGGCAAGTGACGCCGACCGGGAAGAGATCATGGCGCGCGACGCACACGCCCGCGAAAGGGGAGTCAACGCCGTGCCGACCTTCCTGATCGCCAACACCTATGTCCTCAGCGGCGCGCAGCCCGCCGAAACCTGGATGCAGATCATCGACGAACTTGTCGAGAAGACGAAAGACACCCAGTCATGAGCATTCCCGCAGAAACGCCCTTGATCCGGCGGCGCCTTCCGCTTGCCGAGTTCACCGCGATGATCGCGATGCTGTTCGCAACGATCGCCTTTTCGATCGACGCAATGCTCCCCGCCCTGCCCCAGATCGCGTCCGAGCTTACGCCGGACGCGGTGAACCATGCGCAGCTTATCCTGACGGCTTTCGTTCTGGGCATGGGGATAGGCACAGCCTTCGCCGGTCCGATTTCGGATGCGACAGGGCGCAAGCCCGCGATCATCGGGGGCTTCGCGATCTACATCGGCGGTGCGGTGTTGGCCCACTACGCACCCACGATCGAGCTGTTGCTTGCCGCCCGCGTGATCCAGGGCCTGGGGGCTGCGGGTCCGCGCATCGTCGGGCTTGCACTGGTCCGTGACCTTTACGAAGGGCGCGAGATGGCGCGGGTGACCTCTTTCGCGATGACCATCTTCATGATCGTGCCCGCCGTCGCGCCTTCGATCGGCGCACTGATCATCGGCCTGGCCGGTTGGCGTGCGGTGTTCCTGGCCTTCATCCTGTTCGGCCTGATCGCGGTCAGCTGGGTCGGGACGCGACAGCCCGAGACCCTGCCGCCGGATCACCGCAGGCGGCTGTCCGGGCACAACATCCTGCTGGCCGCGCGCGAGGTTCTGTCAAACCGGGATGTGCGCATCTACACCGTCGTGATGACGCTGGGCTTCGGCCAGATGTTTGCGCTCCTGTCCACCGCGCAGCAGCTTTTCGACGTGACCTACGGACAAGGCGACAACTTTCCGAAATGGTTCGCGCTGATGGCCGGGATCGCGGCGACTGCGTCGGTGCTGAACGCGAAGCTCGTCATGCATGTCGGGATGCGCCGTTTGGCGACAGACGCCTACCTGTGGCAGGCCATTTCCTCGGCCGTCGTGCTTGCGCTGGTGCTGGGCGGGGTCGGAACCGGCAACCTTGGCTTCGCCGTCTTCTTCATCTGGGGATCCAGCGTGTTTTTCATGGCCGGGCTGACGTTCGGAAACCTGAATGCCCTGGCGCTTCAGCGGATGGGTCACATCGCCGGCATGGCCGCTTCGGTCATCTCGGCGATTTCCACGATCTTTGCCGTCGTCATCGCCGGACCGGTCGGCCAGACCTTTGACGGCACCGCCGTTCCCGTCATCACGGGGGTGGTCATCTGTTCCGGCCTTGCCTGGCTTCTGATGCGCCGGACCTTGCCGCACTAGGCGGACGCCGTTGCCCGCTTGGCCTTCGCGGCCTTTTCGGCTGCGACGGCCTTTTCGGCGAGGTCGCGGGCGACGGCAAACGCGCCCTTCACCTTGTCGGCCTCGGACGCCCAGGTTCTGGACAGGATCACCTTGTTGTCCTTGACCTTGGCCTGCCCCTTTTCGGCCTGAAGGAATTCGACCAGTCCGGCGGGATCGGCGAACCTGTCGTTGTGGAATTGCACGGTGATGCCCTTCGGCCCCGCGTCCAGCTTGCCGATGCCAGCCCGCTTGCACATGGCCTTGATGCGGACGACGACAAGCAAGGTGTTCACCTCTTTCGGCAAGTCCCCGAAGCGGTCGATCAGCTCGGCGGCGAAGCCTTCAAGCTCGACCTTGGTGGTCAGGCCCGAAAGACGGCGATAAAGCCCAAGCCGAACATCCAGATCGGGGACGTAGTCCTCCGGGATCAGGACGGGCACGCCAAGGTTGATCTGCGGCGCCCACTGGCCGTCGTCGTCGGGGCCCTGAAGATCGCCCGATTTCAGCTTGGCGATGGTTTCCTCGAGCATCGCCTGGTAGAGTTCGTAGCCGACCTCGCGGATGTGGCCCGACTGTTCCTCGCCCAGAAGATTGCCCGCCCCGCGAAGGTCCAGGTCCTGGCTGGCAAGCGAAAAGCCTGCGCCAAGGCTGTCCAGCGATCCAAGCAGACGCAGCCGTTTTTCGGCGGCGGGGGTCAGCGGCGCGCGCGGCTTCGTGGTGAGATAGGCATAGGCGCGCGTCTTGGACCGCCCCACGCGACCACGGATCTGGTATAGCTGCGACAGGCCGAACATGTCGGCACGATGGACGATCATGGTGTTGGCCGTCGGGATGTCCAGGCCGCTTTCCACGATCGTCGTGGCAAGCAGGACGTCGTACTTGCCGTCGTAGAAGGCGTTCATGCGATCGTCCAGGTCGCCCGCGGCAAGCTGCCCGTGCGCGACGATGTAGCTGACCTCGGGCACATGCGTCTTCAGGAAGTCCTCCACCTCGGGAAGATCCGCGATGCGCGGCACGACGTAGAAGGACTGTCCGCCGCGGAAATGTTCGCGCAGAAGCGCCTCGCGGATCGTGACGGTGTCGAACTCGGACACGTAGGTGCGGATCGCCAGGCGGTCGACGGGCGGCGTGCCGATGATGCTCAGGTCGCGTACACCGGTCAGCGACAGCTGAAGTGTCCTGGGGATCGGCGTTGCGGTCAGCGTCAGCACATGAATTTCGCTGCGCATCTCCTTCAGCCGCTCCTTGTGGCCGACGCCGAAGTGCTGTTCCTCATCGATGACCAGAAGTCCGAGATGGCGGAACTTCACCGACTTTGCCAGCACGGCGTGGGTGCCGATGACGATGTCCACCGTGCCTTCGGCAAGCCCCTGCCGCGTCAGGGCGGCGTCCTTGGCGGACACGAAGCGCGACAGCGGGCGCACGGTGATCGCGGTGCCGCGGAAGCGTTCGGCGAAGGTCTTGTAGTGCTGTCGCGCCAGAAGCGTGGTCGGCGCAATAACCGCGACCTGCACGCCGGACATGGCGGCCGCAAAGGCCGCGCGCATGGCCACCTCGGTCTTGCCGAAACCCACGTCACCGACGATCAGGCGGTCCATCGGGCTTCCCTCGGACAGGTCGCCGACCACCTCTTCGATGGCCGTCAACTGGTCATCGGTTTCCTGGTAGGGGAAGCGCGCGCAGAAGGCATCCCAGTCGTGGTGCGGCGCCTCGAGAATGGGGGCGGTGCGCAGCGCCCGCTCGGCCGCGACCCGCATCAGCCGGTCGGCGATCTGGCGGATGCGTTCTTTCAGCCGGGCCTTCTTGGCCTGCCACGCGCCGCCGCCCAGACGGTCCAGAAGCCCCTCTTCGTGGCCGTAGCGGCTGAGCAGTTCGATATTCTCGACCGGCAGGTAAAGCCGGTCGCCGCCCGCGTATTCAAGCGACACGCATTCATGCGGCGCGCCGAGGGCGGTGATGGTTTCCAGCCCCTTGTAGCGTCCCACGCCGTGTTCGACATGGACGACAAGATCGCCCGGCGACAGCGACTGCGCCTCGGTCAGGAAGTTTTCGGCCCGACGGCGCTTCTTTGCTCCGCGGATCAGCCGGTCGCCTAGGACGTCCTGTTCGGAAATGACCGTCAGACCCTGCGCCTCGAACCCATGTTCCAGCGCCCAGACCGACAGCCATAGGCCGCCCTTGCCCTCGCCCACATCGCGGATGTCGCGGGCGAAGCCGACGCCCGTCACCTGTTCGTCTTCCAGAAGCCCTTTCAGACGCTCACGCGCGCCTTCGGAGTATGAGGAGACGACAACCTGACCCTCCTTCAAACGCGCCTTCAGATGATCCGCCAGCGCCGCGAACAGGCTGACATTCTCAAGCTGGCGCTCGGGGGCGAAATTGCGACCGATGCGACCGCCCATGTCCAGGACACCGGGTCCCGTGGGTTGCGGCAACGCGACCAGCTGCAGCGTCCGATGACCTTCCAGCGCGGATTCCCAGGCGGCATCGTCAAGGTAAAGCAGCTCGGGCGCGCAGGGCTTGTAGACCGAATCCAGCCGGTCGCGCCGCTTCATCGCCTCGACCCGCGTGTCGTATTGATCGGCGATACCTTCCCAGCGGGAAAGCCGCGCGGGCGTCAGCTGATCATCCAGCATGACCGAGGCCTCGGGCAGGTAATCGAACAGCGTTTCCAGCTTTTCGTGAAAGAAAGGAAGCCAGTGTTCCATCCCGGCGTGCTTGCGTCCGGCGCTGACCGCTTCGTAAAGCGGATCATCATTGCCAGCAGCGCCGAATTCGATCCGGTAATTCTGGCGGAACCGCGTGATCGACGGCTCGTCCATTATGACTTCGGACACTGGAGCCAGTTCGACGGTCGAAAGCTTCTCGGTCGTGCGCTGTGTTGCGGCGTCGAAACTGCGCGCGCCGTCAAGGACGTCTCCGAACAGGTCCAGCCTCACGGGACCACCCGCGCCGGGCGGGAAGATGTCGATGATGCCACCCCTGATCGCGTAGTCGCCGGGTTCTGAAACCGTCGGGGTCTGGGAAAATCCCATGCGGACCAGGTAGTCGCGCAACCCTGCCTCGTTAACGCGGGCGCCGACCTTTGCCGTAAAGCAGGCGGACTTTACGATCTCACGCGCCGGAACCCGCTGGGTCGCTGCGTTGAGCGTGGTGAGAAGGATGAACGGTCCGGATAGACCCGCCGCCAGGGTCGCCAGCGTCGCCATGCGCTGCGCCGAAATGTCCGGGTTCGGGGATACCCGATCAAACGGCAGGCAGTCCCAGGCAGGAAAGGTCAGCACCGGCGCTTCCGGCGCGAAGAAGGCAAGCGCCGCGCGCATTGCCTCCATCCGCTTGTCGTCGCGGGCGACATGGACGACCGCCGCGCCCTTCAAAAGCTCGCGCGCGAGAATTCTTGCGTCGTAACCTTCGGGCGCACCCGACAGCGTGATGTGATTTTGCCTGTTCATTCCGCTCACCTATCCCGCTGCGACGCGAAGTCAACCCGCGCGTCAGTAGGGAAGGACCGAGACGTTGACGTTCTGGATCATCCCCCACATCACGGTGACAAAGATCGAAACGACCCCGATCGCCTGAACCGCCATCCGGTGACGGCGCAGCCGCTTTTGCAGCGCCTCTCCGCTGTCGCCTTCTTCAGCGATCAATCGCGCGGTGCGGGTGGTCAGCAGCGCCACGATACCAAGCGGAAAAAGAATCAGGAACAGCGCCTGACAGATCTCTACCGCGTAACCGAAGCCCAGCATTGCCAGGGTCGTGTAGATGGCAGAACCGAACACCAAAAGGACAAGGCCCGCATCCTGGGCGATGTAAAGCACGCGGTTCACGCAATGACGGGTGAATTCCTCAAGCTCGATCTCGGCCCGGCCGCCCAACCGGCGTGCCCGCAGCACCATGTCGAAGGGAATCCCGATGACCCAGTGGCTGGCTTGCGACCAAGTGACGGCCAGCGCGATCCAGTACCAGAGGTTGGAAAAGGAACGAAGGTCGATCACCTCTGAGATCAGTACGGTCCACTGCACGCGCCAAACCCTTGTTCCATGGCCCGGTTCCGATGCTAGCCGCGGACTGCGGCGCTTTCCACCCTTGAGATGCGCGGCGATCCGTGTAACCCGATAAGGCAACAGGAAAGGCACGATCATGATCCCGACCCAAGGCCCCTTCCCCTCCACCCGTTTCCGCCGCCTGCGCCGGACGGGCGCGCTGCGCGATCTGGCTCAGGAAAACCACCTGTCCGCGAAGGATCTGATCTGGCCGATATTCGTGACCGACGTACCTGGCGCCGATGCCCCGGTGGCCTCAATGCCGGGTGTCGAGCGCGTGACGATCGAAGGCGCCGTGCGCGCCGCAGAAGAGGCCACGAGCCTCGGAATCCCCGCGATCTGCCTGTTTCCCTACACGGACGGAAGCCTTCGGACCGACGCCTGCGAAGAAGCGTGGAACCCCGAGAACATCACCAACCGGGCCATCCGCGCGATCAAGGCAGCGGTGCCTGACCTGGCGGTGATGACGGACATCGCGCTCGATCCCTACAACGCGAACGGCCACGACGGGCTGGTGCGAGACGGGATCATCCTGAACGACGAAACCGTCGAGGCGCTAGTCAAGATGGCGCTGGCGCAGGCCGAGGCAGGGGCCGACATCCTGGGACCGTCCGACATGATGGACGGGCGGATCGGAGCGCTGAGGACGGCCCTGGAAGGCGCCGGACATCCGGACGTCGCCATTCTGAGCTATGCGGCAAAATATGCTTCGGCGTTCTACGGACCGTTCCGCGACGCTGTGGGTGCGGGCGGGCGGTTGGTGGGCGACAAGAAGACCTACCAGATGAACCCCGCCAACACCGACGAGGCGGTTCGGCTGGTCGCCCGCGACCTTTCCGAAGGGGCCGACATGGTCATGGTAAAACCGGGAATGCCCTATCTGGATATCTGCCGCCGCGTGAAGGACGCGTTCGGCGCGCCGACCTACGCCTATCAGGTGTCGGGCGAATACGCGATGCTGATGGGGGCGATCGAACGCGGCTGGCTGAAGGACGACGTGATTCTGGAAAGCCTGATGGCCTTCCGGCGCGCCGGATGCGACGGTGTCCTGACCTATTTCGCCCCGCGCGTGGCTCGAATGCTGGGTTGAACAGGCAAGTTTCCGCCGCGACCGGTGCGGGAGGCATGACTTGCAGTCACGAACCCCAACACTTGATGACAAAAGAACAAAAGCACACTATAGCTGGTAGCAGAACGGCCCCAAAGGCCGCCCGGCGCGGGTCAGCCGCGCCCGACGAGGCAACAGAGCGGAGTATGGACATGAGCGGTTTGACGCGACGGAGCGTGGTTCTGTCAGGGGGTGCGGCCTTTGGCCTTGCGGCCTGCGGCAATGGTCTTGGCGCCGACGGGGCAGCGAAACTCGATGCCCGGGTCGACGCGGCTCGCGACTACCTGATGACGACCTATCCAGGGACACGCGACCTGATGGCCAAGGCGGTCGGCGTTCTTTACGTCCCTCTTGTCACCGAGGCTGGCGTGATCACCTTCGGCGGCTCCTACGGTCAGGGCGCGCTGCGGATCAACGGGGCGACGGTCGACTACTATTCCGCCACGCAAGCCAGCGTGGGGCTGCAGATCGGCGCACAGCAGTACGCCCACGCGCTGTTCTTCATGACGCCCGAGGCGCTGAGTGAATTCCGCACCTCACCGGGCTGGGTCGCGGGTGCCAACATGGCTTACGCACTGCCCGATCAGGGTGGATCTCTCGGGGTGGACACCACGACGTCGCTCGCGCCGGTCATAGCTTTGGTCTACGGGCAGTCCGGGTTCATCGCAGGCGCGAAGGTCACGGGCACCAAGTACAACCGCATCATCCCCTGACCAGGACGCGCGGGGCACTGGCCCCGCGCTTTTGCATTCACGGCCGTTGATAAGGGGTCAGCCCAGCTTCCTGAGCCGGGCAATCAGGCTTGACGTGTCCCAGCGGCCGCCACCCATGCCTTGAACGTCCTTGTAGAATTGATCCACAAGCGCCGTGACGGGAAGGGTCGCCCCGATCTCGTCCCCCGTGCGCAGGCAGATGCCAAGGTCCTTGCGCATCCAGTCCACGGCGAAACCGTAGTCGAATTTGCCCTCGTCCATGGTCTTGTGACGGTTGACCATCTGCCAGCTACCAGCGGCACCCTGGCTGATGACATCCACGAGGTCGGGAATATCGAGCCCGGCCTTTTCCGCAAAGTGAAGCCCTTCGGACAGCCCCTGCACGAGCCCGGCGATGCAAATCTGGTTGACCATCTTGGCCAGCTGGCCCGCGCCCGTTTCGCCAAGCCTGCGGCAGACGCGCGAATAGGCGGCGATGACAGGCTCGGCACGGGCATAGTCATCCTCGCGCCCGCCACACATGACCGACAGAACGCCGTTTTCAGCGCCGGCCTGCCCACCCGAAACGGGTGCGTCAACGTAGCCCAGCCCCGCTTCGGCCGCGATGGCGGCAAGCTCGCGCGTGACGGCGGCGGAAACCGTGGTGTGATCGACGAAGATCGCGCCCTTGGCCATGCCAGCGAACGCCCCGTCATCACCAAGACACACCGAGCGAAGGTCATCGTCGTTACCGACGCAGGCCATCACGAAGTCCGCGACCTTGGCCGCCTCGGCCGGGGTTTCGGCCGCGGCTCCGCCGTGCCGCTCGACCCATGCGGCCGCCTTGGCGGGCGTCCTGTTGTAGACGGTCACCGAGTGGCCTTTGGCCTGAAGATGCCCCGCCATGGGAAAACCCATCACTCCAAGGCCAAGAAATGCCACCTTCGCCATGTCTGTCTCCTCTGGTCATTGCGGTCGGGCCGGTTCTGTCCTAGTTAACCGCCCTGCCATGTTCGTCAACCGCCCGCGTCGCAGGTCCGGATGTTCACTGCCTTCAGATGGCTCTTGCGTATCGTCGTCCTGGTCGTTGCCCTGGTGGTGGCGGGCCTGTCGCTGGCCTATTACTTCGCCAGCCGCTCACTGCCCGACTATAACGAGGACTTCGCCCTGGCGGGGCTGGACGGGACGGTCGAAATCGTCCGCGACACCGCCGACGTTCCCCATGTCTTCGCGACGACCGACAGGGACACGTTCTTCGCCTTGGGCTTTGCCCACGCGCAGGACCGGCTTTGGCAAATGACTTTGATGCGGCGCACCGTTCAGGGGCGGCTGTCGGAACTGTTCGGAGAGCGCACGTTAGCGGTGGACACGCTGATGCGGCGGCTGGATCTCTACGGGATCGCGACGCAGTCGGTCGCGGCGCAGGATGAACAGACGCTGTCGGCGCTAAAAGCCTATGCGGACGGCGTCAACGCATGGATCGGCGTCGTGAACGCCGAAGCGAAGGGTCGCGGTGCACCAGAGTTCTTTCTTTTTTCCAACGAGATCGCCTACTGGCAACCCGCAGACTCGATCGCGATCCTCAAGCTGATGGCGCTGCAGGTTTCGAGCCATCTCGAGCGAGAGATTCTGACCGCGCGCCTGTCGCTTTTGTCCGAGGATTGGGTCAGGGACCTGCTGCCCGAGGTGCCGGGTCAGGGGACGGCTGCCCTTCCCCCCTTCGCAAGCCTCTTTCCCACCGTTCCGCGATCCTATGCCGCGCTGGACATTCCCCCGGCCGACCCGTTGTCCCCCTTCCGGCGTGGCGCGTTCGCCGGTGCGTCGAATGCCTGGGCCGCAGCCGCGGCGCGGTCTGCGGCAGGCGCGCCGCTTCTGGCGAATGATCCTCATCTGCCTTTCTCGGCGCCGACCGTCTGGTATCTTGCGCACCTTGAGCTTGGATCCCGCGGCGTCATCGGCGGCACCATTCCCGGCATCCCCGCTATCCTTACAGGGCGAAACGATGTCCTGGGCTGGGGGATAACCTCGTCCTATCTCGATGATCAGGACATACACATCGAGGAACTGAACCCCGGCGACCCGGAGCGTTATCGCACGGCCGAGGGCTGGAAGCCGTTTGTGACGAAGAAGGCGATCATCACGATCAAGGATGCCGCGCCGGTTACCGTGACATTGCGCTGGACGGACAATGGCCCGGTGCTTCCCGCGTCGCACTACGACCTTGGCTCGGTAACGCCGCAGGGCTATGTCGCATCCCTGTCCTGGAGCGCGCTTGATCCGGCAGACCGTTCGATCGGCGCGGCAATCCGCATCATGCGGGCGACCAACGTGGCCGAGGCCATCGAGGCGGGCAGTGATTATGTGGCGCCGTCCCAGAACCTTACGCTTGCGGGTCCGGACGGCGTAGGGATCGTGCTGATCGGCAGGATGCCCAAGCGTGATCCCGCGCATCAGACGCAGGGGCGCATGCCCTCGCCCGCCTGGATCGCAGAGAACCGATGGCAGGGATTTTTCCCCTATTCCGAAAACCCGCGCTTCGTTAATCCCGAGGGCGGGATCGTCGGCAACACGAACAACAAGATCGTGGATCGCCCGTTTCCGCAGAATGTCAGCCACTACTGGGGCGACAGTCAACGCGTTCAGCGCTGGATGCGGCTCATGCAGGAACGGGAAGTGCACAGCCGCGAAAGCTTCATGGCGGCCCAGCTTGACACGACTTCCCCGGCGGCACGCTCGTTGTTGCCGCTGGTCGCGGCGAACCTTTGGTTCACGGGCGACGCCGCGCCAGAGGGTACGCCCGAACGAATGCGGCAAAGGGCGCTGGACCTGCTGGCCAACTGGGATGGCGAGATGAACGAGCATCTGCCAGAGCCATTGATCTATGCCGCCTGGATGCGCGCACTTCAGTTCCGCCTGATCCGCGATGAACTTGGCCCGCTGGCCGATGAATTCAATCACCTTGAGCCGCTTTTCATCGAGCGCGTCTTCCGCGACGTCGATGGCGCCGGGCGTTGGTGCGACGTGCTGCGTTCGGCGCCCGTCGAAACCTGCGATGAAATCGCGCGCCAGGCGTTGGATGACGCCTTGGTGGAACTTTCGGCGCGCTTCGGCTCCAGTGTCGAAAGCTGGCGCTGGGGTGAGGCGCATCAGGCGACACACGACCACTCGGTGCTGGGCAAGCTCCCGATCCTGAAGTGGTTTGTCAACATTCGCCAGTCGACATCGGGCGGGGACAACACGCTGCTGCGCGGCAGGACCGCTGGTACGGAACCGGAGCCCTATCTGAACGTGCATGGCGCAGGCTATCGGGGGGTCTACGATTTCGCCGATCCCGACAGTTCGGTCTTCATCCTGTCGACGGGGCAATCGGGCCATCCTCTCAGCCGTCACTACGATGACCTGTCTGAACTTTGGCGGCGCGGGGAATATATACCGATGTCCCTTGACCCGGAACTCGCGCGCGCGGCTGCGACGGGCATCACGAGGCTTACGCCCGAACCCTAGCGCAATTGGCCGGAAAGTGCCCCTTCAGTGGCAGTTTTTCGTGGAAATGGTGCGAAATCTTTCGCAATAAGGTCGCAGGCAGTGATCGCGCTGGCTGCAGGACCCGACCCTTTGCAAAGGCCCCCACCGTGTCCAATGTCATCCTGACCGGGTTCCTGGTCTGTCGATCGCTGGAAGAGGCCGACCGCGTGTCGCATCTTTTGCCTGACCACATCCGGCTGACGCGGGCCGAGCCCGGATGCCTGAGCTTCGAGGTCTTCCGATCGATGGCCGATCCCTTGCGCTTTGCCGTGCGGGAGGTCTTTCGCGACCGCGCGGCCTTCAAGGCGCATCAGGTCAGGGTGCAGTGTTCGATCTGGGGCCGCGCCACACGGTGCATCCCCCGCGATTACAGGATCGAGGGCGCCTGAGCGGCGCCAAGCCAAAATGTCGGATGCCGGCAACCCGCAGCGACAAATCTCAGCTGCCCAGGATACCTTTCACATAGCCTTGCGTTTCCGCATAGGGTGGGACGCCGCCGTGTTTGGCCACCGCCTCGGGCCCGGCGTTGTAGGCGGCTAGCGCCAGGCGCCAATCCCCGAACCGATCGTACATCATCCGAAGATAGCGTGCGCCGCCTTCCAGGTTCTGATCAGGGTTCGACGCATCCACACCCAGGTTCCGGGCCGTGTCCGGCATCAACTGCGCAAGCCCCCGCGCTCCCTTGTGTGAAACGGCCGACGGGTTCCATCCGGACTCACGCTGCACGAGCCGCAGGAAAAGATCGACCGGCACACCGTGCCTTTGCGCGGCGGCCTTGGCCGTTTCCAGATAAAGCCCCCGGTAGCGTCCGGAGTAGCCCGGTATGGTCACCGCGTTTGGCGCCACGGCCGCGGGAAGAACCTTGGCAGAGGCAGAATATTGCGTGGCAAGACGCGTATCCAGCAGCATCGCCTGCTGTTTGAAAAGCGCGGTCCGAGAGCTTTTCTTGGTGTTCGAGAATGTCAGACCTTCCGCCAAGCCAGCGGCCGGCAAGGCAATCACGACAACAGCCGAAGCAACAGCCATCAATCGACGCATTGGTCCCTCATCCCTGCATCCGGCGGCGACTATACAGATTTTAACCGTTCATTCCAGATTTTTGCACGCCGCTCGTTGCGGCATCTACGCGCGGGGATTGCTGTGTATGCAGGGTTCCGCGCATCAGGTCCTCGATCAAAAGGCTGACAAGCTGCGACCTGCCTGCCACGCCGGCCTTCCGATAGATCGCGTTGAGATGTGTCTTGACCGTCGCCTCGGCCGAACCACGCATCTGCGCAACCTCGGCGATCGAAAACCCCTTGATGGTAAAGGCCGCTACATCCGCCTCGGATGCCGTCAGTCCCCAGTCGCGAAAGTAGCTTTCCATCAGATCGTGCAGCGCACCAGAGGCTGCGGACAAAGCGCGCTCGGCATGCGCCTGGCGCCGCAGGAGACCGGCAAGAAACACCCCCTCCACCGCCGCGCCTGCCAGCAGGGCCAGGTTCGCGATCAGCTCCAGAGAGGTGTGCACCAGGCTGAAACCAGGCTGCTGATACTCCATGATATCGTCGGCGATATCCGTGAGGAAGAATATCCCGCAGAACCCCTGAAGCACGATCAGCGCGATCAAAGCCACGCTGATCGTTCTGGTCCTTGCCGGCAAGATTGACATTCCGTCCCCCAGCCCTCAGGGCATTTCCTTGTAACCGGTCACCATGGACTTCGGTAGGTTGATCCCCAGCCTGCGGCTTTCATAGATCGCGCCAGCAATATGCAAAATTACGGAAATCTCTGCCCAGGTCACCAGAATCTCGTGCAGTTCCTCAACCCATCCAACCCCGAAAAAGGCGTCGGTCGTCATCATGTATCCGCTGACGCAGATCGCGATAAGCGACAAGAGGAGATTGTAGATCATCCAGGCACCAAGCGGAGAGTGGCCGACATGGGCATGATTGCGCCCCGCAGCCATGTCGGAAAGCTGGCCAACCGCCGCACCTACCGATGGCGGGAAGTCCGCAAATCTTGCATGCCTGCTTCCAACCAGCCCCCAGATCAGACGCAAACAGACCAGCGCAAGAATCGCGTATCCGGTCCATTCATGCAGCTTGCCTTCGGCGTCGTCGAAAAGGGCGTTCGCGGCAAAGCCGCCTGCGATCGACCAATGAAAGACCCTGACGACAGGATCCCAAACCCGTACCTTGCTCATTTCCCCGCTCTCCCGAGGTGATGTTACGCCGAGGACAAACGCGTCATCGGATCCATTGGCGCGTGTTCCCACGCGCGGATTTCACATGGCAAGCGGGGCACCGCGGATGCGGCGCCCCTGCCCCGCCGATCAGCTGTCGCTTTTCGATTTGACGACTTCAAAGGCGTCGTTGAGATAAAGTTCGTACTTCTTGCCGTCCTTGAGTGCGTAGACTTCGAAGTATCCGTCCTCGGTGTCGATCCGGCGCACTTCGTATCCCTCGGCGGTCAGCTGCTCGGTGATCTTGGCTTGCGTCGCCTCGTCGATCTCGCCCGATGCGTGTGCGGGCAACGAAAGGGCGGTGGCGGCGAGGAAGGTCGCTACGACAAGTTTCTTCATGATCTTCTCCTGTAAGCGGGCCGGCATCGCGCCGTGCCCTGCCGCCCAGATGCCCGGCTTTACGTCCATCGGGAATTGAACCAGAGTTGGAAGTGGCAGCCAAAACCACCTCTGCAACCGAAGTTTGACGGCGGGAATGCGCCGACGCCCTGCAGGTTTTTGCTCTTTTGAAACGGAATCCGGGTGCCTATACCGTCTGGTAACCAGAATCTTTCGGAGGACGTTTCATGGCAGGCTCGGTCAACAAGGTCATTCTTATCGGGAACCTCGGGCGCGACCCCGAAGTGCGGTCCTTCCCGAATGGCGGCAAGGTCTGCAACCTGCGCATCGCGACTTCGGAAAACTGGCGTGATCGCAACACGGGCGAACGCAAGGAGCGGACCGAATGGCATTCGGTCGCGATCTTTTCCGAGCCCCTGGCAAAGATCGCCGAGCAGTATCTGCGCAAGGGGTCCAAGGTCTATATCGAGGGCCAGCTTGAAACCCGCAAATGGCAGGATCAGTCCGGCCAGGACCGCTACACGACCGAGATCGTACTGCGCCCCTACCGTGGTGAACTGACCCTGCTGGATGGTCGCGATGGCGGCGGCGGAAGCCAGGGCGGCAACGACGACGGCTATGGCAGCTCTGATCGTGGTTACGGCGGCGGTTCCGGCGGCAGCTATGGCGGCGGCAGCAGTGGCGGTGGCGGCGGCAGCCGTTCCGATCTGGACGATGAAATCCCGTTCTGATCAGCTTCCTCGGCGCGGATTTCGCCGAGCGATACCCCGGTTCTGACTAGAATCAAGGCGCGCCCTTCCCGGGCGCGCTATTCTTTTCAGATCAAAGGGTAGAAACAGGGGCATCAGATGACATCGAAGCCAAAGACACCCGGGGCCAAGGGGGCTGCGGGGCTCGGGGCGTTTCCGACAATCCCGGGAGCGTGGTTTTCCAACGAGGCCGTGGAACGCTGGGGCGATATCGGGGCCGAGTTCATGGAATTTCTGTCGGCGCGCATCCATGAGGACGTGAAGACGCAGCAGGCCATCTTGCACTGCAAGGACCCGGCTGAGTTGCGCAAGATCCAGGAAGATTTCCTGCAAACCGCAGTCGATCAGTATGCGGCGCAGGCCGGTCGGATGACCGAGCTCACCAACGCCTTCCTGGCGTCCATGATGCTGCCACCCGTCGACGATTAGGGCCTAGCGCCGCGACAGCGCGTCCTCTAGCAGGCCCCGCACCGTGTCGGTGTCGACGTCGCTTGCGACGAAGGCGTCTCCGACTCCGCGCGCCAGGATGAAGCGCAGCTTGCCGTCCACGACTTTCTTGTCCTGCGCCATGAGGGCAAGCAGCCCGTCGGCACCCGGCAGATCGCCCGGAATGTCCGACAGGTCGCATTTCATGCCCATCGCCTTCAGATGCGCGCACACCCGGCTGGGCGCTTCTTGCGAACACAGGCCAAGGCGCTGCGACAACTCGAACGCCAGCGCACAGCCGATCGCCACGCCCTCTCCGTGAAGGAGGCGGCCGGTATAACCGGTCGCGGACTCAAGAGCGTGGCAGAAAGTGTGCCCAAGGTTCAGGAGCGCGCGATCACCTTCCTCGGTCTCGTCACGCTCGACGATGCGGGCCTTCATCTCGACAGATCGGCGAACGGCATATTGGCGCGCGCCCGCGTCGCCGGCGGCCATCGCGGGCGCGTTGGTCTCCAGCCAGTCAAAGAATGCGGCATCGCCCAGAAGGCCGTATTTGACGACCTCGCCATAGCCCGCAAGGAAATCACGGGCAGGTAGTGTATTCAGTACATCGATATCGGCAAGCACAAGAGATGGCTGATGGAAAGCGCCGATCAGGTTCTTGCCGTGAACCGAGTTGATGCCGGTCTTGCCGCCGACCGAACTGTCGACCTGCGACAGCAGTGTGGTCGGGATCTGGACGAAGCGGACGCCGCGCCGCAGAACAGCCGCAGCGAACCCTGCAAGGTCGCCGATCACCCCACCGCCAAGCGCGATCACGATGTCGCGCCGCTCGACCTTTTCGGCCAGCAGCCAGTCGACGGCGCGCGAAAACTGGGGCCAGCCTTTGGTCGACTCGCCCGCGGGAAGCGCAAGTGCCGTCATCTCGATATCGCCAAGCCCTTGCCGCAGCCCCTCCAGATGACGGCCGGCCACGGTTTCGTCGGTCAGCACCGCGACACGTCTGCGCTTGAGCAGCGGCGCGATTTCTTGTCCCGCCCGCGACAGAAGCCCCGGTCCGATCCTCACGTCATAGGCGCGCGCGCCCAGATCCACCCTCACGGTGTCGATCGTCATGTCTCAGGTCCTTTCCAGGATGTCGCCGTGTTCGAGAAGCGCCTGAACGACCTTCTGCGTCATCTCTTCAACCGAATAGTTGGTCCTGGCCTCGACCGTCACTTCGGCTTGCGAATAGGCGGGCGTGCGCGTCTCAAGCAAGCCCCGCAGGGTTTCCCTCGGGTTCTCGGTCCGCAAGAGCGGCCGCGTGTTCTTGTGCCGGACCCTTTGCCACAGAAGGTCAAGGTCAGCCTTGAGCCAGACCGCCACACCAGACCGTGCGATCGCCGCCCGGTTGTCGGGCGACAGAAACGCCCCGCCGCCGGTGGACAGCACGCAGGGCGCGCCCGTCAGCAGCCGCTCAAGCACCTGCGCTTCCTTCTGGCGAAAGAAGGGTTCGCCGTCACGAGCGAAGATTTCCGCCACGGTCATGTTGGCGGCCTTTTCGATCTCGTCGTCCGAATCGACGAAGGGAACACCCAAGGCCCGCGCCAGCGCGGTGCCGATCGCCGTCTTGCCCGCACCCATCATCCCCACGAGCACCACGGTTTTCTTCAGTCTTGTCGTCACTCTTCCGCCCGTCCTTCCGCTGCAGGCGGCAAACCGCCGCCCGTTCAGCGAACTTTGTGCCTTCAATGGCGTGAACTCGCCGGAAAAGCCATATATAATCGCGCGACAAGATCCCGGACACGGGGCGTCAGAGGCAGAACAAAGGCAGGTCGGATGATACGGATACTGAAATTCCTGGCGACGCTCGTGGTGCTCGGATTCGTCGGCATCGTGGGGTATGCCTATCTGGGCGACATGTCCCCGGACCGAGTTGAAGTGCAAGAGCCGGTCGAACTGAATGTCGACGGATAGGGCGTTCATCGGGGCTGCGCTGGCCTTGATCCTTCCGGTTTCCGCCATGGCGGAGGAACCGCTTTCCGCAATAGACTGGTTGTCACGAACCGTTCAGACGCCGCAGCAGAACCCGCGCGCGACGCCCCCGGCCGACGAAAAACCGGTGGCAACCGGGGCTGCGCCCGCCGAGATTATCACGACCACCATCGGCGGACCCAATCCCGATGCGATCGGCATCCTTCCGATCGAAACGACGGGTTTGCCGCGCAACTTGTGGGGCACCAGCGCCAGCGAGGATCTGGCGCGGCTGATCAGGGCGGAACGCATCGACACCCTGCCCGCGATTCAGGCGCTTCTCTATTCGATTCTGCTGGCAGAACTTGACCCACCCGCCGATTCCGACGGGCGAGGTCTTGTCTATCTTGCGCGGATCGACAGGCTTCTGGATCTGGGCGCGCTTGAACCCGCTCTGTCGATGCTCGAAGGCCCCGCGCTGCAGGCGCCAGAGCCGTTTCGGCGCTGGTTCGACGTCGCGCTGCTCACGGGACAAGAGGACCGCGCCTGTGAGGCCATGCGCGAAACGCCCGAGATCGCCCCGACCTTTCCCGCACGCGTGTTCTGCCTTGCGCGTGGCGGCGATTGGAACGCGGCCGCGCTGTCGCTTCGGACGGGTGAGGCCCTGGGCTACGTCACGCCCGAAATGGCAGAGCTTCTGGCGCGGTTCCTGGACCCTGAACTGTTCGAGGGCGAGCCGCCGCTGCCGATCCCCTCTCGCCCCTCGCCGCTGGTCCTGCGGTTGATGGAGGCAATCGGGGAACCGATGTCGACGACCACGCTTCCCGTGGCCTTTGCGCAATCCGACCTTCGCAACAACGCGGGTTGGAAGACACGGCTTGAAGCGGGCGAGCGGCTGGCCCGAACCGGCGCCATCGATCCGAACCGGCTTCTGGGGCTTTACACCGAGCGTCAGGCAGCGGCCTCGGGCGGGGTCTGGGACCGTGTTGAGGCGATCCAGCGCTTTGACACGGCCATGTCCACTGGTGACCCGAACGCCGTTGCCCTGTCCCTTCCCGAGGTCTGGCGGCAGATGGAGCGGACCGAACTGGAGGTGCCCTTCGCAACCATCTACGGCGCCGCGCTACAGGACCTGTCCCTCAGCGGAGCGGCCAGCGCCCTGGCCTTCCGCATCGGGCTGTTGTCACCCGATTATGAAAGCGTGGCCCGCGAACGCGATTCTCTGGGTGGGATCGAGCCTTTCCTGATCGGGACTGCGCGCGGCAACCTTGATGGCATCGCGCCGCCCGATCCGATCGCGGGCGCGATCAAGGCTGCCTTTCTATCCAGCGCGCGTCTGACGGAAAGCTACGCCTCACTTGTGTCCGAGAACCGTGTGGGTGAGGCGATCCTGACGGCCATCGGCGATATCACCGACGGGGCGCGGGGCGATCTGCGTGACGTGACGGCCGGGCTTTATCTGTTGCGACACCTCGGGCTTGAGGCAATCGCGCGCAGGGCGTCGCTTGAACTCATGCTGCTGGAACGCCGGGGCTGATCGGATGGAACGCCGCATCTCGGCCTTTCTCGAGGCGCAGGCAGCCGAAAACGGCGCTGCCAGGAACACGCTTCTGGCCTATGGGCGCGACCTGATGGATTTCGCGGACTGGCTGGCGCATCGCAAGCAAGACTTTGATACCGCGCAGCAGGCAGACATCGAAGCCTACCTGGTGTCTTGCGACGCACAGGGGCTTTCACGGGCCACGCGTGCGCGGCGGCTGTCGGCGATCCGGCAGCTTTTCCGCTTCGGCTACGAAGAGAGTTGGAGATCCGACAATCCGGCGATCCGCATTTCCGGCCCAGGCCGCGCCAATCGCCTTCCAGGCACGCTGAGCACCGACGAGGTCGAAGCGCTGCTGAAAGCCGCGCCTGACCACGGGCGGACCGAGGCCGACCGGCTTCGCAATCTCTGCCTGATCGAAATTCTTTACGCCACCGGAATGCGCGTGACCGAACTCGTGTCGCTTCCGGTCGCGGCGGCGCGCGGCGATCCACGCATGCTGCTTGTTCGCGGCAAGGGCGGAAAGGAACGCATGGTGCCGCTTTCCGCGCCGGCCCGCGCCGCGCTGACTGCCTGGCTGGCGCAACGGGATGCCGACGAGGAAGAGGCCCGCACGTCAAGGCGCACGCCTCCATCCCGTTTTCTGTTTCCTTCCGACAGCGCCGAAGGTCACCTGACCCGACAGGCCTTTCACGCGCTGCTGAAAGACATCGCGGTGCGCGCGGGCGTGTCGCCTGCGCGGGTGTCGCCTCACAAACTGCGCCATGCCTTCGCAACCCATCTTCTGGCCGGGGGCGCGGACCTGCGCGTGATCCAAACCCTGCTGGGTCACGCCGACGTGTCGACGACCGAAATCTATACCCACGTCCTTGACGAGCGTCTGAAGGCTTTGGTGCTGGAACACCATCCTCTGGCGCGTGACGCTTGAACGCCACAGGCACGCACCCCATAAAGGTCGGGCCACACAGGATAAACCATGGACACCGCAACCGCTTTCGATACCGCCTTCTGGCTGACCACCGGCGCCATTGCCGTGCTGCTCATGCTGTCGGCCTTCTTTTCAGGCTCGGAAACCGCACTGACGGCGGCCTCGCGCGGTAAACTGCGCGCGCAGGTCGACCGGGGCAGCAAGGGCGCCGAGGTCGCGCTTCAGTTGACCGAGGACAGCGAACGGCTGATCGGCGCGGTTCTTCTGGGGAACAACGTGGTCAACATCCTGTCGGCCTCGCTTGCCACCGCGCTTCTTACGCGGCTGTTCGGAGACAGCGGCGTGGCGTTGGCCACGCTGGTCATGACCGCCCTGGTTCTGATCTTCGCGGAAGTGCTACCCAAGACCTGGGCAATCACGACCCCGGAATCCGCTGCCTCGCTTGTCGCGCGCCCGATCCGGCTGGTGGTGATCGTCCTGTCGCCGATCGTCACCTTGGTCCGTCTGATCGTGCGGCTGTTCCTGATGATCTTCGGCGTTCGGACGGATCCCGACAGCCACATCTTGTCCCTGCGCGAGGAAATCGCAGGTGCGCTTGCACTTGGCCACTCGGAAGGCGCCGTTCTGAAAGAGGACAGGGACCGGCTTCTTGGCGCGCTTGATCTGTCTGACCGCACGGTCGAAGAAGTCATGCGCCACCGCTCCAAGATCGAGATGATCGACCTCGACGCGGCGCCCGATGCGATCCTGTCGACGGTCCTTGCCTCGCCGCATTCGCGCCTTCCGCTTTACCGAGGCGAACGCGACAACGTGGTTGGCGTCATCCACGCCAAGGACCTGCTGCGCGCAGTTGACAAGGCCCTGCGCAGCAGCGACGGAATGCTTAGCGCCCTTCGCGATCTGGACATCCTTTCGGTTGCGATGAAGCCCTATTTCGTGCCCGAGACGACCCCCCTGGACGAACAGATGCGTGAGTTCCTGAAACGGCGAAGCCATTTCGCGCTTGTGGTCGACGAATATGGCGACTTGCGCGGGTTGATCACGCTTGAGGACATCCTTGAGGAAATCGTGGGTCAGATCGCGGACGAATTCGACATCGACGCCGAACACCCGATCAAGCAAGCCGAGAACGGAGAGATCGTGGTCGACGGAGCAATGACGATCCGCGACCTGAACCGCGCAACCGACTGGTCTCTGCCCGACGAGGAAGCCAACACCATCGCCGGCCTCGTGATCCACGAGGCGCAGATGATCCCGACCGAGGGACAAGTGTTTTCCTTCCATGGCTTCCGCTTCGAGGTCATCAGCCGCAAGGAGAACCGGATCACCCGTCTGAAGATCCGGCCGCTGTAGACGCGTCGACGGGTGTCTGCTGGTGCGACATGAGGCGCCAGCCGCCCTCTTCGCGGATATAGGTTGAGGCGCACAGCATTTCGCGAAGCGGTTCGCTTTCGCGTTCGGCTTCAGCACGGTACGCCAGAACGGCGACATTGCCCCTGATGCTTGCGGTTCGGTCCCTCATCAGCACGGACCGCCAGCGCGGGGCCGAGCCTATGCCATCTGTGATCCTGTCCCCCTGCAAGATCCCCGCGGGATAGGGAAAGACCATGATCGCACCGTCCGCCATCGAGCTGCGAAACGTCTGTGCCCCGCCAAGCCAGAAGGACTCCTCAAGCCGCCAAAGTTCACCTTCCTCGTCCATCGCATCCATCCTCCTGATCGGGAAAACGTCGGACGCGGCGCGGAGTTCCCCTATCGCGACTTGAACAGCGATCCCAGTATCCCGCGCACAAGGGCCCGGCCGGTCCTGGTGCCAAGCTGTCGCGCGACGCTTTTGCCGAACGCCTCAAGCATGGTATCCGACCGCCTGGACGACCTGCTACGCGACGTTGACCGCCCAGTCGTGCGGTCGTCGTAGCGGCGGCGTTCGCGCGCGCGACGCTCTTCTTCCTGCATCCGGGCTTCTTCCTCCTCGGCTTCCGCCGCGGCCTTGGCGGCGGCCTCGGCCCTGGCCGCAAGCCGCTCGAAGGCCGAGTCCCGGTCGATTTCCCGATCGTACTTCGCAGACAGGCCCGACGAGGCAATGACGCCGCGACGCTCGTTCATGGTGATCGGACCAAGCTGGCTGGAGGGTGGCCGGACCAGGGTGCGTTCGACCATGCCAGGCACGCCCTTGGCTTGCAGGAAGGAAGTCACCGCCTCGCCCACGCCGACCTCCTTGATCGCGGTTTCCGTGTCGAAGGCCGGATTGGGCCGATAGTTCTGCGCGGCCCGCCGCAGGTCCTGCTGATCCTTCGCGGTAAAGGCGCGCAGCGCGTGCTGTACGCGATTGCCAAGCTGACCCAACACGTCGTCGGGCACGTCGGCGGGGTTCTGCGTGATGAAGTAGACGCCGACGCCCTTGGACCTGATCAGCCTTGCGACCTGTTCGACCTTGTCGACAAGGGCCTTTGGCGCATCGTCGAACAACAGGTGCGCTTCGTCGAAGAAGAAGACGAACCTGGGCTTGTCCGGATCGCCGACCTCGGGCAGTTCCTCGAACAGTTCGGAAAGCAGCCACAACAGGAATGTCGCGTAAAGCCGCGGCGACGCCATCAGCTTGTCTGCCGCCAGAACGTTGACCTGACCGCGACCATCGAAGTGGACACGCATCATGTCGGCCAGCTCCAGCGCGGGTTCACCGAAGAACCTGGCCGCCCCCTGATTTTCCAGGACCAGCAGCGCACGCTGAATGGCGCCGACCGTCGCGGTGGCAACGTTGCCATACCGCAGCGCCAGATCCCCGGAGTTCTGGCCGATCCAGACAAGCATCGCCCGAAGATCCTTCAGATCCAGCAGCGGCAGACCCTCTTCGTCCGCCACGCGGAAGGCGACATTCAGCACGCCTTCCTGCGCCTCGGTCAGGTCCAGAAGCCGCGCAAGCAGCAGCGGTCCCATTTCGGACACGGTGGTGCGGACGGGGTGGCCCTGTTCGCCGAACAGATCCCAGAAGACGGTCGGATAGGCTTGGTACCGAAGATCGAAACCGATCGTGTCGGAACGTTTCTGGAACGCATCATGCAACTTGTGCGCGGGCGATCCCGATACGGCGAGCCCCGCCAGATCCCCCTTCACGTCGGCCATGAAGACCGGCACGCCCGCCTGCGAAAAACCCTCTGCCAGAATTTGAAGCGTGACGGTCTTGCCGGTGCCAGTAGCGCCGGCGATCAGGCCGTGGCGGTTGGCATAGCGCAACAACAGGTCCTGGGGCGTTCCATAACCTTCGCCTCCACCGCCGACAAAAATCGCTCCCTCGCTTGTCACCTAGTCGCTCCCTTCGCTGCCGCCTGCCGGTTTGACAATACCCGGTTAGACATTCGGTGCCAGTCTGAAACCGCAGCCTGAGACAGAGGTTCGGGGTGACAGGCTTCCCACGTCAAAAGGCTTGCCGCGCCGTCCGCGCGCGGCCTTTTCGATATGCACGAAAGATTTGATCAGACAAGAAGATTAGCTGTTGACGGAGCAAGGGGAAGTTACTAGCGTTCCGGCCAATGACAAGTCGGCCAGTCCGACGGGGAGCAACGAATACGAAAAGGGCCTGCAAGCAGGCCCTTTTCTTATGTCCGGATCACCGCCGAAACAGGTGCCTGAGCGGAAAGCCGCTGGTTTTTTCAAGGGGGCTCGGACCTGCCCCCCTGACACTGCGGAACTTACATGGTAATCCGCCCCAAACCCGTGACCAAACAGGGAAACATCATGACCCAACTGAGCAGAACACTCGCCCTTATTGCGGCCGTCGGCCTTGCCGCACCGCTGTGGGCGCAGACCGATACCACCACGGAAGGCGCCACCACGGAAAGCTCTGCCGCCGAAGGCACGGCCACCGAGGCCACTTCCGGCGTGTCGGTCAGCGAGCGCCCGGCAGTGACCGAGGATGGGGCGGACGGATACCTGGCGTCTGAACACGGCGCATGGCAGATCCGCTGCCTGCACGCCGCCGATGGCTCAGACCCCTGCCAGATGTACCAACTGGTGAAGGACGAAAAGGGCAACAGCGTTGCCGACATGCTGGTCCTGCTTCCCCAAGCCGGAGAAGAGGCCGCAGCGTTCATCCAGATCTCTGCTCCGCTTGCCTCGCTTCTGCCAGCAGGCGTCGCGGTCTCGATCGATGGCGCGGCCACCAAGCGGCTTCCCTACCTCTGGTGCACGCAGCGCGGTTGCGTCACGCGTGCCCAGTTGACCGCGGAAGAGCTTGAGTCGTTCAAGAAGGGCAAGACACTGAGCGCAGTGATGGTGCCCGCCGTTGCCGCCGACAAGCAGGTGACCGCGTCCTTCTCGCTTTCCGGATTCACGGCTGCGTTTGACGCGCTGGCGGAAACCGACAAGTAAGACCTCAGGCATCCAGACGAAGAGAGAACGCCGCCCTATCAGGCGGCGTTTTCCATTAAGCAGCCTTCAACGCAAGTACCGCGTTCAGCCCGCCAAAGGCGAATGCGTTCGAGAGTGCGGCCCCGACGGAAGCCGCGCGCGCCTGGTGGGTGACGATGTCCAGTGCACATTCCGGATCATCGGTCCGATGCCCAGCCGTCGGCGCGATGACACCCTCGCCAAGGGCCAGCAGGACCGCAATCAATTCGACCGCGCCGGCAGCCCCGATCAAGTGGCCATGCAGCGATTTGGTCGAAGAGATCGCGATCCGTTCGGCACCAGATCCGAAGACCTTTCGGATCGCGGAACATTCGCTGCGATCATTGACCATGGTTCCGGTGCCATGGGCGTTGATGTAACCGATATCCGAGCCATTCAGCCCGCCGTCGTCAAGCGCCGCCTGCATCGCGGCCTCGGCCCCGGCCGGGTCGGGCACGACGATGTCGCCCGCATCGGCCGTCATCCCGAAGCCGACCACCTCGGCCAGAACGCGTGCGCCTCGGGCAAGGGCGCGGTCACGCTCTTCCAGCACGAAGACGCCGGCGCCCTCGCCCATCACAAGTCCGTCGCGCGTCGCACAGAACGGGCGGCAGCCGGTGCTGGACAACACGCGCAGCCCTTCCCAAGCCTTTATCCCGCCGAAACTCAGCATCGCCTCGGAACCGCCGGCCAGCATGACGGGCACGGCTCCCGAGCGGACCATATGGAAGGCAAGCCCGATCGCATGGTTCGATGCCGCACATGCAGTCGAGACGGTGAAGGATGGCCCCCGAAGCTCGAAGGCCATCGACAGGTGCGACGTCGCGGCGTTGGCCATCAGACGCGGAACGGTGAACGGATGCACACGCGCGGAACCATCAGCGAATACGGCGCGATAGGCAGCTTCCGACGACGCCACCCCCCCACCTGCGGTTCCCAGAACCACGCCCGCGCCCGGTGCCAAAGCCCCTTCGCCCGCTTGCGCCACGGCTTCCTGTGCGGCGACGAGGGCGAACTGCGCAAAGCGATCGCACAGCGATATCTGCCGGGGCGACAGCCGCGTTTCCGGATCGAAGCCGCGAACCTGGGCGCCGATCCGGACGGACAGGCGTTCAAGGTCGGGAATATCAAGGGCGCCGATCGCGGTGTTGCCGGCGCGCAGCGCCGCAAAGGTTTGGTTCACGGAGAGGCCAAGCGGATTGACCGTCCCCGCGCCCGTAATGACAACTCGCCTCATGCCGCGGCTGGCCGAGCGATCAGCGTCTCGATCCCGGACACGATCCCCGCAACCGTCGACAGATCAAAGGCGCTGTCATCCTGGGGCGTGTTGGCATTGAAGGGGATTGTCACCCCGAAGCGCTCTTCCAGCGCGAAGATCGTCTCTACAAGTCCCAAGCTGTCCAATCCAAGATCGGAAATCAGGGTTTCCGCAGTCATGGAAGCGGCGGGCACCCCGGACTGGGCGGACAGGATCGCGATTACCTCAGCCTTCGTCATCATCGGAATAACTCTCATCGTTCTTGGCAGCGGCACCTTGACGCGATTCCGAAACAATTTCACGAAGCTCGGCAAGCTGATCGTTCATGCGGCCCAGCCGGCGGATGTGCTTCCAATTGGCGATCTGCGATTCCATCTTGATCGCGGGGTATCCCAGCAAGACACGCCCTTTGGGGGCGTTCGACATGATCTTGGTGCCGGCCCCTGCGATCACGTCATCGCCGACAAAGACGTTATCGACGACTCCGGTTTGACCGCCCATGACGACACGATCGCCGATGCGCGCGGACCCGGCAATCCCGGTCTGGCCACACAGCAGGCAGTCACGCCCGACTTCCACGTTGTGGCCAAGGTGCACCTGGTTGTCGAGCTTGGTGCCCGATCCGATTTTCGTTGCGCGGATCGTGCCGCGGTCGATGGTTGCCGTTGCGCCGATCTCGACGTCGTCGCCTATTTCGACATTGCCGATGGAATGAATTCGGGTCCACGATTGCGGTCGGATTTCCCCGCGCTGGCCCAGCGTTTCACGGATCTCTTCGGCGCCTGACTTTTCCGGGGTGACAAAGGAAAATCCGTCGGAGCCTATGACCGCGTTGGGATGGCAGATGAAGCGGTCGCCGATGACCACGCGCGGGCCGATCCACACACCGGACAGTATCAGCGCATCCACCCCGATCACGGTTTCCGCCTCGATCGATACGCGGGCGGCAATGCGGGCGCCACGGCCGATCCTGACGGCGCGCCCGATGGTCACAAAGGGGCCGATTGCCGCGCCCTCGCCGATCCGGGCGCTCGGGTCCACGACCGCCAGCGGGTGGATGCCAGGCGCGATTTCGGGTCCGGGATCGAGGGCCCGCGTGATGCCGGCCATCGCGTAGCGCGGGCGCGCGACGAAGATCGCCGCCTGCAGACCCATTCCAGCCCAGTCCGCACCTTCCCAAAGAACCGCGGCGCGGGCCTTTCCCTTGGACAATCCGGCTGCGTATTTCGGGTCCATCGCCAGCGCCAGATGCTCTGGCCCGGCCATTGCGGGTTCGGCCGCCCCCGCAACAAGCAGCGTTCCATCGCCTTCCAGCCGCGCACCAAGCGCCGCCGCGATTTCAGCAAGAGTCTGGCTCATCCGTCTGGCCTTGTTCCGGAGCGTCTCTCCCCGGATTTAGCCACGAAGGCCCGGCAACTCCACCCCGGCGGCCTCCATTGCGTCGAAAATCTTTGCATCGCGACCATAGATGTCACGACGGTACTCGATCCCGCCCTTTGCCGTCGGCCATGCCGTGAAATAGACCAGGTGCACCGGGACCGGTCGGTCCAGCGGAAGCGTCGATTCACGGCCGGTCTGCAGATAGGACTTGAACAGCCCGACCGGATCCTCGCTTTGCAGCGCCAGCAACGCATAGGCGAAATCGAAGGGGCTACCCAACCGAATGCAGCCATGACTGAAGGCCCGCACCTCGCGCTTGAATAGCGACTTGGAGGGCGTATCGTGCAGGTAGATGTTGTAGGGATTGGGGAACATGAACTTCACGAGCCCAAGCGCATTGTCCCCGGAAGGCGCCTGCGACATTGCAAACGGGAAGTTGGAGGCCGTGAACTGCGTGAAGTCCACCGCTTCGCGATCGACGGCGCGGCCGCGGCGGTCGGTGATGCGCAGATGGCGAACCGCGTTGGGGTCTTTCTGCAGCATCGGCAGGTATTCCTTCGTCGCGATCGATCGCGGCACGTTCCAGGTCGGGTTTACGACCATGAACTCCATCAGGTCAGAGAACTCGGGGCTGCGGCGATCGTACTGGTTCATCCCGACGACCGTAACGGTCTCGAACGTCACCTTGCCGTCATCGACGATCTTTGCCGTGAAATCGGGCAGGTTGACCCAGATGTGGCGCTGACCCAGCGGTATGCCGTTCATCCAGCGCAGACGCTCCATCGCGACCAGAACGGATTCAAGACGCTCTTCTGGCGTGCGGTTCAACTCGGCAACGGTCCCCTCGCCCACGACGCCGTCGGCCTGCAGCCCATTGTCCAGTTGAAACCGCTGCACCGCTTTCTGGAGCGCGCCATCATAGGACTGCGAAGCAGATGCCTGCATGTAGCCCAGGGCAACCAGCTTGTCCCTCAGGGCAGCAACGGACGGACCGGATGCGCCGGGTTCAAGCTTGCCGATACGCAGCTGCCCCCCCCAGCCGCCCTCTGCCATCTCGCGTTCCAGATCCAGTTTTACCTTCATGAGTTGGGCGTACTGCGGAACCTGCGGTGGCAGGGAACGCAGGAAACCGTGGGGTTCGGAAGCCGCGAACTGCTCCAGCATGGCACGAAGGTCGCGCTCGGGCACCGCGCGGACCATGCCCGCATCGACGGATGCCGGCTTGATGAAACCGGTCTGCACCTCATGTGCGTAGGCGAGGAACGCGCGCGACATCGCGACCTCAAGCCTGCCCCGCTGACGCTCTGAACTCAGCCGCTCAAACGACTGGCGCAGATCGTCCACGCCGTAGTTCCGGGCTGGCAAGCCATGATCGGCTGCATGGTCAAGCGCGATGAAAAGAGCCGCGCGCCGCGCCGCATCGGCGCCGGTCGTCCAAAGCGGGGAATAGTCGTGGTCGCGATAGAAGCCGGACAGCACGTCATCGCCGGCCGCCGCTTCGGCCACCGCGTTCTTGAACGGGGTGATCTCTGCCCCTGCGCGGCCGGAATATGCCACGGCGGACATTGCCAGCGCCATCACGGCAAGAACGCGACAAAAGCCCGACATCTGCCAACGAATACTGGAGGTCATGAAATCCCCTAACCCCTTCCAAAGCAACGATACCCAGTTTCCCTGATTTCCCTCGCCAAGTCCATTCCAGCCCTCGATTCCCTGTGCCAAGTTGTCGCGCAATTGCAACGCTTTGGGACAAGCTGAGTTCCGCCTCGCGCGAACGTGATGATCGGCGAAATCTCGCCTAAACACGGATCGCTACAATGGCTGCAACAAATCCGCGATTGGCCTGCGATTCATTCCATGCCATAAAGTTGGCGCACTTGGGGAAGTGACCGAAACTACAAGCCGCGAAAAAAAGCGGCGAAACGCTTGGGGACAGGCACTTATGCACTCAGCTGGATCGACCGGTTTCACGCGCCGTGGACTGCTTACGGCGTTTGCCGCAACGGTAATAACGGCAGCGCCCACGTGCTCGAACGCGTTCGGCTTCCTGAAGGGCGCTGGCGATATCCGCCGCATCAAGATGTATTCCGGCCGCACCGGCGAAAGCCTGGACACGATCTACTGGATCGAAGGTGAATACATTCCCGAGGCGCTGAAAGAGATCAGCCACTTCATGCGCGACTGGCGCAGCAACGACGTCAAGAAGATCGATCCCCGCACCATCGACATCGCGGCCGCTTCTTACCGGCTGCTCGACGTGTCCGAGCCCTACATGCTGCTTTCGGGCTACCGCACGCCCTCGACGAACGCCATGCTTCGGTCCAAGTCCAAGGGCGTTGCCCGCAACTCGTTGCACATGGTTGGCCAGGCGGCGGATCTCCGGTTGCGTTCGCGTTCCGTCGGCCAGATGTACCAGGCCGCAACGGCGTGCAATGCCGGGGGCGTCGGCAAGTATTCCAAGTCGAACTTCGTGCACATGGATTGCGGCCCGATCCGGACCTGGGGCCGGTAAGCCCAGCCAGCGGAGTTACATGAAAAACCGCCCCGCAAGGGGCGGTTTTCATTTTCAGGCACGCGTCAAGCAGACGTCCGCAGATTGTCGGCGCCTGACCACGTGATCACGCAGGATGCCATCACGCAGCGTTAACGTCCGTCAACGCCACGGTATTGAGCACAGTCTTTGTCAAGGAAATGGCGCACCCGACAGGATTCGAACCTGTGACCTCTGCCTTCGGAGGGCAGCACTCTATCCAGCTGAGCTACGGGTGCGCTGGTAGCAGGTCTATAGCCGGGCAATTGGACAGTTTCAACGGCGCAGCGCAACAGCTGCATTCTTTTTCTGCGGCCGTCATTCGAAAAGGCGCATTAACTGGTATTGGCAGCGCGACACAGTCACAGTGCCGATTGCTCTGCTGACAGAAAAATGCCGCAATTGGCTTCGAATGAGTTCTGGCCCAAAACAATGATTCCGAAGATGCCCGCAATAGCTATCATGCCCCGCCTTTCTCATGACCGCACGGCAAAGTCCGTCAGCGCCGCGCGTTGCAGGGGCAATCTGCAACGGGCCTTGCTTGGCGGTTGCGCCTTGCTCGTGCTGGCTTCCTGCGGCGGTAGCGGTGAGGATGGCGGAACGACCGACTATTCCGTCGACACCCCCGTTGGAGCGGATTCCGGGGGCAGCGGAATCCTTGGGTCCTACTACGTATCTACCTTCGCCCCATACGAGGCGCTGGCGGCGCAGCTTCGCAGTTCCGCGCTTTATGCGGTCCAGCAGGTAAGATGGAGCTTCAGCGGCGCGGGAACCAGCTTCGACAGTTTTGCTCCGGCCTCGGCAAGGGTCGAATACGCGCACGCCGCGGGTCTGACCGGAAAGGGACAGGTGATCTCGATCGTCGACGCGGGATTCCTGACGACCCACGAAACCATCGCCGACAGCATCGTCAACACGCAGGGCAACCTGCCGGTGCACAGCCACGGGACCGGGGTCGCATCGGTCGCGGCGGGGTACTCGGACACAATGGTCGGTGTTGCGCCCAACGCGTCTCTTGCCCTGGGCGCCTACGGCACGACCAGTTCGCTTACCAACGCCACCAACGCCGCGCGCAACCTTGGCGCCGTCGTCCAGAACAACTCCTGGGGCTTCGTCGATCCGGTCAATGGCGGGACGCTTTATGTCAGCGCCGACAGCTTTCAGACCGTCTTTGGGACCGGGAATACCTATTCCGCCGCGCTGGAAAGCTATGCGGCCGATGGCGTCGTGGTTTTCGCCGTCTCGAATGACACCTCGGACACGAATTCGGGGCTGATGGAGGCGCTTCCGCTTCTGATGCCACAACTGGAATCGGGGTGGCTTGCTGTCGGCAACGCGGTTCCCGACTTCGATGCGTCCGGCATCAATTCGGTTCAGCTCATCTCATCGGCCTGTCACGAAGCCGCGGCTTGGTGCCTGCTGGCCGATGGAAGCTGGATGTCGGCCTCAGGCACGGCGGATGACGCCTACAGGTTCGCGACCGGATCCTCCTTTGCCGCGCCGCAGGTGTCGGGCGCACTGGCGCTTCTGGCCGAAGCGTTTCCGACGCTGACCCCGCATGACCTGCGGCTCAGGCTGTTGGCCTCGGCAGACAACAGCTTCTTCTCGCCGACCGATTGGCTGGAAATCGAGAGCGGCCTGAAGCACGGATATGACGAAACCTACGGCCACGGCTTTCTGGACATCCGCGCCGCGCTGCTGCCAATCGGCACGCCCCGCGTCACGCTGTCCAACGGGGATGTGGTGATGCTCGATCAGCCCGCGGTCGTCTCGGGTTCGGCTTTCGGCGATGCGGTGACACGCGGCCTTGCGGCCGTCGACATCTCGGCAACCGACAGTCTGAGCGCCGAGTTCCGCACCTCTGGCGCCACGCTGGCCGCAACTGCGGGGCTGCCCGAACTGGGCACCACACGACTGGCCCGGGCCTTTTCCACCGGGCTTGAAACGCGGCGCGTTGCAAGGACAGGCGGCATTTCCGAGCCGTTCGAAGCGCTGCCGGGCCGCACGCTGGCTGCAAGCCTGCCGGGCGATGGCCTTTCGACCTCGGTTCTCGTGCCCGAGGGGGGCGCGGGCGACTATGGGCTCAGCGTGTCGACCGCTCTCTCCAGCGGCTCCTCGCGGCTGGACCTGGGCCTGAAGGTCGCGCGCGATCAGGGCACTGTTCTGGGACTTGGCGACGACAGCGCGGGAAGCGACCTTTTCGCGGTCCAGCTTGCTCTGTCCCAAGATCTGGCGGGCGACGGCTTCCTGTCGCTGACCGGAGAGGTCGGGTTGGCTGATCTTCAGGGGGCTGACATCTTCTCGGGCGTGTCGACGGCAAGCTTCAACAGCCTTGGTGTAGAGGTCGGCACACGCAATGTCGCGGCCAACGGCGACCGCCTGGCCTTCGGTGCGAAACTGCCGATGGCGGTGACCTCGGGCCGCGCGGTAGCCGTCCTGCCCGTAACCCGCGCCGCGGGTTCGACCAGCCACGAAGCGATCGCCATCGACCTGGCGCCCGAGGCGCGGCAGATGGACTTCGCTGTCAGCTACCAGCGGCCCTTTGGTGACAATCTGGAACTCATGCTTGAGTTCGTGCACTCGCAGAACCAGGGGAACCGCGCGAACGCGCAGGACTCCGCGGCGATCGTCGCTCTGACCTGGGCGTTCTGAAGACAGCCGCTTCGGACAAATCCCGCAACGGCTCAGGCGAACAACTCGTGGCAGAACTCAAGCGCGTCGACCAGCCGATCCACTTCCTCGGTCGTGTTGTAAAGTCCGAATGAGGCGCGGCAGGTCGCGCCCACGCCCAGATGTTCCAGCAGCGGCATCGCGCAGTGGGTTCCCGCACGGACCGCGATGCCCTTCTTGTCGAGCACGGTCGAAATGTCATGCGCGTGGGCGGCCCCCTCTAACGTGAAGGAAAAGATCGCCCCCCTGCCCGGCGCGTGCCCCTGAATGTTCAGCCAATTCAGACCCTTGAACCTTGCCACCGCGTAGTCCCGCAGCGTGGTTTCGTGCGCGGCGACATTTTCCATGCCAAGATCCATCAGGTATTCAAGGGCCACGCCCATGCCGATCTGCTGGACGATGCCGGGTGTTCCAGCTTCGAACTTCATCGGCGGCGCGTTGTAGGATACCGCGTCGCGCGACACCTCGCGTATCATGTCGCCGCCACCAAGGAAGGGGCGCATCTCGGCCATGCGCTCCTTCGAAATCCAGATCGCGCCGGAACCGGACGGTCCGTAAAGCTTGTGTCCCGTGATCGCATAGAAGTCGCAGCCGATATCCGGGATCGAGACCGGCCGGTGCACCGCGCCCTGGCTGCCGTCGACCAGCACGGGAACGCCCTTGGCCTTGGCGCCGCGGCAGATCGCGGCCACGTCGACCAGGGTTCCCGTCACGTTAGACATCTGCGTAACCGCAACTAGCCTGGTCCGGGGACCAATCGCAGCGATCACCTTTTCCGGGTCCAGCGACATGTCGGGTTCAGGTTCGACCCACTTCAGCACCACCCCCTGCCGCTCGCGCAGGAAATGCCACGGGACGATGTTGGCGTGATGCTCAAGAACGCTCAGCACAATCTCGTCGCCCGCCTGCAGCCGCGGGGCCGCCCAGCCGTAAGAGACCAGGTTGATGCCCTCGGTCGTGCCGCTGGTAAAGACGATCTCTTCCGGGTCGGGCGCGCCCAGGAACCGCGCGACGATGCCGCGCACGGCCTCGTACTTGTCAGTTGCAAGGTTCGACAGGTAGTGAAGCCCCCGGTGGACGTTTGCGTATTCAAGTTCGTAGGCACGAGTCATCGCGTCGATGACAACCTTCGGCTTTTGTGCCGAGGCGCCATTGTCGAGGTAAACCAGCGGCTTGCCGTTCACTTCCCGAGAAAGGATCGGAAAATCCGCGCGAACGCGCGCTACATCATACATTGTCTAGCTCCCCATACCGGGTGGGAATATGCCAAGCATCGAAAACAGCAGGGCGAAGACGATGGCAAGGAAGACAAGGCTTCCGATGACACCGAAGAAGGCTGCAAGCGCGCTCTTGAACCCATGCAGAACACAGATGAAGTGCGACAGCATCCAGAAAAACAGGCCGACCGATCCGATCGCGATAAGACCGGACAGGACCGGAGCCACGGGAAACAGGATGATCTGAACCACCTGCGGCGCCAAGAGGACACCCTGAATCCAGACAACCATCACAAGAGCGTCCTCGAACACGCCCTTGCCGCCGAAAAGCGTGCCGATCCAGGTCACGGCAAGCGCGAGGATGGACATGCTCAGCGCCTGGATCGGCAAGCCAAGCCAGACGTCGCTCCAGACCCGCTCCCACGGTTGGACCTCGTCAACGGGAACTGTCGCCAACATCAGGTTGGTGAACAGGATCGTCAGCACCGAGACAAGGAACAGCCCAAGCCACCGCGCCTCCATCGGCAGGTCAAGCGCAAGCAGACGTTCCGCCGCGCGGCGCGGTTCCCGGAAGGTCGCCCAAAAAAGATCGGCAAGATTACCGGCCTGCGTCATGCGCGCTCTCCGAACTCCGACTGGGCCAGACCTGCGATCCAGAACCACATGAACAAGACAAACACGACGATCCCAGTGGCAGTCAGTGCCGGGCCGGGGCCGACAAAGGCATCGACCAGCCCCTGGAGAAGGACAAGAGGTGCGATTGCCAGCAGCGCCCAGAACAGCGCAATGCGCGCCCCGAACCAGTCGCCGCGCCCACCTGCCGCTCTTGCGGCCAGCCCGCCAAGCGCGGCCAGGCCGTAGAAGACGGGAAGCAACGCGCCAAGCGCCAGTGCCATCGCCATGACCCGCTGACTGAGCGGCGAGGCCGGATCGACGAAGGCGTCCCGGCTCATCGCCGGGGCTCGCGCCACCAGGAAAAGCACTAGCGCCGCCAGAAGATAGGCCAGCGGTCTTGCCTCATGCCGTTCGCCCGCCAGAAGCCGCGCGACGACACGCCGCGGGCCGCGATAGGTCGCGACGATATCGTCCGTGACAGCCATCATCCACGCCTGCGCGCCAGCCAGCCTTCAAGCCGGGCGACGATGTCGGCAGCGATGTCGGCATCGTCGATCTCGGCGATCGCGTCCGCAAGGAAGGACAGGATCAGAAGCGTCTTGGCATCCTCAATGGGAATCCCGCGCGACCGCAGATAGAACAGCGCCGTTTCGTCGATCGCGCCGGTCGTCGAGCCGTGAGAACACTTCACGTCGTCGGCATAGATTTCCAGCTCCGGCTTGGCCAGGAACTGGCTGTCGTCGTCCAGCAGAAGCGACTGGCTGATCTGATAGCCATCGGTCTTCTGCGCGGCCGGCTTGACAAGGATCTTGCCCTGGAACACGCCCGTCGCGCCGTTCTTCAGTACCTTCTTGAAGACCTGCCGGCTTTCGCAGGCGACAGCGTCATGCGTGACAAAGACGGTGTCGTCGTGGTGATACTTGCCGTCCTTGCCGTCACCAAGCGCGGCACCCGCGACATGCGCGACAGCGTTGTCCCCGACGATTTCGATCACCGCCTCATTACGGGTCAAGGCACCGTTCACGGTCAGGGTGAAGGACTTGAACAGGGCCTCGCGCCCGACACGCGCGAAGACGTGGGTCACGGCGCGGCGGGCGTGGTCCCTGCCCTGCGCGCGGACATGGTGGAAGCGGCCACCTTCGGCCACGTCCACCTCAAGCACCTTGTTGAAACGCGCGGCCGCCGGGCCGGTTTCCAGAAGCGTCAGTTCCGCGCCGGGCTCGACCCGGATGCAGTGGTGCACGATCGCGTCCGAAAAATCACCGCTGTGGTTGTAATAGATGTGCAGTGGCTTCTCGGCCTTGCCGGTCACGCGGATCAGCACGCCATCGGTCGCGGCCGCGGTGTTCAGCGCCGCGAAGGGTCGGGCGACCGGCATCTGGCCGCGCGCTTCCAGAACGCCATAAAGATCCCGTGCCCAGTGAATGTCGGCCCGGTCGGCCTCGGCCAGACGATGGATCTCGACCCCAGCCAGCGCCAGATCGTCGGATGCTTCCGAATCGAAAACGCCGTCGGTGAAAACCAGGCTGACGCGATCCCGATTGGCGAACAGAAGCGGTTCGATCAGCGGCAGCGCCGGCGCCGCAGTCGGCTCATGCGCATTCAGGGCGGTCGGGTCGGTGAACTTCCAGTATTCGTCGCGGCGCACGGGCAATCCCATCGCCCGCAACCGCTTGAGGGCATCCGCCCGGGCAGGTCCGGTGAAGCCACCCTTGGGAAGTTCAAGCGCGGCAATGCGCGCGTCGGTCGCGTCCACCCTGCGGGCGTCCTTTGTCAACAGCGCAGTCATCAGGCAAGCTCCGCCACGATGTCTGCATAGCCGTTCTTCTCGACCTCAAGCGCAAGCTCCGGTCCGCCTGTCTTCACGATCCGGCCGTCCGCCATGATGTGCACGACGTCGGGTTTGATGTGATCAAGCAAGCGCTGGTAGTGCGTGATGACAAGGAAGGCGCGGCTTGGGTCGCGCAGTGCGTTTACGCCCTCGGCCACCAGCTTCATCGCATCGACGTCAAGGCCGGAGTCGGTTTCGTCCAGGATGCACATGCGCGGCTCCAACATCGCCATCTGCAGGATTTCGTTGCGCTTCTTTTCGCCGCCCGAAAAGCCCACGTTGACGGGACGCTTGAGCATCTCGGCATCGATCTTCAGCGTCTTGGCCTTCTCGCGTACGGCCTTGAGGAATTCGCCGGCCGAAAGCTCCTCTTCGCCGCGTGCCTTGCGTTGGGCGTTCACCGCGGTGCGCAGAAACGTCATGTTGCCGACGCCCGGGATTTCGACCGGGTACTGGAACGCAAGGAAAAGGCCGGCGGCGGCGCGTTCCTCCGGCTCCATTTCAAGCAGTTCTTCTCCGTCAAGCGTGGCTCCGCCCTCTGTCACGGCATAGCCATCGCGACCGGACAGCACATAGGACAGGGTCGACTTGCCCGACCCGTTCGGCCCCATGATCGCGTGAACCTTTCCGGCCTCGACCGTCAGGTTCACCCCCTTGAGAATGGGTTTGCCCTCTTCTTCAAGCTCGACGTGCAGGTTCTTGATCTCTAGCATGTTTTCCTCGTCTCAAATGGCAAGGGCGGCCAGCGGGCAACACGCCCGGGCCGCCAGGATTTCGATTTTCGGTGGTGTCAGCCGGTCGGCGTCAGAACATAGTCCGCGCCCTGCGCGGCCATCGTTTGCGCGTATTCCGGCGAAAACATCAGCGCCCAGAACTCGGTCGCATTGGCGGCCACGGCCGCCTCGCCGAAGTACATGATCGCGCAGCCCGTCAGCAGCGCGGGAACCCGGCCCTTTCCGTAAAGGCCGAAGAACGCCATGAAGAAGGCCAGAAGGATCGCGACGATCAACGCGACTCCACGCCCCTGAAGGTCGTAGAACGCTTCCGGCAGGCCTTCGAACTGCGAAAGGTGAAAATACCCCAGCCGTCCGGCCAGCATCGCCAGCGCCCCCAGAAAGACCGCGATCACCAGCACAACGCCATTGCGCGCGGAGTCCCGGTTGCGACGGGCGGCCGGGCCATACTTGTGCTCGAACTTCTTCTGGAACTTGCGACCGATCACGTCCTCGGGCTCGATCTGCTTGCCCTTGTCGATCCGCTTCAGACGTTCGGTGAAAACAGCCCTTTGATCCATCGTCCAGATCTCCTCGCGCGCGCGAAGCGCCTGTATGCGCTTTGGGGTCTAGACGGGATTCGTGGCCGAAATCGGAGCGCAACGATGCGAAATTCGCGACAGTGACGCCATGGAATTGCCACAAAGCCGGACGCGCAGGCACTGCCACGCGCTTCCCTTCAGGGCATTCCACCCCGCAATCTTTCCGCTTCGCTTCAACCCGCCCCATGCGCATCACCCTTCCAGCGCGACCGCCGTGCCGGAGGCCGAAACCATCAGCATGTTGTTGATGACCTCGTAATCCAGATCGACGCCGACGACAGCGTTGGCGCCCATGTTCTCGGCCCGCTCCTCCATCTCGCGCAGCGCGGTTTCGCGCGCCCGCCCAAGCTCCTGTTCGTACGCGGCCGAGCGCCCGCCGACCACATCGCGCACCGCCGCGAAAAGATCGCGGAAGATGTTGGCGCCCAGAATAGCTTCGCCGGTAACGATGCCGTGGTAGGTCTTGATCTTGCGTCCCTCCACGGAGGGGGTTGTGGTGATGATCATGCCTTCGCCCTCATTTTCCGTTCAGGATGACGCCGCTGACGACGCGGCGCACGAAAGGCGCCATTGCGTCCGGGCCAGAGGCGCGGTCCTTCAGGTGGATCGAAATGTCGGGCCGGATCGCGGCTATGATCCCGACAAGATCGCCACGGATGTCGTCGGGCAGGCCCGCACCCATGATAACGCAAGCAATCTCCGGCTCGGTCTCAAGCTGGCGCACGACCTCGCCATGGTCATGCGCGCCCAGCCAGCGGATTGGCAGATCCTCCAACTCGTCGGCAAGATGACCGACGATGCCGGGCAATTTGCCGATCAGAAGGACGACCGGCTTCATCCCACGCTTCCTTCAAGCGAGATCGCCACAAGGCTTTGCGCCTCCATGGCGAATTCCATGGGCAGCGCCTGCAACACCTCGCGGCAGAAGCCGTTCACCACCAGCGCCACAGCCTCTTCCTCGTCCATCCCGCGCGAGCGGCAGTAGAAGAGCTGGTCGTCATCCACCTTCGATGTCGTCGCCTCATGCTCCACGCGGGAGGAGTTGTTTTTGACCTCGATATAGGGAACCGTGTGCGCCCCGCACTTGTCCCCGATCAGAAGGCTGTCGCATTGCGTGTAGTTGCGGCTGTTCTTGGCCTTGGGGTGCATGGACACCAGACCACGATAGGTATTCTGAGCCTTGCCCGCCGAAATCCCTTTCGACACGATGCGCGACCGCGAATTCTTGCCGAGGTGGATCATCTTTGTGCCGGTGTCAGCCTGCTGCATGTTGTTGGCAATGGCGATCGAGTAGAATTCGCCCGACGTGTCATCGCCCCGCAGGATGCAGGACGGATACTTCCAGGTGATAGCCGATCCGGTTTCCACCTGCGTCCACATGACCTTCGCGCGGTCTCCCCGGCAATCGGCACGTTTGGTGACGAAGTTGTAGATGCCGCCCTTGCCTTCCTCGTCGCCCGGGAACCAGTTCTGAACGGTCGAGTATTTGACCTCGGCGTCTTCAAGGATCACGATCTCGACGACGGCGGCGTGCAGCTGCGCCGTGTCGCGCTTGGGCGCGGTGCAGCCCTCAAGGTAGCTCACGTAGCTGCCCTTGTCGGCGATGATCAGCGTCCGTTCGAATTGCCCCGTATTTTCCGCGTTGATGCGGAAATAGGTCGAAAGCTCCATCGGGCAGCGCGTGTTCGGCGGGATGTAAACGAACGACCCGTCCGAAAAGACCGCCGAATTAAGCGTCGCAAAAAAGTTGTCGGACTGCGGCACGACCGAGCCCAGGTACTTCTGCACCAGTTCCGGATGTTCCCGGATCGCTTCGGAGATCGAGCAGAAGATGACGCCCGCCTTCTTCAGCTCATCCTTGAAGGTCGTGCCAAGGCTCACGCTGTCAAAGACCGCGTCCACGGCGACCTTGCGACCCTCGGCAGGAGCCTCGGCACCTTCCACGCCCGCAAGAATCATCTGTTCTTTCAGCGGGATGCCAAGCTTTTCGTAAGTCGCCAGAAGCTTCGGGTCGACATCGTCCAGCGACTTCGGCTTCTCGGCCATGCTCTTTGGCTTGGCGTAGTAATACTGCGACTGGTAGTCGATCTCGGGATAGTTGAGCATGGCCCAACGCGGCTCTTCCATCTCTTTCCAGCGGCGGAAGGCGGCAAGGCGCCATTCGGTCATCCACTCGGGTTCACCGTTCTTGGACGAGATCAGCCGCACGATATCCTCGTTCACGCCGATCGGCGCGAATTCCATTTCGATGTCGGTTTCCCAGCCGTACTTGTAGGCGCCCATGTTCTGGACCGTCTCGACCGTCTCCCGGTCCACGCCCTCGCGGACTTCCAGCGTTTCGGTGGCTTGGTCCTGTGTGGTATCCATGATATTTTCCCGTTCGATTTCCATGTGTTCCGCGCCTTTCTTCAAGCAGCTCTCGCGCGTTGACGCGCGCGTGCCGCGATCCAGGCCTCCGCGAAACGGTCGACCTCATCCATTGTCGTCGTCACCCCGATCGAAACCCGGATCGCCGAGGCGGCCGCGGTTTCGTCATATCCCATCGCCTGCAGCACGCGGCTTGCCCGGACCTTGCCGGACGAACATGCGGACCCAGCCGAAACGGCGAAGCCGGCAAGGTCCATCTGCATGACCTGCGTTTCGCCCTTCCAGCCCGCAGTCACAAGGCAGGTCGTGTTCGGCAACCGCCGCGCGTCTCGGCCCGCAACCACGGTCTCGGGCGAGCTTTCGCAGATCCGCTGCTCCAACCGGTCACGCAGCACCGCAACCTGTTCCCATCTCCCGGCATCCTGGTCCGCCAGAGCCGCCGCCGCGGCTGCGCCGAAACCGGCGATGCCCGCGACATTCTCGGTCCCCGACCGCCGGCCCTTTTCCTGCCCGCCGCCCAAGCTGAGCGGCGTGATGTCCAGGCCATCCCTCACGATCAATGCGCCCACGCCCTTGGGGCCTCCGACCTTGTGCGCCGAAAGGATCGCGAAGTCGGCCCCCGACCACGAAAAGGCAAATGGTATACGGCCCACAGCCTGCACGACATCCAGAAGCAGGAAATCGGCGCGGCGCGCGCCGTATTCCCAACCGTCCGCCCCCTTTGCCCCAGGCTCGGTCACCACGCCCGTCTCACTGTTCGCAAGCCCCATGGCCAGCGTATGCCCGTCCGGCCTTGCCCCGCCCATGCGCCAATGCGCCAACAGGCAATCGTGCGCGGTCGGGTCTACCAAGACATCGTGACCATCGGGCAGGTTTGCAAGTACGGCGGCAGCCTCGGTCGCACCGGACGTGAAAACCACTTCCACCGGGTTGCAGCCGGCCAGCAGTGCGACCTGCTCTCGCGCCTTTTCCACAAGGGCCTTGGCCGCGCGCCCCTCGGCATGAACCGACGACGGGTTGCCGACCGCATCCAACGCCGACAGAACGGCCTCGCGCGCCTCGGGCCTGATCGGCGCGGTAGCGTTCCAGTCCAGGTAGACCCGCCCCGTCATGGCTGCAGCCCCCTTGGCAGGGCACTCAGTCCACCGTGTGTTCGACGCGTGCTCATTCGTCCACCATCTGGAACAACGCGGGTACGGCGGGACAGGGTTTCATCCCGTTCTCGATGACGTCCGACAACCTCGTCTGGTGCAGGAAGACATAGACGTGCGCAGACAGGCTTTCCCATAGCCGGTTGGTCATGGATTGCGCGCGGCTTCCCGACACCCCGCCCGAGGCCCCTGCACCGGTGTGCATGGCGCTGACCGTCTCATCCACCGCCTGCAACACCTCACTGACACGAATGTCCTCGGCAGCGCGCGCCAGTCGATAGCCGCCCCCCGGCCCCCGCACGGATTCGACCAGTCCCGCGCGGCGCAGCTTGACGAAAAGCTGCTCGAGATACGGAAGCGATATGTCCTGCCGTTTCGATATCTCTGACAAAGAGGTCATCTGATCTTCCCGAGCGGTCGCAAGGTCGGCAAGCGCGACCATCGCATAACGACCTTTCGTCGAGAGTTTCATGCATCCACCCCAAGAAGACACCGCAAAGACGTTGACGCCGGACGAATGGGGCCTTAACTCCAATTCACCCGGTTACCGGCCTCACGCCGGTACTTAGAACAATTCTAGGGTGCCTGAGAAAAATCGTCAAGAATGGCTTGGCCGTTTTTGATCAATCGGGTTCCCTCGTTGGAAAGCAGGCGAAGAACGCGATGCCCGAAGTCATTTTCCCCGGCCCCGAGGGCCGCCTGGAAGGACGCTATCACCCGCAGAAATCCCCCGACGCACCGATCGCCATCATCCTGCACCCGCACCCCCAGTTCGGCGGCACGATGAACAACCGCGTGGTGCACCGGCTTCACTATGCCTTCCACGAGATCGGCTTTACTGTCCTGCGCTTCAACTTCCGCGGCGTGGGGCGCAGCCAGGGCGAATACGATCAGGGCATCGGCGAGCTTTCGGATGCGGCCTCGGCGCTTGATTACCTTCAGGCGATGAACCCCAACTCCAAGCACTGCTGGGTCGCGGGCTTTTCCTTCGGCGCCTGGATCGGAATGCAGCTGCTGATGCGGCGGCCCGAGATCACGGGATTCATCTCGGTATCGCCCCCTGCGAACATGTATGACTTTTCGTTCCTTGCCCCCTGCCCGGCTTCCGGCCTGATCATCAACGGCACGGCCGACCGCGTCGCGCCGCCCAAGGACACCGCGTCACTGGTGGGCAAGCTGCGCGAGCAGAAGGGCATCACCATCTCTCACTCCGAGGTCGAGGGCGCCGGCCACTTCTTCGAGAACGAGGAAGAGCACATGACCCCGATGATCCAGACGGTTCAGGACTATGTCGTCCGCCGCCTGAACGAAGGCACGCGCTAAGCATGGGCGTGGTCGAGGATCTGGGCGACGATCTGGCGCGGCAGACGCTAGAAGCAATGGAAGAGATCGGCGATGATCGCTTCTATTACGAGGTCGCAAAGGTCGTCGGCGCCTCCTCTCCGACTCTGCAGGAAGCCTTTCTGACCTCGATGCGGATCAGGCTTGCGGCGGCGCGCGGCCAGAAGTTCTTGGAAGAGACGCTGCGCAGCAAGCGGGGCGGCTAGACGGCCCTCACACGCGCCGCCGCGGCGGGATTGTCCGCGCTGACATTCTGGTCTGTGGCAAAGCAGCTGCGCACCATCCAACGCGTCAGGCTCTGCGCCAAGGCTGCGTCGCCGATCAGCTTTATCCGTCCGGCGCCGATCTCGGTCTCGAAACGGCTATGTCCCATCCAGGCAGATGTGAAGTCCCGCAGGCTTGCCACGATGTAAAGATCGACATCGAACTTCGGACCAATCGAACACAGGTCGGTTTCCTGCCCGGGCCGCATGATGAGCCAGTACTTGGCCGCGCTGCCGTCGTCCCTATCCAGCAGAAACTCGACCACGGTGCGCCTCTGAGGCAATAGCGTGCGCACGATCTTGCGGCGCACGTTCCACATCAGCATCCTGTCGTCCAGCCGATCCAGCGCGACCCTCGAGTCAAGATGCCGATGCGCCCAATGGCCAAGCTCATTGATGATGGGCAAAAGCTCCTGCGACTTGGTGGTCAAAAGGTAATGCGCCTTCTGCGTCCCCGGCACGTCCTCGCGCATGATCAAACCGGCCGCCTCCATCCCGCGCAGGCGTCGGGACAGCAGTGAAGGCGACATGCCCGGAACGCCGCGCTGGATGTCGGCAAAGTTTCTCGACCCCGATCCCATTTCGCAAAGGATCAGCATCGTCCAGCGCGGCTCAAGCAGCTCCGCCGCCATCGCCGTCGGACAGAACAGGTTGTAGCTCTGGTTGGCCATGGCTCCCCCCGGTACACCGGTCATCCTGCGCCTTCAGCACGCCCGCGTCCACTTCAGAAAGTGTAGCAAATACTACAGTCGCTGCACTGGCCGGTTATGAACGCGATCTGCGATGTCGTCCTCACACAACAGCAAAGGAGAATGACATGCCACTGATTGATATCGAAGTGATCCAGGGCGTTTTCAGTGACGAGAAGAAGCGCGCCATGATCTCGAAGGTGACCGATGCAATGGTCTCGGTTGAGGGCGAGGCGATGCGCGGCGTTACTTGGGTGCGCATCAAGGAGGTCAAAAGCGGTGACTGGGCCATCGGCGGCCAACCTCTTAGCGCTGCTGATGTCCTGAAGCTGGCAGCGGAATAGGCCATCCGGAGTCTCGGGGCTCGCCCGGCCGGTCCCGCTCGTCTATCACGGACGGGCGGGACGAGTCGGGGGGCCTTGGAAATGAACGTGAACGCCAAGCACGCGGATGAGCGGCGCCTTGACGCCCAGTTCGCCTTTCTTCTGGAAGCCGACCGCCTGAAACAGGTGATCCGCGCTACGACGCTTGCCGACGGCTCACGGCACGAAAATTCCGGTGAGCACAGCTGGCACCTGGCGCTTTATGCGCTAGCACTGGCGGATCAGGCGGGCCCCGGGGTCAGCATCGACCGAGTGATCCGCATGCTGATCCTGCACGACCTGGTCGAAATCGACGTGGGCGACGTGCCAATCCATTCCGCGAACGGCACCGCGCACGGTTCGGCCCAGGTCACAGCGGCAGAGGCCAAGGCCGCCGATCGGATATTCGGACTTCTGCCGACCGATATTGGCGCCGATCTCCGTGCCTTGTGGGAAGAGTTCGAAGCGGCCGAAACACCCGATGCCGTCTTCGCCAAGGCGCTCGACCGGGTTCAACCCGTGCTGCACAACATCGCCGCCGGCGGTGGCAGCTGGAAAGACTACAACGTCACCTTCGATCAGCTCGACGCCAGGGTGGGCCAAAAGGTCGCGCGCGGCGCGCCGGCGGTCTGGACATATGTCCGCAAGCGCGCCAGGGGTTTCTTCGACCAGCTCTAAGCACCGCCAGCGCCCGGACCGGCCGGGAAGCGGAAGGCTTCGCCCAGTCGCGAAGCATTCAGCGCCAACCAGTGCGCAGCGGAACACCAATTCCGCCGCGCAAATCGATTGCGTCTAGTTCTTGACGAACAGCTTTCGCTCGACCGTACACAAAGGCTGGGCCGGACCGCTTTCCGTGATCACGATGGTCTCGGTCGTTTCCAGCCCCCAGCTTTCCATCCATAGGGCGGGCATGAAATGGAAGGTCATTCCGGGTTCCAGAACGGTTTCATCCTCTGACCGGATCGAGGCCGTGCGCTCGCCCCAGTCGGGCGGATAGGACAACCCGATCGGATACCCCATGCGCCCTTCACGGTGGATGCCGTGTTTCTTCAGGACCGCCATGAAGGCGTTTGCGATGTCACAGGTTCGGTTGCCCGCCCGCGCGGCGTCCAGTCCGGCTTCGATCCCCTCGATCTGGGCCTTTTCGGCGTCCAGCATCTCCCGCGGCGGTGTGCCAAGGAAAACCGTCCGGCAAAGGGGTGCATGGTAGCGGCGATAGCAGCCCGACAGCTCAAAGAAAGTGGCCTCGCCCTCGCGCATCTGCGCGCCGTTCCAGGTCAGATGCGCGGCCGTCGCATCGATACCCGAGGGCGTCAGAGGAACGATCGCTGGATAGTCGCCCCACAGGTCATCCACGCCGGTGATGCCCGCATGGAAAATATCCGCCACAAGGTCGTTCTTGCGCAGACCGGGCTCTGCCCGCTCGATGGCGGTCGTGATGACCTTGTCCGAAATTCTTGCCGCGTTGCGAATGAAGCCGATCTCTTCCTCGGACTTCACCAGCCGCTGCCAGTTCACCAGCGCGGTGGCTTCGACAAGGGTCGCCCCCGGCAGTTCGGCGGCCAGCACCGCGTGCGCCTTGGCCGAATAATAGTAGTTCTCCATCTCGACCCCGATCCGGGACATGTCGAGCCCCAGCCTGCGAATATGGCCGGCAAGGTCCTGCATGGGATGACGGACGGTGGACTGGACGAAATTGTCGGCATAGCCGTGGATGGAATCCGGCTGCATCCAGCAGGTGCGAAGCGCGCCGATGCTGTCCATGTAACGGCCCCACCAGATGGGGTCGCGATCAAGCGTTACCATCACGCCCTGATGGACATAGAAGGACCACCCGTCATAGCCGGTCAGCCAAGCCTGGTTCGAGGGATCGGTGACGAAAAGAAGATCAAGCCCGGCCTTTTCCATCGCGGCACGGGTCTTTGCCAGGCGGCGGGCATATTCGGCCGCGCTGAAGGGGACGTATTTTTCGGACATTCGAGCTAACGCTTTACCTTGGTTCATTTGTGCACAACACTATGTACGGGAAAGATTTTAGGCAATGGGATTTACACGTCCACTTGAGTTTCTGCGCCAGCCCAACGCAGATGTGCACAACGCACCTGAAAACACGTGCTTCTTCCGAGCGACACCAACAGGAACGACGGCGACTGTTCTGTGCAGGCCAAATCCTCCGATTGATCGGGCATGGCCGGCGGGGGTTATTTCGGCGCCCCTTGCCCCGCAAGCGTGGTCGTAGGGCAGAGCCCCGAGCAGGCGTCCTGGGCCCGGCTTTACCGCCCCTTTCCGCTTTTCTTCGGAGCCGAATCCCCTATGCTGGCGGCGAATGACAGGAAGGCCCGACATGATGCGATCCATCGACTACGGTAACCTCATGCATCGTGCCATGCGCGGGCTAATTATCGAGGTCTTGCGTCAGGTCGAAGAAGGTGGCCTTCCGGGCGAACACCACTTCTTCATCACCTTCGATACACGCCATCCCGACGCCGCGCTGGCCGACTGGTTGAAGCAGCGATATCCGGAAGAAATGACGGTGGTCATGCAGCACTGGTTCGACAACCTTCACGTCGACGATGAAGGCTTTGCCGTGACGCTGAACTTCGGCGACCAGCCGGAACCGCTTTACATCCCGTTCGACGCGATCCGCACCTTCGTTGATCCCTCTGTCGAATTTGGACTTCGCTTCGAAGCGCCGGCCGATGACGACGAGGACGAAGAAGAAGATGACGATGGGGGCGACGACGATCCCGCACCCTCGTCGGACCGCCAGGATGCCGAGATCGTCCGGCTGGATCGCTGGCGCAAGTAAGTCGAACGCGAATGACGCCCGGCCTTTTCGGCCGGGCCTTCCCAGGTCCCAAATAGCAGACTTCGCCATGTCGAAGGATCTTTCGCTGTTTCTTGGTCAGCTTCTGCGCAATCCGCGCGAAATCTCGGCGGTAGTGCCTTCGTCGCGCAGCCTTGCCGCAGCCATGGCCGCACCCCTTGCACCGGGCAATGGGCCTGTCGCCGAATTCGGCCCGGGCACCGGCAGGATCACGCGCGAGATCCTGGCGCGCGGCGTTCCGCCCCGTGATCTTGTACTCTACGAGATGAACGGCGCCTTCTGTAACCTTCTGCGGCTGAACTTTCCCGGCGTGAAGGTGCTGAACCGCCCCGCGCAGCAGGCCGCGCTGGATTTCAGGGGAAGCCTGGCGGCGGTGGTCAGCGGCCTGCCGCTTCTGTCGATCCCCGAGCCGGTTCAGCACGACATCCTTTCGGCCGCCTTCACCGCCTTGCGTCCCGGTGGCTGCCTGGTCCAGTTTACCTACGGAACGAAGCCGCCGGTGGCCGAAGAGGTGCGCCAGGCACTTGACATCGTCGCCTGGTCCGGCCGGCGCATCTGGCAAAATCTTCCGCCCGCGCGCGTCTACATCTACCGCCGCAGCGCAGAAATTTCCGTAGTCGCACGCTAACGGTCCGATTTCACATTTGAGACCAAGGCAGAAATCCTCTACTCAGGTCGCGAATTTTCCAGCACGGACCAGCAACATGACCGCGACCCGCACCGAGACCGACAGCTTCGGCCCGCTTGAAGTTCCCAGCGACAAGTACTGGGGGGCGCAGACTCAGCGCTCGATCATGAACTTTCCTATCGGCTGGGAAAAACAGCCCGTCGCGATCGTCAGGGCGCTTGGCGTGATCAAGAAGGCCTGCGCGTTGGTGAACGTCGCCCAAGGGGACATCGATCCGAAACTGGGCGAGGCGATCGCCGCAGCGGCGCAAGAGGTCATCGAGGGAAAGTTCGACGACAACTTCCCCCTGGTCGTCTGGCAGACCGGTTCGGGCACCCAGTCGAACATGAACGCGAATGAGGTCATCTCGAACCGCGCGATCGAGATGCTGGGCGGGGAAAAGGGCTCGAAAAAGCCTGTTCATCCGAACGACCACGTCAATATGGGCCAGTCTTCGAACGACACCTTTCCGACGGCGATGCATGTGGCCATCGGCATGATGGCGCGTGACGTTCTGCTGCCGGGACTGGAAAAACTGCACGGCGCTCTGGCCGCCAAGTCCGAAGAATTCAAGGACATCATCAAGATCGGACGCACGCACACGCAGGATGCGACCCCACTGACGCTGGGCCAGGAGTTCTCGGGCTACGCGAAGCAGGTGGAAAAGGGCATCGCGCGGGTCAAGGCGTGCCTGCCTGACATCTACGAACTGGCGCAGGGCGGCACTGCGGTCGGCACTGGGCTGAACACCAAGGTCGGCTGGGATACCCGCGTGGCCGCGCAAATCGCCGACATAACCGGCCTGCCCTTCGTGACCGCGCCGAACAAGTTCGAAGCTCTGGCGGCCCATGACGCGATGGTCATGTTTTCCGGCGCGCTCAAGACTGTGGCGGCGAGCCTCTTCAAGATCGCGAACGACCTGAGGCTTCTGGGATCGGGTCCGCGCTCGGGCCTGGGCGAGCTGATCCTGCCGGAGAACGAACCCGGTTCCTCGATCATGCCGGGCAAGGTCAACCCGACGCAGGCCGAAGCGCTGACCATGGTTTGCGCCCATGTCATGGGCAACGACGCGGCCATCGGGTTCGCCGGTTCGCAGGGTCATTTCGAACTGAACGTCTACAACCCGATGATGAGCTACAACGTGCTGCAGTCCATGCAACTGCTTGGGGATGCGGCTGGGTCCTTCACCGACAACATGGTCGTGGGCACGCAGGCCAACACCGCGCGCATCGAGAAGCTGATGAAGGAAAGCCTGATGCTGGTGACGGCTCTGGCGCCGACCATCGGCTACGACAACGCCACCAAGGTCGCCAAGACCGCGCACAAGAACGGCACGACGCTGAAGGAAGAGGCGATCGCACTCGGGTTCGTCGACGAAGAGACCTTCGACCGGGTGGTGCGCCCCGAGGACATGATCGGACCGAAGGGCTAATGGGCGAGGTCGTCAACCTTCGCATGGCAAAGAAGCAGGCGGCCCGAAAGGCCGCCCGCGCGAAGGGCGACACCAATGCCGCGAAGTTCGGCCGGACCAAGGCCGAACGCGATCTTCAATCGGCGCAGGCGGAACGGGAACGCACTCGTCTTGATGGCCACAAGCGGGATGGCAAGGACGATTGAGCATCCTTGCCGCCCGGTTCGCCACGACCTAGCATTTCCACATGTCGCGCCCAGTCAAACGCTCCCTTACGCTGCACGGCCACCGAACCTCGGTTTCGCTTGAGGAACCGTTCTGGCGCGCCTTCCGCCGGATTGCAGCCCGGCGCGGCGTGGGCCTGAACGCCTTGGCCGCGGAAATCGACGACGCCCGTGACGGCGACGCGGGCCTGGCGACCGCGATCCGCCTTTTCGTTCTGCAGGACCTGGAGGCGCAATTGGCCGCGCGTTCCTAACCCTCGGGGCCGGCGCGCTTCGCAGAGCTTAGCCAGCATGGCAGCGGGTCGCGCAGATCAGCCGCGAACAGTTCCACAAGCTCGCTTTTCGACAGGCGCCTTGGAACCGACGGTTCAACCGCAGGCGACACGCAGCGACCGGCGGGCACCGCGACACGTATGAAGGCGATCGGTTTTCCCTGCCGGCTATCCTGATCCGAACGCATCGAAAGCCCTCCTCGCTCAAGCGATCAGTAAGATGATTGATGGTGGTGGCGGCAGATGGCAACGTGAAACGCGAAGCATGGTCAATAACGCGTTGAAATGCCCAGGCGTATGCCGTCGCGGGCGCGAACCGTCAGGTGGGCAACCGGAATCGGCGGCGGTCCATCCGGCGTGAACTGAAATCGGCGCAGAAGCATGGCCAGGATCAGCGGCCCCTCGATCATCGCGAAGCCCGCCCCGGTGCAGACGCGCGGCCCCGAGGAAAAGGGCAGATAGGCCGCGCGCGCCGAAGCGCGCCCAGCCTCGGTTTGCCAGCGTTCGGGATCGAATTCGTCTGGCCGATCCCAAAGCCGTTCGTGCCTGTGAACGTGCCAGGGCGAAAGCACGATCTGCGCGCCCTGCCCGATGTCACGGTTGCGGAACTGGTGGGGGCATGAGGCCTGACGCACCATCATAGGCACGGGGGGATAAAGCCTCAGCGCCTCCCGGAAGCAATCACGGATGTACCCTAGCCGCGTGACGTCGGAGAATTCGGGGCGTTCGGGCAGCGATTCAGCCTCTGCGGCTGCCCGGGCCTGCGCCGCCGGGTGCGTCGCAAGCAGATAAAGCGTCCACGCCAGGGCGGATGCCGACGTTTCGTGCCCCGCCAGGAAAAAGATCGCGACCTGGTCGACCATCTCCTCGGTTGAGAATGCCTGCCCCGTAACCGGGTCCCGTGCAGTCATGATCTTGGTCGCCAGATCATCAGGCGCAGCCCCGGCATTGATCGCGGTCATGCGATCAGCCGTCAGCCGTCCGATCAGCGTGCGGATTTCGCGCGCGGCAGCCAGAGTGCGCCGACGGTGAAACCTTGGCACCCATCGCGGCAGCGGCAGGAAGGCCGCGAGGTTCAGAAGCGGCTGGCTGCGCTGATAGTCCCTGAAGCGGGTGAAAACGGAACGAGCAACCTGATGCTCGATCGGGATCGAAAAGAGCGTTCGGAAGATGACGTCAGCCGCGGCGTGGCTCATTTCCTCTTCGATCTCTACCGTCGTTTGGGCGGATTTCAGAAGCCGTGCTGTCGCGGCCTCGGCCGCCTCCAGCATCGACGGATAGGTGTCGCGCAAACGGCCGCCCTCGAACGCCGGATCGATGATGCGGCGCTGACGCTCCCACTCGTCGCCGTTGGTCAGAAAGACAGAGTTGCCCAGAAGCGGCCGAAGACCCTCGGCCACCCGCATTGATTTCGGAAACTGCCTGGGGCTTTCCTTCAGAACCAGCCCGATCAGGTTCGGGTCGTTGCACAGGTAGGACCGGAAGAATGGTGTGCGGAACTCGGCCATCCATGCGCGATAGAGCCTGGCAGGCTGCGCCGAAAGGATGTCCTGGCGGAAAAGCCTCAAATAGCGCCAAAGCGGCACGCGGTCGGGCCGCGCCTGAGGTTTGGGCGGCGTCATGCGGCGTCCCTGAATCTCACGATCGCACGCTCGATCCGACTTTGGGATGCAGCGCGACCGGCAAACCGCGCGGCAAGCGTCAGCGGCCCGGCTGTGATGCGGAAATAGTCGTAATCGCCCGGACGATCAAAGGCGCAGAGATACTGGAAATGCAGCCGAAAGAAGCGCCAGCGTAGTGCCCGCCACCGGTCGGCGCTAAGGGTTTGCGTAAAGGCCGCCGACAGCACGAGTGGCCAGAGCTTGCCAGGCTCAGCCACGCCGACAACCGCCACCGGATCGCACAAGGCGAAGGTGCAGCCGTCACCTGGCGCGGTAACGTCGACCCAAGTCAGCTCATCGCGCTTCGAAAGATAGCGCAAATCGCGCCTGAGCCGCGCTGCCTCCGGCAGCACAGCCACCATCGGCACGACATGGCCGAGCGTCAGAAGCGACAGCGCGGGTCCGCCTGCGGGCACCTTGCCCTCGCGGATCAGATCGGCCAGGACCGAGACTGCAAGGTGCGCACCCGATGAATGGCCAACGACCAGAACCTCTTGCGTAGCCTCGTCGCGCAGCGCCTCGGCAAGTCTGGCCTGAAACGTCCTTAGCCGATGCTCCAGCGACGATGAGTAGGCGCCACGTCCAAGGGCCGAAAACGCGTAGTCGTGCATGAGGTAGTACGCAAAGACGCGGTTGTCCCAGTGCCTGAACACCACGAGCGTGCCGGCGAACACCGCAACCGCCGGAAGCGCCGCGAACGCCTGGGCCCATGGGAAGGCCCAGTCTGCGAGCAAGTGCAATACCGCAAGGTTCGCACCGACTGCCGCCAGCCCCGCCACCGCCGCCTGCAGCAACAACAGCGCAACCGGGTAAAGGGCCGCGATCATCGGCCCCTTCCTGAGGCGCAAGAGGCGAAAGAACGCGCCCCCGGAAAGGTACACCCATGCCGTCCGCAAAGCCTGAACGTAGGTTGCTGGGATGGACCGGCTCATCGAGCCCCGGACGATATCGTCCCATAGCAGAACCTCCAGTTCGGCCATGCTTTCCGCCCCGGATTCGGCAAACCGCGCCTGCCAGCGGTTCGACTGGCCAGGCAAGCCCCTGACATCCAGCGCATAACCCGATACCCGCGCCTGCGCGGCGCCTTCACTGCGATAAAGCTCCCGGTATCGCCGAGGCGGAAAGGGGTCGTAACCGGGGATGTAGAACACCCGCCGCAACCGCACCGCCCTGTCACGCCCTGACTGCATCTCGCCCCGTTTTCGTTCAGAGGATGCTAGCGGCAAATGGCGGCGGAATTAAAGCACGACTGCGCGGGTCTTAAAGATCCTGCCCGACAAGTTGCCGTGCCGCCGCAAGTCCCAGTTGATAGGAAATCTGCGTGAACACGTCATCGAAGGCAGCAAACAGCGCCCGGTTCAGATCCTGGCCGGCGTCGGTTTCATAAAAGTTGATGTAGCGATCCAGTTCTTCGTCCGAAAGGGGCGCGTAGGCAGTCGCCAGATAGGACAGCAACCAGGTCTCGGTTTCCTCTCGGATATCGGGTTCCTGTGTCCAGACCTGCCCCAGAAGCTCGCCCTCATCCAGTCTTTCCGGAAGCGCGCCTCCGGCAGCCAGGCCGCGATAGAAGGCAAGACTGCCATTCAACGCGTTGGCGATGTTGCCTTCCAGAAGATCGGCAGAGGTGATGAAGCGCTGGATCTGGGCAAGCCGCTTGTCATCCGCCGCTGCCATTTCCTCGACGCGGGCCTCTGCCGCGTCTCGAACGGTATCGTCCAGAAAGGCGCGGCGCGCGTCGACCTCAAGCTGGACGATGCGGGCACCCTCCGGACCGGTCAGATAGTTCAGCATCGAAGAGACGCCGTCTTGCGGCAACTCGGTCGCGAACCGCTTGAAGAATGCCTGATAGACCTTTTCCGAATCGTAGATTTCAGCGACCTCTGCCCGCCATCTTGGCCCGCCGCCGCCGGTGAAGAGGTCTTCCTCAAGGTCGTTGCCGTAGGCGATCCCCTCTTCGCGCATGATGTCGAAAAGTTCGGGCAGCGCCAAGGCGTTGGACACCGCCTCGGAGTCCGTCTGCGCCATCGCGGCGCCGGACACCAAGCCCAAAACCATCACTGCGAGTCTCAGAATTCGAAGGAGCATTGGGCTTTCCCATATTCGCCCCTTTGACGTAGTCGCTGCCCGCCCCGCCCTCAAGGCGAAACGGATACCTTACTGGAAAAAACGACAAGGGCGCCAAGAATGGGCCGCGGGCAAGCCCCGGATTCACCAGCGCTGCCGCGCCGAAAACACCAAGGAATCGAAAATCGTCTGGGACCCGCGAAAAACGTATTGCGCTGACCTCAAGGGCCGGATAAACCCCGCCCTCACGACGACCCCCAGACGCGGAGAGGTGCCGGAGTGGTCGAACGGGGCGGTCTCGAAAACCGTTGAGCCTGCAAGGGTTCCGTGGGTTCGAATCCCACCCTCTCCGCCACTCGCCCTTGGAAATCCGTTCTCCGCTCGCTGCATGAGGCAAAATTTCTCGTTGTTTTAGAGGGTTATGCGGGAATGGCTGTTCACCTCGTTGCGCCGCGACTGGCCAAAATCGTTCTCTGCGGGCCGATATTCTCTGAAGCTGATGACTGCGCCGATTTGGTGAGTAGCTTGCAACCCGCTGAAAAGTTGCTGTTTTTCTGGTGGCCAACCTGAACACTTCGATGCCAGTCGCGTTCGGCCGAATGGAACAGAAATCGAACATTCGCTGATCGAAGATCGCTCACATTGTCGGTCGATGTGCCGATTTGGCCGGCGTCGATCCCGGCAAGTTGGGCGGATTCCGGTCATTCGCTGCGAACACGCCACTTTCATTTAAGATCGGAGGAAGCGGACATTCGACCAACTGATTTGTAATCAGTTGGTCCGCAGTTCGGGTCCGTGTTGGGGGCCTACTTAAACACCAGTCAGGTCCCTGTACTGACGACGAAGGGCGCCATTCCAAACAACCAACAAAAATTTTCTCGATGAAATCACCGCGCAAGAATTCCAAGATCGTAAGACACGACACACAGAACTCGTCCAGTGAACGCTAGGCCGGGAATGGCTAGTAGAAAAAATCCGAACAAATACAGGGCAAGAACACACCCAGTTCTACGGGTTCGAGAAGGGCCAGATCAGGCTGAGCTTCGATGCGGGGGCGATGCGCTACGCATCCTTGGGGAGTCGATGAAGCCGCGACCGCGAAAAGCCGCTCACGCGCGACCCGGGGACGGGTTTTTCCTTCGTCCGGCAGCCGCATCGATGCTACCCTCCTGAGGCCGCCCGGCACTGCATGACATGGACAGCCCAGGACCTGCACAATGCCCGATACGGAAATTCAGCTTCGTTTTCTTACCGCCCGGATCCTCGACATCGACGCCGAGAGCATAACGCCCGCGACAAGGTTCGTGGAGGACCTTGGCGTCGGCAGCCTCGAAACGGTCGAGTTGATGATGGCCTTCGAGCACGAGTTGGACATGGAGATCCCGGACGACGTCGTCGAGACCCTGCGAACCTTCGGGGCGGCAGTCAATTACGTCCGCGCCAACCGATATCTCGCAGGGTCGGTCGCCTGAAGTCCGCAAAGGGGCCGAGGTCTTACAGGCGCCATCGCGACGGCAAATGGCACTTTCCCGCCGCGATCCGCGGGGGGGGGGGGGAACGATTGCGCTACTCCCTGATGTTGCCCGGGTTCAGAACCGTCTTTGGTCTGGGCCGGAGGGGCGTCTGGCCGTTCAGGACGACATGATCAGGTACAGGGTGCGACCACTTGAACTCTTCCGGTCCCTGAGACGGCGCCGCGCCTCTTCGAGCTTCCCTCGTGCGACCAGCAAGCGCTGCAACGCCCGGTCGCGGGCGTCGTAGAGCCGCCGCACCCGCGAGCCTGGATCGCCAAGGAAGGCTGTGGGTGGACGTGTCGTGCCGGAAAACCAGGACTTCGTCTCTTGAACCGCCACTGTCCAACGACGGTCAGCGTCCAGGTAAAGCCGATAGGATTTGCTCAGGGCCCTGCGCTGCACGCTCAGATCACGATGCATGACACCACCTCCGCAGAAGGTTCACCGTGTCGAAATTCTACCCGATCCTGACTACGGCTCAAGACCCGGGATTGCGGCATGTCCGCACTCTTGGGCGGGTGCCGTCGGGGCCCCTGCAACAGGTGTGACAGAAGAAACCCATTACTCTTTCACGCGCGCGTGTGAAGGGATTACCTATTTCTTCCGTCGCATCTGTTGCATGTGTCACGCCAGTGGTCTCGCCACTTTTCGCCGCGTCGCGCACTGTCGCCTCCTGTCTCGAAATGTCATTTATTGTCAATCTGTTAGGATATTATCGGTCGCGATATAGTGGCTCCGAGGCAGGCAGCCCCGCAAAATAAGGAACGGGGGGTTCGGAGGGCAGGATGGCGGCAAGGGCGGAGCGGAGGACGGAGAGCGGAGCGTGCATTCCCGGGGATGGACTGGCGGTCGCGTATCGGCCGGTCGCGGATCTCATCCCCTACGCCCGCAATGCCCGCACGCATTCCGAGCCGCAGGTCGCGCTGATTGCGGGCTCGATCCGGGAATACGGGTTCACCAACCCGGTTCTGGACGATGGCGAGAACGGCATCATCGCCGGGCACGGGCGGGTGCTGGCGGCGCGCAAGATCGGCCTCAGCCAGGTGCCGGTGATCGAGCTCGCCCATCTCACCGAGGCACAGAAGCGGGCCTATATCCTCGCCGACAACCGGCTCGCCGAACAGGCGGGATGGGACAGGGAACTGCTGGCCCTGGAAGCAGGCGACCTCGCGGATCTTGGCATCGACCTCGGCTCCCTCGGCTTCGAGGCCGGTGAGATCGACGCGCTCCTGAAGAGTGCCCTCGCCGATCCCCGCGAGGAGGAGATCCCGGAGGTTCCCGCCGAGCCCGTCTCCCGTCCCGGCGATCTCTGGATCCTCGGCCGGCACCGGCTGATCTGCGGGGATGCCACGAACCGGGACACGGTGGCGCGGGTTCTCGACGGGATCACCCCCCATCTTCTCGTCAGCGATCCGCCCTACGGGGTGATGTACGATCCGGGCTGGCGCAATCGCGCGGGCGCCTCGGAGACGAAGCGCGTGGGCAAGGTCCTGAACGACGACCGGGCCGACTGGCGCGAGGCCTGGGCGCTCTTCCCCGGGGATGTTGCCTATGTCTGGCACGGGGCGCTCCATGCCTCGACGGTGGCCGAGAGCCTCGCGGCGACGGGCTTCGATGTGCGGTCGCAGATCATCTGGGCCAAGGAACGGCTGGTCCTCTCCCGGGGGCATTACCACTGGCAGCACGAACCCTGCTGGTACGCGGTCCGCAAAGGGGCGGCAGGGCATTGGAGCGGGGACCGCAAGCAGACCACGCTCTGGCAGATCCCGAGCCGGGACCAGGACGCGGAGACCGTGCATGGCACCCAGAAACCGGTGGAGTGCATGCGCCGGCCAATCCTCAACAACTCCTCGCCCGGACAGGCGATCTACGAGCCCTTCTGCGGCTCGGGGAGCACGCTCATCGCGGCCGAGACCACGGGGCGCGCCTGTCACGCGGTCGAGCTCGATCCGGCCTATGTCGATGTCGCGGTCACCCGCTGGCAGGCCTTCACCGGCAAGGAGGCGGTTCTTGAAGGGGAGGACCGGAGTTTCGCGGAGGTGGCGCAGGAACGCAGGGGAGGACGGCCATGACCCGCCTGCCCCCGATCTGCCGCTGCCTGCCAGGCATTGTGCTCCAGCTTATGCTCTGCCCCGTGGTGGGCCTTGGCGCCCCCGTCTCGGCCTGGCTCACCTGCGCCGGTCTCTGGCGGGCTCGGCTCAACATCGGCCTTGGGAGGCGCAGATGAGGGGCCGCAAACCCAAGCCGACGGCCATCCGCCGTCTCGATGGAAACCCCGGCAAACGGGGCTACAATGCGGCCGAACCGGTGCCGCCCGAGGGGCTGCCGGACTGCCCCCCGCATCTGACCGAGCTTGCGCGCGAAGAGTGGCAGCGCATCGCGGCGACGCTGCATGACATGGGGGTGGTCACGACCGTGGATCGGGCCGCGCTCGCTGCCTATTGCCAGTCCTATGCCCGCTGGGCCGAGGCGGAGGAGAAACTGAAGGAAACCCCGGTGATGCTGAAGACGCCCTCTGGCTATGTCCAGCAGTCGCCCTGGCTCTCCGTCGCCAACAAGCAACTCGAACTGATGGGCCGCTACATGGCCGAGCTCGGCATCACGCCCGCCTCCCGCTCCCGGGTCGCGGCCTATGCGACCGCGCAGGTGGACCGACCCACCGTGATCCGCTTCGTCTTCGAGTCACCGGATGGCACCGTGCGCGATCAGGATGGCAATCTCATCGAGCCTGAAGAGGGCAGCATAAACATCGACGAACGGATCTAGGGGAAGGAGCGCGTTGCTGAGTACCGCTCTCAGGATCCGAGAAGCGCCGACCGGTTCCTTCCATCGTTAGAGAGCCACCAGCGGCCCACTTTGAGCCCTTAGTGGGCTTTGGCAGGTTAAGTGGCCCGTTAGGGTCAGCTAGTCTCGGCGCACTTCACCGGTTACGCACCCGCGGCGCTGAGCCTTATACAACATCTTGGCCCCCGTTCAGAGGCTCAGGCGCCGCCCTCAACCTCTACGTATACTTCGATGGGATCGATCACAGTGTGTTTGGCCTTGCCTTCTGCGGCCTCTGGCGATCCGAGTATCGCCTTCATCTTGTCGAGGTCTACGCCCTCAAAGACAATCGAGACACTGTCTTGATTGGAATGCTTGAATATGCGGTGGCCAGTACAGAAACCGGAGAAGATTTTTGTACGCTCTTCTCCTCCGCCTAACCAGGTCTGCATGTTCCCAACCGCGTGAGTTACGACAACTGTAGTCATGTTGACTCCATGAATTTTTGCCGTGCTTTGGCTGTGCCACGGCGACGTTCAATCTAACAGTCCTGATCGAATATCCCTACAACCTCCTGAAAGTCTGTTTGGTCCCGCTGAGCTGACATCCAGACCATAGATCTGAACGCTCGCGTAGCCCAAATCCACCAAACTGAAAGCGCTACTCGTGCGAGCGCAATGTACCGCTGAATTCACTACGAGACCGTTCAAACCTACGGTACACAACTGCGCAACGAACGTCAGGCAGTTTTGTACACCCCGCCCATGACAGCCCCATCGCCCCGGTTCATCGCCTACGAGCGGGTTTCCACCGCCAGGCAGGGGCAGTCGGGGCTGGGGCTCGAGGCGCAGCGGAACACCATCGAAGCTTTCGCCGCAACGCGTGGGGCCGAGGTCCTGGCCCGCTTCACCGAGGTCGAGAGCGGGCGCAACCCCGATCGGCCGGAACTTGGCAAGGCCATACAACTGGCCCGCCTGACCGGCGCCACGCTCGTCATCGCCAAGCTGGACCGTCTCTCGCGCAATGCCGCTTTCCTGCTCACCCTCCGGGACTCCGGCGTGAAGTTCATCGCTTGTGACATGCCGGAGGCCAACGACCTGACCGTGGGCATCATGGCACTCGTCGCCCAGCAGGAGCGCGAGGCGATTTCTCGGCGGACGAAGGAGGCACTGGCGGTCGCGAAGGCCCGTGGCGTGAAGCTGGGGAACCCGAACGGGGCTGCGGCGCTCCGGCGGGCTGGGAAAGGTGGGGCGGCGCTGCGGGCAGCTGTCTCGGTGAACGCGACGGCCTTTGCGGCGGACTTGGCACCAGTGGTCGCTGAAATCCGGGCAGCGGGGCAAACCTCCCTGAGGCAGATCGCGGCAGAGCTGACGCTGAGGGGGATCAGGACGCGGAGAGGCGGGAAATGGAATGTGGGGAATGTGAAGACGCTGCTTGGCCATCTATTTCGATGACATCCGCCGATGCGGCGGCCGAGGAACGCTCGGCCGGATGGGTCCGATGGCGGGGCAATGCCGACGGACTGGGCAGCTTCACCTATGTGAACCGCCTCTCGCTCGTCACACCAACTACGACAACTATGTCGGTGTGGGGGCCTGGACGAAGATCGGCATCAACAACACCGACTACAACGTGCAGGGCGCCTTCGACGCCGCGAACAACCATTTCGTCGCCTCCGCGGACGGCTTCTACCTCTTCGGCGCGACGCTGCTCTACAAGATCAACGCCAGCGCGACAGCGCGCATGCGCGGGCGGCTGGTGCTGAACGGCACGACCGAAATCCGCGGCTCCTTCGGCGAAATCTCCGCCACCCACGTCTCGCTCGCCACCGCCATCTGGCTGCAGACAATGGTCCCGCTGACTGCGGGCGATACCGTCGAGCTGCAGGGGTATTTCCGGGTCGCGGACGGCTACTTCGCCGCCGACCACACGTCCTTCTGGGGCTGCAAGATCGGCTGAGCGGGGGAAGGAGGATCCGATGACACCACCCCGATCCGAGGGCTTCGTGCGCATGCCCGACGCCGAGTTCGAGGCGATCCTGACGCGGGCGGCGGAGGAAGGCGCGAAGCGCGCGCTGGCCGATGTCGGGCTCGACGGCGACGAGGCCGCGCTCGACATCCGCGATCTGCGCTCTCTCGTCGACTGCATCCGGCTGGTGCCCGCACTGCGATGCAGACCGCCGTCCGCATGATCACCACCGGCGTCATGCTTGCGCTGCTCGCCGGTATCGCCATCAAGCTCAAGATCTTCGGCGGCGGTCCGTAGCCGCGCCCCAACCCCATTCATCAGCCCGCAATGACCCGCCCTCGAGGCGGGTTTTTTGTTTCTGGAGGATCGCATGACCACGACATTCCATCGCCATTGGCGCGACGTGCCTGAGGGCACCTGGCGCTGGCCGAACTTCAGCCCGGCCGAGATCGCCTGCCGGGGCACCGGCAAGCTGCTGATCAACGAACCCGCGCTCGACAAGCTGCAGGCGCTGCGCGACCGGCTGGGCAAGCCGCTAATCGTGCGCTCAGCCTATCGCAGTCCCGAGCACAACCGCGCCGTCGGCGGCGCAACCCGCTCGAAGCACCTCGACGGCGCCGCCTTCGACATCGCCATGACGAACCACGATCCTGTGGCGTTCGAGGCGGCGGCATGGGAGGTCGGGTTTCTCGGCTTCGGTTTCTATCCGCGCTCGGGGTTCATGCATGTCGACCTCGGGCTCGCTCGCCAGTGGGGCGAGCGGTTTCCGGCCCGGGCGACTGCCTTCGCCGAAGAAACGCCGCCAGCGCGCGAAGTGCTGGCCGACAGCCGCACCATGAAGGCGGGAGGGGCGGCCGGTGTGGCGACGCTGGGTGCCGCGGGTGTCGAGGTGGCGCAGAGCGTCCTCGCCGAGACCCAGACCGCGATCCTGCCGCTCGTGCCGTATCTCGACACCCTGCGTTGGGTGTTCATCCTTGTGGCGCTCGGCGGCATCGCGGTCACCATCTATGCTCGCCTCGATGACTGGCGCCGGGGGCGGCGGTGATCGGCGGGCTGCTCACCGGGATCGCCACGCGCCCATGGATGCGGGCGGCGCTGCGCTACGGCGCCATCGTGCTCGCCGTGCTCCTGTTCCTGCTGTCGCTCCGGCGCACTGGAGAGCGAGCGGGACGCCTCGCCGAACGCCTTGAGACAACGGAGAAGGTCAATGATGTCCAAAGCCAGATGCTGGATGCGGCGACTCACCGTCCTCGCGATCGCGACGAGCTTGCTGAGCGGCTGCGCGACGGACGGCTCCGAGACGGGCGGGTTCGGGACCTGCGCACCCGTTGTCGAGTATGGCCGGGAATTCCGGGCGCGGGCGGCCGAGGAACTGGCCCGGCTGCCGGAGGGATCGATGATCGCGGAGATGCTGGCGGACTACGCTGTGATGCGGGATCAGGCGCGGTCGTGCCAATAAAGCAGCGGTCTGAGCACAGCGCGACAGATCCTGAGTGAAACAATAGAGATGCGGGCATCGCTGGGCTAAAGGTGCGGCGGCCTTGTTTCGCTTATCGCTTGCATCTGGCGGGCAGCCTTGGCAGCAACTTGGAAAGTTCACGCCTGAGACGAGCAATATTTGTTTTTGTTGTAGAATTTTTATGAACACGGATGTCCGTAGAGGCGGCGGCCGCGCATCTCGCAGCCGCCGCGTGATGGCACCCCTCAGGCGGCGGCCTTGCCGACCGAGACCACCGGGAAGTCGATGTCGGTGGCAGCGACATGGTTGAGGTAGTTGGTGAAGATGTTCGCCACCACGTTCGCAACCGTCTCGACGATGTCGGCGTCGGTCAGCCCTGAAGCCCGCGCGGCATCGAGGTCCGCGTCCACGACCATCCCCTTCGCGACCACGATGGCGACCGCAAGCTTCAGGATCGCCGCCGTGCGCGGGTCATCAGCTCGTCCGGCGAGGTGCGCCGCCACCGCCTCAGGGGCAACTTTCAGCCCGGCCGAGATCGCGGAATGCGCCGAGGCGCAGTAGTCGCAGGCGTTGGCACCGGCAACGGCCAGCGCGATCGCCTCGCGGGTGCGGGCGTCGAATCCGCCGCGTCCGAGCGCTTCCCCAAGGCCGAGAAGCCCGGTCAGCACCGCGGGCTGGTTGGCGGCGACGCGGTAGAGGTTCGGCACCATGCCGATCTTGCCCTTGATGGCGGTGAAGAGTGCGGTGACCTCGGGGGTGGCGGCGGCGTCGGAGATCTGGGTAATACGAGCCATTGGATATGTCCTTTCGATATGCAGAGGGATCAGGCCGCGACCATCGCGGTTTCGGGTTTTGAGAGTCCGATGACCGCGACGACGGCTGCGCCGTTCAGCCAGTAGTAGGCGGCATCGAGCCCGGAAAAGCCGAGCGCGAAGGGCAGGATCAGGAACAGGAGGCCGACTGCCAGATCGACGGCGAGGTGCAGCTTGCAGGGCAGCACGCGGATCACGCCGAGGTGGTGGTCGGTGAACACGGTCAGCAGGAAGGCCGCGACGCCCACGACCGGCGAGATCGTCAGGGCGAGCGGATTTGAGGTGCCGAGCCCGAGCAGGAACGGCAGTGCGATGAGGGCAAGTGCTACGGGGTAGTCGAGCCAGGCATGGATGGTTTTAGTGACGAAGCGCATGGCGCAGGGTCCTTTTGGTTGGGGGTCAAACGACGAGCGACGCTGTCGTAGCCTCCAACCTAAGGGTATCGCTGCGGACGATGAATTTCAGATAGTCCGCATCGTATTGCAGATCGTCCGAGAGTTCGGACGCATCACTAAGCCGCCTCGTGACGCGCGATGCCGGACTGCCGGAAGGCGGCGGGCGACACGCCGATCTCCTTCTTGAAGACCCGGCTGAACGCGGATTCCGAGGCATAGCCCGAGACTTCGGCCGCCTCGGCCACCGAGAGCCCCTGCGCCGCCAGCGCCTCGCGCGCGATCTGCATCCGCCATGACGTCACATAGGCCATCGGTGTCACGCCGAGCCGATCCGAGAACCGCTCGGCGAAGCCCGTCCGCGACAGCCCCGCCTCGCGGGCGAGGCTGGCGACCGTCCAGTCGGCGGTCGGCGCGCGGTGAAAGGCGGTCAGCGCCCGCGCCAGATGGGGGTCGGCAAAACCGGCCACGCCACAGTCCGTCTCGTGCTCCGCCTCGATATGGGCGCGGATCGCCTGGGCGAAGATCGCTTCGGACATCTTCAGGGCGATCAGATCGCCGCCGAGACGTGCGCCGCCGGCCTCTGCCCCGATGACCTTGAGCGTGGCTTCGAGCCAGGGGCCTGCCTCCTCGCCATAGCCGCGCAGGTGGATGAACGGGGGCAGGCGGTCGAACAGCAGGTGTCGGGACCCTTCGGCGAGCGCGAAGTGCCCGCAGATCAGCTGCGTGTCACGCGGGCTTTCGTCGCCGCCCCAGACCAGCGTCCCATGACCCGGAAACCCGGACCGGGACAGCACGTCGTCCAGCGGCAGGGCCTCGTCGGGTCCGGTGTGACGGCAGCACAGGACATGGGCCGTTCCGTGCGGAATCACGATCAGGTCGCCCTGTGCCAAGTGTACGGGAACCGACACCCCCGCTACACGCACCAGCGCCTCGCCCCGATAGGCAAAGTGGAAACGCGCCACGTCGCGGAAGGCGGGCACGCGAACGCCCCAGGGCTCCGTGAAGCTCGTTCGGAAATAGAGCGTACCACGAAGCGAGAGGCGGGTGAGGATGTCGCTGAGTAGGTCCAACATGGCCAATAGTTTATCAGCAATTTCAGACGCGTCCAGAAGGCTGGACGATCCAGCATAAATTCCGAACTTTCCGGCATTCAAACGCCGGACCATCTCGGGCAAACCGGTGGCGTTGAAACCACCAACCCGGAGACACTCCCATGAAGACCCTGACCCTTGCCCTCGGGCTCGCCCTCGCCACGACCGGCCTCGCGGCTCAGGCGGACGAGCCGATGAACGACCTCGAGATCGCCCACACCGCCTACACCGCAGGCGGGCTCGACATCCGCTATGCACATCTGGCGCTGGCGATTTCCGAGAATGAGGCGGTCCGCGACTTCGCCCAGACGATGATCCGCGACCACACGGCGGTGAACGAGGCGGCCGGCGCGCTGATCTCCGAGCTGAACGTGACACCGCAGGACAACGCGCTGAGTCAGGCCCTCGTCGAGGGCGCGGCGGCCAAGCGCGCCGAATTGATGGCGCTGAGCGGCAACGCCTTCGACTGCGCCTACGCGACGAACGAGTTGGCCTATCATCAGATCGTCAACCAGACCGTCGCCGAAACCTTCATCCCCGCCGTTACGGTGGCGCCGCTGAGGGCGCTGCTCGAGGATGCGCTGGTCACCTTCCGCGCGCATGAGCAGCACGCCGAGCACATGGTCGCGGGGCTGACGTGCGCGGGCTGACGCACCTGACGCGGCGCGGGTTCGGCCGGGGGCTGGGCGCGGCCCTGTCCCTGGCCGGGCTGCCGGGGCTTGTGCGGGCCCATGACGGCACGCACAAGGTCGAGGTAGGCATCGCCCGCTTCGCCTTCGACCCCGAGACGGTCGAAGTTCTGGTCGGCGACAGCGTCACCTGGACCAACACTGATCTTGCGCCGCACACCGCCACTGCCGAGGACGGCGCCTGGGATACCGGGACGCTCGAGCGCGGCGCGAACGGGCGCATCACCTTCGACGCGCCCGGCGACTACCCCTACTACTGTGCCTATCACCCCCACATGAAGGGAATCGTCACCGTCCGGACCCGGTCCGGCGCCTGACGCGCGCGCGGGCCGCCCGCTATCCCCCGCCTCCCCTTGGCGGTCCGCGCGAGATTTTTAGGAGAGAATAGAATGTCCCTGTCCATCACCCTCGTCAGCCACGCGCTGTGTCCTTACGTCCAGCGAATCGCCATCGCGCTTTCCGAAAAGGGTGTGGCGCACGAGCGCGTCACCGTCGATCTGGCGAACAAGCCCGGCTGGTTTCTGGCGCTCTCGCCGCTCGGGCGAACGCCTGTCCTGAGGGTCGGCGAGGCGGCGCTGTTCGAATCCGCCGCGATCTTAGAATTCCTCGAGGAGACGCAGCCGCATCCGCTCTATCCCGCCGATCCGGTCGAGCGCGCGCGGCACCGCGCGTGGATCGGCTTCGCCTCGGAATGCCTGAACGACATCGCCGGGTTTTACACCGTCCCCGATTCCGGGACGCTCGAGCGGAAGGCCGCGGCGCTCCACGCCCGGTTCCGGGTGATGGAAGGCCAGCTTGGCCCCGGCCCCTGGTTCGCCGGAGAGCAATTCAGCCTGGTCGATGCGGTCTTCGCGCCAGTGTTCCGCTACTTCGACACCTTCGACCGGATCGGCGATTTCGGCGTCTTCGATGGCCTGCCGGGGATGGCCGAATGGCGTCGCACACTGGCCGGGAGGCCTTCGGTACGGAACGCGGTCGTGGCGGAGTATCCCGGCAGGCTCGCTGACTTCCTGCGCCGCAAGGACAGCGCGCTGTCGCGGATGATGGAGCCGTCCTGCCTCACGCTCCGGCAATCGGCATGACCGGCGCCGTCCCCGCCCTCCGCTTCGCGCGGCTGACCGAGGTGCCGCTCGGGGACCTCGTCGCGCACATGTCGGATCCGCGCCTGCGCGCGCATATGCCATGGCTGACCGGCAACTGGGGCGAGGCGGAGGCGCGGGCCTTCGTGGCGGCCAAGGAGGCATGCTGGGCACGGGACGGTCTCGGCCACTGGGCCTTCCTGGCCGATGGCCGATATGTCGGCTGGGGCGGCTTTCAGAGGAAAGGTGAGGAATGGGACTTCGGCCTCGTGTTGCGGCCGCAGGATTTCGGGCTTGGCCTGCGGATAACGCGGACCGCTCTTGATTTTGCGCGATCTGACACGCGCATCCCTTTCGTCACCTTCCTCCTGCCGCCCTCGCGCCGCAACCTCGGCGCGCTCTACCGGATGGGTGCGCAGGCCGTTGGGCGTCAGAAGCACTCAGGCACTGCGTTCCTCAAATTCCGCCTCGACACCTCGTCATCACCATCCACCGGATCCAACTGCCGACAAGGGTGGCACTCGTGACGACCCTCGATCATCTTAAGCGCTGGCGGGTGCAGCCGTGGGTGGGGGTGGATTTCGGTGGGGTGCGGGTGATCTCACCGGCAGTGTCAGACAAACTTGGCTTGAGGCGGGTCAGGGCGTTGACGAGCGTTTGTCCATGAGCAAACCCAGCCCTTTCAAGTGGTTCAAGACGAGCCCCGAGATCATTCGCCTGGCGGTAATGATGTACGTCCGATTTCCGCTGTCGCTCCGAAATGTCGAGGACTTGCTCCATGAGCGCGGCGTCGACGTCAGCCATGAGACGGTCCGGTTCTGGTGGCATCGCTTCGGCCCGATGTTCGCGGCCGAGATCCGAAAGCGTCGGATCAAGGGCACGAGTTCGAGCCACTGGCGCTGGCACCTCGACGAGATGTTCGTGAAGATCAACGGTGAGATGCACTACCTCTGGCGGGCGGTCAATCACGAGGGCGAGGTGCTGGAAAGCTTCGTCACCAGGAAGCGCGATAAGAAGGCTGCGTTGAAATTCCTGAGAAAAGCGATGCGAAAGCATGGTCAGCCTGAGGTGATCGTGACCGACCGGCTTCGGTCCTACGGCGCCGCACTCAGGGAGATCGGCGCCGGCGCCCGGCAGGAAACGGGCCGCTGGGAGAACAAAAGGGCGGAGAATTCCCATCTTTCGTTCCGAAGACGGGAGCGGGCGATGCTCCGCTTCCGGCGCGTGCGAAGTCTTCAGAAGTTCGCCGCCGTCCACGCCTCAGTCACGAACCACTTCAACACCAACCGCAACCTCACCTCCCGAGCCATTTTCAAGCAAAACCGTGCCGCCGCTCTCGCCGAATGGCGTCAAATCGGCGCGGCATAAGGACAGTCACACTGTCCTTGGAGAGACCGGTTCGAATCCGTCTGACAGCACCCTTTTCTGCATTCAAACGGCACATGGTCAGTTCCTCTATTCAGGAGCAAGCCCGGCCCATATCGGGTCGAGCTTGCCATTGCGTCAGGCCGCGCGGGCCCGGCCCTTCCCCAGTTGCGAGATCAGCAAAGGTTCATTGATGGTCAGCCAAGTCTCGGCGATCTTGCCGTCCTCCATCCGGTAGAGAGCGATGCCGTCGAAGACGACGCGGGCCCCATCCGGCTGGATGCCCTGGAATTCACCCGAATGGGTCGCCCATATTTCCCAGTGGGCCGAGACGAAATCTTCGGTGGCGATCGTTTTCAGAGTCTCAAAACTCATGTCGCTGAACGACTGCCGGAAGATGCGGAAGAACGCCTTGTAGCTTTCACGGTCGAAAAACTCCTCGTTCGGAAAGCCGGGAAAGCCGTGGCAGGCGATGTGGGGAACGACGGTATCGTCGATCACCGCCACATCGTCGATGTTCGGCGAATGCGTCCCGGCGAGGAAGCGGGCGACGGTCGCCTTGTTGGTTTCAATGATGGGGTTCGTCATGTCATTTCTCCTTGATTGAAGGGTGATTGAAGAGGGGCGGAGCGGTGGTCGGGGCGGGCCTTTCGACCGATGGAAGCGCCGCGCGTCAGCGGAAGCGCGCGAATTCGATGTCCCGGTCGCGGCCATAGCGGACCGCGAGCGGGATATCGCCGCGGTTGATCCCGATGTCCCGCAACAGGTCATCGCTCAGTTCCGCCAGGCGCCGGGTGTCGCGGGCGACGCGCCGTTCTTGCCGGATCCGGGCAAGGATGGCACCGAGCAACGGAAGGGTGCGAGGGCGCGGGGCTGTGCAGCACGGGTTCAAGATCAGGGTATTCATCTCGGTCTCCAGTTCTGAATTCGGGCTCAGGCGAGGATCGCCTCGACCTGGACCGCGGTTTCGGGGGTGACGGCAGCGGTCGTGCCGCGCCCATAGGCGCCGCGCACGATCTCCGTCAGGGTGTCGAGGCGATGTGCGACGGGCAGATGGCCCGAGAGCACATGCGCGGGTTCGAGCGCGTCCAGCGCACGCAGCATCCGGCCGAGCGATCCGCGGTCGATCTGCGCCAGCCATGGTGCATCCACGCTCGACCAGGCGACCAGCCCCTCGCGCAGGCTCTCCTCCGGCACCTCTTCAATCGTATCGACGCTGCCCGGCAGCAGCGCGCCGAAGGCGTCAGCGGCGAAGAGCACGCGGTCGGCCTCGTCGAAGAAGCCCATCGTTTCGGGCGCGTCGTAGTAGGGCGGCTTGACCTGATGCAGGCGGTGTCCGCCGACCTCGAAGACCTCGCCGGGCTCGAGCAGACGCAGCCGCTCAGGATTACCCTTTCCCATCATTCCCATCTTTCCGGCGCCGAGGAAGTTGGTCACGACGCTGGCGTTGGGCGCCAGGGAAAGGATGCGATCGAGATTGCCGATGTGGTCGGCGTCGGTGTGGCTGAGCCAGATCCAGCGTAGGTCGACGAGATCGATTTCGGCGCTCAGGCGATCGACCATTGCATCCGACAGCGCGGCAAGCCCGGTGTCGACGAGAACCGGCTCACGTCCCTTCAGAAGAAACGCGTTGATCGGCAGCGCGCCAAGGCCGGGCACGGGCAGCCAGGAGGGCAGCGCCGTCCAGGCATCGGTGATGTGACGAGCGTCGAGATGGACGGGTTCAGTGATGGGCGTCATGACAAGATTCCACTTTCAGTGAACGTTCGTGTTCTTCCAAATTGGCGGATAGGCGATTCGAAATCCCTTGTCAATCTTTCGATGATCATCCATGTTCACCGAATGACAGAGAAGAAGCGCCCCTACCGCCTGCGCGAGCGCGCCAAGTCTCGGGAAGAGACGCGCCGGAAGATCGTGGAAGCCACGATGCAGCTGCACGAGGAGATCGGACCGCGGGCCACGACGATCAGCGCGATCGCCGAACGCTCGGGCGTGCAGCGGCTGACGGTCTATCGGCACTTTCCCGACGAGAGCGCGGTGTTCCAGGCCTGCACATCGCACTGGCTGTCGCAGAATCCACCACCGGATCCGGCAGGTTGGGCCGACATCGCCGATGCAGGCCAACGTTTCGAGGCGGCCGTCAGGGCATTCTACGGGTATTTCTCGCGTACCCACCGCATGTGGACCGTGTCCCATGAGGACGTCGCGCATGTGCCGGCCTTGCAGGGACCGATGGCAGATTTCGCGGCCTTTCTCGAAGGCGTCGCGGCGGACCTGATTGCGGCGTACGGAACCTGCTCGGACAAGCCTCATATCGCTCCGACCATTCGTCACGCGCTGCGCTTCCAGACCTGGTCCGATCTCGAGGATCAGGGGCTCGACGAGGACGCAAAGGTTGCTTTGGTGTCTCATTGGCTCTGCTGTCCTGAAGAGAAGGCATCTCGGCCACCGGACTGAGTCTTGGGATCGATCCGGAGTGTCCGTACGGCGTGACCCTCACCGCCAGCCATGAGACCGGTTATCCGGTTTCCCTCCACCACCAGATCGACCAGGATTCGGCTGACGCTCGGCGTGGCCATGAAACGACCCTGTTCAATCACGAAATGCGTTCGTCGGTCGCCAAGCACGTCGTGCAGCAGGCAGGCCAGCGGGCCGGCGGCCATGCCCGTCGCGCTCTCCTCGGATATCCCGTATCGGGGGGCGAACATACGCGTCGTGGCGTGTGCGAATCCCGACCCGCTGGTGACGGCGAAGACGTAGAATCCGACGAGATCGAGTGCGTCGCTGATCCGCGCAACCGCCTCCAGATCGGGGACTATCTCGGCAAGGCCATCCGCGTTCGCGACCCCGATCAACAGGAACCGGTTTCCGGTATCGACGACCTGAGGGGCCACACGAGAGTCGAGCAGGTCCGTGGACAGGCCAACAGCAGCCAGAACCTCTGCCGGCGTCACGCCCGTTCCGGCCCAGGCCGGCTGCGTCAGGTAGCGGGGCGCACGCTGCTCCATGAAGATCGCCCCGTGCCGAACCAAAATCCGCCGGGGCCCATCCACGGTCTGCTTGGAGGTAGGTCCGTCGGCGATCCGGCCTTCCGCTTGCATCAGCGCGAAGGCGGCGACCGTGGCGTGGCCGCAATGTGCGATGCGCCGGGTCGGGGTGAAGAAATCGAGTCGCGCCCCTTCGGTCGGGTGACGCGACACGAAGGTCGTCTCCGACAGCCCCGTTTGGGCGGCAATCGACTGCATGTCAGACTCGTCCAGCGCGTCGGCGTCAAGGACGACCCCGGCTGGATTGCCGCCGGTGCCCTCTAACGTAAACGCATTGACGATGTGAACGGGAACCGGTGTTGCTTTGACTTCATTCTGTTTCAACATCGTTGTCTCCATCGCATTTGCAGTTTCCGGCAACCCGGTAGGGCCGGTTCGCGAAAAGAGGGCTATCTGGTCGATCGGGCGACAATGCCGTGCCAGTCCTCGATCACTTCAGGGCGGCCCCGAGCGGAGTGGTCGGGATCATCTGCGAAGACAGAAATCCCCAGCCCCGTGGCCGCAAACAGGGCAAGAATGAGCAGCACCCTGACAAGGTCCGATCGCTGGCTCCCGCCGATGCCGGGGTTGGTCTTTTCGGATAGTTCGTAAGCTTGGCTTTGCATGTGTCTTCCTCCCGGATCGGATGCTTGCCGGTTGCGACGATCAGCGAAGCGTATCCTGCAAAGAGAGCAGGCGGCCCTCCTGCCAGCCCCGAGTCCGGAAAGGCGCTTGCTTCGGTTCGGTGCTCCCGAACCGCTGGTTGGGTTTAGACCCCTGCAAACTTGCCTCCCGTCAGCGCGATGGCATGGACGCTGTTGATGGCCACGTTGAAACCTGTATCCTCTTCATGTCTCAACATCGGCAAGTCCAACTGTAGATAAGGGAAATTTAAGGCATACGAACCCTCGACCAACGCCGGAGGCGTCACTAGTGCATGAGAATGATTCATGAATGACGGCCAGATGGATCCCGCCGCACCGCGGCTCGTTCAGTCATACGGACTGTTGGCGGCCGTGCGTCGTCATGGCAGTTTCGCCGCGGCAGCCCGTGTCCTTGACCTCGATCCCAGCGCCGTCAGCCATCGCATCCGTGCCCTCGAAGCTGAGATCGGGCTGACGCTTTTTGAACGATCGACCAGACGTGTTTCGCCGACACGCGCCGGAACCATACTGTGCGACGCGGCGGTGCGGACAATGGACGAAGCCGACCGCGTACTTTCTGCGGCGCGCGATTTACGGTCGAGCCGGTCCATCCGTCTTTCGGTGCATTCTTCTCTCGCCATGAGATGGCTCCTGCCGAGACTGCCTGCCGCGGCCGCTTCCGGGCTCGACCTGTCGATCGATGTGCGGGAGGAACTGGTCGATTTCGTTGCGGGCGAGGCAGATGCGGGGTTGCGGTTCGGCGTCGGACCCTATCCGGGGCTGCACTCAACACGCCTGGCCGGCTGCATGATTCAACCAGTCGTCGGCGCGGCTCATCCGGCTGCCCGAAGACCGACGGTCGACCCGCTCAAGGATGAGACGCTAACGTTGCTCAGCGACAGCGGCGCCGAGAAATTCCGGACCGGGACGACCTGGAGGGACTACCGGCAACTTCGCGGCGTGCCCGAGGTGTCAGATCACTCCGTCCGAAGCTTTGACCGAGCCGATCTCATGCTTCAGGCGGCGATCGCGGGTCTTGGGGTCGGCCTCGGTCGTAGTCTTCTGATCGAAGACGACATCGGTCGCGGCCTGCTTGTTCCGGTCGGCGCAGCGGTGCGCGTGAAGGCGGCCTACTGGCTGGTGACGAAGCCGGACCTGGCTGCCAATTCCGGTATTCGGTCATTGGAGAAATGGCTGAAGGAGCAGATCCGGCTGACACTTGGACAAAGGACTTGAAAAGTGCTGAACAGGCAAGTCTTCCCTATCCCTTGAAACCGGTTTGCTGTGGAACGGCCTGCGCGGGATATGCAGGATTGGATGACCAGCAGTCATTGGAGCGGCGTTTACCATGATGTGGACGCCGACCAAAGCGGGTCCAGAAACGAGCACGTTGCAACCGAGAACGACCTTCCCGATGAGAGAGTCTCCCGATCAGCACGAGGCTCCGGCGATCGCCAGAGCAGAACCCGCGACCCACTACACTTGGGGCGACGGCTGCGATGGCTGGCGCCTCGTTGAATCCACAAAGCTAAGGGTCCGCGAGGAACGCATTCCGCCCGGCGGCGCCGAACCCCCGCATCTGCATCGGATCGGTCGGCAAACCTGCTACGACCTCTCGGGCACCCTGACGGTCCATCTGCCCGGCGAGACTTGTCGGCTCCGCAATGGGGATCTCCTCTACGTCCCCGCAGGCGTCGCGCATGAGGTCCGCAACGACGCAGACGTCCCCGTGCGCTTCCTCGTGACAACCACTCCTGCAATCGCGGGCGACCGCGAAGAGACGGGATGCCAAAGAGCACCTTCATCGTCAGGCAAGCCTGGATCGCCGCGTCGCTGAAGCTCTGTTGGCGACCGCGTCTCGCGGTCGACGGAGGGATCCATTCCATGTCAGGATCAAACCAGATCGTCAGCGATCCGCGTTGCCGTAGCGCTTCATTGCAAGCCGACCAGTTCGTGGTCTTGTACTTCGTAGGAGCCCAACTGCTCATGCTCACCAGCTATCATGCTGGAGTCATGTAGTGAATCCCTTACCCGATTTGTGCAACAACGCCCCCAAGCGCTGAACGAGGATTGCCGGACCCAGCGCCACTCCGCTTGAGGGCGGTCCCTCGCATCCCCAATGTTTGCCTTGTGATTTTGTTGCGGCCGTCGGGAAAGCTGCGCTGACATCTTCGTCATGCGACCGCATTTCGGCAATTGTGTTCTGGACGATACGCGCCCGGCGCTGATGCGAGACAGTGTGCGGCGACGCTAGAACCTCGGGATTTCGACCTGCCGAACATCCTAGTCCAGAGTGCCGTGAACCTCATGCCCCGCGATGGCATGGTCGTAGCGGTCGGGCAGGTTCGCATCGTAGCCGCTGGCCCGATTTACGGGTGCATCGCTATCGCGTGAAGGGCCGTTCAAGACTGCGGCAAGGCCAGCCGAGATCCAGGAGATACCAAGGTAAGCGACCCGCGAGAGACTTAGTGTTCTTTCCTCTTGCCGTGGATCTAGGCCCACAGAGATGGCTCCCCAGGGTGTCAGGTGCAATCCTGATCGAATATGTTCGATCGCAGGGCGGTCGGCATGTTCAAAGGCGTGTCCTTCCAGCATGATCGTTCCTCCAGGTTGATCGGCCCAGCATGAGGCAGCCGTCGGGAAGGCCGCGGGAACTCTGGGGGAAGGTCGGGGGAAAAGGCCGGACAGAAAGAGGAATTCGACGAGCCACAAGCCAGAATGAGCTAAAATACAATAATGCGGCTGGAGCAGATGAGTGATGCGTGGGACGATTCGTCTATTCGGTGATTTTGCAGCGCTATCAGCTGATCGCATGGATGTTGACGTTCCAGGTCAGAAGGAACGTGCCCTTCTGGCCATTCTCGCAACCGCTGCCGGATCGCCGGTCACTCGCGATCGTCTTGCAGGCTTGCTCTGGAGCGATCGTGCGGACCCACAAGCCAGGGATAGCCTCAAGCACGCACTTGCGAGCCTGAAACGCTCCCTCAACCCGCTTGATCCAGATGTGATTGCTTGGGATCGCACGTCTGCTTGGATGGCCGTTGATCGGGTCGAGGTCGACACCGTCGCCTATGATCGTATCCTTCGGGAACACTTGCCCGAACGCGACTTTCTGGCTCTTTCACTTTACCGCGGGGATTTTCTAGCGGGAATCCGAGTCGCCGATGCGGCATTTCAAGAGTGGCTTCTTGTAGAACGTGCACGCCACGCGAACAGTGCTGAAGATGCTGCGCTGCGCTGTCTGCAACGCGCTGTCGACAACGAGGATCCGTCGACCATTGTGTCCTGCGCCGAAGCTGTTCTGGCCATAAATTCATTTAATGAAGAGGCTTGCAGGGCCCTGATGCGACATTGGAGTTCGCGCGGTGAAACGGCGCGGGCGCTGTCCGTGTTCCACCGGCTGGAAGACGGTCTAAGACGCAATATCGGTGCAAATCCGGAAGTTGCCACAATGGAGCTTGCTGCGACGGTTCGCTTGACGCGGGCACCCGCCTCCACCGCTGAGCCCGTCGCGCCCGGACTTGCGGGCAGACCGGCAGTCGCCGTTCTTCCGTTTCAAAGCGAAAGTGGCGATCCAAACCTCAGCCACCTGTCGCTGGGGATCGCGGAAGACTTAATTGCGTCGTTGGCTCAGTACCGATGGTTTCCTGTTCTTTCGCGAAATGCCGGCGTTGCCGCTGCTAATGAAAGCAGGCCTCTGCCTGAGATCGCCAATTCGTTAGGCGCCAGATACTTGCTGGAGGGTTCCATACGCTTGTCAGGGCAGCGCATTCGGCTCAATGGGCGACTGCTTGATGGCGAAACAGCAGAAACTCTTTGGGCTGGCCGATATGATCGCGACCTTACCGATATTGCAGACCTACAGGATGAACTCGCGCGCCGGGTCGCTGGGGCGATCGAGCCAGAGCTGTTGATCGGAGAGAGCCGTCGAGCCAGGGCGCGACCGCCAGCGACCGGCGATGCCTACGATTTCCACATGCGTGGTGTCTGGCACCACAACCAGCAGGACCGCGCCGAGGATTTTGCGCAGGCCATCGTTTGGCAGCGCCGGGCCATCGAGATCGACCCTGGGTTCGCACGTGCACATATGGTGCTTGCCCGATCGCTGTATGCGCGAAGCCTGCATGGGTACAGTGCCGATACCCACACGGATGCCGCTGAATGTTCCACCGCCGCGAGCCGGGCCGTCGCACTGGATAGTGCCGACGCCTATTCGCACTACGCCATGTGTCTTGCGCACCTCATGGACAGCCGGCCAGCCGAGGCACTGGCAGCGGCGGAACGCGCGATCTCGATCAATCCCAGTTTGGCGCTGGCGTACAATGCCGTCGGATGGTCACGGATCTTCGTTGGTCGCCCCACGGAGGCGATCGAGCCACTGGAGTTTGCGATACGCCTTAGTCCGCGAGATCCGCTGACCTACCTCTTCCTCAGCCGCCTCGCGTTGGCTCATTATCACCTTGGTGACTATGTTTCCGCGCTTCACTTTTCAGAGCAGGCGCTTTCCCTGCGTAAGCGCCACTTCATAGGCGTGATACAACTGGCTGCTCTGGGGCAGCTAAACAGGCTCGATGAGGCAAAAGGGCTGATCCCAGCTTTCGTCGAGTTCGCTCCGGCAGACCCAAACGGGTATTGGAAGATGCTTACGAACTATCGTAGCAGCTCAGACCGAGAGCATCTGCTCGACGGCTTGCAGAGGTTAGGAATAGCGCCAGAAATCTAGCCTGCAAACCCTCGCACCTTCCAAAGCCTTTTGGGGTCCGGCCGCGTTCGGCGCTCGGAGCCTGGACGCCAAGCGCCTTGGCGGCGCGGCTTCAATCAATCCAGAAGCCGGCATGACACCCGGGCCATACACAGGGCGCGGTATCGTGTGCAGTTGCGAAACCTAGACTGAGCGCCGCGAAAGGCGCCTACCGTCCATAGCAATGGAGAAGGTTCGACGTCAGGCCCAGTCCCTCCGCCACACAACTTCATCTGACCGACGCACCTTATCGCTTCAGATGGGCCCTGTTGCACAGATCCGCTGATAATTGGGCTGCCCCTTTTCCCGGACGGAGCCATCCTGATGTCTGAATGACGGGGATGCCGAGCGCAGTGAAGCGGTTGAGACCAGCGACGCGAACCTGGAACTAGGCGACCTGACGGAGGCGGCCCCGCGCGGTCAGCCGCTGGTCAAGCGGTATCACAGGGTGCAACTAGATCTCGACGTGGCAACGGCGCTGGCAGCCGCCAAGAACCGCTTCCCCAAACAAACCAAGGAAGCGCGGCGAAGCGTCGGATATGTGCTCTTCCAAACTCGGATAATCAGGCCGGTGTTTCCGGGTTTCCGACTGTCAGTCATTTATCAGGAACGCCGGCCAGCTCGCTCAGGTTGATCGCAACAGCGCTGGACTTGGCTCATCGGCCTTTGCTGGCCAAACGCTTGCCAAGCGCAATGGCCAGCGCCCGATAAGAAGTCACTTGCAGGCCACGCCGTGCGACCAGCGGGACGTTCTGGGTCCAGCTTAATCTTGCTGCCGTCCATTATCGGAAACGGAACGAATTATGCGACGCTGAGGGGAATAACCCCAGACACCGGCAGTTCATGGTCCCCGTTCAGCGCTTCAGCCGCTCTAGCACCCTCGCGCGGACATGCTCTGCCTCTTCTCCAAGCGCACGCATCAGCGCGACAAGCTCGCTTCGCGTGCCATGAAGCTGATCGACCAGTTCCATGACGATCCCGAGAGCATCGTCATCCAGTTCGAAGTCGTCGCAAAGGTCGCACAGAAGCTCGAGCCGCGCGATGTCCACGCGCCGATAGACGGCCTGCCCACCGGCGTCGGCGGGGCGGATCACCTCGGTTCGGACAAATCGCTGAAGCCGCGCGCGGTCAAGCCGGCCCACGGCTGAAAGCGTTTCCTCTTCTGTCAGGAAGCCAGTCGCGCCGCTCATGCCGTCACCCCCTTCCTTGGATCGTAGCCGTGTGACTTGCGCCATTCCTCCATGAAGCGGGCAAGATCGTCGTCCACTTCCCTGGGCATCGCGACCTTCAGTTCGATCCGCTGATCACCCGTCGTACGGCCCCCTGCCGCAACGCCTCTGCCACGCAGGCGCAGAACCTGGCCGCTCGTGGCACCCTTCGGGATCGTGACCTTCACCGGCCCGTCGATGGTCGGGACTTCGACCTTGGCGCCCAGCACCGCCTCGTCAAGCGTGATCGGCAAGGTCATCAGGATATCATCGCCCGCACGGGAAAACACCGGGTGAGGCTGGATCGAAAGCGTAACATACGCATCCCCTGCCCCGCCGTCGCCATACCCCGGTCCACCCTTGCCACGAAGCCGCAAGGTCTGGCCATCCGAGGCGCCCTTCGGGATCTTGACCTCCAGATCGCTGCCGTCTGGCAGGGTGATCCGCATCGACCCGCCGGTCGCGGCCTCAAGAAACGGCACCTCAAGCGCATAGTGTGCATCCGCGCCGCGCGCGTGAAAATCCCGTCGGCCAAAGCCACCGCCACGGTGCCCAGCCTGCTGGCGCAGAAACTCGGCAAAGATGTCCGCATCGTCGCCATGGGTTTCATAGCGCGGTCCCTGTCGGTAGGGATTGCCCGGCTCTTCGGCGAAGTCGCGGTAATAGGTCCGCTCTCTCCTGCGCTCTTCACCGCTTGCATCGATTTCCCCCCGGTCGAAACGCGCCCTCTTTTCGGGATCCTTGAGCAGATCGAATGCCGCCGCGGCAGCCTTGAAGCGCGCCTCGGCCGCCGCATCCCCGGGATGCAGGTCCGGATGGCTTTCTTTCGCGATCTTCCGGTAGGCCTTCTTGATTTCCTCGACGCTGGCGCTTTTCGCAACACCGAGCACTTGATAAGGGTCGTCGCTCATCGCCTGCTTACCCCGTTTTTGTCCTCTGCTCCCTGATTAGACCGATATCGGGCCCGCATCACAATGGGCGCGGCTTGCCGATGCGATCACGGCGTTCGCGCAGGGCTTGTGGCTCAGGGAGCGAGTGCAAGAACCTTCAACATCGCGACCAGCATGGCATGCGCCATCGTCGGCCCGCTTCCAACCCCCACGAATTCGTCGTTGTCCCGCAACTCCGACTGCCGCAGCGTGCAGCGCCAATGTCCGTTGGGAAACCGCGCCACCCCCTTTACGGAGACAGTCCATCCCGGCCGAAGCTCGTAGATGAGGGCAAGAAGCCGCTCCGACGACTCCAGGTGCGATCTTTCAAGCTGCGGCGCCCCCGTCGATCTGTGAAGTTGCGCGATCGTGCGATCGGCCAGCGCCGCATCAATGGCCAGAGATGCCTCGATGCTGTGAGCAAGGTCGGAAAGTAATTCGTCCATGACCATCCCTCCATCCTGCACCTTGATAGCCCTTGGCGCCCGTCAGTGGATTGACAAGGATCAATGCCGGACATCCTACGCGGCCTAAGCTTTGCGCGGGCCTCGAAAGCAGGAGGGTGCCGCATGCTCACATCGGACGAGGTGGTTTTCCTTGAGAACCTGGGCCGTAGAGACGTCGCCATCGTTGGAGGCAAGAACGCATCCTTGGGAGAGATGGTTCAGCACCTGTCGAATCTGGGCATTTCGGTTCCCCCGGGCTTTGCCACGACTGCCAACGCATTCCGCCGGTTCCTGAAGGGGAACGGGCTGGACCAGTTGATCTCCGAGACGCTTCGGGACCATGAGGCTGAAAGGATATCGCTGAAGGAGGCCGGACAGAAGATCCGCGCGGCTATCGTCGCGGGCGATTGGCCAGACGGCCTTGAGGACGCAATTCGGCGCGCATACCGATCCCTGAGTGAGCGCGCCGGTCAGTCGGAGATCGCCGTCGCGGTGCGTTCAAGCGCGACGGCCGAGGATCTTCCCAACGCAAGTTTCGCCGGCCAGCAGGAAACCTTCCTGAATGTCGTGGGCGAAGACGCGCTTCTATCGGCTTGCCGCAAGTGCTACGCGTCGCTTTATACCGACCGTGCGATCACCTATCGCAAGCTGATGGGTTTCGACGATCAACTGGTCGCCCTTTCCGTTGGCGTGCAGAAGATGGTCCGCTCTGATCTGGGCGGATCGGGCGTCATGTTTTCGATCGACACCGAAACGGGCTTTGACAAGGTCGTGCTGATCAACGCGGCCTGGGGGCTTGGGGAAAACGTCGTCCAGGGCGCGGTCACGCCGGATGAGATCCAGGTCTACAAGCCATTTCTGGAACGCGATGGCCTGGTTCCCATCATCGAGAAGCAGTTGGGATCGAAGGAACTCAAAATGCTTTACGCGCACGGCGAGCACGGTCGCAAGGTCCGCAACGTGCCAACCTCCAAGGCCGAGCGCGCGCGCTTTGTCCTGAGCGATGCCGAGGCGTTGGAGCTTGCCCGGCAGGCCGTGACCATCGAAGGGCACTATGGCGTGCCCATGGACATGGAATGGGCCAAGGATGGCGAAACCGGCAAGCTGTTCATCGTGCAGGCCCGCCCGGAAACAGTTGAGTCTCAGAGAAAGATCGGGGTCTTCGAAAGCTACAGCGTCAAGAAGCACGGTGCCGAACTGGTGAGGGGACTTGCGGTCGGCGAGAAGATTGCCTCGGGGCAGGTCTGCCTTGTCGGCAGCCCGGAAGAGATGAACCGCTTCGTCGACGGGGCCGTCCTTGTGACAGAGTCGACGGACCCGGACTGGGTCCCGATCATGAAGCGCGCGGCCGCGATCGTGACTGATCACGGGGGTAGAACCAGCCACGCGGCGATCGTCAGCCGGGAACTGGGCGTGCCTGCCCTTGTCGGTTGCGCCAATGCGACCGAGCTTCTGCACGATCAGCAGGAGGTCACGGTAAGCTGCGCCGAAGGCGATGTCGGGCATGTCTATGAGGGGATCAGCGAACTGCAGGTGCAGGAATTCGACCTGAAGGACGTTCCCGAGACGCGGACGAAAGTGATGCTCAACATGGCCAATCCCGCGACCGCGGCACGCTGGTGGAGGCTGCCTGCAGACGGCGTGGGACTTGCCCGGATGGAGTTCGTCGTCGCCAACACGGTTCGCGTCCACCCCGAGGCGCTTCTGCATTTCGACGACCTGCGCGACGAATCGGCGCGCGCAGAAATCGATGCCCTTACCAAGGGCTATGAAAACAAGGCCGACTACTTCGTCGATACGCTTTCGCTGGGCCTGGCCCGGATCGCCGCGGTCGCCTACCCCAATCCGATGATCCTGCGGATGAGCGACTTCAAGACCAACGAATATGCCGACCTTCTTGGAGGGGCGCAGTTCGAACCGCATGAAGACAACCCGATGATCGGATGGCGTGGCGCATCGCGATACTATGACCCCGCTTACCGAGACGGGTTTCGCCTTGAATGCCGCGCCGTTCGTCGGCTGCGGGATACCATCGGCTTCGACAATGTCATGGTCATGATCCCGTTCTGCCGCACCCCCGGGGAAGCTGATCGCGTGCTCGAGATCATGCGGGAGGAAGGGCTGGAAAGGGGCGTCAAGGGATTGCAGGTCTATGTCATGTGCGAAATCCCGTCGAACGTCATCAGGGCCGAAGAGTTCGCCAGCAGGTTCGACGGATTTTCGATAGGCTCGAACGATCTGACGCAACTCACCCTTGGGGTCGATCGCGACAGCGACAGGTTGCCACACCTGTTCGACGAACGAGATCCGGCGGTGGAGTGGATGATCCGGACAGTCATTCGAAAGGCCCACGATGCCGGCGCGAAGGTCGGACTGTGCGGACAGGCCCCGTCTAACTACCCGGCGTTCGCACGAGTGCTGGTCGATGCGGGGATAGATTCAATTTCTGTCGTCCCTGACAGTTTTCTGCAGGTGAAGAAGCATGTCGCTCAGGGCGAGGCCGAGTAACTGCCAGGGTGTCAGGATAGGCAACCTTCACTGTCCTGGCCGCAGACATCGTGAAAGAGCGGCAGGCGAACGGGCTTCCACGCAGTTGGGTGAGCGGTGCCAAAGCCTGCCGCGCCGCAGCCAACCAACCTCGCAAAAACTACCGTCATTGCCGCACGTTCTTGCGGCTTGGCGATCGCGCGGCTGGCGGCGCTGTCTTCCCACTACCTCGACGATATTGGCATCGGCCCCGAAATGCGCGACCTGTCGCCCGAGGATGGGACACCTGTCGTCTACGTAAGAACTTGACGCGCGCCTGGACGACGTCCAGCCGATCCGGAGCGGGCACTACTATGTGATCCAGTTCGAGGCGCTTTATCAGCTGCGCCGTTACGAAGAGGCGGCGCAGGCCATGGCGCACGTCGCCCATCCCGACAACAGACAGCGCGTCTGGGCAGCGGGTATAGCCGCTCAGCTTGGCCGTGAGGATGAGGTTAGAAGACAGCTCGACGCCGTCGCTGCGGACGCGCCGGACTGCGATCACCTGGCACTCGCGGACAGGTCGTACCACTGCGAAATGGAAGATTCACGCGAACACATGCTGGAGGGCATTCGCAAGGCGCTTTCGATCTGGCGCGAAGGCTGAAGGGCACCAGTGATGCCGCTGCGACTGTGTCTTGGCTGCCGTCCATGGCCAGTTGGCAACGCCACCCCAGAGAGAGTAGATGTTCGGATGCCCGCGCCGTCGGCCGGGCCTTCCCAAGCGCGGCTATTCACGAAGGCTACGACAGAATGAAACCGACCGACCTGGATGCCGCCGACATCCGCATCCTCAGTGCCCTTCAGCAACACGGCCAACTCAGCAAATCGAAGCTTGCGGAATTGGTCGGGCTGTCCCCCACCCCCTGCTGGGCACGCTTCGCAAAGCTGAAGAAGGCCGGACTGATACGCGGATACCACGCCGACCTTACGCTTGGCAAAATCGTGGACACATCCAAGGTCGTCGTGACCGTTTCACTGAAAAGCCACCGCAAGGCGGATTTCGAGCGTTTTGAGGCGCATATCAACCAGTTGCACGAGGTCACGAGCTGTGTCGCGACCGGCGGCGGAATGGATTACGTGCTGACGGTCGTGACAACCAGCCTGCCCGCCTTTCAGGACCTCATGGAAGAGATGCTGGGCGCAGAGCTGGGGATCGATCGCTACATGACCTACATCGTGACGCGAGAGGTCAAGGCCACTCAACCCAATATCGCCCGCCTGATCGCCGACTCGGCCGATTGATCCGCAGGGGCACCCGTCCGGTCGGGAAAGACCGAATGGTCCTCGCAATCGGACAGATTGGTCCGTTCGGTCTGCTTCGCCCGAATCTTCAGTCCGCTTTCGACTGCCGTTCGCCAGTAGATATTTGCCCAATTCAACACGGTCGCGGGGCTGATGGAGATCCCGCCAGAAAGGGCAATCAGGATGGCAAAGTCAGACGATTTCGGTTTCGGAACCCAGATCCGCAAATCCCCCTATTTCGACGCAACGGTTCGCTGGGGCGCCAAGGCGTTCTCGGTCTACAACCACATGTACATTCCGCGTGACTTCGGCGATCCGGAACAGAACTTCTGGAACCTGATCAACGACGCGATCCTGTGCGACGTGGCCGTGGAGCGCCAGGTCGAGATCACCGGCCCCGATGCCGCGAAATTCGTGCAGACGCTGACCCCGCGCGACCTGTCCAAGATGGCGGTCGGCCAGTGCAAATACGTGTTGATCACCAATGCCCAAGGCGGCATCCTGAACGACCCGATCCTGCTGCGCCTGGCCGAGAACCACTTCTGGATCTCGCTCGCAGACAGCGACATCCTGCTCTGGGCGCAAGGCGTCGCGGTGCATGCCGGCATGGACGTCACGATCCGCGAACCGGACGTGTCGCCGCTGCAGCTGCAAGGCCCGAAATCCGGCGAAGTGATGAAGGCGCTCTTTGGCGACAGCATCATGGACCTGAAATACTACTGGCTGCGTGCGGTCGAGCTGGACGGCATCCCGCTGATCGTGTCGCGCACCGGCTGGTCCAGCGAGCTTGGCTACGAACTTTACCTGCAAGACGGATCGCGCGGCGACGAGCTGTGGGAAAAGATCATGGAGGCGGGCAAACCCTTCGGGTTGAAGCCGGGCCATACCTCCTCGATCCGCCGCATCGAGGGGGGGATGCTCTCCTACCACGCCGACGCCGACATCAACACCAACCCCTACGAGCTGGGGCTTGGCCGTCTGGTGAACCTCGACATCGAGGCCGAGTTCATCGGCAAGGCCGCACTGCGCCGCTTCAAGGAAGAAGGCGTCAGCCGCAAGCAGGTCGGTCTGGTCATCGACGGTGCGCCCCTGAAAGGCCCGAACACCACGTTCTGGACCATCAGCAAGGACGGCGCCCCGATCGGCAGGGTGACTTCGGCGGTCTACTCGCCCCGTCTGAAGCAGAACATCGCATTGGCGATGGTTTCGGCGGACTCCGTCGATGTCGGCGCCGAAGTCGAGGTCGCAACCGCGTCCGGTCCGGCCCGCGCCATGATCGTCGAGCGTCCGTTCTACGATCCGCAGAAAAAGCTCGCCGCAGCCTGATCGCAAACGCCAAGCCAGGAACCTCCAGCCATGTCCGACCTTTCGATCGAACTGCACTGGCACCGCGCCGAGCCCGGCTTTGAGCCCGGCAAGTATTCTGCCGAGCATGTCGTGCGCTACAACAACAACTACGAAGTGCAAGCCGATGCCGCCCCTGACTGGGGCGGCAAAAAGGAAAACACCAATCCGGAACAGGCCCTGGCCTCGGCCCTCTCCAGCTGCCACATGATGACCTTTCTGGCGCTGGCGGCAAAGGCGAACTGGCCGGTTGCCAGCTACCACGATCACGCCGTGGCCCATCTTGGCAAGAACCCCAAGGGTCAGATGTCGGTGACGCGCATCGACTTGCACCCTGTGGTGCGCTTCGACACCGGCTTTTCGATCGACGACAAGACGTTGGAAGAGATGCAGGACCGCGCGCACCGCTACTGCTTCATCGCCAACACGCTGGCCGACAGCGTCGAGATCAACATCCTTTAGGCCCCGCCAAGGGAGGAGCCCCATGCAACACAGCGACATACTGCTTCGTGATCTGGATGGCGACGGCATTCTGCGCCTGACCCTGAACGATGTCCTGCGCCGCAACGCCCTTTCCGAAGCGATGCTGTCGGAACTGGGCGCAGCCTTCGCCGAGGCTGGGGCGAACCCTTCCGTGCGCGTCATCATCCTGGCGGCCGAGGGGCCTGCGTTCTGCGCGGGTCACGACCTGAAGGAAATGACCGCTGGGCGCGCTGCGCCCGATCGCGGCCGGGCCTACTTTACCAAGGTCATGTCGATGTGCTCGGGCGTCATGCAGGCGATCGTGAACTGCCCGAAACCCGTGATCGCAGAGGTCACGGGAATCGCGACGGCAGCCGGCTGCCAGCTGGTCGCAAGCTGCGATCTGGCGGTCGCGGCGGACAGCGCGCAGTTCAGCACGCCCGGGGTCCACATCGGGCTGTTCTGCTCCACCCCGATGGTGGCGCTTTCACGCAACGTCAGCAACAAGCACGCGATGGAGATGCTTCTGACTGGCGACATGACCCCGGCGGCCCGCGCGGCCGAAATCGGGCTGGTCAACCGCGTTGTCCCAGCCGAAGCGCTGCGGGAAGCGACGCTGGAAATGGCGCGCAAGATCGCGTCCAAGTCCAGCATGACGCTCGCGACCGGGAAGCGCGCCTTCTACGCTCAGCGCGAAATGGGCTTGGCCGATGCCTACGATTACGCATCGAACGTCATGGTCGAAAACATGCTGGCCCGCGATGCCGAGGAAGGCATCGGCGCCTTTATCGAAAAACGCGCGCCCCAGTGGCAGGATCAGTGAGGTCAATCGTGCAGAACCCCTACAACACAGATCTGGACCGTAATCCGGCCAACTATCAGCCGCTGACGCCACTGACCTTTCTTGAACGCGCCGCCTGCGTTTTTCCGGAACATACAGCGATCGTGCATGGCGCGCTTCGCCGCAGCTATGCCGAGTTCTATTCCCGGTCGCGGCGCCTTGCCTCGGCCTTGGCCAAGAATGGGATAGGACGTGGCGACACGGTTTCGGTGCTCTTGCCCAACACGCCAGCGATGCTGGAATGCCATTATGGCGTGCCGATGTGCGGTGCGGTCCTGCATTCGATCAACACGAGGCTGGACGCGGCGATCATCGCCTTTCAGCTAGACCACGCGCTGTCGAAAATCGTGATCGTGGACCGGGAGTTCATGCCGCTGATGCAGGAGGCGCTGGCCCTTGCGACGGTCAAGCCCGTCCTGATCCAGTATGACGATCCCGAATTCGACGGAGCTCCAACGCATTACGAAGCCGCCGACTACGAGGTATTCCTGACCCGCGGCAACCCCGACTTCGCCTGGCTGATGCCAGAGGATGAATGGGATGCAATCTCGATCAACTACACTTCCGGGACGACCGGCGACCCGAAAGGCGTGGTTTCGCACCACCGGGGCGCATATCTTCTGGCCCAGGGCAACGCTCTGACGACGTCCATGCAAAAGCACGCGGTCTACTTGTGGACCCTGCCGATGTTTCACTGCAACGGCTGGTGCTTCCCCTGGACCATGTCGGCCATCATCGGAACCCATGTCTGCCTGCGGCAGGTGCGGGCCGAACCGATCTGGAACGCGCTGGCGGATGAAGGCGTGACCCACCTGTGCGGCGCCCCTATCGTGATGTCGCTGATGATCTCGGCACCCGATGCCATCAAGCGCAATCTGGATCACACCGTGCAATTCTTCACCGCCGCCGCGCCGCCTCCGGAAAGCCTGCTGGCCGACATGAAAAGCGCGGGCTTCGACGTGACGCACCTGTACGGGCTGACGGAAACTTACGGTCCGGCGGTCGTCAACGACTGGCATCAAGCCTGGTCCGACCTTCCCCCGGCCAAGCAGGCCACGCTCAAGGCCCGTCAGGGCGTCCGCTATCTGGCGCTGGAGCAGCTTGACGTTCTGGATCCCGAAACGATGCAGCCCGTGCCTCGCGACGGCAAGACGATGGGAGAGGTCATGTTCCGCGGCAACGTCGTGATGAAGGGCTACTTCCGCAATCCCAAGGCGACACGGGACGCGTTTGATGGCGGTTGGTTCCACTCTGGCGATCTGGGCGTGATGCACCCCGACGGGTATGTCCAGTTGAAGGACAGGTCCAAGGACATCATCATCTCGGGCGGTGAGAACATTTCCTCGATCGAGGTCGAGGAAGCGCTCTATCGCCATCCGGCCGTGGCTGTCGCCGCCGTCGTCGCGATGCCCCATGAAAAATGGGGCGAAACGCCCTGCGCATTCGTCGAGCTTGTAAACGGCAAGCAAGTGGACGCGGACGAACTTCGCGCCTGGTGCCGCGACCATCTTGCCCCTTACAAGGTTCCGGGCAAGTTCGTCTTCACGGCCATCCCTCGCACCTCGACCGGGAAGATCCAGAAATTCGTCCTGCGCGAACAGGCGCGGGAGGCCGCCCCGGCTTGACCCTTGCGTATCCTGGACCCGTGGACCCCGGCCTTCATGTTCGGGGTCGCGGGCGACAGGTGGCACAGAGATGAAAAAAGGCATGCTTGGGGGCCAGGCATGCCGAAGTAAGGGAAAGGCGGGCGTTGCGGTCGGAACGCGCGGGCGCCCCGCCCCGCGATCAGGCGACGCGGTCCCTTGGGGTCTTTCCGTCGAAGAAATCGGTCAGGTTCGCCAACACACGAAATCCCATGTCCTCACGCGTTTGGCGCGTGGCCGATCCCAAATGCGGCAGCAGGACGAGGTTGTCGGCGCCGAGCAGCGCATCAGGTACCACGGGTTCGCGTTCAAAGACGTCAAGACCGGCGCCGCCGATGGTGCCGAACCACAGCGCCTGGGCCAGTGCGTGTTCGTCGACGACCTCGCCTCTGGCAGTGTTGATCAGGAACGCGTCCGGCTTCATCAGGTCCAGCCGGCGGGCGTTGATCAGATGCCGGTTGGCCGCACCGCCCGGGCAGTGAAGCGACACGAAATCGCAGCGCGGAAGCAGATCCTCGACCGAGGCGACCTGTTCCGCGTTGTAGCGCGCAAGCACCTCCGGCGCGATGGCGGACCGGTTCTGCACCAGGATCTTCATGCCGAAACCGTGATGCGCCCGCTGCGCCATCGCCTGCCCGATGCGTCCGAACCCGATGATGCCCAGCGTCGCGCCCGAGACCTTGGTGCCGACCAGGTGCGTCGGGCGCCAGCCGGTCCAGCGACCGTCTCGCAGTTCGCGCTCGCCCTCGCCCGCCCTGCGCGCCACCATCAGCATCAGGGTCATGGCGATATCGGCGGTGCATTCGCTAAGCACGTCGGGCGTGTTCGTCACGGCGATCCCACGGGATTTCGCCGCCTCCGTGTCGATGTGGCTGAAGCCCACGCCGTAGTTCGCCAGGATCCTCGTCCGCGTCTGCGGCAGGTCGAAGACCTGCGCAGGCAGCCGGTCGGTGACCGTGGGAAGGACAGCATCGTAGTCGCCAAGCGCACCCCGGATGTCCGAGGCGGTAAGCGGCCGGTCGTCGCGATTGATGCTAAGGTCGAAGACCTCTGCCATCTTCGCTTCGACCGCCGCCGGCCAGCGCCGGGTGACAAGAACTTTGGGCTTTGCCATCTGGCCTTCCCCCCTACGCCGCTGCCTTGCGCATGACGCGCGCCACCGTTTCCCCGATGTCCGAAGGGTTTTCGGCCACAGTCACGCCCGCCGCCGACAGGATCTCGACCTTTTCCGAGGCGCTTTCCCCGAAGGCCGAGATGATCGCGCCCGCGTGGCCCATGGTGCGGCCCTTCGGCGCCGTAAGACCGGCGATGTAGGCGATGACGGGCTTGGTCATGTGGTTCTGGATGTACTCCGCCGCCTCGGCTTCCTGCGGACCCCCGATCTCGCCGATCATGCAGATCACATGCGTTTCCGGGTCGGCTTCGAACCGTTCCAGGATGTCGCGGAAGGACGAACCATTGATCGGGTCGCCGCCGATGCCGACCGAGGTCGAAACGCCGATCCCGCGATCCTTCAGCTGCTGCGCGGCCTCGTAGCCCAGCGTGCCCGAACGCCCGACGATGCCGACGTTGCCGGGCAGGTAGATGTGACCCGGCATGATTCCCAGAAGCGCCTTGCCCGGGCTGATGGTGCCCGCACAGTTGGGGCCCGTCAGCACCATGCGGCGTTCACGCGGATAGCGCATCATGTAGCGCTTGACGCGGATCATGTCCTGCGCCGGGATGCCGTCGGTGATGCACACGCAGTAGCGGATGCCACCGTCGGCCGCTTCCATGATCGAGTCGGCGGCGAACGGAGGCGGCACGAACACAAGGCTCGCGTTCGCCCCGGTCGCGGCGACCGCTTCCTTGACGGTGTCGAAAACGGGCACGCCGTGCACCTTTTCCCCGCCCTTGCCCGGAACCACGCCACCCACGACGTTGGTGCCGTAGCCCAGCATTTCCTTGGTATGGAACTGCGCCATGCGCCCGGTGATGCCCTGGACGATCACCCGGCTTTCGCGGTCAAGAAGAATGCTCATCAGACGGCCCTCATCTTCGTGTTTTGCGCAACATCGTTCTTCCATGCGGTCACCGCGCGTTCGGCAGCCTCGATCAGCGAATTCGCGCGGATGATCGGCAGGCCCGACTTTGCAAGGATCTTCTGACCCTCTTCGACATTGGTTCCGGCAAGACGGACGATCACCGGCACGTCCACCGGATTGGCCTTCAACGCCTGCACCACGCCCTCGGCGACCCAGTCGCAGCGGTTGATGCCGGCGAAGATGTTGACCAGGATCGCCTGCACGTTGTCGTCCGACATCACCAGCCGGAACGCCTTGGCTACCCGTTCGGGCGTCGCCCCGCCGCCAATGTCGAGGAAGTTCGCAGGCTCGCCGCCGGCAAGCTTGATCGTATCCATCGTCGCCATGGCCAGACCCGCACCGTTGACGATGCAGCCGATGTTGCCCGTCAGGCCGATGTAGTTCAGACCTCGGTCAGCAGCGCGCGATTCCCGCGGGTCTTCCTGGCTCTTGTCGCGCAGTTCGGCGATGTGGGGATGGCGGAACACCGCGTTGCCGTCAAAGGTCATCTTGGCGTCCAGCGCCAGCACCCGATCGTCGGCGGTGATCACCAGCGGGTTGATTTCGACCATGGTCGCGTCAAGCTCGGTGAACGCCCGGTAGCAGCCCTGAAGCGTGCGGGTCATCTGCTGCATCAGCTTCGCCGGGATGCCAAGGGCGAACGCGATCTCGCGCGCCTGGAAATCCTGAAGTCCGACAGCGGGTTCCACCGTTGAGCGCACGATCGACTCGGGCCGTTGAGCCGAGATTTCTTCGATCTCCATCCCGCCTTGGGAGGAGGCGACGATCATCACCCGCTGCGACGTGCGGTCCAGCACGAAGCCGAGGTAGATTTCACGGTTGAACGCCACGGCGCCCTCGACATAGACGCGGTAGACGCCTTTGCCTTCCGGCCCGGTCTGGTGCGTGACCAGCTTCTGGCCGAACATGTCGGATGCAGAGTCGAGTATTTCGTGTTCGCTTTCGCAAAGCTTGACGCCACCCGCCTTGCCGCGGCCGCCTGCATGGACCTGGGCCTTGACGATCCAGCGGTCGCCCCCAAGTTCGCGCGCCCGATAGGCAGCCTGTTCGGGGCTGTAGGCCAGGGCGCCTTGCGGAACGGCTACGCCGAACCGCGCCAGTATCTCCTTGGCCTGGTATTCATGGATATCCATCTGGGTTTCCTCCCCCCGGTTATTCTGCCGCGTCGCGGGTCTGGTAATGCTGCTGCAGGCGCGCGCTGATCGCATCCAGATCGACATTCGCGCCGATCTCGTTCATGGCCTCGGCAAAGCGCGTCGCAATCGTGCGCACCGCGCTCTCGGACAGCTGGTTCAGGATCCCGATGCGCACCTGCACGGGTTCCGAAAGCGTCGGCCAGATGCCGAAACCGCGGGCGCGGCAGTTCTGGACAAGTTCCTTTTCACGCCCGGCCAGCGCCTCGGGCAGGTTCAGCACGACAAGGCTGGTCATGTTCGACGTGACCTGACAGCCCATCGCCGTCACCGCGTCGCGCAGCGCAGCCTCATGCCAGCCGTAGTCGCGGGCCTTCTGCGCGCGCCCTTGTTCCAGCGTCAGGCGCAGCGCCTCGTGGAAGGCCGCGACGGCATAGCCCGAATGGGTGCGGTGGTAGACGCCTGCAGCCACGTCCTTGCCATCGACGATGCCCCAGTGACGGGCCTCGAGAATGGGGTTGTGGACGTAGGAATGGCAGCCGTTCGCACGCACTTCGGCGATGTAGCGGTCACTGAAGCTAACCGGCGCGTAGGTAAGCGGCAGGCACAGCACGCCCTTCTGCGGGCAGGAGGCCCAGCCGACAACACCGGGATAATCGTCGATCGAGAAGTCCTCGATGCCCAGCGATGAGACCGCGTCGACCAGACCCATGGCGCCATGGCGTTCGCATGCGTCCGAAAAGCCCTTCACGTCATTGATCCGGCCCGAGCCCGTTTCCCAATGCGCCATGAAGGCCCACTTCGGTTTGTGCTGGGCCAGCGCCTGCTCGACGATTTCGCCGGTGACCGATTGTCCGTGGGGCACGGTCACGATGGTCACCGATGCCGGCTTCGGATCAAGCGCATTGGCGCGCAGTTCCTCGCGGGTCGCGGCCTTTATGCGGATCGTCAGCCCGTCTATGCCTGAAAAAGTCCCGTTGACGAAGGCAACGACAGTATCGCCCGGCAGGATCGCGCCCAGCATGCAGTCCAGACCCGAAAAGCCGGTTCCGCCAACGCCGAAGGTGTAAACGTTCCGCGTGCCCCAGATGTCGCGCAGCATGTGCTTGCACTCGACCATGCCACGAAGCACGTCGGCCTGCATGTGATCGGCCAGTCCGGCACGGGTGAAGGCGCCAAGGACACGGGGATCGGTGTTGCCAGGCCCAGGGCCAGCGGCCAGGGTCTCCGGAATCTCAAGCTGCGGGAAAATCTTCGAAACGTTCATGCCGGGTCTCACTTCTGCCTTGGGGCGTTGCGCCGAAACGCGTCGGCCCATCCTTGCCCAAGAGATATTCAGGCTTGCCGCAACGTCACAACCTGCATTAATCCTGCTTTTGGGTATCTGATTGGGTGGTGAAAATACTACCCATTTGGATTGGAATGCATCGGTATACCGTTATACCTCCTATCCTAACGGGTAGGTTTTGGCGAAAAGGCAAACAATTGCAACAAGTTGATGAAACAGCACCGCCGGTCACTATCGCCCTTGCCGACAGCAATCCGCTGGTTCTGTCGGCGATGTCGGAGATATTTGACCGCGACCCCCGATTCTCACTCGTGGCGACTTCGTCCACGGCCGAGGGCTTTCTGGGCATGGTGATGCGTGTTCCCGTCACGGTCGGCGTGATCGACTGGAATCTGCCCGCCCTGGGCGGCCAGAAACTGTGCGAGGTCCTGCGCGAGCAACCAAGCCCCCCCCGTCTGGTCGTTTACGGCGACGACCCGAAAGGCGAACTCCCCAGGCTTGCCATGCTGGCGGGCGCGGCGGGTTTCGCCGCCCGAAGCGCACCGGTGGACGATTTGCTGCGCACCTGCCTGTCGGTCGCGCAAGGCCAGATGGTCTTCCCGTTCCTCGACATTCGAGCCCTGCAGTCTGACCCGATTCTCAGCCTGACGCGCAAGGAGCGCGCGCTGCTGGAATCGCTGTCGCAGGGGCTGACGAACAAGGATCTGGCCCGCGATTTCGGGATCTCGGCCAACACCGTGAAGTTCCACCTGTCGAACCTTTTCGCGAAGCTTGGCGTTGCCAGCCGGGCGCAGGCGATCGCGTTCTACTACGCGTCGCGGCTGCCCGGTGAGCGCCAGAAACGAAGCTGAAAAACGACATTATAAAGTTTCTTTGCGACACCCATCCGCGCAATAAAATTTCTTGACATGGAAGGATAGTTTCCTCCTTGAATGGCGCCCGTTACCGAAGCCAATCCATCCAAGGACCCGCCCATGAGCTTTCACGTGATCGAGCAGGCCCCTGCCCGGCTGAACCGCAGCGAACTGGCCGTTCCCGGAAGTGCGCCACAAATGTTTGAAAAAGCAGCGCAATCCGAGGCCGATGTGATCTTCCTCGACCTTGAGGACGCGGTCGCTCCGGACGACAAGGCGCAGGCCCGCAAGAACATCATCAAGGCACTGAACGAGATCGACTGGGGCCGCAAAACCATGTCGGTTCGAATCAACGGACTGGACACGCACTACATGTACCGCGATGTCGTCGACGTCGTGGAACAGGCCGGCGAGCGCTTGGACCTGATCATGATTCCGAAGGTCGGAACCGCCGCTGACGTCTACGCCGTGGACATGCTGGTTACGCAGATCGAGGACGCCAAGGGCTACAAGAAGCGGATCGGATTCGAGCACATCATCGAAACCGCGCTTGGCATGCAGAACGTCTCGGAGATCGCCGCGGCCTCGAAACGGAACGAAAGCCTGCACTTCGGCGTAGCCGACTACGCGGCTTCGACCCGCGCCCGCACCACGATCATCGGGGGCGTCAACCCCGACTATTCGGTTCTGACCGACCCCCTGGCGGATGGCACCCGCGCGGTCCACTGGGGCGACATGTGGCACTATGCACTGGCCCGGATGGTGGTCGCGGCGCGCGCCAACGGGCTGCGCCCGATCGACGGGCCATTCGGCGACTTTTCCGACCCAGATGGCTACCGTGCGGCGGCCAAGCGCGCGGCGGTTCTGGGTTGCGAAGGCAAGTGGGCCATCCACCCAAGCCAGATCGCGCTTGCAAACGACGTCATGAGCCCGTCCGAGGCAGAGGTGACCAAGGCGCAACGCATTCTGAAAGCGATGGAGGAGGCCGCCGCTGCCGGCAAGGGTGCGGTGTCTCTGGACGGCCGGCTGATCGACTACGCGTCGATCCGTCAGGCGGAAGTGCTGGTGCAGAAAGCGCGCCAGATTGCCGGAGCGTAACTGATGGACGGGTTGCGCGACAGGGCGAGGGCGCTTTTTTCGGTCGCCTGCACGGCGGCCGATCCGGCCCGCGCACTTGAAAAGGCCTTGCTGCGCAGCCCACCTGAAAAGCCCGGCAAGAACGGCCGGTATGTTGTTGTATCGATTGGGAAAGCCGCGGCTCCGATGGCAGAGCGCCTTTTGGCGCGGCTAGGCGGCGCTCCGGCGACGGCCCTGGTCGTTACCAACTACGAGAACGCCCGGGATGTTGCCAATGCGACTGTGATCGCCGCCGGCCATCCCGTTCCCGATGAAAACGGCAGGCACGGCGCCGACGAGGTGATCCGCAGGCTATCGGAGGCGACGGAGCAGGACAGCGTGATCGCACTGATCTCGGGCGGGGGCTCCGCGCTCCTGCCTGCACCGGTCGAAGGCATCAGCCTGTGCCACAAGGCCGAGGTGAACCGCATCCTCTTGGCCAACGGCTTCGAGATCGGAGACGTGAACCTTGTGCGCCAGCATCTTTCACGCCTGAAAGGTGGCGGAATGCTGCGATACGCGGAACCGGCCCCGGTCACCGCCTACATCCTGTCGGACGTGATCGGCGACGACCTTCGGGTCATCGCGTCTGGCCCTACCGTGGCGCCTGTAGGAAGCCGGGATGAGGCACGGGACCTTCTGCGCCGCCGCGGATTGTGGGACCGCCTGCCAGTGTCCGTGCAGACCCATCTTGTGGCCCCAGAGACACCGGCACCGCAGGTGCCGTCCGCGCGTAACCATTTGATCGGTTCGAACCGGATCAGCCTCGAGGCGGTGGCCGAGTCATCATCAGACCTGCATGGCGAGATCGTCAGCGACAGCCTGACAGGTGACGTTGCAGCGGCGGCTGCGCGCATTGTTTCGGCGGCCAAGAGCACTGAAGACACTGGTCGCAAGTGTCTGATATTTGGCGGAGAAACCGCTGTGACTCTCAAGGGTTCCGGTCGCGGCGGCCGAAATCAGGAACTTGCGCTTCGTGTCGCAATGACAATGCCCGACATCGGGCGTGACTGGGTGTTCCTGTCGGCGGGAACCGATGGTCGGGACGGCCCCACCGAGGCTGCGGGGGGCATTGTCGATGCCGGAACGGTGACGCGGATACGCAACGCCGGAGCAGACGCTGAGGCGCTGCTGGCGAACAATGACAGCAACGCAGCCCTCGCCGCCTCGGGCGATCTGCTGATCACCGGAGCGACGGGTACGAATGTCGCCGATGTTCAGATCCTGATTATTGGGACGCGCGCCTGACAGCTGTCCGTTGCGTCCGCCGTGCCCCTCGGGGCGGGCGATCCGCGATAACCTGGCTACCTGTCAGATTCTGGTGGGTCGTGAGAGACTCGAACTCCCGACATCCTCGGTGCAAAGAAGGCAGTCGGCGTCCAAGCCATTGATTCTTCGTCAACAGAGCGCTTTTTATAAAGGCCCTGTTTCCGGTTTGTCCAAGGCTTTCCGGTTCAGCCAGGTTCAGTGAACCGAAGCACTCCTCGTAAATGTTACAAGGAGACAGTCTTCGAATAGTCTGCCGTCCCTCTTTCCGTGGCCACTACGTACAGTCTACGAGTCTTACCTCTCGAAGCCTTCTAGTACCGGAATCGCACCCTGTTCCAAGGCGTTGGCAATCATCACTGAATTGCCAAACGGCCACATGATCGTTCTCTTTCGCCTCAGAAAGGCGAAAACCAAACCTCGTCGCATCGCGGACAGCACCGTGTCCGTGCCATTGCCGCCTCCCTTGAAGTCGAGCCCGAGCGATTAACGAGGAGCGCCAGCTTGAGATGGCCCTCGGCCGGTATTTGCGGGCGTAGATCAATGCGAACCCTGTGGCCGTCGGCGGCGAGGACAGCATCGCTGAGCTCTGCCTGCGCGAGGGGATCGCAACGAGCCTCTATCACAGCTGGTCGAAGGAGTTCCTGGAAGCCGGCAAGAAGCGGCTTGCGGGCAACACGGCGCGGCAGGTGTGAGGAGGATCAGGGAACGGTCCGGGGGATCGTTTTCCCGACGATCGCAGCCCCGAGGTCAAGGATCTGCGGCAGGAGGCCGCCGCGCTGAAGGAGGTGGTGGCCGATCTCACCCTGGAGAACCACCTGCTCAAAAAAAGCATGCTCGGGGATGGGGGAGACGAGGAATGAGGTATCCCGCAACTGAGAATCTCGAGATCATCCGGTTGGTGGAGCAGTCGCATCTGCCGGCGAAGCGGACCCTCGACATGATCGGCGTGCCGCGCACGACCTTTTATCGCTGGTATGACCGCTATCTGTCGCTCGGCGCCGCCGGGCTCGAGGACCGGCCGTCGCATCCGGGCCGCGTCTGGAACCGGATCCCCGACAAGGTGCGCAAGCAGATCGTCGATCTGGCCTTGGAGCAGCCAGAACTGTCGCCCCGGGAGCTTGCCGTCCGGTTCACCGACACCCGGCGCTACTTCGTCTCGGAAGCCAGCGTTTACAGGGTTCTGAAAGCGCAAGACCTGATCACCAGCCCGGCCTTCATCGTCATCAAGGCTGCGGATGAGGTCCACGAGAAGACAATTCGACCGAACCAACTCTGGCAGACCGACTTCACCTATCTGAAGGTCGTCGGCTGGGGTTGGTTCTATCTCTCGACGATCCTCGACGACTACGGCCGCTACGTCATCGCCTGGCGGCTCTGCGCGACGATGAAGGCGTCGGACGTGACCGCCACATTGGAGGATGCCCTGGTCGCCTCGGGCTGCGACCGAGCCACCGTCGTTCACCGGCCCAGGCTGCTCGGCGACAATGGCAGCAGCTACATCTCCGATGAGTTGGCCGACTGGCTTGCCGGCGTGGGCATGGATCACGTCCGTGGCGCTCCACGGCATCCTCAAACCCAGGGCAAGATCGAGCGCTGGCACCAGACCCTCAAGAACCGCATCCTGCTCGAGAACTATTACCTGCCCGGGGCACTTGAGGAAGCCGTGGGGACCTTCATCGAGCACTACAATCACCACCGCTATCACGAGAGCCTGGGCAACCTCACCCCCGCGGACGTCTACCTCGGCAAGGCCGAAACCATCCTCGAACGACGAAAGGAGATCAAAGCCAGAACCATCTCGAAACGCCGCTTGTTGCATCGTCAGACCGCAGCTTAAACTGCAACCTCAACGAGCCGAGCCCTCCGTTCGAGATCTGGCGCTCCTGTTCCAAATCATCTGACGACGGACATCATGCAGACCGAGCGGCCTCAACCCGATTAATGGGTCCCCCTAAAGTTCCGGGGAAAGGGCGAAGCTCGTCTCAACGACGACTTCTGCAACAATGCCGATTGGATCCCAATCGGCCATCATCTGGTTGACGAAAGGCGACAAATCGGTGTCGCATGGGCGACAAGCATCCCGTTCCGACAGAGCGAGTTCGAGTTGGTCTGACTTTTTGGAAAGATTGTTCGTAGGAGAATCCCTTGGGCGAGCACCGAGTTGAAGGTCCGGAAATCAAGAAACTGCTCAAGATTGCGCGTCGGCAGCCGCTCAATTTCGCGTTCAACCCAGCCAAGTCGGACGAGGATGGCTACTTCGCTTTGCACCGAAAGAAACCGGCGCCGATCCTTGCAAAGGAGGTGAGGAGCGAAGGCGAGGGAAACAAGTTCTCCTTCGGAACAGCCACGCTGGAAGGCAAGTTGCTCAAGCTTCAGGTCGAACGTGAGTTGCCGCAACTGGCAAAGAAGATGAAGCGTTTCCTGAAGGCGAACAAGGTGCTTCTAAACGTCCAGATACTGGATAGCGACGGCAACGTCCTCGACGCCGATATCGAAGACGACCTGCCCGACGATCCGGACTTCGACGGCGAGGAGGATGGCGCTCGGTCTGATGCCACGGCGGCAAATTCGATCGAACCCGAGGCCGACGCCGCATCGCCGTACGGCGCTCAGGACCTGGTGCAAAGGCTGGCCAGGGCTAAAGCGAAGCTGGCCGAATTGCCGGACGCAGCCCGAAAAAAGCTCGAGTCCGCCATTGGCCAGGTTGTGACCCTGATCAAGGCTGCGGATATGGAAGCGGCCGAGCGTGGGGTTGCCGCCATCGAGGCGGCCCTCGCAAAGCTTTCCGGGCCATCGGCTCCGCCACCACCACCGCCACCGCCGGGTCCCGACGGGCAGATGCAGAAACTCGTTCAGGTGCTCCGCACCCTGAAAGAGCGGGCCGACCAGATCGACGACGCCGGCATCAGGCAGTCCCTTCTGCAGGAGATCGCGGCCGCCGCAGCGCTCATAAAGGCCGGCGATGTGAATAGCACCGCCACGAAACTGGCGCAGATACGCGATGCCATTTCCGGTGTCGCCGGTTCTGCCTCGAAAGAAGCAGAGCCCGCTGACGGTCCGGCTGCCGAGCCCGGCGAAGTTGGCGCGGCCGGGAACGGTTGGCAACAGGCGCGGGATGCCTGGCTTGATGCTAACCTCAGCCTCGATAGCCAGCTGAACGCCCTTCGCGCGGCGATCCTCGCCGAGCAGGAGCATCCGGAGTTCGCCGACGCCCTCAAGACCGTCGCAGAGGTCGGACTCAACGCTCTGACCGGCGATCATCGGGTGAAACTGATGGGGGCCATCCAGATGCTTGGCCGGGGCGATGCCGTCAGCATGAAGAAGCACGGCGGAAAGGCCTTGGCGGCGATTTCTGCCTTACGCACCTTCCTCGACGGCAATGAACGGGTGGACGCATGCGAGGGCAACCCGTGGGATGTCGACGTCGCTATCCGCGACACGTTGTATCCGCCGCTGGATCAGATGATGGGCATCCTGCAAAAATCACAGGCGACCACCTGAAGAGCCAACCCGGGGAGGGCAACTGATGGGCAAGGACAAGTTTACAGTCGCCAGTTTTGTCAAGGTGATGACAGGCGGCAAGGTGGAGTTGGACGAAAGCAGCAAGGTCGCACGGTCGAACGCGGCAGCAGACCTCCAGGTGATCGACGGTATGATCGCAAAGCTGGCCAGCCTGGGAGTGTCAAGCACGCAGCTGGCCGAAGCCAGGCAATGGTATTCCATCCAGTTCAGCGCGGCCTCGACGATCACGAAAAAAGCGGATCAGGCCAAGGCCTTCAATACGCTAGCGAAGGCAATGGAGCTTCACGTCAAGGCTGCCAAAGGGCCCTTCCCGTCATGGCTTGCCCTTGCGCAGGAGCAGCAGCGACTCAAAAAGGCCATTGACCAGACGCTCAATGAAAAGCAAGGCCTTGTGGACAAGCTGCCGTTCGCCGCAGTGAAGACCGGGCTGACCAATCGGATTAAGGGCTGGCGCGGCAACATCGTGCTGGCGACCGACGTTGCCGGCGTACCCAGGGCCGTGGCGGAACTGAAGCGACTTCAAGTCGAACTGGGTGAAGGGGACATAGATCGGTATTTTGCCCTGGCCGCGCAACTCGATTCCCTCAAGAGCAGGTTGGCGAGTGAAATCTCCGCCGCCGAAGGCAAGGTCGATGCCGTGAAACCGCCGGAGCTGGCCAAGTTCGTGGCAAAGCGGCTTGCGGAGTTCAAATCACGCCAGGCGGCCCTGAATGCGCCCATCACTGACCTGTTCGACCTGGTGAACAAGTGCCAGGGTATTGGCGATCTTTGCGACGAGGTCGCCCAGACCGATTTTGCCGAGATCGGGAACATGGTGACACGCTACACCACAGTCGAGAAAGAGCTGCGCACACAGCTTCAGGTGGACGCGGCGAAGCTCAGCAAACTGCCCAATCTGCCCTTCGCGAAAGAGATACGCCAGAAGATAGTCGATTGCCTAAACAAGATCCAACCACAGAGCCAGATCACCGGACCCTCCGAACTTGCGACAGCACTGAAAGGTATCGAGAAACTAGTAGCTGACTACAAGGACGCCCCCGGGAGTGTCGACGCAAGCATTCGCGAAGCGAACGAATGCCAGGAGTGGTTCGACAAGATGCAGGCGGCCTACGTTGCCAAACGCAAGGAGGCGGAGGCCCTCCCGAAATCGCTCGTTCGCGACCAGATCCTGGGCAGCCTTTCGTCGCTTCTTAAGCAAGCCAAGCCCTTGGCGGGGATGCAGTCCATGGCTGAAGTCACCGCCGCCGCCTCGACAAACCAACTTTTTGCCAAGCAAATGGATGGCTTCGACATAGGCGGTTACGATTCCGTTGCGAAACCATACCAGGCGGCATTGAGCCGGTTTCTCGGGGCCCATGCCCAGAAAGCAAGAGAGGTCGAGAAACTGCCGGACGGGCCCACCAAGGACGCGTTGCGCAAGTCCCTTAAGTTGCTGGAAAACGACGCCGTGCCAGTTGACCAGGTCACGCAAGTCAACTTCTTTCCAGATCTCACGACGAAGGTGACAGAATTGGAGGAACGTGTTCGGTCAATCGATGTCGCAAAGGCCGCCAGAGACGTTGCGTCATATGACCAGGAACTCGCCGCACTAAAGGACAAGATGGACAAGAAGCTTGCCGAATTGGGCAAGGGTCTGAGCCCCGACGCACAGCAACTTCTGCGCGACGAGTTCGCCGACACGCTTACCCCGCTGACACAGCTCTCTTCCGCGCAGGACGCAGTGAGTAAGATTAAGCAGATTAGGGAAAAGGCGGCGGAGATCGAGCGACGAAAGGTCGAAATCGACACGGAACTGGGGTTGCGCCTCAAGAAGGCCGACGATCGGGTCGCGAGCACCCAGAAACAGATCGACAAGCTGCCGACGCCGGAATTGAAGAAGGCCGCGCAAACAGCACTCGACGACCTGAAGAAGAGGCTGAATCAGGTGAAAATCGGTTCCGTGCCCAAGGGAATGGCAGAACCCGTACTCGTCGGTGATCCCGGGAAATCCGGAGTCCTGTCGCTTTCTCCGAAGCCGAGTGAGCAAACGCGAGCGATCGACATGGCGATCAATGCCCTGGGCAGCGCGCTTGCGGACAAGTCAGGTACCGGCGTGAAAATGCTGGAGTTCCTGGGTGGCGAGGAGTTGGCTAACGGCTTTTGTAGCATGTATGCCACGATGACCCTTAGCGGTTCCAGCCATGCCGGTATTTCCCCCGCCGAGGCCCTCGCGGTGAACCGATACACCGGCAAGGATTACAAGGCCATGAACTTGAATCGCCGGGGGATCTCGGTGGAAAACAAGACCGAAGACGCTCGCCTGACCTTTCTCAACAAGACCTGTGACGAGGCGCTTGCGAAAATGCCGCCCTATCCAGCAGTCGCCAGGCCAACGTTTCGCATTGAGACGGCCTGGAGCCAGGAGGTTGTGGACAAACGGTACGGCCGTGGCCGGCAGTTCGTGTGCGGGGTTCTCTGGAGCACCGGGGCCCGTGGTGTCGCTGCCATCGGCCTTACAGGGTCTCCTATCTTTACCCACGTGATCTACGGCAACAAGGGGCGCGACGTTGCCGCGTTGTCGGCGAATTCGCATGAAGGCGCGACCCAGATTGAGGGGCATGATTTCAATCCGAGAGCTGGTCGGGGCGAGGTCCTGTTCCCTGCCGATACCTCTTTTGTCGTCAAAGATCGGGTCGATCCCGTCGATAGCACGACCAATGCGCCCAAGGTGCTGATCTACGACCCGAAGGGGTTCGGCGATCGTGTCACGACCACATTGAAGGAAGTCAGCAATGGTTGATGCGACTGGATCCTGGCAGCTGCACGACACTGCCGATCCTGAAGCGCTCGAGGGCAAGTTCGAGCGGAACAGGCATTTGCTTCCTGCATTCGCAGCCGATGCGCCCGAAGATGAATACCTGCCCGAACTGAACGAAGCGAAGGCGCTCGACCGGGCACAGGGATGCCTGCTCGGGCTCGCGGTGGGAGAGGCCATAGGATCCGCCGTCGAATACCTCCCTCGCGACGGCTTCGACGAAGTGACAGGCCCGGCGGGAGGTGGCCCGCTGGACATCACGGCAGGTGAATGGACCGATGGCATGGCGATGGCGCTATGCCTTGCTCGGACGATGATCGCCACCGGGACCGTCGAGCAGTATGACTTCATGCAGCGCCTTCAGGCTTGGCTCACAGCGGGAGAGAACACCGTACACGGCAAGTGCGTTGCCATAGGGGACACGACCCGGACCGCGATCGAGAGCTTCATCGAGACCGACGAGCCGTCCGCCGGGCTTCAGGACCCCGACAGCGCCGGAAACGGTTCGCTCATTCGCCTCGCCCCGCTTGCGATCCTTGCGGCGCGGCACGCAGAGATTGCGCGATTTCTTTCGAGCAAGCAGTCGCGAGCAACGCATGCGACGCACGAATGTCTGGATGCTTGCGAATTGTTCACCGCCCAGCTTGTCGACGCGCTGAACGGCGCCGACAAGGCAAAGGCGCTGCGGCCTCGCGTCATGCAACTCGCGCCGAATTCGCTGGCAATAAACGGCGGGGAATTCAAGGAAAAGTCCCGCGAGGATGTCCGTTCGAGCGCCTACGTGATCGACACCCTGGACGCCGCGCTTTGGGCGATCTGGACGACGGATACGTTTGACGAGGCCGTTTTGCGCGCGGCCAACCTGGGCGGAGATGCCGCCGGCGTTGCGGCGGTGGCGGGTCAGCTTGCCGGTGCTCTCTATGGGTTCCGGTCGATCCCGACCGAATGGCGGGACTGCGTTGCCATGGGCGACGACATCAAGGATTTGTCCGCCAAGCTTCTCACCATGAGCGCCACCGCGTTCTGATGGGCGATGACACGGGAGGGTGAGTCGGGTCGTGCCAAAAGAACTTGGCTTGCGGATGGGCGGGGGGCTGACCAGGTGTTCAGCCCGGGCATCTGGTGGATTGGGTCGGAATTGAATCGATCCGGCTCTGATGTCCAGATTTTGCAGATGCACTCGTAGCCGACATTGAAAGCTTGGGTGTTTGGGTCCCAACGGTGGTCTGCGTCGCCCCAACGGGTGCCCCAGTGGGTGCTCCGTGGCCCGAAGCAAAGGCCAAGGGGACCCAGAAGGTTTGAGGCTTTCATCCAAGTCGGCGTTGTTGCAGAAACGCTGCCTGAGGCGTGACCTCCCCTTTCCCCTTCAGGTTCAGGCCACGCGAACGATCTCGGCTGTGCCGAGGGCATTGAAGCGGTTCATGAGGGCTACGCGGATGTGAATTTCGGCGGTTTGGCGGTCAGGGTCTCTTGCCGCGATGCGCTCGCCGAAAGACTTGAGGCAGCGCATCTTGGCCTCGGCGCGGCTGCGGGCGTGGTATCCGGTCAAACGCTTCCAGAACGCGCGGCCGTAGTGGCGTGTGGCGCGGAGGGTTTCGTTGAGGGCTTGGGCGGCTGGGCAATCCTCCTTCCACGGTCGACCATTCTTGCGGATCGGGATGATTGCGGTGCCACCGCGCGCGATGATGGCGCTGTGGCAGCGTCGTGTATCGTAGGCGCCATCTGCGGTCACGGTGCCGATGTCTTCGTCGTCTGGGATCTGGTCCAGCAGGTCTGGCAGGACGGGGCTGTCGCCTCCCCGGCTGGGGGTGAACTCGACCGCGCGGATGTCGGATGTGGCGGTGTCCATGGCCAGATGGACCTTGCGCCATTGGCGTCTTCCCTGGACACCATGCTTGCGGGCCTGCCACTCGCCGTCGCCGAGGAACTTGATGCCGGTGCTATCCACCAGCAGGTTCAGCGGCCCGTCGGCACGGCGATAAGGGATCTGCACCTTCAGGGTCTTCTGTCTGCGGCACAGCGTCGAGTAGTCCGGAACGGGCCAGTCCAGCCCCGCCAGCCGCAGCAGGCTTGCGACCATCCCGGCGGTCTGTCTGAGCGGCAGCTTGAACAGTACCTTGATCGACAGGCAGAACTGGATCGCCGCGTTCGAGAAGACCGGCGGGCGCCCCGTACGGCCCTCATGCGGCGCGTGCCAGGCCATCTCCTTGTCCAGCCAGATCGACAGTGACCCGCGCTTCCTGAGCGCGGCGTTGTAGGCGGACCAGTTGGTGGTGCGGTAGCGGGCGGGCTTGGGCTTGCTCATGCTGCCCGTCTAACCGCATGGATTCACAATGTGAATCCTACACGGCGAGAGTTCTGCAACAACGCCCACGGTGCCCATCAACAATACCCTGCGTGCGGCCCTGGTCTCTGCCCGGGAAGCGGCCCTCTCCGAATATGTCGTCGAATGGGCCGGACATCGCGTCCAGTCGATCCGTCGAGGCTTCATGACGGCGGTCCACAATTCGGGATTGAAGAAGGTCACGCAGCACACGCTCCGTCACACCGCCGCTGTCCACATGGCCGAGGCCGGGGTCGACATGGAGCTCATCGCCCAGTACCTGGGCCACTCCAACACCCAGATCACCCGCTCGGTCTATGCCCGGTTCTCGCCCGATTACATGGCCAAGGCCGCTGCTGCCCTGGAGTTCGGTTCAGTGAGTCAGGTTCAATGAACCCACGCACTCCTCGTAAAAACCAGCTAAGTCCCTGAAAACATTGGTGGGTCGTGAGAGACTCGAACTCCCGACATCCTCGGTGTAAACGAGGCGCTCTACCAACTGAGCTAACGACCCTGCGGATGCCGACATAGCGCGCCTTTTGCGGCTGGGCAAGAGGTCACCGAAGCTGACGAAACGGCGCCGAGGCGCAGTCGGCGTAGAGGTTTTTGCTGGACTCCGGCCAGACCAGCGGACCGCTAAAGCACGAAGGCGCGCCGTGCGGGGCGCGCCTTCGGTAATGATGGTGGGTGATAACGGATTTGAACCGCTGACATCTTCGATGTGAACGAAGCGCTCTACCGCTGAGCTAATCACCCGATGGGCCGGGTAGGTAACGCTATTCGCCCTGCGCCGCAAGGGGGCCCTTGACGGTTTTTTCAGCCCCGGCGCGACGCAGTTTCAACGTCAGGACCTCACCCTTCGGGGTGTCCTTGCGTTTTGCCAGTGTCAGCTTTCCAAGTGGCGGCAGATTCAGGGTTTCCTCCTGTCCCAACCGTTCCGCAATAAAGGCGAGCGCGGCCTCGACCACCTTCTTGACGTCGCCGGGTTTGGAACCTGATGACGCAGCGACGCGATCGATCAGGTCCTTCTTGCGCAACTGATCGCCCCCCCCGGATTCCGGGACCTGCTTGTCGGCGCGCATTTTCATTTCGGGTTTTGGTTTGGGCATGATGATCCGCCAGAGTGCTTCACGCCCGTGATAGCCCGGTGCACAAGACCACGCCATGGAAAACTGGGGACGGCCGGGCAAGGTCCCCGGCCGCCGCCATCTTGCATCAGTGCGCGACCGCGCCCGTCGAGTCGTTCTTGTCCGAAATCGACTTGGCAGCCGCCGCCTCTTCTGCCGCTTCGTCCCACTCCACCGGTTCAGGCTTGCGAACCAGCGCGAGCTTCAGGACCTCCCGTACGTGGGACACCGGGATGATCTCAAGTCCCGATTTCACGTTGTCCGGGATTTCGGGCAGATCCTTGGCGTTCTCCTCGGGGATCAGCACGGTCTTGATGCCCCCCCTCAGAGCCGCGAGCAGCTTTTCCTTCAAGCCACCGATGGCCAGCACGTTGCCGCGCAGCGTCACCTCGCCCGTCATCGCGATGTCCTTGCGGACGGGGATGCCGGTCAGGACGGAAACGATCGACGTCACCATGGCGACGCCTGCCGAAGGTCCGTCCTTCGGCGTGGCGCCCTCGGGGACGTGCACGTGGATGTCGACCTTTTCGAACTTCGGAGGCTTCACGCCGATTTCCGGGCTGATCGACCGCACGAAGCTTGATGCCGCGTCGATCGACTCCTTCATCACGTCGCCCAACTTGCCCGTGGTCTTCATTCGCCCTTTGCCGGGCAGCTTAAGCGCCTCGATCGACAGCAGATCGCCACCAACCGACGTCCAGGCAAGACCGGTCACGACTCCGACCTGGTCTTCCTTTTCGGCCAGACCGTAGCGGAACCGCTTCACGCCCAGGAATTCCTCAAGGTTTTCCGGCGTGACCTCGACCCTGTCGGCATCCTTGCGCACGATCCTGGTCAGCGCCTTGCGCGTCAGCTTGGCGATCTCGCGTTCAAGGTTCCGCACACCCGCCTCTCGGGTGTAGGTGCGGATCATTTCCTGCAGTGCCGCGTCGCTCAGGGCGAACTCCTTCCTCTTCAGGCCGTGGTTCTTGACCTGCTTCGGAATGAGATGCTGCTTGGCGATCTCGCGCTTCTCGTCCTCGGTATAGCCGGCAAGCGGGATGATCTCCATCCGGTCCAGAAGCGGCCCAGGCATGTTGTAGCTGTTGGCCGTGGTCAGGAACATCACGTTCGAAAGGTCGTACTCCACCTCAAGATAGTGGTCCATGAACGTGTTGTTCTGTTCCGGGTCCAGGACCTCAAGCATCGCCGAGGCCGGGTCGCCGCGGAAATCCTGCCCCATCTTGTCGATTTCATCGAGCAGGATCAGCGGGTTCGTGGTCTTCGCCTTCTTCAGCGCCTGGATGATCTTGCCGGGCATCGAGCCGATATAGGTCCGGCGGTGGCCGCGGATCTCGGATTCGTCACGCACGCCGCCCAGCGAGATGCGGATGAACTCCCGCCCCGTGGCCCTTGCCACCGATTTGCCAAGCGAGGTCTTGCCGACGCCCGGAGGCCCGACGAGGCAGAGGATCGGCCCCTTCATCTTGACCGAGCGCTGCTGCACGGCCAGGTATTCGACGATCCGCTCCTTGACCTTCTCAAGCCCGTAGTGGTCGGCGTCCAGCACCTCCTGCGCCTTGCGCAGGTCCTTCTTGACGCGGCTCTTCACACCCCAGGGCAGACTCAGCAGCCAATCCAGGTAGTTGCGCACCACCGTCGCCTCGGCCGACATGGGAGACATGGACTTGAGCTTCTTCAGCTCACCTTCCGCCTTGTCACGCGCCTCCTTCGAAAACTTGGTGGCATGGATCTTTTCCGCCAGCTCGTTGAGCTCGTTCTGGCCATCTTCGCCGTCGCCAAGCTCGCGCTGAATGGCCTTCATCTGCTCATTCAGGTAGTATTCGCGCTGCGTGCGCTCCATCTGGCTTTTCACGCGGGACTTGATCTTTTTCTCGACCTGCAGAACCGACATTTCGCCCTGCATCAGGCCGTAGACCTTCTCGAGCCGCTCCGCGACTTCAAGCGTTTCCAGCAGATCCTGCTTCTGCGCCACCTCAATGCCGAGGTGCCCGGAAACCAGGTCGGCAAGCTTGGCGGGGTCGCGGCTTTCCGCGACTGTCGCCAGCGCCTCTTCTGGGATGTTCTTCTTGATCTTGGCGTATTTCTCGAACTCCTCGGCGACCGAGCGCACAAGCGCCTCGATAGTGGCCGCATCGCCATCGGATTCCGCAAGGGTTTCTGCCTCGGCCTCGAAGAAGGCTTCGTTCTCGATGAAGCTCGTGATGCGCACGCGCGCCTTGCCCTCAACCAGCACCTTCACGGTGCCGTCGGGCAGCTTCAGAAGCTGCAGAACGTTGGCCAAGACCCCGAAACGATAGATCCCCTCTGTCGTCGGCTCATCGACCGACGGGTCGATCTGTGACGACAGCAGGATCTGCTTGTCATCAGCCATGACCTCTTCCAGCGCGCGGACGGATTTTTCCCGCCCGACAAACAAGGGCACGATCATGTGCGGGAAGACCACGATGTCACGCAGTGGCAGCACCGGATAGGTCTGGGTCATTTGCTCGCTCATTAACTTTCCTTTCCTGCAGAATGGCGCCGGCCCCATCGTGGCAGCTCCGGCCATCCCCTGTTCCGGACCATTAGATGGGGCCGGAAAGGTCCTGCTTCAACTCTGTCCGGGACTGTCCTGCTTTCGAAAGGCGAAGGCAAGAGGATGGCGTATGAAACGCGCGCCATTGCGACCGATCGCAGGACCGATTCCCCGGTTTCGACCCCGCTTGGACACAATTCGGGCCTATTGCCCTGCCTTTCTGCATGAAAGGGGGCGGCTGCAGATGATCTCAAGCTTCGAACACACGCTGCGACGGATCTACCGGGAACGCCGGAGGTTGGGTGTGGTTTCACTTCTGGTCTTCGCGGCGGGCTACCTGCTTTACGCCCGTTACGGCGGAATTCGGGTCTGGGGGCTGCCTGCGCCGCTATTCGCAGCCCTGCTCTACACCTTCGCCATCGGCGCGACCACGCTTGCGATGGCGCTGTTCCTGCCGCGCCTGCGCTTCACGATCGAGGCGATGGCCGTCGCCCGCCTGATGTTCGCAGGCGTCGCGGCGATGACCGCGCCCGGCGTCCTGCCAGATGCCCGTTCGCCGGCACTGCAGGCGACACTGGTCATCGCGCTTGCAGTCATCCTGGTCCGGTTGTTCTTTGGCGCCTGGGCCGCGCGCAGCTTTCCTGTGCATGGCCACGTCGCGCAGGCAACCCGGCTGAGCCTCGAAAGCTGCGAAACCCTTCTTCGCGCGTTCAACGCAAGCGGAACCGGCTACGGGGCCCACGACTGGACCGGCAGCCTGCGCGGCCTTGGCAGCCCTGACCGCGTTCTTGACCGCATCATCGAAGGCGCAGCCGATCCCGCAACGATCGCCCGAACCGAAGATCTGGCGGATCGCGACGGGTGCCGGATCCTCTACCGCGACGATCGGGGTCCCGCGCCGTTGTGGAAGGAAGTGATCGTCAGCGACCATGGCACCTACCGGCGCGTGACGCTGAGGGTCGCACATGGCCCGCTTCCGCTTTCGGCGGTCGTGACCGCTTGGCTTGACGACAGCTACGGACGCCTGTGCGACAACCTGATCGCCCGCGCCCATCGCCCGGTGCAGACAGAGGTTCCCTCAGGCGCACCGGCGAAGGCGGCCGCCGCCTGATCGGGATCAGATCGGCTCGATATCGCCCTCGGCCCTCAAGGCGTGGAAGTCACGCACGAAGTCCCTCAGGCGCGCGCCGGCGATGGCGTCGCGCAGACCCTGCATCAATTCCTGGTAGTAGTGCAGGTTGTGCCAGGTCAGCAGCATTCCCGAAATCATCTCTCCAGCGCGGAAGACGTGGTGCAGGTATGCGCGCGAATAGCTGCGGCAGGCCGGACAGGTGCAGTGTTCGTCCAGCGGGCGCGGATCGTCCATGTGGCGGGCGTTCTTGATGTTGACCTGCCCGCGGCGCGTCCAGGCCTGCCCCGTCCGCCCCGAACGCGAGGGAAGGACACAGTCCATCATGTCGATGCCGCGTTCGACCGCGCCAACGATGTCGTCGGGCTTGCCCACGCCCATAAGGTAGCGCGGCTTGTCCGCGGGAAGCATGTCCGGGGCGTAGTCAAGGACACCGAACATCGCCTCCTGCCCCTCTCCCACGGCAAGGCCGCCGACGGCATATCCGTCAAACCCGATCGCGCGCAGCGCCTCGGCGCTTTCGGCACGAAGGTCCTGCGTCACGCCACCCTGCTGGATCCCGAACAGCGCGTGCCCCGGCCGGTCGCCGAACGCCGCCTTCGAACGTTCCGCCCACCGCATCGACAGCCGCATGCTATCCGCCACCGTCTCGATCGAAGCGGGTAGCGCGGGGCATTCGTCGAAGCACATCACGATGTCCGAGCCAAGAAGCCGCTGTATTTCCATCGACCGTTCGGGGCTGAGCATGTGCTTGGACCCGTCGATATGGGAGGAAAAGCGCACGCCCTCTTCGGTCAGCTTCCTGAGCGCGGCAAGGCTCATCACCTGGAACCCGCCGGAATCAGTCAGGATCGGGCGATCCCAGTTCATGAACTTGTGCAGGCCGCCCAGACGCGCGATGCGTTCCGCCGTGGGGCGCAGCATCAGGTGGTAGGTGTTACCAAGCAGGATGTCGGCCCCGGTCGCACGCACACTTTCGGGCAGCATGGCCTTGACGGTGCCGGCCGTTCCCACGGGCATGAAGGCGGGTGTCCGGATCTCGCCGCGCGGGGTTCGGATGATGCCGGTGCGGGCCTTGCCGTCCGTGGCTTCCATGGTCAAGGAAAAGGTCTGGGTCATGGCCCGCGCCTATAGCGCAAGCCACTCGCCTTGCCTATTCACCTTTGCAAAAATCGCCACGCCTCAGGCCGCTCGACCGTAAAATCCGATCTGCTCTTCTGCCGTGAAGCGCGCGCCGGGGCGTTCGTAGTAGGTCAGGACCGCGATGATCCGGTCCTTGCCCCCCTGGACAGGCGTGACGCGATGCGCCGTGTTCTTGCCGCGAAAGACGTTCAGGGTGCCCGCGCTCAGCGACAGGCGGCGTAATTCGGGGTCCGCGCCGTTCAGCAGCCGCGCCACGCCGTCATAGTTCGGATCGTCGTCGGTTCGAAGATCGCTTCGGTATTCGAAGTCTCCGCCCGCATCAGGCGCCTGCAGCAGCAGCGTTACGGTGAACTCGGACCGGTCGAAATGCCAGTTCAGCCCCTCGCCCGCCTGGTAGCACATGACGTTGTGCGCAGCGAGCGGATCGACCATAGGGTAGAGCGCCGGCTTGTCCATGGTCGCGGCAAGGAAGGCTGCGAAGGCGGGCCATTCGTACAGCGCCTTGATCGCGCCGCCGACCTGATCTGCGCACAGCGTGCGATTGATCGTTTCGACCTCTCGCAGCGCCGGATGATCGGGGGCAAGACCTTCGATCGTCTTGCGAAAATAGATGTTGTGACGGCGCTTATGGGTGAAAGCCTCGGCCGCGAACTTCGGCGAAAGCTCGGCAACCGCGTCGCGCAACATGTCGGGACGGACGAAACCATCCAGGTTGAACATGCCTTCGCGCGCCAGATCGGCCTTCGCGCGATCCACGAGGGCCAGCCACTCTGGGCTTTCCTGATGGTCAAGGGGATAGCGATGAAGATCGACGATGGATTGCATGGCGTCCTCTCTGTTTGATCCAGCATTTGTTCCGTGACAGCCAGTTTGCAACCGTATTTAATTTCGATGTCCAAAAGAAAATATGCGGTCAATCCCATGCGCACTCTTCCTCCCCTCAACGCGTTGCGCACGTTCGAAGCTGCGGCCCGACACCTGAGCTTCGTTCAGGCTGGCGCCGAGCTGGGCGTGACCTCGGCCGCAGTCAGCCAACAGGTGCGCAATCTGGAGGATTTCCTTGGCAAGCGGCTGTTCGTGCGGCAAGGCAACCAGCTTTTCCTGACCGACGCGGGACGAGAGATCTATCCGCGGCTTGAACAGGCGCTTTCCGATGTCGCGGCACTGGCCGAGCAGGTCCGCGAAGGCAACACGCGCCCGCGTCTGGTTCTTTCGGTCCTGCCCTCGGTGGCGGAAAACTGGCTGGCCCCGGCGCTTGAGGGGTACCGAACGCCGGGCGGGCTCGACATCCGCATCGAGGAAGATCCGGTCGCCTTTGCACGCGACGGGGCCGACCTTCGCCTGACCTACGGCGCCGCCTACTATCCGGGCCATCACATTGAAGAACTGTTCACCGACGCGATCATCGCCGTGGCGGCCCCGACCCGCGCAATCCAGGCGATCGAGGACCTGGAAGAGTCGGATTTCATCCACACCCACTGGGGCCCAAACTACGTGACGCAGCCTTCGTGGGCCAGGTTCTTCGCGCACGCCGGCATCCCGCGTATCGCCAACCCGGCGCACGGCACCCGCGTCGGTCAGTCCGGCATGGCGCTTGCCGTCGCCCGCGCGGGCCTGGGCGTCGCGCTGATCCAATACCGGATGGCGGCACCGGACATCGAAAACGGCAAACTCACGCAGATTCACCCGTCACAAATGCCGATGCAAATGCCCTATGTCGTGGTGCTGCCGCACGGTCGTGCGCGCCGCGTGGACATGCAGAACTTGATCGCGCATCTGCGGCACAAGGCCACCACGCCGTGACCCCGGCCTTTCGCCTCTGGACCTGATCCGCTCCATTCCTTATATATTTGCTCAGGAACCGAGCGAGAGACCATGACAGTCGAACCGAAAGAGCCCATCGAAGGCGCGCCCCTGATCAAGCCCTCGACCACCGACCACCCGCTTTACGACAGCGTGGTTGAGGCTTGCCGGACCGTTTACGACCCCGAAATCCCGGTCAACATCTTCGATCTTGGCCTGATCTACACGATCGAGATTTCGCCCGAGAACGAGGTCAGCATTGTCATGACACTGACGGCGCCGGGATGCCCCGTGGCGGGCGAGATGCCGGGCTGGGTTGCCGACGCGGTCGAACCGCTGGACGGCGTCAAGCAGGTTGATGTCGAAATGACCTTCGAACCGCAGTGGGGCATGGACATGATGTCGGACGAGGCGCGTCTGGAACTCGGGTTCATGTAGGCATCCAACCGGACCGCATCATCAGCCAGGCAAGGTGAAGCTCGCTGCGCCCGAATCTGTGAACGGGATCACATGATCGGTGCGCCCTACCCCGCTTGAGATCGGTCGTCCCGGCCATTAGATTGGTTCAAGAGGAAATGGAGACGGACATGTTTGGCATTCCCGGCAAGCCCCCGGTCACGCTCACGCCCCGCGCGGTCGCCCAGATCACGCGGCTGATGGCGCGCGACAATTCCTTCGGGCTCAAGCTGGGCGTCAAGAAGGGCGGCTGCGCGGGCATGGAATACACCATGGAGTTTGCGGCGGAAGCCGGCCCCATGGATGAGGTCGTGGAACAGGAAGGTGCGCGGGTGATGATCGCCCCGATGGCGCAGATGTTCCTGTTCGGCACCGAGATCGACTATGAGTCATCGTTGCTGGAAAGCGGTTTCCGGTTCAACAACCCCAACGTTGCCGAGGCCTGCGGTTGCGGCGAATCCATCAAGTTCAAGGACGCGCCGGGCAGCGCCGACGCATGAGCGTTTCGGACGCCGACATCGCCTTCGCGCTTGACCTTTTCCACCAAATCGGTCCCCTGACGACACGCAAGATGATGGGTGGGCTCTGCCTTTACAGGGGCGGCGTGATCTTCGCCCTGCTCCACTCGGACGGCTCGCTGTGGCTCAAGGCCGCCGGACCCTTCTCGGATCGGTTGACCGCCGAAGGGTGGGAGCGCTGGTCATATCAGCGTCCGGGCCGCAAGCCGGTCGACATGCCTTATTTCCGTTTGCCCGATGCGGCGCTTGACGACCCGGCGCTGGCCTGCAATCTGGCGACCGAAGCTTTGAACCATCTGGAGTAAGGGGCAGCGGATGCGGCGGAAACTGGCGGCGGGGAACTGGAAGATGAACGGCACAAAGGGCAACCTTGCCCAGATCGAAGCCTTGGCGTCTGCCTTTCCCGACCCTGCCTGCGACGTCCTGATCTGTCCGCCCGCGACCCTTGTCGCTGCTGCGGCGGCGCTTCCGGACAGGCGCTCGGTCCGGATCGGAGGTCAGGATTGCCACACCGGCGTTGCGGGCGCGCACACCGGGGACGTGTCCGCCGCGATGTTGGCTGACGCGGGTGCGACTCATGTGATCCTCGGTCACTCCGAACGCCGCGCCGATCACGGAGAAACCGACGCGCTCGTTCGCGCAAAGACCGACGCCGCGCACGCAGCCGGATTGATCGCCGTCGTCTGCGTAGGTGAGACCGAGGCTGACCGTGACGCGGGCCGCACGCTTGATGTCGTCGCCGTGCAGGTCACCGGATCGGTGCCCGATACCGCGACCGCAGCCAACACGGTGATCGCCTACGAGCCGGTCTGGGCCATTGGCACGGGCCGCACGCCAACTTTGGAACAGATCGCAGAGGTTCACGATTTCCTGCGCGCGCAACTGGTCGCGCGGTTCGATCAGGGCAGCGATATCAGCCTGCTGTACGGCGGGTCCGTCAAACCCGGAAACGCGGCAGAGATCTTCGCGGTTTCGAATGTGGACGGCGCGCTGGTTGGCGGCGCAAGCCTGAAAGCCGAGGACTTCGGCCCGATCGTCGCGGCGCTTTCGGCGGCTTCAGCCTGACATTTGCGTCACGCACGCGTCGTGAACGGACGCGCCCGTGACAGGCAAAGGCGGGACCATCCCCGGGCCTTTTCCGGAACCCGAGGGCCCGACCCAAATGCTCGCAAGCCATCCACGACCCACGGCACCCGGAGTCCAGGGCAACGTGATTGCCGCCGGTTCCATGCTGATCTGGGCCGCCGGGTTTCCCGCAGGCGACGTTCTGCTGGAACAGGTTGCCCCGCTGCACCTTGCAACGCTCCGGATGTTGCTTGCTGCTGCCTTCCTTCTTCCGCTTTGGCTCGCGTTTGAGGGGCGCAGGGATTTTCCGCGCATCCACTGGCGCAGGGTCGCCCTGATCGGCGCCGTCGGCTTCGGTGCGACCAGTTTCCTGCTGACCTTTGCGCAAAGCCGCACCGACGGCGTGACCGTCGCGATCGTATCGGCCACGACACCGGTGATCGGCATCGCGCTTGAATGTCTGCTTGACGGCCGGCGCCTGACCCGACGGCTTGTGGCGGGCCTTGTTCTGACGCTGACGGGCGGAACCGCGGCCTACGCGGCGGGGCTTGGCAGCCTTAACCTGGGTCTTGGCGCGCTTGCCATGCTGGCGTCCGTCATCATCTATTGCTGGGGATCGCGGGCGGCCGTCGTGGATCTTGCGCCGCTTTCACCGCTCGGACGCGCGGCCTTGCCCTTCGTCGCGGCAGGCCTGACCATGACCGTGATCAGCAGCGCCGCCGACGGATTTGGCGCGGCAGCGGGCGTTCTGCTGACCGATCCTGATGCGCTGACGATCGCGCTTTTCTACGGCATGGGATCGATCGGCCTGTCGCACCTGCTGTGGCTGATGGGGGTCGAACGGCTTGGGATTGGCATCGCCTCGATGCACTTCAACGCAGCCCCCTTCTACGTGATGATGATCGCGTGGGCCCTGGGCGGCGGCTTCAACTGGGCACAGGCCCTGGGGGCGCTGGTCGTGCTTGCCGGCGTGCTGATCGCCCAAGGGCGCGCCGCCCGGTCAAACCGGGCGGCGGCAGAGGTTACCTGACCACGGTTTCCGGCCCCATCACCTCGGTCGGAAGCCAGGTGGACAGGATCGGGACATAGGTCACGATGATCAGGAAGATGAAAAGGATGCCAAGGAACGGCAGTGCTGCCTTGACCACCCGCATCATCGACATGCCCGCAACACCCGAGGTCACGAACAGGTTCAGGCCCACGGGCGGCGTGATCATCCCGATTTCCATGTTCACCACCATGATGATGCCCAGGTGGATCGGATCGACGCCAAGGTTGATGGCGATCGGAAAGACCAGGGGCGCCACAATCAGGATCAGCCCCGAGGGTTCCATGAACTGCCCGCCGATCAGAAGGATGACGTTCACGATCACCAGGAACATGATCTTGCCGAACCCCGCGTCCAGCATTGCCGCCGCGATCTTTTGCGGGATCTGTTCGTCCGTCAGAACGTGCTTGAGGATCAGCGCGTTGGCGATGATGAACATGAGCGTGATGGTCAGCTTTCCCGCCTCGAACAGCGTGTTCTTGGTGTCGGGATGGACCAGGGCGGTGATCAGCGCCTGCGGTTTTCTCCACAGGCTGATGTTGCCGCCTTCTTTCGACAGCGGCCCCATGTCGCGATAGACAAATGTCGCGACGATGAAGGCCCAGATCGAGGCGACGGCCGCGGCCTCTGTCGGCGTGAAGATCGCTCCGGTTATGCCCGGAATGCCGTAAAGCCCAACCATGATGATGACGATCAACATCAAGCCCCAGAACGCCTCGGCGAAGCTTTCGGCGACTTCGCCCCAGCCCTGCCATTCGCCCTTGGGCAGCTTCTTCCATATCGCGATGCCAAGGATTGCTACCATCAGCATGCCGCCAGCCAGAAGCCCTGGGAACACCCCCGCCAGAAACATGCGCCCGACCGAAACATCGGTGGCCGAGGCATAGACGACCATGACGATCGACGGCGGTATCAGGATGCCAAGCGTGCCTGCGTTGCAGATCACTCCGGCGGCGAAGTCCTTGGAGTATCCGACCTGCCGCATGGCTGCGATGACTATGGAACCGATGGCGACCACAGTCGCGGGGCTGGACCCCGACAGCGCGGCGAACAGCATGCAGGCAAAGACCCCGGCGATTGCCAGCCCGCCCGGAAGATGCCCAACGCAGGCGATCGAAAAGCGGATGATCCGCTTGGCCACGCCGCCCGTGGACATGAAGCTGGATGCGAGGATGAAGAACGGGATCGCCAGAAGGGTCGCGTGCCCCTCCATCGCCTGGTAAAGCGTCTGCGCGATGGACGCCAGCGAGGTGTCGGAAAACCACAGCAGGAACAACGTCGAGGCAAGGCCAAGCGAGACGGCGATCGGCACGCCGACCAGCATGAACCCGACGACCATCACGAAAAGAAGAACAACTTCCATATCTTATTCCTCGTAATTCATGTGGCGGACGTCTTCGATCGCGTCCTCGGCCTCGTGGCTCACGATCAGGCTGCTGCGGGTGCCGCGAACGATTTCCACGGTTGCCTGAACCAGACGGAACAAGAGCAGAGCACAGCCGATGGGAAGAATGGCGTAGGGGATGAAGCGGGGCAGCTTTTCATAGACTTCGCCCTGGTTGAACACCGGCTCGATGAAGCGCAGCCAGTCCAGCATCGGGATCGTTTCGGTCACGTACCAGGCTTGATCCCGCGTCTTTATGAAGCCCGTCGGGAACCAGCGCCCGCCGGTCTGCTGGTATCCGCCAAAGGGCGCCCAGTAATCCCACGCACCCTTCAGCAGAAGGAGGGCGTAGGCCAGGCAAAGCGCCGCCGACACCAGTGCAAGCACGCGCCGGCCGCGATGGGGAAGGATGTTGATGATCGCGTCGACACCCAGATGGGCCGTGACCTTCACGGCATAGGACATCCCGAAAAGCACCAGCCAGGCGAAAAGGATGGAGGTCGCCTCAAGTCCCCAGATCAGGGACGAATTGAATACGTAGCGCAGCACGACGTTGACGAAGGTGATCAGCGTCATCGCACCAAGGATTATCGCGATGAAGGTTTCCTCGAAGCCGTGCACGAACCGGCCAAGCCGCGATTGCGGCACATATCGGGTGGTCATCCCCGTCTCCTCCCCCGGAAACGCCGGGCCCGGCCTGATGCCGGACCCGGATTGAGTTCACTGTGCGGCCTTCGGATCAGCTTCCGCCGTTGAAGGACTGCGCGACGTCGATGTTATCCTGGCCCACGCCCTCGGCGAACTGGTTCCAGACGGGCTTCATGGCGTCGACCCAGGCCTGACGCTGTTCGTCCGTCAGTTCGCGGATCACGCCGCCGGCGTCGAGGATCGACTGGCGTGCCTCGGCGTCGACCTGGTTGACGGCCGCGTTACGCTCGACCGTCACTTCGTTCAGGATCGTCGAGAGCTGGGTCCGCACGTCTTCGGGCAGGCTGTCCATCCAGTCGACCGAGGTCACGACGAGGTAGTCAAGAACGCCGTGGTTGGTCTCGGTCGTGCCATCCTGCACCTCGTAGAACTTCTGGCCGTAGATGTTCGACCAGGTGTTTTCCTGGCCATCGACAACTCCGGTCTGAAGCGCGCCGTAGACCTCGGCAAAGGCCATCGGCTGGGGCGAGGCGCCAAGCGCTTCCATCTGCGCCACGATCACGTCCGAGGGCTGAACGCGGATCTTTAGGCCCTGCATGTCCTCGGGAAGCGTGAGCGGCTTGTTGGCCGACATCTGCTTCAGGCCGTTGTGCCAGAATTCCATCCCCAGAAGCCCGCGGCGGACCATCGATTCCTTCATCTTCTGGCCGGTTTCCGAATTCTGGAATCCGTCGACCGCCTCGATGTCCCTGAACATGAAGGGAAGGTCGAAGATCTGGAACTGCTTGGTGAAGGTCTCGAACTTGGACAGCGACGGCGCGGCGAACTGGACGTCGCCCTGCAGCATCGCCTCAAGCACCTGATCGTCGTCATAAAGCGTGGAGTTCGGGTAGACCTCCATGCAGGCCTTGCCGTCCATCTCGTTGTTCACGCGGTCCGCGAAAAGCGAGGCGGCGATGCCCTTGGGATGCTTGTCGGTGTTCGTCACGTGGGCGAACTTGATCACGATCTCGCCGTCGTCGCAGCCGGACGAGGCCAGAGCCGCGCCAGCAGACAGGGCGACGGCCATGGCGGTCATGGTGGTCAGGGTCTTAATCATCGGTTCCTCCCGTATGTATTCCATTGCCCCACGGAGCGATCCGTGGACCCAAGCCAAGGATGCGCGTGAGGGCGATGCAATCAACGATTTCGATAAAGCGGCTGTGAATTGCATTTTTATTATTTATTTACAACACACTAGGGACAGAACCGCGACTTCACGCCTTGCGTGGTTGGCGAAACTTCACACAGAGCATGGTGCCCAATGTGCGGATTTCCGCACACTAACTGCGATAGTCCTCAGGCCGAATCGAGTGCCGGGCAAGCTTGTCGTAGAAGGTCTTGCGCGGAAGCCTTAGCTCGGCGGCGGCTTCTGTCGCGTGGCCGCCGTGGCGACGCAAGGCGTCGATGAGAAGCGATTGCTCGACCTGCGCCATCTGTTCGGCAAGCCCCAGCACGGGCTTGCCCTCGGGCGCTTGTTCGACCCCCATCGCAAAGCGCATCGCCGCCCCCATCAAAGCCCGCGCATTGCCCGGCCAGTCCTGCGCCATAAGCCGGGCGATGACAGCGGGTGTGATTTCGGGCGGCACCAAGCCCGATTGTTCGCAGGCGAGCGAAACGTAGTGACGGAACAGCACCGGAATGTCCTCTGGCCGCTCTTTCAGAGCGGGGATGCGCACCCGCACCACATCCAGCTTCCAATAGAGGTCGGGGTTGAAACGGCCCTCCTGGGCCTCGGCGGCAAGATTCCGATAGGTGCCCGCGATGACGCGGGTTCCCGCGTGACCATCCAGCAGATCCAGCAGCGCGAACTGCGCAGCCGCCGGCAAGGCCGCGACCTCATCCAGAAAGATCGTTCCGCCATCGGCCTTTTCGAAGGCCGCCGTCAGCAACTCGGCCGTCAAATTCACCGCCGCCAGCTTCAGGAACGGCCGCATCGCGGCGGCGGAAAGCAGGTGGATCACCTCGGCCACCTTCGAAGTACCCGCTCCCGCCGGGCCCGAGATCAGCACCTCGGCCGAGGTGCGCGCAGCGGCCCGGGCGGCATCCCGCATCTGCTCGGCAAGGGCCGAAGTTCCCACCAGCATCCGGGCGGCGGCATCGCCGCGTCTGAGCTCGCGTTTCAGCGCGCGGTTTTCCATCACCAGCGCGCGGGTCCTGAGCGCTTTTTCGACGATGGACAGCAATGCCTTCGGATCGCAAGGCTTTTCAAGGAAGTCAAAGGCTCCGGCTGCCATCGCCCGGACAGCCATGGGAATATCGCCTTCACCCGTCAGCAGAATGACGGGAAGCTCGGGGTCCACTTCGCGGGCGTGGTCCAGAAGGGCAAACCCATCCTTGCCGGGCATCCTGATGTCGGTCACGACGATGCCGTCGAAATCCGGCCCGATATGGTCCTTGGCCTCGATGTAGCTGCCCGCAAGCGTCGGCCTCAGATCCGCCAGCTCCAAGGTCTGCCCAAGCGCCTCGCGCACCGCGCGATCGTCATCCACCAGAAGCACGCGCCCTGCCCGGTTCACCGTCATGCCGCCACCTCGACCTCTGCCGCGTCCAGCTCGACCGTAAACTCCGCCCCGCCTTCGGCCCGGTTGCGCCCGGCTATCGCGCCGCCAAAGCTATGCACGATGCCGTAAGAGATCGACAGCCCCAACCCCATACCCTCGCTGTGCCCGACCTCCTTGGTCGAATAGAACGGGTCGAAGATGCGTTCCGGTTCGACGATACCGGGACCGTTATCGGCCACGCTCAGCCTGATCCGTCCGCCATCTCGAACGATGCCGATCGAGATCACACCATCCGGTTGTCCCTGCAAGGCGTCGGCCGCGTTGGAAAGCAGGTTCACTGCGACCTGCTGCAACCTCACTTCGCCGCCACGCACCATCACCGATTGCGCCGGCGGCTGCCAGTGCAGCGCGACACCAGCCCCCCTGAGCTTCGCTTCCGTGAGTTCAAGCGCCGCATCAACGACACCGACCAGGTCGACGTTGCCGATCGCCTCGCTTTCCTGCCGTGCGAAGGCGCGCAGGTTCTTGATGATGCGCCCCATCCTGCGCGCAAGCTCCGAGATCCGCGCAAGGTTGTCGGCCGCCCGGGCCGGCTCTTCTCGCTGAAGGAAAAGCCCCGCGTTTTCGGCGTAGGATCGGATCGCCATCAGTGGCTGGTTCAGTTCGTGGCTGATCCCGGCGGACATCTGCCCCAGGGCCGAAAGCTTGCCGGCCTGGACCAGCTCGGCCTGTGTCTGGCGCAGTTGCTGGTTGGCCTCGCTCAGCGCGCGGGTCCGCTCTTCCACCCGCGCCTCCAGCTTGGCATTGGCCTCGGCCTCGGCGGCCAGCTTCAGGGCTAGCGCGCGCCGCCGCTCGACAAGAGCGAACACCACCGCGCCCAGACCCAGGGCAACCGCCCCGGCAACGAACGAAAGCAGCGTCGCCTGCCGCCAGGCGGGCGCCGTGTCGATCAGCGCCTCGGCCACGAGTTCCACCACGGGGAACGGCCGCGCAAGGTGAATCGCCTCAGCCGGCAGATAGGGTCCTCCCTGGAGGTTCCAGATCTCGTAACCGGCGACAACGCGGGTCTCATGCGGGATGAAGTCGCGCAACGCCCCTTCCGGATAGCCGGGGGGCGAGCCCCCACCGGCAGTTCGGCGGCGCAGGACCAGCTCTTCGCGGCTGGCCACGAAAACAACGTTCTCGTCATCAGTGAAGAAGACCGTCAGCGGATCGCCGCGCCATGTCGCCTCGACCCGCTCGGTTCCGATCCTGACGACCACCGCCGCCGGGATCCTGCCCTCGGCATGGACCGGCGCGGCATAGGCAAAGGCGCGCCGCCCCTGCCCCGCGTCCACCGCGTGCGAAAACCCGAGCGCCCCCTGAAACGCCCGCCCGACGTAAGGCGCGCGGTAGGCCGCCACCCCGGTCGAGGCTGCAAGCACCCGCCCCCCTGGCGCGACAAGCGAAATGTCCATGGCCCCGGTCTTGTCGGCCGACCGCAGGAACAGCGCCTCCACCGCATCCTGATCGCCTTCGCCCTCGGCCCGTGCAAGGATCGCGGGATGATCGGCCAGCAATACGGCCAGTTCGCGGTAGCGGCGCAATTCTCCGGTCAGCCGGTCGCCGGCCAGCACAAGGTCAGCCTGCCCGCGGTCCGCCAGACGCGAAAGCTCGCCCGCATAGGCATGAAGCCACACGCCATAGGCCAGCAGCGCGCTTGCCAGCACATAGGCCGGTATGAGCATCAGGCGACGGTTCATTGTTCCTCCCGGTCACACAGGTTAGAAAGACGGGCTTGCCTTGGCCAGTGGCATTCGCCTTGCTGCGCCTTCACAGAGGTGATCGATGCAACACCTGTCCCAATCTCCCACCGATCCCGGCTTCATACAGGACCCGTATCCATTCTACGAAAAGGCGCGCGCCGGCGGCTCTTTGTTCTTCTGGAAGGACTACGGGCTCATATGCGCCACTTCCGCTGCCGTGGTCGGCGCGATCCTGCGCGACCGGCGCTTCGGACGCGAGGTACCATCCGAGTCGCGCGCGCCGGTCGCCCAACACCTGGCCCCCTTCTATGCGGTCGAGGCGCATTCGATGCTGGAGCTTGAGCCGCCGCGCCACACGCGGTTGCGCTCTCTTGTCCTGCGCGCCTTCACTTCGCGCCGCATCGCGAGCCTCGCCCAAGAGATCGAGACCCTCTGCCATGATCTGATCGACAGGTTTCCTGCGGGCGACTTCGACCTGATCCAAGCCTTTGCGCAAACACTCCCGGTGACGATCGTCTGCCGCCTGCTCGGCGTCCCCGAAGCGGACGGCAGCCGTATGCTGGCCTGGTCGAACGCGATGGTGGGCATGTACCAGGCCCGCCGCACCCGCGCGACCGAGGACGCCGCCGTCGCCGCGACGCAAGCATTCGCGGCCTATTTGCGCGCCTATGTCGACAATCGCCGCGACAAGCCCGCCGACGACCTCATCACCCAACTCATCGCGGCCGAAAGCGATGGCGAACGGCTTTCGACAGATGAGCTGATCGCCACCTGTATCCTTCTTCTGAATGCGGGGCACGAGGCGACGGTCCACACGATCGGCAACGGCGTGAAGGCGCTTGTGGAAAGCCGGCATGGCAGCGCCGTGCTCACCCCCGATCGAGTCGAGTCGACGGTGGAGGAGATCCTGCGCCACGATCCGCCGCTTCACCTCTTCACCCGCTGGGCCTACGAGGACGTCGAGCTTGCCGGCCACACTTTTCGCAGGGGCGATCAGGTCGGCTGCCTCCTGGCCGCGGCGAACCGCGATCCGGCCGCTTGGGACGAACCCGGCCGCTTCAACCCCGCCCGACCGGTCAGGGCCAACCTCAGCTTCGGCGCGGGCCTGCACTTCTGCGTGGGCGCCCCCCTTGCCCGCATGGAACTGCAGATCGCGCTGCCGATCCTGTTCGACCGCTGCCCCGGACTCACGTTTGCCGCGCCACCGCGCTACGCAAACCTCTACCACTTCCATGGACTGGAAAGCCTGGTTGTCCGGGTCCGCTGACGTCTTCTTCTCTCAAGTATCCTCGGGGGTCAGGGGGGCAGACAGCCCCCCGGCCCTCCGCTGATCACAACGGCAGCAGCGTCGTCGACTTGATCTCTTCCATCGACAGAAGCGCAGTGACGTTGTGGATCTTCACCTCGGAAATCAGTGCCTGGTAGAAGATGTCATAGGCCCGCGCGTTCTTCACCCGCACCTTGAGGATGTAGTCGATGTCGCCGGCCAGACGGTGCGCCTCCAGAACCTCGGGCCGGTCCTTCAGCGCCTTGAGGAACCTGCGCTGCCACTCCGCCTCGTGCTCCGACGTGCGGATCAGGACGAAGAAGCAAGCCTCCAGCCCAAGTGCCTCCGGGTCCAGAATCGCCGTCTGCCTTCCGATCACGCCCGCTTCTCTCAACTTGCGGATGCGGTTCCAGACCGGCGTCTTCGAGGAACCGACCTTTTTCGCGATCTCGTCAAGCGACTGGCCTGCATCCTCTTGCAGCTCAGCCAGAATTTTTCGATCCATGTCATCAAGGCGGACAGACATTCGGATTTTTCTCCGGTTTGAAGACAAAGGTTTCGCACGGCGCGCCATTTGGAACGATCGTCCTTATTCGCGCGGGGTGATAGCGGAGATATGGGAAATTTTCCTATATTGGAAGCACAATTTCCATCACTCGACGAGTTCACAATGGCCCGCAGCTTCACCCCCAAGGTCGTCACCGCCAACGCGCTTGTCGAGGGCGACGTCGTCTATCTGACCCAGGACGATCGCTGGTCGCGCCGTCACGAGGATGCGGAGCTGATCGAGGACGAGGCGCACGCCCAACTGCGCCTGCTTCACGCCCAGGCGCAGAAGGGTACCATCGTCGGCGCCTACCTGGCGGATGCAACACGGGGGCCAAACGGTCCCGAACCCATCCATTTCCGCGAGGCGTTCCGCACGCGCGGACCCTCGAACTACGCCCACGGCAAGCAGGAGGCCGGTCATGTATAAGTATTCCGACTTCGATGCGGCCTTTGTCGCGCAGCGCAACGCGCAATTCCGCGCCCAGGTCGAGCGCCGCATCGACGGCTCGCTGACCGAGGACGAATTCCGCCCGCTGCGCCTGATGAACGGGCTTTACCTGCAGCTGCACGCCTACATGCTGCGCGTGGCCATCCCTTATGGCACGCTCTCGTCGGCGCAGATGCGGCAACTCGCCCATATTTCCGAACGCTGGGACAAGGGCTACGGCCATTTCACCACGCGCCAGAACATCCAGTACAACTGGCCGAAGCTGACCGACGTGCCCGACATGCTTGACGCGCTGGCCGAGGTGCAGATGCACGCGATCCAGACCTCGGGCAACACCATCCGCAACGTGACGGCCGATCATTTTGCCGGCGCCGCGGCGGACGAGGTCGAGGATCCGCGCCCGACAGCCGAGCTGATCCGCCAGTGGTCCACCGATCACCCGGAATTCCAGTTCCTGCCCCGCAAGTTCAAGATCGGCATCACCGGCTCCCCCAATGACCGCGCCGTGATCAAGTCGCACGACATCGGCCTGCGCATCGTGCGCGGCGGTTCGGGCGCCTTGGGCTACGAGGTCATCGTGGGCGGTGGACTTGGCCGCACGCCGATGATCGGCCAGGTGATCCGTCCCTTCCTCAGGAAAGAGGATCTTCTGCCGTACCTCGAAGCGATCGTTTCGGTCTACAACCTGATGGGTCGGCGCGACAACAAGTACAAGGCGCGCATCAAGATCACCGTGTTCGAGAACGGGATGGAAGCCTTCCGCGACGCGGTGGAAGAGCGTTTCAAGGTCACGCGGGCAGAGTTTTCCGGCGTCGATCAGGATGTGCTGAGGGAAATCGAGGCGCAGTTTGCAGCGCCCGCTTTCCGCAACGCACCCGATGACGCCTATGAAGCCGCACGCAAGGCGGATCCGGTTTTCCGGTCCTGGAGCGACACCAACCTGGCCCAGCATCGCGCGCCGGGGTATGCGATCGTCACCGTCTCGCTCAAAGCCCACGGCGAAACGCCAGGCGATGCGACGGCCGCGCAGATGCGGCTGCTGGCCGACCTAGCCGACCGTTACGGCCACGGCGAGCTGCGCATCAGCCACGAACAGAACGTGATCCTGCCGCATGTCCACAAGTCGGACCTGCCCGCGCTCCATGCAGCGCTGAAGTCCGAAGGGCTTGCGACGGCCAACATCGGGCTGGTGTCGGACATCATCGCCTGCCCCGGCATGGATTACTGCGCGCTGGCGACGGCCCGTTCGATCCCGGTGGCGCAACAGATTGCAACGCACTTCAAGGCCATCGGCCTGGAAGAGGAAATCGGGGCGCTCAAGATCAAGATCTCGGGCTGCATCAACGCCTGCGGGCACCACCATGTCGGCCATATCGGCATCCTGGGCCTGGATCGCGCGGGGGTGGAAAACTACCAGATCACCCTGGGCGGCGACGCGACCGAGAACGCGCGCATCGGTGAACGCGCGGGTCCGGGCTTTGCCTACGATCAGGTCGTCCCCGCGATCGAACGGCTTCTGCGGGCCTATCTGGACCTTCGCACCGAGCCGACGGAAACCTTCGCAGCGGCCTTCCAGCGCCTGGGGGCCGAGCCTTTCAAGGCTGCGCTTTATCCCGCAGAGGCCGCCCGAGATGCCGCTTGACGACCACGCCCCGACGCTTGCGCAGAAGGCTGCCGCGCTGAACGAACGCTATCGCCATCACTCGGCGACAGCGGTGCTGGAGCGTGCGCTGAAGGACCCGGAGGTGGGTGATCTTGCGCTCGTCTCCTCCTTCGGGGCGGAATCGGTCGTGCTTTTGCATCTGGTCTCGGTCATCGCGCCGGGGACGCCGGTTCTGTTCATAGACACGCGTATGCTCTTTGCGGAAACGCTGGCCTACCAGCAGGAACTGGCGGCCACGCTGAACCTGACGGACATCCGCACGATCCGCGCCGACCTGACGCTGGTGAACCGCGACGACCCCGACGGGACGCTGAACCAGTTCTCGACCGACGCCTGCTGCGCGATCCGAAAGGTCGCGCCGCTGGAACAGGCACTTAAGGGTTTCGACGGGTGGATCACCGGTCGCAAGCGGTTCCAGAATGCGGACCGCGCCGCGATCGATTTCTTCGAGGTCGAGGGCGACCGGAGGCTCAAGGTCAATCCGCTGGCTCATTGGGACCGGTCCGACCTTGAAGAGTACATGGTCAACAATCGACTGCCGCGGCATCCCCTGGTGTCCAAGGGCTATCCGTCGATCGGCTGCGCGCCCTGCACGACGCCGGTCAACCCCGGCGAGGATCCCCGCGCGGGCCGCTGGCGCGGCTCGGCCAAGGTCGAGTGCGGGATCCATTTCATCAACGGCCGCATGGTGCGCGGCCCCCTGCCCGCCGAAGAGGCTCAGGCAGCAAGCGAAGACAAGGAGAACGCGGCATGAGCGTTATCGTACGCGACGACGGCTTTCACGCCGATGATTTCACCGGCGATGCGGCGATCGACATCGCCCCGGACACCAAGCCGGAGGCCCTTCCCTCGGCTTTCGACGGCATTGCGCTTATCCGCGTGGCGTTTCCCGCCTTCAGCGATGGGCGCGGACTGACGCTGGCGCGGCACCTGCGCGCGCGCGGCTACCGGGGGCGGCTGAGAGCCAAGGGACATGTCATCGCCGACCAGTACGCGATGGCGCGACGGGCCGGCTTCGACGAGGTCGAGATCGACGATGACCTGGCCAGGCGGCAGCCTGCGGACCAGTGGATCTTCCGTGCCGACTGGCGCGACCATGACTATAGGTCGCGGCTGAAAGGCTGAGACGGGGCTTCCCCGAATTCCGAAACCTGAATAGAAGGGAGGCGTGCAACGCGCGCGCCATGCTCATGAACGATCTGAAAACCGTGAACGACATCAAAGCCACCCCCGTCCGCACGCTACCCGATGCGCAGACCGTGACCTCGGTCCGGCACTGGACCGACCGACTGTTCTCGTTCCGCGTGACGCGGCCGCAATCCTTGCGGTTCCGGTCTGGCGAGTTCGTGATGATCGGCCTGATGGACGAACGCGGCAAGCCGCTTCTGCGCGCCTATTCCATCGCCTCGCCCTCCTGGGACGAAGAGCTTGAGTTCTACTCGATCAAGGTTCCCGACGGACCACTGACCTCGAGGCTTCAGCACATCGAGCCGGGCGACCAGATCATCCTGCGCCCCAAGCCGGTGGGCACGCTGGTCCTTGACGCGCTGCTGCCAGGCAATCGGCTTTGGTTCCTGGCCACCGGCACCGGGATCGCGCCCTTCGCCAGTCTCATGCGCGACCCCGAGACCTATGAGAAATACGAACAGGTCGTGATGATGCACACCTGCCGGACTGTCGCGGAACTGGATTACGGCCGTGAACTGGTGGAAGGTCTGAAGGATGACCCGCTGATCGGCGAGATTGTCGGTGACAAGCTGAAGTATTACCCGACAACCACGCGCGAAGACTTCCACCACATGGGCCGGATCACCGACAACCTGACCTCGGGCAAGGTTTTCGAGGACCTTGGCATCCCGCCCATGGACAAGGAGCATGACCGCGCCATGGTTTGCGGCTCGCTGGCCTTCAACCATGACGTCAAGGCTGTCCTGGAAGAGTTCGGCCTGCGCGAGGGCGCGAATTCGGAGCCTCAGGAATACGTCGTCGAAAAGGCGTTCGTCGGCGACGGGATCTGAGACAATCCAAGGCAATCGCAGGAACTGGTCAGGGAAGCGGCATCCGCGGCTTCCCTGAAACAGTTTGATGACACTTTTGCTTTGAACGCGCACGAGCCCAACCTAAAACATCTGACACGGGACCGCTAATTGGACCCTTTCGATCAGAGTTTTCAAAATGAGCACTTTTGCCCAAGCGCCCGATACGGGAGTCACCAAAGGCTCTCCCGCGACACCAATTCGTCTGTCGATAACCACAAGACAGGTCGCCCTCGTGCTTCTGACCTGTATCGCCGGGTTGGTCCTCATGGACATCTTCTCGATCTATCTCAAGACGCAAGGCGAGACGCTTTCGTGGAAGATGGGTGTGCTCGCCGATCGTTTTCAGATGGATGAGGAAGCGTCGGTACCGACCTGGGCAGCCAGCGTTCTGCTTGCCTTCAATGCGATGCTTCTGCTTCTGACTGCCTTCGCAAGCCGCCATGCAGGCGATGGTCGGGCGCTGCACTGGGCAGGTCTGGCAGCGATCATCGCGCTATTGTCAATCGAGGAAGTGGCGCAGTTTCACGAAGCCCTCGGCGCGGCGCTGCGCCACCGCTTCGACACGAAAGGAGTTCTTCACTTCGCCTGGACCATTCCGGGCAGCATTTTTGCACTTCTGGTCTTGCTGACCTATGCGCGCTTCCTGTTGCGCCTGCCCGGACGCTACTCCCTGCGGATCATGATCTCTGGCGGCATCTATGTCCTGGGAGCAATCATCGCCGAGATGGCAGGTTCGTATATCGTGTCCGCCCGGATCGCCGACGGGACGTCAATATCCGAAACGCAGTATCTTTTCGTCGTGCTTCTTGAAGAGACGCTTGAAACCGCGGGCCAAGCGCTGTTCGCATGGACGCTGGTTGACTATCTCTCAGTTCGCGGGCTGCAAATCGACTTTGGGTGCAGGCGCGCCTGATAGCCACGGACGGTCCCCTACAGGACAACTTGCGGCTGGAATAGGAAAGGCCGCGCCCGTCGTCGCAGGCGCGGCCCTGACGTCATCAATCCGGTTACATGCCGAGCGCGGACTTGACCTGTTCGACGACGGCCTGGATCTGCTCGGGGCTGTCGGCAGCGCCGTCAACCGCGGCTTTCAAAGTGGCCTTGGTCGCATCATCAAGCGCGGATTCGTCGATGGCGGCCTTGACTTTCTCGGCGTCGAAGTTTTCGGGATCGAGCGCGGCACCCAGATCACCCGCGACCTCGCCTGCGGCATCGGCGGCTTCGGTCGCAGCTTCGGTCGCAGCTTCGGTCGCGGCCTCGGCGGCGTCCGCTGCGGCTTCGGCGGCTTCGGTCGCGGCCTCGGTTGCGGCTTCAACGGCGCCTTCAGCGGCGTCGGTCGCCTGCTCCGCTGCGGACTCGGCTGCCTGAGCAGCCTCTTCAGCGGCCTTTGCCGCGGCTTCCTCGGCGGCTTTTGCGGCTTCTTCGGCGGCCTTGGCTTCCTCGGCCGCCTTCGCGGCGGCTTCCTCTTCGGCCCGCTTCGCGGCTGCGGCTGCTTCTTCTTCAGCGGCCTTCTGGACGGCAGCGGCTTCTTCCGCCGCTTTCTGGGCCGAGTAGTAGTAATAGCCGCCGCCCGCGAGGACGACGATCAAGAGGGCGATAAGAACATTGCGGTTCATGGCACAATCCTTTCGATTGCGGCAGGTTATTTGGTGCGTGCCGCTATGGCATATCCTTTAAAGATAGGCAAAGGCTCTGCTCAAACAAAGGAATCCGGGTTGTATCGGACCTGTCCCGCGTCTATTTTGCGCGCCGAAACATACGGCCACCATAGAAGGAACGCCACCATAGCCCGCAGACCGCATAACGCCCCGCCGCAACGCGATACGGGACCCCGCGTCAACGAACGAATCCGCGCCCCTGAAATTCGCCTGATCGGCGCGGACGGGGAAAACGTAGGTGTCGTGACACCGGCACGTGCAATGGTGCTGGCTGAAGAGGCCGGGCTTGACCTTGTGGAGATCTCGCCCAACGCGGTTCCGCCGGTCTGCAAGATCATGGACTTCGGCAAGTTCAAGTACGAACAGCAGAAGAAAGAGGCCGAGGCGCGCAAGAAGCAGAAGGTCATCGAGATCAAGGAGATCAAGTTCCGTCCCGGCACCGACACGCACGACTACGACGTGAAGATGCGCTCGGTTCTCAAGTTCCTGTCCGAGGGCGACAAGGTCAAGATCACGCTGCGCTTCCGCGGCCGCGAGATGGCGCACCAGGAACTGGGCCTTGAGCTGCTCAAGCGCGTTGCCGCAGACGTCGAGGAAGTGGCCAAGATCGAAAACATGCCGAAGCTGGAAGGCCGGCAGATGGTGATGATGATCGCGCCCAAGTAAAAGCCAACATCCAGGCGAACGGCCCTCCCCGATGGGAGGGCCTTTTGATTCAGGGGTGCGCCGCGACGAGCTTCGCGGACGCCACGATGCGAATCCGGACGGAAAAAGGCCAATCGTTGCCCCCGCGCTACTCGCCACGCCGGGGGGCACGGACGTAGCGTCAGGCAAGCCGCATTTCGACACACAAGGCGCTGGAAGGAAGGATCGGCATGCATCCCGAACTGGTGGTCACGCTCAGAAGCTATTCCCGCGCGCTGTTCCTTTCCGACCTTGTTGCCGGGATAACGGTCGCGATGGTCGCATTGCCGCTCAGCCTTGCGATCGCGATCGCGTCGGGCGCCACGCCAGCGCAGGGATTGGTCACGGCGATCATCGGCGGCTTCCTGATCTCGGCGCTTGGCGGAAGCCGCGTTCAGATCGGAGGACCGACGGGCGCGTTCATCGTCGTGGTCTACGCCGTCATCGCGCAACATGGCTACGACGGGCTGGTTCTGGCCACCCTGATGGCCGGGGTCCTGCTACTGGCCGCGGCGGCCCTTCGACTTGGAAGCCTGATCGAATACATCCCCGAAGCCGTCGTGAACGGCTTTACCATGGGCATCGCGGCGATCATCGCGACAAGCCAGCTCAAGGATTTTCTGGGCCTCACGACGGGCGCCGTTCCCGCGGACTTTCTTGAAAAGCTTCCGGTCCTTTGGGATGCCCGCGCCAGCCTGTCCGTGTCCGCTGTCGGGCTTGGCCTTGCGACAGTCGTGCTGATCGTCGTGTTCCGCCGCGCGGCGCCCCGCGCACCTGGACTGATCGTCGCGGTTGCGCTGACCTCGGGCGTGGCGGCCTATTTCGATCTTCCGGTCGAAACGATCGGCAACCGTTTCGGCGCCCTGCCGCAGTCCCTGCCCATCCCCGAGATTCCGCACATCTCGGTTGAGCGCATCGCGTCGCTGCTGCCTTCGGCCTTCGTCATCGCATTCCTGGCCGGGGTAGAATCGCTGCTGTCGGCCATGGTGGCGGACAGGATGACCAACGCACGCCACCGCCCGAACGCCGAGGTCCTTGCACAGGGCGCGGCCAATATCGGGTCGGCCCTGATGGGCGGCCTGCCCGCCACCGGCGCGATCGCACGCACCGCGACGAACGTGCGCGCGGGGGGCAGAACCCCCGTGGCGGGCATCATACACGCCGCGACCCTACTGGCGTTCATGTATCTGGCCGCCCCGCTGGCATCCTACCTTGCCATGCCCGCGCTCGCCGCGCTGCTGATGCTGACCGCCTGGAACATGAGCGAACCACAGCACTGGGGCCGCTACATGCGCGCGCGCCGGTCCGACCGGATCATGCTGCTGCTGACGCTGGTGCTGACGCTGGTGGCCGATCTGACCGTGGCGATCGGGGTTGGCGTTGCAGTCGGCCTTGCTCTCAGGCTAAGGCGCAGGAACGTGCCGCCGGCGGACTGGGAAACGCCAGAGCGGTAGCTTGCCGCGGGGGGCCGGATGCTATCCTACCAGCACATCTACCATGCCGGGAACCTGGCCGACGTGCACAAGCACGCGCTGTTGGCCGTGATGCTTGACTACCTGACCCGCAAGGACAAGCCGCTGAGCTACCTTGAAACCCACGCCGGGCGCGGGCTTTACCGGCTGGACGCGCCCGAAGCGCAGAAGACAGGCGAGGCGGAACAGGGCATCGGACGACTGGCGGCCGCGTTTCCGCCAGATCACCCCTATGCGCGCATCCTTGCGCGCGTTCAGGCCGACCACGGGCCCTCGGCCTACGCCGGCTCTCCGCTTGTCGCGGCACTGTCCCTGCGCGCCATCGACCGGATGCACCTTGCCGAGCTTCACCCGAGGGAACATGCCGCACTGGCCGAAGCGATGTCCCCGTTCGGCGCGGACATTCGTCACCAGGACGGGGTAGAGATGGCCCTTGCGCTGACCCCCCCTGAGCCGCGCCGCGGCATCATGCTGATCGACCCCAGCTACGAGGTGAAGACCGACTACACCTCGATGGCGCGGCTGGTTGCGCAAGTGGCGCGCAAGTGGAACGTGGGCGTCATCGCGCTGTGGTATCCGATCCTGACGTCACGCGCCCACGAAGGAATGCTTGCGACGCTTGAGAGTCAGGATCTTCCCGGCGCGCTTCGCCATGAGGTGCGCTTCCCGCCCGCCCGCGACGGCCACGGAATGACCGGCAGCGGCCTGTTCATCGTGAACGCCCCCTTCGGCACGGCAGAGGAATGCGCGCGGCTGGACGCCATCTTTGCTGGGCTGAAACACTAGGAAAGGTGCAGCAAGGCTGGGACGGACCCCATCGGAACGATCCGCACCATCTTTCCGGCGGACTTGGTGGCCGGTCGTCGTTCCATAGTGATCCGCGTCAAGGCGACGCATTTGCGTGGCGTTTATCGTCCTGTCCCAAGGAGGACTGCGTCAATGAGCCTGAAATCCAAGCGACAGGAGCTTCAGGGCCTTAATGGCGCGGTGGGACTGGCCGTAGGGCTGGGTGGGTTTATCGGCCACCTTTTCTCTTCCTCGATCGCGCTGTTTCTGATGCTGGCGATCTGGATCGTCGGCGCGACTCTGATCAACCTGCTGACGGATCCGCCGAACAAGGGCTAGCGGCGACCGCGATGACGCGGCCCAGGGGCCTGCGCCGTTCGGGGGCCTGTGCCGTCCGGGGCCCTGCGCCCGCCCCCCCAAAAAAAACGCTGCGGGGGGAGGCCCGCAGCGTTGTCAGGACTGACAGCCGGAAGGGATGGCTGTACTGGAGAACGCGCGGCGTTCGACGCCTGCCAGGGAGAGACGCGTTCTCTGACGTCCAAACTACCGATTCCGGGCCGCTGCTCATTGACCTGTATCAAACCGGTCTTCGAATTTGTGGTGGCGCGACCGGCCGGTTTCCGATCCGTCGTCCGGGGCGTCGCTGCCTTTCCGCCCTCGATACGGCTGTCCATTGGCGATGGATCGTTCGCCGCGACTCTTGGTCGGATGCGACGTAAACCGCAGGGCCACACGATCGCCTGCTTTCCACTTGAGGGACAGATCGCACCGTATGGCCAGTTTGGCATTCAATTCGAAACTATAAACCACTGTTTTGCCATCTTTTGACCTGCAGAGCGCCAGACTTCTTGCGCGCCCCGACAAGCGAATGAACAATGGTCGTGGGTAATTTCCGCTTGGGCGGGTGATTGGATGCAGGACGACAGGCTTCGAGACAGCGATCCTCGGTCGCTGACCGATACTGAATGGTTTCAACGCCTTGAAGCCATCGGTGAGGAAGCGGGGTATTTCGCCCCGCTGGGCCCGATGCATTCGGCCATGTTTCTGGACGACTCCACAACCCTGCTGGTCACGTTCGACACCGTCAAAGGCATCCGTCAGTCTCAGGGGACGCAACTGCCCTTGGGCCACCTGATCGCGAAAAGCCGCCGCTGGTCGCATCTGGGACTGATCGCCCATCACGACACCTGGTTCCGGGATCGGTCCGTCTTCGGCTTCTTTGACCGGCTCATCGAGGACGCGTTCTTTGAGGATTTCGACCAGGTCGTGTTTTACGGCGCCGGAATGTGTGGCTATGCCGCCGCCGCCTTCTCGGTCGCGGCGCCGGGCGCCACGGTGATCCTGATCCAACCGCAGGCGACGCTGGACCCGCGCATCGCGGGGTGGGATCCGCGCTTCACCGAAATGCGTCGGACCTCTTTCGCGGACCGCTACGGTTTCGCGCCAGACATGACCGAGGGCGCAGGGCCGGTGTATGTGATCTACGACCCCGAACAGGCGCTGGACGCGATGCACGCGGCGCTGTTCGCCCGGCCCTATACCACGCTGTTGCCCTGCCAGCACCTTGGCCGCGACATCGCAACAGCGCTGGATGGGATGCGCATCCTGCCGTCGATCCTGACCGCCGCGGGCACCGGGGCCTTCGATGCGCGGCTTTTCTGGACGTTCTATAGGTCGCGGCGCAATTACCTGCCGTATTTGCGCGCTTTGATGGGGCGGCTTGACCGGGATGCGCGCCCCTATCTGAACGCGCTGTTGTGCAACAACGTGGCACAGCGTCTGGAAGCGCCCGACTTCGCGCGCCGACTGGCTGAAGTCGAGGCCGAGCTTGTGCGCGCAGGATTGCCCTTTCCGCCGGTCTCCTCGACCTGAAACCTAGCAGCTGTAGGCCTTGGCGTGCAGCTTGTAGACATCAGTGCCGGGGGTGGCCTGTTCGAAGACGACGGTGTTCGCGCCGGAATCAAGCGCATCCGCCATGATCGTGTTGCGCGCGTATTTCAGCGCCTCCTGCCCCAGGACAGGCCCGTAAAGCGACGGACGCATGGAAATATCGCTGATGTAGCGGCAACTGGCCACTTCGCCTGGTGTTGCCTCTCGCACACCACTCACGCCTCTGAATCCGGGATCGCTCGTGCAAGCCGCAAGCGACACCGCACAGATCACCAATGCCGATTTCCGCACGTTCTGCCCTTTCCTCGAATGGATGGCGGTTCTTGCCGCCTTGGCGGCAGTGTGGCGGCACGCCCCTTGACGCGCAAGACGCCACGCGTGCGTCATGGTTCGGATCGGCGGAATGCGTCCTACGCCGGCCGCACCGCCTTGCGGTATAGATGCCAGGTTGCGTGGCCAAGCACCGGCAGCGCGATGGCAAGACCAAGGAACAGCGGTATTGTGCCAAGCGCCAGGAACGCAGCCACGATCGCGCCCCAGGCAAGCACCGGCCCAGGAGCCGCACGCGTGACCCGCAATGAGGTCACGATGGCCGCGGGAATTCCGACGTCGCGATCAAGAAGCAATGGGAATGACACCACGGCACTGGAAAGCACGACCGCCGCAAAGACCGCGCCCGCAGGAATGCCTATGGCCATCATCGCCCAGCCCGCAGGCGTGGTCAGGACCTCGCGCAGGAAGTCCATCGCGCTTGCCGGGATCTCGGGGCCCATCGTGGCCAAGAAGATGAAATAGGCGGTCAGCAACCAGCAGAAGAAGACCGCGGCCAGCATCATTGCCCCCGCGAAGACCACGCCGAAAGCGGGCGAGGCAAGCACCCTGAACCCGTCAAGCCAATTGGTCTTCTGTCCGGCCTCGCGCCGCCGGCTCATCTCGTAAAATCCGATCGCGGCTGCGGGGCCTACCAGAGCGAAACCAGAGGCTATGGGAAAGATCAGCGGCAACAAGGCACCGTTCCAGGCCGCCCACACCAGAACCGCGCCCGCAATCGGGTAAAGCAGCGCGGCGGCAATGACATCGGTTCTAAGAGCCCCGAAATCCTGCACCCCCAGCCTGAGGGCTTCCCTGAGGTCGGCGTAGGTCAAGGTGCGGACGCGGGGCATGTCGCCCGTCCCGCCGATCCGGCGCGTCACATCGCCGATGTCGTGTCCCGCCGCTCTTAGCTGCTTCAACCCCCAGCTGATGGGGTTGCCGATCGTTTGGACCATCTCTGACCTCCGTTCCCAAAAGTTGAACGGCAGGCTTGAAGCACACGAGTAGGCGCGCCCTCAGCCCCCCACCTTGATCCCACCCTACCACAGCTGGCCCCGTTTGACTTGCACGATTGCGCGACCGCCCGCGACCGTGTAGGGGGCAGACATGACCCAGACGCTCACGCTTCGCCGCCCCGACGACATGCACCTGCATCTGCGCGACGGCGCGATGCTGGCAGCGGTCCTTCCCGAAACCGCACGTCATTTCGCCCGTGCGATCATCATGCCGAACCTCGTGCCACCAGTCGTGACCGGCGCACAGGCCGCCGCCTACCGCGACCGCATTCTGGCCGCCTTGCCTGATGGCATGTCATTCGAACCGCTGATGACGCTCTACCTGACCGAAGCGACCGATCCGGCGGACGTGGCCGCGGCCCATGCCTCGGGCCTCGTGAAGGCGGTGAAGCTCTACCCGGCCGGTGCCACCACCAATTCCCAGTCCGGCGTCCGCGACTTCGACAAGGTGCGCGGCGTGCTGGAAAAGATGGCAGAGATCGGCCTGCCGCTTTGCGTTCATGGCGAGGTCACGGACCCCAGCGTCGACATCTTCGATCGCGAAGCCGTCTTCATAGACCGCGTACTGGACCCGGTTCGCAGGGCCACCCCCGGCCTGCGCGTCGTGATGGAACACATCACCACCAAGGACGGCGTGGACTATGCCCGCGCGCAGGGCACGGATCTGGGCGCGACGATCACCACGCACCACCTGATCATCAACCGCAGCCACATCCTCGCGGGCGGGATCAAGCCACATTACTACTGCCTGCCCGTTGCCAAGCGCGAACTGCACAGGCTCGCGCTGCGCGAAGCGGCGACCAGCGGCGAGGCGCGCTTTTTCCTGGGCACCGATAGCGCGCCGCACCCCGACCACCTGAAGGAACACGCATGCGGCTGCGCCGGGTGCTTTACCGCAACCAACACGATGTCACTTCTCGCGCACGTGTTCGAGGAAGAAGGCGCGCTTCAGCGGCTTGAGGTCTTTGCCTCGCTCAACGGGGCGGCGTTTTACCAGCTGCCCCCGAACGAAGGCACGCTGACCTTGGTCAAGGGCGACGCCGTGGACTTTCCGGCGAAGATCGAAAGCGGAGCGGGCCCCGTGACTGTCTTCGATCCGGGCTTCCCGGTTCACTGGAAAGTCCAGGATTGACCTTTTCAACCGCTCAAAATACTTCCGCCCGACCTGAACGGCGGCGGTAACTCCGCCAGATCGAACGCCCCAGCGAGGAACGCCCGATGATCCCAACGTCCTTCCCGCCGAAAGAGGAAATCGCCCGTCTGACGGCGCGGATGCTTCTTGAGATCAAGGCGGTGCACTTCAACGCGGCCGAACCGTTCACACTGGCCTCCGGCCTGCCTTCGCCCACCTACATCGACTGCCGCAAGCTGATCTCGTACCCGCGCATCCGGTCAACCCTGATGGACTTCATGGCTGTCACGGTGATGCGCGAAGCGGGCTTCGAGGCCTTCGACAACATCGCGGGCGGCGAAACCGCAGGCATTCCCTTTGCCGCGATGGTCGCGGAACGGCTTGCGCTGCCCATGACCTATGTCCGCAAGAAGCCCAAGGGCTACGGCCGCAACGCCCGGATCGAAGGCGCGATGCGCGAAGGAGAGCGGGTGCTTCTGGTCGAAGACCTGACAACGGACGGCGGTTCGAAACTGTCCTTCGTGGACGCGATCCGCGACACGGGCGCAAGCTGTGCCCACACTGCGGTGATCTTCTACTACGGCATCTTCCCGGAAACGGTCAAAACGCTGTCAGATCATGGTGTGGCGCTTCACTACCTGTGCACGTGGTGGGACGTTCTGGCGGAAGCGCGCGATTCGGGTGCATTCGACGCCGAGACTCTCGCCGAGGTAGAAGCGTTCCTTACCGATCCGCGCCCCTGGCAGGAAGCCCGGAAGAAGTCTTGATCGGACGCTCGGCGGACAAGGCAAGTTAGCGCGTCGGCCGCCCCAGATGTTGACAGGTTGCGAAACCTGCCCGCAACATGCGGGATCGAGTGTTATCCACAGCCTCATCCACAAGATTATACAGTTTGCGCGGCCCGCGCGGATGGCGCATAGCGCTTGGCGATGACGGGGGACAGAATGAACGACGTGGCGAAGATTCGGGAAGTTGACCAGTCGCCCGAACCGGAAACGCTTCCACACAACATCGAGGCCGAGCAGCAGCTTCTCGGTGCGATCCTTACCAACAACGACATATACGACCGGATCGCATCGCTGGTGAAGGCAGAGCATTTCTTCGAGCCGGTTCACCGACGGATCTTCGAGATCGCGGTGGCACGGATCCAGAAGAACGCGCTTGCCTCGCCGGTCACCCTCAAGGGGTTTCTTGAGGATGACGAGGGGCTGAAGGCGTTGGGCGGGCCGGCGTATCTGGCGCGGCTCGCCGGCGCCGCCATTTCCGCATTCGCGGCGCGCGACTACGCGCAGATGATCTATGAACTTGCGGTGCGGCGCGAACTGATCCGGCTTGGCCAGGACATCTCGGACCGCGCCCGCACGATTGAGGTCGAAAACGACCCCAAGGACCAGATCACCGAGGCCGAGCAGCGCCTTTATACGCTGGCAGAGCAGGGCACAGCCGAACGCGGCTTCGTCTCCTTCCTGAAGGCCACGACCGAAGCCGTGCAATCGGCGCTCGCCGCCTATCAGCGCGAGGGCTCTCTGTCGGGCATCTCGACCGGACTGGTCGATCTGGACAAGAAGTTGGGGGGCCTGCACCCATCCGACCTTCTGATCCTTGCCGGCCGCCCGTCGATGGGCAAGACCTCGCTTGCGACGAACATCGCCTTCAACGTCGCCAAGGCCTACCGCAAGGGTCAGCGGCATGACGGCAGCGAGGGCGCGGTCGAGGGCGGCGTCGTCGGCTTCTTCTCGCTTGAAATGTCGGCCGAACAGCTCGCAGCGCGGATCCTGTCCGAGGCGTCCGAAGTCCCCTCGGAACAGATCCGCCGCGGCGACATGAGCGAGGCCGAATTCCGCCGCTTCGTCGAAGCTGCCAAGGCGCTGGAGGCCTGTCCGCTTTACATCGACGACACGCCCGCGCTGCCCATCAGCCAGGTGACGGCGCGCTGCCGCAGGCTCAAGCGCACCCATGGGCTGGATGTAGTTTTCGTCGACTACCTACAGCTTCTGCGCGGCACCGGGCGGGGCGACAACCGGGTGCAGGAAATCGCCGAAATCTCCATGGGTCTCAAGGCCTTGGCAAAGGAACTTAGCATTCCTGTCATCGCTCTCTCGCAGCTGTCGCGTCAGGTCGAAAGCCGTGACGACAAGCGCCCGCAGCTTTCGGACCTGCGTGAATCCGGCTCGATCGAGCAGGACGCGGACGTCGTGATGTTCGTGTTCCGCGAGGAATACTACAAGGAGCGCGAGAAGCCCGGCGATCACGATCTTGAAGCCATGGCGAAATGGCAAGAGATCATGGAGCAGGTCCATGGAAAGGCCGAGGTCATCATCGGCAAGCAGCGCCACGGTCCGATCGGCACGGTCGAACTCAGCTTCGAAGGCCGCTTCACCCGCTTCGGCAACCTTGCCAAGGCGTGGCAGGGCGACGGCGGGTTCTGATCCATCGCATTTGTGACTGGACAGGCGTCCCCGTAGGCGCAACGCTTGGTCATGCGACCTTGCGCCCTTCTTGCTGCCGCGCTCATTGCCATCACCCTTGGCGGGACGCCCTCCAAGGCCGAACAGGTCGACCTCGAACTGCTGCTTCTGGTCGATGTGTCCCGCTCGATGTCGTCGGATGAGCTGAAAATCCAGCGCGAGGGCTATGCCCGCGCCTTGACCAGCGATTCCGTCGCTGCGGCTCTGGGCCGGACGCTTACGGGGCGCATCGCGCTGGCCTATGTGGAGTGGGCGGGGGAAAACCGCCACACCGTTCTGCACGACTGGACCCGGATCGACGGGCGCGCGGATCTGGAACGCTTTGCGGCGACACTTCTGCAAAGCCGCAGCATCACCCAAAGCCGCACATCCATAACCTCGGCGCTGCGGTTCGGTGCCTTCATGCTGGACACGAACGAATTTGACGGGCTCCGGCGCGTGATCGACATTTCTGGCGATGGCCCAAATAACCAGGGCGGCCTTGTCACCGAGGCGCGGGACGAGGCGTTGGCTGAGGGCATCATCATCAACGGGCTGCCGCTGATGACCCGCGACATCTGGGGAGAGCGCTGGCGCCTTGAGGATCTGGACGTGTACTACACCCGATGCGTCATCGGCGGGCCAGGGTCGTTCGTGGTGCCCGTGAGGGAGTGGCGCGACTTCACCGCGGCCGTGACCCGCAAGCTGGTGCTCGAGATCGCGGGCGGACCGACGGAACGGCTTTACGCCGTGCAGGCCGCCGCCCCTTACGACTGCGAGGTCGGGGAAAAGATGTGGCGGCGCAACCGGCCTTTCGATGACCTGCCTTGAGCGCGGCAAAGCGCTTGCCAGCGGCGGGCGCGCCTGCGAAAAGACCGGCCATGACACAGGCATCCCTGACCATCGATCTTGACGCCATCGCAGCCAACTGGGGCGCACTTGCCCGCCTGTCCGGCAGCGCCGAAGCCGGCGCCGTGGTCAAGGCAGACGCCTATGGGCTTGGCGACGAAAAGGTCGCCACCCGCCTTATGGCGGAAGGCGCGTTCAGCTTTTTCGTAGCCGAGACGCAAGAGGGCGTCAGATTGCGGCAGGCGCTTGGCCCCACCCCCGAAATCTATGTCTTCACCGGCCACATGGCAGGCGACGCCGATGCGATAAAAGGGGCAAGGCTGATCCCGCTCCTGAATTCGCCCGAGCAGGTCATACGCCATCGCGCCGCCTTGCCCGACCATCCGTTCGGTGTGCAACTTGATACCGGGATGAATCGGTTAGGCATGGAAGAGGATGACTGGAAGACGCTCGCGCCAGAGCTTCTTCCACACTCGCCCCAGCTTCTTATGTCGCACCTCGCGTGTTCGGATGAGCCGGACCACCCGATGAACGCGCATCAGCTGGCGGTCTTTCACCGGATGACGGACGGCACGGGCGTGCGTCGGTCGCTGTCAGCCACGGGTGGCATCCTTCTGGGCCCCGACTACCATTTCGATCTGACGCGCCCGGGCATCGGCAGCTACGGCGGACAGCCATTTTCCGAGGCACAGCCCGTGGTTCATCTGTCGCTGCCGGTGGTTCAGACGCGAACGGTCGAGGCCGGGGAAACCGTGGGCTACGGCAACAGCTGGACCGCGCCGCGCACGTCACGTGTCGCGACCGTGGCCGCAGGTTATGCGGACGGGCTATTGCGATCGCTGACGGGGCGCGGAAGGCTTTACGCCGGCGACAGGCCCTGCCCGCTTGTCGGGCGGGTTTCGATGGACTTGATGGGCGTCGATGTCACCGACCTGCCCGAAGCGCCCGAAACGCTGGACATCCTGTGCCCGGCGCAGGGCGTCGACGAACTTGCCGACGCGGCCGGAACCATCGGATACGAAATCCTGACCTCGCTCGGCGGCCGTTACGCCCGCCGTTACACCGGTACCGGCGCATGACATTCTTGCTTGCACCCTTCAGAGGGACAGGACGGACCACGCTTGGGGCGCTTGCCGCCATCGGGCGGATCGCGCTCTTTGCCGCATCGGCCATCAGCCACATGCTTCGCCCCCCCTTCTACCCCAAGGAATTTCTGCACGCCTTCATGCAGATCGGCTACTTCAGCCTTCCGGTCGTGGGCATGACCGCGCTTTTCACCGGCGGCGCGCTGGCCCTGCAGATCTATTCCGGCGGCGCGCGGTTCTCGGCGGAAACGGTGGTGCCTTCGATCGTCGCGATCGGCATGGTGCGGGAACTTGGACCTGTTCTGGGCGGACTGATGGTTGCGGCACGCGTAGCCTCCTCCATCGCGGCCGAAATCGGCACCATGAAGGTGACCGAGCAGATCGACGCGCTGGTGACGTTGTCCACGCATCCGATGAAGTATCTTGCGGTGCCGCGCGTGCTGGCGGCGACTCTGGCCGTCCCGATCCTGGTCGGCGTTGGCGACAGCATCGGCATCTTCGGGGGCTACCTGGTGGGGGTGAACCGTCTGGGCTTCAATCCGGCGAACTACCTCAATAACACCCGCGACTTCCTTGAGATCTGGGACGTCGTATCGGGCCTGTGGAAGGGCGCGGCGTTTGGGTTCATCGTCGCCGTGGCGGGTTGCTACTACGGCATGAACTCGGGCCGCGGCGCGCAAGGCGTGGGCCGCGCGACCAAGGCCGCCGTTGTGGCGGCTTCGGTCCTGATCCTTGCCACCAACTACCTGCTGACCGAGGTCTTCTTTTCTGCATGATCACGCTTTCCGGCATCCACAAGGCATTCGGCGCGAACAAGGTCCTTCGTGGGGTGGACCTGACAGTTCCGACCGGGCAGAGCATGGTCATCATCGGCGGGTCAGGGACCGGGAAATCCGTGCTTCTCAAGTGCATCCTGGGCCTTGTTCAACTTGACGGGGGTGCAATCACGGTGGACGGCCAGGACGCCGGCACAGCGGCGCGGGACGCCTTTCTGGCTCGTTTCGGGATGCTGTTCCAGGGCGGCGCGCTGTTCGATTCCTTGCCCGTCTGGCAGAATGTGGCGTTCCGGCTGCTGCGCGGTTCGCTCAAGCGCACCAAGGAAGAGGCACGTGAAATAGCGATCGAAAAGCTGCGCCGCGTCGGGCTGAAGCCCGCAACCGCGGACATGTTCCCGGCCGAGCTGTCGGGCGGCATGCAGAAGCGCGTGGGCCTGGCCCGCGCCATCGCAGCTGAACCCGAGATCATATTCTTCGACGAACCCACGACCGGGCTCGACCCGATCATGGCAGGGGTCATCAACGAGCTGATCCGCGAGATCGTGACCGAGATGGGGGCGACGGCCATGACCATCACCCATGACATGTCCTCGGTCCGCGCCATTGCCGACCGCGTCGCCATGCTGCACGCCGGCGTCATCCAGTGGACCGGCCCGATCGCTGAAATGGACACGACGACGGACCCTTATGTCCAGCAATTCATCCATGGCCGCGCCGAAGGCCCCATCGAAGCCGTTCGCTGAGGCCGATGATGCTGCGATATCTGAACCTTGCACTTCTGGTCCTGTTCCCGGTCGCATGGTTCGCGCCGATGATGCGGGCGGGGCTTCTGCCCTTCTTTTCGCTTGATGAGATTTCGGTCATGACGGGCCTTCAGGCAATCTGGGAAAAGGACATACCGCTGGCTCTTCTGGTGACTTTCCTGGCGCTTTTCGCGCCCTACACCAAGGTTCTGGGACTGGCGCTGGTTCAGTTCGAACTGGCCTCGCCCCGGATTGTTCCCGTGCTGCACGCCCTGGGCCGCCTGGCCATGGCAGACGTTTTCCTGATTGCCATCTACATCGTGGTCGCCAAGGGTGTGGGCGTCGGGCGACTTGAAACCGCCTGGGGTCTGTATCTATTCACCGGCTGCGTCATCGGCAGCTTCCTGATCGCCAAGGCGGACGGCAACCGCTAGGCGCCTAACGACGCTTGTCAGTCAACGCGCCTTGCGGCAGGAAGTGGCATGGCCAAGGATCAATCTCGCTTTGTCTGCAGCGCCTGTGGCGCGGTGCACCGAAAATGGGCGGGCCGCTGCGACGCCTGCGGCGCCTGGAACTCGATCGCGGAAGAGACACCCCTGTCCGCTGGGCCCGGCGCACGCGCGCTTGGCGCCGCGCGCGGCCGGACGGTCGATCTGACGACCCTGGCCGCCAAGGAACCGCCGCTGCCGCGCCGCGAAAGCGGGGTGGTGGAATTCGACCGGGTTCTGGGCGGCGGGCTGGTGCCTGCGTCAGCCATCCTCGTGGGTGGCGACCCCGGAATCGGCAAGTCGACCTTGTTGCTTCAGGCAACGGCGAGCTTTTCGCAAAACGGTCTGAAAACGCTTTACATATCCGGGGAAGAGGCAAGCGCGCAGGTGCGGATGCGCGCCCAGAGGCTTGGCTTGGCGCAAGCGCCGGTGAGGCTTGGCGCCGAAACCAACCTTCGCGACATCCTGACCACGCTTGATGCCGAGCGGCCCGACCTTGCGATCATCGATTCGGTTCAGACCATGTGGCTGGACACGGTTGAAAGCGCGCCCGGCTCTGTCGCGCAGGTACGGGCTGCGGCACACGAGCTTGTCACCTTCGCCAAAACCCGTGGAACGGCCGTCATCCTGGTCGGCCACGTTACCAAAGAGGGCCAGATCGCGGGTCCACGTGTGGTCGAACACATGGTCGACACGGTGCTTTACTTCGAAGGCGAGCGTGGCCACCAGTTCCGCATCCTTCGCGCCGTCAAGAACCGCTTTGGCCCGGCCGACGAAATCGGCGTGTTCGAAATGACCGGCTCCGGCCTCGCGGAGGTCGCGAATCCCTCGGCGCTTTTCCTGTCTGAACGCGGCGAGCCCGCCCCCGGCTCAGCCGTCTTCGCGGGAATCGAGGGCACGCGCCCGGTCCTGACCGAGGTTCAGGCCCTGGTCGCGCCATCCCCGCTTGGCACGCCGCGCCGCACCGTCGTCGGGGTGGATTCGGGCCGGCTTTCCACGATCCTTGCGGTGCTTGAGGCCCGCTGCGGCATCCCGTTTGCGGGGCTTGATGTGTTCCTGAACGTCGCGGGCGGCATGCGCATCTCGGAACCCGCGGCGGATCTGGCCATCGCGGCCGCTCTGCTTTCCGCGCGCGAGGACGTCGCATTGCCCCCCGACATGGTGGTTTTCGGGGAAATCAGCTTGTCAGGGGCGCTCAGACCCGTCTCTCAGACGGAAAACAGGTTGAAAGAGGCGCAAAAACTTGGTTTCTCAACGGCAGTCGCCCCGGAAAAGTCAAAATCCGAGGTCAACAATAGCGGGATGAGGGTGCGAAAGATGCCCGATCTCGTGACCTTTGTCGGCGAGTTGTTCGGCGCGGGTTAGGACAGGAGAACGAGCATGGAAGGCTTCACCATCGTAGACGCCGGGGTCGGTGTCATCATTCTGCTGTCGGCGGTACTTGCCTACAGCCGCGGTTTCGTGCGCGAAGCGCTGGCGATAGGCGGCTGGGTGGCTGCGGCGATCGCAGCCTTCATCTTCGCGCCCCAGGCGCAACCGCTGGTCCAGCAGATCCCCGTCCTTGACCGGTTTCTGGGCGATAGCTGCGAATTGTCGATGATCGCCTCGTTTGCGGTCGTTCTTGCCTTGACCCTTGTCGTCGCCTCGATCTTCATCCCGCTTTTCGCCTCGGCCGTTCAACGTTCCGCGATCGGCGGCATTGATCAGGCACTGGGGTTCCTATTCGGCGCGCTCAGGGGGATCATTCTGATCGCGGTCGCCTTCCTGGTCTATGAGCGCGCGCTGGCGGGATCCGCGATCCCGGTTGTTGAAAACTCCCGTTCGGCTCAGGTTTTCAAGGACTTCGAGGCGCGTCTTGACGAACAGATGCCGACCGATGCTCCGGGATGGGTCGTCCAGAAGTACGAGGAACTGGTCCAAAGCTGCCCCGCCGCCGAGGCGCCCGCGACCACACCCGAGGCCGACACAGGCACCGATACCGGCGCCAAAACAGTGACGCCGCCGTCGAATGACGGGTGAGAGTTTCAAGAAATTCAGGTCGGAGGGCGTGACAGCGCCCTTGCGCCGCACTAAATGAGGGGCCGTTCGGAACTCGGAATTGGAGTCCTTCCCGATGAGCCGCTTCTTTGCCCACCCCTTCGATGACGACAAGCTCAAGGAGGAGTGCGGCGTTTTTGGCGTGATCGGCGTGCCCGACGCGGCGAACTTCGTCGCGCTTGGCCTGCACGCGCTTCAACACCGCGGACAGGAAGCCGGCGGCATCGTCGCCTATGACGAGGCGGAGGGTTTCAACAACGCCCGCCGCTTCGGCTACATCCGCGACAACTTCACCAAGGCCGACGTGATGGAGATGCTGCCGGGCAGTCTGGCCATCGGACACGTCCGCTACTCCACCGCAGGCTCCAAGGGAAACACCGCAATCCGCGATGTGCAGCCGTTCTTCGGCGAGTTTTCGATGGGCGGCGCCGCGATCGCGCACAACGGGAACCTGACGAATGCCGCCGCCTTGCGGCGCGACCTGATCGAACGGGGCGCCATCTTCCAATCGTCGTCTGACAGCGAGTGCATCATCCATCTGATGGCGCATTCAATCCACAAGTCGCTGGCCGAACGCATCAAGGACGCGCTGCGCGCGGTTGAGGGTGCGTTTTCGGTCATCGCGATGACCCGCACCAAGCTTATCGGAGTGCGTGACCCCCTAGGCGTGCGCCCGCTTGTGCTGGGGCGTCTGGGTGAGGATGGATTCGTTCTTGCCTCAGAGACCTGCGCGCTGGACATCATTGGCGCCGAGTTCGTTCGGGAGATCGAACCGGGCGAGATGGTGGTGATCTCGAAGGGCAAGGTCGACAGTTCCCGCCCGTTCCATCCGGCGAAGTCTCGATTCTGCATCTTCGAGCATGTCTATTTCTCGCGGCCAGATTCGATTCACGGCGGACGCTCAGTCTACGAGACACGCCGCCAGATCGGTGTGGAACTGGCCCGAGAAAGCCCGGTTGAGGCCGACCTGGTCTGCCCCGTGCCGGATTCGGGTACTCCGGCCGCCATTGGCTTCAGCCAGGAGTCGGGTATCCCCTACGCAATGGGGATCGTGCGCAACCAGTACATGGGCCGGACCTTCATCGAGCCGACAGAGCAGATCCGCAACATGGGCGTGCGCCTGAAGCTGAACGTCAACCGCGCGCTTATCAAGGGCAAGCGGGTCATCCTGGTGGACGACTCCGTTGTGCGCGGCACCACCAGCCGCAAGATCAAGGACATGATCCTGGATGCCGGCGCGGCCGAGGTGCACTTCCGCATCGCCTCGCCCCCCACCGCCTGGCCCTGCTTTTACGGCGTCGACACGCCCGACCGCGAAAAGCTTTTGGCCGCGACGATGAGCGAGGACGAGATGCGCGACTGGATCGGCGTCGACAGCCTGAAGTTCATCTCTCTCGACGGGCTCTATCGTGCGGTCGGCGAAGCAAAGGGGCGCGATGCGAAATGTCCGCAGTATTGCGATGCCTGCTTCTCTGGCGAGTATCCGATCGCCCCTTCGGATCAGATCGCCAGGGGTTTTGAGATGAAGGCGGCAGAGTGAGCGGGCGGCCCGTTCGCTACCGTCCCCATCATTTCCTTTGCTCGCTCGGGTTCGAGGGCAAGGGCTATTCCGACGCCTTCACCGCCAACATGACGGCGATCATCATGGGCCGCCTGCGGGCGGACGGTGGAGACGCGACCCTGATAGAAGTCACGGGGGCGGCGGATGACATCTGCGCCCCCTGCCCCAAGCGGCGCGGCAACCTTTGCACGAGCCAGGACAAGATCAAGGTTCTGGATCGCGCACACGCCGCCGCACTGGCGCTTTCGCCGCGCGAACGGTTGACCTGGGGAGAGGCGAAGGCCCGCATCCGGCAGAATGTCCCACCCGGCAGCCTGAAGACACTGTGCCAAGGCTGCGAGTGGGAACCCTATGGAATGTGCGAAAGGGCGTTGCAGCGCCTTCACGACGGCAGCTGAAACGCACTTCGGCCAGAAACGAAAACGCCGCCCATCGGGCGGCGTTTGTCGTTTGGGGTTGACGCCCGGGATCAGGCGTTCTTGCCCTTAAGCGCGGCCCAGCCACCGGTCACGATCAGCGCGGCCATCACTGCCTTGATCGCATCGCCAATCAGGAACGGCGCCATGTAGTATTGCCAGATCGAGCTGAAGCTGTCTGCGGCCCACTTGGACGCGTCAAGTCCGAAGACGCTGTCGGCCAGCATCGCCCAGGCCACGCCGGGAACGTAGAGCAGGGCCGAGGCGAGGATCGCCACCAGCGCGGTCGGAACCAGGCCCTTGACACCGCGGTCGGTCGCAAGGCCTGCAATCCACGCCATGCCGACGAAGCCCACCAGGAAGCCTGCGGTCGGGCCGAAGAAGGCCGCGCCGTTCATGCCCTGAGCGAAGACCGGCAGGCCCATCGCGCCTTCGGCAAGGTAGGCGACCAGCGTCGCCGCGCCCATGCGCGCGCCAAAGGTAAGGCCCACGATCAGCACGGCCAGCGTCTGAAGTGTCATGGGCACAGGGAACCCGACGGAAACCTGCGCGGCCACGGCGATGAACAGCGATCCGCCCAGAACCATAAGCACACGGGTGAGCAGCGACTGCGACGGCACGAGGGCCTTGGAGAGGGTCATTGCGGCATCCTTCCTGAAGATGATTTGGCGGGCAATTTCGCTGCACCGCCGCGTCGTGTCAATCAATTCTGTTGCACCCGCCCGGCCGGAATGTCAAAGGGGCGCACATGACCGATATCGCATCAGACCCCGCCACCGCACGCGTGGCCCTTGTGACCGGCGCCTCGCGCGGGCTTGGCTTCGCGCTTGCTGCGGCCCTCGCCCACGCTGGCTGGCATGTCATCGCTGTCGCCCGCACCGTGGGCGGGCTGGAAGAACTTGACGATCGAATCCAGGCCGCGGGCGGACAGGCGACGCTTGCGCCGATGGATGTCACCGACGACAAGGCGATGACGCACCTGGCGCAGTCCATCGCGGGTCGCTGGGGCGGCCTGGGGCTTTGGGTCCACGCAGCGATCCATGCCGCGCCGCTTGCGCCCGCCGGAAGCCTTGATCTCAAGGACCTGGACAAGTCTCTGGCCACAAACGTCCGCGCAACCGCCGGCCTGATCCCGCTGATCGAGCCTCTGCTGCGGGTTCAAGGCGGAACGGCACTGTTTCTTGACGACCCGCGCAGCGGCGAAAAGTTCTTTGGCGCCTACGGTGCGACCAAGGCGGCCCAGATCGCGCTGGCCCAAAGCTGGCAGGCCGAGACCGCGCGCGTCGGCCCCCGCGTCCTGATCGAAACGCCCCAGCCCATGGCCACCGCGACCCGCGCGCGTTTCTTCCCCGGCGAGGATCGCACGCCCTTGGCCGACATCCACGGTGAGGCCGCGCGACTGCTGGCGAAGCTCTGACCCGGTATCGGCGCAGGAAAAGGCGCAGTTCGACCCCCTGTTGATGCGCGCCGGGCACGTCCGGAACTGGCGCTGGCGCCTTCGGGCATCGCGCCTTTACCTGCCCGCGGCTTCCGTCTAAGCAGGGAAAAACACCGGGGCGGACATGCGCATTCTCATCACCAACGACGACGGCATCAACGCGCCGGGCCTTGAGGTCCTGCACGAAATCGCGACCGAAATCGCGGGTCAGTCCGGCGAAGTGTGGACCGTCGCGCCCGCATTCGAACAGTCGGGCGTCGGGCACTGCATTTCCTACACGCATCCGATGATGATCGCGAAGCTCGGCCCGCGAAGATACGCCGCCGAAGGCAGCCCGGCCGACTGCGTGCTGGCGGGCATCTACGATGTGTTTCAGGGCGGACGCCCCGACCTGGTCCTTTCTGGCGTCAACCGCGGCAACAACGCGGGCGAAAACGTGCTGTATTCCGGCACCGTCGGCGGCGCGATGGAGGCGGCGCTGCAAGGCGTTCCCGCGATCGCGCTTTCGCAGTTCATGGGCCCGGCCACGAACGAACTGGACGACCCGTTCGAGGCGGCGCGCGCCCACGGCGTTAAGGTGGTGCGCGACCTGCTGGAAAAGGGGCACTGGGATCCGCACGACTACCGTGTCTTCTACAACGTGAACTTCCCACCCGTGGGCGCGGCTGCGGTCAAGGGCACGCGCGTCGCGGCCCAGGGCTATCGGCGCGAAACCTTCTTCGGGGTCGAGCCCCACATTTCGCCGTCGGGTCGCAAGTTCCTTTGGATCACGGGCGGGCCGCAGCATGAACCAACCGCGCCCGGCACTGATGTGGCGGTCAACCTCGAGGGCTATATCGCGGTCACGCCGATGCGGGCGGACCTGACCGCCCACGACCGTTTGCAGGATCTGGAGGCACGGCTGGCATGACCGAACTGGCCGAGCGGAAGATGCGCTTTCTCTACGCTCTCCGCTCAAAAGGCGTCACCGATCCTCGGGTGCTTTCGGCGATGGAGCGGATAGACCGCGGCCATTTCGTGAAGGGCCTGTTCGCGGAACGCGCCTATGAAGACACGCCCTTGCCGATCGCGTGCGGGCAGACGATCAGCCAGCCTTCGGTCGTCGGCCTGATGACCCAGGCGCTGGACGTTGGCCCAAGGGACAAGGTGCTGGAGATAGGCACCGGCTCTGGATACCAGGCCGCGATTCTGTCGCAGCTTGCCCGCCGCGTCTACACGGTCGAACGTCACAGACGCCTGGTCCGCGAGGCGCAAGAGGTCTTCGACTCGCTTGCTTTCACCAATATCACGGCCCTTTCCGCGGACGGCAGCCGCGGCCTGCCCGAACAGGCGCCATTTGACCGGATAATCGTGACCGCAGCGGCCGAAGACCCGCCAGGGCCCCTATTGGCTCAGTTGCGCGAAGGCGGTATCATGGTTCTGCCGGTAGGCCAGTCGGACGCGGTACAAAGCCTGATCAAGGTGACCCGAACAGCGGCCGGCTACGATTACGAGGAACTTCGCCCCGTGCGTTTCGTACCGCTGGTCGAAGGACTGGGGCAGGATTGAGCCCCGGCAAGAACACAAAGGCCCGGAGAACAGGGCCCGTGCGATGAGGAGCGAGCGATGACGAATTCCCGGAAAAGCCGGTTTCCATCCGTGGCCCTTTTGGGCATTTCCGCCCTGTCTCTGGCAGCCTGCAATGGCTTCGATCCGGATCTCAGGCGCTATGGCGGTGGCGGGTTTTCCACCACCACGGCCGCCTCGCAGGCTGCGCAGGCCAGGCCAAGCACGGATTCGCGTGGTGTCATAACCTACCCGAACTACCAGGTCGCGATAGCGCAGGACGGCGACAGCGTTGCCAACGTCGCCACGCGCGTCGGCGTCAACGCCGAGGAACTGGCGCGTTTCAATGCCGTTCCGATGGGAACGCAGTTGCGGCGCGGCGAGGTGCTGGTGCTGCCAACCCGTGTGGCTGCCGGGCCCGTCGGCACGCCCGGCGTTCCGGTTACGGCTGCCCCCGGCGATGGAATCGATGTGACCGCCATAGCGTCCTCGGCCATAGACCGTGCGCAGAGCGGCGGCACGACGCAGGCCCAGCCAGTCGCCGCCAAACCTGCCAGCGCCCCCGTCGGCGAACCGATCCGCCACCGGGTGCAGCGCGGTGAAACCGCCTATTCGATCGCAAGGCTTTACAACGTCAACGTCAAGGCCATGGCGGACTGGAACGGGCTGGGTGCAGATCTGGCCGTTCGCGAAGGTCAGTACCTCCTGATCCCCGTTGCCGCGACAGGCTCGCTTGGCGATCCCGTCACGCAGCCCGGCCAGGGGTCGCCGACCCCCGTACCGCCCTCGGCCTCCACGCCTTTGCCGGACGAAAAGACCACACCGAGCGCGACTCCGGTGGCGACTCCGCCCTCGCCCGAGATGAGTGCGGAACGCACTTCGGCCTCGCGCCTGGGGATGCCGGTAGAAGGCAAGATCATCCGCGCCTACCAGAAGAAGAAGAATGATGGCATCGACATCGGCGCCGCCGCTGGCACGACCGTCAAGTCCGCGGGCGATGGCACCGTCGCCGCAATCACCAAGGACACGGACCAGGTTCCGATCCTCGTGATACGACACGACGGAAACCTTCTGACGGTCTACGCCAACATCGACGGGATCAAGGTCGCCAAGGGTGACAAGGTCAAGCGTGGTCAGCCCATTGCCGTCGTGCGCGCTTCCGATCCTGCATTCCTGCACTTCGAAGTTCGCCAAGGCCTCGACAGCACGGACCCCGTACCGTTCCTTAAATGAGTTCGGCAGGCAGCCCGCGTGATCGCGGGCTGCCGATCGCCACGCATCAGAGCTTGACGCCGCGGCGCCCCGCCAGGTCGGTGAAATACTGCCATGCGACACGGCCCGAGCGCGAGCCTCGCGTCGCCTGCCACTCGATCGCTTCGGCCCGCAGGAGATCCTGCCCGATCTCGATCCCGTAGGCGTCGCAATATCCCCGGATCATGTCCAGGAATTCGTCCTGGCTGCAGGGATGGAAGCCCAACCAGAGGCCGAAGCGGTCAGAAAGCGACACCTTTTCCTCGACCGCTTCGGATGGGTTGATCGCACTGGATCGTTCGTTCTCGATCATGTCGCGCGGCATCAGGTGGCGCCGGTTCGACGTGGCGTAAAAGATCACGTTTTCGGGTCGCCCCTCGATCCCACCGTCCAGAACCGCCTTCAGCGCCTTGTAGTGCTGGTCGTCGTGCGAAAACGAAAGGTCGTCACAGAACAGAAGGAAACGATGATCCCGCGCGGCGCGCAGATGCGCCAGCAGTCGCCCGATGGTGGGCAGATCTTCGCGGCTCAGTTCCACGATCTTCAGGCCCAGGCCCTGGCGCAGGACCTCTGCATGAACCGCCTTCACCAGGGACGACTTTCCCATGCCGCGCGCGCCCCAGAGCAGCGCGTTGTTGGCCGGAAACCCCCTGGCGAACTGAAGCGTGTTTTCAAGAAGGGTGTTGCGAGCCCGATCCACCGCCACCAGCAAGGCCAGGTCAACCCGCGCCACCTCGGGCACCGGGTCCAGCCTGTCCGGCGCGGTGTGCCAGACGAAGGCATCGGCCGCGGTCCAGTCTGGCGCCTGCGCTGGCGCCGGGGCCATCCGCTCAAGCGCGGCGGCGATGCGGCGCAACTCCTCTTCGTTCACGCTTCTTCCTCGTCCTCTTCCCAGGTGCCGTCGGCCCTTGCCTGAGCTTCACGCTCTCGCTCGAAGCGGGTGATCAGGAAGATCGACATCTCGTACAGGGGATAGACCGCGCAGAACAGGATGACCTGCGAAAACACATCCGGCGGGGTTACGACGGCGGCGACAGCAAGGATCGCGACCACCGCGTATTTTCGCGTTGCCTTCAGGCCCTGGGACGAAATCAGGCCTGCCTTGCCCATCAGCGTCAGCAGAACCGGCAACTGGAAACAAAGGCCGAACGCCATCACGAAGGTCATGGTCAGCGACAGATAGGCTTCCATCGACCCCAGGAAGGATATCCCGGCGGGCGGCGACGACAAGGAACCGCCTTCCTTGATCGCGTCGGCAAAGACGTCCTGGAAGCCCAGGAAGAAGCTGAAAGCGAAGGGCAGGATGATGTAGTAGGCGAACGCTCCACCAATCAGGAACATCACCGGAGAGGCGACGAGGAACGGCAGGAAAGCCGCCTTTTCCGAGCGGTACAGCCCCGGCGCCACGAAACGCCACATCTGGTATGCGATGATCGGAAAGGCCAGCGCGAAGCCGCCCCAAAGCGCGATCTTGATGGCGACGAAGAAGCCTTCCTGCATCTTCACCAGGATCAGCTGGCATTCCTGTCCGCGCTCGGTCAGCACCACGCACATCGGTCGGGCAAGGAACTTGAAGACATACTGCCAGACCATGTAGCCGATGACGAAACAGACCGCGAAGGCAGAGATCGAATACAGGATACGTGTGCGCAACTCGCGCAGGTGCTCGATCAGCGGCGCTGCGGAATCGTCGATATGGTCCGTCTTGGTCATGCCTCGTCGGCCTTCTTCTTGCGCGGGGCGCGGGGTTTGGGCGCGGGTTTGTCGGCAGTGTCCGCGGCGGCAGCCTTGGGCTTGGCAGCGGCCTTTGGTTTCGCCGCCGCCTTGGACTTGGCCTCGGCGTCAGGTGCGGCAGTCGCGCCGCCCTCGTCGATTGCCTTGAGCTTGGCGCTGGTTTCCGCGATGACGGCCTTGCGGGCCGCCTGCTTTTCCGCGAGCGCCTGTGTCGCCGGTCCAAGCGGGGGCTTTTGCGTGACCGCGGCCGGTCCGGCCGTGTCGGGCGCGACTTCGGGCGTGGGATTATCAGGCTTGGCGGCGGGCTTGGCCGGCTTCGACTGCTTCAGCGGATCCCATTTTTCAAAGCGATCGGCCGCACCCTTCACCGCATCCAGCCCAAGCGCCTTGGGCGAGGTCGCGGACTTCAGGTCCTTGGCCACATCATTGACGCCCGACTCTTTTGCAGCCTGATCCATGGCGCGCTGGAACTCCCGTCCCATTGCGCGGATCTTGCCCGTGAACCGCCCGAGCTGGCGGAACATTTCCGGGAGGTCCTGAGGCCCTATGACGATCAGCGCCACCACCCCAATGACCAGAAGCTCGGTCCAGCCCATGTTGAACATCTGCGGCCCCCGTCAGTTCGAAATTCAGGCCTTGTCTTTTTCTTCCGGGGTCACGTCCTTGGCCGTGTCGGACGCTTCCTTTTCCAGTTCGGCGGTGCTGTCCTTCACGCCCTTCTTGAACGCGGTAATGCCCTTGCCGACCTCGCCCATGAGAGAGCTGATCTTGCCGCGCCCGAAGAGCACCAGCACAACGATCGCGATGATGATTAGCTGCCAAGGACCCATCTGCATCTCAAGTACCTCCAAAATGCGCCGCCCACGGGGCGGCCTTGCCGGCGGGTTGCCGACGTTCCGAAGCGCATCAAAGACTGAAAGCGCACTGCGCGCCATCTCTCCTACTGCCCGGGCGACGCGGCAACTGACAGGATTCTGTCGGTAAGTCTTGCCAATCCCCCACGTTTTCGGGCAGGATCTGGACGCGCAGGCGCGGTTCCGCCTGACACGACGCCATCATAGACTCATTCGGCACAGACCGCCACCGACCCGCCATGCCCCGTCCCGACCGCCTGCTCGATCTGATCCGCATCCTGCGCGACGGCAAGCTGCATCGCGCGGTCGACCTTGCGGAAAAGACCGGCGTTTCGGTACGCACGATCTGGCGCGACATGGGGCGCCTTCAGGCGGGCGGCGTACCCATCGAAGGGGAAAGAGGGATTGGCTACATGCTGCGCGATCCCGTCGCGCTGCCCCCCGTCGCGTTGTCGCGAGACGAATTCGAGGCACTGAGGTTGGGCCTAGGTCTTGTCGCATCGGGCGCGGACCAAACCGCCGCGCGCGCGGCGGTAAGCCTGCGCGCCAAGATCGCGGCCGTGGCGCCCACGATCCTGGCCGAAGCGGGCAGCGACAGCTTCGTCTTTTCCAGCGCCGAGGCCGCCCGCGCGGCCCCCCATCTGGGCCTGATACGGCGTGCGATCCGCGAACACCTGACGCTTTCGCTGTCCTACCGCGACGAAACGGGCACAGAGACGCAGCGTCGGATCCGTCCCCTGCAGCTTGAGTTCTGGGGCAAGGTCTGGACCTTGCTGGCCTGGTGCGAGCTGCGCGCCGATTTCCGCTTCTTCCGCGTTGACATGATCATCGCGCTGGTGCCCGACGGCGGGGCGTTCATGCCAGAGCCGGGACGCACGGTCGAGGACTACCTGGCTCGACTCGCCGAGCCCTGACGTGTACCTGTCAGGCCTTGGGAAAGACGAAGCAGCGGTCGCGGCGCAGCATCAACCACATCGGCGTGCCCGGTTTCGGCAGAAATACGGCGGGCACGGAGGCCTTCAGGATCTGACCGTCGTGGCACAGCCGGAATTCCACCAGGCTCTCGCGGCCCATGAAGCGTGCGCGCGCGACCTCGGCCCGTGCCGCGGTTCCGTCGACCGCGGTCGGCAGGGGTCCCTTTCCCGCCCGATCGAAGTCGATCTTTAGATGCTGCGGGCGGATGACGATCTCGACCTCGGTGCCGTCGGGAAGGCCGGGCGTCAGGAATTCACCAAACGGGGTCTGGGTCAGCGCGCCCTGCACCCTGCCCTCTAGTATGTTGATGTCCGAAAAGAACGCCGCCGCCGCCCGGTCCACGGGCGCGTTGTACAGGTTGTATGGCGCACCGTGCTGTACGATCGCGCCCGAGCGCATCAGCGCGATCTCATCGGCCATGCGCATGGCTTCGTGCGGCTCGTGCGTGACCAACAGGACCGCTGACCCTTCCTCTTTCAGAAGCGCAAGCGTGTCGTCTCGGATCCCGTCGCGAAGCCGCTCGTCAAGTCCGGAAAACGGCTCATCCATCAGCAGGATGCGAGGGCGCGGCGCCAGAGCGCGGGCAAGTGCCACGCGCTGCTGTTCACCGCCCGAAAGCTCGTGGGGATACTTGGGGCCGAACCCGGACAACGCCACCCGCTCCAGCAGTTCATCAACGCGGGCCATGCGCGCCGCATCCGAACGCGGCAGCCCGAAGGCGATGTTCTCGGCGACGCTGAGATGGGGAAACAGCGCGAAATCCTGAAACATCAAGCCGATGGACCGGCGTTCGGGCGGAACGCGGAAGACCGTGTCGCAGACCAGGTTGCCGTCGACGAAGATGCGGCCCGCGTCCTGCATGTCGACGCCCGCGATCATCCGCAGGGTCGTGGACTTGCCGCAGCCAGAGGGGCCAAGCAGGCAGGTCACCTGCCCAGCTTCGATGGAAAGCGAAACGTCATTGACCACCGTACGCCCATCATAGACGCGGATCAGGTTCTGCACCTGCAATCTCGGCGGTGTTGCGGTCACGTCTTCCCCTTTGCCCGAGCGAAATCGTCGGGTTTCATTCCGATAGCAGGCTGCAGAAGCGGTCGCAAGCGCTACCGGGGCCTGCGACGCCCGACCGCACGGGCATCGCAGGCGGGCGATCTCACATCGTCAGGTTAACCGCGCCGCCGTCCAGCAGGATGTTCTGGCCGACGATGAAACCCGCATGGACAGAGCACAGGAAGGCACACATCGCGCCGAACTCTTCGCTTGTGCCATAGCGGCCTGCGGGAATGGTTGCCGACCTGCGGGCGATCGCCTCTTCCATCGTGACGCCCTCGGCTCTCATCACGCCCTTGTCCAGCGAAACCGCACGGTCGGTCGCGTGAATGCCGGGCAGCAAGTTGTTGATCGTGACGCCGTGGCGCGCGACCTGGCGCGAGGTTCCCGCGACGTAGCCTGTCAGACCGGCGCGCGCGCTGTTCGAAAGCCCAAGCGCCGGGATTGGCGATCTGACCGCCTGGGACGTGATGTTGACCACGCGCCCCCACCGCCGGTCAATCATGCCGGGCAGCGTTGCCTTCATCAGAGCGATAGGGGCCAGCATATTGGCGTCGAGCGCCCGGATGAAATCGTCGCGGTCCCACTCGGACCAAGTTCCGGGCGGCGGGCCGCCCGCGTTGTTGACCAGGATGTCGATGTCGCCCGATGCCTCAAGCAGGGCGCGCTGGCCGGCTTCGGTGGATACATCCGCCGCCACGGTCGTTACCGCGACACCAAAGCGCGACCGAATGTCTTCCGCAGCGGCGTCAAGCGCCTCGCCGCCGCGGGCGTTCATCACAAGCTCCACGCCCGCGGCCGCCAGCGCTTCGGCGCAGCCGCGCCCAAGCCCCTTGGACGAGGCGCAGACAAGCGCGCGCTTTCCGCGAATCCCAAGATCCATCATCATCTCCTTTTCGCTTCGGGACGGAGCATAGCGAAACGGGGCGCCTGGGCCATAGCCCTTGCTGTCCAAACTTGTCATGCCGCTTGGCGCGCGCTAAGCCACCGCGATGACCGATCCCGAACCCCCGCCCGCGCAGTTCGCGCATGTCTATCCCGCGACCGCTTTCAGGGTTGTGCTGGGGGCCAATCAGGGCGACCCGATCGGGGCAGCGGACAATTGCGAACTCGGCGACGTCTATCGCCTTGCCCCGGAGTCGCAATCGTCGCGGCTGGCCCTTCGCCTGTCCGATAGCCCGGCCGCACCGCAGGTCGTTGGCCCCGGCACGCGGATCGGCACCGAAGGCGACACAGTAACCTTGCTGTCGCTTCTGACACTGGTGGCTGCAAACGGGGACAGGGTCGAGGTCCTGATCCTTCGCCATGACCCGTCGGATGAGATATTGGCGCTGCCGCTCTCGCCCCTTTCCCCCCGCGCCGACCATACGCTTGTCTCCGCCGCGCCACCGCCGCCGGGGCTTCGCATTGCCGAAACCGTCTGCGTTGCCTTCGCGCGTGGAACGCTCATTTCCTTGCCCGAGGCGGCTCCGTTACCGATCGAGCAGCTTGCCCCCGGCGACCGCGTCCTGACACGAGACCACGGCGCGCAGGTGCTGCGCTGGACCGGCAAGGCGACCTTTCCCGCGCAGGGCGGGTTCGCCCCTGTGGTGATCGCAGCCGGCGCCATGGGCAATCTTGGCGACCTTGCCGTCAGCCCGCACCACCGCCTTTTCCTCTACGCAAGCGGTGTAACCCCGACTGCCGACCTGCTGGTTCAAGCCAAGCACCTGGTCGACGGCGACCGCATCACGCGGCGCGAGGGTGGCTTCGTCGACTACTACAGCCTTGTGTTCGACCGGCACGAAATCATCTACGCCGAAGGGATCCCATCGGAAAGTCTCAACGTGACCCAATCGGTAATGCCCATGCTGCCGACCGAGCTTTCGGACGAATTGCGCGCACGCTTTCCCGGCCTTGACCAGCACGCGCATGCGGCGATCGAGATTGCGCAGGACGCCGTGCCTTCCGTCGCGGCGCACCTGCGCGACAGAGGGCGCTGATCTGCGCGAAGCGGGCGCATTGCGCGCGGCCCCCGCGCGCGCTAAAGGGCGCCCATGCTGGAGACACCGATGAACCGCCCTGCCCTGCCGACCGAAATCGCCCGCCGCCGCACCTTTGCGATCATCTCGCACCCCGATGCGGGCAAGACCACGCTGACCGAAAAGTTCCTGCTGTTCGGCGGCGCGATCCAGATGGCCGGACAGGTCCGTGCCAAGGGCGAGGCGCGTCGGACGCGATCGGACTTCATGAAGCTGGAACAGGACCGCGGCATCTCGGTGTCAGCCTCGGCCATGTCCTTCGATTTCGACAAGTACCGGTTCAACCTTGTCGATACGCCCGGCCACAGCGACTTTTCCGAGGACACCTATCGCACGCTGACCGCCGTCGATGCGGCGATCATGGTGATCGACGGCGCGAAGGGCGTTGAAAGCCAGACCCGCAAGCTGTTCGAGGTCTGCCGCCTGCGCGATCTTCCGATCCTGACCTTTTGCAACAAGATGGACCGCGAAAGCCGCGACACGTTCGAGATCATCGACGAGATCCAGGAAAACCTGGCCATCGACGTGGCGCCGGCAAGCTGGCCGATCGGCATGGGACGCGACTTCATCGGCGCCTACGACCTGCTGCACGACCGGCTTGAGATCATGGACCGCGCCGACCGCAACAAGGTCGCGGAGTCCATCGCGATCACCGGTCTGGACGACCCGAAACTGGCCGAGCACGTCCCTGCCGAACAACTCGCGAAACTGCGCGACGAACTTGAGATGGCGCGCGAACTGCTGCCCGCCTTCGATCGCCAAGCGTTCCTTGAGGGGCACATGACGCCGATATGGTTCGGATCTGCCATCAACTCGTTCGGGGTCAAGGAACTGATGCGCGGGATCGGCGACTATGGCCCTGAACCCCAGCCGCAGAAGGCCGCCGAGCGCGAGATCCTGCCAGAAGAATCCAAGGTCACGGGCTTCGTCTTCAAGGTGCAGGCCAACATGGACCCCAAGCATCGCGACCGCGTGGCCTTCGTCCGGCTCGCCTCTGGCCATTTCGCGCGCGGCATGAAGCTTCTGCATGTGCGGTCGAAGAAACCAATGGCGGTGTCGAACCCGGTCCTGTTCCTGGCCGCCGACCGCGAACTGGCCGAGGAAGCCTGGGCGGGCGACATCATCGGCATACCGAACCATGGCCAGCTTCGCATCGGCGATGCGCTGACCGAGGGCGAGGCGCTGCGCTTCACCGGGATCCCGTCGTTCGCGCCGGAGCTGCTTCAAACCGTTCGCGCGGGCGACCCGATGAAGGCCAAGCACCTGGAAAAGGCGCTGATGCAGTTTGCCGAGGAAGGCGCCGCCAAGGTCTTCAAGCCGGCGATCGGTTCAGGCTTCATCGTCGGCGTGGTCGGCGCCCTTCAGTTCGACGTTCTGGCAAGCCGGATCGAGATCGAATACTCCCTGCCTGTCCGCTTCGAGTCGTCGCAATTCACATCTGCCCGCTGGGTCACGGGGCCCAAGGCTGACGTGGAAAAGTTCGTAAATGCGAACAAAGGCCATATCGCCAACGACCATGACGGCGACATCGTGTACTTGACGCGGCTACAATGGGACATTGACCGGATCATTCGCGACCATCCCTCGTTGAAACTGTCGGCCACCAAGGAAATGATGGTTTGACGAAAGCGAGCGCGCACTGGCGAATCGTGGCAATAGCGCCGAGCCGTCACCACGAAATCGCCAGAGTCGCGGCTCGCAGTTTCCCATGAACACCCTGTCAAGCCCCCAAGACCCGGATTGACACCCAATGCGGAAACAGTTTGCGTGCGCAGAAGCCAATTGTGGCGCCCGCGCGGAAACAGCGCGCCACGCCACAAAATTGCCCCATTCCCGAACAAGATGATTGATTAAGAGCTTTCAACAATAGGTGCGAAAGTTTGGAGTTAAGCGGTTGGAGCATCGTCGGCCACCCCGGGCCAGAGCAGACGACGGTGCGAAAGCAAAGGGGCGGCGCGCGTTCTCCCTCGTAGCCGCCGCCCCGCTTGATCCGACCGCTTCCATCCGGCCCTGGGCCGGCAACTTGAACCAGCGTCGAAAGGCGCGGGAACAACAGGAAAGGAGACGGCCGGCAATCACCTGACACACCCAAGAACCATTACCCACCCAACGGCGCCGTCCGGCATTCGGGCGGCGTCCGTCTTTGCAAGCAGGATGCGGGGTTGTATGGGTCAGGGGTGGGCAGACAGACAGGCGGCCGGATGCACGGGGAAGACGGATTCGAAACCTATCCAGACGGAATGCGCGACCTGATCGCGGCCCGTCGAAGACGGCGGGCCGGGCTTGTCTATCACGAGGGCGAAGCGCTGCCGCTGCTTGACGTCGATCTGGACGCGCTCGTATCCGGCCTCGTCCCCGACCAGGATCCCGCCCCCTTGCCACGGGGCCACAGCAGCTTTGCACGCAAGCGGCACGATCTTTTGCCCGATTTCAGAGGCAAGCCCGAACTGTGCCTGCTCAACGCGCTGCTCATCGCCAACCTGAGAAAATTCAACTGGCCCGAACAGGCCCCGGCGCTTTTCCTGAGGATATGGCGCGAAAAAGCCGACCTGCTGCTTGAGCATCTGAACTCGCGCTGGCTGATTTCCTCGATCATCACCTTCGCTGAACACGGGCCGACTGAGGCAGACCGGCGCATCGGCCAGTCCATGAACGTGCTGTTTTCACTTATGAAGCTTTATGAGTACGAGCGGCAATATTCAGGCACGCCATCGGATGAGCCCTTTCGCATTCCCGGTCGCGCAAAGGGCCCTCTGCCGCTGAACATGTTGGGCTTTCAGATCGTGGGCGGCGACCTGGAGGCAAACCTGCTGCTCGACATTGTCGAGCAAGCTCTGGCTGCGCCGAACGCCGGTCCGCTTGCAACGGCGCTGATGGACCGGCTGAACAGGGATCCACGCAACATTTTCCGCCGCTTCGCGCTTATGCGTCATCGATTGGAACTTATGCGTTTGAACCGGGAAGAAGCCGGCTAAGCGCGCGGTCTGGCCGCACGAACCTTGACCTTTTGCGCCTCTTCGGCTAACGGAACGCACGGCCTGTGGCCAGACGATGCACGGGCGCCCAGTGTTAGCGCCCATCACCCTTGCGGCCCGATGCCGCAGATTGACGGACGCTAATGACCAAATTCACTGACCTCAAGCTGGACGCGCGCGTCCTGCAAGCTATTGCCGAAGCCGGCTACGAAACCCCCACCCCGATTCAAGCCGGCGCCATTCCCCACGCGCTTGAAGGCCGCGACGTTCTGGGCATCGCCCAGACCGGCACGGGCAAGACGGCAAGCTTCACGCTGCCCATGATCACGCTTCTTGGACGCGGGCGGGCTCGCGCGCGCATGCCGCGGTCGCTGGTTCTGGCGCCGACGCGCGAACTGGCCGCGCAGGTGGCCGAGAACTTCGACATCTACGCCAAGCACACCAAGCTGACCAAGGCGCTGCTGATCGGCGGCGTCAGCTTCGCGGATCAGGACAAGCTCATCGATCGCGGAGTCGACGTGCTGATCGCGACGCCCGGCCGGCTTCTGGACCACTTCGAGCGCGGCAAGCTGCTGCTGACCGGCGTGCAGATCATGGTGGTGGACGAAGCCGACCGGATGCTCGACATGGGTTTCATCCCCGACATCGAGCGCATCTTCCAGCTGACCCCGTTTACCCGGCAAACTCTGTTCTTCTCGGCCACCATGGCGCCCGAGATCGAACGGATCACCAACACATTCCTTCATGCCCCGGCCCGGATCGAGGTTGCGCGCCAGGCCACGACCTCGGAAACGATCGAGCAGAGGCTGATCGAACTGACGCCGACGCGCAAGGACCAGAGTTCCAAGCAAAAGCGTGAACTTCTGCGCGCCCTCATCAACGCCGAGGGCGATTCCTGCACCAACGCGATCCTCTTCTGCAACCGCAAGAGCGAGGTCGACATTCTTGCCAAATCGCTGAAGACGCACGGCTTCGACGCCGCGCCGATCCATGGCGATCTGGATCAGAGCCAGCGAACGAAAACCCTCGACGGGTTCCGCGACGGATCGCTGCGCTTCCTCGTCGCCTCGGACGTGGCGGCCCGCGGGCTGGACATTCCGCAGGTGAGCCATGTCTTCAACTTCGACGTGCCAAGCCACGCCGAGGATTACGTGCACCGCATCGGCCGCACCGGGCGCGCCGGCCGCAAGGGGGTGGCGATCACCATCGCGACGCCGGCCGACAAGAAATTTCTGGACGCGATCGAAAGCCTAGTGAAAAGGGAAATCCCGCGCGGCGCGATCCCCGAGGATTTCGCCTTGTCGGACGCCGCGCAAAAGCCCCCCCGCCCCCGTACCGAAAAGCCCGGACGCGAAGGCGGGCGCCGTGGACGCGAAGACCGCCGCGAACGCCCAGTCAAGCCGCATAACGAGGTCGCGCCGATGCAGGCGCTTGACGTGGAGCAGATCGAGCCCTGTCCCGAACCCGAGCAACCGAAGACGCGCGAACCCCGCCGTGAAGACCGTCGTGAAGACCGTCGGGAAGAGCGCCGTTCGGAACGCCGCAACGAAGGCCGCAAGGGCGACGATCGTCGCGATCGCCGCCGCGACGATGCGCCGGTGATCGGGATGGGCGACCATGTCCCCGACTTCCTGCTGCGCGGGCTTAAATCCTCGGAAGAAGTCTGAGACCGGGACGCCCTCCTTACAAGCCATTGCCGGTCACGGTCCGTCCACCGGCAGGGCGCAGCATCGGATAGCGGGCGGGGCCATCCCCGACCCGCACTTCCGCCAAGAGATCGAACCCCGCCCGGCGGTAGAACGACAGATTGCGGGGATTGCTGGACTCAAGATACACCGGCACCCCCTTTTGATCGAAGAGCGTCAGGCCTTCGCGCAGAAGCGCCGCGCCCACGCCATTGCCGCTATGTGCCGGATCGACCGCGATCAACTCCAAGCTCGCAAAGTCGCCATTGGGACGATAGCGCACGCACGCTTCGATCAGGTCGGAGAATAGCTTTTGCTGCTCTGGCTGCACGACCGCCTGAACAAGCTCCTCCAGCGCCGCGTAATCCGCCTTGATCCCCGGCGGATACCAGATCGCGGCCCCCATCATCATGCTGAACGCAAAGACCGTGCCGCTGTCGAATCCGGGCGCGGCACACAGCCGCGCGTACTGGCGATGGCCATGAAAATACTGCTCTGCCCTAGGTAGGAAGTACCGCGCGGTCGGATCAGTCACGAAGCCCAGATCCATCACGGCTGCGACGGATTCGATTTCGTCCGGGGATGCCTTTCGAACGCGAGCGTCCACGCTGGTCCCCTTTTTCATGGGACCAGCGTACCCGAAAAGCGCGAATTCAGGAAGCCTGAGGCGGGCTGGCCTACTCCACCGCCAGCCGGCTGACGACGACCGTCACCTCGGGCTTCTTGCCGATCTCTTCCATCGTCACCTGGCGCACGATGCGCTTGACCGCCTCTTCGATCTTGTCGTCGTTGGTGATCACCTTGGGGCCTGCGTTTTCGAGGAACTCGGTCAGTTCGCTTTCGATTTCGTCGGCAAGCGACGCGCCGGAGCGCGTGGTTTCCGCGAGCCCCTTCAGGTCGACCCAAGCGTCGCCCAGGGGCTGGTCGTCCTCGTCCAGAAGGATCGTCACCAGCACGTGACCGTTCAGCGCCATGCGGATCCGGTCGCGCACGACACCGTCCATCGCCCCCAGCAGCGTGCTGCCGTCCAGGTAGGTCCGGCCGGCCTCGACATACTCGACCACCGCCGGCTCGTCGCCGGTGATGTCAAGCATCATGCCGTTGGTCGCGATTTCCGAAGCGATGCCTTTGGCCAAGCCAAGCTTCACATGTTCGCGCAGATGCCGGTGTTCGCCGTGCATTGGAATGAGGATCTTGGGTCGCATCAGGTCGTGCACGGCCTCAAGATCAGGGCGGTTTGCATGGCCGGACACATGGTACAGCCCCCCGCGATCGTCCACGATGTCAACGCCCATCTCGGAAAACGCGTTCATCACGCGGATCACGCCGCGTTCGTTGCCGGGGATGGTTTTCGATGAAAACAGGAACAGGTCGCCCGCTTTCATCTCAAGCCCCAGGTACTTGCCGCGCGACAGCTGCGCGGAGGCCGCGCGCCGTTCGCCCTGGCTGCCCGTCACGATCAGCATCAGGTTCCCGCGCGGAACGTCCGCCGCTTCCTCGGGCTGGACCAATGACGGGAAGTCCGAGACGATCCCGGCTTCGACCGCCGCGGTCAGCATCCGCTTCATCGCCCGCCCAAGCAGGCAGACCGACCGGCCCGCATCGCGGCCCGCTTCGGCCAGCGTCTTCAGCCGCGCGATATTCGAGGCGAAGGTCGTCGCGACGACCATTCCTTCCTGCCCTTTCAGCAGTTCGGTGATGGGGCCGACAAGCCCAGCTTCGGACCGACCCGGCTGCGGGGAAAAGACGTTGGTGGAATCGCAAACCAGCGCGCGCACCCCGTCACCTTCCCTGGCGATGGCGTGCCAAAGCTCTGGGTCGAAGGGTTCGCCCACCACGGGCGATCCGTCCAGCTTGAAGTCGGCGGTGTGCACGATCCGACCGGCCGGCGTGTCGATGACAAGCGCCGCGCTTTCCGGGATCGAGTGGCTGACGGGAAGGAACTGGACCCGGAAGGGTCCGGCCTCGGTCGCCGCCGGGTGCGGGCCGACGATGCGCACGCTGTCCGCGGGCTGGCCGGCCTCTTCCATCTTCATCTTGGCAATGGCGCCGGTGAAGGGGCGCGCATAGACGGGCGCGCGCAGTCCGGGCCACAGATGGCCAAGAGCACCGACGTGATCCTCATGCGCGTGGGTTATGAAGATCGCCTCGATCCGTTCCGCATTCGCCTCAAGCCAGCTGACATCGGGCATGATCAGATCGACACCGGGGGTCGTGTCCATGTCCGGGAAGGTCACGCCCAGATCGACGACGATCAGACGCTCCTCGCCTTCGGGGCCGTAGCCGTAGACATAGCAGTTCATGCCGATTTCGCCGGCCCCGCCGAGCGGCAGGTAGATCAGGCGTTCCTTCACGCTCATGCCAGTTCCAGTTCCTTGTTGTGGCGGTGGATCAGCACCAGGCCGTGCATGGTCAGGTCATCCTCGACACTGTCGAAAATGTCGGTGCCCTGGTCGAAAAGGGGCGCGAGCCCGCCGGTGGCGATAACCTTCATCGGCCGTTCGCGTTCCACCCGGATCTGCCGGACGATGCCTTCGACAAGCCCGACATACCCCCAGTAGACGCCCGACTGCATGCAGGCAACCGTATTCGTACCGATCGCGTGTGGCGGCTTGGTGACATCCACATGGGGAAGCGCCGCCGCTGCCATGTGGAGCGCTTCAAGCGACAAGTTGACGCCCGGCGCGATGACACCACCGATATAGGCGCCATCGGCATCCACGACGTCGAACGTCGTCGCCGTGCCGAAATCCACCACGATCAGGTTGCCGCCGTGGCGGTCATAGCTGCCGACCGTGTTGACCAGGCGGTCCGGGCCGACGGTCGTGCCCTGATCGACCCTAGGGGCCACGGGAAGCGCGCAATCCGGCTTGCCCACAACCAGGGGGCGGCAGGTGAAGTACCGATCACAGAGTACGCGCAGATTGAAGACGACGCGCGGCACGGTCGAGGAGATCACCACCGCGCGGATATCGACCGGCACCTTGTGATGCTGCATCAGGGTAGAAAACCAGACGAAGTACTGGTCGGCCGTGCGTTGATGTTCGGTCGAGGTCCGAAGCGTGCAGCGGAACCTTTCTCCGTCCCAGACGGAAAAGACCGTGTTCGTGTTGCCGCAGTCGATGCAAAGAAGCATCCCGCCCCCCGTATCAGAAAAAGACATCCGCCGCCGGAATGGCACGCCGCCCCTGCGGCGTTGCGAGGATCAGCGCACCATCCTCACCCAGCGTATCGAAGGTGCCTTCGATTGTCTCGGTCATGGTGCGGGCCGTCACCGGCTGGCCAAGCCTTGCGGCACGCGACAGCCAGGCATTCCTGATCGGCGCGAATCCGAAGGTCGAAAACTGCGACTCCCACCGGGCGAAGGCTGCGGCGAGATATGTCAGGAATTCCTCCGGCGCGATGCGAAGTCCGGTTTCGCCCAGCACCGATACTGGGGGCAAGGCACCAGGTTCCACGGCCTCTATCGGCGGGGCCGCGACAAGGTTAACGCCGATGCCGATCGCAAGATGCGTGACCCCCGCCCCGGCGCCGGTGCTTTCCAGCAGGATCCCGGCCACCTTGCCGCCGTTCAGCAGCACATCGTTCGGCCACTTCAGCGATAGGACCGCCCCCGGCCCCATGACAAGCGCCAACGCATCCGCCAGGGCCAGAGCGGCGACGAAGCTTCGCAGTGCTGACTGTGCGGGATCACCCGCTGGACGCATGACCAGAGTCGCCGCGAAATTGCCCTCGGGGCTGACCCAGACCCTGCCACGGCGCCCGCGCGCAGAGGTCTGGCGTCGCGCCATGATCCAGGTCGGCTGGCTCAGGCTGGGCGCCAAACGCGCGGCTTCGGAATTGGTGCTGTCCACCTCATCCAGGACGTGGCGCGCCACGCCCTGGGGCCACGCAGTCGGATCACTGGACAAGGACTTCGGCCGCGACCGCCGCCGCGCCCTCGACGCCGAAGACGTTCATCACGCCCAGAACCATGACAGCCGCGGAAACCATCAGCAAAAGCCACTGGGGCGCGGTCATCCGGCTTTCAAGCGCCTCACCCTCTTGGCCGAAGTACATGAAGTACACGATGCGAAGATAATAGAACGCGCCGATGACCGAAGCGATTGCGCCACCCACCGCAAGCCAGACGAACCCGGCATCCAGCGACGCGCGCAGCACGCCGTACTTCGCGAAGAAGCCCAGCATCGGCGGCACACCCGCCAGCGAGAACATGAGGATCAGGACGGCCAGCGCCTTGACCGGCTCGCGCCGGGCGAACAGGTTGAGCGATGCGATGTCGGTAACCGGGGCGCCATCCCGCTCCATCGACAGGATGAAGGCGAAGGTGCCGATGTTCATGGCCACGTAAATCGCCATGTAGGTCAGCATCGCCTGCACGCCCAATTGCGTACCCGCGGCAAGGCCGATCATCGCGAACCCCATATGCGCGATGGAAGAGTATGCCATCAGGCGCTTGATGTTGCGCTGACCGATCGCAGCGATCGCGCCAACGAACATGGACAGCGTCGCCAAAAGCGCGATCACCTGGCTCCAGTCCCCGACGGCGCCGCCGAAGGCGTCAAAGACCAGTCGCGCGAACAGCGCCATCGCTGCCACCTTGGGGGCGGTGGCGAAGAACGCGGTGACTGGGGTCGGCGACCCTTCATAGACGTCGGGCGTCCACATGTGGAACGGCACGGCCGAAACCTTGAAGGCAAGGCCCGTGATCAGGAAGATAAGCCCGAACAGCAGCCCGATGGAAACGTGACCATCGGCGATCGTGTCGAAGATGCCTGCGAAAAGCGTCGTCCCCGTGAACCCGTAGGTGAGCGACGCGCCGTAAAGCAGAAGCCCCGAGGAAAGCGCGCCAAGGACGAAATACTTCAGGCCGGCTTCTGTCGATTTAATGCTGTCGCGGCGCAGGGCGGCCACGACGTAAAGCGACAGCGACTGCAGCTCCAGCCCCATGTAAAGCGACATCAGGTCGCCGGCGGACACCATCATCATCATGCCGACAACCGCCAGCGTGATCAGGACGGGATATTCGAAGCGCGCGATGCCGCGACGCTCCATATAATCCTGACTCATGACCAATACGCCGGCAGCGGACAAGAGGACCGTCACCTTGGCGAACCGCGCGAAGGCGTCGTCGATGAAGGCCCCCCCGAAGGCCATCGCGTCGCCCGACCCGGAAAGACCGATCCATGCCGCGACACCCACGAAGATCGCGGACGTCGCCCATGTCAGCGTCGAGGTCATCTGGTCCTTGCCGCCCCAGACCGCGCCCAGAAGGGCGGCCATCGCGTAAAGCGCCAGCAGCACTTCGGGAAGAACGGCGGAGAAATCAGCGGAGATCATCGCGTGGGATCCTTCAGTGGCTGGCTTCGGCCACTGCCTCGAGCAGCGGCACGTCGGCACGGTAGTCTGCAATCAGCGCCTCGACCGAGGGGCCGACCATGTCGGTCACCAGGCTCGGATAGACGCCGAGGATGAGTGTCATGGCAACAAGGGGCGCCATGACGAACTTTTCACGGGCGGTCATGTCCTTGATGCCCTTCAGGCTTTCCTTGATCAGCTCGCCCATGATCACGCGGCGATAGAGCCATAGCGCGTAGGCCGCGGACAGGATGACGCCAGAGGTTGCCACCAATGCCACCCAGGTGTTGACCTGGAAGATGCCCATGAGCGTCAGGAATTCACCGACGAATCCGGACGTGCCCGGCAGGCCCACGTTCGCCATGGTGAAGAACATGAAGATCAGCGCATAAGCCGGCATCCGGTTGACGAGCCCGCCGTAGGCGTCGATTTCGCGCGTGTGCATCCGGTCATAGATCACGCCCACCGAAAGGAAGAGCGCGCCCGAGATGAAGCCATGGCTCAGCATCTGGAAGATCGCGCCGTCGATTCCTTGCTGGTTCACGGCGAAGATCCCCATGGTGACATAGCCCATGTGCGCGACCGAGGAATAGGCCACAAGCTTCTTCATGTCCGACTGCGCCAGCGCGACCAGCGAGGCATAGACGATCGCGATCGCCGAGAGCCAGAAGACGAAGCCCGACAGAAGGTCCGAGGCGATCGGGAACATCGGCAGCGAGAAGCGAAGAAAGCCGTAGCCGCCCATCTTCAGCAGCACTGCGGCCAGGATGACCGAACCCGCGGTCGGCGCCTGAACGTGCGCATCGGGCAGCCAGGTATGGACCGGCCACATCGGCATCTTGACCGCGAATGACGCGAAGAAGGCCAGGAACAGGAGCGTCTGCATCCCCCCCACGACATGGAAGCCCAGGACCGAGATCGTATCGGACCCGAAGGGATGGCCAAGCAGGGTTGGGATATCCGTCGTGCCGGCGTCCACATACATGGCGATCATCGCGACCAGCATCAGGACCGAGCCGAGGAAGGTGTAAAGGAAGAACTTGAACGCGGCGTAGATCCGCTCTTTCCCGCCCCAGATGCCGATGATCAGAAACATCGGGATCAGTCCGGCTTCGAAGAAGAGGTAGAACAGCACGAGGTCCAGCGCGACGAAGACGCCGATCATCAGCCCTTCAAGGACGAGAAAGGCGACCATGTATTCCTTGACCCGAACGGTCACGTCCCAAGTGGACAGGATCGTGATCGGCATCAGGAACGTGGTCAGAAGCACGAACAGCACTGAAATGCCATCGACGCCGACCTTGTACTTGAGCCCCATGATCCATTCGCGTTCTTCCACGAACTGGAAGCCGGTGTTTCCGGCCTCGAAGCCCGTCAGCACGAAGAGCGAGATCAGGAACGTCGCCGATGTCGCGAAAAGCGCCACCGACTTTGCATTGCGCTGCGCGGCCGGATCGTCGCCTTTGAGAAAGAGCGCCAGGATCGCTGCGGCCACGAGGGGCAGGAAGGTTATGATGGAAAGCAGGTTTTCCATTAGTGCGCGCCCCCCGAGAGCGTCATCCAGAGCATTAGGATCGCGATACCGATGACCATCGCGAAGGCGTAGTGGAACAGGTAGCCCGACTGAGCCCGGTTCACGATCCGCGTCAGCGTCGGCACGAAGCCCATCGCCACGCCGTTGATCGTGCCGTCGATCACGGATCCGTCGCCACGCTTCCATAGGAAGCGGCCAAGGGCCTTGGCCGGACGGACGAAGATCGCGTCATAGATCTCGTCGAAGTACCACTTGTTAAGCAGGAACCGGTAGAGGATCGGCTGGTTTTCGGCAAAGGCGCGCGGCAGATCGGGCCGGCGGATGTAGAACACCCAGGCGACGAACAGGCCCAGGATCATCGCCACGAAGGGCGAAACCTTCACCCAGGCCGGGGCGTGGTGGGCGTCGTCAAGCACCGTATTTGACGCCTCCGACATGTAGATCGCGCCGATTGGGCCATGATCGTCTGCGGTGGCGTGGCCGTCCGACACTGCCGACTCGGCGTGACCTTCGGCGGCTGCCACTTCGCCCTGCCCTTCGGCGGCTGCCGGCTCTGCGTGGCCTCCCGCCGCGGTCGCCTCGGCGCCTTGACCGTCCGTGGCTTCACCCTCGGCCATCGCGGCTTCGTGGTGCGGCATCGCGAAGAACTTGGTCATCGCGTCGTGGTCGCCGAAGAAGGGCTTGTACCAAAGCATCCCGGCAAAGACCGCGCCGATCGCCAGCACTCCCAGCGGCACGGTCATGGTCCAGGGGCTTTCATGCGCGTGTTCATGCGCGTGATGATCGCCGCGTTCTTTCCCGTAGAAAGTCATGAAGATAAGCCGCCAGGAATAGAACGAGGTGAAGCAGGCAGCGACCACCAGCGCCCAGAAGGCGAAACCGTTCGCCGAGCCCCAGGCGGATTCGATGATCGCGTCCTTCGACAGGAACCCGGCGAAACCGATCGAGGTCATCGGGATGCCGACGCCCGTGATGGCAAGCGTGCCGATCATCATCGCCCAGAAGGTCAGCGGGATCTTTTTCCGCAGGTTGCCGTAGTTCCGCATGTCCTGTTCATGATGCATCGCGTGGATGACCGAACCGGCTCCCAGGAACAGCATCGCCTTGAAGAAGGCGTGCGTGAACAGGTGGAACATCGCGGCGCTGTAGATGCCCGCGCCCGCGGCCACGAACATGTAGCCCAGCTGCGAACAGGTCGAATAGGCGATCACACGCTTGATGTCGTTCTGAACCAGGCCCACCGTCGCGGCGAAAAAGGCCGTCGCAGCGCCGATATACATGACGAAGCTCTTCGCCTCGGGCGCGTATTCGAACAGCGGCGACATGCGGCAGACCAGGAACACGCCGGCCGTCACCATCGTCGCGGCGTGGATCAGCGCAGACACCGGTGTCGGGCCTTCCATCGCGTCGGGAAGCCAGGTGTGAAGGAAGAGCTGCGCCGACTTGCCCATGGCGCCGACGAACAGCAGGAATGCCAGAAGGTTCGCCGCGTTCCACTCGGTCCACAGGAAATGCAGGTTCGTCTCGGCCAGCGTCGGGGCGGCGGCGAAGACCTCATCCATGTTGATGCTGTCCACCAGGAAGAACAGCCCGAAGATGCCAAGCGCGAAGCCGAAGTCACCCACACGGTTGACGACGAAGGCTTTGATCGCTGCGGCATTGGCGCTGGCTTTCTTGTAGTAGAAGCCGATCAGCAGGTAGGAGGCGACGCCCACGCCCTCCCATCCGAAGAACATCTGGACAAGGTTGTCGGCCGTGACCAGCGACAGCATCGCGAAGGTGAAGAACGACAGGTAGGCGAAGAAGCGCGCCTTGTAGTGTTCGTGGTGGCCCCAGTTGTCGTCATGGGCCATGTAGCCCCAGGAATAGAGGTGCACCAGCGCCGAGACCGTCGTCACCACGATCAGCATGATCGCGGTAAGCCGGTCCAGCCGGATCTGCCAGGACGTGTCGAGCGTGCCGGAACGGATGAAGTCCAGGACGTGGATATGCTGCGTGGTGCCGTCGAAGCCCAGGAACACGATCCAGGACAGAAGGCAGGCAAGGAACAGCAGACCGGTGGTGATGGCCTGCGCGCCCTGTTCGCCGATCACGCGCCAGCCGAAGCCCGCGATCAGCGAGCCCAGCAGCGGGGCAAAGAGGATGATCGTTTCCATTTGCCCTTACCCTTTCATCACGTTGACGTCTTCGACGTCGATGGTGCCGCGGTTGCGGAAGAAGCAGACGAGGATCGCAAGCCCGATCGCGGCCTCGGCGGCGGCGACGGTCAGGACGAACATCGTGAAGACCTGGCCCACGAGGTCGTTGAGATGCGTCGAGAAGGCGACGAAGTTGATGTTGACCGCCAGAAGCATCAGTTCGATCGACATCAGGATGACGATCACGTTCTTGCGGTTCAGGAAGATACCGAAGATGCCGATCACGAACAAAGCGGCGGCAACGCCAAGGTAATGTGTCAGTCCGATCATTCTCGTCCCTCCGGGCGCGGCCCGTATCGTCTTTCCTTGTCGCCCCGCATCGGCGCGGGGATGATTTCTCAAGCGCCCCAACAGGGGCGGCAGGTCAAAGCCCCTGCCCTGGCTTCACGTCCTTCAGTTCCATCGCCTTGGCCGGATCGCGGTACATCTGCGCCAGCACGTCCTGGCGTTTCACGTTCGGGCGGTGGCGCATGGTCAGTACGATCGCTCCGATCATCGCGACCAGCAGGATCAAGCCAGCCGCCTGGAACATGTAGACGTACCGGTCGTAAAGCAGCATGCCGAGCGCGGCGGTGTTGGTAACACCCTCGGGCGTTGCGGCGGCGCGCATCCCCTCGGCGCTTTCGGCGGTTTCCCATGCACCGAAGGCAATACCGAGCTGCATCAGGATCACGACCCCGATCAAGAGGCCAAGCGGCATGTAGCGCGCCATCTCGCCCTTCAGTTCGGCGAAATCGACGTCCAGCATCATGACCACGAACAGGAACAGCACCGCGACGGCGCCGACGTAGACGATGATCAGAAGCATCGCCACGAACTCCGCCCCCATCAGGACGAAAAGCCCGGCAGAGGACAGGAAGGACAGGATGAGCCACAGGACCGAGTGAACGGGGTTGCGGCTGACCACGACCATCAGACCCGCCGTCACCGCTGTCACGGCGAAGAGGTAGAAGGCGAAAACAAACACGCTCATGCGTCGTCCCCCGTTTCGTTCCTTTCGGCCTCGTCAAAGACCGATTGCGCGATCTCAAGCGCCTTGGTCATCGCTGGAAGCCCGCCGAACATGCTCATCTGATAGATCGTTTCGGCAATTTCGCGCTGCGTCGCACCGGCCTCGACCGCGTGGCGGATGGCAAGCTTCATCTGCGGTTCGGCCTGCGCGCCCAGAACCGTCAGCCCCGCGATGGTCAGCAGAAGCCGCGTCTTTGCGTCCAACCCTTCGCGGTTGAAGGTGTTGCCGAACCACATTTCCATCATGTCCTTGGACATGGTGGGCCACATCTTGGCAAGATCGAAACCCTTGAAATTCTCGAGCGCAGGATTGAGGGTGCGGGCCATTTCCTGGCCCTGCTCCATCATTTGCTGAAACATCTTCTGAAAGGCATCGCTCATCTGTAGGGCGCATCCATTTCGAGGTTGCGGGCGATCTCGGCTTCCCAGCGGGCGCCGTTTTCAAGCAGTTTTTCCTTGGTGTAGAAAAGCTCTTCGCGCGTCTCGGTCGAGAATTCGAAGTTCGGGCCCTCGACGATGGCATCGACCGGGCAGGCTTCCTGGCAGAAGCCGCAGTAGATGCACTTGGTCATGTCGATGTCATAGCGCGTGGTGCGGCGGCTGCCGTCCTCGCGCGGTTCGGCGTCGATGGTGATGGCCTGCGCCGGGCAGATCGCCTCGCACAGCTTGCAGGCGATGCAGCGTTCCTCGCCGTTCGGATAGCGGCGCAGCGCGTGCTCGCCGCGGAAACGGGGCGACAGCGGCCCCTTCTCATGCGGGTAGTTCAGCGTCGCCTTGGGGGCAAAGAAGTACTTGAAGCCAAGGCCGAAGCCCTTGATGAAATCGAACAGCAGGAAGTATTTCGCCGCGCGTGTATAGTCGATCTGGGTCATGTTTGCCTCTCCACGAATTCGCGCGGATTGTCGGGCACTATCATGTAGGCGCCCAGTTTTTCATTGGTGCTGCGCAGCATTCTTGCACGCCCCTCCAGCGCCGGCTTTTCGGCAATCGGCCCGAGCACAACCCGTTCGCCGTCGCCAATTGGATTCTGCACGAAGTACTGCGCAAGAAAGGTCAGCGCCTCTTGCGCATACGCTTTGCCTGAAGCGCAGTTCAGGACAAGTTCGTAGCGCAGGCCTTCCTTACTCGATTTATAATCTTTCGGTTGAGAAAGCTCACTTGTCACGTAGTAGCTTTCGTCCTGAGCTATAATCATGCTGACTGGCCCGCCGAACTGAAATCCGACGATAGACAGTTCAGTCTCGTTCCGAAGAGGACCAAGCCGCTCTTGTACCGACTCAGGAATGGTATCAAGAGGCGAACGCTTATCGAGGCTCTGGGGAAGGCTCATTGTTCACCCCCCAATCGCCCAGCGGGCCCAGAAGCCGCCAAGCACTTCGTATTTCGCAAGGAACGCGATGATCACCACCCAGCCCAGCGACAGGGGCAGGAACACCTTCCAGCCGATCCGCATCAGCTGGTCGTAGCGGTAGCGCGGGACGATGGCCTTCACCATGGCGAACATGAAGAAGAAGACCCACATCTTGCCGACCATCCACCACCAGCCGTCGGCGATCCCCGGAATTGGGCTTAGCCAGCCGCCGAAGAACAGAAGCGAGATCAGCGCACACATCAGGAAGATCGCGATGTATTCACCGGCCATGAACAGCAGGTAGGGGGTCGAGGAATATTCGACCATGAACCCCGCGACCAGTTCCGATTCAGCTTCCGGCAGGTCGAAGGGCGGGCGGTTCGTTTCGGCCAGCGCCGAGACGAAGAACAGAACGACCATGGGCAGGTGCGGCAGCCAGTACCAGTTGAACAGGCCGTAATTGCCATCCTGCGCCGCCACGATCGACGAGAAGCTCATCGACCCGGTCGAGATGATGACGCCGATGATGATCAGGCCCAGCGAAACCTCGTAGGAAATCATCTGCGCGGCCGAGCGAAGGGAACCGAGGAACGGATACTTCGAGTTCGAAGCCCAGCCGCCCATGATGACGCCGTAAACCTCAAGCGAGGACACCGCGAACACGAACAGGATCGCCACGTTGATGTCGGCCAGAACCCATCCCGGATGGAACGGAATAACGGCCCAAGCCAGCACCGCCAGCACGAAGGACAGAAGCGGCGCCAGGAAGAAGACGAACTTGTCCGCGCTGGCGGGCAGGACGATTTCCTTGACGATGAACTTCAGCGCGTCCGCGACGGACTGCAGGATGCCCCAGGGCCCGACGACGTTCGGGCCCCGGCGCATCTGCACCGCCGCCCAGACCTTGCGGTCGCCGTAGACCAGGAACAGCAGAGAGATCATCACGAACGAGATGATCCCCAGACACTGCACCGCGATCAGGAGGAAGGTTCCAAAGGGGGTCGCAAGAAAATCTGCCATGTTGGTTCCTCAGACCGTCGGTATTCCCTTTAGGGCGCATTCGGCCGATGCCGTCGCTGCGGTGTTTAACCGCGCCGCGATGAGCAAATCAGGCGAGACGCTGTAAACAGCATCCGCGTGCCAAATGCCACCCTCTTCGTGGACATTCGTGCCACTGTGGCACAGGAAAATCGCACCGGCGCCAAACCCATAGCCCAAGGGGCAGAGCTGGGCTCCGTCACCGGGGGACATGGCTGAGACGGCGCGCTCCATCACTACTCTGCCGCCATCGGCGCTTCGCCGCGGGCCTTGGCCATCGCCGAAAGCTCCGCCATCAGGCCGGACGCCCGCGCGATCGGGTTCGTCAGGTAGAAGTCCCTGATCGCATGGCGGAAGTCCGCCTTGCCGGGGGCGCTGACGGGAAGCGGCTGCCAGTCGTTTTCCGGCACCGCGTCGATCCCGGCCAGATGCGGGTGGGCGGCGACCAGCGCCTGACGCAGGCCCGCCAGCGTGTCCCAGCCCTGCGTCGCGCCCAGTTCCGCCGAAAGCGCGCGAAGGATCGCCCAGTTTTCCTTGGCCTCGCCGGGCGCGAAGCCCGCGCGGAACGCCAGTTGCGGGCGGCCCTCGGTGTTGACGAACAGGCCGTTTTCCTCGGTATAGGTCGCGGCTGGCAGGATGATGTCCGCCCGGTGCGCGCCGCGGTCGCCGTGGCTGCCCTGGTAGATCACCGTCGCGCCTGGGGCGATATCAACTTCGTCCGCGCCAAGGTTGTAGACCACCTCGGCGCCGTCCAGAGCGGCCAGGCCGCCCTCGGTCACCGCGCCCACGTCAAGCGCTCCGACGCGCGACGCAGCGGTGTGCAACACCAGAAGTTTCGCACCGGCGCCTTCGGTGTAGCGCATGACCTGGCTGAGAACCGCCTCGCCATCGGCTTCGTTCAAGGCGCCCTGCCCCACGATGACCACGGTGTTGTCCTTGGCCTCGACCTTCGCGACCAGATCAGTCAGCGCCTGACGGTCGGTGCCAAAGTGGTGGTAGTCGTAGGTCAGATCGACCTTCGGCCCGATCAGCCCGACGCGCGCGCCGGCGGCCCAGGCCCTGCGGATGCGGGCGTTCAGAACCGGCGCTTCGTTGCGCGGGTTGGTCCCGACCAGCAGGATGACCTTGGCGCTGTCGATATCCGCGATCTTCGCCGTGCCGACATAGGCCGAGCGGTTGCCGGCAGGCAGCCGCGCGCCATCGACGCGACATTCCGCGCTTCCGCCCATCCCCTCGATCAGCTGCTTGAGGCTGAAGGCGGCTTCCACCGGCGCCAGGTCGCCCACAAGCCCCAGAACCCTCTTGCCCTTCATCGCCGCCGCCGCCGCGGTCAGCGCTTCGCCCCAGGAAGCTTTCCGCAACTTGCCGTTTTCACGGATGTAGGGCGTGTCCAGGCGCTGACGGCGCAGGCCGTCCCAGATGAAGCGGGTCTTGTCCGAGATCCACTCCTCGTTCACGCCATCGTGGTTGCGCGGCACGATCCGCTTCACCTCACGCCCCTTCGTGTCGACCCGGATGCTGGAGCCAAGCGCGTCCATCACGTCGATGGTTTCGGTCTTGGTCAGTTCCCAGGGCCGCGCGGTGAAGGCATAGGGCTTCGAGGTCAGCGCGCCGACCGGGCACAGGTCGATGATGTTGCCTTGAAGGTTCGAATCGAGCGTGGTGTTGAGATAGGACGTGATCTCGGAATCCTCGCCGCGGCCCGTCTGGCCCATCTGCGTGATGCCCGCGACCTCGGTCGTGAAGCGGACGCAGCGGGTGCAGGAGATGCAGCGCGTCATCGTGGTGGCGACCAGCGGGCCAAGGTCCAGATCCTCGGACGCGCGCTTGGGTTCGCGGTAGCGGGAAAAGTCCACGCCGTAGGCCATGGCCTGATCCTGAAGATCGCATTCGCCGCCCTGGTCGCAGATCGGGCAGTCCAGCGGGTGGTTGATGAGCAGGAACTCCATCACCCCTTCCCGCGCCTTCTTGACCATGGGCGAGTTCGTCTTGATGACCGAGGGCTCGCCGTTCGGACCGGGGCGCAGATCCTTGACCTGCATCGCGCAGGAGGCCGCGGGCTTGGGCGGGCCGCCAACCACCTCGACAAGGCACATCCGGCAGTTACCGGCGATGGAAAGCCGCTCGTGATAGCAGAAGCGCGGCACCTCGATCCCCGCCTGCTCGCAGGCCTGAATCAGCGTCATCGCGGGATCGACCTCGATCTCGCGTCCGTCGATGATGATCTTCCGAAGCTCGGTCATGCCTTCTTCCTGTCTGCCTCATCCGCCCCAGAGAAGCGATCCAATGAGGGTTTCGTTCGCCATCTCTTGCCGCCCCAGACGGCAATAGTCCTCTGCGACCTCCGGCGTCACGCCGTTGTCAGAGAGGTAATCGTCACGCATCTGCCTGAGCAGAGCCTTGTTGTCCTCGTTCTTCCGGAAGGCGCGAATGTCGTCTTCGGTGTAGCCGAGCGAAAGCGCGTAATTCTCAAGCTCGTTCGCCTTTCTCAGCACGCGGAAGAAGCGCGCGTGGATCGTGGGGCAGTTCTTGCGAATCTCGTCGCCCACGGCGGCGGCAAGAAACTCGCTCACGATGCGCTGGTTTTCTGACAGCGGCGGCAATTCCGCCGCGACCGTCGCGACAGGCAGAAACGCCGTCAATGTCAGTGATTTCAGCAGGTTGCCCATGATCATCGAGAGTTCTCCGTCGTTCTGGAGCGGCTGGAACCCACCGGCGGCCAGGACATGAAGGCCAGCACGAGAAGCGGTGCAAGGGACAGGGCCACGAACACGAGATGGGCCAGCGAAGCCAGCCCGCCGCCCATGTAGAAGCCCGAGAAGAAGACCCAGCTCAGCACTGCACCTAGAAGCGGCGAAAACGCCACCGCAAGGATCGCGCCGCGAAAGCCGGCCTTCTGCATCACGATGACGTAGAGGATCGAGGCAACAAGCGGTCCGAACAATCCGAAGAACATCATAGCGAACGCCCCCTCCCCGTGACGCTCAGACAGCCGCGGCCATTGAGGGTATCAGACACCGGCCGACCGTCGGCAAACCCGCCCCTGCGCGAAGCATCGGACAGCCGCGGAAGCTTACCGCTCTTGGACGCCGCGATATGTTGGCCGGACGGGATCATCGTTACTCTGCCGCCACCGCGCTGATCTTGCCGGTCTTCTTCGCCTTGATCCGGTCCTCGATCTCGTCGCGAAACTGGCGGATAAGGCCCTGGATCGGCCAGGCGGCGGCGTCGCCAAGGGCGCAGATCGTGTGACCCTCGACCTGCTTGGTTACCGACAGCAGCATGTCGATCTCTTCAATCTCGGCCTCGCCCTTCACCAGGCGGTCCATGACCCGCATCATCCAGCCCGTGCCTTCACGGCAGGGCGTGCACTGGCCGCAGCTTTCGTGCTTGTAGAATTTCGACAGCCGCCAGATCGCCTTGATGACGTCGGTGGACTGGTCCATCACGATCACGGCGGCGGTGCCAAGGCCCGAACGGGCCTCGCGCAGCCAGTCGAAGTCCATGATCGCCTCGTCGCACTGCGACGCATTCAGCATCGGAACGGACGAGCCGCCGGGAATAACGGCCTTGAGGTTCTTCCAGCCACCGCGCACGCCGCCGCAGTGCCGTTCCAGCAGTTCCTTCAGCGTGATCGACATCTCCTCTTCGACCACGCAGGGATGGTTGACGTGGCCGGAGATGCCGAAAAGCTTGGTTCCAGTGTTGTTCGGCCGCCCGAAGGACGAGAACCAGGAAGCCCCACGGCGCAGGATCGTCGGCACGACGGCGATGGATTCGACGTTGTTCACGGTCGTCGGGCAGCCATAAAGGCCGGCGCCCGCCGGGAATGGCGGCTTCATGCGCGGCATGCCCTTCTTGCCCTCAAGGCTTTCCAGAAGTGCCGTTTCCTCACCGCAGATATAGGCGCCGGCGCCGTGGTGCAGGTACAGGTCGAAATCGTAGCCCGACTTGCAGGCGTTCTTGCCGATCAGGCCTGCGTCATAGGCCTCATCGATCGCGGCCTGCAGCGCCTCGCGTTCGCGGATGTATTCGCCGCGGATGTAGATGTAGCAGGCATTCGCCCCCATCGCGAAGGACGCGATCAGGCAACCCTCGACCAGCGTGTGCGGATCGTGGCGCATGATCTCCCGGTCCTTGCAGGTTCCGGGTTCGGATTCGTCGGCGTTCACGACAAGGTAGGACGGCCGGCCGTCGGACTGCTTGGGCATGAACGACCACTTCAGACCGGTCGGGAAGCCCGCGCCGCCGCGCCCTCGCAGCCCGGAGTCCTTGATCTGCTGCACGATCCAGTCCCGACCTTCCGCCAGGATCTTCGCCGTGCCGTCCCAATGCCCGCGCTTCATGGCGCCCTTCAGGCTGCGGTCGTGCATCCCGTAGAGGTTGGTAAAGATCCGGTCCTGATCTTTCAGCATCTTAGTTCCTCATCTTTCCTGGCGCCGGGTGCGCCGCCAGATCCGCCAGGTTACCGCGAACGCCCAGATGAACGCCGCCAAAGCCATCAGGTCGAACAGGGCCGCGTAGCGGCTTGTCGGCTCGACCAGCCATTGCGCCGCGACCCACAGGGCGCCGGCAACGGCGATCACGATCGCGACAACCCGGGCCTGCCGGGCCTGGCTCATGTCGCTCTCTTCGTTCTTCCTCGACGCCATCCTACCCCTCGCCCCGCCCGGCCTGGACGATCGCACGGGCCTGCTTGACCCATTCGTCCCGGGTTATGCGGCCGTGAAAGCCCTTCATCTTCTCTTCGACAAGCGCGATATCCCGCGCCCGCCATCCGGCGATCTGGTCAAAGTGCCAGACGCCCGTTTGGTTCAGAAGCGCCTCTAGCTGGGGACCGATGCCCCGGATGCGCTTCAGATCGTCTGCCTTGCCGCCGCGTGGGGCGGTCAGGAATTCCGGCGGGGGCTCGACACTGCGCTGGCGCGCCCGAGACAACGCCGCGTCAAGTCCGATGAGCGGGGCCGCTTCGTCGCGCGGAACAGAGCGAGCCGCGCCGGGTGCCTCTTCAGCCTCTTCCACCTTGTCCTCCACGGCAGCGGCCACGGCAGGCTGCGGGCGCTCGGACTGCTGCGAGGGGGGGGCGTATTCCACCGCGTCCTTCGCTTCCTGATTGCGGCCCGCGCAGAACCTGGATGTCGACAGCGCACCAGACGCGGCGAAGGCAACCAGCCCGATCAGCAAAGAGAAAAACAGGCTCACATTCGCCCATCGGATAAGCGCGACAATTACGACCGCACCCAGAAGTGCCGCGCCCAGCCAGCATCGCGTCCGACAGGATGAATTCGAAACCTGCGCCATCTCTCCCGTTCCCTGCCCCTGCCGGGGCTACTTCAATTCCTCAATCCTTTCCGTCTTCCGCAAGGGCCCTGGCCTGTTCGACCCATCCGTCCCGACTGACACGGCCCTTGAAACCTTCCAGATTCTCATCGACCCAGGCGACCTCGGCCGGGCTCCAGGCCGCGATCTGGTCGAAGTGATAATAGCCCAGTCTGTTCAGAAGCGCCTCGAGCTTGGGCCCAACGCCCTTGATCCGCTTGAGATCGTCTGCCCCGCCCGCCCGCGCGGCCGTCAGGCCCGCAGGCTTTTCCTGCGCGACGCTTGCGGCGTCGGCCGCGCGCTGTTTGGCCGAAACCTTGGGGGCGCCGGTCGGCACCGCCCGCGCTTCCTGAACCGTGATACCCGTCTCATCCACGCGCTTCCCGGCCGCAGGCTTGGGCTCCTTGGGCTTGCCCTTGGCCGGCGTCGCGGGTTCAGCGCGCCCGAGCCAGGGTGTCAAAAGCGGAACCTCGGTTCCGTCGATGCGCTTGATCCCGTCGCGAACGTCCATCGCGAGTTGCACAGAGGCGTTGTACTGCGCCTTGCCGCCTTCGTGATCCTTCAGGGACGTCAGGCCGGAAAGCGGTTCCGAAGCATAGCGCCCGTTCTGGGGCCCCGGGACCGGCAGCTTGCCCGCCGAAAGGTCGTCAAGCAGCCGCGAAAGGCTCTGCGGCGTCAGGTCTTCGTAATAGTCCTTGCCGATCTGCGCCATGGGTGCGTTGGTGCAGGCGCCAAGGCATTCGACCTCTTCCCAGGAAAACTTGCCATCGGCCGAAACCGTGTGCGGCGTGGCGGCGATCTTTTCCTTGCAGACCTTGATCAGGTCCTCTGCCCCGCAGATCATGCAGGACGTGGTTCCACAGATCTGGATATGGGCAACGGAACCAACAGGTTGCAGCTGGAACATGAAGTAGAAGGTCGCAACCTCCAGCGCCCGGATATAGGCCATACCCAACATGTCCGCGACATATTCGATCGCGGGCCGGGACAGCCAGCCCTCTTGCTCTTGCGCGCGCCACAGAAGCGGGATGACCGCCGAGGCCTGACGCCCTTCGGGGTATTTCGTCATCTGCCCCTTCGCCCAGGCAAGGTTCGCGGGCGTGAATTCGAAGGAGGCAGGCTGTTCTTTGTGAAGACGGCGGAGCATGACTTAGATGTATCCCCTGGCGATAGTCAGGATTGCGGCTGTGGCGGCGCCGATGATGGCGCCCATGACCAGACGATTACCCGCCCGCGCGCCGAAGACCGCGGCAAGGCCCGAGGCCGCGCCGAGGATCAGCGTCCAGAGGTTGATCGTCACGTCGGGCATTACCGGTCGATCTCCCCGAACACGACGTCCATCGTGCCGATGATCGCGGCGACGTCGGCCAGCATGTGGCCCTTGGCCATCCAATCGAGCGATTGAAGGTGCAGGAAGCCTGGCGCGCGGATCTTGGCGCGGTAGGGTTTGTTGCTGCCGTCCGACTTCAGGTAGACCCCGAACTCGCCCTTGGGCGCCTCGACGGCGGCGTAGACCTCGCCTTCCGGGACATGGAAACCTTCGGTGTAAAGCTTGAAGTGGTGAATGAGCGCTTCCATCGAGCGCTTCATCTCTCCGCGCTTCGGCGGCGTCATCTTGCCGCGCGCCAGGATGTCGGTTCGGCCCTCGGGCGCGCGCAGCTTGGCGATGGCCTGATGTATGATCGAGGTGGATTCCCGCATCTCGGCCATGCGGCACAGGTAACGGTCATAGCAGTCGCCGTTCTTGCCGACCGGGATCTTGAAGTCGAACTCGTCATAGCATTCGTAGGGTTGCGCACGGCGAAGGTCCCACGCCATGCCCGAGCCGCGCACCATCACACCCGAATAGCCCCAGTCCAGAGCGTCCTGCTCGTGCACGATGCCGATGTCGGCGTTGCGCTGCTTGAAGATGCGGTTGTCGGTCAGAAGGCCGTCGATGTCGTCAAGCACCTTCGGGAAGGCGGTGGCCCATTCCTCGATGTCGTTGATCAAGTCTTCAGGCAGGTCCTGGTGGACGCCGCCCGGGCGGAAGTAGGCCGCGTGCAGGCGCGCGCCGCAGGCCCGTTCGTAGAAGACCATGAGCTTTTCGCGCTCTTCGAACCCCCACAGCGGCGGAGTCAGGGCGCCGACGTCCATGGCCTGCGTCGTCACGTTCAGCAGGTGGTTCAGGATGCGGCCGATCTCGGAATACAGCACCCGGATCAACTGCGCGCGGCGCGGAACCTCGGTCCCGGTCAGTCGTTCGATTGCCAGGCACCAGGCATGTTCCTGGTTCATCGGCGCCACATAGTCGAGCCGGTCGAAATAGGGCAGGTTCTGCAGGTAGGTGCGGCTTTCCATCAGCTTTTCGGTGCCGCGGTGAAGAAGGCCGATATGCGGGTCAGCGCGCTCGACGATCTCGCCGTCAAGCTCAAGCACAAGGCGCAGCACGCCGTGCGCCGCCGGGTGCTGGGGACCGAAGTTGATGTTGAAGTTGCGGATCTTCTGCTCGCCGGTCAGCGCGTCGTTGAAAGTGCCGTCCATCACTTCGCCCCCTTCTCGTCGCCCGGCAGGATGTACTGGGCACCCTCCCAGGGGCTCATGAAATCGAAAAGCCGGTAGTCCTGAACCAGCTTCACCGGCTCGTAGACCACGCGCTTTTCCGCCTCGTCGTAGCGGACTTCGGTGTAGCCCGTCGTGGGGAAGTCCTTGCGCAGCGGATGGCCGCGGAAACCGTAGTCGGTCAGGATCCGCCGCAGGTCCGGGTGGCCGGAGAAGAGAATGCCGAACATGTCGAACACCTCGCGCTCAAACCAATTGGCCGAGGGGTGGACGGAACAGATCGACGGCACCATCTCATCTTCGCGCATGGCGACCTTAACGCGGATGCGGTGGTTCCGGTACATCGAAAGGAAATGGTAGACGACGTCGAAACGCGCCGGCCGCTCTGGGTGATCGACGGCTGTGATGTCGACAAGCGTCGAGAAGCGGCAATTCTGGTCGGCGCGCAGGAACTCTACGAATTCCACGATGCCGGACAAGGTGGCGGTGACGCTCAGCTCGCCAAAGGCGACTTCGGTCGACACGACCTCGTTCGGCCGTTTCAGCTCGATATGCGCGGCAAGTTCCTGAAGGGCTGCGGACATGATCTTCTCCTCAGCGCACGAGCGTGCCGGTGCGGCGGATCTTCCGCTGCAGTTGCAGGATGCCGTAAAGCAGCGCCTCGGCCGTCGGCGGGCAGCCCGGCACGTAGATATCGACCGGCACGATCCGGTCGCAGCCGCGCACCACCGAATAGCTGTAATGGTAATAGCCGCCGCCGTTCGCGCAGGACCCCATCGAGATCACGTAGCGCGGCTCCGGCATCTGGTCGTAGACCTTGCGCAGCGCGGGCGCCATCTTGTTGGTCAGCGTACCGGCGACGATCATCAGGTCGGACTGGCGCGGGGAAGCGCGCGGGGCGGTGCCGAAGCGCTCCAGGTCATAGCGCGGCATCGAGGTGTGCATCATCTCGACCGCGCAGCAGGCCAGCCCGAAGGTCATCCAGTGGAGCGAACCGTTGCGCGCCCAGTTGATGATGTCCTCGGTCGTGGTAAGCAGGAACCCCTTATCCTGAAGCTCGCGGTTCAGCGCCTCGGTCGCGACTTCGCGATCCGCGCCGGCCGTGTTGGCACCGGTCATCACGCCCATTCCAGCGCCCCCTTCTTCCATTCGTAGGCAAAGCCGACCGTCAGCACGGCCAGGAACACCATCATCGACCAGAAACCGACCTCGGAGATGTCCTTGAACGCCACCGCCCAGGGGAACAGGAACGCCACTTCAAGGTCGAAGATGATGAAAAGGATCGAGACGAGGTAGAAGCGCACATCGAACTTCATCCGCGCGTCGTCAAAGGCATTGAAGCCGCATTCGTAGGCCGAAACCTTCTCGGGGTCCGGGTTGCGGACGGCGACCACCACGGCGGCCAGGATCAGGACAAGCCCAAGTCCCACGGCAATGGCCAGGAAGATCAGGATCGGAAGGTATTCTCTGAGGAGTATGTCCAAGGGGCGGCTCCTTCTTCGCGCCGGCGATGTGCCTACGGCGTGTGGCTTCTGAGCCGTTTACTCTCCCGCCATGGCGGGGTCAACCGAAGCCGATGCGCTGCCCGGCAGGGAAAAGCGGGCGATAGCGGGAACATGGTCGATTTCCGGTGGAATGTTACAGCCGCGCCGCAGTGCGGCAATCCGCTGGGACCAAGGGCGGCCGACCCGATTCCGTCAGTGTTTCCACGCTGGCGGGCGCTTTTCGAAGAAGGCGGCGATTCCCTCTTTCGCCTCGTCGCTTTCCCAGCGTCGGACAAGGGCCTGGATCGTATCGGCGATCGTCGCCTCTTCGATCGTGGGCCCCAGGCGGCGCGCCAGGGCCTTGGCCTCGGCCACTGCGCCGGGCGCGCAGGACAGATAGGGCTCGACCTGCGCCTCGACCGCGACGTCCAGATCGGCGGGGTCGACAGCCTGCGCCAGCAGGCCCAGCGACACGGCCTCTTGCGCCCCGAAGAAGCGCGCCGACATGAAGACGCGCCGCGCCATCGCCTCGCCCATGCGCGCCAGCACATAGGGACCGATGGTCGCCGGGATCAGACCCAGCCGGGTCTCGGTCAGGCCGAAACGTGAGCCGGACACCCCGACCGCCAGGTCGCAGACCGACATCATCCCGACACCCCCGCCAAAGGCGTTGCCCTGGATGCGGCCGATCACCGGCTTCGGGCAGGTGTTGAGCGCCTGGAGCATCATGGCCAGCTTCGTCGCCTCGCGCGCACGGGTGGCGGCATCCGCCGCCATCTGCTCGCGCATCCAGCCAAGGTCGCCGCCCGCGCAGAAGCTGTCCCCCGCGCCCGCCAGCACGATGACGCGTACCGACGGATCGCGGCCCAGCCGTTCGGTCGCGGCGGTCAGCTCGGCGATCATCTGCGCGGAAAGCGCGTTGTGCTTTTCCGGCCTGTTCAGTGTCAGCCGCGCGACACCGCGCGCGTCGCAGTCGACTGTTATCGTGTCGGTCATTCCCCTGCCCTTTCGCTTCCCGTCCGCATCGCCCGCGCCACAGCCGCGGCCTCGGCCAGCCGTGCGGGGTCGAGCCCGGTGTCGTACCCTAGCGCCTTCAGGCGCGCGTCCACCGCCTCGGTGGCGACGTTTCCTGCGGCGCCTGGCGCGTAGGGGCAGCCGCCAAGCCCACCCACGGCCGCGTCGAACACGCGCAGCCCACGCGCCAGTGATACCTCGATATTGGCCAGTGCCCGCCCGGCGGTATCGTGGAAGTGGCCGGCCAGACGGTTGGCCGGCATCTCCTGCAGCACCGCGGCCAGCATCGCGTCGACCCGCTCTGGCACCCCCTGTCCGATGGTGTCGCCAAGGCTCACCTCATGGCAGCCCATGTCGCGCAGCGCGGCCGTGACCCGGGCGGCGGCCTGCGGTGCAATAGCGCCGTCATAGGGGCAGTCCGTCACGACGGAAACGTAGCCGCGCAGCGCGATCCCGTCTGCCCGTGCGGCATCGGCCACGGGGTGGAAGCGCGCGAGGCTTTCGGCGATCGAGCAATTGAGGTTCGCCTTGGAAAACCCTTCGGACGCGGACGCGAAGATCGCCACCTCGTCCGCACGTGCGGCGCGCGCCGACTCATACCCCTTCAGGTTCGGCGTCAGCGCCATGTAACGCACACCCGGAAGGCGCGTCATGCCCGCCATCACCCTTGCGCTGTCGGCCATCTGCGGCACCCATTTGGGCGACACGAAGCTGGCCACCTCGATCCGGCGGAAACCCACGAGGTTCAGCGCGTTGACCAGCGCAATCTTCTCGTCCGTCGGGATCAGGCGCTTTTCGTTCTGAAGTCCATCGCGTGGCCCCATTTCGACGATCTCGACGAACTCAGCCATCCGACACCTCGTAGAAGTCCTGCGAATAGAACCGCTGCTCGCCATCCAGCGCCCGCGCCCGCAGGAAAGCAGGCCGCGACTGCACCCGTGACAAATAGGTGCGGATCGCCGGGAACGGATCCAGATGCACGAAACGCGGGACGGCCAGAAGGTTGTAGCCCAGCATCGTATCCGCACCCGAAAAGCCACCCGACAACAGGTGGTCGCGGCCCTCCAGCCGCCCTTCCACCGCGCGCAGTGTCAGTTCGAGCCGCCTGGTGTCCAGCTTCAGCAGGGTCTTCGAGCGCATCGACGGCTCGCGCAGGAAAACCCATTGCAGGTTCAGGTTTGCGATAAGATGCGCCTGCGTTTCAGCGAAGTGCAGCCATTCCAGGTACGTGGGACGCTCCGGGTCGCCCGGCGCGCGGCCGAAACCACGGCCTGCCGGCGTCTCGCACAGGTATTCGGTGATCGCGCCGCTTTCGCACATCGTGATCCCGTCGATCTCAATCGCAGGAACGCGACCGGCGGGCGACTTGCCCAGATAGTCGGGATCGCGAAGCGATCCGTCTGTTATCGCGTGTTCAACGATCTCGGGCTCGATCCCCATTTCGCAAAGCAACCACAGCACCCGGAATGAGCGAGAGAACGGAACGTGATGCAGGCGGACCGTCATGGCTCTTCCTCCAGACGGATCAGGGCGACACCGGCTTCGACCTGTTGGCCGGGGCTGGCCAGAACCTCTGCCACGGTGCCGTCACGCGCGGCGGCAAGAGTGTGCTCCATCTTCATCGCCTCAAGTACCGCGAGGCGATCGCCCGCCTTGACCGTCTGGCCTGCGGCAACGAACACCGCCTTGACCAGACCGGGCATCGGCGACAGCGTCAAACCGCCGCCCGCCGCCTCTGACCGGCGGTCGAGCGGGTCGGTCAGGTCGAAGTGGAAGGCGCCGGGGCCGAAGATGCTGACCCTGCCGGGGGTCAGCACGATGCGCGCGCCCGAGGGGCGGCCATTCACCCACCAGCTGTCCGAGATCAGACGACATTCCGCCTCTGCCCCGTCGATGGCGACGCGGGCATGGTTGGGCGCCAGCACGTCGATTTGGGCGGAAAGTCCGTCCAGCGTCACCGTCCTGCGAAGCGGTCCCCAAAGCGTGAAGCCCGCAACGGCAGAGCCGCCCGTGTCCAGTCCGGCCGCACCAAGCGCCGCAAGCGCCTGCACCGCAAGATCGGGCGCAGAGGCCCGTGTCAGGCCGTCGATGTCCCGGGCGATTAGGCCCGTGTCCACTTCGCCCCGCCCAAAGCCCTCGTGCCTGGCGAGCGCGCCCAGAAACGAAAGGTTGGTGACAGAGCCCGCGACCTCGGTCGCCTCAAGCGCCGCGCGCAGCCGGGACAGCGCGATCGCGCGCGTGGGCCCGTGCGTGATGATCTTGGCGATCATCGGGTCGTACCAGGGGCTGATCGTGTCGCCGGGGCGAACCCCGGTATCGGCCCGCGCGCCTTCGGGAAAACGCAGATGCGTCAGCGTCCCGGTCGCGGGCAGGAACCCGGCCGGGACGTCCTCGGCGTAAAGCCGCGCCTCGAAGGCGTGGCCCTTGATGGCCAGATCCGCCTGAGACGCCGGCAGCGGTTCGCCGCTGGCCACGCGCAGCTGCCATTCGACAAGGTCTATGCCGGTGATCGCCTCGGTCACCGGGTGTTCGACCTGAAGGCGGGTGTTCATCTCCATGAACCAGAAGCGGTCGGGTCGCAGCCCCTCGGACCCGTCGACGATGAACTCGACGGTGCCTGCGCCCTTGTAGCCGATGGCTTCGGCGGCGCGCACGGCGGCCTGGCCCATGGCGGCGCGCATCGCTTCGGTCATGCCTGGCGCGGGCGCTTCCTCAATCACCTTTTGGTGGCGGCGCTGGAGCGAGCAGTCGCGCTCGAACAGATGCACGGCATGTATGCCGTCGCCAAAGACCTGCACCTCGATGTGGCGCGGCTGCTGGACGAACTTCTCTATCAGCACTGCGGGATTGCCAAAGGCGGTCCGCGCCTCGCCCTGCGCGCTCTCAAGCGCGGCGGCGAAGTCCCGATGCCGTTCGACCAGCCGCATCCCCTTTCCGCCGCCGCCCGCGACGGCCTTGATCAGGACCGGGTAGCCGATCGCCTCGGCCGCGCCGGCAAGGTGTTCGGGGTCCTGGTTTTCGCCGTGATAGCCCGGCACGACCGGAACGCCGGCCCGTTCCATCAGCGCCTTGGCTGCGTCCTTCAACCCCATCGCGCGAATGGCCGCTGCCGAGGGGCCGATGAAGGTCAGTCCGGCGGCCTCGACCGCGTCCACGAATTCCGGGTTTTCGGACAGGAACCCATAACCCGGATGGATCGCCTGAGCGCCCGTCGCGATCGCGGCCTGAATGATATGATCGCCCTTGAGATAGCTGTCCGACGGGCGCGGGCCGCCGATGTGGACAGCTTCGTCGGCCATCGCGACATGCCGAGCGGTGGCGTCGGCGTCGGAGTAGACGGCGACCGTCGCCACGCCAAGCTTGCGGGCCGTGTCGATGACGCGGCAGGCGATCTCTCCCCGGTTGGCGATCAGGATCTTCTTGAACATCAGCGGACCTTTCGCATGGCACGCGGCCGGGGGCTGCCTGCCCCCGGACCCCCGGGGATACTTGAGAAAGAGAAGAAGGTGGGATGCCGCATCGGATCACATCCGGAAGACGCCGAAGCGCGTGGGTTCGATCGGCGCGTTCAGCGCAGCGGACAGCGACAGCGCCAGTACCTGACGCGTCTTTCGCGGATCGATGATGCCGTCGTCCCAGAGGCGGGCGGAGGCATACAGGGGATGTGACTGCTCCTCGAACATCTCGATCGTCGGGCGCTTGAACTCGGCTTCCTCCTCGGCGCTCCAACTGCCCCCTGCCCGCTCGATCCCGTCGCGTTTCACGGTGGCAAGCACGCCCGCCGCCTGTTCGCCGCCCATGACCGAAATGCGGCTGTTCGGCCAGGTCCAGAGGAAGCGGGGCGAATAGGCGCGGCCCGCCATGCCGTAGTTGCCCGCGCCGAAGGAGCCGCCGACAAGGCAGGTGATCTTGGGCACGGAGGTGGTGGCGACGGCCGTCACCATCTTTGCCCCGTGACGTGCGATGCCCTCGTTCTCGTACCTGCGGCCAACCATGAAGCCGGTGATGTTCTGCAGAAAGACGAGCGGGATGGAGCGCTGCGAGCACAGTTCCACGAAATGCGCGCCCTTGACCGCGCTTTCGCTGAACAGCACGCCGTTGTTCGCGACGATGCCGACCGGGCAGCCGGCGACATGGGCAAAGCCGGTGACCAGCGTCTCGCCGAAGCGCGGCTTGAACTCGTCGAACCGGGACCCGTCGACGATGCGCGCGATGACCTCGCGGATGTCGTAGGGCGTCCGCAGGTCGGCGGGGACCAGGCCCAGGATTTCTTCCGGGTCGTAGTCCGGTTCCTCGGGGCTTTGCCAATGGACCGTCTGCGGACGCTGCCTGTTGAGGTTGCCGATGGCGCGGCGGGCAAGCGCCAACGCGTGGGCGTCATCCTCGGCCAGGTAGTCCGCGACACCCGAAAGCCGGGTATGCACGTCGCCGCCGCCAAGGTCCTCGGCGCTGACGACCTCGCCCGTCGCGGCCTTGACCAGAGGCGGACCGGCCAGGAAGATCGTGCCCTGGTCCCTGACAATGATCGAGATGTCGGACATCGCGGGCACATAGGCCCCACCCGCAGTGCAGGATCCCATGACGACCGCGATCTGGGCAATGCCCTTGGCGCTCATCCGGGCCTGGTTGAAGAAAATTCGGCCGAAGTGGTCGCGGTCGGGGAAGACCTCGTCCTGGTTGGGCAGGTTCGCGCCACCCGAGTCCACGAGATAGACGCAAGGCAAATGGTTCTGTTCGGCGATCTCCTGCGCGCGAAGGTGCTTCTTGACGGTCATCGGGTAATAGGTGCCACCCTTCACGGTGGCGTCGTTGGCGACGACCATGACCTCTTGCCCCATGACGCGCCCGATGCCCGCGATCACGCCGGCACAGGGTGCTGCACCGTCATACATGCCATGTGCGGCCGTCGCCCCTATTTCCAGGAAGGGCGACCCGGCATCGAGCAGGTTCGCCACCCTTTCGCGCGGGGGCATCTTGCCGCGCGCGACATGCCGGGCCAGCGACTTTTCCCCGCCACCAGCGGCGGCCAGAGCGGCAGCTTCGGAAACGGTTGCCAGCATCGACTCGTGGGCGGCGCGATTTGCCTTGAAGGTTTCGGATGTGGGCAGGACGGAAGAGGTCAATCGCATGTCAGCACCTTGGATCTTCGGCGTTCGGAAGCAGGCCTGTTGCGCCAACGCAACAACCTTGTGACGGACGCGGGATGCTTGGGGAAAGTTGACTTACATCAAAGTGCTGCACCGCAGCGATGCTACGGAGTGTCTGCGCTCGATAACGGAGAAAACTCACATGAAGCTGACACTCGTTCCCGCCCTCATCGCCCTTGTCGCCGCCGCGCCCGCATGCGCCCAGTCCGCCGGGGATTGGACCGTCGGCGTCGGCCTCGGCTGGGTTTCGCCGAAGGGCGACAACGGTCTTTTGGCCGGCCAGCCGACCACGGTCGACAATGACATGCGCCCAACCATCACCGTGGAATACTTCCCCTGGGACAACATCGGCATCGAGCTTCTGGCGGCCACGCCCTTCGAGCACACCGCAACGATTTCGGGCGTCGGCACCGCGACGACCAAGCATCTGCCGCCCACCCTTTCGCTCGTGTACCACATCCCGACCGCCGGGAAGATCACGCCCTTCGTTGGCGCCGGCCTGAACTACACGACCTTCTTCAGCGAGGAATCGGCGCTTGGCAACGTGAAGCTGGACGACTCCTTCGGTCTGGCGGTGAAGGCCGGTTTCGACGTCGCGATCTCTGACAAGGGTGCGCTGCGGACCGAAGTTCGCTGGATGGACATCGACACCGACGCGTCCCTGAACGGAGCGTATATCGGCACGGCTGAAATCGACCCCGTCGTCTTCGGCGTGTCCTATGTGATGAAGTTCTGAGACGGCACCCCGGTCATGGGGGCGGAGGGGGCGCGTCAGGTAGGCGGCGCGCCCTTTCTGTTTGATAAGCGGCAGTCCAAGGATGCGCCCGAGACAGGGCTGCGCGGCACGGATCGCCCTTGGGTCAAGAGGTTGCGTAGCGCTCACCCCATCGCCCCCATCAATTCCCGCCCGATCAGCATGCGGCGGATCTCGGACGTTCCCGCGCCGATCTCCATCAACTTCGCGTCGCGGAAGATGCGCGAAACGGGGGTTTCGTTCATGAAACCCATGCCGCCCATCGCCTGAACCGCCTGATGCGCGACCGTCATCGCCTCTTCCGAGGCGTAAAGGACGCAGGCGGCCGCGTCTTGGCGCGTCACCTCGCCCCGGTCGCAGGCGCGGGCGACTTCGTAGACATAGGCTCGGGCGGAATTCATCTTGGTGTACATGTCGGCGATCTTGGCCTGCATCAGCTGAAAGCTTCCGATCGGCTTGCCGAACTGTTTTCGGGTCGCGAGATAGGGCATGACTTCGTCCAGGCAGGCGGCCATGATCCCGGTGCCGATGCCCGACAGCACGACGCGTTCGTAGTCCAGCCCGGACATGAGGACGCGCACGCCCTTGCCCTCCTGCCCCAGCACATTCTCGAACGGCACCTCGACATCCTCGAAGATCAGTTCCGCGGTGTTCGATCCGCGCATTCCGAGCTTGTCGAAGTGGTTGGAGGTCGAGAAGCCCTTCATGGTCTTTTCGACAATGAAGGCGGTGATGCCCTTCGACCCGGCCTCTGGGTCAGTCTTGGCATAGACGACCAGCGTGTCGGCGTCAGGCCCGTTGGTGATCCAGAACTTGGTGCCGTTCAGCGCGTAGTAGCCGTTGCGCCTTTCCGCCCTGAGCTTCATCGAAACCACGTCGGACCCGGCACCGGTTTCGGACATCGCCAACGCACCGACGTGATCGCCGGAGATCAGGCCGGGGAGGTATTTGCGCTTTTGCTCGTCCGTCCCGTTCAGCTTGATCTGGTTCACGCACAGGTTCGAATGCGCGCCGTAGGACAGGCTGACCGAGGCGGAGGCGCGGGCGATCTCTTCCGTCGCGACGACATGGGCCAGATAGGACATGCCCGCTCCGCCGAACTCTTCGGGCACGGTGATGCCCAGAAGGCCAAGGTCGCCCATTTCCTTCCAGAGCTTGGGTGGGAACGCATTCGTGCGATCCACTTCGGCTGCGATCGGCTTGACCCGATCCTGCGCCCAACGATGCACCATGTCCCTCAGCGCCTCGACCTCTTCGCCGAGGTGGAATTTCATCGATGCGTTGAACATTGGCCGCCTCCCGGAAATGAACGACTGTTCAATTCATAGGGCGAAAGCGTGAGTCGCGTCAATGGGCTCTTGCGCCCCGAAACGGAGCGTCATGCCGGGAACAGTTCCCGGATTTTCAGAAGATCAGTTTCGCGACCAGCGACGGAAGTTCGTCGAACGCATCGAAGGTCGCCTCGGGTGCGAAATCGGTCACGCCCCGGCCCGCCGGGCCGAAAGTTGCCAGCGCCACCGGAACACCCGCCGCCGCGGCCGTCCTTCGGTCCGTGTCGGTGTCGCCAACCAGCATCGACCGGTCCAGAGCGCCGCCCGCGCGCTCCACGGAAAGGCGATAGGGCGCGGGATCGGGCTTGCGCACGGGCAAGGTGTCTGCCCCCACGAGCGACCCGAAAAGATCCCGCACACCCAGGCGCGAAATCAGGATCTCAGCCAGTCTTTCGGGCTTGTTTGTACAGATTCCCGTGGCGAATCCGGCCCTTCGCAGGGCCTCAACCGCCTCGACGGCGCCGGGGTAAAGCCGCGTTTCCCGGTCGATCCCCTCCTCATAGGCGGCCAGCAGCAGCGGATACTGGATGTCCACCTCTGACTCGGAGACTTCGCCCAGACGGGAAAACCCAAGGCGAAGCATCGCACGCCCGCCATGAAAGGCGGTCAGCGCATCGGCGACCGGGTCCAGCGGTGTGCCCATGCCCAGCCCCTTAAAGCAGGCGTTCGCGGCACAAATCAGGTCGGCCGATGTATCCGCCAGGGTTCCATCCAGATCGAATATGACCGTGCGCATGTCACCCCCTATTGGGCGATCAAGCGCCCACCTGTAACCTCCGGTAAGGGATCGTGATGCCCCCGCCCTTGCGGCAAACCGCGCCTTGGGTAAAACGGACGCGACCGAAAGAAAAGAGCAAGACCATGGCCACAGCGCTGATCATCCTCGCCGCGGGACAGGGAACACGGATGAATTCCGACCTGCCCAAGGTTCTACACAAGGTGGCCGGCGCGCCACTTCTGCATCACGCGATGGCGGCGGGCGCATCCCTTGCCCCCGAACGCGTTGTCGTGGTCGCCGGGCATGGCGCGGAGGCAGTCGAGAAAGCTGCACTGGCCTATGATGAAGCGGCGGCCGTTGTCCGCCAGGAAGAACAGCTTGGAACCGGTCACGCGGTCCGCCAGGCGCTGCCCGCGCTGTCGGACTTCGATGGCACCGTCATCGTTCTTTACGGCGACACGCCCTTCATCCAGCCCGAAACTCTGGACGCGATGCTGGTCAGCGGAGCCGACGTGACGGTTCTGGGTTTCGAGGCTGCCGAACCGGGACGCTACGGCAGGCTGATCGCGCAGGACGGCGCATTGGAACGGATCGTCGAGTTCAAGGACGCGACCGAGGCGGAACGCGCCATCCGTCTTTGCAACAGCGGGGTTATCGCCGCTGACGCGCGGCTGCTGGAAGAACTTGTGGCCGGTCTGACGAACGACAACGCCGCCGGGGAATACTACCTGACCGACATCATCGCCGCGGCGCGCGCCAAGGGGCGAAGCGCGCGTGTGGTGACCTGCGACGAAGCCGAAACCATGGGCGTGAACACCCGCGCCGAACTGGCCCGCGCGGAGGCCGCCTTCCAGGCCCGCGCACGGATCCAGGCGCTTGACAACGGCGTGACACTCAGCGCCCCCGAGACCGTGTTCTTCGCGCTTGATACCGTGGTGGGGCGCGATGCGACGATCGGGCAGAATGTGGTCTTCGGTCCCGGTGTCACGGTCGAATCCGGCGCGGATATCCTGCCCTTCTGCCATCTTGAAGGCTGCCACATTTCACGCGGCGCGCGCGTCGGACCTTTTGCCCGCTTGCGCCCCGGCGCCGAACTGGCCGAAGAGGTCCACGTCGGCAACTTCGTCGAGATCAAGAACGCCATTCTGGACGAAGGCGTGAAGGTTGGCCATCTGACCTATCTGGGCGACGCGCACATTGGTGAGCACACCAACATCGGCGCGGGCACGGTCACTTGCAACTACGACGGCGTGATGAAGCACCGGACCGAGATCGGCGCCCATGCCTTCATCGGGTCGGACACGATGCTGGTCGCACCAGTCCGTGTCGGCGCGGGGGCCCTGACCGGATCGGGTTCGGTCATCACTCAAGACGTTCCTGACGGCGCGCTGGCGATTGGAAGGGCCAAACAGGAAACAAAACCAGGTCTTGCGGTAAAATTGTTCGAAAAACTGAAACAACAAAAAGCCCGCAGGGCCGAAGGTGGCAAATAATGTGTGGAATTGTTGGTGTGCTTGGCGGTCACGAGGTCGCGCCCCTTCTGGTGGAGTCGCTCAAGCGGCTTGAGTACCGCGGCTATGACTCCGCCGGGATCGCGACCGTGAACAAGGGGCGCCTTGACCGCCGCCGCGCCGTCGGAAAGCTGGCCAACCTGTCCGACCTTCTGGTGCACGAGCCGCTGGCGGGAAAGTCGGGGATCGGGCACACACGCTGGGCCACGCACGGCGCGGCCACGGTCGTCAACGCCCATCCGCACCGGTCAGGTCCGGTCGCCGTCGTCCACAACGGCATCATCGAGAACTTTCGCGAACTGCGCGCCGAGCTGTCCGACGCGGGCCTGGCCTGCGAGACAGAGACGGACACCGAGGTCGTGGCACTTATGGTGCGGATGCACATGGACCGCGGCCTTGCCCCTCGGGAGGCAGCTCGTGAAACGCTGCGGCGCCTCGAAGGTGCCTTCGCCCTGCTTTTCCTGTTCGAGGGCGAAGAAGACCTGATGATCGCCGCCCGCAAGGGCTCCCCCCTGGCCATCGGCCACGGCGAGGGAGAGATGTTCGTCGGCTCAGACGCGATCGCGCTGGCGCCGATGACCGACCGGATCACCTACCTCGAAGAGGGCGACTACGCGTTCATTACCCGGCAGGGCGCCGAGATATTCGACACCGAGGACCGCCGCGCAAATCGCGAGACCTCTCGCATCCAGCTGGACCAGACCCGCATCGAAAAGGCGGGCTACAAGCACTTCATGGCCAAGGAGATCGCCGAGCAACCCGTGGTGATCGCCGATGCGCTGAAGCACTATTGCCGCGAAGGCCGGATCGGGCTGCCCATCGCGCTGGATTTCACGACCCTCGACCGTTTGACGCTGGTGGCCTGTGGCACTGCGAACTACGCCTGCCAGACCGCGAAGTACTGGTTCGAAAGCCTGGCCGCGCTGCCCTGCGAAGTTGATATCGCGTCCGAGTTCCGGTACCGCGAACCTCCGCTGCCGGCCAACTCCTTCGCGCTTTTCGTAAGCCAGTCGGGCGAAACCGCCGACACCCTTGCCGCGCTGCGGTACGCAAGGGAAAGGGTTGCCAAGACCGTGGCGGTGATCAACGTGCCCACATCGTCCATCGCGCGCGAGGCGGACGTGGCGCTGCCGATCCTCGCCGGGGTCGAGGTCGGCGTGGCTTCGACCAAGGCGTTTACCTGCCAGCTCGTGGTTCTTTACCTGCTGGCGCTCAAGGCGGCGGTCGACAGGGGCCGGATGGGCGCCGATGATCTGTCGGAACGGCTGGGTGAACTCGCGGGGCTGCCAGGTCTCATGAACCAGACGATGGCGCGCGAGGGCGAGATCGCCACCATCGCCGGCGCGGTCGCCGAGGCGCAGGACGTCCTGTTCCTTGGCCGCGGCGCGATGTTCCCCCTGGCCCTGGAAGGCGCGCTGAAACTCAAGGAAATCAGCTATATCCACGCCGAAGGTTACGCTTCGGGAGAACTCAAGCACGGCCCGATCGCGCTGATCGACAAATCCGTGCCGGTCGTGGTTCTGGCGCCGCATGACGCGCTGTTCGACAAGACGGTGTCGAACATGCAGGAGGTGATGGCCCGACATGGCAAGGTGGTCCTGATGACCGATGCCAAGGGTACGGCCGAGGCGCGGGACGGAACGTGGAAATGCGTCACGCTGCCATCGGTAGCGCCAGCGCTCGCCCCGATCCTTTACGCCCTGCCGGCACAGCTTCTGGCCTACCACGCGGCGGTCGCCAAGGGCACCGACGTGGACCAGCCGCGCAACCTTGCGAAATCGGTGACGGTGGAATGACCCTTGACGACGCGATTGCAGCCCTGCGCGCGGGCATCGAGCCTGGCCGCGCCGAGGGGATGGCCGCCTACCACAAGCAGACGCGTGAGGTTCTGGGGATCGCGAACCCCTTCCTCAATGACCTGGCCCGGGACTGGCGGCGGGCGCTGACGGTGCCCGAGCGGGTGACGCTTGCGGATGCCCTGTGGCGCACGGACATCTTCGAGGCGCGGATCGTCGCAGCCAAGCTTCTGACCCAGGCGAGGATCAAGGATGACGAAGCCGTCTGGCGCCTGATAGCCTCGTGGGTGCAGGACTTTGACAGCTGGGCCATCGCCGACCACGTATGCGACGCGGGTGGCAGGCGTTTGGTGGCGGACCCTTCGCGGATCGACCAGGTGGAAGGCTGGTCACGATCGGACATCATGTGGATCCGCCGCGCGGCGCTGGTCATGACCCTGCCCTGGACCAAGCAGAACCATCCGACCGCCCGCGACCTGGAAATCAGGGACCGGGTGCTGGGCTGGGCTGCGGCCTGCGCGGACGATCGGGACTGGTTCATCCAGAAGGCCGTCGCTTGGTGGCTGCGCGACCTGTCGAAGCACGACGCGCCGCGTGTCCGCGCCTTCCTTGACGCGAACGGCGCGCGAATGAAGCCCTTCGCCCACAAGGAGGCGGCGAAGTACCTGGCGTGAACACCTGCCGATCCCCTTCTTGTAGGGGCCCTGCCAAGAGACTAGACTTGTTCGCATGACCCCTCTGATAGACCCCTTCGCCCGGCCAATCTCGTACCTCCGTGTCTCGGTCACGGACCGCTGCGACTTCCGCTGCACGTACTGCATGGCCGAACACATGCAGTTCCTGCCCAAGAAGGACCTGCTGACGTTGGAGGAGCTGGACAGGCTTTGTTCCACCTTCATCCACCTCGGCGTCACCAAGCTTCGCATCACGGGCGGCGAACCGCTGGTGCGGCGCGACATCATGACCTTCTTCCGCACCATCGCCCGCCACCTGGATAGCGGCGCGCTGAGCGAGTTGACGCTGACCACCAACGGGTCGCAGCTGGCCCGGTTCGCGGACGAGCTTGCCGCTTGCGGGATCCGGCGCGTCAACGTTTCGCTCGACACCCTGGACCAGGAAAAGTTCGCCGAGATCACCCGGTGGGGTCGCCTTCCCCAGGTCATGCAGGGGATCGAGGCCGCCAAGCGCGCCGGGCTTCGCGTCAAGATCAACACCGTCGCGCTGAAGGGTTTCAACGAGGATGAGCTGTTCTCGCTTCTGGAATGGTGCGCTCGCGAAGACCACGACCTGACCTTCATCGAGGTCATGCCGATGGGCGAGATGGGCGAAGAGTTGAGGCTTGACCAATACTGGCCGCTCAAGGACCTGCGCGCACGCCTGGCGGAACGCTTCACGCTGACCGACTTGGCCGAACGATCGGGAGGGCCAGCGCGGTATGTCCGGATCGAGGAAACGGGGCAGAAGGTGGGCTTCATAACACCGCTCACGCATAACTTCTGCGAAAGCTGCAATCGCGTGCGCGTCACCTGCACGGGCGAGCTGTTCATGTGCCTGGGCCAGGAAGACATGGCCGACCTGCGCGCGCCGTTGCGCGCCTCGTCCGATGACGCGGCGCTTGAGCAGGCGATCCGCGCGGCGATCGCGCGCAAGCCCAAGGGGCACGACTTCGACTATTCGCGCCAGAAGGTCGCGGGCCAGATGTCGCGTCACATGAGCCACACCGGCGGCTGAGCGCCCTGCCCTCAGCCGGCTCGGCCGCGCCGCCAGGCCTCCGGCGTCACACCTTCGGCCGCGCGGAATACGCGGATCAGATGCGAGACATCCGAGAACCCGGTTTCAGCTGCGATTTGTGTCACGCTTTTTTCGCCGCGCGCAAGCAGCGCGCGCACCTGAGCAAGCCTCATGCGCCGCCCCGCCTCGGCAGGGGATACCGCCAGATCTTCCGCGAAGCGGCGTTCCAAGGTACGCCGGCTGACGCCCAACTGCCGGGCCAGACGTTCGGCCGTCAGCGGCGTTTCGGGAAACTGCTGCATCCAAAGCAGCGCGCGTTTGACAAGCGGGTCGTTCGCACTGAGATCCGAGGGCAGTCCCGGCTGCGGCCGCTCGGCCGCCATCGCCTCGTCCACGATCATGATCGACAGGCTCTTGCGCGCCGCGGCGCGGCCGATGTGCCGGTCAACAAGGAACGCCGCCAGATGCGCGGTCGATGCGCCGCCCGAACAGGTCAGACGGTCGCGGTCCACCACGAATATCTGGTCAGATACCGGATGCATCTCGTCGAACAGTTCCAGGAAATCCTCGCGGTGGAACCAGCTGACGCAGCAGCGGTAGCCTTGCATCAGCCCGGCCCTGGCCAGGATGAAGGCGCCGGTACACAGTCCGATTAGCGGCACGCCCGCCGCCGCGGCCCGCCGAAGCCAGTCCTCCGCCTCGGATGAAAGCCACTGGTTGTCCCCGATCAGGCCGCCGACCACGGCGATGTAATCGAACCGGGTGGGGTCGCCCAGCGTTTCAGCAGCCTCGACGACGAGGCCGCAGCTGGACTCGATCGGACCGGGCCGGGGCGCCACGACGCGCCATGAACACAGGATCGGGCGCGACCTGTCGCCTTCGTCCGCCGCAAGGCGCAGGACGTCGATGAAGTTCGCCATCGCCGCCAGCGTGAAACGGCGCGCAAGCAGGATCCCCACGCGCAGGCGTGCTGGGGGTGGAGCCGGGACAGATTGATTAACGTGACGCATTTGTAACGATAACTTGACGCAAAACTTCTGCGATATTGGCGGAGAATCGACCTAGATGGCAACAGAAGCGACCTGATGTATCCGCCTGCGCGCTTCCTTGGGGGATCGACATGCTGCACCAACACCAGCCGCGCGCTGCGGCCAAGATTACGACAAGTGCACGCAACGTTTCGCGTACGGATACTGAAACCTTTGTCTTTCTTCTGCTCGACGGATTCGACGCGATGGCCCTGTCCTGCGCCACGGAACCATTGCGTCAGGCGAACGAGCTTTCGGGCAAGGCGCATTATGCGTGGCGCGTCGTATCCGTCACCGGCGGCCCCGTGGTTGCAGCTGGGGGCCTGACCGTGCTTGCCGATGATCGCCTTGCGCCGCTTTCGCGGACTGAAACGCTTTTCGTGATCGGATCGCCAACCGAGGATCCGTCCGCGCGCACCGCTCTGAAAGCCGCACTTCGGCGCGAGTCCGCGCACGGGACGCGCATCGGCGCGATCGGATCGGGCATCCAGACCCTGGCGCGCGCCGGACTGCTCGACAACGAAACGGTTGCCGCACACTGGGAACAGGCCGATGGCCTGGCCGAGGAGTTTCCCGACGTGACCGTCAGCCGCGCCGCCTTCATCGCGGGACGCCGACTCACGGCGCCAGGCGGGGCTGCGGCGACGGACCTCATGCTTCACCTTATTGCCGAGCGTCACGGTGGCGACCTGGCCACCCGCATCGCGGACGCGATGGTCTGGGCCAACGTCAGGGGTCCGCAATCGCGCCAAACGGTTTCGGCGCAGTCCCGCTACGGGGTGCGCAATGCGCGCCTTGTCCGCGTCCTGGCGGCGATGGAAGAAAACCTTGAAGCCCCGCTGTCCGCGCAGGAGATCGCAGAGATCGCCGGCATGTCACCGCGTCAGACGGAACGGCTTTTCGCGCGCTATCTCAGCACCACGCCCATGGGTTTCTACACAAAGCTGCGGCTTGAACGCGCGCGCACCCTGCTGATGCAGACAGAGCTTTCCGTGACCGAGGTTGCCGTTGCCTGCGGCTACCGGTCCCTGTCGCATTTCGCAAAGGTTTACCGCGCCTCCTTCGGCCACGCGCCGCGCCGGATGCGGGCCGTCGCCTGATCGGCACGTGTTGATCAGCCGATCGGAATCGGAAACAGTCGCCTTCGCCGCCCTCCGACGGCTGGAGTGTTTCGATGACATCACTTGGCGCCGATGCCCCGCGTTTCTCGCAGGACGATTTCGCCACTCTGGCCATGCGCCATCACGGGGTTTCCGGCACGCTGACGCCGCTTTCTTCCGAACGCGATCAGAACATGATGTTGCGCGACGAACGCGGTCGCGCCTGGGTCTTCAAGATCGCCAATGCGAACGAGAACCCGGCGCTGGTAGACGCCCAGATCGCGGCGCTGCGCCATGTGCAGTCGGTCGACCCGCTTCTTCCGGTGCCGCATGTCCTGCCGACCGTCAACGGGTCCGACAGCGCCATGATCAAGGCCGCGGACGGGCGCCTGCACCGGTTCTACGCGGTGACTTTCCTCGAGGGCGAGGTTGCGGGCGCCTGCAGGCTGGACGCTGCGGACTACCGCCGGATCGGCGCAGGGATCGCCCGGCTTGGCCGCGCGCTGCGCGGCTTCACCCACCCTGCCCTGCTCGATCGTCGGCTGGTCTGGGACCTGCGCGAGGCAGCCGCGGCGCTGGCCAAGGTGGATTGCCTGCCCGAAGCGGCGCCCGCGGCCGAGGTCACGCACTGCCTTGGGCATTTCACGACGAATGTCCTGCCCATCCTGCCGGGGCTCAGGGCGCAGACCATCCACGGCGACGTGCATGGCCACAACCTGATCCTCGGTCCGGGTAACGCGATTGCCGGGCTGATCGACTTTGGCGACCTGATCCACGCCCCCCTGATCTTCGACCTTGGGTCGGCGCTTGGCGATTTCATCGCGCGTCCCGAAGGCGCGGCGGACATCATGCTGTCGATGGTTGAAGGCTACAACAGCGTCACGCCGCTGGAAGAAGCCGAGATCGACGTTCTTTACGACCTGATGATGGCGCGGCAAGCGACCACCATGGTGATTCTGGCCTACCGGATCGCGGAGGACCCCGAGTTTCCACCCTACCTCGCCGACCACGGTTTCGGTGCCCCCGAAGCCTTTCGCGCCTTGCACGCGATAGGGCGTGAACATTCAACCGCGCTTTTCCGCCGCGCCTGCGGCCTGCCGCCACGCAGATCCCGTGCCTCTGTCGGTGAACTGATTGAGCGGCGCAAACGGGTCATGGGGTCGCGGCCCTATGTCTTCTACGACCCGCCGCTTCACATGGTGAAGGGCGAAGGCGTGTGGCTGATCGACGCCGAGGGGCGGCGTTACCTTGACTGCTACAACAACGTGCCGATCGTGGGCCATTGTCACCCGCGCGTGATCGGGGCGATCGACCACCAGATGCGGATCCTGAACACCAACACACGGTATCTGGGTGAGCAAGTTCTGGAATACGCGGAGCGGCTTGGCGCTTCGACCGGTGGCGCGCTGACCGCTTGCGCCTTCGTCAATTCCGGCTCCGAGGCGAATGACATAGCCTGGCGGATGGCGCGTGCGTGGACTGGCAACCCGGGGTTCATCTGCCAGGACTTCGCCTATCACGGCATCACCGAGGCGATCGACGCGGTATCTCCTTCGGCGATGCGGCAGGGCGAAACGCCGGGCCATGTCCGCACGATCCTTGCTCCGGATGGCTACCGCGGCCCCTATCGTCACGGAACGTCAGACATGGCGGCACGCTACGCCGGTGACGCCGACCGCGCAATCGCATCGCTGGCCAAGGCGGGCATGGCCCCCGCCGCCGTGATCGTGGACAGCGCCTTCATGACCAACGGCATTCTTGCGCCGTTGCCCGGCTATGTCGCCGCGATTTTCGAAACGGTGCGCGCGGCCGGCGGGCTTTGCATCGCGGACGAGGTGCAGTCGGGCTTCGGCCGGATGGGAGAACACTTCTGGGGATACCAGCATCACGGCGTGACCCCCGACTTCGTCACCATCGGCAAGCCGGCGGGCAATGGCCACCCCCTTGGCGTGGTGCTGACCAGGCCCGAGATCCTGGACCATTTCTGCAACCAGACCGCTTTCTTCTCGACCTTCGGCGGCAACAACGTTTCGGCCGCGGCGGGCCTGGCCGTTCTTGACGTGATTGAGGACGGCGACCACGTCAGGCAGGCAGGCGAAACTGCGCGCTACATGTTCGCAGGGCTTCGGAACCTGAAGGCACGGCATCCCATCATCGGCGACGTGCGCTCTGCCGGGCTGGCCTTCGGAATCGAACTGGTACACGACCATGCCGACCTATCCCCCGCGCCCCAGGAAACGGACCGCCTTGTCAATCTGATGCGCGAAGAGGGGCTTCTTGTCGGAACCGAGGGCGTGCATGGCAACATCGTCAAGATGCGCCCGCCGCTGATATTCCAGACCGGCCACGCTGATCTGGCGCTGCAAATGATGGATCGCGCGCTGGCGCGGCTTTAGGGGGGTACCATGAACGATCTGGGCCGTTTTCACGAAGCGCAGGATCGGGTCTGGCCCGATGCGCTGGCCGAACTGCGGGGCGGTCGCAAGACAAGCCACTGGATGTGGTTCGTCTTTCCCCAGTTGCGGGGTCTGGGCCGATCCGAAACCGCGCGCTACTACGGCATCGCCGATCTTGACGAAGCGCAGGCCTATCTTGGCGACCCGATCCTGGCGGGGCGCCTGCACGACGCGGCGACGGCCCTGCTGTCGCACCCCGGCGTTTCGGCCGAGGACATCTTGGGATCGGTCGACGCCATGAAGTTGCGGTCCTCTGCCACGCTCTTCGCCCATGCCTCGGAAGGTGCGATGTCGACGCTTATGCATGACCTGCTGGCGCGCTTTTTTGCCGGCAAGCCCTGCCCCCTGACCGAAGCTGCGCTGACCTGAGCGGCCAAGGGGTCAAAAGATGCTGCGCCCCTGCACGTCCATGTAGACCAGGAAATCGCCCTTGGGCTTCGGCGTTTTGGTCAGGCGACAGGTGGCCTTCGCCTTGTTCAGCGGCTTGCCTTCGGGGATCGTGCTAAAGAACGTGATGTCCCTCAGGATCGCCTTGCCGTCGAGCATCACCTTGCCGCGTCTCATCTGCTGAAGCGTCTTTTGCCGAAGGCTCGGATTGACGAACTGACCGACCCCGCACACCGCGATCCGTCCTTGCACATAGGTCAGCCCCCAAAGGAACTTGTAGGACCGCCCTTGCGTCTTCCACCGCAGTTCATCCGCGACGAACTGGTTGTCGACCCGGACGGTAAAGTCCTCTGCCTTCGCCATCGGGGCCGCGCAAAGGGCGATCAGCAGGGCAAACACGAAGCGCATGTCATCTCCTTCCAAAGCCGTTCCGCCGAGGCGGTCCCGCCCATGGTGCACAGGAATGCGGCGATTTCTGGTCAGGCGGCAGGCATCCGCGCCTCGACCATGCCCGCGTACCAGCTGGACCCGAAGGGAATGGCGTTGTCGTCGAAATTGTAGGCCGGGTGGTGAACCATCGCGGTGTCGCCGTTGCCAAGGAAGATGTAGGCGCCCGGGCGTTCGTTCAGCATGAAGCTGAAATCCTCGGCCCCCATCAGGGGCGCGGTGTCGGTATCGACCTTGCCCGACACCATCTGCGCGACCTCGGCCGCAAAGCCGGTGTTTTCCGGGGCGTTCATGGTGACGGGATATCCGCGCTGGTAGGTCACTTCGGCCGTCGCGCCATGGGCCAGCGCCGTTCCCTCCACGATCGACTTGATCCGCGCCTCGACAAGCTCCTGGATCGCGGGGTCCATGGTGCGCACGGTACCGCGCATCTGCACGGTCTGGGGGATGACGTTGTGCGCCTCGCTTTCCGTGCGGACCGTGCAGACGGAAACGACGACCTGCTTCAAGGGATCGACGACGCGTGAAGCAATGGTCTGAAGCGCCAGGATGATGTGGGCGGACACGACCGTTGTGTCGATGCAGTCGTGCGGTTTGGCCGCGTGCCCGCCCTTGCCGGTCACGAGGATGTCGAACTGATCCGCAGCCGCCATCATCGCGCCCGTGCGGATCGCGAACTGACCGACGGGAATGCCCGGCATGTTGTGCATGCCATAGACTTCCTGGACGCCGAAGCGCTCCATCATGCCGTCCTCAACCATCTCTCGCCCGCCGCCGCCGCCTTCCTCGGCGGGCTGGAAGATCACGACCGCGGTGCCGTCGAAGTTGCGCGTTTCGGCCAGGTATTTTGCCGCGCCCAAAAGCATCGCGGTGTGCCCGTCATGGCCGCAGGCGTGCATCTTGCCGGGCGTCTTGGAAGCATAGGGCACGCCCGTCGCCTCCTTGATCGGCAGTGCGTCCATGTCCGCGCGCAGTCCGATCACCCTGCCGCGAGAGTCGCTCTTGCCCTTGATCACGCCGACGACGCCGGTCCTGCCGATCCCCTCCACGACTTCGTCGCATCCGAACTCGCGCAGAAGGTTGGCAACCTTGCCCGCGGTGCGGTGCACATCGAACAGAAGCTCGGGGTGTTCGTGGAAATCCCGTCGCCAGGCGGTGATTTCGGGCAGCAGCTCAGCGAAGCGGTTCTTGACGGGCATGGCATCCTTCCTTTCGCGGTATGCAGGGAAGGTGGCGACTTTCACCGCCGCCCGCAAGGTTCAGAGTGACGGGCCGGGCACGATTCTTGACCCGTCGGTAAAACGCGCATGGCGGAAACGGGACAGGTCGTGCCCCGGCGCGCGTCCCATGACCAGGTCCGCAGCGACGCGCCCCACAGCCGGACCGATGCCAAAGCCGTGGCCGGAAAGGCCGGTAAGGATGGTCAGGCCCGGTGTGCCATGGGCATGATCGATCACCGGCACCACGTCCGGCATAGTGTCGATCATGCCCGCCCATGCCACCTGCAACCGGGGCCGCCCCAGCTTGGGGAAAGCACGCGCAAACTGGTCGCGCAAACGTTCGACCCTGGGCGCGTAGGGGGCCGGGTTGAGGACACGCATGCGTTCGAACGGCGAAACCTCGTCCGCCGACCATCGGCGCGGCGTTGACCACGCGTCGGGAAAATCCCGTGGCGCGGCAGGAAGGAGACGCGTGCCGCTGATCGGCGTGCGTAGACCGGGACGATAGATCGGCAGGTGGCGAAAGGCATCCGGGCCCACCATGAACTCATGAAGATCGCAAGGCGCAAGGGTATAGCCGCCATCCTCTCGGCGGCGAAACGCGAACTCGGCATCAGCAGCCGCGCCGGCAAAGACCTCTGGCAGCGGTTCGGTCGCGCAGACGGTCGCGCGCACGGCAAGCTGCGGAAGGTATATGCCCTCGGCCCGCGCGAAGAGCCCCGACCAGGCTCCGCCCGCCAGCACGACGTGATCGGCGGCGATCCTCCCCCGCTCGGTGATGACGCCACAGATGCGGCCTGCCTGCCGGTCAAGCGCACGCACCGCGCAGTCCTCGGCGATCACCGCGCCGCGTTGGGCCAGCGCGTCCGCGATGGCAGGCACGGCAACCCAGGGTTCGGCCCGCCCGTCCGACGCTGTCCAGAGGCCGCCCGCCCAATTCGCCGCACTTGGCACCATCGCGTCCAGTTCGGCCTTGGTCAGCAGCCGCGTGTCCAGCGCGTGAGCGCGCGCATGAGCCATCCAACGTTCATGCGGCCCGACGTCCTTCGGCGTGTTCGCGATATATAGCACGCCGGTCTGACGGTACCCCAGATCCTGACCCACCTCTTCGGCCAAACCCGCCCAGATCCGCTGCGCTTCGGCGACCAGCGGAATTTCGTCGGGGTCCCTGCCCTGCTTTCGCACCCATCCCCAGTTGCGCGATGACTGCTCTGCGGCGATCCGGCCCTTTTCACACAGGACAACGCTGTGCCCCGCCTTGGTCAGGTACCAGGCCGTCATGACGCCCGCTATCCCGCCCCCGATGACGACCACGTCGGCCCGTGCCGGCAGTGGCGTCAAGAAGCGCGCAAGGTTCGATACTCCGATGGGAAAGGGTTTCACCTGGTCTTCTCGACATTTCTCGGGTCGGCCGCACCGGCCCCGGATTCATACGCTGCCCGATCGCCCTGCACCCTTGCCTCGCGCCCATGTGCCAGCTTTTCGGCGCCAGAGTGACGCGGCTCCCGCCTGCGGTCAAGATGCCGATACAACGCATCATATTGCAGCGCCTTACGCTACGGAATGCAGTCCACTTTGTATGTTGCCGGATGAACGAAAATCGCTAACACTCACCCAACAGCAACCCGGCGCATGATCGGGAAAATCAAAGAACAATAATCGACTGGGGAGTTTCCATGCCCGATGGGGCTGTGCCCGTCCTTGACGTCAAGGGCCTGAAAACCGTTTTCAGGACGCGCGGAGGCGAAATCCACGCCGTGAATTCCGTAAGCTTCGACCTGCGCCCGGGAGAGCTTCTGGGCGTGGTCGGCGAAAGCGGGTCCGGGAAATCGGTGACGATGATGTCCCTGATCGGCCTTCTGCCCATGCCCCCCGCGGATGTGCGCGGCGGGACGGTAATGTTCGACGGTCTCGACCTGCTGAACTGTTCCGAGCAACAGCTTCGCGCGGTTCGGGGCGCGCGCATCGGCTTCATCTTCCAGGACCCTATGACGTCGCTGAACCCCGTGTTCACCGTGGGCTTCCAGCTGATGGAGCCGCTGCGCAAGCATATGAGGCTTGGCAAAAAGGCCGCGCGGGTGCGCGCCAAGGAACTGCTGGAACTTGTGGGCATCCCCGATGCGGCGCGGCGGCTGGACGACTACCCTCATCAGTTTTCGGGCGGCATGCGACAGCGCGTGATGATCGCCATCGCGCTGGCTTGCGATCCCAAGGTGCTGATCGCGGATGAACCGACGACGGCGCTGGACGTCACGATCCAGGCGCAGATCCTTGAGCTTGTGAAGGAGCTTCGCCAGAAGCTTGGCATGGCGATCGTCTGGATCACTCACGACCTGGGTGTGATCGCCGGCATCGCCGACCGCGTGATCGTGATGTACGGCGGCCAGATCGTCGAACAGGCCCCGGCGCGCGAACTTTTCAGCAACCCGCGGCACCCTTACACCCGCGCCCTTCTCAAGACCGTGCCCTCGGTCAGAGGGGAGCGGATGCCAAAGCTCAACGTGATCGAGGGGCAGCCACCGATCCTGCGGGCCGAACCCTCGGCCTGCGCCTTTCGCGGGCGCTGCGCTCATGCCATGGCGCGTTGCGCCCAGGAAAACCCGCTTCGCCGGATCGTCGGGCCCGGCCATGACGTGGCCTGTTTCTGGGAACCGTTGGACCAGGAGTGGCAGGATGGCTGACTCGGCGCCCCGGCATCTGCAATCATGCCGCATCGCGAAAGCCGCGGAAGGAACACGTCATGCTTGACCGCGCCGAACGCGGACATCGCAAGCTGGTCGAGATCAAGGGCCTGAAGATGTACTTCCCGATCACGGCGGGCATCTTTCGCAGCAAGGTCGGCGATGTAAAGGCAGTGGATGACGTGAGCTTCGACATCTACGAGGGCGAAACCCTGGGTCTTGTCGGTGAATCGGGATGCGGCAAGTCGACCTGCGGGCGCGTGATCCTGCGGCTTTACGATCCCACCGACGGCTCGATCCGCATCGACGGCGTCGAGCTTTCCGACGCGGACAGCGGCACGCTCCGCAAGCTCCGGCCGACGATGCAGATGGTCTTCCAGGATCCGCAGGCAAGCCTGAACCCCCGCATGACCGTTGCCGCGATCATCGGAGAGCCGCTGGATGAGCACAGCCGCCTGTCGAAGGCAGAAAAGCTGGACCGCATCTACGAACTGATGGATGCCGTCGGACTGAACCGCAACTTCGCCAACCGCTACCCGCACGAGTTCTCCGGCGGCCAGCGCCAGCGTATCGGCATCGCGCGCGCCCTTGCCCTGAACCCCAAGTTCATCGTCTGTGACGAACCGATCGCGGCCCTCGACGTGTCGATCCAGGCGCAGGTCGTCAACCTGCTTGAAGACCTGCAGGACCGGCTTGGCCTGACCTACCTGTTCATCAGCCACGACCTGTCGATGGTGCGCCACATCGCCGACCGCGTCGCCGTGATGTACCTGGGCCGCATCGTCGAACTTGCACCGCGCGACGCGCTTTATGACCGCCCGATGCATCCCTACACGCAGGCACTACTGTCGGCGGTCCCGGAGCCCGACCCCGAGATCGAGACGGAGCGCAAGCGGATCATCCTGACGGGCGACGTTCCATCGCCGGCGAACCCGCCGAAGGGCTGCAACTTCTGCACCCGCTGCCCCAAGGTTATGGAGATCTGCCACAACGTGAACCCGCCGTTCCGGGAACTTGAGCCGGGCCGCTTCGCCGCCTGCCACCTGTACGAGGATACCGATACGACCGCCGGCAAAACGGCGGCGCAAGAGGAATTAACGAGCATCCAACAAGGAGTGTGACATGAAACTCAAGACTGCCCTCTTGGGCGCCGCCGCCAGCCTGGCGCTGGCCCCAGCGGCCTTCGCCGAACGCGGCGCCGATGGCCATGTGAACATCATTTACTGGCAGGCGCCTTCGATCCTGAACCCCTACCTGTCCTCGGGAACGAAGGATATCGAAAGCTCCTCGCTCGTGATCGAGCCGCTTGGACGCTACGATGAGAAGGGCAACATGGTGCCCTATCTTGCCGAAGACATCCCGACGGTCGGCAACGGCGGCGTCGCAGACGACCTGACCTCGATCACATGGAAGCTGAAGCCGGGCCTGCTTTGGTCCGACGGCAGCCCTGTCACCTCGGCCGATGTGGTCTTCACCGCGGAATACTGCATGCATCCCGAAGGCGGCTGCGCGCAGTTGGCCAAGTTCGAAGGCGTCGACAAGGTCGAGGCGATGGATGACCTGACCGTCAAGGTCACCTTCAAGGAACCCAAGCCGAACCCCTACGGCCCGTTCATGGGCGGACAGTCGCCGATCCTTCAGAAGGCGCAGTTCGAAAACTGCCTTGGGGCCAAGGCGCCGGAATGCACCGACGCGAACTTCAGCCCGATCGGCACCGGTCCCTTCACCGTCACCGAGTTCAAGCCGAACGACGTGATCCAGATGGTGGCCAACCCCAACTACCGCGACCCGGCAAAGCCGGCCTTCGCGACGCTGACCTTCAAGGGCGGCGGCGATGCGGCGGCGGCTGGCCGCGCCGTGCTGGAAACCGGCGAATTCGACTATGCCTGGAACCTGCAGCTTGCACCGGACGTGCTTGCGGGAATGGCAGCCGCGGGCAAGGGTGAGGCGCTGTCGGCTTTCGGCACGCTGGTCGAGCGGATCGAGATGAACATGACCGACCCGTCGCCCAACCTGCCCGAGGGCGAGCGCTCCACCGCCAAGCACCCGCACCCCTTCCTCAGTGATCTGCGCGTGCGCAAGGCGCTGTCGATGGCGATCGACCGCAACCTGCTGGTTGAGGTCGGCTACGGTCAGGCCGGGCGCCCGACCTGCAACCTGGTGCCAGCGCCGGAACTTTATGCCTCCGACAACACCGACTGCCTTGTTCAGGACATCGAGGGCGCCAAGGCGCTGCTTGAAGAAGCGGGCTGGACCGATACCGACGGAGACGGCGTCCGCGACAAGGATGGCGAGAAGCTGCACATCCTCTACCAGACCTCGACCAACGCCGTCCGCCAGGACTTCCAGGCGCTGATCAAGCAGTGGTGGACGGAAATCGGTGTCGAAACCGAGCTGAAGAACATCGATGCCTCGGTCTTCTTCGGCGGTGATCCGGGGTCGCCCGACACGTTCCAGAAGTTCTACGCGGACGTGGAAATGTACGCGAACAACTTCGACGGCACGGACCCGGAACCCTATCTGGCGCAGTACGGCTGCGACAAGGCGCCGACGCCCGAGAAGCAGTGGCAGGGTGAGAACATCAACCGCTATTGCGACCCGGCCTATGACGAGCTTCTGGTCGAACTGAGCCGGACCGGCGACCTGGAGAAGCGGGGCGAGATCGCCAAGAAGCTGAACGACATGCTGACCAAGGAAAGCTACACCGTCGTGGCGCTTGTCGACCGTGGCCGGGTGTCGGCGCGTTCGAACACGCTGGGCGGCGTCATCCTGAACACCTGGGACAGCGAGCTTTGGAATGCGGCCGACTGGTACCGCATGAAGTGATCTGAGCATGGGCGGCTCCGGACACACGGTCCGGGGTCGCCCTTTTCATACCGAGACCGCTGCACAGAGACGCCGATGCTGACCTACACGCTCAGACGTTTGCTCATCGCAATCCCGACGCTTCTGTTCATCAGTTTCGTCATATTCATGCTGCTGGACCTGGCCCCAGGCGATCCACTGGCCGACCAGCCGCTGACGATCCCGCCGGAAGTGCGCGAAAAGATGCGCGCCGCCCTTGGCCTCGATCAGCCGGCCTGGGTCCGCTACCTGCTGTGGCTGAAGCAGTTCTTCTGGACCGAGCCCCTGCACACCTTTGATGTCATGTTCGGCACGAGCTTTGCCGAAGGCGGGCAGAGGATCATCTCCTGGCAGTTCCGCTCGCCCGCGATGGACGTGATCTGGCAGCGCCTGCCGCAAACGCTTTGGGTGGTGGGGCTGGCCTATGTGGTCGGCGTGATCATTGCCCTGCCGATCGGAATCATTTCGGCCTATCGGCAGTATTCCTGGTTCGATCAGATCGGGACCTTCGTGTCGATGATCGGCTTTTCGGTTCCCACCTTCTTTACCGGCGTGGTCCTGATCATCGTCTTTGCGGTGAACCTGCACTGGTTCCCGTCCATCTACGACACGACGCTGAAAGTCACGGACTGGGAAAGTTTCTGGAAACAGGTGCGCCAGATGATCATGCCGGTCACGGTGCTGGCGCTGTTCAACGCCAGCCAGATCAGCCGCTTCATGCGCGCCTCGATGCTTGACAACCTGGGGCAGGATTACGTCCGCACCGCCCGCGCCAAAGGGATGAGCGAAAAGGTCGTGGTGCTGAAGCACGTCCTGCGCAACTCGCTGATCCCGGTCGTGACGGTGATCGCGCTTGGCATCCCCACGATCTTCGGCGGCGCTATCATCACCGAGCAGGTTTTCAAGGTGAATGGACTGGGCCAGCTTCTGATCACCGCCATCTACGCGAACGACCTGCCGATGGTGCAGACACTGACCTTCATCTTCGCGGCGCTGACCGTGCTGTTCAACCTGATCGCAGACATCCTGTACGGCGTTCTGGACCCGAGGATCCGCTATGACTGACATGCCCGCCTCCAAGGTCGACGCCGCGCTGAAACCGCCGCGCAATCAGTGGTGGGACGTCTGGGACCAGTTCAAGACGCACAAGGGCGCGCTGGTCGGCCTGATCATATTTTCACTCATTCTGTTCGGGGTCACGCTGGGCCCCTTCCTGTGGCGCATCGATCCGACCTATGTCGACCCAAACCCGGTCAATATGCTGAAGCTGAGGAACCAGGGGCCCAGCTTTGCGCACCCCTTCGGCACCGACCAGTTGGGCCGCGACCTGCTGGCAAGGTTGATGGCGGGGGGCAAGGTCTCGATCGCCGTGGGCATGACCGCGATGCTGCTGTCGCTGCTGCTGGGCACGCTGATCGGTGTGCTTGCCGGGTTTTTCCGGCGGCTTGACGGGATATTGATGTCGATGACCGACCTCTTTCTGTCCCTGCCCCTTCTGCCGCTGCTGCTTCTGATGGTGACGCTGTTCCGCGAACCGCTATCACAGCGCTTCGGCACCGAGGCGGGCATCTTCATGCTGATCGTGGTCGCCATTGGCGTGACAAGCTGGATGCAAACGGCGCGGATTGTACGCGGAGAGGTTCTGGCGCTGAAAGAGCGCGAGTATGTCCTTGCCGCGCGCTCGATCGGCACGCCGGCACGCCGGATGGTCCTGCGCCACATCCTGCCGAACGTGATGAGCCCCATCATGGTCTCCGCCACTCTTGGCATCGCGAATGCGATCATCACGGAATCCGCGCTGTCTTTCCTTGGCCTTGGATTTCCGCCTGATTTCCCGACCTGGGGCCGCATCCTGTTCGATGCCGTGGACCAGATGCAGCTGTATCCGCTGCGCGTCATCCTTCCCGGTGTCGCGATATCGCTTACAGTGCTATCCGTGAATTACATCGGCGACGGTCTGCGCGATGCACTTGACCCGCGGATACGCGGACGATAGCCGGGCGGGGGTCGAAAAAAGAACGCGGCGATCGCCCAGGGCTCTCATGTCGCCTCATTGTTCCGCTCGGACCCGACGGTTCGCGACCATGATCTGCGAAAGCGTCGAAAAACGGGAAATTGTTCCCGGCTCGCGCGGTTAGGCGGCCAGCAACGAGGTTTTTCGCCTGACAGACTCGGAGTATCTGCGAACAAATTCCTATATGCGGAGATGTTCAGATGTTCGAGACACTAGGGTTCGAAACCCTTGGCCCGCGCGAAGTCTCGGTCATGTTCGGCCTTGCGATAGGTGTCGCCTTCGGCGCGCTGGCCGAAGCAACGCGGTTCTGTCTTCGCCGTGGATTGGTAGGCCCCCAGGACGAACGCCGCGCGGCGCTTGGCCTGTGGTTGATGGCGCTTGCCGTGGCGGTCGCTGGAACGCAGGCCGCGGTCTGGCTTGGCTGGATCGATTTCACCGACCACCGTTTCATGGCATCGGACCTGCCGGTTCTGGCCATTCTTCTTGGCGGGCTTCTGTTCGGCGCGGGCATGGTGCTGACGCGTGGCTGCGCCTCGCGCCTGACGGTGCTGGCGGGAACGGGCAATCTGCGCGCGCTGACGGTGCTGCTGGTGTTCGCGATCGTCGCCCATGCGACGACCAAGGGCGTGCTTTCGCCGCTGCGGGAACTTCTGGGCGGCTATAGAGTGTCAATGGGCGAAGGCATTTCGCTTTCTGCACTGCCCGGCGGCGCGATCGTGTGGTCCGCGATCATCGTCGCGCTCGCGGCGGGATACGCGCTTCGCTCGGGCAACCGGCCCGCGCCTCTTCTGGGGGGCGCCATGATCGGCGCGCTGGTGCCGCTGGCGTGGGTCGGCACCGGCCTGGTCCTTTTCGATGAGTTCGACGCGATCGCCTTTGAAAGCCTGTCCTTCACTTCTCCGGCGACCGAGGCGCTTTTCTGGTCCATCGCCTCAAGCTCCATCCCCGCGGGCTTTGGCACGGGCCTGATCGGCGGCGCGCTGGCCGGCGCGGCGGCGTTGGCGGTCATCGCAGGCCGGTTCCGCTGGCAAAGCTTCGTCTCCCCCCGCGAAACCGGGCGCTACCTGGCTGGCGCGGTCCTGATGGGATTTGGTGGCGTACTGGCCGGGGGCTGCACGGTCGGCGCAGGGCTGGCGGGCGTACCGACCCTGTCGCTTGCCGCCGTACTTGCGCTGATCGCCATCGCCGCCGGGGCCGTTGCGGCGAACGCGGTGCTGCGGCACCGGTCCGCCCCGCGCTTTCAGCCGGCCGAGTAGGAACCTCGCCCGGGTCAGGACCCGGGCGTGGCTCGTCCCCGCGTCAGTGGGCCTGCTTCAGCGGGCTGAGCTTTTCAATCGCATCTTCCTGCAGCGCCGCCATCTTGAGGAACTTGACCTCAAAGACCCCGAAACGCCGCTGCCTTGGCTTGGGGGAACAGCCCCGCGACAGCCTTTCCTTCCCCTTTCATCTCGCCAAGCGCTTCGTAGTCTCGGTATTCGTTGCGGAAATCCGGGTCATCCATGAATTCCTGAAGATAACGTACGAAATCTTTCGCACATTTGAGCGTGAGGTAGGCTCCTTTCAGACTGGCTGAGAGATGCTGCATGCCGAAGCCGACCGCCTATGCGGCGCGCGGGCCGGTATGAGCGGAGTGAAGGGCGCAAGAACACGCGTGCAGGCAGCTATGGCGCTTGGCGCCGGTTCGCTAAATTCTGGCAGCGTCGCCGCGACGCCACCGCGCTAGTGCATCGACCGGCGGATACGCCGCACCAGCAGCCAGACCAGCAGCATGACAACGGGCGTCAGAGCGGCTGTAACAAGCCCCTTCGACAGGCCGATCGGCTCGGTCAGCGGATAGGCAGCGTAGGCTGCAAGGTTGACCGCGTAGTAGCTGATCGCCACGACCGACAGACCTTCAACCGTATGCTGAAGCCTTAGCGCCAGATCCGCGCGACGGTCCATGCTTTCCAGCAGCTTCTGGTTCTGGGCCGAGCGTTCCACGTCGACCCGGGTCTGGAGCAACTCGCCCGCCCGCTCGGACCGTTCCGCCATTTCGGTCAGGCGCCGTTCGGCGGACTTCACGGTGCGCATGGCTGGGTCGTAGCGGCGCATCATGAACTCGCCAAAGGTCTGCCGGCCGTTGAAGCGCGTTTCGCGCAGCACCTGCACCCGCTGGGTCACGATCGCCTCGTACGCGCCCGTGGCGCCGAAGCGGAAGGAATGTCGGACGGCAAGGCTTTCAAGACCCGCCGCGATTGCCAGAAGGTCATGCAGCGTTTCCTCGGCCGGGCGCGTCTGGTCCGCCATGGCAGCGACAAGATGCGACACCTGCGGATCCAGCGCGTTCAACTGGCTGTTGAGTTCGCGCGCGCGTCCCAGCCCCAGCATCGACATGGCGCGGTAGGTCTCGATCTCGCAAAGCCGCTGGACGATGCGGCCCACGCGCCGTTCCCCGGTTCCCGGCCGGACGAAGACCGCGAAACGCATGTGCCCCGCAGGATCGATCTGGAAGTCTCCTGCGATGACCGCCGCCTCGTCCAGCACCCAGGAACAGGCCAGGCTTTCGGGAACAAGCCAGTCATCCAGCTTGGCCTTGACGGTCGATATGTCGTCTGGCAGCTCCTCGACCCGGACCAGGACCGAGGCGATCCTGCGCCCCGGCGCCTTGGTCAGCCAGTCGGCGGGAAAGACCTCGGCCGCGCGCGGATCGAATGCAAGCGCGGACAGCCCTTTCGAAAATGCCGAATAGGTCACGAATTCCGTGTGGCTTTCCCACTTCAGGTCGTGCTTGCCGATGCGCGCCGCGTGGTGCGTGGCGCCCGGCTGCGGGTGGGGGGCGCCGTGCCTGTCCAGCAGTGCAAGCAAATGGTCCCGATCCGCGCCCTTGTCCCGGTTGTGGGCGTCCTGCATCTCTTTCACGGCGACGTAGACAGCCTGGCAGGGCACTTCCAGCGACGGAAATGGCCGGGCGTGAAGCTCGTTTACAAGCGCGAAGCGCAAGGGATGGTCGTCGATCATGGTCATACCCCGGTCTCTGGGTATCGACATACCCTGTCCGCAGTGCCGGTCCAGCCCCCGCAGGGTGCGGCGGACAGGCACACGGTGGTATACTTGCTTTTCTGCAACGTCCTGCACGCGAAACGCCCCGCCGCATGGCGGGGCGACGCATTTCTGATCAGCCCGTGAACGCCTTCACTCGACCATCGGCAGCAGATGGTCCAGGCTCTTCTTGGCATCGCCGTAGAACATCCGCGTGTTCTCCTTGTAGAACAGCGGATTCTCGATGCCCGAGTAGCCCGTGCCCTGCCCCCGCTTCGAGACGAACACCTGCTTGGCTTTCCAAACCTCCAGCACCGGCATCCCGGCGATAGGGGAGTTCGGGTCTTCCTGCGCAGCCGGGTTCACGATGTCGTTCGAACCGATGACGATGACGACATCGGTGTCGGGGAAGTCCTCGTTGATCTCGTCCATTTCCAGAACGATGTCGTAGGGAACCTTCGCTTCGGCGAGAAGCACGTTCATGTGGCCCGGCAGGCGGCCCGCGACGGGGTGGATGGCAAAGCGAACCTCCTTGCCCTTGGCGCGCAGCTTGCGCGTCAGCTCACTGACCGACTGCTGCGCCTGCGCCACCGCCATGCCGTAGCCCGGCACGATGATCACGCTGTCCGCGTCATTCAGCGCGGCAGCCACGCCATCGGCGTCGATGGCGATCTGCTCGCCCGCGATCTCCATCGCCGGGCCGCTCGTATTGCCGAAGCCACCCAGGATCACGCTGACGAAACTGCGGTTCATCGCCTTGCACATGATGTAGCTCAGGATCGCACCCGAGGAACCCACCAGCGCGCCGACCACGATCAGCAGGTCGTTCGACAGCGAAAAGCCGATCGCGGCCGCCGCCCAGCCCGAGTAGCTGTTCAGCATCGACACCACGACCGGCATGTCGGCCCCGCCAATCCCCATGATCAGGTGGTAGCCGATGAAGAACGCCAGCAGGGTCATAAGGATCAGCGTCCAGCTGCCCGCGCCGTTGAAGTACATGACCAGCAGCGCCAGCGAACCAGCCGCCGCCGCCGCGTTCAGAAGGTGCCCGCCCGGCAGCTTCATCGCCTTGGAGGTCACCTTGCCCGCGAGCTTGCCGAAGGCGATGACAGAGCCGGTGAAGGTGACGGCCCCGATGAATACGCCCAGGAACACTTCGATCTTGAGGATGTTGATTTCGGCCGGGGTCTTGTGTGCGACCTTTTCGGCAAAGCCCTTCAGCGCCTCAAGCCCGGTCGCGTCGCCTGCGGCCTGAAGGGCGGCGATGCGAACCATCTCGATCTCGGCGTTGAAGCCGATGAAGACGGCGGCCAAACCGACGAGCGAATGCATGGCCGCGACAAGCTGCGGCATTTCGGTCATCTGGACGCGCTGCGCGACCATCCAGCCGATCACCCCGCCCGCAATGACGAGGATGACCGAAAGCACCCAGTTGCCCTGCCCCGGCCCCATGAGGGTTGCCAGAACCGCAAGGCCCATGCCGACGATGCCGTACCACACCGCGCGCTTGGCGCTTTCCTGGCCCGAAAGCCCACCGAGCGAGAGGATGAAAAGAACCGCCGCAACGACATAGGCGGCCGTGGAGAATCCGTATTCCATCGCGACCGTCTCCTTACGACTTCTGGAACATGGCGAGCATGCGCCGGGTGACCATGAAGCCACCAAAGATGTTGATGCCGGCCATGAAGACCGAAAGCGCCGCCAGCAGCATGACCAGCCAGGACCCCGACCCGATCTGCAACAGCGCGCCGACGATGATGATCGACGAGATTGCATTCGTGATCGCCATCAGCGGCGTGTGCAGCGAATGCGAAACATTCCAGATCACCTGGAAGCCCACGAAGCAGGCCAGCACGAAGACGATGAAGTGCTGCAGAAAGCTTGCGGGCGCGTAAAGGCCGACCAGAAGCATCAGCGCCCCGCCCACACCCAGCAGGGTGAACTGACTACGCGTCTGCGCCTTGAAGGCCGCGATTTCGGCAGCCCGCTTTTCCTCGGGCGTGGGTTCCTTGACCTTCTCCTTCGGCTTCTGGGCGGCGATGGCCTGCACCTTCGGCGGCGGCGGCGGGAAGGTGATCGCCCCCTCATGCGTCACTGTCGCGCCGCGAATGACGTCATCTTCCATGTTGTGGTTGATGACCCCGTCCTTGCCCGGCGTCAGGTCCGTAAGCATGTGGCGGATGTTGGTCGAATAAAGGGTCGACGCCTGCGCGGCCATCCGGCTTGGGAAATCGGTGTAGCCGACGATCGTCACCCCGTTGTCGGTGACGATCTTTTCGTCGGCCTTGGTCAACTCGCAGTTGCCGCCGCGCTCGGCGGCCAGGTCGACGATGACGGAACCGGGCTTCATCGCCTCGACCATGTCCTTCGTCCACAGGACCGGCGCGTCGCGCCCCGGGATCAGCGCGGTGGTGATCACGATGTCCATGTCCGGCGCGAGCTCGCGGAACTTTTTCAGCTGCGCCTCGCGGAATTCGGGCGAGGACGGGGCGGCATAGCCGCCCGTGGCCGCGCCGTCGGTCTGCGTTTCGCTGAAATCGAGGTAGACGAATTCCGCCCCCATCGATTCAATCTGCTCGGCCACCTCGGGGCGCACGTCGAAGGCGTAGGTGATCGCGCCAAGCGCGGTTGCCGTGCCGATTGCCGCCAGACCGGCGACACCCGCGCCCACCACCAGGACCTTGGCCGGCGGTACCTTGCCCGCCGCGGTCACCTGACCGGTGAAGAAGCGGCCGAAGTTGTTGCCCGCCTCGATCACCGCACGGTAGCCCGCGATGTTCGCCATCGAGGACAGTGCGTCCATCTTCTGCGCGCGCGAAATCCGCGGCACCATGTCCATCGCGACGACGGTGGCGCCTTGGTCCTTGCAGCGCTCAAGAAGATCCTTGTTCTGCGCAGGGTAGAAGAACGAGATCAGCGTCTGTCCACTGCGCAGAAGCTCTGCTTCGGCTTCGGTGGGAGGGCGCACCTTCGCCACGACGTCTACGGCGCCGAACAGATCCACCTCGGATCCGACGACCGTGACGCCCGCCTTTTCATAGGCCGTGTCAGAGAAACCCGCCGCCTTGCCGGCGCCTGTTTCGACGAAGCATTCATGTCCAAGTTTCTGCAACTGGATTGCGCTGTCAGGCGTCATCGCCACGCGCGCCTCGCCTTCGAAGGTCTCTCTCGCTGCCCCGATCTTCACTGTCTCTCCCTTCCCAAAACGACGGTTTCCAGACGTTTTCGGCAAAACACGCCCTTTTTGCCCTTAGCACAAGGTAGTTACCGATAACGCCGCGATGCGGCAACGATTTTCTTGGACTTCAAAGCCAGCGCCGGGTTCGGGTGCGATAGGCCTCGAAGTCCTGGCCAAACGTCTGTTTCAAAACGCTTTCTTCGGATTCGATGAAACGGCGGCCGATGATCCAGACGAAAACTGCGACCAAAGGCAGCGCCAGAAGCGCGTTCCAGTAAAGCGACAGGCCCGCCAGAATCATCGCGTCCCCGAGGTAGATCGGATTGCGCGTCAGCGAAAAGACGCCACCGCTGACAAGCGCGTCCGGCGTCTTCCGCGGCACGAACGTCGTGCGCGACCAGATCATCTGCCCAACCGCGATCAGCATCAGAACCACCCCGAACCCTGCCAGTACAAGGCCGGTTGCCGGAAGCGCGGGCATCGGCGCAATGCGCCCCACAGCCCAACTGAGCGCCAGGAACCCCACAAGCCACACCGGCGGGTAATCGATCGATTTCAGCGCGCGCATCACCATCTCCCCTTGCAGCAGCGACCCTATCCGTTGGCGCGCCCATCGCAAGCGGTGGTTTTGTCGCCGCACGAATTTCCTTGGCAAGTTGCGCAAGGATGTTTTAAGCATAAAATAAATCGTCGGGGGAATTGACATGCCCACAAACTTCGCCGTGACACGCGCGATGTTCCACCTGCCCGAAGGCACGATCTATCTTGACGGCAACTCGCTTGGTCCGTTGCCGCGCGGGGCCATCGAAAAGGTCCGGGCCTGCATCGAGGACGAATGGGGGCAAATGCTGATCACGGCCTGGAACCGGGCCGGATGGATGGACAAGCCCCGCGCGCTTGGCGACCGCATCGGCCGGCTGATCGGCGCCGAGCCGGGAACCGTCGTTCTGGGCGATACGCTGTCGATCAAGGTCTACCAGGCGCTGGCTTCGGCGGTGGAACTTCGGCCCGAGCGGCGCGTCATCCTGTCGGACACGGGCAACTTTCCCTCGGACCTCTACATGGCGGATGGCCTGGTCCGCACGCTGGGTGACGGATACGAACTGCGTACCGTCGCACCGAAGGATGTGGAAGAGGCGATCACGACCGACCTTGCGGTGCTGATGCTGACCGAGGTCGACTACCGCACCGGGCGCAAGCACGACATGCGCCGCCTGATCGCGAAAGCGCATGAGGCAGGCGCGCTAGTCGTCTGGGATCTGGCCCATTCCGCCGGCGCGATCCAGGTCGACTTGTCGGGCTGCAACGCCGACTTCGCGGTGGGGTGCACCTACAAGTATCTGAACTCCGGCCCCGGCGGCCCCGCTTTCATATACATCGCACCACGTCTGGCTGCTCAGGTTCGCCCCGCGCTTTCCGGCTGGCTGGGACACGAGTCGCCCTTTGCCTTCGACCTCGACTACCGCCCCGGCGCGGGGATCGAACGGATGCGCGTGGGCACGCCGCCGATCCTTCAGATGGCCGCGCTCGAAGCCTCGATGGACATCTGGGACCAGGTCGACATGGCCGACGTCCGCGCGCGGTCCATCGAACTTTGCGAAGCGTTCCTGAGCGGGGTCGAGGCTGCCTGCCCGACACTCGCGCTTGCCTCGCCCCGCAACCCCGAAAACCGCGGCAGCCAGGTCTGCTTCCGCCACCCGGACGGCTACGCCATCATGCAGGCGCTGATCGCCAACGGCGTCATTGGAGATTTCCGAGCACCCGACATCCTGCGGTTCGGCTTCACGCCGCTTTATACCTCCATGGAGGATGTGACAGGCGCGGTTGCAATCCTGAAGCGCATCATGGACGAAAGCCTTTGGGATCGGGCCGAGTTCCAGACGCGCGCCAAGGTCACATGACGAGCGTCCGCGCCTATCGCCCCGAAGACCGGGCGGCGAAGGCCAGGGTATTCTTCCGCGCCGTGCATGAAGGCGCCGCGCAATTCTATGACCCGGCGCAGCGCGCGGCCTGGGCGCCCTCGCCCGAACCGGATTGGAACGAGCCCGACCGCCAAATGGACCAGTGGTGCTGGGTGGCCGAAACCGACGGCGCGTTGACGGGTTTCATGTCGCTGGAGCGGGACGGATACCTGGACATGGCCTTCGTGGTGCCAGAAGCCATGGGCACAGGCGTGGCGCAGGCGCTTTACCGGACGCTTGAGGATCATGCCCGACAGAACGGACTGCGCCGCCTGACCGTCCGCGCCAGCCATCTTGCCCGCCACTTCTTCGAAAAGCAGGGCTGGACGATCGATCGGTTCGAGGCCTTTCCCCTTGCAGATCAGGTCTTCGACACATTCCAGATGTCCCTGGACCTGGAGGCGGACCGATGAAAGCCGGCAGCGACCGCATCGAGCCAAGGCTTGCCCGCCCCGGCGCATGGGCGGGTCTATGGCGCACCATGGGCTGCAATGCGGTGACCGCCGCGGAAATGCTGCAGGATGGCCCTGAACGGGGCGCTTCCGGCCAGTCTTTCACGGAGAACACCCATGACCACCTATGACCCCTCGTCCGAAGGCGCCCAGATGTCCTTCGACGGCCGCATGAGCTATGGCGACTACCTGCAGCTTGACGCGATCCTTGATGCGCAATGCCCTCTAAGCGACGCGCAGGATGAGATGCTTTTCATCATCCAGCACCAGACATCCGAGTTGTGGATGAAGCTGGCGATCAGCGAATTGTCGGCAGCCCGCGCGGCGATGGCGCAGGACGCCCTGCAGCCTGCCTTCAAGATGCTTTCTCGCGTTGCCCGGATCATGGAGCAGCTCAACTCGGCCTGGGACGTGCTGCGCACCATGACGCCCTCGGACTACACGCGATTTCGCGAAGCATTGGGCCAATCCTCGGGCTTCCAGTCCTGGCAATACCGGCTGATCGAGTACGCAGCGGGCAACCGCAACGCGGCGATGCTGCGCCCCCATGCGCATCGCCCCGACATCCTTGCGAAACTTGAGGCAGAACTTGCCCGCCCCTCACTCTATGACGAGGCGCTGCGGGTTGCCGCCCGTGCGGGGTTCGACGTTCCCGCCTCGATCCTTGATCGCGACTTCACCCAGCCCTGGGCCGAGAGCGATGCCGTCATGCAGGTCTGGGCCACGGTCTACCGCGCGCCCGAGGAGAACTGGGCCTTGTATGAGCTGGCAGAAAAGCTGGTCGATTTCGAGGATTACTTCCGCCGCTGGCGCTTCAACCACGTGACCACTGTCGAACGCGTGATCGGGCTGAAGCGCGGAACGGGCGGCACCGGGGGCGTCCCCTATCTGCGGAGGATGCTGGAGGTAGAGCTGTTCCCCGAACTCTGGCGCGTCCGCACGACACTGTAGGCGCCCGTTCAGTATATGCCGTTCGCAGCCTGAAGCTTGCGGATGTAGGCGATGATCGTGCCGATCTCAGCGTCGGTCAGCCCCTCGACCGGCTGCATGGCGCCGAAGGACCAGTGATGGGCGCGGACACCGTTGCGAACGGCATTGTAGATGCTGGCATCGCCATGATGGCCCGGCTCGTAGATCTTGTGAACCAGCGGCGGCCCCACGCCGTCCTTGCCCGCGGCATTCTCGCCGTGGCATTCGGCGCACTTGGCGGCGAATGCCGTCGCGCCCATGGCCTCCGGTTCGGTCAAATCGGGAACCGTGACCTCCACCATCGCGCTGCCGGCCAGCGCGGCCTGCTCTTGCCGCCGCTCTGACAGAAGATACCACCCCGCAAGCGCGACGATGATAAGTATGACCCCAAGCACGGTCCTGATGCTCATTGCGCCGCTTCCCCTGTCACGCGATCCTGACCGTCTTTCCAGTTCCGCTGGAAGTGGCCCATTGATGCACGGCTTCCCCGAACGCCTCGAACAGGGGCCGGGAGACCGGATCGTTTGCGGCATTGTATTCCGGGTGCCACTGCACGGACAACGTGAAGCCCGGTGCGCCTTCCACATAAATCGCCTCCGGCGTTCCGTCAGGCGCCCATCCGTCGATGACGATATTGTTCCCCGGCGTCTTGATCCCCTGTCCGTGAAGCGTGTTCGTCATGACCTCGGTCGCCCCGAGCAGCTTGCGGAACGGCCCGTTTTCGGAAAACCGGACGGTGTGGCGCAGCGCGAATTTCTCCTCCAGCGTTCCGTCAGGCGGCATCCGGTGGTTCATCCGGCCCGGAAGCTCGCGGATTTCGGGGTGAAGCGCGCCGCCCATGGCCACGTTCACCTCCTGAAAACCGCGACAGATCCCAAAGAAGGGCTGCCCGCGGTTGACACATGCGCGCACCAGCGGAAGCGTGATCGCATCGCGCGAACGGTCGAAGGCACCGTGCGCCTCGGTCGCGGGCTCTCCGTATTCCTCGGGGTGGACGTTGGGGCGCCCCCCTGTCAGCACGAACCCGTCAAACAGCTCAAGCAGTTCGGCGACCGTCACAAGGCGCGGGTCGGGCGGGATCACGACGGGCATGCAGCCTGCCACCTGCGCCACCGCCATGGAGTTCATCAGCCCCCCGGTGTGCACCGGGTATTCGTCGTTCAGAAGGGTGTTGTTGCCGATGATGCCGACAATGGGACGTCGCATGTCCGATCCGCGCTGGTTTCCGCTGTCGCAAGACTAGCCCCGCTCCGGTCCGGGGTGAAGGGGCAGCGCGCACAACAGGTGTTCAGACCTGCGCCGAGGAAACGACAACCAGAACGCGGGTCGGTTCCTGGCCAATACAGGCGTAGCTGTGATCGTAATCCGACTCGAAATACATCGAGTCCCCTGCCCCCAGCAGTTTCTCCGAGTCGTGTATGAACAGCGCGAGCGTCCCCGAAATCACGAAGATCAGCTCTACCCCCGCGTGCAGGTGCGTGGGTGACGCGGGCGCCCCCGGCCTGAATTCGGCAAGGTAGCTTTCGATCGGCCGTTCGGCGACGGGGAAATCGAGGCTTTCGAAATGATAGGCCGGCGGCCCCTCTGGCGGGTTCGGCAAGCTTAGCCGGTCTTCCTTGCGCACGATCTCAAGTATTGGATCCACCGGCGGGGTGAAGAAATGCTCAAGCCCGACACCAAACACCAGCGCAATCCGCATGAGGGTGGGAAGTGTGGGAACGACCTGCCCCGTCTCGATCTTGGATAGCATTCCGGCGGAAAGGCCCGTGTGCGCGCCCAGTTGAATCAGCCCCAGACCCTTGGCCGTGCGCATGGCCCGAATCTTCGCGCCGATCCGGTAGTGGTCGATCTTTTCGCTCAAGGTTTCCGAAATCACGTCGCTTCTTCTCCTCACATGCAAACGGCGCGGACCAATTTGCACCATATTACAATCACTTTAATTTTACTCAAATTTTCTTGCAGAATAAATGTTTTTAACGATGTTCAAAGGCAGTTCAGCCGACTGCGCTGAACACGAAACAACGAAAGGACATCAGATGACCTTCCTGACGAAATCGCTTAAGCCCCTGTACCTTGCCGCCGCTCTTGCTGCCCCTGCCCCTCTTTGGGCTGAATCGGCCGATATCGTGGATACCGCCGTTGCGGCGGGTGGATTTGAAACTCTGGCTGCGGCGCTTGGCGCGGCCGGACTGGTCGACACGCTGAAAGGGGAAGGGCCCTTCACCGTGTTCGCGCCCACCGACGACGCCTTTGCCGCGCTGCCCGCCGGCACCGTCGAAGACCTGCTGAAGCCCGAGAACAAGGACAAGCTGGTGGCAGTGCTGACCTATCACGTCGTTCCGGGCAAAGTAATGTCGACCGACCTCAGCGACGGCATGATGGCCGCGACGGTGAACGGCGCAGAGGTGACGATCTCGACCGAAGGCGGCGCCAAGGTCGATGGCGCCAACATCACCGCCGCCGACATCGAGGCGTCGAATGGAGTGATCCACGTCATCGACGCGGTGATCCTGCCTCCGTCGAGCTAAGGCAACAAAGGGGGGCGCTCAGGCGTCCCCCTTTTTTCAATATCGTGGATCTGCTCGGGAAAGATCAGGCTCGCGTCTAAACTCAGGCCTCACCCGTAAGACCAACGGACTCGATGCCTGCAAGCGCCGCAACAGCGTCGTTGTCAGACGTGTCGCCTGTGACGCCCACGGCGCCGATCACCCGGCCGCCCTGATCGCGCACCAGCACCCCGCCCGGAACCGGAACGAGCCGTCCGCCGAATGCGCCGTTCACCGCGGCCATGAACGTCGGGCCGACCGCCGCGCGTTCAGCCTGGGCGCGCCCCCCCATGCCAAGCATTACCGCGCCATAGGCCTTGCCGCGCGCGATCTCGAACCGGCCGGGCGAGGCTCCGTCGGCGCGTTCGAAGGCGATGGGATGACCGCCTGCGTCCAGAACCACGACCGACAGGGGCTTCATCGCCCTCGCCTGCCCGGTTTCCAGGGCGACCGCGATGATCCTGCGCGCCGTTTGGATATCAAGTTCCATTCACCCCTCCCTTGGTGCCCGCCACAGGATATATCCGGCGGCGCGGCACGCAAGCTTGGAAGCCGAAGCGGTAATCAGCCGGCCCGCTTCACCTCAAGCCGGCGGCGGTGCAGGATCGGCTCGGTGTAGCCCGAGGGCTGCACGCGGCCCAGGAAGACAAGGTCGCAGGCCGCCTGGAAGGCCAGCCCCTGGAAGCCCGGCGCCATCGGGGTGTAGGCGGGGTCGCCCGCGTTCTGGCGGTCCACGACCTCGGCCATCCGCTTGAGGATATCCATCACCTCGGCCTCACCCACCACCGAGTGGTGCAGCCAGTTTGCGACGTGCTGGGCCGAAATGCGGCAGGTCGCCCTGTCCTCCATCAGGCCGACGTCATTGATGTCGGGCACCTTGGAACAGCCAACCCCCTGATCGATCCAACGGACGACGTAGCCAAGGATGCCCTGACAGTTGTTTTCGACCTCGCGGCGGATCTGGTCGGGCGTCCACTTGCGGTAGGTCGCCATCGGGATATCCAGCAACGCATCCACATAGGCGCGACGCCCGCCTTTCTTCAGCCGTGCCTGAACCGCGAACACGTCGATGCGATGGTAGTGCAGCGCATGCAGCGTCGCCGCCGTTGGCGACGGCACCCAGGCGGTATTCGCGCCAGCCTTGGGATGTTCGACCTTCTGCTCAAGCATCGCCGCCATCATGTCGGGCATGGCCCACATGCCCTTGCCGATCTGTGCCCGCCCCGACAGGCCGCATTCCAGCCCGATGTCGACGTTCTGGTTTTCATAGGCCGTAATCCAGCCCTTGCGCTTGATGAAATCCTTGCGGCTGAAGGGCCCCGCCTCCATCGAGGTGTGGATCTCGTCCCCGGTGCGATCAAGGAATCCGGTGTTGATGAAGGCGACGCGGTGTTTTGCGGCGCGGATGCATTCCTTGAGATTGACGGATGTGCGCCGCTCTTCGTCCATGATGCCGATCTTGACCGTGTGGCGCGGCAGCCCCAGCGCGTCCTCGACCAGAGCGAAGGTTTCGTCGGCAAAGGCCACCTCCTCCGGCCCGTGCATCTTGGGCTTCACGACATAGACCGATCCGCGGACCGAGTTCCGCGCGCCGCCGGACTTTTTCAGGTCGTGAATGGCAACAGCCACAGTGACCATGGCGTCCATCAGCCCTTCGGGGATCTCGTTCCCCTCGGCGTCGAGGATCGCGGGGTTTGTCATCAGGTGGCCGACGTTGCGAACCCAAAGCAGCGCCCGCCCCTTTACTGTCACGGGCGATCCGTCGGGCGCGGTATAGACGCGGTCGGGGTTCAACTTGCGCCGGACAAGCTGGCCCCCCTTCTGGAACGCCTCCTCCAGGTCGCCGCGCATGAGGCCCAGCCAATTGGCGTAGGCCTGGACCTTGTCCACTGCGTCCACGCAGGCGACCGAGTCCTCGCAATCCATGATCGCGGACATGGCGCTTTCCAGTTGCACATCCGCCAGACAGGCCTGATCGCGCGAACCGATGAAATGCGCACGATCGAAGATCAATTCGACATGAAGCCCGTTGTTGCGCAGCAGAATCGTTTCTGGCGCGCGGGGATTGCCCCGGTAGCCCACGAACTTAGACGGATCGACCAAAGGCAGGTCGTCCACCAGCAGCTGACCGTCCTTGACGTAGTAGCGGCGCACATCGGCATGGCTTGCCCCGGCAATCGGGAAGGATTCGTCCAGGAACACGCGTGCCCTTGCGACGACCCGCGCGCCGCGTCCGCGCTCATACCCGCCCGCCGGCGGAAGGCTGCCCATGGCGTCGGTGCCGTAAAGGCAATCATAAAGGCTGCCCCAGCGCGCGTTGGCCGCGTTAAGCGCATAACGCGCATTCGTGACGGGAACGACAAGCTGTGGCCCTGCGACGGAGGCGATTTCGGGGTCCACGTTCGAGGTGTCGATCTCGAATGCCGGGCCTTCGGGCAAAAGATAGCCGATCTCGGAAAGAAACGCCTTGTAGGCTTCGTGGTCGTGCGGCTGATCCCGGTGCTTGACGTGCCAGGCGTCGATACTGGCCTGAAGCTCTTCGCGCTTTTCCAGCAAGGCGCGGTTCTTGGGACCCTGATCCGCCACAAGGCGCGCAAGGCCGGACCAGAACACATCTGCCGTCACCCCGGTACCGGGCAGCGCCTGCCCCTCGATGAAGGCGGCAAGAACCTCTGCCACCTGAAGTCCGTGCCGTTCAACCCGCGTCATTCTGACCTCTTGGTTCCGCATACGGCGGTATGCCGAGAATACCCATTCACTACAGGACCAACCGGGCGGCATCAACGCTTGCGTCGGCAACACCTGCATATTTCCCGGCCGCGCCGGAAATCAGTTAGCCAAACGGCTAAGCATCTTGCGCGACTCGGCGGATTGCGTTACTTAGTTAATCGGCTAACAATTGAGATGCGGATGAACCTGTCACCCGGACAACTCGACACCCTGTTCCAGGCGCTTGGCGACCCGACCCGCCGCGCGATCCTCGAGCGGCTGGCACGGGGGCCCGCGACCGTGACCGAACTCGCCGGCCCATTCGACATGGCCCTGCCCTCGTTTCTGGGGCACGTGCGCCGACTGGAAGGCGCGGGCCTTGTCGAAACCTCGAAGCAGGGCCGCACCCGCACCGTGAAACTTGTTCCCGGCGCTTTCACCCCCGTCCGCTCGTGGCTCGACGAACAGCGGGCGCTTTGGGAGGGGCGGCTGGACCGGCTGGACGACTACTTAACCCGACTGATGAAGGAACGCGCAGATGGATCTTGACCCGAAGACCGACCTTCAGTTCACACGCACCCTGTCCGTGCCCCGGAAACTTATCTGGGAATGCTGGACCTCACCCGAACACATTCCGCATTTCTTCGTGCCGCGGCCGCACAAGGTGACCGCCTGCGACATCGATCTTCGTGTCGGAGGACGGTTCAACACCACGTTCAACGTCGATGGCAACGAGATGCAGAACAATGGCGTCTATCTGGAAATCGTGCCGCAGGAAAAGCTCGTCTTCACCGACGCCTATACCGAAGGATGGAAGCCCTCGCCCGATCCTTTCATGACCGCGATCCTTATGCTCTCGGACTCGGATGACGGGGGCACCGTCTATACCGCCATCGCGCGTCACCGATCGGCCGAGACCGCCGAGGCGCACAAGGCCATGGGCTTCTACGACGGCTGGGGCACCGTGGCGACGCAGCTTGAGGACTATGCGAAGGGCCTGACCAGATGACCGCCGCGGACCCGAGTGATCGCACGATGGTCATCGAACGCCTCATTGCGGCCCCCTTGGCCGCAGTTTGGGCCGCCTGGACAGACTCTGACTCCCAGCCCCGCTGGTGGGGTCCGGACGGATTTACCTGCCGCACGGATCGCATCGACCTGCGCGAAGGGGGCGACTGGGTTTTCGACATGATCGGGCCGGATGGCACGGTTTATCCGAACCACCACCGCTACACCCGTATCGTGCCGTTGGAACGCATCGACTACACGCTCCACTGGGGCGAAAACGGACCCAAGCATGCAGACGCCTCCGCCTGCTTCGAGGCGACAGGCACCGGCACCAGGATCACCCTGTCGATGATCTTCTCGACCCGCCGCGAATACGAGGATGCCAAGGGCTTCGGCGCGGTGGAACTGGGGCAACAGACGCTGGGCAAGCTCGCGGCGTTCGTGGGCGCCACCTGAGCCCGGTTGCAGTGCCTGGGACGAGCGCCTAACCTCCGGCGCGACATGTGCCGGAGTGCCACGATGAAAGACGCGAGCCCGCAGACGATCTACCTGAAGGACTATCAGCCGTTCCCCTTCCGCATCGAGCGGGTCGACCTGACCTTCCGCCTCGCGCCCAAGACGACGCGCGTGATCTCGCGTATCGCCTTCGCCCCGAATCCGGAGCGCGCGGGGCGGCACGACCTGTTCCTGCACGGCGAGAAGTTGCGCCTTATCGCCGCCCGTATCGACGGCGCCGACGTGCCCGCCGCGCTGCTGACCGTGACGGACGAAGGCGCAACCGTCGCCGCGCAGGCCCTGCCCGACGGCCCGTTCCTGTGGGAGGCGGAGGTCGAGATCGACCCCGAAGGCAACACCGCGCTGGAAGGGCTTTACATGTCCGGCGGCATGTATTGCACCCAGTGCGAGGCCGAGGGATTCCGCAAGATCACCTACTACCCCGACCGGCCCGACGTGATGGCGCCCTTCAAGGTGCGCATCGAAAGCGACATGCCGGTGATGCTGTCGAACGGCAACCCCACCGCCTCCGGTCCCGGATGGGCCGAATGGGACGACCCCTGGCCGAAGCCATCGTACCTGTTCGCGCTGGTCGCGGGGAACCTCGTGAACCTGCCCGACAGCTTCACCACCCGATCGGGCCGCAAGGTCGACCTGAACATCTGGGTCCGTCCCGGCGACCTTGATCGCTGCGCTTTCGCGATGGACAGCCTGATCCGCTCGATGACGTGGGACGAGGAGGCCTATGGGCGCGAATACGACCTGGACGTCTTCAACATCGTCGCAGTGGATGACTTCAACATGGGCGCGATGGAGAACAAGGGGCTGAACATCTTCAACTCCAAGCTCGTCCTCGCCAGCCCTGAAACCGCGACCGACCTGGATTTCGAGCGGATCGAGGGCGTGATCGCGCATGAATACTTTCACAACTGGACCGGCAACCGGATCACCTGCCGCGACTGGTTCCAGCTTTGCCTGAAGGAAGGTCTAACGGTCTTTCGCGACCAGCAGTTCACCTCGGCCATGCGGTCCGAGCCCGTGAAGCGGATCGAGGACGTGCTGAGCCTGCGCGCCCGCCAGTTCCGCGAGGACATGGGGCCGCTGGCCCATCCGCCCCGGCCATCAAGCTTTGTCGAGATCAACAACTTCTACACCGCGACCGTCTACGAGAAGGGCGCCGAGGTCATCGGGATGCTGAAGCGGCTGGTGGGGGATGACGGCTACGCCCGCGCGCTCGACCTCTACTTCGACCGCCACGACGGGGATGCCGCGACGATCGAGGACTGGCTGAAGGTGTTCGAGGATGCGACGGGCCGGGATCTGAGCCAGTTCAAGCGCTGGTATACAGACGCGGGCACCCCGCGCCTGTCCGTATCCGAGGACTGGCGGGACGGCACCTTGACGCTGACCTTCACGCAGATGACCCCACCCACGCCCGGCCAGGACACAAAGCTGCCCCGCGTGATTCCGATCGCGGTCGGTTTATTGAATCCGAACGGCGACGAAATCCTGCCGACGACGATACTGGAGATGACCGAGGCGACCCAGAGCTTCCGCTTCGCTGATCTGGCCAGCCGCCCGGTTGCGTCGATCCTTCGCGGCTTCTCAGCGCCGGTGGTGCTTGAACGGGAAGTCCCGGCAAGTGAGCGCGCCTTCCTTCTGGCCCACGACACCGACCCCTTCAACCGGTGGGAGGCAGGACGGGCCCTGGCCAAGGACGTTCTGGTGCGGATGGTAACCGACGACGACGCCCCTTCGGCCGACTACATCTCCGCGCTTGGCCGGCTTCTGACCGACGACAGCCTGGATCCGGCTTTTCGCGCGCTTTGCCTGCGGCTGCCGTCCGAGGACGACCTGGCGCAGACGCTGGCGGAGGCCGGACGCAGCCCCGATCCCGATCGCATCCACACCGCCCGCGAAACCTTGGCCCGCACCGTTGCCGAGCGGCTGGTACGTCCCCTCGCACTGACCTATGACGCGATGGCCGACCGGGGGCCGTTTTCCCCCGACGCCACCGCGGCTGGCCGCCGTTCGCTCAGGGTGGCCGCCCTGGGGCTTCTCAACCGGATCGACGGGGGCGCGCGCGCCCAGACGCTGTTCGATGCTGCCGGCAACATGACCGAAAGCGCCGCCGCGCTGGCCTGTCTGATCGAGGCGGGGCGGGCAGAGGCGGCACTGCCCGCGTTCCACGAGCGCTGGAAGGGCAACAGGCTGGTCATAGACAAGTGGTTCATGATTCAGGTCGTGCACGCCGCCCCCCATCAGGCGGCAGAGGTGGCCGAACGCCTTGCGGCCCATCCAGATTTCGACTGGAGAAACCCGAACCGCGCCCGGTCCCTTCTGGGGGGCATCGCCGCCAATCACGCCGGGTTCCACCACGCTTCGGGCGCGGCGTATCGGTTCTATGCCGACTGGCTCTTGCGGCTTGACCCGGTGAACCCGCAGATCGCGGCGCGTCTTTCGACGGCCTTCGAAACCTGGGCGCGCTACGACGCCGACCGGCGCGCCATGGTGGCGGCAGAGTTGCAGCGGATCCGGTCCGCGCCCGGCCTGAGCCGCGATCTGTCGGAAATGACGGGCCGAATCCTGGGACTTTGACCACGTAGGAACTCGAATCGCGGGCAAAACCGTCTCGTATCCGCGAGGCGGCCTTGTCGCTCTGTTCCGGGCGACATTTGCAAACAATGCGCCCAAGCCCACTGTGACCGTTTCGCAGGCTGCCCAAAACGAGGGCTGATTGGGATGCACCGCTTTGAACGGCCCATTCCGGCGTACATTCTTGGGTCAAGCGGTCGTTCAGCCGCCGCGTGTAACGAGTAGTTTGTGACCATGTTGAGAGAGACGTTCGAATACCGCGACCAGTCGCGCACGCCAGCCAGCTACCTCGCCCTGGGCGCAGCCATGGCATCCGCCTATCTGATGCACACGCTTGGCCTGCCCGGCTTTCACCAATGGCTTGCAATTCTTTTCGTCGTCGTCGTGCTTTGGCGCATCGCCGACAACTCCATCCACGGTTTCCGCCTGAGCGACGAAGGGCTGGAGTTCTTCGAGGGACGCTATCACAGGAACATCGCGCTGGAAGAGATCGCCAGCGTCACGATCTATCAGACGGGCCACAAGCCCGGCGAAGGCGAAACACGCTGCATCCTGAACCTGTATTCGGGCGATCGACTGTCGCTTCCGGGGGCCGAACGCTTCGGAACGCGTCGACTCGTCGCGGAATTCGCCAAGCTCGGGCTGCCGACGCTTTTCTGACCGCGCCTTACTGGCAATAGCTTTGTTTGCTGGTCCAGGCGGCAATCTCGGCCCGCTTGTCACGGGCGCGCATCGGCGCCCAGTCGCGCGCGATGCCGCGCCAACCGCCAGAGCCGTCGCTGACGATCGCGTCGTCCCGCGCGACCTGCGTTGCAGCAATGCGAACCGCACAGGCAAGGTTCGCAGACCCGTCCTGAAGACCCTCGCGATCGGCCGCCTCGCAGTCGTAGGCCTGCGCCGTTCGTGGCGCGATCTGCAGGAGCCCGATCCAGCGGCCGCCGCCCCCACGTGCCTCGGGGTTCCAGGTGCTTTCGTGCTTTGCCAGCGCAGACAGCAACCCCGCCCAGAAGGCGCGGCGGTCTTCCATTCCGGCCTCGCGGTAGCCGGGGCAGAACGTGTCGATATCCTGTGGAACCGTCTGGGCAAGCGCCGCGCCGTCGTCGCTGAGCGCGCGAAGCGTGGACAGGGTCCACTGCTCGGCCTCCGGCAGATGATCCCAACGCATCGGTGGCAACTGGTTGGCGCCCATCGTCGCTTGCGGCGTGACGCAACCTGTCAAGAATGACAAGGCCACGGCGGCGGCCAGAAGTCCCAAAGCTTTCGGCATCGACCTGCCCTGAAGAACCGGCCCGATGCGTCCGGCAAAAGACCAGTTCACCATCCTCCCCTCTTGCGCAAGCTTGCGATTTCGGCATCGGCGAAGATTCGCCGCTCGCGATCGGTGCTCTTGGCGATCCCTTGCGCACCCATGGCCGCACGGGCCCCGTCAATGCGCCTTGTCTGGCGGCCCCCGCTGGCCTAGAAAGCCCCCCGGACAGTTGAAGGACCCAGCCCATGCTCGACCTGACCTTTGAAGCCCCGAAGCCCAAGGTGATCGCCGGCGCGAAATCCGATTGGGAACTGGTGATCGGCCTCGAGGTCCACGCCCAGGTTGCGTCCAGGGCCAAGCTTTTCTCGGGCGCATCGACCGAATTCGGGGCTGAGCCGAACTCCAACGTCTCGTTCGTCGATGCGGCGATGCCCGGAATGCTGCCCGTCATCAACGAATTCTGCGTGGCGCAGGCGGTGCGCACCGGGTTGGGCCTGAAGGCCGCAATCAACCTGCGCTCGGCCTTCGACCGCAAGAACTACTTCTACCCCGACCTGCCGCAGGGCTACCAGATTTCTCAGCTCTACCACCCCATCGTGGGCGAGGGCGAGGTGATCGTGGACATGGCCCCCGGCATCGCGCGACGCGTCAGGATCGAGCGCATCCACCTTGAACAGGACGCTGGCAAGTCGATCCACGACCTTGACCCGAACATGTCTTTTGTCGACCTCAACCGCACCGGCGTCGCGCTGATGGAGATCGTCAGCCGCCCCGACATCCGCGGGCCGGAGGAAGCCGCCGCCTATGTCGCCAAGCTGCGCCAGATCATGCGCTATCTTGGAACCTGCGACGGAAACATGCAGAACGGGAACCTGCGCGCCGATGTCAACGTCTCGGTCTGCCGCCCCGGCGATTACGAGAAGTTCCAGGCGACCGGCGATCATTCCGTCCTCGGCACGCGCTGCGAGATCAAGAACATGAACTCGATGCGCTTCATCCAGGCCGCGATCGAATACGAGGCGCGCCGCCAGATCGCAATCATCGAGGACGGCGGCAAGATCGTGCAGGAAACCCGGCTTTACGACCCCGACAAGGGCGAAACCCGGTCCATGCGGTCCAAGGAAGAGGCGCATGACTATCGCTATTTCCCCTGCCCCGACCTCTTGCCGCTTGAGATCGAGCAGGCCTGGGTGGACGACATCGCAGGATCGATGCCCGAACTTCCGGACGAGAAGAAGGCGCGGTTCGTGACGGACTACGGCATGACCGAATATGACGCCAGCGTGCTGACCGCCGAGGTCGAAAACGCCGCATTTTTCGAGGCCGTGGCAAAGGGCCGCGACGGCAAGCAGGCCGCGAACTGGGTCATCAACGAGTTGTTCGGGCGGCTCAACAAGGAAGGGCTGTCGATCGCCGAAAGCCCGTTGTCGGCCGCCCAGCTTGGCGGCGTGCTGGACCTGATGGCCAAGGGCGACATCTCGGGCAAGATGGCCAAGGACCTGTTCGAGATCCTGTGGACCGAGGAAAAGGGCGCAGATCCCGCCGAGGTCGCGGCGGCACGCGGCATGAAGCAGGTGACGGACACCGGCGCCATCGAGGCCGCCGTGGACGAGGTGATCGCCCAGAACCCCGCGCAGGTCGAAAAGGCCAAGCAGAACCCGAAACTCGCGGGCTGGTTCGTGGGTCAGGTGCTGAAGGCCACGGGCGGCAAGGCAAACCCGGCCACCGTCAACGAACTGGTCGCCAAGAAGCTCGGGCTCTGAAAGACGCCGACAGCGACAGGCGCAAGGTCTCGCGGGCGCAGGCCCGCGACCGCAATGCTTTGTCTCCGACAAGCCGCGTGCGGTCGTCATTCCGAGCGTTGGGAATGGGTTGTTCGTCGGATTTAGCGCACCTGCCCGCGATCGAGCTTGACGGTCACCGTCAAGACCGAACGCGAAAAGCCTTCGACACGATCTGCCAACGCCCTTCACTGCGAAGCAGCAGCAGGTAGTCGTCGAAGCTGGAACCTGCCCACTCGTCCTCGATGTGAACGGAGGCGATATCGCCGGCCACGGACAGACTCAGAATCTTCCAGATCATGGGTGCGTCCTGCGATGCCGCCTCTTGGCAAAGCGCGATGAATTCCTCTCGGTCGTTCCATAGCAATTCACCCTGAAAATGGCCGATCTCGTTCATCTTCGGATGAAACGCGCGTTCCAGCAGCTTGCGATCGCCGTGCACCATTCCGTCTATGTAGGTGCGTACGACAGCCTCGATTTCTGTCCGATCCTGAGAATCCATTGCCAAGGTCCTTTCCTGCGCAGACGTTTAAAGAGCGCGGCTTCCGCCGGCGGTCGGGACGAACTGGTCCGCCACCGGATCGCTTGCAGAGTTAATCCCCAAAGACCTTACGCGCCTGCGCCTCAAGCCGCGCGCGCTGAAAGTCCGCCATGTCGGGCGCGGGCTGGTTGCCGATCAGCGTTGCCAGAAGCGGGTCTTCGACCCCCGTACGGTGTCCGGACAGCTCCTCGACGATGGCAAGGCCGCAGAACGGCACCGCGATTTCGGAATAGCCGCCCTCATGCACCGCGACCAGCCTGCCGCCACACAGCGCGCCCGCCTCGGCCATCAGGATGCGCGTCATCTCGCGGAAGGTGTCGGAATGGGCCAGCATCCGCGCCAGCGGGTCGACGCCACTGGCGTCCAGCCCGCTGGCGACGACGATCAGGTCGGGCCGGAAGGCGCGCAAGGCCGGCACCACCAGGACCTCCATCGCGTCCAGGTAGGCGCGATGCCCGCCGCCTGGCAGAAGCGGTACGTTCAGGTTGAAACCCGCACCCGCTCCCTTGCCCCGATCGTCCACCCGGCCGCTGTCGATCGGATAGCATGCCTCCTGATGAAGCGAGATGGTCAGCGTGTCGTCGCGGTCGTAATAAATCGCCTCGGTCCCGTTGCCGTGGTGAACGTCCCAGTCCACCACCGCCACGCGTGCCGGGCCGTAAGCCGCGCGCATCGCCTCAAGCGCAACAGGGATGTTCGCCATCAGGCAGAAACCCATCCCCCTGTCCGGCAGGCAATGATGGCCGGGCGGGCGGGCAAGAACGTAGGCGTTGGAAACCTTGCCCGACATCACGTCCGCGATGCCCCGCATGGCCAGTCCCGCCGCCAGGGCTGCGATCTCATACCCGCCGGGGCTGAAGCGTGCGTCCTCCCCCATGTCGCCTCCGCCCGCATCCGACATCATCTTGAACCGGTCTAGGTAAGAGGCCGGATGAACACGCTCCAGATCGGCGCGGGTCGCGGGCGGCGCGCTGTGCAGATCAAGATGGGCCATCAGGCCCGAAACCTCGACCAGGTTGCGGAAGCGCCGCTTGATGAATCCGCTTTCGACATGTGTACCATTGGCCGGAGGTTCGACAAATCCGCCAACCGGCAGGTAAAGTGCATGCTCCCCCTGCGAATGCCACATGCAGCGTTCGTCGTAGTAGAACCCTGTCGCCACCGCCCATCCTCCATGCCCACACCTTCAGCCTGCCGGTATTGACTGCGGATTCAAGCGATCTGACAACCGCCGTGCGCGTCCCATTCCACAAACGGCACGGTATGTTGCAGGCTTTCCCCCATTTCCGCCAGGGATTTTCTCAGGCAGGTGCGCGCCGCCATCGAATCGGTCTATTCTGCGATGGCATGAGTGGAGACCGTCGATGCAGCGTTATGAATACAAAGCCGTTCCCTTGCCCGAGAAGGGCGAAAAAGCGCCCGGCGCGCGGACAGCGGACGAACGCTACGCCAATGCTATCGTGCAGCTCATGAACAAGCTTGGCCGTGACGGCTGGGATTATGTCCGCACCGACACCTTCAGCCGCGAAGACCGGGTCGGGCTCGCCCGCCGCTCGGTCACCGTTCACCAGACCTTGATGATCTTCCGTCGGCCGATCGCGGACAGCTTCGCCAGCATTCCGTCGGAAACCCCGCGCCCCTCATTCGCCGCCAGCCGCACCGCCGAGGGCACCCCGGCATGGGAGCCGCTTGTGCTTGAGCGCAGGGAACCCAAGGTCACCAAGGACGAAGGCTGACGCATCCCCGGCTGGCTGCGACAAGCGCCTCCGTCAACATTTTCCAAGCTGCAGCCGAACTTTTCCCATAGCGGGAACGGTGAACGCCGGCGCCTTGGCCGAAAATGCGAGGATTTGCGCGCGCCACCCAATGATCGAAACTTGAAGAATAATTCTCAAGATATTGCTTTTTATTGCTTTAATTGATTTCCGCTTGGCGTCCACCCGACTTGAGTGCGGGATCCGCGTCTTGCCGAAGCTCGCCAAGCGCGGTACCCCTTACCCAGTGTTAAACGGTGACGAATATGTACGAGTTCAAGTATTTTCAGGCGCCCAAGCCTGCCCGCAACGGCGAAAGGGCACAATCCGACCTTGCCGCACGCGAAATTGATCTGCTGTCTGACGCGGGCTGGGAATTTGTCGGCATCGAGGAGCGACCGGTGGTCTCCCGCGGCTGGTGGGGAAAGGCCCGCAAGCGCAACGAAAGCTTCATGGTATTCCGCCGCCCGCAGGACATCCGAGCGCACGTGCCGCTTCTGATCGGGCCGAATCCGGGGGAGAGCGTTGAATCTTGGCGTGAACCCGCCGTTTTGCCAAGGCGCGTCAGGGTGCTGAATCCGGGCGATGGAAGCCATCGCCCGCAGAACGCCCGCCGCCCCCTTCTTCCGCTGTTGGCGCGATAAGCAGCGAAGCCGGGAAGGTCCGCGTTCCAGGCGCGGCCGCGTCATGAGGCGAAAACCCGCACGATTCAGGCGGACAAGACACGGTAACGCGCATTTTTTTCGTATGCCTCTTCCAAGCCCAGCCAAAAGCCCTAAACTCGGTGCCCCGAGTCGAAACGCGAGCTTTCGGAAGGCAGGATGAGCAGGAACGACCCTTTCACATTCGACATCTCGGCCGCGTCTGACAAGAAACGGCGCGCCAAGACCAAGCGTGGCATGTCGGGCGCCTTCGAAACCTCGACCCGCAAGTGCGACCATGTCGGCTGCGCCGAGGCCGGCCAGTACCGCGCCCCGAAGTCACCCGACAACCTGGATGACTATTACTGGTTCTGCCGCGACCATGTGCGCGAATACAATCTGAAATGGAACTTCTTCCAGGGCTCGACCGAGGACGAGTTCGAGAAGTTTCTGGACAAGGAGCGCGTCTGGGGGCGCGAAACCAAACCCTTCGGAAAGAAGGGCGGAGAGGACCGCGCCTGGGCCCGCCTTGGCATCGCGGACCCGATGGAGCTGCTCGGGGCCAATGCGACCCAGAATCCGGGCCGCAGCGCAGGCCGCAAGCTTCCTCCGACCGAACGCCGCGCGCTGGATATCCTTGAGGCGAAGGACAGCTGGACAAAGGTTGAAATTCGAAGGCAATACAAAAGCTTGGTCAAGGACCTTCACCCCGACATGAACGGCGGGGACCGATCGGACGAAGATCGACTGCAAGAAGTTGTCTGGGCCTGGGACCAGATCAAGGACAGCCGCAACTTCAAGGACTGAGGCCCCTTGGCGGGCGGAACCGGGTCCCGAAACGGGTCCCTCCGCCACCAGGAGGCGACTGTTAGGCCGGGCGGAAGGTCAGCGCCACCCCGTTCATGCAATAGCGCTTGCCGGTGGGCTGTGGGCCATCGTTGAACACATGACCCAGGTGGCCGCCACAGCGTCGGCAATGAACCTCGGTCCTGCGGCCCAGGATCCCCCAGTCGGCGCGGGTCCGGACGGCATCGGGCAACGGCTTCCAGAAAGACGGCCAACCGGTGCCGCTGTCATACTTGGTCTCGGACGAGTACAGCGGCAGGTCGCAACCGGCACAGTGATACGTGCCCTCGCCGTATTCCTTGTCCAGCGGGCTGGAAAACGCGCGTTCCGTGCCTTCTTCACGAAGGACCTCGAACTGGGCCGGGGTCAACAGGCGGCGCCATTCCGCCTCGGTTCGCGTGATCTCAAACGTTTCCTCTGCGCGCAGGCGGCGCGAAGAACTGGTAGCGGCCACTCCCGCGCCGGCAAGGTAAAGAGCCATTCTGCGAGTGATCATCATATCCTCCATCCTCGGGCGGGTCTTCGCGCCTATCATGCACAGATCGGGCACCGGCGGCAGTAACAGGTTGACCGCGTGCATTCGCAATGCTGTGATCAGAAGGCGTACCCGATGCCAAGGCCCGCCGGAAAACCCGGAGCGATCCGTCCGACATCTGGACCCATCGTTTGTCGCGATCTGGCGGGCAGAATTCGCCTGCCGCCCTTGCGCCCCCGGACGATATGCTCCATCAATCGCGGGTGGCGGCCCCGCCCCTTGGGGCCTTTAGTCAGAATGGGCAAGACGATGCTGGACACGACCGCGAAACCCACCGAAGAAATCTCTGTCCGCGAGGTCTTCGGGATCGACACCGACATGAAGGTGAAGGGCTTTGCAGAGCGTACCGACCGCGTGCCCGAGATCGATCACACCTACAAATTCGATCCTGACACGACGCTCGCCATCCTTGCGGGCTTTGCCTACAACCGCCGCGTCATGATCCAGGGCTACCACGGGACGGGAAAATCGACCCACATCGAACAGGTGGCGGCGCGGCTGAACTGGCCCTGCGTGCGCGTCAACCTTGACAGCCACATCAGCCGGATCGACCTGATCGGCAAGGACGCGATCAAGCTGCGCGACGGCAAGCAGGTGACCGAATTCCACGAAGGCATCCTGCCCTGGGCGCTGAGGAACCCCGTTGCCATCGTGTTCGACGAATACGACGCAGGCCGCGCCGACGTGATGTTCGTGATCCAGCGCGTTCTGGAACATGATGGCAAGCTGACCCTTCTGGACCAGAACGAGATCATCACGCCGCATCCCTGCTTCCGGCTCTTCGCGACCGCAAACACCGTGGGCCTTGGCGACACGACCGGGCTTTATCACGGCGTGCAGCAGATCAACCAGGCGCAGATGGACCGCTGGTCGCTGGTCGCGACCCTGAACTACCTGAGCCACGATGCCGAGGCCGCGATCGTCCTTGGCAAGGCCCCGCACTACAACAGCGAAAAGGGCCGCAAGACCATCAACCAGATGGTCACGGTTGCGGACCTGACGCGGACGGCCTTCATGAACGGCGACCTGTCCACGGTCATGAGCCCGCGCACCGTGATCAACTGGGCCTGGAACGCCGAGATCTTCCGCAACGTGGGATACGCCTTCCGGCTGACCTTCCTGAACAAGTGCGACGAGCTCGAACGCAAGACCGTGGCAGAGTTCTACCAGCGCTGCTTCGACGAGGAACTGCCGGAAAGCGCGGCGAGCCAGAGCATCCGGTGATGGTATGCACATTGGCCTGATCGGTGGAATCGGCCCGGCAGCGACGGTCGCCTACTATCAGCGCCTGTGCGCGGAAATGCGTCGGCGGCAAGCACCGCTGGAGGTGACCATCGTCCATGCACAGACCATGGATGTGGTCGACCGCTTCAACCGAGACCGGCGCGAGGAACAGGCAGAGGACTATCTGCGCCTGATCCGTAGGCTTCAGGCGGCCGGGGCGGATTGCGTTGCCATAACTTCGCTGGGCGGCCATTTCTGCTTTGCGGAAACGCGGGCGATCTCGCCCTTGCCGCTGGTGTCGGCCATCGCGCCGCTGGACGAATTCTTTGCCAGTCGCGGCGTGATGCGCATCGGCCTGCTTGGAACGCGGCTCGTCATGCAGACGCGCCTTTACGGCCAGCTCGCCCGAACCGAGGCGGTGGCGCCGGGCGATGACATTGCCGAGATTGGGCAGGCCTATCAGGATATGGCGATCGCGGGTGAATGCACTGAAGACCAGCGCAGGCTGTTCCTTGAAGCGGGGCGCCGCATGGTGGAAGATCAGGGTGCGCAGGCCATCGTGCTTGCCGGAACCGATCTGAACCTCGCCTTCGACGGGTGCGACCCCGGCTATCCGGTGATCGACGCGCTTGATGTGCATGTGGCCGTGCTGGCCGATCTGGCCTCGGGCTTACGTAATCTTGAAGAAGTGGCGGACGACCAATGACCCTACGCAACGACAACCCCGCCGATCCATTCAAGAAGGCACTGGCCGAGGCGACCAAGACGCTGGCCGACGACCCGGACCTGACGGTCACCTATTCGGTCGATCCGCCGGGCATGACGGCCGATGCGATGCGTCTGCCGCAGGTGTCGCGCCGGATGACGCGGGATGAGGTGCTGATCGCGCGCGGCACGGCCGATGCCCTGGCGCTGCGGCGCAGGCACCACGATCCAGCTCTTGCCACGAAATACGCGCCCACCGGGCAAATGGCGCGCGACCTCTACGAGGCGATGGAGACCGCGCGGTGCGAAGCTGTCGGCGCGCGCGCCATGCCCGGCACGCTTGGCAACATCGACGCCAAGATTGCGCATGAGGCCGAGCGCAAGGGCTATGCCCAGATCCGCTCGACGCAAGAGGCGCCGCTTGCGCAGGCTGCGGGATATCTTGTCCGCCATCTGGCCACGGGCCGAAAAATGCCGGGCGGCGCAGGCAATGTCATGGACCTTTGGCGCCCCTTCATCGAGGAACAGGCTGGCGGCACACTGGAACATGTCAATGACGTTCTGGCCGACCAGGCCGCCTTCGCCCGCCTCGCGCGGCAGGTGATCAAGGATCTTGGCTACGGCGATCAGCTGGGCGATGACCCCGATCTTGACGATGAGGACGAGGGCGAAGGCGAAGAGGCCGATGAACAGCCCGACACCTCGGAAGGCGAGGAGGAAAGCGAAGGCGAGGAGGCCGAGGCCGAGCCGGACCAAAGCCAGGACGACACGCAGGACACCACCGAGTCCAAGGTGATGATGGACGAGGCGGCCGATATGGAAGAGGGCGAAGAGGCCGAGCTTCCCGAAAGCGACGCGCCTCTGGAACCTCCGCCACCCGCCCCCTATTCCGACGCAGACCCAAATTACAGCGTATATACCACTGATTTCGATGAAGAAATCAAGGCGGAGGAGCTGGCCGAACCGGCCGAGCTTGAGCGTCTGCGCGCCTACCTGGACCAGCAGCTTGACCCCCTGAAGGGGGCCGTCAGCCGGCTTGCGAACAAGCTTCAGCGCCGGCTACAGGCGCAGCAGAGCCGCAGCTGGGAGTTCGACCTGGAGGAAGGCATCCTTGACGCCGGGCGCCTTGCGCGTGTCGTGGCGAACCCCACCACGCCGCTGTCCTTCAAGATCGAGAAGGACACCGAATTCCGCGACACCTGCGTGACGCTGCTTCTGGACAACTCCGGCTCGATGCGCGGCCGCCCGATCTCGATCGCGGCGATCTGCGCCGATGTTCTGGCGCGCACGCTGGAGCGCTGCCAGGTCAAGGTCGAGATCCTTGGCTTCACCACCCGCGCCTGGAAAGGCGGGCAATCGCGCGAACGCTGGCTGGCACAGGGCCGGCCGCAACAGCCCGGACGCCTGAACGACCTGCGCCACATCATCTACAAGGGCGCGGACGCGCCGTGGCGGCGTGTGCGGGCGAACCTTGGCCTGATGATGAAGGAAGGGCTTCTGAAGGAAAACATCGATGGCGAGGCGCTTGAATGGGCGCATCGGCGGATGGTCCAGCGGCCCGAGCAACGCAAGATCCTGATGGTCATTTCCGACGGCGCGCCGGTCGATGATTCAACCCTGTCCGTCAACCCCGCCAACTACCTGGAAAAGCACCTTCGCGATGTGATCGCCATGGTCGAAAAGCGCAAGGCAGTCGAACTGATTGCCATCGGCATCGGCCACGACGTCACGCGCTACTATCAGCGTGCGGTCACGATCACCGATGTCGAACAGCTCGCGGGCGCCATGACCGAACAGCTGGCAAGCCTGTTCGACAGTGACCCGAGAGCGCGGGCGCGGATCTTTGGCATACGCAAGGCCAGCTAGCGCCTTCGCGCCGACACGACGGCTGCGGGGATCGGAATGTGCCAAGGCGGCCCCTTGTCCGCGCAGGCGCCGATGACCCAGTTCGCGACCGATGCGCGGATCGCGTTCAGGGCGCGGTTGCTCTGCTGGCGCAGAACATACCCACCGCGCGCCGTCCCCTGCTGAAACAGGCGCACGGGCGCGTCCGGCTGGTCAAGTGACCATACGCTTGAAACAGTGGCGAAATCGGGGGGTAGAAAACCGGCGGCGTCCAGCGCGGGCCCGGCAATGCCGGGCTGGGCATAGTCGTTCGCGCCGGGTCCTGGCGGCAGCGACACGCCGGGGTCTCCGAACCTGGCGATAGCCTCGAAGACAGCGTTCAGAACGCTTTCGCGCTCCGGCCCGTGCCACACGCTGTAGACCAGCACGCCGCCCGGCCTCAGAACACGCGCGCATTCGCGAAAGACGCGCACCGGATCAGGGACGTGCGGAATGCCGAAGCCGATCGTCACCGCGTCGAACTCGGCCTCTGAAAAAGGCAGGTCCATCGCATCCGCTTCGACCAGGCGCGCCTCGGGCACAAGCTCCCGCGCAAGATCCAGCATTGCCGGAGAGAAGTCCGCGGCCGTGACCTCGCACCCCCGGTCCAGAAGGCCGCGGGCGATGATCGCGTGTCCGCAACACAGGTCGAGCGCCCGGCATGGCCTGCCGACCTTGTCCACCATCGCGGGCACGCACTGTTCCGCCGCCAGGGCGAAATGGCTGGCGTAGTTCATGGCGACGGCGCCCTTGCGCCATTCCTGCCGTTCGACTGCCGCGAAATTCATGGCGCAGAATACCACCGATCGCCGCTTCGGCAAAATCGACGCGCACGACGCTGGCGTTCGGGCAGGAAGCGAGTCACAAAGTCCCTGAGCAAACGGAGTTCGCGATGTTTCAGACCTTCAACACGACTGCCCGCCCGGAACAGGGTCCGTCACGCCTTGCCGCCCTGCGCGACAAACTTTCGCGGGCCGGGGTCGACGGCTTTTTCGTGCCGCGCGCTGACGTGTACCAAGGTGAATATGTCGCCCCGCATGACGAACGGCTGCTGTGGCTGACTGGCTTCACGGGTTCGGCCGGATTCTGCATCGTCCTTCCGGAAATCGCCGGCGTGTTCGTCGACGGGCGCTACCGCACCCAGGTCAAGGCGCAGGTGGACCTTGGCCATTTCACCCCGGTCAACTGGCCCGAGGTCAAACCCGCAGAATGGCTGAAAGAGATGTTGCCGAACGGCGGCCGTGTCGCCTTCGATCCATGGCTGCATACCGAAAAGGAAATCTCCGATCTTCGTGCAGCGCTTGAAGGCAGCGGTGTAGAGCTCTGTGATTCCATGAATTTCATTGACGAGATCTGGGCCGATCAGCCCGCACCGCCCCGAGGTAAGGTCCGGGTTCATCCGCTTGACTACGCGGGCGAGTCGGCGGCCGAAAAACGTGCCCGTCTTGGCGATGAGCTTTCCCGTGCAGGCCAGACGGCGGCCGTCCTGACCCTGCCCGATTCAATCTCGTGGCTGCTGAACATCCGCGGCGCGGACATTCCGCGCAATCCGGTCGTGCACGCCTTCGCGATCCTGGATGCGGGCGGTCACGCCGCGCTTTTCGTGGACGAGGGAAAGCTGTCAGAGGCGGTCCTTGCGCATCTGGGGCCCGACATCACGATACGCCCGCCCGATGCTTTCGCAGACGCCCTGCGCGCGCTGGAAGGACCGGTTCGCGTGGATCGCGCGACCGCGCCGCTGGCCGTGTCGCAGGAACTGAAGGCGGCCGGTGTCACGGTTGCCTGGGGTCAGGATCCCTGCATCATGCCCAAAGCCCGCAAGAACAAGGCCGAGATCGCCGGCATGGCCGAAGCGCACCTGCGCGACGGCGCGGCGATGGTCGAGTTCCTGGCCTGGTTCGACCAGGAGGCGCCGAAAGGCGGCTTGACCGAGATCGCGGCGGTCCGGGCGCTGGAAAGCTTCCGGCGTGCAACCAACGCGCTTGAGGACATCAGCTTTGAAACGATCTGCGGAACCGGGCCCAACGGCGCGATCATGCACTACCGCGTGACCGAGGACAGCGACCAGCCGATCCGATCGGGCGACATCGTGGTGATCGATTCCGGCGGCCAGTACCTGGACGGTACGACCGACATCACCCGGACCGTGTCCGTCGGACCGGTGGATACCGAGGTTCGCGCCTGCTTCACCCGTGTCCTTCAGGGGATGATCGCCATTTCCCGCCTGCGCTGGCCGCGTGGCGTCGCGGGCGCGCATCTGGACAGTCTGGCGCGCTACAACCTCTGGCTTGCCGGACAGGACTTCGACCATGGCACGGGCCACGGTGTCGGCGCGTTTCTCTGCGTCCACGAAGGCCCGCAGAGGCTATCGCGCGTGTCGGACGTTCCGCTGGAGCCGGGCATGATCCTGTCGAACGAGCCCGGCTACTACCGCGAGGGCGCCTTTGGCATACGAATCGAGAACCTGGTGGTCGTCAAGGACGCGCTCCCCCTGCCCGGTGGCGATGCGCACCGCAAGATGCTGTGCTTTGAAACGCTGACCTTCGCGCCGATCGACCTGAGGCTGGTCGACGCCACGGCCCTGTCCGCAGGCGATCGCGAATGGCTGAACGCCTACCACGCCGAGGTGCGCAACCGGATCGGCCCACGACTGTCGGACGACGCAAGACGCTGGCTTGAGGCGGCGACATCAGCCGTGTGACGGAGCAGACCGAACAGCCGTGGAAACGCGAATGGTACCTTGACCTTGGCGCCAAAGCCCACGCAGCCGGCATCTGCCGGCCGCTTCTAGCTGTGTTCCTCGGCCGCCGCTTCGGCCAGCGCGCGGTTGTAGGCGCGCAAGGCATCGGCTTCGAACACCGCACCAAGCAGTTCGGGCGGCCCCTCTGCCGTCGTCGAGCGCACGACCGGCAGGAAATCCGCGCCCGAGGTTTCGAAAAGCCGCAACGCTGCGTCAAGCGTCTGTCCATCGGTCAGGTACATGTCCCTCGATAGAAAGTCGCGGCAGATATCTTCGGGCGCAGCACGGCGCGCATCCCGGGCGCGCAGAACGCGGGCGACGGGAATGGTTGCCGCAAGATAGGCCTGCGGCCCAGCCGAAAGCCGCACACCGCGCCGTTCAAGCTGCGACAGGAAGAAGGATCTGTGAACCAGACGCGACGCCAGAGCGGTGGAGAGTGACACGGCCGTCATGACCGCCATTCCGGTTTCCCAGTCGCCCGTCAACTCGAACACGATGAGCGTCGTGGATATCGGCGCACCCAGAACGGCGGCGGCGACCGCGCCCATCCCGGCCAGCGCATAGACGGACTCGGCCCCCGAGACCTCGGGCAGGATCCCAGTGGCGACAAGGCCGAACGCCAGACCCGTCAGCGATCCGACGACAAGCGCGGGCGAGAATACCCCGCCCCCCATGCGCCCGCCCAGGGTGACCGCGACCGCAAGCACCTTGACGGCCGCGAAAAGGATCGCTGTCCCCAGGCCTATCCGTCCCGTCAGTGCCGCCGAGGTCGTTTCGTATCCGACGCCGATCACATGCGGAAAGGGAATGGCGATGGCCCCGACGATCCCACCCGCAATGGCCGGGCGCAGCCACCGCGGCATACCGGTCGCAGCCTGCACGTGATTGCCGAAATCCTCGGCGATGAAGACCGCCCGCATCAGAACCACCGCAACCAGCCCCGACAGAAGCCCCAGAAGCAGGAAGGCGGGCAGTTCCCAGAAGAAGGCCAGCCCGCCTTCGGACGGCAGCATGAATTCGGTCACCCCGCCGTATTCGATCCGATTGATGACCGTGCCCGCGACCGAGGCGATCGCGATCGGGGCAAAGGCATGCACGGCGAAGTGGCGAAGAATGACCTCAAGCGCGAATATCGCCCCTGCGATCGGGGCGTTGAAGCTGGCCGAAACGGCCGCCGCCACGGCGCAACCCAAAAGATCGCGTCCGGTGATGCCGTTCGCGTTGATGCGGCGCGACACCCAAGTGGCAATGACGGCCGCCATATGCACGACCGGCCCTTCGCGACCCGATGAGCCTCCGGTAGACAGCGTGATGAGTGAAGCGAAGGCCGAGGCGACGCCAGCGCGCCGCTCAACCCGTCCTTGACGGAGTGCCGCCCCCTCGATCACGTCGGCCACCGCCCTGACGCGTCCGTCCGGCGTGAAGATGTGCAGAAGGACCCCCACGGCAAGCCCACCCGCGATCGGGACAAGAAGCACCCACCACCACGGCAGCCACTCTGCGACCGACGCCAGAAAGACGTCGTCGGTCCCGTAGATCGCCGTCTGTATCACCGAGATCGACTTGCGGAACAGAAGCGCCGCCGTCCCCGCCGCCAGCCCCACGGCCAGCGCGATGAACCAGAACTGCACCTGGCTGGGGCCACGCGCCCTTATCACGGTCAGCGCATGTTTCGCCTCTGCGCCAAGCTCGTGCGCGATCCGGCGAAGGTAGCCCTGTTCCGGCTCCGTCATCCGGCGCCTTTCCGCGGGTCGATATTTCCGGGACTTCCCCAGGCTGCCCGCTTGGCCTAGGGTCGCCCGCGCCAACAGCCGGAAGGACATCATGCCCCACGACGCGGCGCTTGCCGAACTCAGACAACTTCTAGGGGATCGGCTGAGTTGGTCCAAGCCCGATCTCCTTCAGCACGGCCAAAACGAATCCTGGTTCCCCGAGACACCGCCGGACGCCGTGGCCTACCCCGCCACGACCGAAGAGGTTGCGCGCATTGTGGGCATCTGCGCGCGTCATGGATGTCCCGTGGTGGCTTGGGGCGCGGGCACCTCGCTTGAGGGGCACGCGCTTGCGATCCAGGGTGGCGTCGCTGTCGACTTTTCGCGCATGGACAAGGTGCTTCAGGTTCGGCCCGGCGACATGCAGGTCGTCGTGCAACCCGGAATCACGCGCGAGGCGTTGAACGCCGAACTGCGGGCGACGGGGCTGATGTTCCCGGTCGATCCGGGCGCGAACGCCACTATCGGCGGCATGGCGGGCACCCGCGCCTCGGGCACCACCACGGTGCGATATGGAACGATGCGCGACAACGTCGTCGCGCTTGAGGTCGTGCTGGCCGACGGGCGCGTAATCCGGACCGGCTCAGGCGCGCGCAAGTCGGCGGCGGGTTACGATTTGACGGGACTGTTCGTCGGCTCGGAGGGCACGCTTGGCCTGATCACCGAACTGACCTTGCGCCTGCATGGCCAGCCAGAGGCGATATCGGCCGCCGTCTGCGCCTTCCCCGAATTCAACTCGGCTGTCGAGGCCGTGATCGCGACGATTCAATCCGGCATCCCCATGGCGCGGATCGAGTTCGTGGACGAAGCCGTGGCGCGGATCTTCAACGCGCAGTCGGGCACGGCCTTCCCCGAGCTGCCGCACCTGATGGTGGAGTTCCACGGCTCCGCGACCGGCGCCGCCGAGGACGCCCGGCGCTTCGGCGATATTGCAGACAGCTTCGGAGCACTCGGATTTGACTGGGCCACCACGACCGAGGACCGCAACAGGCTATGGCGGATGCGCCATGGCGCCTATCGCGCCTGCATCGCGTCACGTCCGGGTTGCATGGGGATGGTGACCGACATCTGCGTCCCCATCTCTCGTCTGGCCGAGGCCGTGGCGGAAACCCGCGCCGACATCGCGGAACTGGACCTTGTCGGCCCGATCCTGGGCCATGTGGGCGACGGCAACTTTCACGCCATCCTGCTTTTGGGGCGCGACGACGCGGACGAACTTGCCCGCGCCAAGGACCTGACCCGGCGGCTGGCCGAACGCGCGCTTCGCCTGGGCGGCACGATCACCGGCGAACATGGCGTAGGGCTGGGCAAGAAGGGGCTGATGCTGCTTGAACATGGAGAGGCATGGGAGGTGATGGCCCGGATCAAGCGCGCGCTGGACCCCGAAGGCATCCTCAACCCCGGCAAGGTCGTCGAGGTATCGCAATGACCCTGCAAGACCCCGCCGACTTCCCCCGCGCGTTTTCGCACGCCTTCTCGTCCCGCGATCTTGCGACGATAACCGGCTTGTTCACCGCGGACGCCGATTTCCTGTCGCTGACCGGCGCCTGGGCCGAAGGCCACGAGGCGATCGAACAGGTGCTGTCCGCCGAACTTGCCGGCACCCTTGCCCGCGTGCGACTGGTCAGCGGGCGCACGAAGATGCGCCCCGTGGCGCCAGGCGTCGCGCAGGCGATGCAGCGTTTCGTGCTTTCGGGTCTTTCGAACCCGGACGGCAGCGACGCCGGTCGAATCGGTGCCGTACTGTCCGCCCTTCTTGTGCAGACCCATACTGGATGGCGTGTCGTCTCGGCGCAATTTTCGGCAGAGGGCTGAAGCAGGCCCTGCCGGAACGGGTGCTCAGTTGCAGGCAGCGTTGGCCCCTGCCGTGGCGCCCACGCCCGCACCAGCAAGCGTGGTGATCGTGGTTCCGGTGCCGCTGCCGAACTGGTTGCCGATGAACCCGCCCACGGCGGCGCCCGTCAGGGTACCGCCCGCGCAGCGAAGTTCGGCTTCGGACGCTTGCTGCGTGGCACAGCCCTGAAGGGCAAACGCGGCGGCAAGAACTCCGCCAATGATCACGCTTTTCTTCATGTCTTAGCCCCCTTGAAGGAGTTTACCCTTCAAAGGTATCGCGCCAGAGCCAGATTGAAAGTGCGTTGCCGCAGGTTTTCGGGCGATTTCCCTCCGCCCGTGTCCGCCGGGCGCGCTAGGCGTTGAACAGGAAGTGAAGGACGTCGCCGTCCTTGACCTCATAGGTCTTGCCTTCGACGCGGAACTTGCCTGCCTCGCGCGCGCCCGCCTCACCATTGCCGGTGACGTAGTCGTCATAGGCGATGGTTTCCGCCCGGATGAAGCCGCGCTCGAAGTCGCCATGGATGACGCCCGCCGCCTGCGGCGCCAGCGTGCCCTTGGTGATCGTCCAGGCGCGGGCTTCCTTGGGGCCGACGGTGAAGTAGGTTTGAAGGCCCAGAAGGTCGTAGGCGGCGCGGATCAGGCGGTCCAGCCCGGCCTCCTCCAGCCCCATCTCCTCAAGAAACATGGCCGCGTCCTCTTCGGGCATCTGGGCCAGTTCCTCTTCGATCCGGGCAGAGATCACGACGACGCCTGCGCCCTGTTTCGCGGCCATCTCGGCCACGCGGTCGGACTGGGAATTGCCGGTCGCGGCTTTCGCCTCTTCGACGTTGCAGACGTAGAGAACGGGCTTCGAGGTCAGAAGCTGCAGCATCCGCCACGCTTTCTCGTCCTCGTCGGCGACGCTCACCGTGCGCGCGGGCCTGCCGTTTTCCAGGGCGGCCAGCGCCAGCTTCATAAGCCGTTCCTGCGCCACCGCCTCCTTGTCGCCGCCCTTGATCTTTCGCGCGATGTTGGCCAGCCGCCGCTCGATCGACTCCATGTCGGCGATCATCAGCTCGGTCTCGATGGTTTCGGCGTCGGCCACTGGGTCGATGCGCCCCTCGACATGGGTGATGTCGCCGTCCTCGAAGCAGCGCAGGACGTGGGCGATGGCGTCGACCTCACGGATGTTGGCCAGGAACTGGTTGCCCAGCCCCTCGCCCTTCGATGCGCCGCGGACGAGGCCCGCGATATCGACGAAGGTGATCCGCGTCGGAATGATCTGCTTCGATCCGGCGATGGCGGCAAGCTTGTCAAGCCGTGCGTCGGGGACGGCGACCTCGCCCACGTTGGGCTCGATGGTGCAGAAGGGGAAGTTCGCTGCCTGCGCGGCGGCCGTCCGGGTCAGCGCGTTGAAAAGCGTGGACTTGCCCACGTTCGGCAATCCGACGATGCCCATCCTGAAGCTCATTTTCCCGCTCCTTGCCCCGAAAATCGCGCGCATCTAGGGGGCAAGGCCAAGGGGCGTCAAGCCCTGCCGCCCAGTTGGGCGCCATGCCCCATTGATTTTCCCGACGCTTTTCTGCAAGACCCGCTGGACGCTCAAGGAGATTTCGCATGACCCGGATCGACCGCAAGTTCGCCGCATTGAGAGCAGAGGGCAAAAAGGCCTTTGTCTCCTACACCATGGCGGGCGATCCCGACTATGATAGTTCCCTTGAATTGATGAAGGGGCTTCCGGGCGCGGGCGTCGACATCATCGAACTGGGAATTCCCTTCACTGACCCCATGGCCGACGGTCCGACGATCCAGCTTGCGGGTCAGCGCGCGCTTGACGGCGGGCAGACGCTGCAAAAGACGCTCGACATGGCGGCGGAGTTTCGCAAGGGCGACGATGATACGCCGATCGTGATGATGGGCTATTACAACCCGATCTATTCGCGCGGCGTCGAGCGCTTCCTGGCCGACGCGAAGGCCGCCGGGATCGACGGGCTGATCGTGGTCGACCTGCCGCCCGAAGAGGATGACGAGCTTTGCATTCCCGCACAGAAGGCGGGTCTGAACTTCATCCGTCTGGCCACGCCCACGACCGATGACAAGCGCCTGCCCAAGGTCATGCAGAACACCTCGGGCTTCGTTTACTATGTGTCCATCACCGGCATCACCGGCGCCGCCGCCGCTCAGGCGACCGACGTGGCCCCCGAAGTCGCGCGCATCAAGGCCGCGACCGACCTGCCCGTCATCGTGGGCTTCGGCATCCGCACGCCGGACGCCGCCCGCGCAATCGCGACCGTCGCGGACGGCGCCGTGGTGGGGTCCGCAATCGTCAAGATGGTCGAGCAAAAGCATTCGGTGCCGGAAATCCTGTCCTTCGTTCAAAGCTTGGCCGAAGGCGCGCACAGCGCCTGACCTCTCGGAACCGGGAAGGCCTTCATGTGGCGTCTGATGCAGAAAATCCCGCATCAGACGCCACTTTTGCATCCGCGCAGCGAAAACGTTGCAGATCGCAGCCAATATCGGTAAAGAAATATTACCAATCCGGAGGCACCCATGCCCGTGATCACCAACATCTACGACCTGAAGAAGATCTACCGGCAGCGCGTCCCGAAGATGTTCTACGATTACACCGAAAGCGGCAGTTGGAGCGAGCAGACCTTCCGGGACAATGTCGCGGATTTCGCGGAAATACGGCTGCGCCAGCGCATCGCGCGGGACATGACGGGCAGAAGCGTCTCCACCCGGATGATCGGGCAGGACGTCGCAATGCCGGTCGCACTGGCCCCCGTCGGGTTCACCGGGATGCAGAATGCAGACGGTGAAATCAAGGCGGCACGCGCTGCGCAGAAGTTCGGCGTGCCCTTCACCCTGTCCACGATGTCGATCTGTTCGATCGAGGACGTGGCGGAACACACCCAGGCACCATTCTGGTTCCAGATCTACACGTTGAACGACGACGACTTCAACGCAAGGATCATCAACCGGGCCAAGGCTGCGGGATGCTCGGCGCTGGTGATCACGGTCGACCTTCAGATCCTCGGGCAGCGGCACAAGGACCTGAAGAATGGCCTGTCCGCGCCACCCAAGTTCACCATCCCGACCATGCTGAACCTGGCCACGAAGTGGGCCTGGGGGCTTGAGATGCTGGGCACCAAGCGGCGCTTCTTCGGCAATATCGTGGGGCATGTCGAAGGCGTGGATGACCCCTCGTCCCTGTCCGCCTGGACCGCGCAGAAGTTCGATCACGCTCTGAACTGGGACAAGATCGCGAAGCTGCGCGACATGTGGGGCGGCAAGGTGATCCTGAAAGGGATCCTTGACGCCGAGGATGCCGAACACGCCGTGGGCGTGGGCGCGGACGCGATCGTTGTTTCCAACCACGGCGGGCGGCAGTTGGATGGGGCGCTGTCGTCGATCCGCATGCTGCCGGAAATCGTGGCGGCCGTGGGCGACAGGACCGAGGTCTGGATGGATGGCGGCATACGTTCGGGACAGGACGTGCTGAAGGCGGTGGCGCTTGGCGCCAAGGGCACGATGATCGGCCGCGCCTATGTCTACGGCCTGGGTGCTATGGGCGAACGGGGCGTGACCACCGCGCTTGAGCTTATCCGCAAGGAGCTTGACACTTCGATGGCGCTCTGCGGAGAGCGCGCCATATCTGCGGTCGGGCGGCACAACGTGCTCTTGCCGAAGGGGTTTCTGGACGCCTACAGCTGATCAGCGCAACCGCGTCTGAAGTCGGGCAAGATGGATGGTAACCGGCAGGATCGCGGCCATCAGCAGAGCGATCGTGCCAAAAGCCCAACGGAGCCCGAAGGCGTCCGAGACCTGCCCCATCAGGGAAGGCCCGATGAAGAAGCCCGCGAAGCCGAACATCCAGGCCCGCGACAACGCCAGGCCGCGTTGGTCGGGACGGACCAGGCGGCCGAGGATCGTGTTGGCCGAGGGGACAAGGACCGCAGAGCCGAAGCCAAGGAAGGCCACGCCCGCCACCCCGACCCAGGGCGCCCAGGCCAGCGCCGTCAAGATCGCACCGAAGGCGCCGACGACGGCCGACCACAGGATCAGCGACACCTCGCCCAGTCGCTGTGCAGCGACTTGCCCCCCAAGACGGCCGATCCCCATCGTCAGCCCAAGCATCGCAGGCCCATACCCGCCAAAGCCGATCGGCGCGCCCAGCGTCCGTTCGATGTGTAAAGCGGACCAGCTGTCGGTCGCGTTTTCACATATGAATGCCAGGAAGAGGATGATCGCCACCGGCCAGACCGCGCGCATGATCCCGTCCAGGGGGCTGGCACCCTCGGGCACTGCGGGCGCGGCGCGCCAGCTTGCGCCCTCCGCCGTGCCGATGCCAAGGGCCAATATGACCAGCGCCGACAACGGCAGGAACGCCTCGGGCGGCCAGCCGGCCTGACGCGCGTGGGCTGCCGCGAAGGCAGCCAGAGCGAAGGCAAGCGAAAAGGCCGCATGGCTGAGATTCATCAGGGGCAGGCCGGTTGCCGCCTCCTCAAGCGAAAGGCGGATGTTCGAGGTGATGTCGATCATCGCGATCGACGCGCCCATGAGAAACAGAGCAATCCCAAGCCCGACGGTGTCGCCGGCTGCGAGCGGGGAAAGGGAAAACAGCGCCGCCACCACCCCTGCCGCCGGCATCGTCGCCCGGCCGAACCGGGCGAGGACACGGGGCGCGGCCTGCATCGAAACGATCGCCCCCGCAGCCGCCATCATCAGCGCAAGCCCGAAGGCCCCGTCAGGAGCACCGACGCGCGACTTGATATCGGGAATATAGGCGGCGAAGGCCCCCCAGAAGACCCCTACCGCCATCAGGCCCAGGCTTGACGCGCGCGACAGTCGCGCCGCCGAAACCAGCGAGGCCACACCGCCATGCGACACCGCGGTCACGCAACACCCAGGGGTGGCTTGCCCGGCGCGGGCGTCTGGGCGCCGCACGCCAGAAGCCGAGGGAACAGCAGCAGGACAACAAGGATGACGCCGGAGATGCCCAGGAAGGCCGCGCGCAGACCGAACAGCTCTGCCACGAGACCAAGCGCGGGCGGGCCGAAGAAATATCCCAGATAGCCAAGCGTCGTTGCCCGCGCGATCATCAGAGCGCGCCGTCCGGGATCGGACAGCCTCCCCACAACCGAAAAGGCCGTGGGCGCAATGACCGATGTTCCAAGCCCCGTCACGATCAGGCCAAGGTGGACCGCCTGCGGCGAGGGCGCCAGCGCGGTCACGACCATTCCAAGCGCCGCGACAACGACACCCCATCGCATCAGGCGCGTCTCTGCGACCTTCGCGACGACGACCTGCCCGACAGTCCGGCCCAGCCCGGCGGTCAGCGCCATGACCGCGGGGCCGAAGCTGCCCTCCTGGACGGACCCGCCCAGCGTCCGCTCGATATGCAGGGCCGACCAGTTTTCAGCCGCGTTTTCGGCAAGAAAGGCAATCAGCACGATCAGCCCGCCCCAGACGGGCAGCATCCCCAGCCGGCCGGAAAGGCCCGTGCTGCGCCCGAACCCGTTGATATCGGGACCGCGTTCGTAGGTCAGCAGGCCAAGCACGCCGATCGTCACCGCAACCGCGCCAAGGATCTCGCCCGGAGCGTGGCCAGCGGCACGCGCGACCCCCGTGGCAACCGCGGACGCCGCGTAGCCGAAGGAATAGGCCGCGTGATTGATGTTCATCAGGTGCAGCCCGTGCGCGATTTCAAGCGCGCTGACGCGGGCGTTCATCGCGACGTCAAGAAACCCGTTGCTTGCCCCCACCGCCATCATCGCGATGGCAAAGAAGAGCGGAACCGTCATCCAGCCAGGCAGAAAGAAGGACAGCGCCAGCGCCAGCATCGAGACCGGCAGGACGTTGCTTCCCAAACGCGGCGCGATCCGTGGCGCCATCAGCATCGCGGCAACGGCGGCAAGCGGGGTCGCAAACAGAAGTGTGCCATATTGCGCGTCCGAGGCGCCAAGCATCGCCTTGATGTCCGGGACCAGCGCGGCGAAGGCACCCCAGAGCATGCCCATCGCGCCAAAGGCGACGAGCGGCGCGCGGGCAAGACGGATCTGGACCAGAAGCGACATCACGAATACTCCGTACCTTCGGCTTCTACACCGGACAAGTCCGGACAGGCATTCCCGCGCGCGACACGCATCCTTGCGTTTTTGCGCTTCCCATCGTCGCGTTTTGCCTCTATAGCCCCCCGCTCATGGGCATGCACCCTTGGAGGATGCCCTTAACTTGAATGGAGAGACCAATGGCTGGTGAGATCCCCGATCTTATCGCCGAGGTACGGACGGGGACAGGCAAGGGGGCCGCTCGTCAAGCTCGTCGTGAGGGCAACGTACCCGGCATCGTTTATGGCGGCGGCGCAGAACCGCTTGCGATCAACATCAATTACTACTCGCTGCTGAAGCGCCTCAAGGCGGGCCGCTTCCTTCAGACGCTTTTCAACCTCAAGGTTGAAGGCCACGAAGACGTGCGCGTGATCTGCCGCGGCGTTCAGCGCGACGTGGTCAAGGACCTGCCGACGCACGTCGACCTGATGCGCATCCGCCGGACCACCCGCATCAACCTTTTCATCCACGTCACCTTCGTCAACCACGAAAAGGCGCCGGGTCTGAAAAAGGGCGGAACCGTCACGATCGTGCGCCCGGAAGTCGAACTGGAAGTGACCGCGGGTGACATCCCCGATCACATCACGGTTGACCTGACCGGCCGTGAAATCGGCGACGTGATCCACATCGGCGACATCGAGCTGCCCTCGGGTGCCAAGCCGACGATCACGCGCAACTTCGTCATCGCCAACATCGCGGCGCCTTCGGGCCTGCGCTCGGCGGAAGACGAGGCTGAAGAAGAGGCCGAAGAAGCCTGATCCTCTGCCAGTTAGAGGGACAGTGACGCAGGGCCCCAGGGCCCTGCGTTTTCGTTTGCGGACCATTGATGGCCGGACAAACGGCCGCCAAACAGTTGACGGCGTTGCATTCACGACCTTGCCGCCCTAGCTTGCCTGCGCGGAAAACGGAGCACCCCATGCGGCTTTTCGTCGGCCTCGGCAATCCGGGGCAGAAATACGCGGGCAACCGCCACAACATCGGCTTCATGGCGCTGGACCGGATTGCCGAAGATCACGGCTTTCCGCCGTTTCGCGCAAAGTTCCAGGGGTTGATCACCGAGGGGCGACTGGGTTCGGAACGTGTCGCCCTTCTCAAGCCCCAGACCTTCATGAACCTTTCCGGCCAGTCGGTGGGCGAGGCGATGAGGTTCTTCAAGATCGACCCGACCGAGATCACCGTCTTTCACGACGAACTCGATCTGGCGCCAGGCAAGTGCCGCGTGAAGATGGGGGGTGGGCACGCCGGTCACAACGGCCTGCGTTCGCTTCACGCCCACATCGGGGATGGCTATCAGCGGGTTCGCCTGGGCATCGGCCATCCCGGTCACAAGGACCGGGTCGCGCCCTACGTGCTGTCCGACTTCTCCAAGGCGGACGCCGATTGGCTGGACGATCTGATGCGCGGCATTTCCGACGGCGCGGTGGCGCTGGCCGAAGGGGACGCCGCACGCTTCCAGAATGCGGTCGCGCTGCGCACCGCGCCGCCGCGGTCGTCGGCGGGGACCACGGGCGGGACCAAGCCTGCCCCGGCCCCGGAAGCAGACCCCGCGGCCGAGCCGGAACCGGATCAGCGCAGCGCATTGCAAAAGCTGATGGACAGGTTCAGATGAGCACCGCGCTGCGGGACGCCTTTCACGAACAGGCGGCCAACTGCGCAGCGCTTGGGTCGCCCTTCTTGGCCAGGCTCATGACACTTCTGGCCGATCGCCTGACGCCGGGAACCGCGCTGACCGACCGGTTGTTCGGCTGGTCCGGCGAACTGGGGCCAAGAGGCGACTCGGTGCCGCTGCGGCTGGCGGGCGCGCTTCACGCGCTGAAGTTGTCGGGCAACGCGGGCTTGTGCGCCGCCTACCCTCCGTTTGGCGTGGATGACGACAGCCTTTGGCGCGCCGTTTCCCTGGCGCTTGAGACAGAGGCGACGGCGATCGACCGGTTCATCGACAGTCCGCCTCAGACGAACGAAGTTCGCCGGGCGGCGGTCCTGATCGCGCTTGCCCACTGGCTGGCGGCGCGGGTCCCACTCCCGCTTCGGGTCCGCGAACTGGGTGCGAGCGCGGGGCTCAATCTGAACTTCGACCGGTTCGCCTTGTGTGCGGGCGGATCGCGGTTCGGCGCAGCGCGGCCGGTCCTGACCCTTATGCCCGAATGGCGGGGGGCGATTCCGCCTGGCGCCGCCTTCTTCGTGAAGGAACGGGCCGGGGTGGATCTGGCGCCCATCGATACCCGGCAGCCTGCGGACCGCCTGCGGCTACGGTCCTATCTTTGGCCCGATCAGCCCGAACGCCTGGCGCTGACCGATGCGGCGATCGCTGTTGCGGGTCGAGCGCCGGACAAGGGCGACGCCGTCGACTGGCTGAGCGGCCGGCTGACCTCCCTGCCCGGCACGCTCTTGCTGGTCTACACAACGGTCGCCTGGCAATACTTCCCCGAGCCGTCCAAGGCACGCGGCCGTGCCCTGATCGAGGCCGCGGGAGAGGCGAGCACGACTGACACCCCTCTGGCCTGGTTCGGGATGGAGGCGGACGCGGACCGGACCGGCGCGGCGCTGAGCTTGCGGCTTTGGCCCGGCGATCATAGGATCGTGCTTGGCCGCGCCGATTTTCATGGCCGCTGGGTCGACTGGCAGGCGCCCGGAACCACTGCCTTGCCCTTTGCGTGAAAGGCCCGCGATGATCCAGAAGGATGAAAGCGTGAACGTCCTTGGAAGCAGGCTGGAACCTTGCTCCACCGCGCCCATGACCGGGTTCTTCCGCGACGGGCACTGCAACACCTGCGCCCAGGATCACGGCAACCACACGGTCTGCGCGGTCATGACGGCCGAGTTTCTTGCCTATTCGAAATATGTCGGGAACGACCTGTCCACACCGCGACCCGAATACAGGTTCCCCGGCCTGAAACCCGGAGACCGCTGGTGCCTGTGCGCCGCCCGCTTCATGCAGGCACATGAGGAAGGCTGCGCGCCGCGCGTCGATCTGGCCGCAACTCACAAACGCGCACTTGAGATCGTGCCGCTTGCCGTCCTGCAAGAAAACGACGCACAGGTTTAGCTGGCCTTCGCCTTGACCCGCGACAATGCCCCCTCTTCCATCAGATCTTCGATGAACAGGCTAAGAAGCTGGGGCCGCCCGGCGACGCCTGCCTTGCGATAGATCGCGTTCGTCTGCGCCTTGACCGTGCCTTCCGAGGTGCTGCGCAGGTTGGCGATTTCCGCCGTGCTCATGCCCTTGATCGCGAAAAGCGCAACATCCTGCTCTGCAGGCGTCAGGCCCCATTCGTCGAACCGCTCGGCCAGAAGTTCCATGAACGCCCCCGAGGCGCGGCGCAGCTTTTCCTCGGCCAGGCGGCGTTCCCGATGATTGTGGTGAATGACCGTGGCCCCCAGGACGAGCCCCAGGATCAACCCGACCGCCGCGCCGATCTCCAGGTACTCGCGCGTCTGCCATGGGATCGGCGACGCATAGATGTTGAAAACCGAAAGCACGATGTCAGAGACGAAGAAGATCGCGCAAATGGCCTGAACCAAAAGAATTGTGACAACAACGATTTTTCCTGTCACCCCGGCCTCGCCTTCGTTTCAGAGCGCGGAATGGGTCGCCTGTATCGGTGGACGTCAGTCATCGTCACTCCCACCTGAACCAGAATTGTCCGACGACCCGGAGTTGTCGTCCTCCTTGTCTTCCTTGTCATCGTCGTCTTCTTCATCGTCATCGTCATCGTCATCGTCGTCACCCGAGCCAGTGCTGATGATCGACATGTCCTCGTCAGAGCCGATCGAGGCTCCGGAGAGCACCGACCAATAATCGCGCAGGATCTCCCCGGTACGCGGGTTGACGATGATCTCGCGCTGATACTCGCTGCTTCGCGCGAATATGCGCTGCCTTCCCAGAAGCGTGCGAGTGACAGAGATAGAGGTGTATCCCTGCTTGCGAAGCTGAGCGGTGATCTCGGAAACGATATCGGACGCATGAGCGGGAGCCGCGGCAATCATCGCGGCCGTCGCAGCCAAAATAAACTGGCGTCGCTGCATCACGTCTGGCCTCGGACGGCGTTTGCTGAACTGGGTCTCACTATCTGAAAACCACTATAAGGGCGCAAGGCCAATGATGAGCGCGCCCCTATTGGGGCGCGATCGCGGATCAATCGTCGTCGCCGCCGTGATCATCGTTTTCGTCGTGGCCGGAACCACTTCCACCATTGTCATCGTCATCGTCATCGTCGTCGCTGTCATCGTCGTCGTCATCGTCGTCGCTGTCATCGTCATCGTCATCGTCATCGTCGCCGGACCGATCGTCATCGTCGTCGTCATCCAGGAAATCCTGGCCTTCGTTCTCGATCTCGATTCCGGAATCCACGTCGGACCCCTGGCCTTCGTAGATCTCGCTTTTCAGGACGTCGCCCGTTTCCTTGTCGAAGATGACTTCAAGCTTGTCCGTCCCGTTGGACGCCTCGGCCTTGATCTGGCTTGGACCGACCTTGACCTCGATGTTTGTGTATCCCTGAGCCTGCAGACCCGAAATCACCTCCTCGGTGGTGATCGCAAGCGCAGGCGTGCTGCTGGCAAGAACGCCGGCGGCTGAGAAGGCCGCGAAGGCGGAGGTCAGCATGAGTTTTCTGAACATGTGATTTCCTTTCGTTGTCCAAGGGTGCGGGGCGCCATGGGGCGAACGCAGACACACGATCGGACGCCCAGAGAACCAGGGAAATCTGTCCGATGTTTACGCCGGTGTCTCTACAACCCTGGGTCAAGGCGCATAAACCAGGGTTTATCCCGGCCTTCGCGCCTGCCAAATGCGGGAATGAAAAGGGGGTGTCCGCAAACCATGTTGGTGCGCTTCGTTGTTTCGCAGAAGGGCCTATATCACTCGGCTTTTACGCGGAGGATACCCAAGCGCGCCATGAAGCCGCTGGTTCCGAGCGATGCCGTGCTCTGTTCCGACGGCGCCAACGGCTACAAGAACGTCGCAGCTGCAGGCGGTCTCGAGCACTTCGTCGTGGGCAGCAAGCCAGGCACGCGAGTGGCCTCAGGCTGCCATCACATTCAGAA
>NZ_JAOWKY010000003.1 GCF_025751435.1 Albidovulum marisflavi | reverse complement strand
GCGGACCAGCCACCAAGAACCTCAGCGGCTACATCCGCTGGCTGGAGGCGCGGCTGGCGGCTATGCACCCGGCGGAGATTGTCCGTGCATCGTAGACGAGGTGTCGCGCAGAGGTCGCTTCGAGCCCTTGTTGCCGGTCGCGTGCGCAAGCTATGCTTCCAAAGAAGGGATGGCATATACATGACCCAAGTGTGGATAGGTTTCTCTGAAGTCTTGGGCTTCAGGGATTTGATTGTTGAGTACATTAATCCCTACTTCGGCCCCGTCGAAGGTGAAGACGAGCCAGTAGGCCGATTTGAGCATGCCTTTGGGGCGTCTCGAAACGGACCTGGCTCCTTTGAAGTCTATGAAAAGCCGATGGAAAGTGACGAAGACTTCAATGTGGAGTTTGCATTGAGGCGTTTCCCGTTACCTGAACATCCAGACGGCCTGAAAGAAATCGACTGGCGCAAAGCCAAAACCGTTTTCTTCATGATCAACGATAAAGAACCAATAACTTACTCGGACGGAACCGTTACCATCACTGACGTTCTGGACGTAAAATTTGATTGGGAATGAACGTCCGCTTCGTCCGCATAGCGGGCCAACACGGTTTGCGGACACCCCCCTTTTTCTTATCGCAGAAATGAGGGGGTATACAGTGACGGCGGACTTAGCGTTGCGAGCCCGAGAGCGGCATTTTATGCGCTTAACCGTTCCACGGCGCTTGGCACATCTGACAGGCTGTTCACCAGCGAATCGGGCCTCAGGTCCGCCAGCGGGACGCGCGCATAGCCCCAAGTCGCGGCGATGACCGGAAGCTTCGCGGCTTGCGCGGCGGCAACATCGACTTCGGAATCGCCGACCATGATCGCGGGGTGCTTGCTCAGGTCCTGCCCCGGCAGGCACCGCAGCAGATGCGCCGGATCCGGTTTGGCGACGCCGAACGTGTCGGGTCCGGCCACCAGCGCGAAGGCGGGCAACAGGCCCAGGTCCTGAAGCAAGCCGCGCGCGCTGGCTTCCAGCTTGTTGGTGCAGACGACAAGCCGCCAGCCGGAAAACCGCAGCTCGGTCAGGGCTTCGGCCGCGCCGGGATAGGGCGTGCTCTTGCGGGACAGGAACTGCGTATAATGCTTGAGGAAGCGCTGAACCGCCTGGGCCAGGTCCAGGCCTTCAAGCGTCTCGCCCCTGGCCTCAAGACCCTTGCGGACAAGCTCCGCAACGCCGTGCCCGATCAGACGCCGCGCGTGGTCGAGGCCCAGCGCCTTGTGCCCCCGCTCCTCCAACAGGGTGTCGAGCGCATCGGCGAGGTCGGGCGCGCTGTCCACCAGCGTGCCGTCAAGGTCGAAGATCACGGTACCGCGTAGCCCCTCAGGCATGGATTGCTCCTTCCCGCGCGGCCATGACGGCCTCATGCAGCGCCTCTGACAACGTGGGATGCGGGAAGACCACGCTGGCGAGTTGCGCGGAGGTCGCGCCAAGCGTCACCGCGATGGTCATCCCGTGGATCAGTTCGCTGGCCTCGGCGCCGATGATCTGCGCCCCGATCAGCCGGTCGCTCGCTGCGTCGAACACGCATTTGACGAGGCCGTCAGGCTCGCCCAGCACCAGCGCCTTGCCGTTGCCGCGCAACGAGAAGCGGCCGATGCGCACGGCGGCGCCCTGTGCCTGCGCCTGCTCCTCGGTCAGGCCGACCGAGGCGATCTGGGGGCTGGCGTAGATGCACCCGGGGATCGGGCCATGGCCGCGCGGCGCCCGGCCTGCGATCGCCTCGACACAGGCGATCCCGTCATGTTCGGCCTTGTGCGCAAGCATGGCCCCCCCGGCCAGATCGCCGATGGCATAGAGGCCGGGCACATTCGTGCGCCTGGCCCCGTCGATCTGCACCGCGCCGTGCGCAAGCACGACGCCGAGCGCCTCAAGCCCAAGGCCCGAGACGTTCGGAACCACCCCTGCCGCGCTGAGGAGCCGGTCGGCGGAAATCGCCGTGCCATCGGAGAGGTGGGCGGTGAGGCTCTCCGCCTGCCGGTCCAGCCGGGTGACGGAAACACCGGTATGCAGCGCGATCCCGCGTTTCTGGAGCGCCTTGGCCATTAGGCCAGAGATCTCGGCGTCCTCCTGCGGCAGGATGCGCGCGGCGAGTTCCACGATCGTGACCTGCGCACCCATCGCGGCGTAGATGGAGGCGAACTCCACCCCGATCGCGCCGGAACCAACGACGATCAGACGCTGCGGAACCGCCTGCGGACGGAGCGCCTGCATATAGGTCCAGACCAGGTGGCCATCGGGGTCGAGTCCCGGAAGACGACGCGGGCTTGCCCCGGTCGCAAGGATGATATGGGGCGCGGCGTAGGTGCCCGGTCCCAGTGCCCCGCGCGGCCCCGCGACCTCGGCGGCCGTCACTTCGACCATGCCGCCGCCCGCCAACCGGGCCGATCCCCAGATCAGGTCGACGCCGTTTTTCTTCAGAAGGAACGCGATCCCGGCCGAAAGCTGGGTCGAAACCTCTTGGGCCCGCGCCACGAGCCTGACGGGGTCGATTGCGGGCGAGAGCGGGTGCAGGCCGAAGCGCGTGGCATGGCCCGCCTCGCGCAGAAGGTCCGTGCCCTTCAGCATGGCCTTGGTCGGGATGCAGCCCCAGTTGAGGCAGATGCCGCCAAGATGCGCCCGCTCGATCAGGCCGACCTTCAGCCCCAATTGCGCCGCCCGAATCGCCGCGACATAGCCACCGGGGCCCGAGCCGACGATCAGGACATCATGCCCGCTCATGCCGGTTCCCCAAGCAGGTCGCGCGCCTTGGCCGCGACCGCGCCCGCCGTGATGCCGAAGTGCTGGTAGAGCACATCGGCCGGGGCAGAGGCGCCGAACCCGGTCATTCCGACGAAGGCGCCGCTGGCGCCGATGACTTCGTCCCAGCCGAACCTCAGCGCGGCTTCCACCCCGACCCGGACACCGTCCCTTTGTCCGAGTACGGCGGCGCGATACTCGGCCGGCTGCGCGCGGAACAATTCGAAGGACGGCAGCGATACGACCGCCGCGCCAATGCCTGCGGCTTCGAGAAGCGCGCGTGCCTCATAGGCAATCTCCACCTCGGAACCGGTCGCGATCAGCGTGACCCGGCGCGGCCCGCAGGCGGCCTCCGCCAGCACATAGCCGCCTCGCCGCGACGCGTTTTCGACGCCGCCATCCAGGCGAAGCGTCGGCAGATCCTGCCGAGACAGCACAATGGCGGTCGGCCCGTCCCGGCGGTCCAGCGCGATTTCCCAGGCCTCCGCCGTCTCCACGGCATCGGCGGGGCGCAGCGTGACAAGGCCCGGTGTCGCCCGCAGCATCGCCAGCGTTTCGACCGGCTGATGGGTCGGGCCGTCTTCGCCAAGGCCGATCGAGTCATGCGTCAGCACGTAGGTCACGGGAAGGCCCATCAGGCTCGAAAGCCGAAGCGCGGGGTGCAGGTAGTCGGCGAAGACCAGGAAGGTCCCGGCGTAGGGGCGATATCCGCCATGCAGCGCCATGCCGTTCATCACGGCCGCCATCCCGTGCTCGCGCACGCCGTAGTGGATATAGCGTCCGCCGAAATTCTCCGCCGTCAGGGGTGCGGTCGCCTTGGTCAGCGTGTTGACGGAGCCAGTCAGGTCCGCCGACCCACCGATCATCTGCGGGATGGCGGGTGTCAGCACCTCAAGCGCGGCGCCGCTGGCCTTGCGGGTCGCCATCGCCCCTGGCTTGGACGACAAGGCCGCACGGTGGTCAGCCAGCGCCTGACGCCAGCCTTCGGGATAGCGACCGGCGTGATGGTCGAGGAAGCTCGCACGCCGGGGTGACGCCGCAAGCCGCACCTCCCAGTCCTGCCGCACTTCGGCTCCGCGACCGCCGGCGACAGCCCAGATCTCGCGCACCGGCAGCGGAATGTCGAAGGCGGCATGCGGCCAGCCAAGGGCCTCGCGCGCGGCCTGCAATTCCCCTGCCCCAAGCGGCGATCCGTGACATTTGGCGGTTCCCGCCTTCGAGGGCGCGCCATACCCGATCCTGGTGCGGCAGGCGATCATCACCGGGCGGTCGGATTGCCGGGCCTGCTCCATCGCCTCGGCGATGCTTTCAGGGTCATGGCCATCGGCTGCGAGCGTCGCCCAACCCGAAGCCTCGAACCGCTTGCGCTGATCCTCGGAGGTGGCGGCAGAGGTGTCGCCGTCGATGGTGATGCCGTTATCATCCCAAAGCACGATCAGCTTCTTCAGCCGCAAATGCCCGGCCAGCGAGATCGCCTCCTGGCTGATCCCCTCCATCAGGCAGCCATCGCCCGCGATGACCCAGGTGTGGTGATCGACGATATCGGCACCGAAGCGCGCGCGGTCCATCTCCTCGGCCAGGGCCATGCCGACAGCGGTCGCGATCCCCTGCCCCAGGGGGCCGGTCGTCGTCTCGATCCCCTCGCCATGACCGTACTCGGGGTGGCCTGCGGCGGGAGAGCCCAACTGGCGGAAGTCCCGCAGCGCCTCGATCGGCCATCCTGGCGTGCCGGTCAGGTGAAGCAGTGCGTAAAGCAGCATGGACCCGTGGCCCGCCGACAGCACAAAGCGGTCGCGATCGGCCCAGCGGGGTTGAGCCGCGTCAAACTTGAGGAAGCGCGTGAACAGAACCGTCGCCACATCGGCCATGCCCATCGGCATGCCCGGATGGCCGGACGCCGCGCGCTCGACCGCGTCGGCGGCCAGAAATCGGATCGCGTTCGCCATGTCGGCATGGCTTACCTGGTGCAGGTCACGCATGACCGGTCCTTCCCTTCGTTGGAGTGGCCGCACATGCACGGCGGCCCTGGTCTTGCTGGACGGGTGTCAGGAAACGGGGCGCGCGCCACGCGGGAGGGGCGTGGCGCGCGCCGTACACGGCCTAGCCCGCCGAGCGGACGGTCCGCGCAATCAACGTCGGCACCAGATCGGCGGCCTCCACCTGCGGCAAGTGCCCCACCCGGTCAAGCCGATGAAGCGCGACATGGCCCGGCAGCGCAGCCTCGATTTCCCGCAAGGGGACGATCGCATCGTCGCGCCCGGCGATGACCGTGCAGGGCCCCTGGTAGCTCCGCAGCGCCGCGGCGGCCGAGAAGAGCTGGGTCGAACCCTCGAACACTCCACGCGCCACGCGCGACTGTGCCGGGACAAGGTCTGCGTCTTCGCGCGCCGCCAGAGTTGCACGCACCAGAACCGGCGCCAGGGTGGCGGGGTCAGAGACCAGGCGGCGCATCCAGGCCGCCAGCGCGGCCTCGGACTTGGCCCCCAGGAAGCCCTCGACGAAAGCGCCATCCACCGATGCACCAAGCCCCGCCGGCGCGATCAGCGTCAGCGAACGGACATCGAGATCGCCCCGCTGGGTCAGAGCGACCGCGACCGCCGCCCCCAGCGAATGGCCGACGAGATGCACGCTACCCTGAAGGCCGCGCAGAGTCTGCCCGACCGCATCGACAAGGCCCGCGAAGTCCGCCGCGCCATGCCCGCGAGAACCGCCGTGCCCCGGAAGGTCCAGCGCCATCATGGGCGAGCCGAGCCCTATGCGCGCAACCAGCGGCCGCCAGGACGACAGATCGGCGCCGAAGCCGTGGATGAAGACCACCGGCGTGCCCTGTCCGGCCTGGAGCGTCCGCAGTTCCAGCGCGCCGCCGCCCGTCGTGGCAGCGCCGCCAACGGCCAGCGCGGCGACATCTTTGAGCACCACCGCGCCTTTCGGGCCGCTGCCTGCGATGCGGGCAAGATCCAGACCCTGACCCGCGGCGACACGGCGCGCTATCGGCGAGGCGCGAAGCGCCGCGTTCACGACACCGGAGGTCACCTTGGCAACCAGCGGTTCGGCCGAAGCGACTTGCGCGGCCTCGGGCTGTGCGGCGGGCGTGGCCGCCGGAACCACGGCGGGCTCAGCCACGGCCGCAGGTGCCGCCTCTGCAACCGTTTCGCCCGGAGCGCCAACATGCATCAGCGGCTCAAGCACCGTGGCGGTATCGCCGACCTGCCAGGGCAGGCTGATCACCGTGCCCTCGCAAAAGGCCTCGACCTCGAAGCTCGCCTTCTCGGATTCGACAACGGCGACAAGGTCGCCCTTCTTAACCTGATCGCCAAGCTTGACGTGAAGCTCGACCACCTTGGCCTCGGTCAGGTCCTGCCCGACCTGAGGAACCAGAATTGCCTCTGCCATTCTTCCCTCCCTCAGGCAGCCTGCGGACGCACGGATTCGAGCGCCCGTGCCACGAAATCCACCGTCTTGCGGGTGGCCGTGGCGAATTCATTTGCCGTCGCCGCGAAGGCGCCGAACTGGCTGAACTCATCCGGCTTCATGCCGTCGAAGTCATAGGCCTGCCGGAAATAGGGCAGTTGCCGCAGCTTCTCGATCACCTCCGCGGGCGGCTCCTCGTCGATCGCCTTCGGGTCGAACGCGGGAAGGCGATCTTCTGCCTGCATCAGCTGGGCGATGTAGCCGGGCGGGCAGGTGTAGACGAAATCCCCACCCGCGATCTTCTCGATATGCCAGGAGGAAGCCGCTCCGCCTTCACCCTCGTCCGTCACCCGCATCGAACATTGCAGCATTTTCGAGGGGTGCCCCGTGCGCTTGCCATGGTGGTAGGCACGCTTCATCACCGCCATCTCGCCGTGCAGGATCTCTTCCGGCGACAACTTGATGCCGCGCAGGTCGGCCTGGGCCTTCAGGTCACCGGTATTGCCAAGCCGCGCCGACATGTGAGTGATGACCGAACGCCACTTCGACAGGTCAATCCCCGCCGCCCGCGCACGCTCCAGCCCGCGGCTGACCGCGTCCATGCAGGCGATGTATTGTGGCACCGTGAAGGAGGTGGTGTTGTTGGTCGAAATCCCGCGCGCAGTCAGTTCCTCAATCACGCGGTAGCCTTCGGCGCTGCCGGGTATCTTGACCATGACGTTGCGCCCGATCGTGGCCAGCTGCAGACCCTGGGACAGCATTCGGTCGTAGTCGGTAACAAAACGCGGATCGACCTGGCCCGACAGATGTCCGTGGCGTCCATTCGAGGCGTCGTAGACCGGCAGGATCATCTCGGCGCTGCGGCGGACGACCTCAAGATAGGTCTTCCAATAGATCCCCTCGACATCCTCGCCAGGGTTCTCCGCCGCGATGCGGCCGATCTCGCCAATCCAGAACGCAGGGTCGTTCTGGATCGCCTGCAACGACAGGGGCGGGTTGGTGGTGACGCCGCCAAACCCCATGGTGCCGTCGCGCGCTACGGTCGCGGTATCGAAGAGCCGTTTCAGCTGCGCGTCCCAATCCGCCTTCTTTCCGTCTGGGGCCGAGGCGAGGACGCCCCGCGCCCAGTTGTCGTAGACAAGCGGCGAGCTATCCCACCAGATTTCGCAATCCGGGTTCGTCGCGGCCAGTTTCTCAAGCACATGCAAGGTCATCCCGGCGCCCTCACTCAGCCGCTTCAGCAAAAGGGTCGAGGTGCAGGCTCCGGCGAACGGCGGCCACGACATCGTCCTTCTGCGGCACGCTGGCCTTTTCGAGCGTCAGGTTGAACGGCACCGGAATGTCCATGCCGGCGACGATCTCCACCGGGGCGTCCATTTCGTAGAAGCATTCTTCCTGCACGATCGAAGCAATGTCGGAGGCCACGCCGCCCCGGCGGTTGGCTTCCTGGACGATCACGCAGCGCCGGGTCTTGAGGACCGAGTTCACGATCATCTCCCGGTCCAGGGGCACCAGGGTGCGCGGGTCGATGACCTCGACCGAGATGCCTTGGCGCGCCAGTTCCTCGGCGGCCTCAAGCGTGCGTGGGATCATGTTCGACCAGGCGATCAAGGTCACATCGGTGCCGGCGCGCTTGATGTCGCCCTTGCCGAACTCGACGATATGTTCGCCATCGGGCACCATACCCTTGGTCATGTAGAGGTGCTTGTGCTCCAGGAACATCACCGGGTCGTCCTGGCGCAGGGCGTATTTCAGCAGACCCTTCGCGTCAGCGGGCGTCGAGGGCATGACCACCCGAAGGCCGGGGATGTGGTAGAAAAGCGCCTCAAGCGATTGCGAGTGCTGGGCCGCCACGCCGCCTCCGGTACCGCCCTGGGTGCGCATGATGAAGGGTACACGGCCGTCGCCACCCGTCATCAGGCGGAACTTGGCGGCCTGGTTCACGATCATGTCCATGCCGAGCATGGCGAAATCCACGTACAGGATCTCCACGATCGGGCGGGCCCCGGCGATCGCGGCGCCGACACCAACGCCGATCATGCCGGCCTCTGCGATCGGTGTGTCGCGGACGCGCTTGGGCCCGTATTTCGCCAGCAGGCCCTCGGTGACCTTGTAGCTGCCGCCCCGCTCGGCGATGCCTTCGCCGATGATGAAGACCGACGGGTTAAGGCCCATCTCTTCGTCGATGGCCTCCCGAAGGGCCTCGCGATACATCAATTCGCGTTCTGCCATGATTTCTCCTCCCCTTCCCGTCCGCCTCAGTATCCGACCGCGAATTCGCGGAAGGATTCGGGCGTGACCTCCGGGCTGTTCTTCGAGAATTCGACCGCATCGGCGAATTCGGCTGCGATTTCGGCTTCGATCGCGGCGATGTCATCGTCGCTTACATCGGCCATTTCCTTCAGGGCGGCGCGCGCACGGTCGACCGGGTCGCGCTGCTTGTAGTAGGCCAGTTCCTCCTCGGGCATGTACTTGCCCGGGTCGTTCACGTGATGGCCCATGTGGCGGTAGGTCTTGGCCTCGATCAGGACCGGGCCCTTGCCCGCGCGGCAGGTTTCGACCGCCTGCTTCATGACCTCGTAGACCGCGAACGGATCGTTGCCATCGACCTGATGGCTTTCCACCCCGATGGCGAGCCCGCGCTTGTAAAGATCGGTGTCGCGGGTGCTTTCCTCGATCCGCGTCGACACGGCGTACCCGTTGTTCTCGACCAGGAGGATGAAGTTCAGGTTCCAGATCGCCGCAAGGTTCAGGCTTTCCAGGAAGGTGCCATTGTTCGAGGCGCCGTCGGTCGAGAAGGTCACGGTGACCGCGTCAGACCCGTTGACCTGGTTGGCCAGCGCGGCCCCCACGCCAAGCGGCGTGCCCGCGCCAACGATCCCGTTCGCCCCGAGGTTGCCGACCGAGATATCGGCGATATGCATCGATCCGCCGTAGCCCTTGCAGTAACCCGTTTCCTTCTGGAGAAGCTCGGCCACCATCTTCTTCACATCCGCGCCCCAGGCGATGCAGTGCCCGTGGCCCCGGTGGGTGGAGGCAATGTAGTCACCCTCGCTCAGCGCGGCGCAGGCGCCGGTCGCGATGCCTTCCTGACCCAGGTAGGGGTGGAAGTACCCCCGGATCAGGCCCTGACGATAAAGCTTGATCCCTTCGGTCTCGAAAACACGGATCTTGTAAGCCGTGCGGAAAATTTTCTCCAAGAACTCTCGCGAGGGCGCGTTCTTGCCTTGAGCAGCGGCTCCCATCTTTCCTCCCAACTGCCGATGGAATCGGCTTAGACATCGCTGTGATTGAGTTTTTTGTATGTTTCACGCTCACGCTTGTCGAGAAAATTTTTTGCAAGCATGCAGGAATTTGCCAAAAATCGTGAAATATTCTTACATTTCGGATTGTATGTTGCTGATTTTCAGGGGGTTTGCGGCGAACCGATCACCCGCGACACCGGTTTGCGCCACCTTTGGGCGCTGAAAATATGAAAACTTCTTTCCGATTTCCCCGTTCCACTCTACCAATGAGGGACAAGACGGAGAGAACCATGGCCGACAGGGCTAACCCACACGCCAACGGGGGCGACCTCGTTCAACGCATCCAGGAACGTTACGCATCGCTCAGGAAGTCCGAGCGCATCGTTGCGGACTATCTGCGCGAACATGCGGGCACACGGCTCAGCCTGTCGATCACGGAGCTGGCGCAGACGCTGGGCCTGTCCGAAGCCACGATCAGCCGCGTCAGCCGCGCCCTGGGATATTCCGGCTTCCCCGACCTGAAGCTGTCGCTTGCGGAGGGTGCCGTCACCCGATCCAGCTTTGCCAACATCCCGGCCGAGATCGACCAGACCGACACGCTGATCGGGACGTCGGCCAAGCTGGCGAACCTCTTGTCGGTCGCGATCCAGGGAACGCAGCGCATGCTCGACACCGAACGGATCGACACTTGCATCCAGGCGATCCGCGATGCGCGCAAGATCGTGTTGGTGGGCGTGGGCGGCGCCGCCGCGATCTGCGACGAGGCCGCCCACCTTTTCATGAAGGCGGGCCTTGATGCGCAGTCCAGTGACGACCACTACACGCAGGTCGTGCTTGCCGCGAACCTTGGTCCGGACTGCGTCATGATCGGAATTTCTCACACGGGGACGACGATGGGCATCGCAAGCGCGCTGAAGCTTGCGCGCGAAAACGGCGCGACGACGATCGCACTGACAAGCGACCCGGCCTCTCCGGTCGGGCGTGCGGCATCGACGACACTCGTGACCTGGAGCTCGGCCACCCCCTCGGTTCCACTTTACGGCGACTTTCTGGAAGGGCGTATCAGTCAGATCTATCTGATCGACCTGATGTATATCGGCCTCTTGTTCGAGGAAGAGAGCAGCCGCTCAAGCAACCTCAAGAAAACGGCGAGCGCGCTGGAGCGCTTCTACCAGCGATCGGGCGGCGAGGCCTGAGGCGCGGCTCAGCCGAGGTATTCCATCACGCTCAGCCCGGCGTTGAAATCGGTCGCGTAGATCAGGCCCTGCGCGTCGACATGAACATCCGCCGAATGCAGGACCGCCGCGCGGTTGGGGCGCGGATCTACCATGCGCGTGGGCGGCGGCGGCACGCAGGCGCCCACTTCCTCCGGGCGGAAGGGGTCACGGATGTCGTAGACGCGCACGCCCGCGTTCTGCCATGTCGCGAAGATCAGATCCTCGGACACGAAGGTTCCGGGGCGGTTCTCGTGGATGTTGTGCGGGCCGAAATGCCCACCCACGGCATGGTAGTCGCGATCCGAGGGCGGCGGCATCGTTGAGATGCTGATGGGCTTGCTCTTCACCTGGTTGTCGAAGATCCAGATCGGCTTGAACCCGTCCTCGCCGTGGTCCAGCACGGTTTCATCGACCACGACCAGAAGATCGCGCCCGGGCAGCGGCAGGGCGTTGTGCGTGCCCCCGCCGAAGGGCGGCGACCAGACGATGTGGTTCTTCAGCTTCGGCGCATGGCGGTCAGAGACGTCCACGATCGCGAGACAGGCATCGCGCCAACTGCAATAGGCGATATCGCCGTGCACGATCGGATGATGCAGCCCGAAGCGGCCCTGCGGCAGCGGCCAGTCGGGCACCTCCCCCGCCGCGGCGTTCATGCCGGGCAGCCAGAAGCGACCGACCATCTGGGGCCGTGTCGGGTCTGCCATGTCGATGGTGATGAGGATATAGTCCGTGAACCCGTCGAGCAGCGCCGAGGCATAGGCCCAGCGCCCGCCTGTATACCAGATCCGGTGCAACCCGGTCCCTTCGACCGGCATGAAGCCGATCTGGCGCGGCGCTTCGGGGCGCGAGATGTCGTAAACCGCCATCCCCGCCGACCAGTCGCGGGCGCCGTCCGCGTGGTGGCTGACCCCGCCCTTGTAGTAAGACTTCTCGTCGGCCATGTCGGCTTGGGCGAACATGTCCTTGTTGTGGATGACCAGAAGCAGATCGTCATGGGTCTGAAGGTGCAGGCACCAGGTGTTCGGCGGCGCAGGGATGAAACGCACGGGCCGCGGATTCACCGGGTCGCGCAGGTCGATGACGCTGAATCCCTTGGAAAAGATGTGGCCGACATAGCCGTACCCGCGATGAACCATCAGTTGCACGCCGTCGGGCCGCCCGCCCTGGTCGGTATGCCCCAGAAGGCGCATGTTACGGGCGTGGGTCGGGGTCAGGTCGGTCATTGCGGGCCCTTGGGAAAAAGGCCCCCGCCGTGACGGCGGGGGCCAAGGCAGACGCGCCGGAGGTAAGCTCAGCGCGACTGTTCGAAAACGAAGACGCGGGGCGCGCCGTCCTTGGGCAGCATGTCGGCGGTCAGGTCCAGTTCCGACCCGCCGACGCGGGTGACGCTGTCCTCGGGCACGCGCGCGAGGAAGCTCTCGACCGGCTCAATCTTCAGCACGCCCTTGGGGCTGTAGTAATGCATGGGGATCACCGCCTTGGGGCCAATCACGCTGATCGCGTGATCGAGGTCCGGTAGCGGGATCGTCGCATGATCGCCGGTCAGCGCCAGCAGCACATCGACCTTGCCCCTCAGCGCCTCAAGATGCCCGTCGGGTACCGCGGTGCCGATATCACCCATGTGCAGCACGCGCATCCCGTCCAGCGTGAAGTGGTAAAGCGCGTTCGCGTCCGGGTCGCGACCATATTCCGTCTGGTAGTCGAAAGTCAGGCTTTCCGTCGCCGGGTAGGAGGTCACATGAATGCCCTTGACGTCGCGCCCCCCGACCGGGATCGCCAGCGTGTTGACCACCTCCGGTTCGCCCAGGATATGGCTGGGATCGGAATGGAAATCGTCGGTGTCCGAGGACATGAGAACGATGTCGGCGGGTTCGTTGATCGGGTCGAATTTTGATTTCTCGCAGTTGAACGGGTCGGTGATGACGGAAAGCCCGTCACCCTCCAGCCGGAAGCTCGCGTGGGCGTAGAACTTGATTTTCATGGGCTTAAACCTTCTCGCCGGTGAAAAGGGTCCAGTTTTCGACCAGATCGTCCTGCTTGGCCGAGAACGCCGTCAGATGGGGGGAGTTCATGTGGTCGTCCCACAACGGGCGGGTTTCCCACTCTTCCGTGAACATGAACAGCCCGGGCTCGTCCGCCGACTTGTGCATGTCGTAGAAGACGCAGCCCTTCTCGGCGCGAGTTGGCGCCAGTAGCCCCGTCAGCACCTCGTAGAGTGCGTCCTCCTTGCCGGCTTTCGCCTTGAGCCTCGCGACGACGGTCAGCGGCATTCGATATCCTCCCTCTGGGTCAAGGCCTGGCAAAGGCCGAGGTCGATGCCCTCGTCCAGGTGATCCACGATCCGGTCGGCCCCGGTGAAGTCCTCGTCGTGGGTATAGGTGGATCGGGTGACGACGCAGTTCATACCCGCGGTCTTGGCGGCGCGGAGTCCGATGTGGCTATCCTCCACCACCACGCAGGCGGCGGGCGTCAGGCCCAGCGTCGTGGCGGCAAGGGTGTAGATCGCGGGATCGGGCTTCTTCTTCGGCACCACGTCACCGGCAAAGATGGTGATCCGCTCGGCCCGGCCCGGCCCCAACAGCACGCGCACCACCGTTTCGACGGCCCGTTCGTTCGAGGTCGAGCAGACCGCGACCTTCAGCCCCGCCGCCTGCGCGGCGTCCACCATGCGCGCGACACCCGGGCGCAACGGCAGCGCGCCCGTCTCAATGAGGTCCATGAAAAGATCGGTCTTGGTGCGGTGCAGCCGCGCGATCAGCCCGTCGCGCTCCTCCGGCGCGACCGGCCAGCCGGTCTCGTCGAAGTGGCGCCGCATCCGTTCCTTGCCACCGCCCGTGGTCAGCAGTTCGCCGTAGCGCTCCACCGTCCATTCGGCGCCGATCCCCTCCGCCGCGAAGGCGCGGTTGAAGGCCACACGGTGCCCGTCGCGTTCGGTGTCCACCAGAACCCCGTCGCAGTCGAAGATCAGCGCCTGCATCTCATGCGGCATGGGCTGCCTCCGCCGCGCGGCCTTCGGAGCCGAAGGTACGGATGCAGGCCATGACATCGGCCTTCATCGCGTCGTGCTGTGCCTGAATGAAGGGCAGCGGTTCCGCAAGCTTGGGCTTCTCCGCCTTGAGGTTCACGAAGCCTTCGATGAAGAGCCGCTTGTGCATGGTCGAGATGTTGACCTTGCCGCAGCCCAGTTCGATGCAGCGATGGAACTGTTCGTCCGTCAGCCCCGTGCCGCCGTGAAGGGCGATGGGGGTCGGGATCGCATCGGTGATCCGCTTGAGCAGGTCATAGGCGATCTTCGCCTCGCCCTTGTAAAAACCGTGCGCGGTCCCGATCGCGGGGGCAAAAACCGCGAGGTTGGGCATCGCCGCCACGAATTTCAGGCATTCGTCGAAATCGGCCAGGCGCGACTGGTCATCGTTCACCACCTTGTCGTCCTCGACCCCTCCGATGGCGCCGATCTCGGCCTCAAGCCCGATGCCGGCGGCCTCAGTCAGCGCGTAGACCTGCGCGGATTTGTCGAGGTTCTCGGCAAACGGCAGGGCCGATCCGTCGAACATGACCGAGGTCCAGCCCGCGTCGATGCAGCGCGTGATCACCTCAATGTCGGTGCAGTGGTCCAGATGCAGCGCGACCGGCACCGGCGCGTCCTCGGCCAGCATCCGCACCCAGGAGGCCAGATGTCCGTATCCCCAGTGCTTCACCGTCTTGACGCTGACCTGCACGATCACCGGGGCGGACAACTCTGCCGCACCGCCGATGATGGATTTGGCGGAGTTGAAGTCGATCATGTTGTAGGCGGCGATGCCATAGCCATCCGCCCGGGCCCGACGCAACATCGGGCCCATGGAAACCAGGGGCATGAGATATCCTTTCAGGAAGGTTGGGGGCGCCAAGGTGCGCCCCCGAAGCAATGCGCGTTCAGATCAGCGTTTCGGCCGCGCGCGAGGGGTCGAACAGGCGGCGGCGGCCAGCGGCCTTCGCCTCATTGTCGAAGGTCGTGCCCTTGGGTGAGGAGACAACCTCAAGCTGAAGCCCCCAAGGCGCCATGAAATAGCACCAGGTCAGCCCAAGGTTCGGACCGTCGGTGTAACTGGTGGGTTCGCCCAGAACCTCCACCCCGTTGTCCTGGAGGAACTTGATCGCCGCATCCATGTCATCGACATAGAAGGCCATGTGGTGGCCCCCGATGTCGGAGTTCTTCAGCGGCCCCTCGGTCTTCTGGTCGGGCGAGGAATACTGGAACACCTCAAGATTGGTGCCGTTGCCAAGGCGCACGTAGCGAAACTCCTTGATCTCGGCGCGGGGATGGACCCGCAGATGTTCGTGCATCCAGTCGCCCTCGCCGCGGAAATCGGTGGCGGCGGTGAAAAGCACCTCGGCGCCGAGAATGCGGGTGAAGAAATCGCAAGCTTCGTTGATGTCGGGAACCGTGATGCCCACGTGTTCCATGCCGCGGATGCCGGGAATTGCCATGTCAGGGTCTCCTGTCTGATATCACTGATATTTCTGCGAAAAGTCGCTGAGCGCGGCGTACTGGCCCGATCTGGCGATGGCCTCGTACATGCCGCGGTAGATGGCGTGCTGCTCGTCATAGAGTTCACGCAGCTTGGGGTTGGGATCGAAGGTCGATTCAACCTGCACCATCGATTCCACCGCCTCGTCGATCGTGCCGAAGGCGCCGGAGCCGAAGGCCCCGAGGATCGCCGCGCCGAGCGCCGTGCATTCGCGCTCTTTCGTCACGGTCGAGGGCACGCCGATGATATCGGTCATGATCTGCACGAAGCCGTCGGACTTGGTGCCGCCGCCGGTCAGGCGGAAATCGGTGATGCCGCCCTCGATATCGGACTGGAAGCTGTCGAAGACCATCTTCATTTCCTGCGCGCAACCTTCCAGAAGCGCACGGATCAGGTCATGACGCTCGTGGTAAAGGCCAAGCCCCAGGAAGCCGCCGCGGGCGACCGCGTCGTAGTAGGGGGTGACCTGGCTGGCCATGAAGCTGTGGAACATCGCCCCATTGGCGCCGGGCTTCGAGTTGTGGGCCTGCTCCACCATCACGCTATAGACGCTGCAATTGCGTTTGGCGCTTTCGTCAAGCTCGTTGCGGCCCAGATGGTCGCGCCACCAGCGCAGCGATGCACCGAGGCTGAAGGCCCCGCCCTCGATGTCCCAGGCGCCGGGCACGCCATGCCCACCCCACCAGAGCTTGTTGCCCTTGATCCGCTCGACGCTGTCGAGATGGGCCACCATCACGCCGGAGGTGCCGACGGTGAATTCGGCCATGCCCTGGCGAATGACACCGGCGCCTATCGCCGCACATTGCTGGTCGCCCGCGCCCCGGCACAGGATCACGCCTTCGGGCAGGCCGGTTTCATGCGCCGCGGCCTTCGAGAGGCGGCCGACCATCGTCGCGGGCGTGCCCACCGGCGGCAGGCGGTCACGATCGATGCCGCAGGCCTTCAGGACACGGTCCGACCAGTCGAGCCTGGCGATGTCCATCATCCCGTTCAGCGTCAGGGACGCCGGATCGGTCGCCCAATCGTCGGCCCCCATGCGCCAGAGGAAGTATTCCTGCCCATTCACGAACCAGCGCGTGGCGTCGAAAAGATCCGGGCGCTTTTCGCGCAGCCAGACGATCTTGGCGGCCGACCAAAGCGGGCTGATCTGCATGCCGGTGTGCTGCTGGTGCTCCTCCGGGCAGAACTCTGCGGCGATAGCAGCCACGCTTTTCAGGGCCCGCCCGCAGTTCCAGACCAGCGAGTTCATCAGCGGACGGCGGTTCGCGTCGAGGATGCCGAAGGTACCGCGCTGGCTGGACAGGCCGACCGAGTGATAGGCCGAGGCAGGCACGTCCGCCTTCTTCACCGCCTGCTTCGTGGCCGAGCAGATCCCCGCCCAGACGTCATCCAGGCTCTGCTCGATCCAGCCGGGCTGCGGCGAGGAGCAGTTGTATTCCTGATAGCCGTGGCCGATGGCATTGCCCTTCTCGTCGAAGACCATGACCGTGCAGCCCGTCGTGCCGGCATCGATGCCGACAAAAACCTTACCCGTGCCCGACAAGTTTTCCTCCCCCGTCGTCAGATCGTTTCTTCTTCCGGCCACGCCAGATCCGTGAGCCAATTCGATAGAAGCGCAAGGAACTCGGCGCGGCGGCGGGTTGCCTCCTCTGACAATCCCGCCAAGAGCCGGGCCTTTGCGCCCAGGACGTCCTCCTCCACCGATCGGACGACCACCCGTTCGATAGCCTGTTTCGTATCGCCCTGTCCGGCCCAATCTGTGTCGGCCGGAAAGCCCCAGCGGAGAAGGTCGAGAGGCCAGGTTGCATCAACTGCCTGGCCCCCGACCCGCACCCGGCAGTGGAAATCCGTGACCCTCTCGTCCCGGATAATCTTCATGAGTGCGTATGGCATCGAGGGATGCACCGGGACACCGGAGGCAAAATCCCCCTCGACAATCTCCACCTCCGCCGGGTGACCCAGGCGCCGCAGGAGATCGCGCAAAACCAGATGCTTGGCCGTGCAGGCCCCCCGCCCGTCCCGGAGCGCCGCCTGCGGCGTCCGGTCGGGGCCGGAGAAGTAGGGCATCGCCTGCACCGCGCGGTAGGCCTGAACCAGACCGGCCGCCCCGCGCGAAGGCACATGCGTCGCCAGGAAGGCGTCGAGCGCCTCCTCATAGGGGACCTCGCGGCCCGCCCTGGCGGCGATGGCCTCAGAAGTAGGCATGCCCGTCGCCCGCGTCGAAGACGTGCCATTTGTCGCGGTTGACCGAGAGGAAGCAGTTCTCGCCCGGCTTGCCCTCAAACTCCGGCGTTGTCTTGACCCGGATGCGGCAGTCGTCCAACTGGACCTCGACCAGCATGTCGCCGCCCAGAAGCTCGTTCACGAAGATCTCGCCCTGCATCGCGGCCTCGTCGGGCCGTGTCATGCTGATCGACAGCGCGTCGGGGCGCACGCCCATCCGCGCGGTCCCGGCCTGCGCCGCACCGTTGAGCTGGCGCACCTGGCCCGGCAGCAGCGGGATTTCGAAGTTGCTGTGGCGCAGAAGAACATCGTCGCCCTGCCCCTTGATGTCGCAGGTCAGGAAGTTCATCGCCGGTTCACCGACGAAGCCCGCGACCCAGGCGTTGACCGGATGGTTGAAGATCTCGGCCGGCGTGCCCCACTGCTGCAACTCGCCGTCATGCATGACCGCGATGTAGTCGGCCATCGACAGCGCCTCCAACTGATCGTGGGTCACGTAGATCATCGTGGTCCCAAGCGTGCGCTGAAGGTGCTTGATCTCGCCGCGCATGTGGGCGCGCAGCTTGGCGTCGAGGTGCGCGATCGGCTCGTCGAAGAGGAAGAGCTTTGGTTCGCGGACGATGGCCCGCCCGATCGCCACGCGCTGCTTCTGGCCGCCCGAAAGCTCGTGCGGGCGGCGCTCCAGCAGGTGAGAGATTTCAAGCAGCTTCGCCGCCCCGGTCACACGCGCCTTGATCGTGTCCTCGCTCGCCTTGCGCAGGCGCAGCGGGTTCGCGATGTTCTCATAGACGGTCTTGTGCGGGTAGAGCGCGTAGTTTTCGAACACCATCGCGACGTCGCGGTCCTTGGGCGCCAGATCGTTGATCCGCTGATCGTCGAACAGGATGTCGCCCGCGCTGATGTGCTCCAGCCCCGCCAGCATCCGCATCGTCGAGGACTTGCCACAGCCCGAGGGGCCTAGGATCGACACGAAGCTGCCGTCCGGGCAGGTGATGTTAAGGTCCTTAACGGCCGGCGTCTCGCCGTAGTACTTCCAGACGTTCTTGATGGTTACCGTCGCCATGTCTCAATTCCTCCCAAGGGGGTTGGTCTGGGCGCGCGCCGCTTGGCGCGCCGCCCGGTTCATTCCTTGACTGCGCCCATCGTCAGGCCGGTCACCAGGTATTTGCGGATCACAAGGCCGAGGAGCATCATGGGGGCCGTGGTCACCACGCCTGCCGCCATGATCGAGCCCCACTGGATGTTCTGCGGCTGGACCAGTTCGCGGGTCGCGACCGGCAGCGTCTTCGCCCCGCCGGAGCCGATGATGGCGGCGAACAGGAAGTCGTTCCAGGCAAAGAGGATGCAGAGCACCACGAAGGCCCCGATACCCGGCGCGACGAGCGGCAGGATCGACCGGAACGCCTGGAACCGGGTCGAGCCGTCCACCATCTGCGCTTCCTCGATCGCGAAGGGCACGTTGTCGAAGAAGCCTTTCAGGATCCAGATCGCGAAGGGCAGGTTGAAGGTCGTGTAGGCCAGGATCAGACCGGGAAGCGTCCCCACGAGGTCCAGGCTGCGAAAGATCGCGTAAAGGGGCACCATCACCGCCACCACCGGCGCCATCCGGGTCGAGATGATCCAGAAGAACAGATCCTGCTTGCCCCGGAAATCCACCCGGCTGAGCGAGTAGGCCGCCAGCGATCCGAAGATCACCGAGATCACCGCCGAGCCGCCCGCCGCGATCAGGCTGTTCAGGATGTAGGTCCCAAAGCTGTTCTCGGTGAAGAGCGAGGTGTAGTGCTTGAAGGTCGGCGTGAACTCGAAGAACACGGTGATCCCCGCCCAGTCCCCGACCGCCGGAAGCTTGAAAGCCTCCAGCAGGTCCTTGAAGGACGAAACGAACATCACGAAGAAGGGCAGAAGCGTCCAGACCAGGTAGAGGGCAAGGAACAGACCGGCCAGAACCTTAAGGGCGCGCGAAAGCGGGGTATCGTAGGAAACGACGTCACGGGATGCCATGCTGATCAGCCCTTCTCGTTCTGGGGTTTTTCGAAGACGCGGACAAGAAGCTTGCCCAGGATGATGGTGACGATAAGCAGCGTCAGCGCGATTGCGGCACCCCGGCCAAGCTTGAAGAACTTGAAGGCCACTTCAAAAAGGTAGACCGGCAGGATCTTGGTCGCGCTGCCCGGCCCGCCGCCCGTGAGAACGAGGACGGAGTCGATGAAGCGGAAGTTGTCCATGAAGCGCAGCAGCACGGCAATCAGCAGGACCGGGTAAAGGTTTGGCATCGTGATCGCGAAGAAGTTGCGCAGCGGCGAGGCGCCATCGACCATGTTGGCTTCAAGCTGGTCACGCGGCACGCGCTTCAGACCGGCAAGAGCGATGATGGTGATCAGCGGCGTCCACTGCCACACGTCGACGAGGACGATGGCATACATCGCGGTGTTGGCGCTGGCCAGGATCGAGGCATTGTCGAGGATGCCCACGCTTTGCAGAATCCAGTGATACCAGCCGAAGGTGCCGTTGTAGAGGAAGAGCCACAACAGACCGGCAACGGCGGGCGCCATCATCATCGGCATCAGAAGTGCGGTGACCAGGTATTTTTCGTATTTGGAGCTGTTGACGACGACCGCCAGCAGGACACCCAGTCCGACCTGAAGCCCCAGGCACATGACGCTGTATTGCGCCAGAAGCCACCAGCCGTCCAGGAAGCGGCCGTCGGAGAAGAGCTTCACGTAGTTCTTGAAACCCACCCATTCGCCTCCACCGATATCGACGTCCTGCAAGGACATGACGATCAGCCAGAAGAACGGGTAGAGCGAGATGAAGGCAAGGATCGCGATCGCCGGCGCCATCAGGTAGTAGTAGTAGCGTTTCGGCATCGGCGGGTTGAAGCTGCGCGGCCTGTTCGTGATCTCGCTTTGCGGGCGGGCCTCGACCTCGGCGGAGTGTGCCCGAGCGCGGAAAATCTGCGCGGCGACCGCACGCGGGTTGGCGGAAATGGGGGACACGTCGGTCATGTCGGTCGTCGCTCCTTCATTAAGGCCGGCAAGCAGGCCCGGGGGACGGCTTCAGAAAGGGGTGAGGTGCGGCAGCCCACAGAGGGCTGCCGGCTCGTATCAGCCTTGGACTTCGTTGAGATCGTCGAGTTGAGACTTCAGCGAGGCCGCGGTCTCTTCCGGGCTCATGTCGCCCGACAGCATCCGCTGCGTCTCGGACGCGATGATCGAGTGATACTCGTTCGCCTCCGGGATCTTCGGGCCAAGCACGAAGTTCGGGTCCTTGATGCCGTAGTTGTAGACCGCATCGAAGGTCAGCGCGTTGGGCATCGCACTCGGACGCTGCTGCGCCGCCTGCACTTCCGGGATCTCGAGCACCGACTTGCGGGTCGGCGTGCCGCCCAGACCTTTGAGAACATCGTACTGGATGTTCTTGGAGGTCGACCAGATCGCGAAGAGGTAGGCCGCGCGCTGAAGTTCTTCCGGCGCGTTGGCGTTGATGCCGATGCCGCCGATGCCGCAGTTCGTGCCGTTGACCGCGGGGCCACCGTTCAGGATCCAGTCCGCCTCACCCTTCGGGCAGGGCGCGTAGGCGGTCTTGCCGCCGGCCGCGACCGAGGTGTTGGCATCTTCGACCGAGGCCGCGAACTCGTGGTACTGGACCTGCATCGCGATGTTGCCCGACTGGTAGACGGTGTTCAGTTCCAGCGTCCCGTTGGCAAGGTTGTCGGGGTGCGACACATCGGCCAGCGCCTTGAACTTCTCCAGCATCAGGACCGACTGGGCATCACCCCAGTTCGTCGGCCCAGGCTCCTTCGAGCCGATCTTGTCGTCGATGTTGAAGTCGATCCAGCGGCCGTGGGCGAACATCATGCGCTGGATATCGAGCTGCGTCGTCCAAGCGAAGCTGCCCTGGTGCTGCGCGTAGCCGTAGGGAACATCCGCGCCGCCTTCCTTCAGCTTCTTGAAGAAGGTCGCGATGTCGAGAACGTTCTTCCAGGTGCTGTCGGCGTTATATTCCAGGCGGTAGCCGTATTCGGCCTCGAAGTCCTTGGTGTGCTTCTCGAACAGGTCCTGGCGGAAGAAAGTGACCGCGATCGCCGCGTCATAGGGCAGCGCGATGATCTTCTCGCCCGAGTAGAAGCGGCCGCAGGCCGACAGGAAGTTCTCGAACCAGGCGTCGTCGCCGTAGCCTTCCATATCCTGCGGCAGGGTCTCGTCGCCGAACATCTTCGAGAGGTCGACGTAGAAATCGGCGAAGGGCGAACCGATCGGTTTGTCCTGAACGTACTGGAGCGTGTAGTCCGACTTGCCCGAGCGCAGGTCGATCCCGCATTTCTGCTGCACGACCGGCAGGTCGTCGGTCAGGATCTCGACCTCGATCCCGGTCAGATCGTAAAAGGCCTTGATGTTGTCGCGGATCGCGAAGGACGGGGGCGTGTTCTCCGACAGGAAGGTCAGCTTCGAGCCGGCGTACTGCTTCCACTTCGCCTCGTCCGAAGACGCCGCCTGGACGGGCGTGGACATGATCGTGGAGTTCAGGCCGACAGCCAGAGATCCGGTGCCCAGCATGGTGGCGCCATAGCCGCCAAGTTCGAGGAACCGGCGGCGGCTGATGCGCGTAGCCTGCGCGGTCTTGGGTCTGTAGAACATTTCTCTCTCCCTGAGTTGCGACGGCCAGCCGTCGAGCGAAGTGCCCGCCCGTCAAGCCCCGCCGGCTCCTCTTCCGACATCCGGGGCCCGGGTGATTCCGGAACACTTCCACAAGCTATAGCCGGACTTGCGCTTTTGTAAATTATTTTCTTCATTTTTCCTGGAGTCACCTTGAAAACGCCAAATCAACGCATGACCGGTAAGACGGGATATCCATAACGGTCATATATTTATGGCATATTTCGTCGACCTCACCCCTGCCATGCGCGTTCGTGAAAATAGTTTTCTCGTTTACGGGTGATTCCGGAGCACAGGCCCTGTCCAAGCGACAGCCGCCAAAGACTTGCCGGCAAAGGAACGAAATGCACTGCACTAACCCGGCGATCGCCAAGGCGCCCCTGGGCGTCAAAGGGCGCTCTGATCACACCTCGGGGCTGGATACCTGTTGCATCGTGCACGGGTTGACCGCCTCGTGCCGCAAGCCCGCTTCAGGGCCTCCCGGCTCACGCCAGGGCGCCGCCCGCTTGCGCTTGAGCGTCCCGAAATCAGGCCTCAAGAAGGCCGCGCGCGACCCTCACCGCCTCTGGAATATCCTTCCGCATGGCAAGCGCGACGGCGATCGCGCCGGCCAACTGGCAACCGGTCCCGCGAAGCGCGAAGCGCGAAGCGCGATGGGAAAGCGCGGCCCCCGGAACCGCAAGTCGGGCCCTGCGGCAAGTAGAGACGCCCCTTGCAGATCGAACCGTGGCCCGCATGCCCGCCCTTGACCAGAACCGCCGGGCAGACCTGTTCTACCAGTGACGCGACCCGATCATCTTCGGCCGCGCTGTCCGGCAGGCCCAATCGGCGAGCGAGCTCCCCCAGCTCCGACAGGTTCGGGGTCCGCAGACGAAGACCACGCGCTGATCCGTCACCGGCACAAGGTCCGCTGGTTCGGGGGCGTCAGGCCGGCGCAGATCAATCACAAGGTCACTGGTCCGGAATGCCGCTGCGCGCCAGGATGTCCCTTGGCAAGTTCGGCGTCATGCGCGGCCAGCTTGTAGGTGATCAGCCCCGTCTTCACGTCGTCGCGGCCGGAAAGGCCAAGGTATTCCTTCGGCGTCACGTAGCACAGCATCACGCACCATGCGCTGCATCGGCTTCAGCGCATTCATCAAGCAGCCATTGGCAGACGGCGCGGACGGCTTTCCGGCGACGCGCGCGCTTGTTGACGATCAAGTAGTATCCTCCAAACGGAAGCTCGACGCTGGCCAGTTCGACAAGGGCGCCCGACCGAACCTCCGGTTCGCAGAGGTTCTTGTCCATCAGGACCGCCCCCAAACCCGCCACAGCCGACTGAATCGCAAGAATTGCACCCAGCGGGTGCGGCAGGTCGAGGACCGGAACATCCACAAGCCCTGCCAGCCTGAACCATTCCGGCCAAAGTCGGAACGTCGCATCTTCTATCAGGGGGCCCCTCGCCAGCGCCCCGAGATCCACACGACCGTTGGCGGTCGGTGCGAAGCCCGGCGCCGCGTAGGCGCGAACTGCGGATCGGAAGAGAAGCTGGTGTTCTTCCGACGGCTCGGCACGCAGATACCGCAGCCCCATGTCGAAATCATGCGCCTCGATATCCATGACCTGCGTCGTGACCGAGATCTGGAGGTCTATGTCGGGATGGCGAGCCTTCAGATGGGCGAGGCGAGGGATCAGCCACTTCTGGGCGGCGGTGTTTTCCGTCGTGAGCGTTACCGTGCCTTTTGGAGGAACCGAAAGCGCTTCGGTCGCATCGGCGATCCGGTCAAAGGCGGGCGTGATCTCGGACAAGTAAGCGCGGCCCTGATCGGTCAGGGCGACGCCGGTGTTCTGCGTCCGGAAGAGATGGACGTTAAGACGATCCTCCAACCCGCGCACATGCCGCGAGATCGCGGAATGGGACACGTTCAACTCTTCCGCGGCCTTCGTGAAGCTCCCAAGCCTCCCGGCGGCCTCGAAGGCGCGCAAAGCGTTCAGAGGGGGCAAGAGTCGCGGCATCCCTCTTTGTGACTTTTTGGAACAATCGCTGTCAAGGAACGGCGTTTGAGCGCGCCGTGCGCAGTCGGGCAGACTTCTGGGCATCAGAACACACGGAGGCGACCATGAAGCCCGTCAACCTGCAAGAGCTTCAGATCTGCGATGCGCCGTTCGCGCAACAGAAAATGGGATTCGTTGAGCGCGTGAAGGCAAGTCTTGCGGTCATCAACCGCACCGTCCGACCGCGCCACGGCACGGACCGGCTGCCTGCTCGGCTGCGGCGGGATGCAGGATTGGACGAACTGGAACTTGAGCGGACCCGGATGGCGAAGTCGCCGCTGATCCGATGAGGGCGGTGGATTCAGGGCACAAGCATCGTCGGAAGCTATCACAATAAGGACTGGGCAAACCGCAGAGAGGGCAATCGCAGGTTGCGTTAACGGTTGGTCCAAGTTAGCAGAAAGTATAGCGTCGAAAGGCGACGGACCGGAGACGGTTTTGAACGAGGACCAGCAGAAGCAGCGCGCCAAAACGCGTATTCAGCAACGCAACCGCGAACTGATCCGGGAGGCGGCGCTGAATGTGTTCTCGCAGCAGGGCTTTCGCGGCGCGACGCTGGATCAGATCGCCGAACGCGCGGGGCTATCGAAGCCGAACCTTCTTTACTATTTCCCTTCGAAAGAGGCGATCCACCTCGACCTGCTGTCGCAGTTGCTGGATACTTGGCTCGATCCCTTGCGGGCGCTTGATCCGGCGGGTGACCCAAAGACCGAGATCCTTGAATACGTCCGCCGCAAGCTGGACCTCAGCCGCGATTTTCCGCGTGAAAGCAGGTTGTTCGCGAACGAGATCCTGCAGGGCGCGCCCCGGCTGACGGAACTTCTGGGTGGCAAGCTCAAGGCGCTTGTGGATGAAAAATCGGAAGTGCTGCGCCAGTGGGCCAGCGAGGGCAGGATCGCAGATCTGCCGCCACAGCACCTGATCTTTGCGATCTGGGCCTTGACGCAGCACTACGCCGACTTCGAGGTCCAGGTGCGCGCCGTCCTGGGCGAAGGTCACGACCCATATGCCGAAGCCCACGATTTCCTTGATCTTTTGTTTACGAAGCTTCTGACCCCGTGAACCTTGGGCGCCACCTGCGGTGCGCATTCGGACGGAGCCCTCACAAGGGCATGGTCAGCGGCCTTCGAATGGCAGACACCGGGGCTGCAGGGCCAACCCCGGTGTGCCGCGCCCGCAACTACTCGGCCGCTTGCGCGGACGGATTGTTCGGGTGCGTTGTCCAGTTGGCATAGGTCCCGACCTTTCTGCCGGTCCGCTGATCGACCTCGCCCAATGCAAGCTCGCGCATGCTGATGCAGCCTTCGACAGGGCAGACATCCAGACACAGGTTGCAGGCGACGCATTCGTCTTCCTTGACCGTGAATGTCCTGTCCGCAGACATCGCGATCGCCTGGTGGCTCGTATCCTCGCACGCAGCGTAGCAACGGCCGCACTTGATGCAGGCATCCTGGTCGATCACCGCCTTGGTGACGTAGTTCAGGTTGAGGTATTGCCAATCGGTCACGTTCGGGACCGCGCGACCGACCAGGTCGGCGGTCGAGGTCATGCCCTTTTCGTCCATGTACTGACTGAGGCCAGAGATCATTTCCTGGACGATCTTGAAGCCGTAGGTCATCGCAGCGGTGCAGACCTGCACGTTGCCCGCGCCCAACGCCATGAATTCGGCCGCATCGCGCCAGGTGGTGACGCCGCCGATGCCGGAAATCGGCAAACCTGCCGTTTCCGCTGACCGGGCGATTTCCGCCACCATGTTCAGCGCGATGGGCTTCACCGCCGGGCCGCAGTAACCACCATGGGTGCCCTTTCCGTCGATGGTAGGCTCTGGCGCGAAATTGTCGAGATCGACGCTGGTGATCGAATTGATCGTGTTGATCAGCGACACCGCATCCGCGCCGCCGCGCTTGGCAGCCTCTGCCGGGCGGCGAATATCCGTGATGTTCGGGGTCAACTTGACGATGCAGGGCATGCGGCTGAACTGCTTGACCCAACGCGTGACCATCTCGATGTATTCGGGCACCTGCCCCACGGCAGAGCCCATGCCGCGCTCCGCCATCCCGTGTGGGCAGCCGAAGTTCAGCTCGACCCCATCGGCCCCGGTATCTTCCACCCGCTTCAGGATGTCCTTCCAGCTGTCTTCGTCACAGGGCACCATCAGGCTGATGACCAGCGCCCGATCGGGATAGTCGCGCTTGACCGACTTGATCTCTCGCAGGTTCACCTCAAGTGGGCGGTCGGTGATCAGTTCGATGTTGTTGATCCCCAGAACCCGGCGGTCCGCGCCGTGGACGACGCCGTACCGCGGCCCGTTCACGTTCACGATCGGAGGGCCCTCGGCGCCCAAGGTCTTCCAGACGACCCCGCCCCAGCCCGCCTCGAATGCGCGCCGGACATTGTATTCCTTGTCGGTGGGCGGCGCCGAGGCCAGCCAGAACGGGTTGGGGGATTTGATCCCGATGAAATTCGTCGTCAGATCAGCCATCTTGGCCTCCCGTCAGGCTCGCATGAATGTCTTCTGCGGCGTCGCGTCCCTCCGCCACCGCCGTGACGGTCAGATCTTCCCCGCCCGACGCGCAGTCGCCGCCCGCCCATACGCCCTTGACCGAGGTCCGCCCCGGCCCGGTCACCGCGATCTTGCCGCCATCGATGGCAAGCCCCTCGGGCACGCCTTGCAAGGTCTGGCCGATCGCCTTGAAGACCTGGTCCGCCCGCAGCCTGAAGGTTTCGGAGGACAGCTTCAGGCCCTCGGGCGTTTGCTTGGTGTAGGCAAATTCAACCTCACGCACCGCGCCGTTGCCATGCACAGCGACCGGGGCCGCATTGTGAATGATCCGGACACCGCATCTTGCGGCATGGTCCTGTTCATGCTCCGACGCGCTCATCCCTTGCTTGCCGCGCCGATAGACGATGGTGACGTTTTCGGCACCCAGAAGCTTGGACTGCACGGCCGCATCCACCGCCGTCATGCCGCCGCCGATCACGACGACATCGCGGCCGACCGGAAGGTTGGAAAGGTCCGCGGTCTGCCGAAGCTCGGCGATGAAGTCGACTGCGTTGGCAACCCCGTCGCGCCCCTCGCCCTCGACGCGCAGCGCGTTGACGCCGGCAAGGCCCATCGCAAGAAACACCGCGTCGAAACCCGCCCTCAGGTCATCAAGCGTAATGTCACGACCAAGCGCCTTGCCATTCTCGACGGTGATGCCGCCGATCTGCAGCAGCCACTCGACCTCTGCCTGCGCGAACCCGTCTGTCGTCTTGTAGCTGGCAATACCAAATTCGTTCAGCCCGCCCGATTTGGCGCGCCCATCGTAGACCGTTACCTCGTGCCCCTTCATGGCCAGCCTGTGGGCCGCCGACAGCCCTGCAGGCCCAGCCCCGACCACCGCCACACGCCGACCCGTCGCCGCGGCGCGGGTGAAGGGGTGAACGCCCTTATCCATCAATGTGTCGGTCGCAAAGCGCTGCAGCCGCCCGATCTCGACCGGGTTGCCCTCGGCCGTCTCCCGGACGCAGACCTGTTCGCACAGGGTTTCGGTCGGACAGACACGGGCGCACATTCCTCCCAGGATATTCTGCGACAGGATTGTCCTGGCCGCCGCCTCGGGTGTTCCCGTCGCGATCTGACGGATGAACAGCGGAATGTCGATCGAGGTCGGGCAAGCCGTCATGCACGGGGCGTCATGGCAGAAATAGCAGCGATCGGCCGCGACGCGGGCTTCGTGCGGGTCAAGCCTTGGCGCGATATCCGAAAAGTTGCGGGCGTAATCGTCTGCCGCAAGGCGCCCGGCCACCACACCCGGCGTCAACTGGCTGTTGGTCATCGCGGCCTCCCCCTTTGTTTCTTGAGAAAGACGCTGACACCGAATCTGTTTTTTATCAAGCGGTAAAATTTTTACGCAGGACCGCGCGACCCGCATTCATCAGCCATCTAACCTAGCCACGGCGCCCACGCGCGCGTATAAGCGGCTGGACAAGGTTGGCCCCGCGTGGAAATACGGGTGGTCAGACAGGACCGATCGAGGACGGCAATGAGCAAAACCCCGCACGAAAGCGATGTGGCCTTCATCCAGGCCCTGGCGGAGCTTCTGAACAAGAACGACCTTGCCGAACTGAGCGTCAAGCGCGAGTTCGGCGAACACGACAGTCTGAACGTGAAGGTGTCGAAATACGCGGCCCCCGCCGCCCCCGCCTATCACGCGGCGCCAGTTGCGGTCGCCGCGCCTGCGGCCGCTGCCCCTGCGGCAGCCGCCCCCGCCGCCTCTGCCGCGCCTGCGGCTGGTGGCGACCCGGCCAGCCATCCGGGCGCGGTGACATCGCCCATGGTGGGCACGGCCTACCTTTCCCCCGAACCGGGCGCGGATCCGTTCGTTGCGATCGGAGCGCAGGTCAAGGAAGGCCAGACCGTCCTGATCATCGAGGCGATGAAGACCATGAACCACATCCCGGCCCCCCGCGCCGGAACAGTGAAGCGCATCCTGGTCGAGGACGGAACGCCCGTCGAGTTCGGAGCACCCCTCCTGATCATCGAGTGAGGCGGTGATGTTCGATAAAATCCTGATCGCCAACCGCGGCGAGATCGCGCTTAGGGTGATCCGCGCCTGCAAGGAAATGGGGATCAAATCGGTCGCCGTTCACTCGGTCGCCGATGCCGACGCGATGCATGTCCGTATGGCCGACGAAAGCGTCTGCATCGGGCCGAACCCGTCTTCGCAAAGCTACCTTTCGATCCCCGCGATCGTGTCCGCCTGCGAGATCACGGGGGCCCAGGCGATCCATCCCGGATACGGTTTCCTGTCCGAGAACGCCGGCTTCGTCCAGATCCTGGAGGATCACGGGATCACCTTTATCGGCCCATCTGCGGAACATATCCGCATCATGGGGGACAAGATCACCGCCAAGGACACCGCCAAGCGCCTTGGCATTCCGGTCGTGCCGGGATCCGATGGCGGCGTGGCTGATACTGCCGCTGCAAAGAAGGTCGCGGCCGAGATCGGTTATCCCGTCATCATCAAGGCCACCGCGGGCGGCGGCGGGCGCGGCATGAAGGTCGCGCGAACCGAAGACGAGCTTGAAGTCGCATTCCGTACCGCGCGCAGCGAGGCGAAGGCCGCCTTCGGCAACGACGAGGTCTATATCGAGAAATACCTGCAGAGGCCGCGCCACATCGAGATCCAGGTCTTCGGCGACGGCAAGGGCAAGGCGGTGCATCTGGGCGAACGCGACTGCTCGCTGCAGCGCCGCCACCAGAAGGTTTTCGAGGAGGCGCCCGGGCCGGTGATCGACGCCGAGACCCGCGCAAGGATCGGTCAGATCTGTGCCGACGCCGTCGCCAAGATCAACTATATCGGCGCCGGCACCATCGAGTTCCTGTACGAGGACGGCGAGTTCTACTTCATCGAGATGAACACCCGGCTTCAGGTGGAACACCCGGTCACCGAGGCGATCTTTGACGTCGATCTGGTGCGCGAACAGATCCGCGTCGCGGCTGGCTTGCCGATGGAGTTCCGCCAAGAGGACCTCAAGGTGCGGGGCCATGCGATCGAAGTGCGCATCAACGCCGAAAAGGTTCCCGACTTCGCGCCCCGGCCCGGAAAGATCACTCAGTTCCACGCGCCGGGCGGGCTGGGTGTTCGCATGGATTCGGCCCTTTACGACGGCTATACGATCCCGTCCTACTACGACAGCCTGATCGGCAAGCTGATCGTTCATGGCCGCGACCGCCCCGAAGCGCTCGCACGGCTCAAGCGGGCGTTGTCAGAGCTGATCGTGGACGGTCAGGGAGTAGAAACGACCGTGCCGCTGTTCCACGCGCTTCTGGCAGAGGCCGACATCCAGAAAGGCGACTACTCGATCCACTGGCTGGAGAAGTGGCTGGCCGCACACTACGGCTGACGCCGATCCGGGGGGCGACCCCCGGATCCCCGGCGCCCGACGCCGGAGCGGAGGGGCAGAATGCTGACGGCCGAAATGATGCTTTCGGGATACGCGCGGGGCATCTTCCCGATGGCCGAAGGCCGTAACGCCGACACGCTTCATTGGGTCGATCCCCGCTTTCGCGGCATCTTCCCCTTGGAACGCTTCCACGTTTCCAGAACGCTCTGTCGCCAGATTTTGCGGGCGGACTACGAAATCCGAACAGACACGGCATTCCGCGAGGTGGTCGGTGCTTGCGCGAACAGGCCTGAAACCTGGATCAACGCCGAACTCATTCAACTCTATGACGAACTCTTCAAAGCGGGTCACGCCCACAGCCTTGAGGTCTGGCAGAAGGGCGCGCTCGCGGGGGGCGTCTTCGGCATCACCTTGGGACGCGCCTATTTCGGGGAAAGCATGTTTTCCGCCCGCACGGGCGGATCCAAGATCGCACTGGCCTACCTGGTGGATCGCCTGGTCAATGCGGGCTTCACGCTGTTCGATACGCAGTTCCTCACGCCGCACCTGGCGTCCATGGGCGCGGTCGAAATTTCACGGTCGGACTACCGCCGCAGGTTAGGCCGCGCCCTGGTCGGCGAAGCGGATTTTGCGGCGCCCCGAACCCCTCAGCCGTCGGAGCTGGTCGCCGGGATCAGGCAACGCAGCACCCAGACGTCGTAGCGGGGATGGTCAAGCGCCGAAAGCGCGGGGCTTGAAGCGATCATCCAGCCGTCGAATGCCGTGACCTGCGCGGTCGTGTCGAACACGGAAACATGCGCGAACGCATCCGAGGTCGGATCCCCGGTCGGGTATCGACAAGCGCTCAGCGTGATCTCGATCCAGCCGAAAAAGGCGCTTTCGCCGTTATGCACCTCAATGTCCTGCGCCTGCCCCGAAACCTTGTCCAAGGCGCGAAGGATCGCACCGGGGGCATCGGATGCCTCTTGCGCGGCGGCCGGTTGGGCCAGCAGGCACAGAAGGGCAAGGGCGCGAAGCCTCACTGCTCCGTCCCCGCATCGCCGCCCGAGCCGTTGGCGACGAACTTGGACAGGAGGTTCACGACGCTGATCGCGCCCTGCGTGTCCTCGATCTCGTCCCCGGGGCCAAAGTTTTCGAAGCTGCCGCCGGGCTGAAGCTCGACGAAGGATCCGCCAAGCAGGCCCTCGGAACTTATCAGGATCGCACTATCGTCAGGCAGAACGATGCCGTCCTGAACCAGGATCGTGGCATCCGCGAAGAAGGTCTGCGGGTTCAGCGAAAGGCTCGTCACCGTTCCGACCTTGACGCCGGCAAGCCGGACGTCGGTGCCGACGGAAATCCCTTCGACCGATCGAAAGCTTGCCTTCAGCTCATAGCTGCCACTTGTCGGGGCCAAGCCGCTGCCCTGGCCCGCGTAGACCAGGAAACCAAGGGCCGCTGCCAGAACGGCGGCGCCTGTCAGAACCTCTGCGGTATTCTCGGCCATCTTATTCCGGCACCCAGGCCTCGTAGTCCCGACGCTCGGCGGGCGCCGCGCGGCGGATCGAACCCGGCGGTGCGTAGGACGCGTCGGTGCCGGTCAGGTTTTCCTGGTGCGGCTTTTCCCATGCCTTGTGCGGCAGGGCCTTTTCGGTCGGCGGCTGATCCCAGGTGTGGTGCAGCCAGCCGTGCCAATCCGGCGATACGCGGCTAGCCTCGGATTCGCCGTTGTAGATGACCCAACGCCGCTTGCCGTCGCGTGTCTGGTAGAACACGTTGCCCTCGGCATCCTCGCCCACTTTCACGCCCTTGCGCCATGTGTAGACTTGCGTGTTGAGCGTCTGGCTGTTCCACCAGGTCAAGAGACGCAGCAGGAATTTCATTGGGCAACCTCCGGGACGACCTGCCCCCTTATAGCGCAGGGCACGGCGAGGTCCAGAGCCAAGGGAGCGGTCCGGGTGTTCACCGCCCCCTTAGGGCCGCAAGCCCCGGATCATCAAGCCGGAAGCGAATCAAAACGACGGCGCCGGGACATGCCAGACGCCGTGGTTTCGCGCAAAAAGATCGAATATCGATACCGCCTCAGCCAGCCGAGGCGGATCCCTTCTTCGGTTCCGAATGGATCAGCAGCGGCTTTGCGCCCTTGTCCACCGATTCCTCGTTCACCACGACCTCTTCCACCGAAGCCATTCCCGGCAGTTCGAACATGGTGTCGAGAAGGATATCCTCCATGATCGACCGAAGGCCACGCGCGCCCGTCTTGCGCTTGATCGCGCGCTTGGCGATCGCTGTCAGCGCATCGCTGGTGAAGGTCAGCTTTACGCCCTCGATATCGAACAGACGCTGGTACTGCTTGACCAGCGCATTCTTCGGCTCGGTCAGGATGCATACCAGCGCCGCCTCGTCCAGATCGGTCAGCGTGGCGATGACCGGCAGTCGGCCGACGAACTCGGGGATCAGGCCGAATTTCAGCAGATCCTCCGGTTCGAGTTCCATGAAAAGTTCGCCGGCGCCGCGCGCCTCGGGGTCCTTGACCTCGGCGCCGAAGCCGATCGCGGTCCCCTTGCCACGCTGCGCGATGATCTTTTCAAGCCCCGCGAAGGCGCCGCCGCAGATGAAAAGGATGTTGGTCGTGTCCACCTGCAAGAATTCCTGCTGCGGATGCTTGCGGCCCCCCTGCGGCGGGACCGAGGCGACGGTGCCCTCCATGATCTTCAGGAGCGCCTGCTGCACGCCCTCGCCCGACACGTCGCGCGTGATGGAGGGGTTGTCGGACTTGCGCGTGATCTTGTCGACCTCGTCGATGTAGACGATACCGCGCTGCGCGCGTTCGACGTTGTATTCGGATGCCTGAAGAAGCTTGAGGATGATGTTCTCGACATCCTCGCCGACATAGCCCGCCTCGGTCAGCGTCGTGGCGTCGGCCATCGTGAAGGGCACGTCCAGGATACGGGCCAGCGTCTGCGCCAGCAGCGTCTTGCCGCAGCCCGTGGGGCCGATCAGCAGGATGTTCGACTTGGCAAGCTCGATGTCCGCGGACTTCGTCGCATGGGCGAGGCGCTTGTAGTGGTTGTGCACCGCGACCGACAGCACGCGCTTTGCGTGCTCCTGTCCGATCACGTAGTCATCCAGAACCTTGCAGATGTCGCGCGGCGTTGGCACGCCGTCCGAGGACTTTAGCCCCGTGGTCTTCGATTCCTCGCGGATGATGTCCATGCACAGTTCGACGCATTCATCGCAGATGAAAACGGTCGGACCGGCGATGAGCTTGCGCACCTCGTGCTGCGACTTTCCGCAGAACGAACAGTAGAGGGTGTTCTTGCTTTCGCCGCCTGAATTGTTCGCCATCGTCATCCTCTGAGGCCCAGCCGGGCTTCCCGTGTATTCCAGAAGCTGCCCTGTTCCTTAAGACTAGGCCAGCCCCACCATCATCACAATGCGAAATCGCCCTTCCTGCCCTGACGGCAGGAAACAATGTCACGACTTCGGCTCATCCGTTCCCTTGTCACGGCTGGAGAGAATCTCGTCGATCAGACCCCAGTCCTTCGCCTCTTCCGCCGACATGAAGTTGTCGCGCTCCAGAGCCGCTTCCACATCCTTGACCGGTTTGCCGGTATGCTTGTGGTAGATCTCGTTCAGCCGGTTCTTCAGCTTCTGGGTTTCCTGCGCATGGATCATGATATCCGTCGCCTGGCCCTGATAGCCGCCCGATGGCTGGTGAACCATGACCCGGCTGTTGGGAAGCGAGAAGCGCATGCCCTTTTCGCCCGCCGTCAGCAGCAGCGATCCCATTGATGCGGCCTGCCCGATAACCAGCGTCGAAACCTTCGGACGGATGTACTGCATCGTGTCGTAGATCGACAGGCCGGACGTCACCACGCCACCGGGCGAGTTGATGTACATCGCGATTTCCTTCGAGGGATTTTCCGCCTCAAGGAACAGAAGCTGCGCGCAGATCAGCGTGGACATGCCGTCGTGAACCGGACCGGACAGAAAGATGATCCGCTCTTTCAGGAGGCGCGAAAAGATGTCGTAGGCCCGCTCCCCGCGCGAGGTCTGCTCGACGACCATCGGCACGAGCGTGTTCATGTAAAGATCAATGGGGTCCTTCATCCGTCCTGCCTCTTGCTGTTGCCGGGGAAGTCTTGTCCTGAATTCCTTGACCGAGTCTTAGTTGCGCGTGCCGGGGGCTGCAAGGGCTGCCGGTCTGCACGCGCTTCGATGTGAAGCGGGCGCTCGCGTCGCGCTGGCATTCGGCATCAATTGCCGCCAGTGTATCGGCATCCATTCTCAGGAGCCGACATGCTAGCAGACTATGCCGAACATGACGCAACGGGCCTTGCCGCGCTTGTCGAGAACGGACAGACCAGCGCGGAAGAACTCCTTGACGCGGCGCTGAGCAAGGTCGAACAGCTTGATCCCGCGCTGAACGCGGTGGTCCTGGTGCAGGAAGGCGCCGCGCGGGATGCGATACGCCGGGGACTGCCGGACGGGCCCTTTCGCGGCGTGCCCTTCCTTCTGAAGGACCTGGGTTGCGAGGCCGTGGATTTTCCCTCGCACAACGGGTCGCGGCTTTTCGCGAACACGAGCTATCCGGTGGATAGCGCGATCTGGGACCGGATCCGCGCAACCGGTATCGTGGCCTTCGGCCGGACGACCGCACCCGAGGGGGGCGTGGGTCCGGCGACGGAATCGGCTGTTTATGGCGGCCCAACACGGAACCCTTGGGATCTATCCAGAACGCCCGGCGGATCGTCGGGGGGTGCCGGCGCAGCCGTTGCCGCCGGGATCGTGGCCGCCGCGCATGGCTCGGACGGCGGTGGATCGGTGCGGATCCCGGCGTCTTCCTGTGGCCTCTTCGGGTTCAAGGCGACCCGCGCGCGGTTACCCGACGGCCCCTATGTCGGCGAAGGTTGGGCCGGCATGGCGATTGACGGCTTTCTGACGCGGTCGGTCCGAGATGCGGCGGCATTTCACGACGCCTGTGCCGGTGCGGACCTTGGCGCCCCCTATTGGGCGCCACCGCTTGGCGCCGGTCACCTCGCCGCGATTCAGCGTCCACCACGCCGGCTGCGCGTGGCGCTGTGCGACACCATGCTGGATGGCCGCCCGATCCACGAGGATTGCCGCGCCGCCGTTCACGATGCCGCCCGCCTGCTGGACGACCTTGGCCACCAGGTCGAACCGGCGCGGCCCTACACCGACATCACGGGCATGATGCGGGCGTGGACCGACATCGTCGCCTGCGGCACGGCTCTGTCGATCCGGGCGAAATGCGCCGCGCGCGGGCATCCGCTTGAACCGGGGGAAGTGGAAGACCTTGCGTTGGGGGCCATCGACCATGCCGCGACCCTATCGGGCGCCGATTACCTGGCGGCTGTGGGCAAGATCCACGCCTTTGGGCGTGAGCTTGCGGCATTTTTCCAGCCCTGGGACATACTCTTGACCGCGACGCTTGCAGAGCCCCCGGCCAAGATCGGCCGCTTTGCCCATACGGAGCGTGACTTCGTGCATTTCCGGACGGGCCCCGGCATGGTCTTCGACTATTCACCCTTCTGTGCCGCCTTCAACGCTTCGGGCCAGCCCGCCGCCTCGGTTCCCTTGGTATGGAACGACGAGGGCTTGCCCTTAGGCATTCATCTTGCCGCCCGTTTCGGCGCCGACGAGGAACTGATGTCGCTTTGCGCCGAACTTGAAGCCGCCCGCCCCTGGGCACATCGCCGCCCCTCTATCGCCCTGTGATCCGATGCTGACCGATCTGACTGCCACACGGCTTTCCGCCCGCCTTGCCGCCCGCGACATTTCCGCAACCGAGGTCATGGCGGCCTTCCTTGATCGGATCGAAGCCCTGAACCCCAAGGTGAACGCCATCGTATCGCCACGTCCGCGCGAGGACCTGATGGCAGAGGCGAAAGCGGCCGACGAGGGCCCGCGCAGGGGCTGGCTGCATGGATTGCCCTTCGCCGTAAAGGACCTGACCGAAACCCAAGGATTACGAACCACCCACGGATCGCCGTTGTTCGCCGATCATGTGCCAGCGAAGGATGATCTTCTGGCCGCGCGGCTCAGAGCGGCCGGCGCGATCTTCATCGGCAAGACGAACGTGCCCGAATGGGGCATGGGATCGCACAGCTTCAACCCGGTGTTCGGCACCACCCTGAACCCCTACGATACAAGCCGTTCGGCGGGCGGATCCTCTGGCGGGGCGGCTGCGGCGCTCGCCATGCGGCTGGTTCCTGTCGCCGATGGATCGGACATGATGGGGTCGCTGCGGAATCCGGCCGCCTTCTGCAACGTCTACGGTTTTCGGCCAAGTTACGGTCGGGTTCCGCATGACGCAGCGGGCGAAACGTACCTCAGCACGCTGTCGACCGCAGGCCCGATGGCGCGCACCGTCGAAGACCTTGCCCGCCTACTCGAGGTGATCGCGGGGCCGAATCCCGAAACACCCTTCTGCCTGCCGAAGGAAAGCTTCGCTGACCGCCTGGAGCGGCCGATCCAGGGCCTGCGCATCGGCTGGCTGGCTGATTGGGGCGGCGCCTATGCCATGGAACCGGGGCTCCTGGACGCCTGCGAGGGCGCGCTGAGCGTGCTTGAAGACCAGGGTGCCATCATCGAACCTCTGGCACCCCCCTTCCCTGCCGAGCGGATCTGGGACAGCTGGGTAACCCTTCGGGCAATGCTGAACGGCAATGCGATGCGGTCACACTACGAAGACCCAGCAAAGCGCGCGCTTCTGAAACCCGAAACGATATGGGAGATCGAGCAGGGACAGACCCTTGCGGCACGAAGCGTCTATCAGGCCCAGGTTGCGCGTTCGGAATGGTATGCGGCGGCGCACCGCCTTTTCAGCCGGTTCGACGTTCTGGCCTTGCCTGCCGCGCAGGTCTGGCCGTTCCCCGCGGATTGGCGCTGGCCACGAGAAATCGCGGGCCGCCAAATGGACACCTATCACCGCTGGATGGAGGTGGTGATCCCGGTCAGCCTTATCGGCTTGCCGTCGCTTTGCGTCCCCGCGGGTTTCGGCGCGCAGGGGCTTCCGACCGGAATTCAGCTGATCGGCCCGCATCGCGCCGATGCCGAAATCCTAGCGCTTGGGCATGCCTATCACGGCGCGACGGACTGGCCCTCGCGCTGCCCGCCGCCGGAGTAGGAATGCCTTCCACACCAAGGGACCAAAGCCTATGATTCCGCCGAAGCAGGAAGAACGGGCATGACCGCACGGGCGAAAACATCAAGGCATGGGCTGAAGTTGCGATTCGTCCTTCCCGACGGCAGCTGGCTGGGACCGGGGAAGGCCGATCTCTTGCAGGGCATCGCGGAAACCGGATCCATTTCGGCCGCCGGCCGAAGACTTGGCATGAGCTACAAGCGCGCCTGGGGATTGGTGGAGGTTCTGAACGACATGTTCGCTGAACCGCTCGTGACGTCCAGCCGCGGCGGGGCGGGGCATGGCGGAGCGGCGCTGACGGATACCGGGCAGCTTGTTCTAAGGCTTTTCCGCACCATGCAGGCAAACGCCGACCGTGCGGTCGCGGACGACATGGCAGAACTGCTTTCGCTCGCCGATATGTCCGACAAGAAATAACGCTTGCCAAGCGCGCGAAAGCTCCGTTATCTCCGGTTGGATATGACGTGGAAAGACGATGCGACTGCTTATCGCGCTAGTCCTTTTTGCAACGGCGTCTGCCGCGCGGGCCGAAACGGCAATGATCGCCGTGGCGACGAACTTTCTGACTGTCGCCGAAGACCTTGCGGCAGACTTCGCAAATAGTTCCGGCCACCAGATAGTCCTTGTCGGCGGTGCGACGGGAAAGCTGGCGGCGCAAATCGCCAATGGGGCGCCGTTCGATGCGTTCCTGTCGGCAGACGCGGCCACGCCTGAACGCCTGGTCGACTCGGGGCTGGCAGAGGCCAGCAGCCTTTTCACCTTTGCCATAGGCCGTCTTTTGCTTTGGACATCGGACCCCGAAGTCGCGCCGGATCCCGAAACGATCCTGACCGCCGCCCGCCACGTCGCGATCGCGAATCCCAACCTTGCACCCTATGGTCTGGCGGCCGTCCAGACGATCGAGCATCTGGGTCTCGGGCCCTTGGTCGCAGACAAGATCGTGCAGGGAGAAAACATCGGTCAGACCTTTGCGCTGGTTCATTCTGGCGCCGCAGAGGCGGGCTTCGTGGCGGCGTCCTCCGTGATGCCGGAGCCGCCCGCCGGAACCATCTGGCCCGTCCCCGATGAGGCCCATGATCCGATCCGTCAGGACGCGCTCCTGTTGGCTCATGGCAAGGAGAATGCGGCCGCCATCGGCTTTCTGGCCTATCTGACCAGCGCGCAAGCGAAAGCCGACATCGCGGCCGCCGGCTACGGAACCTGGCCATGACCGCCGGTGACCTCGCGCCCTTCTGGCTGACGCTGCGGCTGGCCGCGATCGTGACGGCGATCCTGCTGGTGGCCGCCACCCCGCTTGCCTGGTGGCTTGCCCACAGCAAAAGTCGCATGCGACCGATGATCGAGGCGGTGACCGCGATGCCGCTGGTCCTGCCGCCGACCGTTCTGGGCTTCTATCTTCTGGTTGCGCTGAACCCTTCCACCCCGCTTGGCGGGCTTTGGATGAATGCGACGGGGACAAGCCTGACCTTTTCCTTCGCCGGCCTCGTCGTCGCATCGCTGATCTATTCGCTTCCCTTCGCGGTCCAGCCTCTTCAGGCAGCCTTTGCCGAGATCGGCCGCAAACCGATCGAGGCCGCCGCAAGCTGCGGGGCGGGGCCGCTCGATGCCTTCATGAGCGTCGCAGTGCCGCTTGCGCGGCGGGGCTACCTGGCGGCTGCGGTCCTGACCTTTGCGCACACGCTTGGGGAATTCGGCGTGGTGCTCATGGTCGGGGGCAACATCCCCGGTCAGACCAAGACCGTCGCCATCGCCATCTACGAGCGGGTCGAAGTGCTGGACTATCCTGCCGCGCACGGCATGTCGGCCCTACTGGTCGCCCTGTCCTTCGCCGCACTCTATCTCCTGTTCCGCACGAACCGGCGCGAGGCGGCCGGATGACCGGGCTCGACCTCGACATCCGCCACAGTCGCGGCGATTTCTCGCTCGCGGTTCAGGCCGCGTTGCCCGCATCGGGCCTGACCGCCGTTTTTGGCCCCTCGGGCGCGGGGAAGTCCACGCTCCTGCGCCTGGTTGCAGGTTTCGAGCGGGCCGAGGGGCGCATCGCCTTCGGGGACCAGGTGTGGTCGGACCAGGGGCATTTCGTGCCGCCGCATCGCAGGCGGGTCGCGACCGTGTTCCAGGAGCCAAGGCTCTTTGCCCATCTCGACGTGCGCGGCAACCTGTCCTATGCCGCGCGAAGAAGCGGGGCCGAAATCGCACCGGTGGTGCGCGATCTGGGGCTGGAGCCGCTTCTGCCCCGCAGGACCGGCGGACTTTCGGGCGGAGAGGCGCAGCGGGTCGCCCTGGCCCGCGCGCTGCTGACGCGCCCGCGGCTCATCCTGATGGACGAACCGCTTTCAGCGCTGGATCAGGCGCGGCGCGCCGAAATCCTCCCCCTTGTCGAGGGCCTGCGCGACCGGCTGGGGCTTCCCATCCTCTATGTCAGCCATTCGGTCGGCGAGGTCGCGCGACTGGCAACCCATGTGCTTGCCATGGTTCAGGGCCACGTGGCCAGCCTTGGTCCGGCCGAAGACGTCTTTGCGAACAGCGCAGCCGCGGTCGCCTTTGGCGGCGAGGAACCCGGATCACTGATCGCGGCGCGCGTGATCGGCATGACGGACGACGGGCTTTGCCGCCTTGGCTTCGCCGGGGGAGAGATCCTGTTGCCTGAACCAGTGGGGCCGAAGGATGCAAAGGTGCGGGTTTTCGTCCGCGCGCGCGACGTGATGATCGCCGCCGCGCGACCTGAGGGTCTGTCGGCGCTGAACATCCTGCCCGCGGTCGTGCATGCGGTCGGGCAGGTCAACGCGGCCTCGTCCGATGTGATCCTGGATATGAACGGCAGCCGGGTTCGCGCGCGCGTGACGCACAGATCGGTCCGCAACTTGGAGCTCAGCCCCGGCCGGGCTTGCCATGCGATCCTCAAATCGGTGGCGCTTGCGCGGGACTGAGGTTGCCGCCACTTTAGCCGGGCCAAAGACGGGGATCGCAGAAAACATGACCAAACACGCCTTGATCGTCGCACATGGCCAACCCTCCGATCCCGCTCCGGCGGAACGCGACTTGGACAACGTGGCCAGGGCCGTTTCCAGGTGCCTCCCGGATTGGCACATCCGCGCGGCGACGCTTGCCACTCCTGGCGCGCTCGAGACTGCGGTCGATGGCGTCGTCGGGGCGCGGGTCATGCCGTTCTTCATGTCCGATGGCTGGTTCACCAAGATTGAGCTTCCCAGACGGTTGGCGGCAGCGGGGGCGCAGGGGTTCATGACCCTGCCGGCCTTCGGCCTGATGCCAGAGGCGGCGGCACTTGCCGTTCAGATCGTGCGCGACGCCCTTTCACAGCGCGGCTGGAACGCGGAAGACAGCACGGTGGTCCTCGCCGCACACGGATCGGGCCGAAGCCGAGCGCCGGCGGAGGCCGCGGCGCGGATCCGTGACGCCATCGCCCACGCGCTGCCGATCGGCGATCTGCGCCTTGGGTTCATCGAAGAAGCCCCGTTGCTGGAGGATGCCGCCAAGGACGCGAACCGCCGCGCGCTGTGTCTGCCGCTTTTCGTGGCGCGTTGGGGCCATGTCGTATCCGACGTGCCCGCGGCTCTGGATGCGGCGGGCTTTGCCGCAGACTGCCTTCCACCGCTTGGCGTCCATGCCTCTGTTCCGGGTATCATCGCAAGGGCGATCGCCGGATAAAGCGGGGCGCGCCTGCTCCACCAGAACGCGCCCCTGACCGAAGGCGCGCGGCTGCGTCGCGTCTCGGCGTGCGATGCAAGCTGACCGGTCGTTAACCGACCGTCAACCGTGCTTCACCATCACATGCCGGATAACGGTGTAATCTTCTAGCGCAAAAGACGACATGTCCTTGCCATATCCGGACTGTTTCAGCCCCCCGTGCGGCATTTCGTTGGCAAGCATGAAATGGGTGTTGATCCAAGTGCAACCGTAGCGCAGCCTCGCCGCGGTCGCCATTGCGCGGCCAACGTCCCTTGTCCAGACCGAAGACGCCAGACCATAGTCGCTGTCATTGGCCCATGTCACGGCCTGCTCGACATCCGAAAACGGCGTGACCGACACGACGGGGCCGAAGACCTCGCGCCGCACGATTTCGTCTTCCTGACGGGCCCCGGCGATGACCGTAGGCTTGTAGTAGAAGCCTTCATTTCCCAGAAGACCGCCGCCCGCGGTGACCTCGATATGGCCCTGTTCGCGCGCGCGCTCGACAAAGCTCGCGACACGGTCGCGCTGTCGAAGGCTGATCAGCGGCCCGATTTCATTCGTGGCGTCGTCCGCGTTGCCAAGCTGGATCGTGGAAACGGCGGCGCTCAGATCCGCGACAAGGTTGTCATAGACCTTCTTGCCCGCGTAGATGCGGCAGGCGGCGGTGCAATCCTGTCCGGCGTTGTAATAGCCGAAGGCGCGGATGCCCTCGACCACCTCTGAGACGTCGGCATCGTCGAAGACCACGACAGGTGCCTTGCCGCCCAGCTCAAGATGCGTCCGCTTCACCGACTTCGCGGCGGCATCCAGCATCTTCTTGCCGGTCGCAACGTCACCCGTCAGGCTGATCATGTCGATGCCGGGATGATTGATCAGGTAGTTTCCGACGGTCTCGCCCCGGCCCGGAATGACATTGACGACGCCCGCGGGTAGTTCTTCGGCCAGAATCCGGGCAAGTTTCAGCGCGGTCAGCGGCGTTTGCTCGGACGGTTTGAAGACCACCGTGTTGCCGCCGCCCACCGCAGGGCAAAGCTTCCAGGCCATCATCATCAGCGGATAGTTCCAAGGCGCGATCGAGGCGATGACGCCCACCGCGTCGCGCCGGATCATCGAGGTGTGGCCAGCCAGGTATTCCCCCGCCGCAGTTCCCTGCTGGCAGCGCACGGCGCCGGCGAAGAAGCGGAAGCAGTCCACCACAGCCGGCAGCTCATCGCCCTTGGCCGCGTTGATCGGTTTGCCGCAGTTCAGCGCCTCAAGTGCGGCAAAGGCGCCAGCCTCGGCCTCGATCCGGTCCGCGATCCTCAAGAGCGCGGCAGAGCGTTCGGCGGGTGTGGTCCGCGACCAGTGGTCGAATGCCCCACGCGCGGCCGCCACGGCCCGGTCCACCTGATCGGAGGACGCCTCTGGCACCTCGAGGATCAGCGCGCCGCTTCGCGGATTCAGCACCTTTTCGGCCCGCTCCTGTCCCGCTTCGAACGCGTCTCCGATCAGAAGGGCGGTATCGATGTGCAGGGTCATGACATGTCTCCTTTCATTTGCCGCCGCCTGCGGTCTCTTCTCCGCTTCGGGTCAGGTAGTAGGCCGCGAGGATGGGCAGGAAGGTCGCGCTGAAGACCACGATGGCGACCACGTTTGTGACGGGCCGCTGCCGCGGTCGGACCAACTCGTTCAGCATCCAGATCGGCAGCGTGGACTGCTGGCCGGCCGTGAAGGTCGTCACGATCACCTCGTCGAAGGACAGCGCGAAGGCTAGCATACCGCCCGCCAGCAACGCTGAACCCAGATTGGGCAGGATCACGTGCCGGAAAGTCTGGAATGAGTTGGCGCCCAGGTCGGCCGACGCCTCGAGCATCGAGGCCCCCAAACGCCGGAAACGGGCCACCGCATTGTTGTAGACGATGACGACGCAGAAGGTCGCGTGCCCCAGAACGATGGTCCAGGTCGAAAACGGGATGTCGGCGATGGCAAACGCCGAACGCAGCGACATCCCCGTGATGATGCCCGGCAGCGCGATGGGGAGCACGACAAGCAACGATATCGTGTCGCGGCCGAAGAAGCGCGCGCGCGCCATCGCGGCCGCGCACAACGTTCCAAGAACAAGCGCAAGCCCGGATGAGATCGCAGCCACGCGCAGCGACAGGTAAAGCGGGGGCCAGATGTCCGCACGGTTCCAGGCCACGCCGAACCACTTCGTCGTCAGGTCGGGGGGCGGGAACTGGTAGCTGCGGTCCTCGGTCGTGAAGGCGTAGAGGAAGATCAGCAGGATCGGCAGATGCAGGAACAGAAGCCCCAGGACAGCACCTAGGGTCAGAGCCAGGGGTGGGCGCGCCTCAGAGTGCATCGAAGGCTCCCATCTTCCGCGCCACGGCCAGATAGATCAGCATGATGACGATGGGCACGACCGCGAAGGCGGCGGCCAGGGGAATGTTGCCCGCGGTCCCCTGCAGCGAGTAGACCGCCTGGCCAATGAAGAACCGGCTCGACCCGATGATCTGGGGAATGATGTAATCCCCCAGCGTCAGCGAAAAGGTGAAGATCGAACCCGCGATGATCCCGGGCAGCGCAAGCGGCAGGATCACGCTGCGAAAGGTGCGCCACCCGCCCGCGCCCAGATCGGCCGACGCCTCGAGAAGCGAGCCCGGCACACGTTCCAGAGCCGCCTGCATCGGCAGGATCATGTAGGGCAGCCAGACATAGACGAAGACAAGAAAAGTGCCGATGTACGAGGTCGAAAGAGAGTTGCCGCCGATCACCGGAATGGCCAGCACCGCCCCAAGGACATTTCCGGCGCCGATCCCCTCGGCGGCCCAGGTGACAATGCCCTCCTTCGCCAGGATCAGCTTCCAGGCATAGACCTTGACCAGGTAGGACGACCACAGGGGCAGCATGACGCCCAGGTAGAAAAGCGCCTTCCAGCGTCCACGTGCGTAGCGTGCGGCGAAGAAGGCGATCGGGAATGCGACCGCAACGGATGCCAGCGTCACCGCTGCAGCCATCGTCACCGTCCGGACGATCACATCGAAATTGGACGGTCTCAGCAGCTCGGCGTAGGTTTTCAGGGTGAACTCCGGGACGACGACGCCCGAGAATTCGTCGATGGAATAGAAGCTTTGCAGCAGAAGCGCGGCAAGGGATCCGACATAGACCACTCCCAGCCACAGAAGGGGCGGCGCGATCAGAAGTGCTGTCAGAAGCTTCGGGCGGCTCCAGAAAACGCCTGTCAGACGGTCGGCCACACCGCGCGAAGGATGGGCGCTGTCCATCACGCGTCCTCCATCAGGTGCAGGGCCGCCGGGTCCCAGGTCAGGCCCGAAACCTCTCCTATATCCGGTACCGGCGCGCCAGCCGGGACAAGCACCGCAATCTCCTGCCCGCCGGTTTCTAGCGCGACCCGGGTGCCCGAGCCAAGGTAGCGCAGGGCGGTCACACGGCCCTTGGCCTTGGGATCCGAGGCTCCGGTAAAGCGTATGGATTCCGGGCGAAGGCTGGCCCAAAGCCTCGGCCCTCCGAAACTTCGGGTCAGGTCGGGCGGCAGGACATTCGATGATCCCACGAAATCGGCGACGAACCTGGTCGCGGGGCGATCATAGACGTCGGAAGGAGTTCCGACCTGGGCGATCCGGCCGTCGTTGAACACGGCGACGCGGTCGGCCATTGACAGCGCCTCGCCCTGGTCGTGGGTCACGAAGACGAAGGTTATTCCAAGACGCCGCTGAAGCGCCTTCAGTTCATCCTGCATCGCCTCGCGCAGTTTCAGATCAAGCGCGCCAAGCGGCTCGTCCAGCAGCAGCACGCGCGGCTCGTTGACCAGGGCACGCGCCAGCGCAACGCGCTGCCGCTGACCGCCCGACAGCTGCGCGGGCTTGCGCTCTCCGAAACCGTCGAGCTTGACCAAGGACAGCAGTTCCTCAGCCCTTTCGTGGCGGGTTCGGCGCTCCACCCCCTTGACCATCAGTCCGTAGGCCACGTTGTCGCGCACGTTCATGTGCGGAAACAGCGCATAGTCCTGAAAGACGGTGTTCACATGCCGCCGGTTCGGCGGGACGTCGCCCATATCCTCGCCGAAGATGCGGATCGATCCCGTCGTCGGCTTTTCGAAGCCCGAAATCAACCTCAGGCAGGTTGTCTTGCCAGAGCCCGACGGCCCAAGCATGGCAAAGAACGACCCTTCGTCGATCGCGAGATCGACACGGTCCACGGCGCGTACGGTACCGAAGTGGCGCGAGACATTGTGGAATTCGACGGCAGCTGTCATGGGGATTACCGAAGGAAAAGGCGGTTTTGGCCTGCCCCACCCCCGCGAAGAGGTGAGAGGCTATGGGGCGTGTCGCCGGCTGTCGCGGCGCGCGGAAAATCGGCGCCCTGCCCCCGTTCGGAGGCAGGGCGTGGCGTTGTGCCTTACCGGCCGCCAATCACGCCGATGTAGTCGGAGACCCAGCGGTAATAGGGAACGCAGGCACCCTCACCCTGGCTGCAGTTCGCAACCGGCGTGGTCCAGAAGTGGATCTTCTCGAAATCGGCCAGACCGTTGGCGTCGCAACCCTCCTGGGTCTGCATGCCGCGCCCGTCCGAACAGGCCGCCGGGACCGAGGGCACGGCGCCGAACCAGACCGACAGATCCGATTGCAGATTCGACGACAGCGTGTGCTCCATCCACAGGTAGGAACAGTTCGGATGGGCGGCGTTGACATGCATCATCGTGGTATCGGCCCAACCCGTCGCCCCTTCGGACGGAATGGTCGAGGCGATCGGCTGACCCTCGGACGCCAGCAGGTTCACCTGGAACGGCCAGGAACCGGAGGCAACCACGCCTTCGTTCTTGAAGTCGTCCATCTGGATGAAGGCATCGTGCCAGTAGCGGCTGACCAGTTCGCGCTGCCCGCGCAACAGGTCAAGCGCTGCCGCGTACTGATCTTCGTTCAGCTCGTAGGGCGAGGTGATGCCAAGTTCGGGCTTGTGCGCCATGAGGTACTGCGCCGCGTCCGCGACGTGGATCGGGCCATCATAGGCCTGAACGCGCCCCTTGTTGGACTGGCCATCGGGCAGCATCTGCTCCTCGAACACGACCGACCATGAGGTCGGCGGCTCCGGGAAGACGGTCGTGTTGTACATCAGGACGTTGGGACCCCACATATAGGGTGTTCCATAGTGAACCCCGTCGACCGTGTGCCAGGGCGCGTCCTTCAGGCGGTCGTCGACCGTCGCCCACGATGGGATGAGGTCGGTGTTGACGGGCTGGACGCGGCCGCCCGCGACCAGGCGAAGGGATGCGTCGCCCGACGCCGTGACAAGGTCGAAGCCGCCCTCGTTCATGAGCGCCACCATCTCGTCCGACGTGTTCGCGGTCTTGACGTTGACCTTGCAGCCAGAGGCTTCCTCGAACTTGGTGACCCAGTCGAAGGCGGGATCGGTTTCGCCCCGTTCGATGTAGCCGGGCCAGGCGACGATATCGACCTGGCCTTCAGGGGCGCCCAGTTCGGTGATCATGTCTGCCGCGGCGGCGTTGGCGACGACCATCGCCATCGCCGTGGTGGAAACGAGAAGTGATTTCATGATGGACCTCCGGTTATCGTTTGGGCGCGCCAACCAGACTTGTGGCCCGTCGCATGGACAGCCGACCGAAACCGGGCCCCGGCGCGTCGCCTACAGACTGCGCGCCACATTCATCATTCGCAATATCAAAAGGAAGATAGGTGACATCGGAAAAACCGATGGCTCTATCGCTCCGGCACGGCCCCCTGCGCCGAGCGGATGAAGTTGCGCGACACGGCGGACAGGGGCGCGCCCTTGCGCCAGACCAGACCCACCTGAACCGAGGGCAGATCCCCGGACACATCGCGGATCTCGATCCGGTCGCCCTCAAGCGACCAGGGCCGGTAGACCAGCGATGGCAGCAGCGCCACCCCCGCGCCCGTGGCGACCAGCGAGCGGACGGCCTCGACCGACCTGGTTCGGAAGGCGATATCGGGCTTGACCGAAAGCGCACCCATCAGGCGGCGGGTGGATTCCTCGATCTCGTCCACGGTCAGCACGATCAGCTGCTCGCCGGCAAGATCGTCCAGCGTGATCGCCTCGGCGTCGGCCAAGCGATGGCCCAGCGGCAGCCAAAGCCGGTAGGGCGACACCAGAAGGGATTCGACCTGCAGCGCCGCGCGGTCGCGAATGGTCGATGTCAGCATGACCGCCACGTCCAGTTCGCCGCCGATCAGCAGGTGTTGAAGGTAGTCGCCGTTATCCTCGATCGCGGACAGTTCGACCTGAGGCCAGGCGCGACGGAACCGCGAAAGGATGTCGGACAGAACATAACCGGCGACAAGGGATGTCACGCCAAGCGACAGGCGGCCGGAGGCGCTGCTGATCTCGTCCCGGAACGCCATGCGCGCGTTGGAGACGTCCCCCAGGATCTGCGTCGCGTGGCGCAGGAACAGCGAACCCTTGTGCGTCAGGTCCAGCCCCCTTGCGCGACGCTCGAACAACATGACGCCCAGGTCGTCCTCAAGCGACTGGATCGCCTCGGTCACCGACGACTGGGAAATGGACAGCGCGCGCGCCGCGCCGGACACGCTGCCACGTTCCGCCGCCGCCACGAAGAACTGCAACTGCCTTAGGGTGAATGCCAAGCCGAACTCCTGTGCTGGTCACATCAGGCGCAGTCCCGCTATGATGGTCAATGCCCCCGTGACCGACAGCCCTTGCTTTCGCGCGGCTTTTGTGACGGTTTCAAGACATATTTGTAACACCTGCCATGCCAGCGAAGCGAGGTCCGGCACCTTGGAAAACTCCCCTCTTCTCTTCGTCCTGCATGTCGCGGGTGCCGCCGCGCTTCTGATCTGGGCGGTGCGGCTGGTCAGGACCGGGGTTGAGCGGGGCTGGTCTGTGCAATTGCGGCGCTGGCTGCGGCGCGGTGGCGAAAACAGGTGGGTCGCGGCGGTTTCCGGCCTTGGGGCTGCCGTCCTTCTGCAAAGCTCGACGGCGGTGGCGATCCTGACTTCGAACTTCGTGTCCGCAGGAACGCTGGCCGCGGCGGCGGGCCTTGCGATCCTGCTGGGCGCGGACGTCGGGTCGGCGATCGTGGCGCAGATACTGCTGTCGCGCGCTGACTGGGCGGTGCCGCTGCTGCTGGTGCTTGGCGTGGTCCTGTTTCTCAAGGCAGAGCGGAAAGAGTTTCGCCAGGCGGGCCGCGTCCTGATCGGGCTTGCCCTGATTTTCGTCTCGCTTGGCATGATCCGCGAGGCGACCGAACCCTTGCGCGACGCGCCGGCGCTGGTGGCCGCGATGCGCTACCTGGGCGGCGACCCGGTGACCGCCTTCGTCATCGGCGCGCTATTCGCATGGGCCGTCCATTCCTCGGTCGCCGCGGTCCTGCTGTTCGTCACGCTGGCAGCAGAGGGCGTCCTTCCGGTGCCTGCGGGCATGGCGATGGTGCTGGGCGCGAACCTTGGCGGCGCGTTCATCGCCTATATCCTCACGCTCACGGCCGAGATCGAAGCGCGGCGGATCGTGATCGCCAATCTTGTCCTGCGCGGCGGGGGGGCGGCCATCGCCCTGTTGTCCGTGTCGGCGTCCTTGCTGACGCCCGACCTGCTTGGATCGTCGCCCGCCCGCCAGGTCATCAACCTGCACCTGGGCTTCAACCTTGTCCTTGCGTTGGCAGCACTTCCGTTCACGGCTCCGGTGCTGAGGCTTGTTTCCGGCCTCGTCACGCCCCCCTCCAGTCCCGCGATCCTGTCGCGCGTCAGCGCGCTTGATCCCGCAGCCCTGACGGACCCGGATCGCGCCTTGGCCTGCGCCTCGCGCGAAGTTCTTCAGATGGGAGAAGGGATCGAGGCGATGCTGCGGACCGTCATCGGTCTTTACGACCGTTGGGACGACCAGGTGGCCGAAGCGATCACGGCCAAGGAAGCCGACATCGACAAGATGCATTTCGAAACGAAACTCTACCTCGCCAAGCTCAACCGCGCGCACGCCGAAGAGGAAGTGACCCACAAGGGCCTGGAACTGGCCAACATGGCGGTGAACCTGGAAAGCGCAGGCGATGCGGTCGCGCGCACGATGGTGGGGCTGGCCAAGCGGCTGAACGACAGCGGCACCGCGTTTTCCGAAACCGGACGCAAGGAGGTCCGCGATTTCCACGACCGGGTTCTTTCGAATGCACAGTCGGCGCTGAATGTCCTGATGACGCTCAACCCCGACGCCGCGCGGGCCCTGGTCGAGGAAAAGGAGCACGTCCGCGCGCTGGAACAGGATCTCCAGCGGTCGCATCTGGACCGGCTCAAGCTGGGCCGGGTCGAAAGCATCGAGACCTCGAACATCCACCAGGAAACGCTGAGGGCACTGAAGCAGATCAACACCGCGTTCTCGATGGTGGCCTATCCCATCCTTTCAGAAACGGGCGACCTGCTGTCCAGCCGGCTGGCCAAACCGCACGGCGGCTGATCAGCGCAGCCCGTAGTAAAGCCCGACGACGTGCTCGGCCTCGGCAAAGAACAGCCATCGCCCGATGAAGGCCCCGATCAGGTGCAGGACCGCAGCCAGCAGGGTGGCGATCAATCCGGCGGGCAGGACAAGCAGGACAAGCGCAGGTAGCACCGAAACCAGCAGGATCGAGAGGGTCCTGAGTTTCACCGCATGCTTGCGCCCGACGACGAAGATCATTTCCCGCATCAGGTAGTTCGAGCCCGTATGCGGCGGCGCGAAGGACCGCACAGACCCGCCGCCCAAGCCCGTGGCCGTCGCAAGCGTGTGGCCCCGGTCGGCGAAGCGGCCGTCGCCCGTGCGGAAGGTCAAGGCCAGGAACAACCCCAGCAACAAAAGCAGCACGGGGGCGTTACCAAGCCCCGCCAGCAGCGCGCCACCCGCGATCGCGTGCCCAAGGAAAAGGGCGGGCGTGGTCCAGTGGTTCCAGCGCGGGACGGTCTTGAGCTGGGTGTAGATCATCGACGTCGTCACCACGGTCACAAGGCAAAGCACGGCTGCCAGCGCGCCCAGAACCGGCATCAGGCGACCGGCGAAAACCGCCGAGGCCGCGACAGGCGCCATGAGCATCATCGCGGCCACCGAGGCCCATGCCTCGCGCGACAGCCAGCTGGTGCGCCATTGGGTAAAGGCCCTGAGCGCACGCTGTGGATTGCCCAGATGAAACGTCGAGGCCATCAGCCCGGCCGTCGCAAGGGCATAGCCGGCACCATAGGTCACGACCGCAGCCCAGCCGGTCGCGGGCGCCAGCCCGAAACCCAGCATCGCAAGTAGCCCGAAGCCCAGGCCGGTCAGGACGGAGAAGATGATTACGGATGGCGCAGGATGCATCAGATACGATCCAGAAGTCGGTCGAGCCAGCCGGCAAAGCCGGTCGCCTGAATGTCAAGAAGGGGGGCAAGGGGCGCGGTCTCTTCCAGCCGGTCCTTGGCACGCGGGGGAAGGTAGCGGTTGACGGGTTTCGTGCCCTGTTCCGGCATCAGCTCCATCCCGCCGCGTTCCGCGACCAGCTTGCTGACGGCACTGTCGGGGTCGCCCAGATCGCCGAAATGACGCGCTCCGGTCGGGCAGGTGCGGACACAGGCCGGCGTGCGATCCACCTCGGGCAGGTTTTCGTTGTAGATCCGGTCCACGCAGAGCGTGCACTTCTTCATCACGCCCGCGGCCTGGTCCAGCTCCCTCGCGCCATAGGGGCAGGCCCAGGCGCACAGGCCGCAGCCGATGCAGGCGCTTTCATTGACCAGGACGATACCGTCCTCGGCCCGCTTGTAGCTGGCCCCGGTCGGACAAACCGTCACGCAGGGGGCATCTTCGCAATGCAGGCAGGACTTGGGGAAATGCACCAGCTGGGGGACGCCGCCCTCCGGTGTGATCTCGTAGCTGTGCACGCGGTTCAGGAAGGTGCCCGAGGGGTTCGCGCCCCAGGCGTCCTGATCTGACAGGGGGGCGCCGTAGCCCTGGTCGTTCCAGCCCTTGCAGGCGGTCACGCAGGCGTGGCACCCGACACAGATATCAAGGTCGATGACAAGTCCCAGCTTCTTGTCGGAGGGGGGAGGAAGAGACGTCATGGCCGGTTCCTTTTCGCGGCAGGAACGGGTGAGGGGATCGCGGGAAATGCCGGCATCGCTTCGTCCGGTGGATCGACGCGTTCGATGCGGACACGCAAATCGAACCAGGCGGCCTGTCCGGTGATCGGATCGGAATTCGACCAGCGGTGACCGTCACCCCGGTCGGGCAGAAGCTCGGATATCAGGTGATTGAGCAGGAACCCCTTCGTCGCTTCCGGTGCGGCCGTGTCAAGCGCCCAGGCGCCCTTGCGCTTGCCGATGGCGTTCCAGGTCCAGACCGTATCCCCATTCAGGGCCGCCATATGCGCAACCGGCACAACGATCGCCCCGTTGGGCGAGGAGAGCCGCGCCCAGTCGCCCTCCTTGAAACCATGCTTCGTCCAGACGGTGGTGGGCACGTAAAGCGGGTTGTGGCCGTGAATCTGCCGGAGCCAGGCGTTCTGCGACCCCCAGGAATGATACATCGCCATCGGCCGCTGTGTCAGCGCATGCAGCGGATAGCTTGCTCCGACCTCCTCCCCGAAGGGCTCGTACCAGATCGGCAGCGGGTCCATTGTGGCCTTGATGCGGTCACGCAGGAAATCGGGCGGCTGGCGTTCGTGATAACCCTCGGCCGCCAGCTGGAAGCGCCGCATCGGTTCGCAGTAAAGCTGGAACAGGTAAGGCTGGGGCGTATCGTAGAAGCCCATGCTGACCGCCCAGTCCTGATAGGCTCGGTTCCAGGGCTTGAAGAACTTTGCGCCGTCCGGAACCTCGGCGGCAAAGAAGCCCCCGTTCGCGATATAGGCATTGATCTGATTGGGATTGGGCGCGCCCCGACCCACGTCCTTGCCATGCCCCCGATACCCGAAAAGCGGTCCGACGCCCGGCCGGCGCTGATGGTTGACGATGTAGTCGGCGTAGTCGCGATACCTGGGGCGTCCGTCGTCCGTGACGAAGCCCGGCAGGCCAAGCCGGCCCGCCAGGTCGACCAGCACTGACTGGAACCCGCGCACGTCCCGGTCCGGCTCCACCACCGGCCAGCGGATCGCGTCGGCCGCATGGTCCGCCTCGCAGATCGGACGGTCAAGAAGGCTGATGCAGTCGTGGCGCTCAAGATAGGTCGTGTCCGGCAGGATCAGGTCGGCGTAGGCCACCATCTCGGACGCGTAGGCGTCGGAATAGATGATGCGCGGGATCATGTAGTCGCCGTTGCCGTCCTTTCGGGTCAGCATCTCCATCACCTCGCGGGTGTTCATGGAGGAGTTCCAGGACATGTTGGCCATGTAAAGCATCAGCGTGTCGATGCGGTAGGGATCGCCCGCGACCGCGTTCGGAATGACCATATGCATAAGCCCATGCGCCGAAAGCGGGTTTTCCCAGGTGAACCCCTTGTCGATCCGCGCCGGCGTCTGGTCATCCAGCTTCAGCGCAAGGTGTTCGGGCCCCTGCGGAAAACCAAGGTGGGGGCCGTCCAGCGGCCGGCCGGGCATGAAGTAGCTGTGCGGCGTCGGATGCGCGTGCGCGGGTTTCGGATAGGGCGGCTTGAAGCGGAAGCCCCCCGGCACCTCGACCGTGCCGAGCAGGATCTGGAGCACATGCAGCGCGCGGGCGGTCTGAAATCCGTTGGAATGGGCCGAGATGCCGCGCATGGCGTGGAAGCTGACCGGGCGGCCCACCATCCTTTCGTGCGTCTCTCCGCGGAAATCGGTCCAGGGCTGGTCGATCTCGATCGTCTGGTTGAATGCCGTCTCGGCGATCTCGGCGGCAAGCGCCCGGATGCGCGCGGCCGGAACTCCGCATCTGTCGGCCACCGCCTCGGGTGCGTAGTCCTCCCGAAGGTAGCGTTCCGCCATGTGCTGGAACACGGTCCTGCACCCGTTGTGCGTTGCCCCAAGGTCGGGCCGCACGCCGGCGGTGTCGTAGGGGACGGCGTCCCCCGTCCGTCGGTCGATGACAAGCGGCTTGCCGAGGTCGTCGCGTAGAAGCAGCCCCTTTTCCTCCCCCGCGGTCTCATCGATCAGGCAGGGGGCGTTGGTCCAGCTGGCAAGGTAGTCCAAGTCCACCTTTCCCGCCTTCAGAAGCTCATGGATCAGAGAGAGGATCAGAAGCCCGTCCGTCCCCGGTGTGATCCCGATCCAGTCGTCAGCGACGGCATTGTATCCGGTTCGGATCGGGTTGACGCCGATCACGCGGCCCCCGCGCGACTTTATCCGCCCGATACCCATCTTGATCGGGTTGCTATCGTGATCCTCTGCCACCCCGAAAAGCACGAAAAGCCGCGTCCGTTCCCAGTCGGGCTGGCCAAATTCCCAGAACGCCCCGCCCATGGTGTAGATGCCCGCCGCCGCCATGTTGACGGAACAGAAGCCGCCATGCGCGGCATAGTTCGGCGTCCCGAAGGCCTGCGCCCAGAAACTGGTGAAGCTTTGCGACTGGTCGCGGCCCGTAAAGAACGCGAATTTTTCGGGCGCGGTGGCGCGCAGGGGCGCCAGCCACTGGGTCGCGATTCCCAAAGCCTCGTCCCAGCTGATCTCTTCGAACGCGCCGGACCCGCGCGGCCCCACCCTGCGCAGCGGCCTTGTCAGCCGCGAAGGCGCGGTCACCTGCATGATGCCCGACGCGCCCTTTGCGCACAGCACGCCCTTGTTCACCGGATGATCCCGGTTGCCCTCGATGTAGCTCACCTTGCCGGATGTCATGTGCACGTTGATGCCGCAGCGGCAGGCACACATGTAGCACGTGGTCCGCCGAATTTCGTCGGACACCTTGGGCGAGGTATCAAGCCTGGGTTCGTGCCGCGTCATTCATCCTCCCCTGCCCGTCTCATGCGCGGGCTTCATGCCTTATCGCGCCGCGTCCGCCCGTTCGCCGATCGCCTCGGCGATGCGCGCGATGCCTTCCGGGATCTTCCCTGGCGCAATCGACGAATAGGCGATCCTGTAGGTGTTCCGTGTGTCGCGACCGGGGGCAAAGAACTTGCGCCCCGGCTCGATCAGGACGCCGCGCGTTTTCAACTGTTGCGCCAGGTCCTCGGAATCGACGCCCTCCGGCGCGGCCATCCAGAAGCTTGAGCCGCCGAAGTCGCCGCGGCCCGCGACCGTCAGCCCCGCCGCGCGTATGGCTTCGTTCATCACCACGCGCCGTCGCCGGTAGGCCTGATGCAGCCGGTTCAGATGGGCGTCGTAATGACCAAGCGCCAGGAAATACGCGACGGTGCGCTGCACATGGCCGGGGGGATGACGGAAGACCGCCCCCCTCAGCGCCCGCGCCTCGCGCACGAAGGCTTCGGGCGCAACGATGTAGCCGAGCCGCACCCCCGGGAAAAGCGACTTGGAAAAAGAGCCCACGTAGATCACGCGTCCCTCGGCATCGAGCGACTTGAGCGAGGGCGCGGCTGGCCGGAGGAAAGACATCTCGAATTCGTAGTCGTCCTCGACAATGACGAAATCGTCCCGGCCGGCGCGGTCGAGCAACGCCAGCCGCCGCTGGACCGGCATGGTCGCGTTCGTCGGACTCTGATGCGAGGGCGTCACGAAGACCACGTCCGCCCCTGCGGGAACTGCATCTGGGGGCAGCCCCTCTTCGTCCACATCGACCGCAAGAACGTTCGAGGCGGTCTGCCCGAGGATGGACCGAAGTCCGGTGTAGCAAGGATTTTCCGTCACTGCCTGGCGCCCCGGCCCCAGCAGGACCTGTGTCGCCAGCCAAAGCGCGTTTTGCGCGCCGAGCGTCAGCAACACCTCGGTCGGCGCTGCGGCGATCCCGCGCCGAGGCAGAAGCGATCGCAGGACATATTCGATCAGCATCGGGTCGTCGCGTTCGTAGTAGTCCTCGGTCAGCGCGTCGAAATCCCGCCGGCCAAGCGCACGCAGCGCGCATTGCCGCCAATTCTGGTGATCGAACAGCGCCGGATCGGCCTGCCCGTAGATGAAGGGATAGGGATAGCTGCGCCAGTCCTCCGGCCGGCCGACGATGCCATGGCCCGAGAAATCTCCGACGATCCGTGCAGACCAATCGACCGCGCTTTCCGGAGCATTGGGAAGGCGCCGCACATCGGGCCGGGTTGGCGCGGTCTCGGAAACGTAGTGCCCCGAACGGCCGCGCGCCCACAGGTAGTCGCCTGCCACGAGGTCGGTGTAGGCCAGCGTCACCGTGATCCGGCTGACCCCCAGATGGTCCGCCAGCCGCCGGCTTGAGGGCAGCTTGTCCCCCGCCCGCAGCCGGCCCGCAAGGATCCCGTCCGCGATCATCGCGCGGATCTGCTGCTGCAGCGTTCCGCCGGCATCGGGTGCAAGGAAAAAGGTTTCGACCGGGATCGGCATGACTGGACTTATTGCACGGCGGATCTGGCTCCATCAATCCTTCCCTGCACGATCTGTCCTTCCTGATGCCGAAACAATCCGACGGCTGCCTTGAGTTCGCCCGCGCCGGGCGGGCGAACCCCTTTTCGTCAATCCCGCCCCTTAGCCGAAGACCTTGGTAAGCGCCGTGTCGATTGCACCGGTGATCGCGTCGATGTCATCGGCCGTGGCGATCAGCGCGGGGCTGAGGCAGAGCACGTTGTTCAACCCCGGCACCGAGCGGTTGGAGGATCCGATGATCACGCCTTGGGCGAAGCATTCGCCCACGACCGCGGCCACCTGCTTTTCGCTCACGGGTTCCTTGGTCTGGCGGTCGGCGACAAGCTCGGCCCCGCAGAACAGCCCCTTGCCGCGCACATCGCCGATAACCCGGTGCTTTTCCATCAGCGCGCGCAGGTTGGCGACCGTACGCTCGCCCATCTTCACGGTATTCTCCAGAAGGCCCTCGTCCTCGATGATACGCATGTTTTCAAGCGCCGCCGCCGGACCCGCGGTGCAGCCGCCGAAGGTCGAGATGTCGCGGAAGTAGTTCATCGGATCGTCGGCGTTGTCCTTGAACATGTCGAAGACCGCCTCGGTCGTGACGCAGCAGGCGATCGCGGCATAGCCCGAGGCCACGCCCTTGGCCATGGTCACGAAATCGGGCTTGATGCCGTAGTGCTGATAGCCGAACCAGGTGCCGGTGCGACCCACGCCGCAGACGACCTCGTCGATGTGCAGCAGGATGTCGTACTTCTTGCAGATCTCCTGCACGCGGTCCCAGTAGCCTTCCGGTGGCGTGATGACGCCTCCGCCGGCGGTCACCGGCTCAAGGCAGAGGCCGCCCACGGTGTCGGGACCTTCGCGCAGGATCACCTGTTCGATCTGGTCGGCCGCCCATTCGCCGTAGTTCTCGACCGGTGCGCCGTCCTGCTGATGACGACGGTATTCCATGCAATGGGGCACGCGCACGAACCCGGGCGCCAGCGGTCCGTACTGCATCACGCGTTCGTCCTGGCCGCCTGCCGACATCGTTGCCAGCGTGCCACCGTGGTAGTCGCGGTCGCGATACAGGATCTTGTACTTCTTGCCGCCGTACTTCTTGTGGGCGATCTGGCGGATCATCTTGAAGGCCTTTTCGTTGGCCTCGGACCCCGAGTTCGTGTAGTAGACCCGGCTCATCCCCGGCATCTTCTCGATCAGGCGCTTGGCGAAGAGCGAGCCGGGAATCGACCCGGCAGAGTTGGCGAAGTAGTTCATCTTCACCAGCTGTTCATACACAGCCTTGGCGATCGTCTCGCGCCCATAGCCCACGTTGACGGTCCAGACGCCGCCCGAGACGGCGTCGATGCGCTCGACCCCCTTGGCGTCCCAGACGCGCATACCCTTGCCTTCGACCATGACCCGCGGGTCTACGGTTTCGAAGGGCTTGTGCTGGATCAGGTGGTGCCAGAGGTGGGCGCGGTCCGCCTCGATCACCTCGGTCAGGTCGTTTCCGAGTACGGGAATGGTCATGATTCTACCCTCGCAATGCGAATAAGGGCCGGCGGGGCCGGCATCATCGACCAGTTCACACGGAAGCGGGCTGCCGGGATAGGTCCAGGCGCGTCCGGAATTTAGGTCCAGAACGGCCTGGTCACCGGTCCAGCCGCACCGGCTGGCCGTGCGGCGTGGAAAGATAGGCCCGTTCCCACAGGACGCGGATGGCCTCCGCCTCGTCCCGCGCGGCGGCGCCCGAGTGTTCGAGCATCCCTTCCAGCGTGACCAGCCAGGCGTTCCAATAGTCGTCCCGCCCGTCAAGCGGCCGCGCCGCGCCGTGGAGTTGGAGAGTGGCGCCGAAGGCGCGTGTCCAGTCAGGCCAGGAAAAATGCCCGGCCTCGCTCAACGCGACGGTCAACGCGAAAAGCTGTGCCTGCCAGGGTTCGTCGAATGGGGCATGATCCTTGGTCATGCGCGCTCCAGGTAGCTTTCCCAAAGGTCCAGCGTGACCTCGTCGCCTGCCCTCTCTGGCTCGCCCCAAAGCTCGGCTGCGTCGAACGCGACCGTGTAGAGCGGCTGGGGGTGTTCGCCCAGGCCGTGGGCATTCGTGTCGGGAAGGACATGGGCGCCGTGCATCAGGACGACGGTCCCCACATGCCCCGCTGCATACGCGGGCAGGCGGGTGTGGCCGCCGGGAACAAAGCTGTTGCGCGCGGGCAGACGCGCCCGAACCCGGTCCCCGACCGCGAAGGCAGGGGCGCCCCCCTGTCGCGCATAAGGCGAGCCCTTGGCCAGCGCGGGCGCGACGGACGCGGCCTGGAACAGCCTGGGATGGGGGGGGGCAGCGTCCGCACTGCCGGCAGCCAGTTCGGCCTCGGTGACAAGCCCCTTGGCAACCAGCAGATCGGCCAGCGCCGCGATCCATTTCTCGTAATACGAAAACCGCGCGTAATCCTTTGGCGCGAGGCATTCCCGCGCATGGCGCGATCCGTCGATGTTCCAGGCGCCCAAACCACCGGCCGCAATCGTCAACGCCAGCGCCGTGCGGTGCCATTCCCTTTCGAACGGCACGATACCCTGCGGCTCTGGCACGATTTCCCCGTCGCCGTAGCGCCCGCCCATGTCGTGGACGCGGGTCATTCGGGCGCCCTTGGCACGCCGGTTCCGATCATCGAATCGCGGGTGACCAGGTCCGCCAGTTCCATGGGTCCAAGCCCCTCGGTGCCTGCCGGACGCATGGGGATGACAAGGTAGCGGACCTCTGCCGTCGAATCCCAAACCCGGACCTTCTGGCTTTCGGGCAGGGTCACGCCGAACTCGGCCAGAACCTTGCGCGGCTCGCGCACGGCGCGGGCGCGATAGGCGTCGGACTTGTACCAGGCGGGCGGGATACCAAGAAGCGGCCACGGATAGCAGGAGCAGAGTGTGCAGACGACCATGTTGTGCACGTCTGGCGTGTTTTCAACCACCACGACATGTTCGCCCTGTCGCCCCGATATTCCCATTGACGCGATCGCGCCCGAGGCATCTTGGCGAAGTTCTGCAAGAAAATCCGGCTCGGACCAGGCCCGCGCCACGACCTTGGCCCCAAGGTGCGGCCCCACCTGGTTCTCGTAGGTCTCGAGGATCGCATCCAACGCAGCGGGATCGACCAGGCCCTTCCGGGTCAGGATCGTCTCCAACGCCTTGACGCGCAGCGCGGGGTCGGAAGGCAGAAGCGTATGCGGGTGGTCGTGATGATCGTGGGGCATGGCGGCAGGATGCGCGCGCGGATGGCATCTGTCCAGAGAGCCGCCGTGGGTGAATGCACCCTGTCGCGCTTGACGCTCAAAGCGATTCCGCGTATGAGCGCCCGACAGAATTCAAGGCGTGGCCCCTGCCGCGTCCAGAATGTTATGGACATGAGGGTTCGGCCAAGGGCGCCGGGTCCAGCCGAACGAAGGAAAAGAAAATGTCGCGCGTCTGCGAACTGACCGGTAAGGGCCCGATGTCGGGCAACAACGTGAGCCACGCGAACAACAAGACGCGTCGCCGCTTCCTTCCCAACCTGAACGAAGTCACCCTGATCTCCGATGCTCTGGGCCAGTCGTTCAAGCTGCGCATTTCTGCCGCCGCGCTGCGGACGGTCGACCACCGCGGCGGGCTTGACGCCTTCCTTGCCAAGGCGAAGGACGAAGAGCTGTCGTCCAAGGCGCTGAAGATCAAGAAAGACATCGAAAAGGCGCAGGCCGCCTGAGGCCAGCCCATCGACAGGTTTCGAACGGCCCCGACCGAAAGGCGGGGCCGCTTCATTTCGCCCCCTCGGCAAGTTGCCCGCAAAGCTGTATCCCATCTGCATGACGCCCTTGCCCCGCACATTTGCCGCCTTTGCCCTGTCGCTCGTTCTGATGCTGACAGGCTTCGCAACGGCATTCGCGCGCGGCCAGGCCTTCGACGAGACGGGCCAGGTCGTTGTCCTTTGCTCGGGCGGCGGCCTGGTCCAGATCACGCTTGATTCGCAGGGCCGCCCGACCGGACAAAGCCACCTTTGCCCTGACCTTGCCTCCAACCTCTTGGCGGCGCTCTCCGCCGCGCCGCCCGAGACCACTCCGCTTCAGCTATGGCAACGCCTGAATTTGATCGACCCGGCCCGCCACGGCGAGGGGCGCGTTCTTCCCGGCAACACGGCGCGCGATCCACCGAGATTTGTCCTGAACTGAAACCCAAACTTCACTGACAGGACAAGACAATGAAAACGTTCAAATCCGCGCTTGCCGCGCTTTCCCTCGCCGTCGCCACCCCCGCCTTCGCGGAAGACGGCATGATGATCTCTGACGCCTATGCCCGCATCATGCCGGGGTCCAACGCAGGCGCGGCCTTCTTCATGATCGAAAATCATTCCGACGTCGATGACCGGTTGGTCGGCGCAGCCTCGGATGTGGCGATGAAGGCGGAACTGCACACCCACAAGCAGACCGCTGACGGCACGATGCAGATGATGGCGATCGAGGACGGCATCGCCCTCCCCGCCGGCGGCACCCATGCGCTGGCCCGCGGCGGTGATCACCTCATGTTCATGGGGCTCAAGGACGCGCCGGGCGAAGCGCTGACCGTCACTCTGACCTTCGAACAGGCCGGTGAAATCACGGTCGAAATCCCGGTCGACAACAGCCGCTAAGAACCGGCAATCGTGCGGCGGAGTGGGCCCGCAAGGCCCGTTTCCGCCGCATGTCCAGCGGCCGGAATTGACATCGGTCAGGACGCTCGCGTAGCGCTGACATCATGACGCTCAATGCTATCTTCGTTTGTCTCGGCAATATCTGCCGATCACCGGCGGCCGAAGCTGTCGTCCGTGCCAAGGCGCACGAACGCGGCGTGGCGGTGTCGCTGGACAGCGCAGGAACCGGCGACTGGCATGTGGGACAACCACCCTATCCGCCCATGATCCGCGCCGCCGCGCTTCGCGGTTACGACCTGGCACCGCTCAGGGCGCGTCAATTCCTGGCGCAGGACTTTGGGCGCTTCGACGTCGTCCTTGTCATGGATCGCGCGAACCAGCAGGCGGTCGAAGCCCTGCGCCCCAAGGGAAATCAGACACCCGTCCGGCTGTTTCTCGACCACGCCCCCGGCTGCGGCGCGACCGAGGTGCCCGACCCCTATTTCACGCGGGACTTCGACGCGGCGCTGGATCTGATCGAGCGCGCGGCCGACGGATTTCTGGATCGGATCGCGTCTCAGCCCTGAGCGCAGAAGGTTTCGGCGGTTTCACCGAAGTTCTTGTAGCGCAGCCAGAACGCCTCGTGCTTGGCGTTGTCGGAGGTGCGAATTTCCTGCGCCCTGTCGGGATCCTTGATGAACTTGGCGGCCATCTTCTGGTCGGAGCCGGAAAGCGTCATGTCCGCGACATACTGGATGCAGGTGCAGATAGCCGGGCTTGCCGAGGCGCTTCCCGACTTCAGGCACGCGGTTTCGACAGGCCCTGCCTGAGCCACCCCAGCACAAATAAAACCCGATGCGGCAATCGCCGCGACCCGACGCGCGATCTTCATACTGCCCCCTATGCACGGCCTTTTTAGCCCAGCCATGGTTCACGGCGCGAGAGTATGCCCACCAAGAACGCCGTTGGCAATCCCGGCCTTAGCCAAGCCGGGTTGCGGGGTAGCCTTCGGACGCGAGGGCGGCGATCACCCTGTCCGCATCAAGGGCGCCTTCCACCTCGACCTCCCGGGCGCCAAGATCGACCGTAACGCGGGCCGCAGCGTCCTGCGATACGATGGCACGCTCGACCGCCGCCTTGCAGTGGCCGCAACTCATGTCGGGAACCGAGAATTTCATCCCATTGCCTCCTGCCTCAAAGCCGGCCATTGATCGACCCGCCGGCGGTCAAGGTCAAGTCCCTCATGCGGCCTGCGCGGCCATGCGCTCCGCCACCACCCGCTCCGCGACCTCGTTCGGCCCGACATTTTCGGCGGCGGCGCGTGCCAAGATCGCGCCCATCGTCGCGTCAAGCCGCGCGAGTTTCTCGGCGACCCAGGTTTCGCGGTCGGGGCATCGCAGAATTTCCGCGGCAACGTTGATGATCCCGCCGCCGTTCGCGACGAAATCCGGAGCGTACAGGATGCCGCGCCGATGCAGCGCCACGGCGTCCCCTGGCGCGGCCAACTGGTTGTTCGCGGCACCCGCGACGATGGCGGCGGCGACCTCCGGCACGGTCCGTTCGTTCAGGATCCCGCCGATCGCGCACGGCGCAAATACGTCGGCGCTTGAAGCGTGGATACGGGCCACTTCGGCCACCTCTGCCCCCCAGTCCTCAACCGCCTGCACGACGCGAACCGGATCGACATCGGCCACGATCAGCCGGGCACCCGCGGCGTGAAGCAACGCGCAAAGATTGCGTCCGACATTGCCCAACCCCTGGACCGCAACGACCCGTCCCGCAAGATCATCGGCGCCGAAACGCTGGCGAAGTGCGGTGCGGATCGCATTGAACACGCCCCGCGCCGTGACGGGGGATGGATCGCCGGACCCATGGAGCCCCTCGGCCAAGCCTGCGACATGGCGTGTTTCAGTTGCAATGACGGCCATGTCAGCCGTCGTCATCCCCATGTCTTCAGCCGTCCAGTAACGCCCCTCAAGGCTTTCGACCGCACGCCCGACGGCCTGCAGAAGCGCGGGCGTCTTGCGGGCTGCCGGATCGCCGATGATCACCGCCTTGCCGCCCCCCAACGGGAGCCCGGCCGCGGCGTTCTTCAAGGTCATGCCGTGTGATAGCCGGAGCACATCCCGCAGCGCCTCGCTCTCGTCCTCGTAAGGGCGCATGCGCAGACCGCCCGCCGCGGGGCCAAGTTGCGTGGAATGGATCGCAATGAAACCGGTCAACCCGCTGTTCGGATCCCGAAGCCGATAGACTTCCTCATGGCTGTCGATGTCCAGCCGGGTGATTTGCATAGTGTCCTCCGCACTCTTCCCGTGCAGAGTATATCACCAAGACTTTGGGGGATTTCGGCGTTCTCTGATCGCCAATCTGGACATAGCGCGGTTTTTCTCTATTTTTTGACACAAGTATGGAGATTTCCGCCATGGACGCCATCGATCGGCGCATCATCGCCACGCTTCAGCGGGACGGCCGAATGAGCATGACCGACCTCGCCAACGCCGTCGGACTGTCCCCGACGCCCTGCGCACGGCGCGTCGCGCGACTGGAAGGCGACCACGTCATTCGCGGCTACACGGCGCGGATCGACCAGAAGGCCCTGGGCCTGCCGGTGTCGGTATTCATATGGGTTGAACTGGAAACGCAGTCGAAAGAGGCGATCGACACGTTCGAGCGCGCAATCCGCGGCTTCGACCGGGTGATGGAGTGTCATCTGATGACCGGGTCGCGCGACATCCTCATGCGGGTCGTTGCCGCCGATCTCGCCGATTTCGACCGATTTCTCGAGGAACGCCTGATGCGAGTGCCCGGTATCAGGTCGGTGCGGTCGTCCTTTGCGTTGCGCAGCATGGTGGAACGCGCGGCGCTTCCAACCATGTGATCAGCCGCCGCGCAGGGCACGCGCGAAGTAGTCCGACAGCGCGCGGCTCAGGAACGTGAGCGGCGTTCTCGGTTCGGTCCGAACGAAGATCTCGACCGGCATCGCGGACAGAAGGCCCGGTCGGGGCAGGGATTCCAACGCCGCGGCTTCGGGTTTGAAACGGGCCTCGTAGTAAAGCCTTCCACTGCGTTCGTCCGTCAGGGGCATGACGGAAAGCTTCTCGAGCCGTGCGGGAATTTCGGGAGTCATCGCGCCGGAAAACGCCGTCAGCCTGAGCCGCGCTGGCTGACCGGACCGAACCGCATCCATATCGCCGGGGTCAATCGGTGCGATCACGCGCAGCGCTGCCCCGGCGGGGGCGAGTGTCACGACGACCTGCCCCGCGGCCAGAACGGCGCCGGGAACGGGAGGCTGGTCAACCACGGTTCCACCGACCGGCGCCACGATCCGCGAACGAGCGATCCGCCGGTCAACTTCGGCAATCCGCGCGCCCAACAGAACCGCCTCGTGATCAGCTTCAGCCAAGGACTCCTCGGTTTCCCGCCGCCATGACGCCCTGCGCGCGTCAATCTCTTGCGCGGCCGCCTGCCCGTTGCGTTGAGCCTGGTGGATTGCCGCGTCAAGCCGGGCGATCGCTCCGGCAATATCGGCTTCCTCCCGCTCCAGAGCGCCAACGCGGTAGGCAAGTGCAAGCCCGGCGTCTGCGAGCCTCGCGACCTGTGCCCGATCCCGAGCGGCAAGCGAAACGCGACGTTCAAGGATCGTTCGCTCTGCCTCAAGCCCCTCACGCCGACTGGTGGCGTCCTGCAACTGCGCTATCAGGACATCCATGTCCGCGCGGCGGCTGTCGCGGCGCGCGTCGAACAGATCCAGCGCGGCAGCACGACGTGCGGAGGCCCAGACCGGATCCGAAACGGTCGCGTCACCGCAACACGTCAGGTCAAGCGTCGCGCGGCCTGCCTTTTCGGCCAGATAAACCTCGCGGCGCAGGGCCGCTTCAAAGCGCTCTCGCCGCAGCAGGTCGCGCTCGGCCGCAAGCGAACTAGCGTCCAGCCGTGCGACCGTTTCACCCTGGCGAACGCGCTGCCCCGGAGAGACGGTGACATCCAGCAAGACCCCGCCATCCACAACCTGAACCTGCACCGGCTCCGGCATGTTCTGCACGCGTCCGGACAGAATAAGGGCGCCGTCGATCGACATGAACACCGAGGCGGGGACCGTCGCCCCGACGAACAGCGACAGCGCCACCAGCCCCAGAAGGATACTGCCGCGCAGCGCCGGGGATTTCTGCCTTCGCGGCATCAGGCCGCCCCTGCCTTCGGGCCAGCCGCGGACTGCCAGTGGTGGCGCGGCAGGTCGCGAAGAACCTCTGCCACGGGACCAAAGGCACGGGCCCGACCACCTTCCAGAATCAGGACAAGATCACAAAGCGGCAGAAGCGTAGACTGCCGCGCAGCCACGACGACGCATGCGCCCCTCTCGCGTGCCGCTCGCAACGCGGCAAAAAGGACGGCCCTCGCCTCGGCATCACCGCCGGGGTCGGGGTCATCCAGCAAAAGAACCTCCGGATTCCCGGACAAGGCCCGGGCAAGAGCCAAAAGGCGTAGCTGCCCGCCGGACAGGATATCCTCGGCGGTCGATATCGGCGTGTCAAAGCCCTGTGGCAGCGAAAGAATAGCCCCCTCAATCCCCGCCGCCCGCGCGGCAGATCGGGCCGCCCCCCATCCAGCGATGACCTCGGCGACGCTGCCCGGCCCGAAGACCGGTCGTTCCGGCAGGTATCCCAAGCTTGGCCGCGCGAAGGCACCGGATGACGAGATCGCTGCGCCGCCAAGCGTCAAACGCCCCTGGTCCAGCGGCATCGCGCCGGCAATCGCTCTGATCAGCGCGCTTTTCCCCGAACCCGAGCGCCCCAGGACCAGCATGACTTGGCCAGGGCCGACGGTGAAACTGATATCATCCAGGATGCACAGACCGTTTGGCCGCACTGTCAGTCCCTGCGCCTCGATCCCGGCACCAGCCTGCCAAGGTCTCCGCGTCGTAGGCGCCGGCGCGCTCTGGCGCAAAAACCGCCAGGCCCTGCACGCAGACGGCCAGATGGCCAGCGCCTGTTCGAACGGGCCGAGGCTGCGTGACAAGAGCAGCGATCCCGCGACGATCGCGCCGCCGCTCAGTTGGCCCCTTATCGCAAGCCAGGCTCCAAGCGCGACCGCGGCAGACTGCAGAAAACCGCGAAGCCCGCGCGCCAGGATCGTCGACATAGCCCCTATGTCAGAAAGCCGGAGATGTCCGTGGGACAGAACGCTATCGATGGCCTTCCAACGAAGCGCCGTGGCCGACGCCTGTCCGGTTGCCGCCAGAAATGGCGCCGCCGTCGCGGCCCGCGCCATGTCCGAGGCCGACTGCGCCGACAAGACCTCCAACCGCTGCGCGGGGTCGGCGGCAAGACGCCATTCTGCCGCGCGAATCGCCGCCAGCAGGACCATTCCAGAAACGGCGAGCCACCCCATCAGCGGATGAAGCAGGAAAAGCGCGCACAACACGATCGGAAGCAGCGGCAGATCAAGCGCCTGCAAGGCTGCGGGGGATGAGAGCAGTCCCTGCAGGAGGCCGGCGCCGGGCGTGCTGTCGGTCCGGCCATGAAACACCGCGGGCGCCGGTGCCGCCTGACGCAAACGGGCGCCGATCCGGGCAAGGATCCGCGCGCGTGACAGATCGACAAGAGACTGAACGATCTGGGCAAACGCCAGCATCAGAAGCAGCGCCGCGAGAGTCTCGGTCGAACCGGCGGGCAGCACGACGTCATAGACGACCAGGATGAAAAGCGGAGCCGAAAGCGACAGGATGTTCGAGGCCAAGCCAAAGACCGCCAGAGCGGCGATGGCGCCACCGGTTGAGACTTCTGTCCGGTTATGATCCCTTCCCGCCACCGTCGCACCGCCCGTCGCAGATCGTGGCGAAGCATCGCAACGACAGGTAAACACGGCGCAAACAGATGGCGGTGCTTGGCCACGCCGTTCCAGGTGCAGTTCAACGGCAGGGCAGCGCGATAATCGGCTTCATGGGGCCTTGCGAGCACCTTGGATCAGGCGGCAGCGATCGGCCAAGGCAACACCATACCAGACGGTCGGCTGCGGTCAGGACGCAATGCGAAGCCCGGGATCGCCAAGCGCGCGCCTCAGCGCCGGCAGGTCGTCTGGCCGATATCCGGTAAAAATCTCGAACGCGTCGATGCCCTGGAAGAAGAAAAGCTCCCATCCCGATAGAAATCGCGCGCCCGCTGCCAGCGCCTGAGCCCGGAAAGGCGTGGTCACCGGGGTGTAGACTGCGTCGAAGGCCCACCCGTCGCGGGGAAACATGCCCTCGGGGACTGGCGATCCGGGATAGCCCACCATCCCCAGGGGCGTCGCATTCACGACACCGTCCGCTTGCGCCAGCGCCTCGATCCCCGCGATACGCACACGCGCGACGCCATCTGCTGACAATGTGGTGGCAAGAGCACCGGCGCGGACCTGATCCGTGTCGACAAGTACGATTTCATCGGCCTTTAGCGCCAAAAGGCCGAATGCGATGGCGCGGCCGACACCACCCGCCCCGATCAGCGCGACGCGCCCCGGGCCTGCGGTTCCGAACGCATGCCGGTAGGCAGAGACGAACCCCGAGTAATCGGTGTTGAACCCACGCGCGCCCCGGTCGGTAAACCGCACGGTGTTGGCCGATCCGATCCTGACAATGGCGGGATCGTCGATGCGCACCAGGCTCACAACACGCTCCTTGTAGGGCAGAGTGATGTTCACACCAACCAGGCCGTCGCGGCGGCAGTTTTCAAGAACGGTGTCGAAAGCCATCCCCATCGCTGGCGGTATGAACAGATCGTAGCTGACATCGAGACCGGTCATCACTCCCGCAAGCCGATGAAGGTCGGGAGAGCGTGAGGCGCGGATGTTGTCACCGATCAGTCCAAGGCGAATCTTTGGCACGGGTTTCAGCCTTCGTAGCCTGCCAGGCGCGGCAGGAAGAGAACGATTTCGGGCACGAGGATCATCAGCAGCAGGGCCACGATCAGCACCGCCAGAAACGGCCAGACCTCTGCGATGATCTCGCGCAGGGGGATCCCAGTGACCGCGTTTATGACAAACAGCAATATCCCGTAGGGCGGCGTGATCAGGCCGATCATGCAGTTGACCACCGCGACGACACCGAAGTGCACCAGGTCGATGCCCAGGTTGCGACACGTCGGCAGGAAAAGGGGAATCACGACCAGAATGATCGTCGTCGCGTCAAGGAAGCATCCAAGGACCAGAAGCAGCAGGTTCACCGTCAGCAGGAACGCGAACGGAGACACGTCGATCGCAACCAGCCATCCCGCCAGAAGGTTCGGAATGTTCTCGGATGCGACGATGTAGTTCAGGATCAGCGCGCCGCCGATCACCAGGCCAACCGCCGCCGAAGACCGCGCGGATTCCACCAGGATCGCGTAGAGCGCGCGCAGCGACAAGGCGCGGTAGAACAGGGATGCCAGAAGCAGCGCGTAAAAGGCGGCGACCGCCGCGGCCTCTGTCGGCGTGGTAACCCCGCCGTAGATCCCGTAAAGCAGGATCGCGGGCATCAGCAGCGCGGGAAATGCGTTCGCGGTCTTACGCGGCAGCGCGCGCAGGGGCACGGGATCCTCGATCGCGAAGCCGCGCCGATGCGACAGCCACCCGTTCATGGCCATCAGCACCGCCCCCATGAACAGACCGGGCAGGATCCCTCCAAGGAACAGGTAGCCGATCGAGGCATTCGAGACGAGCGCGTACAGCACCATCGGGATCGACGGCGGGATGATCGGCCCGATCGTCGCCGAGGCCGCGGTGATCGCGGCCGCGTAGCCGGGCGGGAAGCGGCCATCCCTGCGCATCATGTCGATGATGATCCGCCCGATTCCCGCCGCATCCGCCACAGCCGAGCCCGACATGCCGGAAAAAATCAGCGAGGCCATGACGTTGACATGACCCAGCCCCCCACGGAACCGGCCCACGACCGCAACGCAGAAACCCAGGAGCCGGTCCGAGATCGTGCCCGCGTTCATGATGTTCGCCGCGACGATGAACAGCGGCACGGCCAGCAACAGGAAGCTCTGGTACAAGCCGTCCAGAAGGTTCTTGCCGACGATCCCGATCCCCTGCCCGCCCGCGCCGACATAGATGATCGCGGCCACGAGGATCGCATAGGCCACCGGCACGCCGATTCCGGCGAGGAAGAAAAGAGACCCGAGACAAACCAGGAATTCGACGCTCATTCCACGCCGCCCTGTGGATGGTGATGGGTGTCGTCGGTCGCGCCGTGACGCAGGACCTGAACGATTCGCCATAGGTATCGCAGGCCCACCGCCCCAAGGAACAGGAAGTAGACCGAATAGATCGGCAGCATCTTCACCGGCAGCGTCGCCGAGGACTTAAGCCGCAGGATCTTGAGCTTGTCCCAGGTCGGCCCGATGGAAAGAAGGAGTGCGGCCGCGATGATTGCGGCACCGATCACGGCAAGCCACTTCCTGGCCCCCGGCCGTACCCAGAGATAGAGAATGTCGAAGGTGACGTGGTCGCGTTCGCGCACCACGAAGGCGTTGCCCCAGAACACGATCCAAAGCCACAGCACCAGGCAGAACTCAAGCGTCCAGCCAAAGGATGAGGCATCGACGACATGGCCAAGATGCAACATGAACCAGTCGGATCCGGCGATGTAGCGCACCGCGATCTGGATCAGGAACGTGGCAAACATGGCGGCCATCATCATGGCCGCCGCGCCCTCGGTCAGACGCGCGAAGATCGCGGCAAGGCGTTTCATCGCGCGTCACGTCCCGATTTCGGATCAGCCGCCAAGCGCGTTGATCTGTTCCAGAACGCCCGCCGGCCAGTCCTTGGCGAAATCCGATTCAAGATAGGCTTTCTGCACATGGTCGCGGAAGGCTGCCACATCGGGTTCGTAGACGTCCAGACCCTGTTCCTCAAGGAAGGACACGAGCTCGCCTTCCTTCGCGAGCTGGTTCTGGCGGCCGAAGTCGGCGGCGGCATCGGCGGCCTCCTGGACCTTTGCCTGCTGTTCAGGGCTCATCGCGTCCCATGCCGCTTTCGACAGCGCGATGTAGTTCAGGTCGACGAGGTGAGAGGTCAGGACGATCTGCTTCGTGACCTCGTAGAACTTGGCGTCCACGACGGTCGGCAGGGGGTTGTCCTGACCGTCGACCGCGCCGGTCTGAAGCGCGGTGTAGACCTCGGTGAACGCCATCGGCGTCGGGTTCGCGCCCAACGCCTTGCCCAGGAACTGCCATGCGTCCGTGCCCGGCATGCGAAGGTTCACCCCTGCAAGGTCGGCGGGCGTCATCACCGTGCGTTCGGATTTCGGCATGCGCAGGTTCACTTGCCGGCGGCCAAGGTACATGACCGAGAGCAGCTTCACGCCCAGTTCGTCTTCGACCTTCTTCTTGAACGGCTCCATCAGCGGATCGTTGAAGACCTTGACCTGGTGCTCGGCGCTCTGGTGGACGTAGCCAGCCGTGAAGATCGAGAACTCGGGGAAGAAAGTCGCAAGTTCCTGCGCCGAGGTGATCGACATTTCCAGATCGCCCGAGGCGATGGCTTCAAGCTCGGTCCCCTGCTGGAACAGAGTGCCGTTCCAGTGCGGCTCGAAGTCGGCGAAGTCCGCGACCATCGGGCCGAATTTTTCCAGCATGGCGACCGAACGCTGATCGGTTTCCGACTGAACGGCGGAAAGCCTGAGACGGATCTTGTCCTGCGCGAAGGCCGGGGTAGTTCCGGCGGCAATCGCAGCGGCTGCGACGGACAGAAGCATCCGGCGGCTCAAATTGACTGTCATCTGTTCCTCCCTGAGATTCGCCCGGTCCCCGCGGGCGATGAATTCGAGCGAGCATAAGGGCAAACGCGATTCAATCAACCAGTGAATATGATTTCATAGAGCACAGTCGCTTATAGCCGATATTTCAATAAAACATCGATTATTCATCTCCCGTGGACGACACTCCGGCTCAGGCTGTGGGCGACGCCGCCCTCGATGTGGGTGCGCAGTATCTCCTGGGCACGGAGTGCATTCCGATCCAGCGCGGCCTCCAGCAAGGCGCGGTGTTCGGCTGACGCAGTTTCACCGCGATATGTCAGGCGCCGCATCTGGTAGCGTAGATACTTGTCGAAAATCGTTCCATGCACCTCCATCAGCGCGCGCGACCCGCACGCGAGGATCAACGCTTGGTGAAATTCCCAGTCGTACTGCTTCCAGGTTTCCCTGACCGACATGTCCCCTGCGGCCATCCGCTCTTCCATGCGGCTCAGCTTGTGATGGGCGGCGACGATCGCCCCCTCCCACTCGGTGTCGCCGGCAGCAATGGACAGACCAAGCGCATGACTTTCGACCAGAATCCTGAGATCCGCGATTTCGCGCAATTCCGTGTCCGACATGCCGGCCACGGAGAAACCGCGTTGGCCTGCCGCCTCGACCAGACCCTCGGTCACGAGCCGGCTCAACGCCTCGCGGATGGTCGAGACGCTGGCGCCGTAACTGGCCTTCATCTTTTCCAGGCGCAGCTTGGCGCCCGCTTCGAGCTGCCCGAAGATGATGTCACGCCGGATGGCGCGGTAGACGTCCTGCCCGACAAGGCCGGACTCGGTTCTTGGATGCATTGGTTTCTCCGTTTCAACGGGCTTCGAACATTGATAGCCGAGAACGCAATTCCATCATAGCATCCGACCCAAAATCGATTAAACTGACCAGCGTGTGGTGAAGCGGACAGAGAGCCCCGGTGCAGGCGACGAAAAATCCAGCCAAGGCAACGCGGGCAAGCCGCCTTGTGGATGATCTTCGCGAGGCCATCCTCAGCGGGGACCTGCGTCCGGGCGCAAAGCTCAACCTTGATCGGATGCGCGAAAGCCATCACGTCTCGCTAAGTCCGCTGAGGGAAGCCCTGGCACGGCTCACGAGCACCGGCCTTGTCCAGTTCGAAGACCAGCGCGGCTACCGCACAACCGAGGTTTCGGCGGCGAACCTGGCAGAGATTACCAGGCTTCGGTCCGAGACGGAAAGTCTTGCGGCGGGCATCGCGGCACAAACCGCGGGGTTGGATTGGGAGGCGGCGGTCATGGCGGCGCTGCACCGCTTGAACCGCGCCGATCCGACAAGACTTGCATCATGGCAAGGCGCGCACACCGACTTTCACCAGACGCTGGTCGACGGGGCCGGCCTGCCCATTCTGTCCGAATTCTGCCGCATGCTGCTGACACTTGGCGAACGTTACCGGCGACTATGCGGCGATACGGCGCCGCATGATATGGTCGCCCAGTACGCCGCGATCGCCGAGGCTGCAGCGGTGCGGCGCGACGCCGATCGGGCACGTCAACTCTTGCGCGATCAGATAAATCACGATGGCGCGCTTCTGATGCGTCGCTTTCAGACCTATACGCCGAAGCGAACACCGTCCCGCAGCAGCGCCCCCGACCGGCCGACCAATCCCGAGGAACCGAAATGACCAAGACCATCCACATCCTGAACGGCCCGAACCTGAACTTGCTTGGCAAGCGGCAGCCGGAAATCTACGGCCACGCCACCCTTGAAGACGTCGCCAAGGACTGCGCGGCCGTCGCCGCCGACTTCGGCCTGTCCGTGGAACTGAGGCAGTCGAACCATGAGGGCCAGATCGTGGACTGGATACAGGAGGCTCGTGAAAGAGCCGCCGCGATCGTCATCAACCCCGGCGCGTTGACTCACACCTCGGTCGCTATTCTTGACGCGCTGAACACCTTCGAGGGGCCGGTGATCGAGGTTCACATCTCGAACATCCACAAGCGGGAATCATTCAGGCATCATTCCTATGTGTCCCTGCGCGCCGAAGGTGTGATCGCGGGCTGCGGGGTCGAAGGCTACGCCCTTGCCGTCCGGCGGGTCGCGACGCTTCTGGCGGGATGACTGCGGGGCAAGGCGGAGTTGATGGAAGGAGGCGGACCATGAAGAACCCGAGGAACAGGTTCAAGGCGGCGTTGCAGGCCGGGCGCCAGCAAATCGGCCTGTGGAACACGATCGGCGGCAACACCGTGCCCGAGCTGCTTGCAGGCTGCGGATTTGACTGGGTCGTGATCGACACCGAGCACAGCCCGGTCGAGGCCGTAGAGGTCCTGCCCGCGCTTCAGGCGATGGCCGCCTGGCCCGAGGTCAGCCCGGTCGTGCGCCCCGCCTTCAACGATCCCGTGCTGATAAAACGCATCCTTGATTTCGGCGCCCAGACGCTTGTTCTCCCCTACATCCAGTCGGCCGAGGAGGCGCGCGCGGCGGTGCGTGCCGTGCGCTATCCACCCGCCGGCATTCGCGGCGTCGCAGGCATGACGCGCGCCAGCCGGTATGGTGCGGTCGACGACTACATCGCCAGCGCGAATGCTGAAATCTGCCTGGTTCTGCAGGTCGAGACGCGCGCGGCGCTGGACGCGCTGGACGAGATCGCGGCTGTCGAGGGCGTCGACGGAATATTCATCGGCCCCGCGGATCTTGCCGCCAGCCTTGGCCATCCCGGCAACCCGGGGCACCCCGAGGTCGTTACCGCGATCGAAGGTGCGATCACCCGGCTCAAGGAAATCGGCAAGCCGTCAGGCATCCTGACGCTGAACGAAGCCTTCGCGCGCCGCTGCATGGAGCTTGGCACCACCTTCACCGCCGTCGGCGTCGATCTGGCCGTTCTGGCCGACGGGGTGAAGGCACTGCGCGCGCGGTTCTAGCTCTGCCGGCTTAGTCGCGAAGCCGCCTGCCATCGGGGTCGAAGGGCGGTTCCGCCAGCACGCGGGCGGTATGCGGCCGTCCCAGAATCGCCACCTCGACGGTATCACCGGGCTTCGCCAGTCCCGCCTTCAGATAGGCGATCGCAAGCGACTTGCCGACGGAATAGCCGTAGGCGCCCGACGTGACCTGCCCTGCCGGAGTGCCATCGGCAAGGAACACGGGCTCCGCCCCGGTCGCGTCGGCCTCGGTCGCGTCGATTTCAAGCATCGTCATCACGTCGCGCGCCGGTTCCCCGGCGATCCGCTGCCAGGCGTCCTTGTTCAGAAAATCCTTGTCCGCCTTGACCAGCCGCGCCAGACCGCTTTCCTGCGGCCAGTATTCCGGGCTGTAGTCGCGTCCCCACGACCCGTAGCCTTTTTCGACACGCAAGCTCATCAGCGCACGGCTGCCCACCGGGCCTGCGCCGAACTCCTTGCCGGCCTCGAGCAGCGCGGAATACAGCGTGACCTGGTCGGCGGCGTCGTAGTGCAGTTCCCAGCCAAGGTCACCGGTAAAGCTGACACGGATCGCGACGCACTCCACGCCCGCGACGGTGATGCGGGCGGACCGCATGAACGGAAAAACCTCGTTCGACAGGTCGGCGTTGGTGAGCCGCGCCAGAAGATCGCGCGACTTCGGCCCCGCGACGTTGAAGCCGCACATGGCCTCGGTCCGGCTTTCGAAAGTCGTGCCCTCGGGCAGCGGGATCTGGCGGAAGAAGCGCTGATGGAAGCGCTCCGCCATGCCCGAGCCGACGATCAGGAATTCCTCGGCGCCCAGCCGGGTCACGGTGAAGTCGCCAGCGATGCCGCCACGCTTGCCGATCAGCGGCGTCAGGCAGGACCGGCCAACCTGGGTTGGCATGCGATTGGCGAACAGCGCGTTCAGCCAGTCCTCGGCTCCCGGCCCCATGACCGAGTATTTCGCGAAGTTCGAGATGTCGATGATCCCTGCCCTGTCGCGCAGCATCTTGGCCTCGCGGCCCACCGGAACCCACCAGTTCTGACGAGTGAAGCCGTAGGTTTCATGGTCCGGCTCGCCCTCGGCCGCGAACCAGAGGGGATGTTCCCAGCCGTAGTTCAGGCCGAAGATCGCACCCATGCCCTTCTGCAACTCGTAGGCGGGGCGGGTGCGCACCGGACGGCCGGCCGTGCGTTCCTCGTTCGGGAAGTGGATCTTGAAGCGGTGGGAGTATTGGTCCTGAACCCGAGCCTTGGTAAAGGCCTTGGTCGCCCAGTTGCCGAAGCGCGCAAGATCCCAGCCGAACATGTCCAGCGTCGGTTCGCCCTCAACGATCCACTCGGCGGCAAGCTTGCCAAGGCCGCCGGATTGCGAGAAGCCGGGGATGATGCCGTTGCAGCAGAAATAGCCGGTCAGTTCGGGGATCGGGCCAAAAAGCGCAGAGCTGTCAGGCGACCAGATCATCGGACCGTTGATCACGCGCTTGATGCCCGCCGCGCCCACCGCCGGCACCCGGTCGATGGCGCGCATCATGTTGGGCTCGATCCGTTCCAGATCATCGGCGAAAAGCTCGTGTCCGAAGCCCTGGGGCGTGCCGTCCTCGGCCCAGAACTTCATGTCCTTCTCGTAGGCGCCGACCAGCAGGCCCAGCCCTTCCTGGCGCAGATAATATTCGCCGTCGCGGTCCGCGACCGACGGCAGGCGGCGGCCAAGGTCGGCGATCTCCTGGATGGTCTCGGTGACGAAGTATTGGTGCTCCGTGGGCATGAGCGGCAGGTCGAGGCCCGCCATCTTCGCCACTTCACGCGCCCAGAGCCCGGCGGCGTTGATCACCCAGGGCGTCGCGATGTCGCCCTTTTCGGTACGCACGATCCAGGTGCCGTCAGGTTGCTGCTCGGTTCCGGTAACGGGGGTGAAGCGGTGGATCTCGGCGCCCATCTGGCGCGCGCCGGTGGCATAGGCATGGGTCACGCCCGACGGGTCGACGTTGCCGCCATCGGGTTCGTACATGATGCAGCGAATGCCGTCGAAGTCGACCAGCGGGTGCAGGCGCTCGGCCTCATCCCGGCTGACTTCGTGGAAGTTCATGCCGTAGCGGCGCGCCTTGGCGGCCTGGATGCGCAACTGGTGTTCGCGCGCCTCGGTCTGGGCCAGGTAAAGCGAACCCGGCTGGAAGATGCCGCAGCCCTGGCCGGTCTCGGCCTCGAGCTCCTTGTAAAGCTTCATCGTGTAGTGCTGCAGGCGCGAAATGTTGGTGACGTCGTGCAAGCCGTGGATGTTGGCCGCGGCATGCCAGGTCGAGCCCGAGGTCAGCTCGGACCGCTCCAGAAGCACGACATCCGTCCACCCCTTCTTCGCGAGGTGATAGAGGATCGAGCAGCCGACAAGGCCACCGCCGATGACAACCGCCTGTGCATGAGAACGCATGGGGCTTCCTTTCCAAGACATGATTCAGTGCGCCACGGGGGCACGTTCGGGCGGCACAATAGGCGCCGCCGGGGGGAAGTGCTTTACAAATTAATTGCCGTCATAGGCCCCGGAAATTTCGTGGTCCGGGCCTGCCGGCTACAGCGGATCGACGATCAGCGACCCAAGCCGGTCGAAGCGGCTGCCCGGTCCGGTCAGCGCGAGCGTCGCGTCGCGGATTGCCTCGGCGCGCGCGAAACCCAAAGCGGGAACCGCAAAGGCCATGAACTTGTCCAGCACCGCCTGGCGCTCGAATGGCCGTTCCGGTCCGCCACGGGCGTGCGTGTCGACCGACTGAAGCACGCGTCCATCCTTCAGCCGTATTTCCACATCCGCCCAACGGCCACCTGGGTAGCGCACCTCGTGCCTGGGCGTCGCCTCAAGCCGGGTCAGCCCGACCAGCCGGGCGACTTCCGGGTCGGCGAGTCCGGGACCGGAGATATGTTGCAGGCCGATTTCGCCATGCACGAGCATCACGGCGACCGGGAACGGCAAGGCGTACTGCGCCTTCGACGTAGTGTCGGGAACGCCAGGGAACAATTCGACCGCGTAGTTGAAGCTGCGGATCGTCAGCCCTTCAATGTCCTCGTGCGTGAAGCCGTGTGCCAGCTTCAGCTCACGCGCGGCATCGATCGCGGCATGGGCCCAGCGGCAGATCGGATAAGGCTTCACATACTGATGCTCGATCTGCCAGAAGCGGCCAAGGTCGTCCCAGCAGGGCGCGACCTCCTGCGCTTCGACCGTCACTGCGGGGGCGCCGGTGAAGCCTTCTTCGGCCAGGATCGCCGCCGTCATGCCGGCAAGCGCGCCCCAGCCCGAACCGTCGTGCAGCATCGTCGGCGTCGCGATTTCGCGCATCATCTGGCTGCGGGGGCCGTGATATTCGGCGATGCCAAGTGCCTCGCGCAGCATGGCGGGCGTCTGCCCGCGCAGTCTCGCGGCCATCGCGGCAACGCCCAGCGCGTTCCAGGCGCCGGAGGTGTGATAGTCACTGACCGTCGCATGCAGCGCGATCCCGGCACGTCCCGCGATTTCGTAGCCGACGATCAAGGCGGTCAACGCGTCACGCCCGGCAAGACCAGGGATGTGCTGCGCCAGAACCGCCAGCGTGGGCAAGGCCACGACACCGATATGTCCCTTGGTCGGGTTGTAGCCGTCGTGCCCATCAAGATTGTCCAGTTGCGTCGCTGCGGCGAAGGCCGCGCCGGCCAGGCTGACGGTTCGGCCATCGAACAGCATGCGGGCGCCCGTCGTGCTGTCAGAGGTCGAATACAGCTGCGTTGCCACGCGGCGGGCGATCAGGCCTGCCTCCATCGGCGATGCCGCGGCGCAGATCCCCAGCGTGTCGAGCAGCATCAGCGCGGCGCGTTCCATCGCACTTTCCGGGATCTGATCGGGCGTCAGTCCAAGCACGAAGTCCTGAACCTTTTTCAGAACGGCCTGGCTGCCTTCATCGCGCATCGGAACCTCCCCGGTATGAGCGTCTTGGCAAGACTATTTTGCGCGTCGGACAGATCACGCGATAAATTCGTGCCCTATTCATAAATTATTCGTTGCCAATCGGCCGTTCCAACGGTTTTCTGCCCGCGAATGCGAGGTCACCATGTCGCGCCCGCCACCACCCCTGAATTTCATCCGCTCGTTCGAATGCGCCGCCCGTCACCTGAGCTTCACCAAGGCGGCGGAAGAACTGGGCTATACCCAAGCCGCGATCAGCACCCATATCCGCGCGCTTGAAAAATACGTGGGGCGCGATCTTTTCGTGCGAAACGCGCGCAGCATCGAGCTGACCGAGATGGGAGAGGCATTTCTGCCCACGCTGCGTCAGGGCCTCGCGCTGATCGACACGGCAACTGACGCGATCGCGACGACCTCGCGCGACCGCTCGGTCGTGATCGCCTGTCCGATGAGCCTTGCGGAAAACTGGCTTCCCGAATGCCTTGCGCCCTTCCACGCCGATCACCCGGACGTTGACCTGGTCATCAACGGCACCGTCTGGGAAAGCGACGAAGATCCGATCGCCGACCTTGTGATCTCGGTCCATCGCGATGATGCGGTCCCGTCCGGCGCGCATATGCTTTGGCCAGAAACCCTGTCACTGGTCTGTGCCCCGGCCTTGGCTGCCGCGCTTGCCCGGCCGGGCGGATTTTCCGAGATCCCCAAGATCCTCGTGGCGGGGCGGCAGGAATACTGGTCGATCTTCGCGCAGGCGATGGGGTTGACCTCGCAGGAGATCGACACGCCGTTCAAGACCAATTCGTCCAACATATCGCTGGAACTGGCGGCGCAGGGCTTCGGCGCGACGGTGGCGCTCAGTTCGCTGTGCCGGACCTACCTCGTGCGCGGCCTGCTGGCGGAACCGCTGCCGCATCGCCCGCCCAGCCCCTGGAGCTATTTCATCGCCAACCGCCGCGCGCAGCGTGGCAGCGTGGCCGCGCGCGTTCTGGATCACATCCTGGGATATGCCTCTGTCCAGCCTTCGCCACCCGGCGGCGGTTGATCGGCGGCCCCTTCTACCGGGCAAGCGCCGAGGTCAAGCATGACTGCATCCGCGCGACCCCCTGGGCGATCCGCCCCTCGTCGATCGAGGAATAGCCCATGCGGAAATAGCGACAGGGCTCGGGCGGTTCGGCAAAGAACGGATGGCCAGGCTCCACCAGCACCCCCTGTTCGCTGAACCGCTGGTTCAACAATCCGCTATCGATGCCTTCCGGGGCCGCGACCCACAGGCTGGACCCACCGTGCCGCGCAGCGCCCAGAATCTCGAAATCGGTTCTCTCCAGCGCCGCGACCATTGCCTCGCGCCTGCGGCGGAAGGTCTGGCGCAGGCGTACGACATGGGCATCGTAATGACCAAGCGCCAGAAAGTAGCCCGTGACGCGCTGCATGTGGCCGGGCGCGTGGCGCAACATCATGGCGCGCAGCGCGCGCGCCTCCCGGATGAACTCTGGCGGGGCCACCATGTAGCCGATCCGCAGTCCGGGAAAGAGCGACTTCGAGAAGCTTCCGATGTAGATCACGCGTCCCCCTGCATCCTGCGACTTCAGCGCCGGCGAAGGGGGCTCAAGAAAGCTCATCTCAAATTCGTAATCGTCCTCAATGACCAGGAAATCCTGCGCATCCGCGCGCCGCAGAAGATCAAGCCGGCGCGCGCGCGGAAGCGTCGCGCCTGTGGGGATGTTGTGGCTGGGCGTCGCGATGACCAGCCCCACCCGGTCCGACAGCGCCGCTGGATCAAGCCCCTGCCCGTCCACGGGCACGTACTCGATCGGCATGCGGGCATAGCGCAGCGCCTCGGCGAAATCCGGGAAGCCCGGATCCTCGACGGCAGCGGTGCGATCCGACCGCGCCAGCAGTTGCACTGCGATCCAAAGGGCATTCTGAGCGCCCAGCGTGATAAGGACTTCGTCCGCGGCGGCGCGTATGCCCCGACGGGGCAGCGTGTTCTTGCGGATGTAGTCGACAAGGACCGGGTCGTCCTGCGTCAGCTGATCGTCGGCCAGTCCCGTGAAGTCACGCGTGCCAAGCGCGCGGCGGGCGCAGTCGCGCCAGGCGCTATGGTCGAACAGCCTGGGATCCACCTGGCCATATACGAACGGAAAGTCGTAGCTGCGCCAGTTATGCGGCTTCAGGATCTGCCGACGCGCCGCCAGCCTGCGCGGAAGCCATTCACTCCAATCCACCTCACGGGTCGGACGCGACCTCGGGGGCTGGTCGATGCGCCTTTGCGGCGCACGCTCGGACACCACGAAACCGGACCGCGGCAACGCGTCCAGGTATCCGCGGGCCACAAGCTCCTGGTACACCAGCGTCACGGTCAGCCGGGAAACGCCCAGATATTCAGCAAGCTTGCGGCTTGAGGGCATGCGCGTTCCCGCGCCCGCGCGCGTGTCGAGAATCGTCGCGATGATCGAAGTCGCCAACTGCATCTGCAGCGTCCGGCCATCCCGACGATCCACAAAGAACATTTCCGCCGCGATGCGGTCCGCCGAGGACATTCCAACCACCCGATCTGGAACGGTATCTAAGTCACTCTGGATATAACGATCCGGGCACAGGTCTGACAACGTCCCCCGCAGACCGGGGCAGATTCGGCCGGATCTCCACCCTGAAAACACCAGACCTGTGGCAAAGACCGCAACACCGGAGACAAGATCATGAAGATGACCACCGAGGAAGCCTTCGTCAAAGTGCTTCAGATGCACGGGATCGAACATGCTTTCGGCATCATCGGCTCGGCCTTCATGCCGATCTCCGACCTTTTCCCCAAGGCGGGCATCACCTTCTGGGACTGCGCGCACGAAGGGTCGGGCGGGATGATGGCCGATGGCTACACCCGCGCCACCGGCAAGATGAGCATGATGATCGCCCAGAACGGGCCCGGCATCACCAACTTCGTCACCGCGGTGAAGACCGCCTACTGGAACCACACGCCGCTTTTGCTTGTGACGCCGCAGGCGGCCAACAAGACCATTGGCCAGGGCGGCTTCCAGGAGGTCGAGCAGATGGCGGCCTTCAAGGACATGGTCTGCTACCAGGAAGAGGTGCGCGATCCGACCCGCGTGGCCGAGGTTCTGAACCGCGTCATCATGCAGGCCAAGCGCAACAGCGCCCCTGCGCAGATCAACATGCCGCGCGATTACTTCACCCAAGTCGTTGATATCGCCCTGCCCGCCATTGTCGATTTCGAGCGCCCGGCGGGCGGCGAGGACGCGCTTGATCGCGCGGCAGAGCTTCTGTCGAACGCGCGCTTCCCGGTGATCCTGAACGGCGCGGGCGTCGTCATCGGCGGCGCGATTCCGGCGTCCAAGGCGCTGGCCGAGCGGCTTTCCGCCCCGGTTTGCTGCGGCTATCAGCACAATGACGCCTTCCCGGGATCCCACCCGCTGCATGCAGGCCCGCTGGGTTACAACGGATCCAAGGCCGCCATGGAACTGATCGCCAAGGCCGATGTGGTCCTGTGCCTGGGCACGCGGCTGAACCCGTTCTCGACTCTGCCGGGCTACGGCATCGACTACTGGCCGCGCGAAGCCAAGATCATCCAGGTCGACATCAACCCAGACCGCATCGGGCTGACCAAGCCGGTGACGGTCGGCATCGTCGGCGATGCCAGGAAGGTTGCGACAGCGATCCTTGACAGGCTGACGCCGGCGGCGGGCGACGAAGGGCGCCAGTCCCGGTTGGACCTGATCGCGACCACCAAATCGGCCTGGGCCCAGCAGCTTTCCTCGATGGATCACGAAGACGACGATCCCGGCACCACCTGGAACCAGCGCGCGCGGTCGGCGAAGCCCGACTGGATGTCCCCGCGCATGGCCTGGCGGGCGATCCAGTCCGCACTGCCGAAAGATGCGATCATCTCTTCCGACATTGGCAACAACTGCGCCATCGGCAACGCCTATCCGTCGTTCGAACAGGGACGGAAGTATCTTGCCCCCGGCCTGTTTGGCCCCTGCGGCTACGGCCTGCCTTCGGTCGTCGGCGCCAAGATCGGCTGCCCCGACGTTCCAGTCGTGGGCTTTTCGGGTGACGGCGCCTTCGGCATCGCGGTGACGGAACTGACCGCCATCGGCCGCGAGGAGTGGCCGGCGATTACCCAGATCGTCTTCCGCAACTACCAGTGGGGCGCGGAAAAGCGCAACTCGACCCTTTGGTACGACGACAACTTCGTCGGCACCGAGCTGGACGTAAAGGTTTCCTATGCCGGTATCGCCACGGCCTGCGGACTTCAGGGCGTCGTTGCGCGGACGATGGAGGAACTGACCGCGGCACTTTCAAAAGCGATCGAGGACCAGATGAAACATGGCAAGACAACGCTGATCGAGGCGATGATCAACCAGGAGCTGGGCGAGCCGTTCCGGCGCGACGCGATGAAGAAGCCCGTCGAGGTCGCTGGCATCGACGCAGCCGACATGCGCCCTCAGCAGGTCTGACCCATGCGCGAAGCCCCGGCGAAGGCGCCGATCCTGGTCGCGAACGCCGGGTCTTCGTCCCTGAAGATCCGCATTTTCGACAGCAGCGGAGCAACGCTTTTCACCGGCGTCGCCGCCGAGATCGGCGGGACCTCGCAGCTTGTCTTGCGGGGGCAATCGCGGACGGCGGCGCTGGCCGATCATGCCGGCGCGCTGTCCGCTCTGCTTGACGCGGCGCGCGCTGACGGTTTCGACCCGGCGACCCTTGGCGCGGCGGCGCATCGGGTGGTGCACGGTGGGCCCGACTTGACAGCTTCGTGCGAGCTGACGCCAGATGTGCTTGCGCGCGCTCGGGCGGCGGCGGCGCTTGCCCCGCTGCACAACCCGCCCGCCCTTGCCGTCATCGCTGCCATCGGGCGCGCCTGGCCGAACCTGCGTCAGGTCGCCTGCTTCGACACCGCCTTTCACGCGACCATCCCGGAGATCGGCTGGCGCTATGCCCTGCCCGACCTTCCGGAAACGCGCGGCATCCGTCGCTACGGCTTTCACGGTCTTTCCTATGCAAGCCTTGCCGCGCGCCTGCCTTCGGCGAGTGGCGTTCAGCTGCCCCGCCGTCTGTTGGCGGCGCATCTGGGGAACGGGGCAAGCCTGTGCGCCATTCTTGACGGGCGGTCGGCGGCGACCACCATGGGGTATTCGCCACTTGGCGGGCTGACGATGGGAACCCGCACGGGGGAGATCGACGGAAACGCCGTGCTGGATCTCGCCCGCCGCGTCGGGATCGAGCGGGCGGCCCAGATTCTCAATCGCGAAAGCGGCCTCAAGGGGCTGGGCGGAGCCAGCGACATGCGAGTTCTTGAGCGCGCCGAGACTGCAAAGGCCACCTTTGCGCTCGATCACTTCGTCCACTGGGCCGTGCACCACGCGGGCGCGATGATCGCCGACATGGGCGGCTGCGATGCGGTCGTCTTCACGGGCGGAATTGGTGAAAACTCGGCCCGTGTTCGGGCGGGCATCCTTGACGGTCTTGCCTACATGGGGCTTGCCTACGATGCCGAGAACAACGCCGCAGGCGCGCGCCGGCTGGATAGACCGGGATCCCCGATCATGGCGCTGATCCATCCCGCCGATGAGGAAAGCTGGATCGCCGAGGAAGCGCGCCGCCTGATCAGCCACGCGGCCTGAGCAGGGCGCCCAAAGCGATCAGGCGATGTCCTTTAGCGCCGAAGCTGGAGTCGGAACGCGCCCGCGCAGCCGGATCAGGATCGGCCTTGTGCCCTCGGCCCGCGGCGTTGCCTCCGGACCCGCGCCGGGCGCGCCGTCGATGATGCCGTGCGCGGTCTTGTCCCAGTAGAACGGTTTTGCCACCACCTCGTAGATCGCCTTGTACGAGGAAAGGGAGGCGAGTGGCGCGTAGAGATGCAGGAGCGGCACCCACTTGATCAGGTGCCTGTGCTTGGGCTCCCTCAGCGACCAGACCGCAACCACAAGGCTGACCGCCTCGCTGGCCAAGAAAAGCGACCATAGCGCTGTCATCCATCCACTGTCAGACAGCGGTGCAAAAGGGTGAGGCAGCTTCAGGCTCAGCGCCCAGAATGACCACAGGATCGGCGCCAGCACAGCCTGGGACAGCGAACCCAGAAACAGGATCTGGATCCCGATGAATCGCTTCGCGCCAAGCTCGCGCCACAGCCGGGACGGATCACGCATGTGCACGGCCCAGGTTATGGCGTAGCCCTTCTGCCAGCGTGACCGTTGACGAATCCACGGCACGACCCGCGAATTCGGTTCCTCTTCCGTCACGGTCGGCACAAGCTCGGTCCGATAGCCGTGCCGCGCCAGCCGCAGTCCCAGGTCGGCGTCCTCGGTCACGTTGTGGGCATCCCAGCCCCCAAGGTTCTCCAGAACCTCCCTTCGAAAGAAGACGGTCGTGCCGCCCAAGGGAACGACAAGCCCAAGTCGCGCAAGACCGGGCAACATCGCGCGGAACCATGCGGCGTACTCGATCGTGAAGCACCGCGTCAGCCAGTTGTGGTCAGCGTTGTAGTAGTCAAGAACGCCCTGAAGGCAGCCGACGCGTGGCCCTGCTTCAGCGAAGCGGCGAACGATCTGACGGATCTGGCCCGGTTCTGGCGCATCCTCCGCGTCCCAGACACCGATGATCCGACCCCGGCAGAAGTCGAGCGCAAGGTTCAACGCGCGCGGCTTGGTTCTGATCGGCCCGTCGGGAACCAGGACGACGCGCATCCACGTGGGCAGCTTGGCTGCCGACAATGCGGCCTGTGTGTGAATGTCGACCTCCTCGACCACAAGCACGATGTCGAGCAGTTCCCTCGGATAGTCGATCCGCCCCAGACGCGCGACAAGGCGCGGCGCGATGTCGTCTTCGCGAAACAGCGGGACCATGACGGATACGACGGGCAACTTCGCGTCCGATCGGCCAGCCGAAGGGGGCAGAGGTCGCTGAAGGGCACGCCACTCCGCCCAGAAGGCGACGGCCTTGAGCGCCGAGGTCAGGAAAAGCGTCACGATCGCCCAGAGCGCAAATGCGACAAAGACCGCGCGCGGCGCGAAGGACGTAAGGCCGACCAGGCAGGCGATGACGACCCATCCTGCCCGCGCGGCCCGTGCCGATCCCATTGCGCGGCAGCTTTCACGTTCGGGCGTGCGCGTTTCGGCCCTGCGGACCAGGCTGCGCGCGCCCGAATCCGCGATGGCGGCCTGGATCTTTGATTCAGGGGCGATCGCCATGACACAGGACCCGATGAGGGGCGCCATGTCACGCCGCACCCTGTCGAAGTCTTCGGGCCGAGCCGTCGCGATCACGGTGACGGCCCCGATGCGGCGCCAGGGCACGGCGGCCTCGGCCAAACACCGTTCGGGTCCCACCAGGTCCACCAGCCGCGAGTCCGGCGGCTCTGCAGACAGATCTGCCGCTTCGGTGCCCCATTGTTCGCACAAGGCCCTGGTCAGGTCATGTTCGCTGACCCAGCGGCGCGAAAGCAGAATGTCACCAAGCCGCGCATCGTGGCGGGCTTGCAGCGCAAGCGCCCTGAGCATGTTTCCCGGCGCGACCGCGCGGCGCTCAAGAAGGATACGGCCCAGCGGCGGTCGACCTGGGCGTTCGCGTGCACGCGGACCGTCGGAAACGGCCATCGGCAGCGGGGGGCGCGCAACGGATACGACCCTTCGTTTAGAGCGCGGCATGACTTCTCCGTCCGGAACGAGAGCCATGCTGCACGCGGTCGGTTAACGCCGCGTTAACGGGATCAGGCGGCGCGTCGTGCCCGCATCGCCTGCGCGAACCGTTCGAACAGGTAGAAACTGTCCTGCGGGCCAGGGCTTGCTTCCGGGTGATGCTGTACCGAGAACACGGGCCGATCCGCGATACGGATGCCGCAGTTCGAACCATCGAACAGGCTGACATGCGTTTCCACCACGCCAGAGGGCAGCGTCTGGCTGTCGACCGCGAAGCCGTGGTTCATGGACGTGATTTCGACCTTGCCGGATTCGATGTCCTTGACCGGGTGGTTGGCACCGTGATGGCCGTGGTTCATCTTTATCGTCTTGGCACCCAGTGCAAGCGCAAGCATCTGGTGGCCCAGGCAAATGCCGAAGAGCGGCAGATCGTGCTTCAGAACGCCCTGGATCATCGGCACGGCGTATTCGCCGGTCGCCGCGGGGTCACCGGGACCGTTCGAAAGGAAAACGCCCTCGGGGTTCAGTGCCAGCACGTCCTCGGCGGTTGCGGAAGCCGGCAGGACCGTTACGTCGCAGCCCGCCGACGCGAGGCAGCGCAGGATATTCCGCTTTGCGCCGTAATCGATCGCGACGACGCGAAGCCCGTCGCCCTCCCGCCGCGTATAGCCCTCGGGCCAGGCCCAGCGGGTTTCGTCCCAGCGATAGCTCTGTGCGCAGGTCACGTCCTTGGCAAGATCGAGTCCGACAAGCCCCGACCAGGCGCGGGCCTTGGCGACCAACGCCGCGACATCAAAGTTACCGGACGGGTCATGGGCCAGCGCCACATGGGGCGCACCCTGCTGCCGGATGGCGCGGGTCAGACGGCGCGTGTCCAGCCCGCCGATCCCGATGCGTCCGCGGCGCGTGAGCCAAGCCGTCAGTTCTTCGGCCGCGCGCCAGTTCGAGGGCGCGGTCGGGTCCCATTTGACGACCATCCCGGCCGCAACGGGTTCTGCTGCCTCGTCATCCTCGGGATTGACGCCGACGTTGCCGATATGGGGGAAGGTGAAGGTCACGACCTGTCCCGCGTAGGATGGATCGGTCATGATTTCCTGATAGCCGGTCATCGCCGTGTTGAAGCACAGCTCTGCCACCGTCTCTCCTGTCGCACCGAAACCATGGCCGAAGAACAGCGTTCCGTCGGCAAGCGCGATGCAGGCCGTGGGTCTTGCGGTGGGCTCATGGCTTTGCGGCATGGCGCGACTCCCGATGCTCAAATCCTGCGGAAACTAAGGGGAATGGCAGGTCGTGGTCAAGGGGCTCGGCGCGATTTAGCTTACCTATATTTTTCAATTGGTTAGCCGAAAACTGTACGGTTGTATCACGAAAGCGGAGCAGGTATTGTGGGCCTTCGGAACCTCATGGGGATGGGACACCGGATGATCATGCGGGACAGGATTGCCGCCGCTCTGAAAGACGCGATGAAATCGCGCGATGCGGACAGGCTTTCGACGTTGCGGCTGATAAATGCAGCCATCAAGGACAAGGATATCGCCGCGCGCGGCGAAGGCGGCGAGGGCGCCGTTGGCGATGCAGAGGTTCTTGCGATCCTCGGCCGCATGGTCAAGCAGCGGCAGGAAAGCGCGCGCGCATACGAGGAAGGCGGGCGCCTTGAGCTTGCCGAAAAGGAACAGGCCGAGATCAAGGTGATCGAGGAGTTCCTGCCGCGCCAGTTGAGCGATGACGAAGTGACATCGGCCATAGATGCCGCCATCGCCGAAACCGGCGCGGCGACGATCCGCGACATGGGCAAGGTCATGGCGGCGTTGAAGGCGCGCTACACGGGTCAGATGGATTTCGGCGCCGCGGGACCGCGCGTCAAGGATCGGCTGGGCTGAGCCTCTTGCCGGGCGGGCGGCATCGGCCCGCCCGCCAGAACTTCCTGAAACCACGCAGGACCGAACGGGTTCGCCCGTTGATCCGAGCCTCTAGCGAAACTCGCCAAGTTTCTTGCGCAGCTCCTGCGCTAGCTCCGCACGCTCACCGGGCGTGAGGAAGGCCCCCAGTTCGACCTCCCTACCACCGCCCTTCAATGTAAGGTACTGCGCGACCGGCCCCCCTGTGGGCTGGAGGTGAACAGAGGTCCAGTAGGGGTTCGCCTCCCAGTCGCGAAGGCGTCCGTCCGGGTCTTGCCGGCGGATCGCGACGCGGTCCGTTGCAATGGTCAGAACCTCGGTGAGGCGCGCATCACGCCAGCTTCGGCCAAGCGCCCACCACATGCCCGCGACCGCAGCGATCATGAAGGGAAGAAGCACCCAGAGGATCACGGTGCCCAGTACCGAAAACAGAGGAATCGAAAGCATCAGCACCGTCGCGCCGATGAACACGGCAAAGCCCCTGGGGCCCAGCGAACGATAGGGCCACAGGTGAAGCTCGGCGGGATTTTCGCCCGAGGCTTCGGGGTGGATCCATTCATAGGGCATGGGTCGAAGGCACGAAGCCATGTGGGTTTGCGGGCGCACGGAAGCCAGAGGGTCGCATACCGAAACCTGCCGGCTCCAAAAGACGGCGGCCCCGGATTACTCCGGGGCCGCACCTGGTTTTCTGCGGATCAGTGGGCGTGGCCCTTGTCCCAGTCCTCACGCTTCGGGAGTTGCTCGAAGGTGTGCTCCGGCGGCGGGGACGGAAGGGTCCACTCCAGCGTGTCTGCGTATTCGTTCCAGTAGTTCGCCCGGGTTTCGCGCTTGCCGGCAAGAAGCGTGTAGAACACGATGCCGATGAAGAACACGAAGGAAGCGAAGGAAATGAACGCGCCGATCGACGAGATGTGGTTCCAGTAGGCGAAGGCCTCCGGATAGTCGATGTAGCGGCGCGGCATGCCCTGGCGACCCAGGAAGTGCTGCGGGAAGAAGGTCAGGTTCGCACCGATGAACATCGCCCAGAAGTGCAGCTTGCCCGCCCATTCGGGATACTGGCGGCCCGACATCTTGCCCATCCAGTAGTAGACGCCGGCGAAGATCGCGAAGACCGCGCCCAGCGACATCACGTAATGGAAGTGCGCCACGACGTAGTATGTGTCATGGTAGACCCGGTCCACCGGCGCCTGGCTCAGCACCACGCCGGTCACGCCGCCGACGGTGAAGAGGAACAGGAACCCGAAGGCCCAGAGCATCGGCGTCTTGAACTCGATCGAACCGCCCCACATGGTCGCGATCCACGAGAAGACCTTGATGCCCGTGGGCACGGCGATGACCATCGTCGCCAGCATGAAGTAGGACTGCTGGGTCAGGGACATGCCGACGGTGTACATGTGGTGCGCCCAGACCACGAAACCCAGCGCCCCGATGCCGACCATCGCGTAAACCATCGGAAGGTAGCCGAAGATCGGCTTCTTCGAGAAGGTCGCGATGACGTGGCTGATGATCCCGAAGCCCGGCACGATGATGATGTAGACTTCGGGATGGCCGAAGAACCACAGGATGTGCTGGTACAGGATCGGGTCACCCCCGCCGGAAGGCGAGAAGAAGGTGGTTCCGAAGTTGCGGTCGGTCAGAAGCATGGTGATCGCGCCCGCCAGAACCGGCAGCGACAGCAGGATGAGCCACGCGGTGACGAACACGGACCAGGCGAACAGCGGCACCTTGTGCAGCGTCATGCCCGGCGCGCGCATGTTCAGGAACGTCGTGATGATGTTGATAGCGCCCAGGATCGAGGAAGCGCCCGAAACGTGGACCGCGAAGATGGCGAGGTCCATCGCGTAGCCGCCCTCGGCGGTGGTCGTCAGCGGCGGGTACAGCACCCAGCCCACGCCCGCACCGGCACCCAGACCTTCCGTCAGGCTACCGTTGCCACCCGGCGCCAGCATCGATGCGACGCCAAGGGACGTGCCCGCAACATAAAGCCAGTAGCTGAGGTTGTTCATCCGCGGGAACGCCATGTCCGGCGCACCGATGTGGAGCGGCATGAAGTAGTTGCCGAAGCCGCCGAAAAGCGCCGGGATGACCACGAAGAACATCATCAGGACGCCGTGATAGGTGATCATCACGTTCCATAGGTGCCCGTTCGGGGTGCAGACCTCGTCGGGATTGGCCATCAGGCGTGCGCCTTCCTGGCACATGTACTGAACGCCCGGCTCCATAAGCTCCATCCGCATGTAGACGGTGAAGACGACGGAAATGAACCCCACGGCCGCGGCCGTGAAGAGGTAAAGGATGCCGATATCCTTGTGATTGGTCGACATGAACCAGCGGGTGAAAAACCCCGGGTGTCCATGTTCGCCGTGGCCATGTACGGCTGCGTCGGCCATGCTGTTCTCCCATTCCATTCGCAAGGCGCAGGTCTCCCACCCGCGCGTAGCTACATGCCCGTAATAGTTGGCAACCTTGGAATGGGCAATCGCAGATACCGGGATGAGGCAGGAAAAATTGCCTCACCCCCGTCTCTTAAGGCCCTTACTGGGCTACGGAGGCAAGATAGGCCGCGAGATCGGCCTGCTTGTCCTTCAGCTTGAAGCTCATCTTGCTTTTCGCCGCGGCATCGCCGGTCTTTTCCTTGAGCCAGGCCGCAGGGTCGGTGACATAGGCGGCAAGTTCCGCCTCGTCCCAGACAAGTCCCGATTCTCCGACCGCCTTGATGTCATCGCCGTACTTGAAGTCGGTTGCTCCGACCACGCGACCGACGACGCCGTAAAGGTTGGGACCGGTCTTGCCGCCCTTCTGGATCTCGGTGCCGTCATCGGCGATGATCGCGTGACAGGCCTTGCACTTCTTGAATTCGGCTTCACCCACCGCTGGATCGCCCTCGGCAAGCGCGGGGCCCGCCACGGACAAGGTTGCGATCGCTGCAATCAGGATGGTTTTCATCTCTGTTTCCTCGGTTGTGATTACGTCTAAGCAGTTAAACCCTTCGGGCGGCTCGTAGCATGCGACGCTCGGTCGCGACTTGAGACATGTCAAGAGGCGGGATCGGCCACCGTCAGATCACAGGCCCGGACCGAGAACAACCGGATCCATCCCGGATCGGCTTTAACTCGCCACGAGGCGGGCTGCCGCGCGCCCTGCGCGAAGTGCCGGTCGCCGGCAGCACGGAACAATCAGAATGTCGCTTCAAAAGCTTTCTTCAGCGCGGCGTCCAGATCGGCCATCGTCACGGGCAGGCCGAGGTCGACCAGGCTCGTCACCCCGTGATCGCTGATGCCGCAGGGCACGATGCCGCCAAAGTGGCCGAGGTCCGGTTCGACATTGATTGAAATGCCGTGGAAGCTGATCCATCGGCGCAGCTTTATGCCGATCGCGGCGATCTTGTCCTCCTTCACCGATCCGTCCGGGTTCAACCCCTTTTCGGGGCGGCGGACCCAGACTCCGACCCGGCCTTCGCGGATTTCCCCGACGACGTTGAACTCTGCCAGCGTCGCAATGACCCATTCCTCAAGCTGGCGGACAAAGGCGCGCACGTCACGGCCGCGGTGGTTCAGATCAAGCATCACATAGGCCACGCGCTGGCCCGGCCCGTGATAGGTGTACTGGCCGCCGCGCCCCGCGACATGCACCGGAAAGCGGTCGGGATCGATCAGATCCTTGGCCCTGGCGGACGTGCCGGCAGTGTAAAGCGGCGGATGTTCAAGCAACCAGATCGCCTCGCCTGCACGGCCTTCGTGCATGGCGGCGACGCGCCTTTCCATCTCGGACAGTGCCACCTCGTACGGAACCAGCCCCCGGCTTTCGATCCACTCGACCATGGGTCGCCTTTCGCTTTGGTCGGATATCCCGTGTTGCAAGAGCGCACCGGAGGGCGCAAACTCGAGAGGATTTCCAAACGCCTTGCCAGCCGCACCAAGGGGCGACTCGCCGGGCCAGATTGCCTTTGACGCGGGAGAGATGGAATGAAAGCCAATCGAATTGCAACATCATGCATGGCAGCGGCGCTGATTGCCGCGCAAACGGCACCGGCCCGCGCGGATTTCGGTGACGCGCTGGTGGGCGGCGTTGTCGGTGGCGTCGTCGGCGGCGTGATCGTCAACGAGGCGAACAAGAAAAAGCAGAGGACCTATGTCGCCCCGCAGGTCAGTTCCTCGCAGCGCGCCGCGAACGCAGAGGTGCAGACGGCGCTGAACTACTTCGGCTATCCTGCCGGCACGCCGGATGGCGTTTTGGGCTCGCGCTCGCGCTCGGCGATTTCGCAGTATCAGGTGACCTTGGGCTACTCTCCCACCGGCTACCTGACGGAGTATGAGCGCAGTCATCTGGTCTCCTCCTACCACCGCGCCGTCGCGGGCGGTCCGGCGACGATGCAGGCGGCGGCGGCAAATCCAATGGGCATGCGCGGGCTGCTGGTGACCTGGAGGGACGAGGCCATGGGCATCGCGCCCACCGCTGCGCCCGCCGCTGCGCCCGTCGCCGCCGCCCAGCCCGAAACGACCACCGCCACTGCGCCCTCGACCGGGCTTCCGACCTTCCTGGACGCGGCCGGAGCGCAGGTTTCGCTCGCGTCCTTCTGCAATCGCGTCGGCCTGATGACCACGACGAATGGCGGCTACACCACGGTCGCGGACATGACCAACCCGATGGAGGCGTTGGGAGAACAGCTTTGCCTTACCCGCGCCTACGCGATCGCGCAGGGAGAGGAACTGGCGGCGCGCGTTCCCGGCACGACGCCCGAGCAGATCGCCCAGCAATGCGCAGGCTTCGGCCCGGCGATGAAGGCCGAGCTTTCCGACCTGTCGCTCAGTCCCGCGCCTGCGGTTCTGGAAAAGGTGCGCGGCTTTGCTGTGGGAACCGGCATGCCCCCCGCGCAGCTGTCATCGACCGCCAAGATCTGCCTTTCGGTCGGATACCGCGATGATGCGATGGACGTGGCGACGGCTTCAGCCCTGCTGCTGGCCGGGCTTGGCGAGACGGCCTATGCCGAGTTGTTGGGCCACCATCTGAGTCAGGGCTTCGGCGCGAACCAGCGCAGCGACCTGGCCTTCGACTGGTATGGCATCGCGCTGGAAGGCGCCGAGCGTCCGGGGACAGCCGTCTTCGCACCCGGCCAACCCGAGCGCATGCAGCTTCTGCGCAAGGCCGCATATGCGATGGTTGGTCGCGAAGATGACGCGGCCGCGGCGCCGGTTCCGGCGGCCCTGCCAAGTTTCCAGGTGCCCGAAAGTTCGAACTGACAGCCGTTTCCGGGGATGGGCAGGAATTTTCCGCAAGTCCGAAGAATCCCCTTCACATCCCCGGAACGCTCGGCTAATAAGCGCGCACCTCGCCGGGGCGCGCCCCGGAAAAGAGTGCGGTTGTGGCGGAATTGGTAGACGCGCAGCGTTGAGGTCGCTGTGGGCTAACCCCCGTGGAAGTTCGAGTCTTCTCAACCGCACCACTCTTCTCTTCCTTTGAGACGAAGCTGTCGCTATCGGGCGTGTTCACGCCGTATCCGGCTTTGACGTGGTCCGCGCATGAGGGTATCCCGGCGACATTCTCAGGGCGGGGTGAAATTCCCCACCGGCGGTAACAGCCCGCGAGCGCCGTCCCTCGGGACGGGTCAGCAGATCCGGTGGAACTCCGGGGCCGACGGTCACAGTCCGGATGGGAGAGATGTGGGCGTTCGGGCCGCGAGGCCCGTGCGGCCTCTGCGCTCTGGGATCTTGTCTGGTGGAAAGGATCCGGAGCTATGACAAAATCCCCCAAATTCGCGTTCATCAAGGCCCGTTGGCACGCCGATATCGTCGATCAGGCGCTGGTGGGCTTCACGCAGAAACTGGCCGAGCTGGGCATCGCGGCCGAGGTCGAAGCGTTCGACGTTCCCGGCGCGTTCGAAATGCCGCTGCTCGCGCGCAAGCTGGCCGAAAGCGGACGCTATGACGCGATCGCGGCGGCGGCGCTAGTCGTGGACGGCGGCATCTATCGCCACGACTTCGTGGCTCAGGCCGTGGTTTCGGGCCTGATGGAAGCGGGCATGCAAACCGGCGTGCCGGTTCTATCGGTGTCACTGACGCCGCACCACTTCCAGCCGTCGCAAGAGCACCAGGGCTTCTATCGCGACCACTTCGTGAAGAAGGGCCGAGAGGCCGCCGACGCTGCGGTTCAGATCACCGCGACGCATGCCACGCTGCCGCGGTCGATCGGCATCGCCGCCGAATAGACCGCTCCCCAGCGAGCGCATGGCCCCATGTCCCGCCGCGGCCAGGAAACAGTGGCAGGACAGCGATCCGCGACGGCCTCAGCCCCGCGCCCGCCTGAGGGCGCGGACCAGCACAACGTGACATCGACACGGCCCGGACGGTCCGAATGCCTGCGGCGGTGGGGTCAGATCGTCAAGCCGGTATCGATATCCCAAAAGAGCTGTTCCATCCGCATGCCGAAATGAAGCTCGGGAAGTTTCGCGGATGCAAGGCGAACCGCGTCTTCGGGCGCTGCCCCGCGCATGACCATGAATGAACCCAAGATCGCAGCCGTGCCGACGACGTTTTCCCTTGGCTCGATCATCACCAGAAGCCCCTCGGATATCGCCTCCTCGACAAGACGGCAGATGTTCAAGATCGCGGGCATGTCCAGATCAGGGCGCGTGTGATCGTGGTCCCAGAGCTGTACGGCACGCCTGCCCCCCGGGCCTGCCAGCGTGGTGGCATCGCGCCCGACAGACACGATCATGTGGCCATCGTCAGGGTTTGGCCGTGGGTTGCCCCCGCCTTCCGCCACAGGCCACCTAAGTTCAAGCGCATGTTCGATGATCCATGCCCGATCGACACCGGGTCGGACGGCGGTGCGATCGAATTCGGGCGGCAGGGGCCGGTGTTCGGACGAAAGCATGTGACGGGGTGTGCCCGCGCCGGGCAGGTCTAGCCCGCCGGTTCTTATGAACCATTCGACGTGACGTCCGGCACCGGGGGCAAAGAATTCGGCTTTCGGGCAGTGCGCAATCATGCGCCCGCCCCCAAGCAGAGCCACCCGGTCGCAAAAGCCGCGCACCTCCTTTGAATTGTGCGACACCAACAGGATTGGTCGCGCCTGTGCATGTGCTTGAAGGAACCGCATCATGCCGGCGCCGTCCCGGGCGTTCAGGCCGGCGGTCGGCTCATCGATGCACAGGACATCCCGATTGCCAGCGCAGGCCTGCGAAATCTCCTCAATCCGTTCATCAAGCAGGCGGCCCGACGCCTTCGCTTTGCGCGCATCCTGCCGCGGCTTCTGGCGGATGAGCACGGGGCGGCGATCCCGTTCGAGCCGCGCGCCCCGATACACCGCCTCATCCCAGCGGACCTCAAGCAGATCGCTGTCGGATGAGCATATGCACTTCAGAAAGGCGGATTTGCCGCTGCCCATCGGACCCATCAGTGCGGTCATTCCGTGGCTGGACAGGTCGAAATCGATGCCAAGGAGGACCGGCCGCCCGTTGGCGTGGACGGACAGGTTGCGGATCGACAGGGCACAGCCGGACATGCGCCTGATCAGTCTGAACCGGCAATCACACGGGCCACCTGCCCCAGGTTCACGCGCCGGAAACGTATGCCCGCGCCATGACTGCCGTTCAGAGCGAAGGCCGTCGCAGGATCGTCGCGACGCGCGGGAATGGCGACAACGAAAATGTCCGCGCCAAGGTGTTCCGAAACCCGGTCATACCAGTCAGCAAGGGCGGGCAGGTCCCGGCGGTCGCCCGCAATGTCGTCAGTTCTTCTCGCCGCATAGGCGCCTTCGCCGTGCTCGGAAAAGAACGTGACCTCGTCCGCGAAGCCGCGGCAGCCATCAAGGAACTCGAACGGCCTCAGCGATGCGGCACCTTCCGGCCGCAGCGGCGACTGAAGTGTCAGCACATCGGAGGCGGCCTCCGGCCCCTTGCCGGGTTCGCGGGCGCGGGCGGCATCGTCTTCCTGCTGGGGACGCGTCGTCTCCCAGAGGCTTTCGATCGCGGCCTCGTCGTCGTATGTCACAAGCCCATGGCGCAGGCCCGCAGCCGCGTCCTGGGGCTTGTCCGCCGTCAGGATATCAACCGACAATTCCCCGCTGCGCGCGCAAAACTCGGAAAGAGATGCGTTCAGCCGCGCGATCAACCCTTCCAATTCAGGCGCATCCGCCTTCATGCCGAAATCGAATACTTCACCCTGAGATCCGGGCGCTCTTATTTCCGCACGCAGAAGCCGCTGCCCGAAGGAAATCAGAATGGCCTCGCACGTCTGACCGGAAAGCCGGATTTCACGCGGGCTATCGGAGTCCGCTATCAGCTTGGCAATAGTGGCGTGGCGATCAAGCGGAGACAGATCCGCCGCCAGTGTTTCACTGCTTTTCGGCTTGACGCTTCGGTCCCGCCTTACACGATCCAGAAATAGGCTTCGCAAAGACATTTGCGCTTCTTGCCCCACGATGTGCGGGTGCCTTTTTCATAAGGCACCCGTCATTGTTGAACTTACTCCGGTGAAGCCTCAGACGGCACTCGACAGGCCGTCGATCGCCATGCGGCTTTTCGCAAGCACCATGCCGATGTTCGCGCTCTTGCGGCACACGAAGGACACGACATGATCGGGGAACTTCTTGGTGCGCAGGAAGACGTGAATGAGATTGTCACTGAAGACGAGGAATTCGTTGAAGTAATGCGACGTCGCATCCTTCTGACCGCGCGACGCCTTGAAATGCTTTTCAATCTGCGAAACATTCGGCCCCTGGAACATGTCGGCGGTCGCCGCGGCGACCATGTCCAGAACCGCCTGCGGATGGGAGTCGAGCGTCTTGACGCTGAGCAGAAGGCCGGACTCGATATCGATATAGGCGCCGGCAACGCATTCCGGGACCGTGTTCATTGCTTCGGCGAGTGCTTTGTCGAGAGACATTGGGAATCCTAATACTGGTTGGTCAGATATACTGACGGTGCTGGTGTTTGATTGCACCGGAAACTCGTATAAAAAAAATCATCCGGCGCACCGACGTTCAGCGTTTCCTAGATATTAGCTTTCTTGTTTTTCTCATGGGGAAACCCACAAGATGATACTTCGCGCTAATTATCTGTCCGAACCTTTCATTCGTAGACATTCACTCGGTAAGCACAGTTAAAATCTTGGCGGCGACGATTGGGTCAATGGAAACGCGCATCTGGATTGATCTTAAATTCAACAATCCATGAAACGCTCGATATAACCTTTCCGTGCTGCCCAAGGACTGCGGGTTTCGACTCGCCCGTTCCTTGGGCCGGATAACTGACCATCCAATGCGGCAGGATTGAGGCCAAATGCTGTCGCAACATTCTCGCTGGGTGCGACAAGATCGCACTTTGCGGGTTCCGCCCCAGAAATCACCGGGTCGCCATGATTTCGACGCCCCGACGCCTCCGGATCGCCGCAATGCGCTCATTGCTTGCGCGCGTTGGCCTGCCGCGAAGTCGGCCGTGAACATCGGACGACTCGATTGTGCGAGAAGGACGGTCTCGACCGTCAGCCGGGCATTTCGCCCGCCCCCGGAGGATGCAATGAACGGATCAGACCCTAAACAGATCGTTGGCGATAGCTGGATTGCTTTCGAAGGCAAACGCTACGATGTGGCGCCGGGCCAGTCGGGGCTTGAGGCGATGCTTGCGGGGGGCGCGAATGTCGTCTTCTCGTGCCGCAAGGGAACCTGCCGATCCTGCATGATGGAGGCAGTATCGGGCGATCCGGGTCCCGAAGCGCGTTCGCCCCTTCCCAAGCACCTCCGGGACCAGAACTTCTTCCTGCCTTGCACGATGCGCCATCCCCACGCGGTTGAGGCCCGCATGCCGGATCCGGCAAGGTCGGTTTCGCAGGCGGACATCGTGGAAAGAGTTCGCCTGGGTACAAACATCTACAAGGTCGTTCTTGAGACGCATCAGGCCCTCGATTGGCGTCCGGGTCAGTTCATAACGATCCGGCGCAGCGGCACGCAGATGCGAAGCTACTCCATCGCGAGCTGCCCTGAGGACTACTACCTTGAACTTCACATTCGCCATTATCAGGGGGGCGCCGTCAGCGACTGGCTGGTCAACCAGCTGGATGTCGGCGCGACGATCGACTTTGTCGGCCCTGCGGGTCATTGCCACTACCGGGATCAGCCGGACAGCCCGCTCTTGCTGATCGCAAGCGGTTGCGGCGCGGGAACTCTGGCAGCCGTGGCACAGGACGCGCTGACCCGCGGACACCGCGCACCCATCCGGTTGGTTCACGGTGCCCGGCGCCCCGAGGACCACTACCTTCGCGAAAGGCTGGATGACATGGCGGCACGTTTCACCACCTTCAGCGTCGACTACATGGTGGCAGACGCCGAGATCAGCGATGTCGCACGGAACGCGATCGGCCCCGAGGCCGATCTTGGCGGGCACCTGGTCTACCTCTGCGGCGCCCCGGACATGGTCGAGACCGGCCGCATCGCGGCGCTGCGCCATGGCGCGGCGTTGGAGGATCTGTTCTCCGACCCGTTCGAAAGCCCGGCGCCCTATCGGCCGCGCGATTCGGAAAAGATCAGCGGCGTTGAAGCGGACAGCGAAATGTGGGCCGCGCTGGACAGCGGCAGCAAGCTGACCGCGATCCTTGAGGACTTCTACACGCTGGTCTTCGCCGACCCGCGGCTGGAGCCGTTTTTCCGCAAGGTCACCAAGGCGCGGCTCGTGGAAAAGCAGTATTCCTTCATGGCAGACCTGTTCACCGGCCAGCGCCGGTACTTCGGGGAAAGGCCCTTCAACTCTCATCATTGGATGATCATCTCGGACGAGCTGTTCGACTACCGGGAGCGGCTTTTCTTCTCGGTGGCCGCGCGGCACGGCCTGCCGCAGCACCTGATGAACCGCTGGGCGGCGTTGAACGAGATGTTCCGGCGCGAGATCGTGAAGTCATCCATGCGCGGTCAGTGGATCGACGGCAAGGAGGTGACGAAGCCGGCCTTCGTTGACGAGGTCATGACACTCGGCACGCTCTGTGACGGCTGCCAGAACGAGGTCGCGGCCGGAGAGACGGTCCGACATCACCTGCGGACGGGGGAAATCTTCTGCGACCGCTGCCGATCCAATTCCTCGGGTGGATTGGCCGCATGACGCGACGGGCATTGGGCACGGAACGGCTTCGGCCAATGCGAAACAGCGGCAGGGGGCCGGATCACCGTGCTTGAGGATATTAGCCCCCTTCAGGTGGTGTCCGACTATTTCGGCCCGATGGGATTCGTCTGGCTTGTGCCGGGCCTGCTTGGCGGCACGGCGCGTCCGGGTCTTTCCGCATCGCTGGACGGCGACCTTGCGGCGCTTGCAAGGGTAGGAACGCGCCTTCTGGTGTCGCTTACGGAGGAATGGCAACCCGACGCCGACGCCGTCTCGGCCCACGGAATGGAGTCGCTTCATGTCCCGATCCCGGACCGGATGCCCCCGGACATGGCGCAGGCAGCGTTGATTTGCCGCGAGGTGGACAGGCGGATCGAAGCGGGACAGGCGGTCGTACACCATTGCCATGCCGGCAAGGGGCGCACGGGAACGGCACTGGTCGCGCAGCTGATCTGGCGCGGCTTTGACCCGACGGAGGCCTTGACCAAGGCGCGACGGCGCAACTCCCGCTGGGTCGAAAGCCCGGAACAGGAAGACTTCCTGCATCGCTTCGGCCAGGAAGTCCGCCGGGTCCGCGGCTAGCCAGGGTGCCTTGCCGCGCGACCATGCCAGCTCGGAACAGAGCTTCTTGACAGACGCCAGCCCGACGGTCCCCGCACATCTTTGGCCTATTGTAGGATCAGCGAATTGGCGGCTAGGTTCGGCGCGGGAGGACAGTGCCCTTGCTGATGTTCCGACGGATCTTTCCGACGATCTTCATCGTCGCGGCGTCCTCGCTTTTCGCCTTCATCGCCTTGGCGGTGCTGCAATTCAATCAGGTCCGATTCGAGCTGGAGCGCGAAAGAATTGCGGTGCTGGCGAACCGGACTGCGGACCCGTTCAAGGCTGCCACCCAGATCGGACTTCCCGTATCCTCCGTTCGCAACACGGCGGCATTGCTTGAACTTGCGCGCCAGTTCGATCCCGCCATCGAAGGCGCCTATCTGTTCGCGGCAGATGGCTCGCTCGTCGCCTCCACGACGTCGACCGACCGGGAGCCTGCGCTTCTGGGTGGCCCTTTCGGGTTGGGCGACGACGCAAGCGCGACCTGGTCCGGAGACACCACCGACGGTTTCTATTCTGGCGTCCGACTCTTTGACGCCTCGGGGCGCGTGGCCGGCGGGGTGGCGATCACCTATTCCGGTCGGCAAAGCCAGGCGCAATCCTGGGCGATGGTCGGCCAACTTCTGCTGGCCGGTCTGGCCTTCACCATGGTGCTCGCGCCAGCGATATGGATCGTGCTGCGCCGCGCCCTTGCGCGGGCAACCACCGCCTATGACGAAGTGGAAGAGCAGATCCAGCGGTTCGAGCGTGAAAGCTGGCTGTCGCGGATCTCGGCCAGCACCGGCGAAGCGTCAAGGCCTTCGGCTTCGGCCCGCCCTCTTTCCGCGCTGATAGGCGAAGTTGAACGGCGATACGCTTTAGAGATCGAGGGCAGCGCAGGTACGCCGGCACGGACGCAAACACCGACACCCGACGACCAACCGATGGCGCCGCCGGCGCAAATCCAGGCGCTGCGCCGACGCATCGTGCTTGCGATGCTTGCGGTCGTCTCAAGCTCGCTTCTGGTGTTTTCCACCCTCGTCGTTCTGGCATTCGACCGTGCCATCGAGCCAGAACTGGAAAGCCGCGCAACGCTGATCGGCAGCCTTGTCCGAGCCGAGATGCAGCGCACGCTGGAGCTTGGCATCCCGATGTCCGCGCTTGGTGGGCTGTCGCCCCACTTCGAAGGCATTCTCGAAAACTTTGACGAAGTGTCCGCGATATCCCTCATATCGGGCGGCGGCGAGCGGGTCGCGGAGGCCAGGAGGGAGGACACTGGGGATGAGGTCATCCCATCTTCGTTCGGGCACGCCGTTGGCGTTCGCGCATCGACCGTCGAAATGCCCGTGCTTGCCGGGAGCCAGGTCGTCGGCACGATCCGGATCGAGGGCAGCCAGCGCTTCGTTCAGACCCGGCTGCGCGACGTCGTCCTGGACGTGTCGATCCTGGCGATCGCGATGTTGCTGATCGGTGTCGAACTCGCCATCGCCATCGCGAGCGCGACCGTATGGAAACCGCATGCGCAGCTGATACAGATGCTCGCAGAGCAGCGCAAAGGGCAATTCAACCACGTCATGCGCGAACAGGGGCCGGTCGCCTTCCGCAGGCTGGCGGCCCGGTTCAACTCCTACGCGCTCGACATCGCCAAGCGGCGGCGAGCGCTTGGCAATGATCAGCCCCCGGCTTCGCCGAAGCTTGTCGAGATGTCTGACAGGGCCGACATACGGCTACCACTCTTCCTGTTCGCACTCGGGTCCGAGATCACGGCATCATTTCTGCCGGTCTACGCCTCGGCCGCGACGCGCCCGGTTTGGCTGACGGCAGAGGTCGCCGCAGCGGCGCCCATGGTCATCTACCTTCTGGCCGTCGCAGCCCTGTCACCCTTTGCCGGAGCGATCAGCAGGCGATACGGCGCAGCGCGGCTTTTCCTTGCCTCGGTTCCCGTGGCCATGGCCGCACTGGTCTGGATGGCCATGGCCGGAAGCGTCACGCAGATCGCCCTTGCGCGCGGCCTGGTCGCGGCGTGCTACGCGCTCGTGACCGTGGCCTGCCAGGAATACGGGCTTCGGGTCGACCCTGCGGCGCCTCGCGCCAGGACGATGAGCGGCTTCATCGGCGTTATCATCGGCGGCACCTTCTGCGGATCGGTCATCGGGGGTGTATTGGCAAGCCGGCTGGGATTTCCCTCTGCGATCATGTTGGGCGCGGTCTTCATCCTTGCTTCCGGCCTGGCCTGTCGTCTGTGGATGATTGGGCCGGCGGGCGCCCCCAGCGACACCGTCGCCGCCGAGCGCGTCGAAGAGGCCACGCCCGTGGACATGCGCCGGTTCGCCGCGCTGGTTGTCGGCCTTGCCATGCCGCTCAGCGCGGTGACGGCGGCCTTCATCTGGTATTACATGCCGCTGGCGCTTGACGCGCAGGGGCTCAGGTCGGCGGATGTCGCGCGCGTGGTCATGCTCTACTATCTTGCCGCGATCATTCTGGGCCCGATGATGGGAACCGGAGACCGAGGCGGACACGGCAGCGGCGTCTCGGCCGTGGTCGGCGCCGTGCTTTCGGGGCTGACGCTGGTGGCCCTGCCCTTTCTTGGCGGTGTCTGGATCGCGGCGTGCGCGGTGCTGCTGGTCGGTATCGGTCACACGCTCCTGCGCTCGCCCATCTACGCGCTCACCCTCGGACTGAGCGGCGCGTCGTCACGCCCGATTGCCTTGCTTCGCCTCTTTGAACGTCTGGGCGCGATCTTGGGCCTGTCGATCGCCGCCGCTCTTGGCCAACTGGGCTATCATTCGACGATTTCGACCGCGCTAGGGTTGGCCGCTATGGCGGGCGCCGTGCTGTTCGTGATATCCGAAGCGTCAGTGGCTTCGAGAGCGCGGAGAGGGCATCCATGCTGAAGTACCTGCTGTGCACGCTGGCCGTTGTGGCCAGCGGGTCAACGGTCGCCCGGGCCCAGGGCCTGGACGTCATGATCGCCACCTGGCGCGGTTGCGAGGATGCCTGCCAGGGCTTCAAGGACCACATGGCCAGCCTTGGGCAGGACGTGCGGCTGACCGTCCGCGACGCCGGGCAGGACAAGGCCGTGCTGCCGCGACTGCTGGGCGAGGCGCGCGCCAGCGAGGCAGATCTGATCGTCAGCTGGGGGACGAGCGTGACCAAGGCAATTGCCGGCGACCTCACGCAACTGGAAGATCCGGCGTTCAATCACGACATCCCGCAGGTGTTCATGATCGTCGCGGACCCGGTCGGATCCGGACTTGTGGAATCGCTCGACGACACGGGCCGGCCGAACCTGACCGGGACCTACAACCGCATGCCCGAGACCGTCACGATCCAGACCATCCGCAGCTACCTTCCGGGCTTTGGCACACTGGGACTGATCTACAACGAAAATGAGCCGAACTCGGTTCTCAAGTATCAGGAACTGCAGGAACTTTCCAAGACCGAGGGGTTCGAACTTGTGGCCTTGGCCCTTCCGCTGACCCAGGCAGGGCAACCTTCGGTGGAGGATATCTCTCCCAAGGTGCGCGAGGTCGCGCAGGCGGGGGCCGACTTCCTGTATGTGGGAAGCTCTTCCTTCCTGCAGGCGAACAGCGCAATTCTTGGCGCGGCGGTTCGCGATGCGAAGCTTCCCCTGATCAGCCCCTATGAAGAAGCCGCGCGCGAGGGGAACGCCCTCCTGTCCGTAGCGGCAAGCTATTACGAGGTCGGGCGCCTCGCCGGACGGCAGGCCGCGGCGATCCTCTTCGACGGCGCACGAGCGGGCGACCTGCCTGTCGCGCGGATGTCCGAGTTTGCAGTGACCATCAACCTGTCGATGGCCAAGCAGATCGGCCTCTATCCGCCGGTGAACCTGATACAGATCGCGGAGATCGTCGAATAGCCTGCCTTTCGCGGCCGTCGCAGGCGCACTCCCTGACGCACCGCAACCGCGCGGGCCTGGCGCCATGAGCGCGAACCGGCCCCGCCAAGCCTGGAGCCGGAGACGGCGGAACAGAATGCCTGCCCCGAACGTTTGTTGTTCAGCGCATGTCATGTGCGCCGCGTGAACAGTATTCGGGAGGAAGACAATGGGCTACGACGACAAGAACGGACAGGAGCCGGGCAAGCACTTCGCAGATAGCCCCGCAACCGCTGGGGTCGATGTCCTCGTACGGGCGCCCGCCCCGAACCGGCGCAGCTTTCTCAGAAACGCCGGATTGATGACGGTGGGGGCCGCAGTCGGAATGACCATCCCCTTCCACCGCAACATTCCCCCGGGCTTCGTGCCCGCCGCCTTCGCGCAGGGCGACGCTCTTTCCGGGAAGGACGGCCTGAGCCTGCTGAACGACCGTCCGGTCAATGCCGAGACGCCACCGGAACTGCTTGACGATCCGATCACGCCCACAAACCGTCACTTCATCCGCAATAACGGCATCGTGCCAGAGGACATGGCGACGGATGGCTGGACGCTGACCATCGATGGCCTGGTCGACAATCCGATGGAGATGTCGATCGCAGACCTGCAGAACCAGTTCGAGGTCGTGACGATGGCCTTGACCCTCGAATGCGGCGGCAATGGCCGGGCGTTCTTCGATCCGCCGGCAAGCGGAAACCAGTGGACATACGGCGCCGTGGCTTGCGCCAACTGGACGGGCGTCCGGCTCAAGGATGTTCTTGAAACCGCTGGCGTGCAGGACAACGTCGTCTACACGGCGCACTACGGCGCGGACGCCCACCTTTCGGGCGATCCGTCCAAGCTGCCGATCTCCCGCGGCGTCCCGATTGCAAAGGCGATGACCGACAACGTTCTGATCGCGTTCCAGATGAACGGCGAAGACCTTCATCCGATGAACGGCGCGCCCTTGCGGCTGGTCGTGCCGGGCTGGCCTGGATCCTGCTCGCAGAAATGGCTGAAACGGATCCAGCTGCGCGAAGTCGTGCACGACGGGCCTAAGATGACCGGAACGTCCTACAGGGTGCCGGCCTATCCTGTCGCACCGGGCACGGACGTCCCGGAAGAGGACTTCGTGATCATCGAGCGTATGCCCGTCAAATCCTTGATCACCTTCCCGGCCAACGGCGCGGAAACCGGCACCTCGACCGAGGTGCGCGGGCACGCATGGTCGGGCGACCGCAGCATCGACAGGCTGGACATATCGATCGACTTCGGCGCGACGTGGCAAAGCGCGGAACTGGACGCGCCCGCCAGCGACGGCGCTTGGCAGAACTGGCGCGCGAACGTGGAATTCCCGCAACCCGGCTACTACGAGATCTGGGCAAGGGCGACGGACAGCGAAGGCGAGATGCAGCCATTCGCGATCGACTGGAACCCGAAGGGATATCTCAACAACACGATGCACCGCGTGGGCCTGAAAGTGGCCTGACCGAAAGGCTGGCGGCCGAGCGGCCGCCGGCGGCCCGCCCGAGCCAGGAGCCGCTAATGACCCTTTTCAGGACTGCTGCCGCGACAATCGCGGCGCTACTTTCCACTGTCTCGCAGGCCAGTGCGCAGACCATCGACGAACGCCTGACAACCGCCAGCATCGAAGCTGGCGAAGGGGTCTTCCGGAAATGCAAGGCCTGCCACACGGCCGAAAAGGACGCCCCCAACCGCGTCGGACCCAACCTGTATGGGATTGTGGGCCAAGAAAAAGGCGCGGCGGAGGGGTTTCGCTATTCGCCCGCCATCGCGACTGCGGGCGGAGCGTGGTCGCCGCAGGAACTCGACGCCTATCTGGAAAACCCGCGCCGGGCGATCCCCGGAACGCGCATGGCGTTCCCCGGCCTGCGCGATCCCGAGGACCGTGCCGATGTCATCGCGTATCTGCGTACGATGTCGGACACGCCGGCAGATGAGAACGCCGCTGACTTGCGGCCCTCCGACGGCAGTTCCGGGGAAGATGGCGCCGAGGATTTCGGCCTGCTTGTCGACGGGGCCGGCGCCGAGGAAACCTACGACGCCTGCACCGCCTGCCACTCGGAAATGATTGTGGTTCAGCAGGGCAAGACACGCGATGGATGGGACAAGCTCCTGGACTGGATGATCGAGGAGCAGGGGATGGCCGAACTTCCGCCGGACGAGCGCGATGCCATCCTCGATTACCTTGCGCAGCACTACAACACCGACCGGCCGAACTTTCCCCAACGTTGAAATGGGCAGCACCGCAGGTCAGGCGCAGGGCATGGCTTCAGCCGTCGCCCGGCGGACGGCAACCAAAGCGTCGCGTCCCGCACGATTCCGCTGCGTGTATTCATGCAGCAGCCTGGCGATCGCGGCGAACCGGCCCCCGTCCATCCCGACCAGCGTCAGGTTGGCTGAAGACAGGTCAGGGTGCTGACGCGGAACATCCAGGGCCTGAGTTCGCAAAGCGCGCGGGCAATGTTGGACAGCTTGAGCGTGCGCTCGACCGCGTCCTGAACGAGGTCTTCCGAGATGTCTGGTTGCGAGTGCAGCGACCGTGCGTAGGCCCGCAGCTCCGGCAGCAGGATATCCATCTTCGCCGGCGACTTCATCCTGAACCATAGGGCCAACGGTCCCTTCAGGTCAAAACCGCGCAAGGAAATCGGGCGGCCGCCGGATTCAGGCCGCGCTTGTCTTGAAGGTCGCGGCCAGATGATGAAACTTTTCGCCCTGCACCGCGACATGCGCGCGCAGGGCCTCGGCGGCGGCGTTGGCGTCCGCCCGCGTCAGCGCCTCGACGATCTCCAGATGCTCGGCCATCGACTGGCGCATCCGCCCCCTGAGCCTGAGCTGCACCCGCCGGAACGGCTTCAGCCGCCGATGCAGACGGAGTGCCTCCTGTTCAAGCAAGCCGTTGCCCGACTGTCGGTAGATGATCTTGTGAAAGACCTCGTTCTCTTCGTAGTAGCGGTCCGCGTCATTCGCCTCGACCGCGGCCTGACACCGCTGGTTCGCGGCGCGCAGTTCATCCAGCGCCTCGTCACTGATCCGGGACGCCGCGAAGCGCGCGCAACTTGCTTCCAGTTCGGCCATGACCTCGAACATCTCGATCAACTCGACCGGACCGGGTTGGCGCACGAACGCCCCCCGCCTTGGCTGCTGCTCGACAAGACCTGCCAGAACCAGTTTCTGAAGCGCTTCCCGCACCGGGGTCCGGGACACGCCGAAGCGCTTGGCAAGAGTGACTTCATCAAGCCGTTCGCCATTCTCGAACGTGCCGTCGAGGATCAGCTCCTCAAGTTCGTTCAAGATCGTATCTGCGAGTTTCTGGTCCATGGCAGAATCCTAGCGACTGACGAAGAAGAAGCAAGATCAACATTCCTGTATACAAAATGTTTGACAAGGAACGCAGAAATGTCAATCTGCCATGCGATCCAGACAGTGTCGGGATACACACCAGGGAGGAAATCATGAAACCGAGATTGAAATCGACGCTTGCCGTCGTGGCGCTTTCTCTTGCCGCCGGAGCCGCATCCGCGGAAGAGTTGCGCCTGTCACACCAGTGGGCAGAAGGTGACGTACGCCATCAGGTCGCGCAAATGGTCGCGGACGATGTCGCCAACGCCGGCGTCGACCTGACCATCCAGATCTTCCCAAACCAGACGCTGTTCAAGGCGCGTGAACAGTACACGCCGCTGAGCCGTGGACAGCTGGACATGACGGTGTTGCCGCTCAGCTATGCCGGCGGCCAGCAGCCTGCCTACAACCTGACCCTGATGCCGGGCCTCGTGCGCAATCACGATCATGCCGCGCGCCTGTCGCACTCGCCCTTCATGGACAAGCTGACAGAAATCATGGCGGGCGACGACGTCATGGTCCTCGTGCACGGCTATCTTGCTGGCGGCTTCGGCTCGAACAAGGGTTGCATCACCAAGCCCGAAGACGTCAGCGGCATCTCGATCCGCGCCGCCGGCAAATCGTTCGAGCAGATGCTTGCCGGTGCGGGGGCCTCGATTTCATCCATGGCCTCGTCCGAGATCTACCCGGCGCTTCAAACCGGCGTGCTGGACGCGACCAACACCTCGTCCGAAAGCTTCGTCAGCTACCGGCTTTACGAGCAACTGAAGTGCTACACTCCCGCAGGCGACACCGCGCTATGGTTCATGTACCAGCCGCTTTTGATGAACAAGTCCACCTTCGATGGGCTTAACGCCGAACAGCAGGCCGCGCTCATGTCCGCCGCCGAAAAGGCCGAGGCGTTCTATCTTGAGCAGGCCAAGCTCGGAGATGACGTCGCGCGCCAGGCGTTTGCCAATGCCGGCGTCGAGATCGCGGAAATGTCGCCCGAAGACTTCGAAGCCTGGCGCAAACTGGCGTCCGAAACGGCATACCCGGCCTTCGTCGCGGAAACCCCGGACGGCCAGATGCTTCTCGATCTCGCACTCGCGGTCGAGTGAACCGACGACCGGCGGCCGTGAAATCCGGCCGCCGACAACACACCAGAGCCAGGGGAGGGGCGTGATGCGTCAGGGAACAATCAAGCCACCAAGCTGGGTGCGCGCGATCAGCCTCGTGTCCAACATGTTCGGTGTTATCGCGGCGACCATGATCATGGCCTCGGTGCTGATCACCTGCCAGATGATCTTCGTGCGCGGCGTTCTCGGGCAGTCGACGATCTGGCAAACCGAGGCGGTGATCTACCTGATGATCGCAGCGACCCTGATCGGCCTGCCTTACGTTCAACACCAGCGCGGCCATGTCGGCGTGGACCTGATCCCCGGCCTCCTGCCACCCTCCATGCGCAGGCTGCTGGCGTTCGCGGTCCTCTTCCTGACGTTGCTGATGGTCGGCGTGATGACCTTCTACGGGTGGGAGATGTTCCACCTTGCCTGGTCCCGCAACTGGAAGTCCGAAACGGTCTGGGCCGTTCCCCTTTGGATACCCTACCTGTCCGTGCCCCTTGGCTTCGGTGTCTTTGCGCTTCAGCTGGCCTCCGATCTCTGGCTGGCAGCGAAGTCGGACGGCGCGCAGCTTGAAACCACGGTGCACGGCATCAGCCCGGACGGGGAGAACCTGTAATGGAACCACTGACGATCGGCCTCATGGTCGCCTTCGCGACGGTTGTGGTGCTTTTCACCGGAATCTCGGTCGGGACCGGACTTCTGGTCGTGGCGACGGGATTCCTCTTGATCTTCGACGGCGCACGTTCGCTTCAGGCGCTGCCCGAGATCTTCTTCGGAGAGCTGAACAGCTTCGCGCTGCTCTCGATCCCCATGTTCATCATCATGGGCGCGGCAATCGCCTCCACACGCGCCGGCCCCGACCTGTACGAGGCGCTTGAACGCTGGCTGACCCGCGTACCCGGCGGGCTTGTCGTGTCGAACCTGGGGGCCTGCGCCCTGTTCGCGGCAATGTCGGGATCCTCGCCAGCGACCTGCGCCGCGATCGGCAAGATGGGCATCCCCGAAATGCGGCGCCGCGGCTATCCGGAGGAGGTCGCCGCGGGATCAATCGCGGCGGGGGGAACGCTGGGCATCCTGATCCCGCCCTCGGTCACGATGATCGTCTACGGCATCGCCACGGAAACCTCGATCGGACGGCTGTTCCTGGCGGGCGTCCTTCCGGGGCTGCTGCTGACCGGCTTGTTCATGGTCTGGGCGATCTACGACACCTGGCGGCGCGGTGCTGCGTCGGCGGTGCTGAGCGGCGCGCGCTATTCCTGGCGCGAGCGGGTCGAGATCCTGCCCCGCGTCGTCCCGTTCATCGCCATCATCATCGGCGTGCTCTATGCCATGTACGGCGGCATCGCCACGCCGTCCGAGACCGCGGCCGTCGGCGCGCTTCTGTGCATTGCCGTCGCGATCGTCGTCTACCGGATGTACAGGGCCGCTGACCTTTGGGTCGTGCTGCGCGATTCCACCCGTGAAAGCGTGATGATCCTGTTCATCATCGGCGCCGCGGGCGTCTTCAGCTTCATGCTGTCGTCGCTTTTCGTGACACAGTCGGTCGCGCAATGGATCGCAGCACTTGAGGTGAATCGCTGGGTTCTGATGGCGGTCATCAACCTGTTCCTGCTGGTCGCGGGCTTCTTCCTCCCGCCGGTCGCGGTCATCCTGATGTCCGCGCCGATCCTTCTGCCGATCATCACGTCGGCGGGCTTCGACCCCTACTGGTTCGCCGTGATCGTGACGATCAACATGGAGATCGGGCTGATCACCCCGCCGGTGGGGCTGAACCTTTATGTCATCAACGGGATCGCGCCTGATATCTCGCTCAGAAAGATCCTTGTCGGCTCGCTGCCCTTCGTGCTGTGCATGGCGCTGGCGATCGTCATTCTGTGCATCTTCCCCGGCCTTGCGACCTGGTTGCCCGAAGCCGTCATGGGGGAAGCGATATGACCCTCCTGGCCGACCTTCTGGCCACGGTGTTCGAGCGGCGCGCCCGCGCCGCCGGTCCCTCGGGGCGCGACGGCCGGACGCTGCCGGAACTTTGCGCGGCGCTCCTGGGCGCCACGGGAGAAGTTTCCGGGGGAGCCCTGGCGGGAACGATCCTGGATCGCTACGAGTCACAGGACGACGATGGGCGTCAGGGCTTCTTCCGGCATCTTGCCGAGGATATGGGGATCGATCCGCAACGCGTTCGGGCGGCCCTCGACCAGGAAGACGCGGTGACGACACCACAAGGCTACCGCAACTTCATGGCCGCCGCAGAGCCGACGCGCCAGGAATTGATCCGCCGCCTGAACCAGTTTCCGGGGGCGACGCCGCGGCTGGTGCGGATGCGGGCCGACCTTCTGAAGTTCGCGCGCAAGGACCCCACGCTGAAGGCGCTGGACCTGGACTTCCAGCACCTGCTTGCCTCCTGGTTCAACCGCGGCTTCCTGGTCCTGCGACCGATCAGTTGGCAAAGCGCTGCTTCGGTCCTTGAAAAGATCATCGCCTACGAGGCGGTGCATGCCATCGACAGTTGGGACGACCTGCGGCGGCGGCTGCTTCCGGCGGACCGGCGCTGCTTTGCCTTCTTCCACCCCGCCATGCCCGACGACCCCCTGATATTCGTCGAAGTGGCGCTGACGAAGGGTGTGCCTAGCTCGATCCAGGCGTTGCTGGAAGAAAGCCGGGAGCCGATGACGGCCGAGGCCGCCGACACGGCGGTGTTCTATTCGATCTCGAACTGCCAGCCGGGCCTCGCGGGGATCTCCTTCGGCAACTCGCTGATCAAGCAGGTCGCCTCGGATCTTTCGGCGGAACTTTCCGGATTGAAGACCTTCGTGACGCTTTCGCCCATTCCCGGCCTTGTCGACTGGCTGACGCGGGAAGGCCGCGCCCACGACCCCGCCGAAGCCGAGCCGATGCGCCGCATCGCCGCCCACTACCTGATGACCGCAAGACGCGAAGACGGGCTTCCCGTTGACCCGGTCGCCCGCTTCCACCTTGGCAATGGCGCGCTGATCCATGACGTTCACGCCGGAGCCGACACCTCGGCCAAGGGGATCAGGCAGTCGGGCGGCGCGATGGTCAACTACCTCTATGATCTCAAGAAAGTGTCGCAAAACCACGAGCGTTTCGCGACGAGGCATGAAATCGCCGCCTCATCCACCGTGCGCAGTCTGAGCGCGGCAGAAGACAAGAACCGAAAGTGAGCATTCCGATGGCCAATCCGCTTTACGACCGCCTTTTCGGCCGTCACGCCCAAAGCACGCGCCCCTTCCTTCATCTGCAGGACGGTGGCGCGATCTCCTACCAGGACTTCCTGGAAATGGCGTCCCGGTTCGCGCATGTCCTTACGCAGGCGGGCCTTAAACCCGGAGACCGCCTCGCGGCACAGGTGGAAAAATCGCCTGAGGCGCTTGCGCTTTATGCCGCTTGCGCGCAGGCCGGCGTCGTTTTCCTTCCCCTGAACACCGCGTACACCGTCGATGAACTGCACTACTTCATCGAAAACAGCGGAGCGCGCCTTGTCGTCTGCGACCAGACATCCCGCTCTGCGCTGACAGATGTCGCCACCAGCCTTGGCGCGGGCATCGAAACGTTGAACGGGGACGGCTCGGGATCGCTTGCCGAAAAGGCCCTAACGATGCCCGCAGAGTTCCAGACCGTCCCGCGCGCGATCGATGATCTTGCGGCGTTTCTATACACCTCCGGCACGACCGGGCGGTCGAAGGGCGCGATGCTGACGCAGGGCAACCTTCTGTCGAATGCCGAAGTGCTTGTCAGCGAATGGCGCTTCACCCAGGACGACGTCCTGCTGCACGCGCTGCCCATCTTTCACACGCATGGACTTTTCGTGGCGACCAACGTTTCTCTGGCCGCCGGAAGCTCGATGATCTTTCTGCCCAGGTTCGATGTCGAACGGATCCTTGCCTTGCTTCCCAAGGCCACGGCGATGATGGGCGTTCCGACCTTCTACACCCGCCTGCTCGACGAACCGCGCTTTACCCGCGAACTGGCGTCGCACGTCCGCCTCTTCATTTCGGGCTCGGCGCCGCTTCTGGCAGAGACCCACGCCCAGTTCGAGGCACGCACCGGACATCGCATCCTTGAGCGGTACGGCATGACCGAAACCAACATGAACACCAGCAACCCCTACGACGGAGAGCGCCGGGCGGGAACGGTCGGCTTTGCGCTGCCTGGCGTCGAACTCAAGATCACCGATCCGGCGACCGGCGAAACCATCGAACAGGGCGAAGTCGGTCAGATCGAGGTCAGGGGTCCGAACGTCTTCAAGGGCTACTGGCAAATGCCCGAAAAGACCGCAGCCGAATTGCGCCCCGACGGTTTCTTCATCACCGGCGATCTCGGCCGCATCGACGCCGACGGCTACGTGCATATCGTTGGACGCAACAAGGACCTGATCATATCGGGCGGCTACAACATCTACCCCAAGGAGATCGAGCAACTGCTTGACGAGCAGCCCGGCGTTCTTGAAAGCGCGGTGATCGGCGTGCCGCATCCCGACTTCGGTGAAACCGTTCTGGCGGTGCTGGTGCCGAAGCCAGGCAAGACCCCCGATCTTGAGGCCATCGACGCGGCCGCGCGCAAGTCGCTGGCGCGCTTCAAGCATCCCCGCAAGCTGATCGTCCTTGACCAGTTGCCCCGCAACACCATGGGCAAGGTGCAAAAGAACGTGCTTCGCGAACGCTACGCCGACATGTTCCGATAGGCGCCCGATCCCGTCCCGGTTCGCTCCCGCCTCCGAGGCGAGGTCGGCGATCCTCTCGTCGACCTTTTCCCGCAGCCGGAAAGCATCCAGCCCGCGACCCCGCTAGTCCGGCAGGCCCGCGATGCGCAGCCAGTGGGCCAGATGATCGCGATCCTTGTCGCGCGCATAGGGCGCGCGCATGGGTTCCGTAGCCGAAGCCACGGTTTCGCTCGGCGCGAACGCCAGAAGGCGACGGACAGAGGCTTTGGCCTCTAGGTTCCGCCCGAGGGCCGCGAGCGCGGCGGCAAGGTAGGTCTCGACGAATGAACTGGCCATCAATTCCAACGATGTCAGGTCCGCGACCGCCTCTTCGTAATTGTGCGCATCGAAATGGAACTGGCCCCGCTCCATCAGCCACCATTCCAGGTAGTGCGGGTTCAGCGTCATCGCATGGGCCACCGACTTCAGCGCCTCGTCATGCCGTCCGGCAAAATTCAGGAAATAGCCGTAATCCGTCCAGACATCGGCGTCGTTGGGATTGAGTGCCAGGGCCTTCTTGCAGGCGGCGATGGCCTGGTCATGCTCCAGCCGGGTCATGTGCCAACCTGCCAGCGCCCAGTAACCCCAGGATTCGCCATCTTCGGACGCGATCGCCTCCATGGCGAACCTGTGTGCCGCTGCAAGGTCGGCATCGACATCGCGGGACCACCCGGCGGTGATGTCGGTTATGTGGCTCCACGCCACCTTGGCCAGGGGTTTGCCGTAACCCGGCCGAAGCGCCAGAGCGGCATTGAACTCCTTGCGCGCTTGCGCGGTGCTGCCTGGTGTGAAGGTGTTGTAGGCTGCAAGGCCGCGCTGGAAATGGTCATAGGCGCGAAGGTCCTTTTCTTCCGCATGGAAGGACAGGCGCCGCCATTCCCGCGCCAGGCCGCCGCCATAGGCCGAAGCAAGCTGCGCCACGATCTGACCGGTGATTCCGTCAAGGACCGACGACAGGTCGCCATCCCGCCGATCGAAGGTCTGTGTCCAAAGCGCCGCGCCGTCGCCGCCGTCCGCCAGCGCAGCCGTGACGCGGATCAGGCCGTCCAGCCGCAGGACGCTTCCCTCGAGGATGAAGTGGACGCCGAAGGCGCGCGCCGCTTCGGGAACGGCAATCGACCTGCCGCGATACGCGAAGCTTGACTCAGCGGCCGTGACACGCAAATCGCGGAATCGCGCAAGACCGGCAATGATCGCATCCGTAAAGGCGTCACAAAGCACACCGGTCTGCGCGTCTCCATTCCGGTTCGCGAAGGGCAGCAACGCAATCGAGGGGCGTACGTCCTTCGCAGTCGAGGCCGGGGCGGGTGAAACTGCCCCGCGCGCGATCCGCGCCCTGAGCGCACGCGTCTCCTGCGCGGGGGCAACCGACAGATCGTCATCAAGCCGTGCCCGGCAGGCGTCGTACTGTTTCAGGGCCAGCGCCGTTTCGCCTGCGTCCGCCAGTGCCTGCATCAGTGCCCGATGCGATGCTTCGCGCAGAGGATCAAGCGCGACCAGCCGTTCCAGCAATTCCACTCTCGCGGCGCCCGTCTGCGTGGCGGAACACAACTCAAGGACCGTCAGCATGGCGCCCGTGTGACGGCGGCGCTCGGCGGCCAGCCAATCGTCGATCGACGCGCCATGCAACCCGAGATCGGCCAGCAGCGTCCCGTCCCCGCTTTCGGCGGCCAGACGCACCAGTTCGGGGTCGGCGGTCGCCGCCGCCTGCCGAACCAGCACCGCATCCACCACGATCGAGCCCAGATCGATCCTGACCTTGTCCCCGCTGGGGTCCACCTTGACGCCGCACTGCGCCACCTCCTTGCGAAGGACCGTCAATGCTTGCCGAAGACTGCGCCGCGCCTGCGCTTCCGCGCGATCCCCCCACAGAAGCGCGGCAAGATCCTCGCGCATCAGGCTGCCATTCGGCGCGAGCGCGAGCGCCGCAAGAAGCGCCCGGTTCTTCTTTGCGGAAACGGGTACTTCCTGCCCACCGGATCCGAAAAGACCGAAACGCCCAAGCAGCTGCAGCCGCGCCTTGCGTGAACTTTCGTCCGCCATGTCTCCCTTCGCTTCGCTTTTGACGCCGCTTTTGCACCGCGTTGACGCCGGCGTGGACGGTCATGGGCGAAAATGGCGTCACAGGATCAAGGAGAGACCCCATGACCGATCATTCGAGTGAATTGGCCCCTGCGCAACCGTTATTCGCGCGCATGCAGGCTGCGCTATCCACCCTGCTTGGCTGGCGCGCGGCAAGAACCGCCGAAAATCCGTCCCCTCGGGAATACACGTCCGAGGAATGGGCGCGCCTCCTGCAGGAAGCGCGCGGGGACAGGGCAGACAACCTCATTCTCAGCCACCATCCGGCAGCGTTGATCGGCTGGATGCGCTAGGCGCGAAGCCCGGTGCGCCGCAAGGAGAGCTCAATTGGATCGCTTGCCTTGCAGCGGTGTACAGTCTGGGCGAGGTGCAGAGACCAGGGTGGAATCCCTTTCGCTGCGTGTGGTGGTCGCGATGACCGGTAGAACATGCTCGTGACGACCGGTCCGTTACCGGTTCGGAGAACGTGGTGAAGTCCGACGCGGTCGCTGTCGCGCCCCGCCCATCGCCATCGGCGGTTGTCAGCCGCAATCGAGGCGCGATCTTGCTGTTCCTTAACGCGTCTTGCCGTTTGGTCTATGCAAACGAAAGGCTTATCGGTGGGCGATTCTGGCCATGCGGCCGCCGTTCAAGGTGCTCAAGAGACGCGAATGACATCACTGACCCCACCGCCACAGCCGCGACAAGCGTTCGACCCCGAGACCTTGATCGCCTGTCCGGCCTGCGATGCGCTGCATGCCGACATGGCCGTGCCCGCCGGCGCGCGGGCGCGCTGCCATCGCTGCGGCACGCTGTTGTTGGCGCCGCGCGAAGGCGCGCTGGCGCAGATCGTCACGCTTGCGGCAACGGCGCTGGTTCTGATGATGTCCGCCGTTTTCTTCCCGTTCCTCGAACTCAGCGCCGGCGGAAAAGTGCAGCGGAGTTCGCTTCTGGATGCGGTGATGGCCTTTTCCAGCGGCAAGCTCCTTCCGCTCACGTTCGCGGTCGCGGCGCTGATCATCGTGCTTCCTCTGGTTCGTTTCGCAACGCTGCTTTACGTCCTTGGACCGCTGGCCCTGGGCGCGCGCCCGGCGCGTCATGCCGTGCGCGCCTTCCGAATTGCAGAGGCGACCCGCCCCTGGGCGATGGCCGAGGTTTTCATCGTCGGCGTGGTGGTGGCGCTGATAAAGATTTCGGGACTGGCCAAGCTTTCGCTCGGGCCGGCTTTCTGGGCGTTCGTCACACTGGTCCTGGTGACGGTGCTAAAGGACAACTTCATGTGCAGACTGACGATTTGGAAAACGCTGGAAGAACGCAGGAAGTCCTGACCGCCCGGCGGGCGGGCCTGACCGGCTGCCGCAACTGTGGGCGGGTCCACGATTGCGCGGCGCAGGTCTGCGCGCGTTGTGGCAGCCGCATCGCAAGCCGGGATCCCCACAGCCTGCAGCGGGTCTGGGCCTGGCTCGCCGCCGGGATCATCGTCTACATTCCCGCGAACATCTATCCGATGCTGGTGACCACGACCTTTGGCAAGACCAGCCAGAACAGCATCGTTGGTGGCGTCATCGAGCTTTTTCACCACGGCGCCTACGTCGTCGCTCTGATCGTCTTCGTTGCAAGCGTCGTGATCCCGATTGGCAAGTTCCTGGCGATCGCCTACCTCGCCGTCAGCGTTCGTTCGGCCGCCGTGATCCGTGGGCACGGACGACAGAAGCTGTATGAGGTGGTCGAATTCATCGGGCGCTGGTCCATGATCGACGTTTTCGTCGTGGCGATCCTGTCGGCGCTGGTTCAGCTGGACTTTGCGGCGACGGTGAACCCCGGGATCGCCGCCGCCAGTTTTGCTCTTTCTGTTGCATTCACGATGCTTTCCGCGCACAGCTTTGACCCGCGCCTGATCTGGGATGCCTACGAAGCGGACGACATATGACCGACCCGAAGCCAGCCGAACTTGACGTCTCGCGCCCGCGTCAATCCTTCCTGCGCAATCTGTCCTTCGTGTGGCTGGTGCCGATCCTGGCTCTTGTCTTGTCTCTTGCCATCGCCTGGAGAAGCTATTCGGAACGCGGCGCGCTGATCGAGATATCGCTCAGCAACGCCTCTGGCGTGACTGCGGGCGAGACCACCATTCGCTACCGCGACGTGGTCGTCGGCGTGGTGGAGGACGTGGACTTCACCACCGACCTGTCCCGGGTCGTTCTCTCGGCGCGGATCGACAAGACCGTCGCCGATCTGCTGCCGGAGGAGGCGATGTTCTGGGTCGTACGCCCGGAGGTAACCGCGCAAAGGATCAGCGGCCTGTCGACCGTGTTTTCCGGCGTCTACATCGAGGCGTCCTTCAAGCCCAGCCCCGGCGGCAGCGCCCGGTCGTTCGAAGGGCTCGACGACGCGCCGCTGACCGGGGTCGGCGAAGAGGGCACCTACGTGACCATCCGCGCGCGGGACGGCAACCGGCTGTCTCCCGGCGCGCCGGTTCTTTACCGTGGGATCGAGGTCGGGCGCATTGAGACGCCGCATCTGAGTGATACTGGCGACAGCGTCGTGGTCGGCACGTTCATCGCCGCGCCCTACGACCGGTTCCTGACAACAGCCACGCGGTTCTGGGACACCTCGGGTTTCTCGGTGTCTCTGGGCGCCGCCGGCATTAACCTGGAAGTGGGCAACCTTTCCTCGCTGGTGACAGGCGGAATCGCCTTCGACACGCTGTTTTCCGGCGGTGAGCCGGTTGAGGCGGGATCCGTCTTCGAGCTGTTCGCCGACGAGCAGTCGGCGCGGCAAAGCCTGGTTTCCGGCATCGGCCCGAACGCGGTTCGCTTCAGCATCGATTTCGACGGGTCGGTAGAGGGTCTTACGGTCGGATCGCCGATCGAGTACCGAGGGCTGCGCGTCGGCGAGGTCAGCGCCATCGCCGCCTTCCTGACCGAAACGACAGAGGGGCAGCGAGTGCGCCTGCGCGCCACCGTCGCGCTCGATCCGCAAGCCATGGGCCTGCCGGCGGACGCGGGCACCGAAGAGTCGGTCGACTTCCTTGCCTCCGAAGTCGAGGCGGGGCTCAGGGCGCGGCTGGCGCCCGCAAACCTGTTCAGCTCGGCACTGATCATTGAACTGGCGGAAACTCCGGATGCGCCCCCGGCAACGCTCGGGCGCCCGGAGAAAGGGTATCCCGTGCTGCCTTCGGTTCAGGTCGATCTGCCCGATTTCACCGCCACTGCGGAAGGCGTCTTTGAGCGCATCAATGCGCTTCCCGTCGAGGAACTGATCGACCAAGCGATCAGCGTCATGGCCTCGATCGAGGCGGTGGCCACGGCCGAGGGAACGCGCGCGATGCCCGACGCGCTCGTCTCTCTTATCGAGGACAGCCGTGCCCTTGTCGCCTCTGAGGAAACCCAAGCGTTGCCGGGCGAGATCCGGGCTGCGATTGCCGAACTGCGCGGCGTCGTCGATGAGCTTCGCGCCCGCGGCGCCATTGACCGGCTGGTCTCGGCGCTCGAAAATGCCGATGCAGCAAGCGCCAATCTGTCTACGGCTTCCGAACGGGTTCCGGCCTTGATCGAGGATCTAAGGGCGCTTGCGGCCAAGGCCAATGAACTGGGCGCCGAGGAACTGGTGGCCTCAGCCACGCGCGTTCTCGACAGTGCGAACGCACTGATCGGAACGGACGAGGCCAGAGCGCTGCCACCGGCGTTGACAGCCGCCCTCGGAGAGGTGGAGGCAACGCTGTCTGAACTTCGCGAAGGCGGTGCTGTCGAGAACGCAAACGCAACGCTCACCTCCACGCGCGCGGCCGCAGATGCCGTGGCCGAAGCCACCGCCGCCCTGCCGGAACTCTCGGCGCGGCTCGACGCCCTGATCGCGCAATCCGAAAGACTTGTTACCGCCTACGGAGCGCAGTCCAACTTCAATGCGGACGCGCTTGCAGCCTTGCGTGAGGTGCGCGCCGCTGCCCGAACGATCGCGCAGCTTGCTCGTGCGATCGAACGCAACCCCAATTCCCTCATCATCGGACGCTGAGGCATGCCATCCATTCATAGCTACCTGCTGCTTCTTTTGCTTGGTCTCTCCGCCTGTGGCGCTGCGGCCGACCGTTATCTGGTCGAGCCGTCAAGCGCGCAGGAGCGCATTGTGCTACGGGTCGGCAGCCTCGAAATCAGAGAGGTCGTGGTGCCTGCCTACGCGGAAGCGTCCGAGATACTGAGGCAGAGCGAGTCGGGCGCGCTCCAGGTCGTCGAAAACGCGCAATGGGCGGACGGATCGGCGCGCGCCCTGACTTCGACCTTGGCGCGCAGCCTTGACCTTATGACGACCACGGATGTCGCAGCCGAGCCCTGGCCACTGACCGAGCCTGCAGCAGCGCAACTGGAAGTTCGAATTGAAAGCATGGTTGCCCGCGCAGACGGCGCGTTCCAGCTTGCGGGGCAGTTCGCTGTCGCGTCTTCGGACGGCCGCATCACAGAGTTCATCGACCGCTTCGACATCAGTGTTGCACTTGACGGCGACGGCCCTGCCGCGATCGCACGAGCCAATGGCCGGGCGGTTGAGATGTTGGCCCATCAAATCGCCCAGCGGCTTCGGCCCTAGGTGCTTGATCCCAGGGTTTGATGGTGCGATCCGTTCGCGGGAGTAGAACGAAGCGCATTGCGACAGGTTCGTCGACGGGTTCGGCAAGAAAGGGCGAAGGCACATCGCCGTGGCAGGATTCCACGTCAGGCCTTCGAGGAAATGAACAAGGCCGAAAAGGCTGCGCAACCCCACTTCAGCGACCCGGACTTCAGCCATGTCACGTGAGGCGATTCATGCGCGCCAGAAGAGTCCGGCAACATCCTTTGCAAACCGGCTGCAAACGAAGCACAGGCGGGATGCGCCTTGGTCGCGAAAAGGATGTGATCTCAACTAGAAAGGATGGTACCGCCTCCCCGGCTCGAACGGGGGACCCCCAGATCCACAATCTGGTGCTCTAACCAACTGAGCTAAGGCGGCACGACCGACGTGCGGTGCGCGTCCGATTAGGGCTTTCGCGGGCCGCGGTCAACCGGAAAATCGGTTCCGCAGCCGGGGCCAGATCGGATAATCCCAAGATAGGGGCGCAAAGATCAAAGGTCCAGTTCAACTGGCCTCTTCCGGGCGACGGCCCGAAGATCGGGGCAGGTTCTTCTTCGAACCTGCGGCCTTCGCGGGGTTAGATGGCGCGCCGCGCGCATTTCAGCGCTTGCCTTGCCGCGCCCCTGTCCCCTAAAGGCAATCCGAAACATCGGAGGTCCTGAGATGGGTATCGACAAGGAAAGCGAAATCGCCGCCAATCTTCAGATCGGCCCGACCTCGCTTGGCATGGTCCGCATCTATGTCGAGGCCGAGGGCATGGAACTGCCGTTGGATTTCGACCCGGAGGAAGCCGAGGAGATCGCCGAGGAACTGCGCGCCGCCGCGGAAGCGGCCCGCAGCATCGGCGAGGGCGGCTCTAAGGGGACACCCCGGAAACGGTGACGCCGGGGTCGCGGTAGCCCTGCAGCCTGAGCGCTGCGTGGCGGGCGAATTTCTGAAGCATCACCTTGCGCCGAGCGCCTGGAAGTGGGGACGGCGCGGGCATGCGGACGATCTCGGCGTCATAGGCATCGGCCAGGATCAGCCCCGTTTCCTCGGGCAGAAGCTCGACCGGGAAGTCGGCGTCCACCGCCCAGAAGAACCGGTCAGCCCATTCCAGGTAATTCTGCCACTTGCGGTCAGAGGTGAAATCCGCCCGGCCGGACTTGCATTCGACGATCCAGATCTCGCCCTTAGGGCCCAGCCCCATCACGTCGACGCGCAGACCCGGGGTCGGCACCAGTTCCTCGACCGTGACGAATCCGTGGTGCAGAAGGTGCCTGCAGACACCCCGCGCCAGCACCTGGCCGGGTTGAAGCTGCGGAAGAGAGGATGCGCCATTCATCCACACAATCTGAACGAAACATGAACATCTGTCCAGCATCCGCGAACGCCAAGGTTGTCGGCAGGTTCGCATCGGCGCGCCGGCGCCGCAACATGCCGACGTGATGGCACCGGATCACACCTTTTTCCAAGGGGCTTGCACGGGACACCGTCTGCGCCTAACTCTCTAGGCGGCGGGTTCTGCCCCTCTCGTGTCGGGCCCTTTTCCAGTGGCCGATAATCATTTCCGAGGGAGCTGGCTCTGCGCGGATCGTGGTCCGCGTACCTGGCGCCCACCTGGTAAGTCCAGGCTCTCGGGAAAATCACGTCCGCACGGCTGCCGCGGTTCCCGCCACCCGGCCTTCCTTTCGCCCCCTAGGCAGCGCCGTCCGGCTTCGCTATATCGCGCCAATGTCCCAGAACCCGCCCAACCTTCGCCCCGACCTTGCGCCGAAGCCTCTCTTCGACACCCCTGCCCGCCCGGGCCAACCCAGGATCGGGATGGTTTCGCTTGGCTGTCCCAAGGCATTGGTGGACAGCGAACGCATCCTGACGCGGCTTCGGGCCGAAGGCTATGCGATCAGCCCCGACTACCAGGGCGCGGACGCGGTCATCGTGAACACCTGCGGCTTCCTCGACAGCGCCAAGGCCGAAAGCCTTGAGGCGATCGGCGAGGCGCTGGCAGCCAACGGCCGGGTGATCGTCACCGGTTGCCTCGGCGCGGAGCCCGAATACATCACCGGCGCCCATCCCTCGGTCATGGCCGTCACCGGCCCGCATCAATACGAACAGGTTCTGGACGCGGTCCATGTCGCCGTACCGCCCTCGCCCGACCCCTTCGTGGATCTTCTGCCCGCGACCGGGGTGAAGCTGACGCCGCGCCATTACAGCTACCTCAAGATCTCCGAGGGTTGTAACCACAAGTGCCGCTTCTGCATCATCCCCGACATGCGTGGGCGCCTTGTCAGCCGCCCTGCTCATGCCGTGATGCGCGAGGCCGAAAAGCTGGTCGAGGCGGGGGTGAGGGAGCTTCTGGTCATCAGCCAGGACACCTCGGCCTATGGCGTGGACATCAAGCACGCGGCCTCGTCGGGGCGCGACGGGCGCGAACACCGGGCCCATATCACGGACCTCGCGCGCGACCTTGGCAGCCTCGGCGCCTGGGTGCGGCTGCATTACGTCTACCCCTATCCGCATGTGCGTGACCTGATCCCGCTGATGACGGAGGGGCTGGTGCTGCCCTATCTCGACATTCCCTTCCAGCACGCCCATCCGGAAACACTCAAGCGCATGGCCCGGCCCGCCGCCGCCGCGAAGACGCTGGACGAAATCGCCGCCTGGCGCGCTGTCTGCCCCGAGATCACCCTGCGTTCCACCTTCATCGTCGGCTACCCCGGCGAAACCGAGGAGGAATTCCAGACGCTCCTCGACTGGATGGATGAGGCGCAGCTCGACCGCGTCGGCTGCTTCCAGTACGAGAATGTCGAAGGCGCGCGCTCGAACGCTCTGCCCGATCACGTTCCCGACGAGGTCAAGCAGGACCGCTGGGAACGCTTCATGGAAAAGGCACAAGCTATTTCCGAAGCGAAGCTGGCCGCCAAGATCGGAACCCGTCAGCAAGTTCTGGTGGACTCGGTCGACGCCGAGGGGGCGACCTGCCGCACCAAGGCGGATGCGCCGGAAATCGACGGCAACCTCTTCATCGACGATGATTTCGAAGGCCTGACCCCCGGCGACATCGTCACGGTCGAGGTCGACGAAGCCAGCGAATATGATCTCTGGGGGCGGCGAATCTAGTCGGATTTCGCGACCGTGGTACGCAGGCCTCCGGGACTGCTGGACGTGACAAGACGCGACCGCGGAGAATCCTGATTGCCCGAAATGCGTACAGGTATATGTTCCGCTTCACGGACCGGGAAAACCCGGCCTGCGCGAACAGGGGAACACGATGAACATATCCAAGGCCTTTCTGGTCATCGCCGTACTTTATCTGCTGGTCGGCATAGCCATCGGGATGCACATGGGCGCATCCGGCGATCACACGCTGTCTGCGGCGCATGCCCACATCAACCTGCTGGGCTTCACACTGATGACGATCTTCGGGCTTGCCTACCGCGTCATCCCGGCCATGGCGGACAGCATTCTTGCCAAGGCGCATTTCTGGCTTCACCAGATCGGGGCATTCATCCTGCTGGTGATGCTTGTTCTGCTTCTGTCGGGATCGATCACCGAAGCGGCCATGTTCCCGCTTGCCCCACTCGCCGAACTGGCGATCTGGGTCGGGGCCGCCGTATTCGGGCTCAACGTTCTCAAGAATGCCTGACGATGCGGGGCCGTGGGCATCCCTCGGCCCCGTCACCCTGCTTGGGGCGCAAATCCTTCCGACACCAGCCCCCGACTTTCAGAGTTGTTTCTTCGCGGCATTGATCCGCGTCAAGGAAAGAGCGGGCGAAAAGCTGCAGTGTCGCCCCCGTTGACCCCTGGGAGGAGGGCCGATGACGGACGGAAAATGGCTCCGCCACAGCGCGCTTGTGGGGCGCATGGCACATACGCTTGATATCGACCTTGGCCAGGCGATCCTGGACGCGCGACTGAAGGGCATGAGCTTCGACGCGATGGTGGACGCGTGCCAGACCTGCAAGGGGATCGGGGACTGCGAACGCTGGCTTGACGCGCATATGTCCGGGGCAAAGGACGCGCCAGTTTACTGCTGCAACCGCGCAGTGTTTGCGAGTCTCAGGGATTCGCCTCAGACCAGTTCGGACAGATAGGTCCGCACCGCCTCGGTCACATGCCGAAAGCGGTCGCCACCCAGCTTGACGCCGCCGTACCAGCGGGTGACGACGATGATGTGGTTGGTCAGGCCCTCGCGTTCCAGCATACGAAGGATGACGGCACCTGCGCCCGATTCGCCGTCGTCGTTCTTGTGGGGGTCCAGCTGTCCATCCTGTTCAAACAGGACTGCCCAGCTGTTGTGCGTGGCCTTGGCGAATTTCTTCGCGCGCTTCAGTTCCGTCAGAAACTCCGCAGCCTCGGCGCGATTGCTCACCGCTCCGCCAGAGACGGCATACCTCGACCCCCGGTCGCTCAGCACGTTTTCGATGATGCGCATGGACCGGCGATAGACGGTCACCCGCGCCGTTGCAAGCCCGCGCGGCGATCAGACCAGACCGCGAAGCCCTTCCAGAACGGTCCGATTGGCGCACCAAGCTGGCGCGGCGTCGGTTCCCTCGGGGTGTTCATGACGGCGGCCGGATCCATCCTGACATTCGCGGCAGGACTGAAGAAGCGCCACGAAATCCTCGATCGTGAGCAGACCGCCATGAACGGCGCCGCCCAGATCCACGCCGTGGCGTTCCGCGAAATCCGGGGTCAGGAAATAGGGCACTTCCGGCAAGCCGCAATTTTGCGGGGCACGGGCCCCTGCACTCTTCACCATGCAACCCTCCTTGCACGCATGCTTGTTACAGGGTCGAGCATGACACGGGAGCCCGCATTGATCCAGATCAAGCCTCAGGGGCAGCCGATATCCCCGGAAATGCGCTCCACTGTTGCGATGCGCTGACCATTGGGCGGGTGCGATCCCAGGAACCTGTTGCCGGGATCGGGAATGCGGGCGAAATAAGCCGCGCCGCGACGGGCGCTGTAACCGGCGGCACAGGTCAACACCGTGCCCAATCCATCGGCCTCGATCTCGTGGTCCTTGGAATAGACGCGCGACCCGACGGTGGCGCCAAGGTTCTGGGCCAGTTCGACCGTGCTTTGGCTGGCGCCCACGAAGGTTGCCGCAAGGCCGCCGAACATCGCGCCCGCCATCGTCGTCTGCCGCTGGCGCGGGATGTGGTCCGCGATGTGGTGGGCGGCCTCATGCCCCATGACAAAGGCAAGTTCGTCGCGATTGCGCGCCTCGGCGATCAGGGAAGACGTGAAGGCAATCACCGGACGCCCGGCACCGTCGCGCGTCTGAAGCGCGTTGGGCGGAAGCCCGGGCCGCGCATCGACCGAGATCCGGTAGTCGCAGTTCAGCCCGCGCGTCCTTGTGCGGCACTCATTTTCGATGACCGGTTCCATCCGCGCCAGAACCTCGGCGAAGTTCGCCTGCGCGGTCGCGGCGTCAAGGGGCGGCCCCGCCGGCGCGACCGGGGCGATGGGATAGCTTGTCTCGTCCTGCATTCCCACGCAGGCCGAAAGCATCAGTGCGAAGATCAGCGAAAGGGAACCCGGGTGTCTGCGCATCTGCGTCTCCGACGAATGAACTGGACGCGTAGATAACGCCGCCGCACAAGCGCTGGAAGGGCCGCCGTCGGCACTCGGCAATTCGCCGCGAATGCCATTGTCGGCACGCCGGGCGCGCGTTAGGCTTGGCCCATGTTCACCATCGAGCACGACTTCGACGCGACCGTCATTACCCTTGTGGACGAGGGAAGCCCGCATCTGGAAGAGGATGTGACGATCCAGGCTTTTGCCGAGTGCGTCACCATCGAGCAATACGATTCGCGCCAGGACGAGGTCGTGAAGATCGTCATGTCCATGGCCCAGATCCGAGAGCTTGCCGCGGCGCTGAACCTGCCCGAAGGCGTCTACCGGCTGTCGACCAAGAAGGCGCCAAAGCCCTAGCGCAGGGCAAAGCGCCAATGAAAACGGCCCCCGTCTTTCGACAGGGGCCGGTTCCAGTTTCAACTTCGGATCAGGCGGAGCGTACCGCGCGTTGCGTCATCACCTTGACCAGGTTGGCGCGATATGCCGGGGTGCCGTGCAGGTCGCCCACCATGCCCTCGGCGGACACCGACAGCCCGGCGATCGCATCGGCCGAAAAGTTCTCCGACAGCGCCTCTTCGGCCTCCGCCCAGCGGAAGACACCGTCTTCCGAAGCCCCGGTCACCGCGACGCGGACACCATCCGCTGTCTTGGCCACGAACACACCCGTCAGCGCAAAGCGCGATGCCGGCTGCTGGAACTTGGCATAGGCAGCCCGTTCCGGGACGGGAAAGCGCACCTCGACGATGATCTCTCCGGGTTCCAGGGCGGTGGTGAAGAGCCCTTCGAAGAAATCGTCCGCAGCGATGGCGCGATTGTTCGTCACGATCGTGGCGCCCGATCCCAGCACCGCCGCCGGATAGTCCGCCGCCGGGTCGTTGTTGGCAAGTGATCCACCGATCGTGCCCCGGTTGCGGACCGCCGGATCTCCGATGTTTCCGGCAAGGGCGGCAAGGGCGGGGTATTTGCCCGCGGCGTCCGCCGCGACGGCAGCGTGTGGCGTGGCGCCGCCCACGCAAAGCGCGCCGTCGTCGCCGGTGCAGACCCCCCGCATCTCGGCGATGCCGGTCAGGCTGACCAGCGCCGAGGGCGCCGCCAGATGCTGCTTCAGCGACGGGATCAGCGTCTGCCCACCCCCCAGCGGCATCGCGTCTTCACGCGCCAGCGCCGCTGCGGCCTCGGCCACGGTCTTCGGTTTCTCGAAGTCGAATGCGTACATTGCCCGTCTCCTTACCCTTGGATCGCCGCCCAGACCCGCGCAGGCGAGACCGGCATGTCGATATGCGTGACGTGAGTGTGTCCGCCGCGCTGAAGCGCATCGATCACCGCGTTGACCACCGCCGGGGGCGATCCGATGGCGCCTGCCTCGCCGCAGCCCTTTGCGCCCAGCGGGTTGTGCGTGCAGGGCGTCTGGCAGGAATAGTCGACATTGTAGAACGGCACGTCGTCGGCGCGCGGCATCGCGTAGTCCATGTAGGACCCGCTCAGAAGCTGGCCGTTTTCGTCGTAGACGGTGTTTTCGCACAGCGCCTGGCCGATCCCCTGGCCGACACCGCCATGCACCTGCCCCTCGACCACCATCGGGTTCATGATGTTGCCGAAATCGTCCGCGCAGTGGAAGGCTGCCACGTCGACCTTGCCGGTTTCCGCGTCCACCTCGACCTCGCAGATATAGGCGCCCGCGGGATAGGTGAAGTTGGCGGGGTCGTAGAACGCCGTCTCCTCCAGCCCCGGCTCAAGGGTCTCAAGCGGGTAGTTGTGCGGCACATAGGCCGAGAACGCGATTTCTCCGAAGCTTTTCGCCTTGTCGGTCCCGGCGACGGTGAAGCTGCCGTTTTCAAAGGCGATGTCCTCTTCGGCGGCCTCCAGCATATGCGCCGCGATCTTCTTGCCCTTGGCCACGATCTTGTCGATCGCCTTGGTCACCGCCGAGCCGCAGACCGCCAGCGAACGCGAGCCGTAGGACCCCATGCCGAAGGGGATCTTCGATGTGTCGCCGTGAACGATCTCGACCGAGCTTTCGGGAACGCCCAGCTTGTCCGCCACGATCTGGGCGAACACCGTCTCGTGCCCCTGCCCGTGGCTGTGGGCGCCGGTCATCACGCTGATGTTGCCGGTGGCGTTCACACGGACGGTGGCCGCATCGTAAAGACCCACGCGCGAGCCAAGAATCCCGACAAGGTGCGATGGCGCGATGCCGCACGCCTCGATCCAGGTCGAAAGCCCCATGCCGCGCAGCTTGCCCTTGGCAGCGCTGGCGGCGCGGCGCGCCTCGAAGCCCGCGACATCGGCCATCTCCATCGCCTTGTCGAGCGTGGCGTGGTAGTCGCCGGTGTCATAGGCAAGCCCCACCGGCGTGGTGTAGGGGAACATGTCGGTCGTGATGAAGTTCTTGCGCCGCACCTCGAACGGGTCGAGGCCGAGTTCACGGCACATCTTGTCGATCACCCGCTCAAGCGAATAGGTCGCCTCGGGCCGGCCCGCGCCACGGTAGGCGTCGACGGGGGCCGTGTTGGTGAAGACCGTCTTCACGTTCACGTAGACGTTCGGCACCTTGTAAGGTCCCGCCATCAGCGTGCCGTGCAGGAAGGTTGGTGTCACGGTTGCGAAGTTCGAAAGGTAGGCGCCCACGTTCGCCATCGTTTCGGTCCGGAAGGCGATGAAGGTGCCGTCCTTTTCGCAGGCCAGTTCGATCTTGGTCACGTGGTCGCGGCCATGCGCATCAGACAGGAAGCTTTCGGAACGTTCCGCCGTCCAGCGCACCGGGCGGCCAAGCTTTCTGGCCGCGGTCAGCACCACCGCCTCTTCGCCGTAGTGATAGATCTTCGATCCGAAGCCGCCGCCTACGTCGGGCGCGACCACCGTCAGCTTGTTTTCCGGGATGCCCATCACGAAGGCCGCTATCAGAAGCCGCGTCAGGTGCGGGTTCTGGCTGGTCGTGGTCAGCTTGTAATCGCCCGTGCCGGGGAAATACTCTCCGATCGAGGCGCGCGGCTCCATCGCGTTGGGCACAAGCCGGTTGTTGACCAGTTCCAGCGTCGTGACATGGGGCGCGTTCCTGATCGCCTCGTCCACGGCCGCGCGGTTGTCCTCGATCCAACCCCAGTCGTAGCAAAGGTTGTCCGGGATCTCGTCATGCACGCGGTTCGAGGTGTCCGCAACCGCCGCGGCCATGTCGACGATCGCCGGCAGTTCCTCGATATCGGCCACGATCGCCTCGGCCGCTTCCTTGGCCTGAGCATAGGTTTCGGCGATGACGACGGCATAGGCGTCGCCGACATGGCGAACCTTGCCATGGGCCAGCGCGGGACGTTTCGGTTCGCGCATCGGCGTTCCGTCGCGCGAATTGATCAGCCACCCGGTCGGGTTGCCGCCCACGTCCTTGAAGTCCTCGCCCGTCAGCACGCACAGCACGCCGGGCATCGCCGCGGCATCCGAAGCGTCGATCTTGTTGATGCGCCCGTGCGCCACCTGACTGCGCACGAAGACGGCATGCGCCTGCCCAGCGATGGCCATGTCGTCGGTGTACTTGCCAAGCCCCATCAGGAAGCGCACATCCTCGCGCCGCTTCACGCTGGCGCCGATGCCATGATCCTTCGGCATGTTCTTCCCTCCCTTACTCGGCGGCCATGCCGCTCACGTCCTGACCGGACGCGGCAAGCACTGCCTTGACGATGTTGTGGTAGCCCGTGCAGCGGCAGATGTTGCCTTCGAGATAATGGCGCACATCGGCCTCGGAGGGCTTGGGGTTTTCCGCAAGAAGCGCCGCGGCAGACATGACCATGCCGGGTGTGCAGAACCCGCACTGAAGCCCGTGATGGTCCTGGAACGCTTGCTGCACACGGCCCAGCGTCCCGTCGGGATTGGCCATGCCTTCGATCGTGGCGACCGAGGCGCCATCGACGTCAGAGGCGAACACGGTGCAACTCTTGACGGCCTTGCCATCCACATGCACCACGCAGGCGCCGCACTGGGACGTGTCGCAGCCGACATGGGTGCCGGTCAGGCCCAGCCCCTCGCGCAAGAAGGCGGACAGGAGCGTGCGCCCCTCCACCTCGCCGGAAACGGCCCGGCCGTTCACGGTCATCGTGACCTTCGTCATTCTATCCTCCCTTGGTGACCCTCAGGGCTCAGGCGCCAGTCATGCGCCGGAACCAGCCTTTCTTCTTCTCCTTACCCTCGCCGGACGCATCAAGCGCAGCTTCCTCGGGCTGATCGTCCTCATCGGGGGCCTCGACCGCACCCTGAAGCCGCGCGAAGAACTCGTCTGCCAGCTTGCGCGCGAATCCGTCGATGATCCGGCTGCCAAGCTGCGCAAGCTTGCCACCGACGGCAGCCTGAACCTCGTAGCTGAGAGTCGTGCCCTCGCCATCCGGTTCAAGCCGGACCCTGGCGCCGCCCTTCGCGAAACCCGCCGGTCCGCCCTTGCCTTCCCCGCTGATCGTCAGACTCTGGCCCGGAACCATGTCCGAAAGCGTGACGACGCCGGTGAAGCGCGCCTTGACCGGGCCGACCTTCTGGACGACCACGGCCTCGAACCCGTCTTCGGGGGTTCCGGTGATGCTTTCGCATCCGGGTATGCAGGCTTTCAGAACCTCCGGATCGAGGATGGCCGCCCACACGGCTTCGGGCAGCGCGGCTATGGCGCGGGTATCCTTGAGTTCCATGCGATCCTCCCAATCATCGACGACGATAGTCCGAAGGGGGCCTCGTGGCTATCTTACCTTGGTCGTAGTCCCATAGGACCAATGGCGCGGGTTACAGCCGCGCGCCACGCTGCTATCGTGACGGGGTAGTTCTGCCGGGACGCAAGCCATGACCATGCATTCGGCGCTGATCGTCGACGACCACCCGCTGTTTTGCGACGCCCTCGCGATGACGCTGAAGGCCTTCGTGGGCATCGGGCGGATCGAAACCGCGGACCGGCTGGAAGCTGCCATAGACCGGCTAAGCGGCGGCGCGCTTCCGGATGTCGTGGTGCTGGACCTGAACCTGCCCGACGTGCACGGGATGGAGGGTCTTGTCCGCATCCGGCAGGTCGCGGGGCAGGTTCCGGTGGTCGTGGTATCCTCGATGGCCGACGCGCGCGTGATCGGCGCGGCCCTCAAGGCGGGCGCGGCGGGCTTCGTGCCCAAGCACAGCCAGCGCGATGTGTTCCGCGCGGCCTTCGACGCGATCGCCGAGGGGCGGACCTACACCCCGGACACCTACGTCCCGGTCTCGGAAAGCGCGGCTGCCACGCCGCAGGAAGACGCGCTGGAACGCCTGTCGCTGCTGACCCGGCAGCAGGCGCGCATCCTGCAACTGATCTGCGAGGGCAAGCTGAACAAGCAGATCGCCTGGGAACTGTCGATCGCGGAAACGACCGTCAAGGCCCATGTCACGGCGATCATGCGCAAGCTGGGCGTCTTCAGCCGCACGCAGGCGGTCCTTCTGGCCAAGGAGGTGGATTTCGCGGCCCTCGCGCTTGACCAGGGCTCCGGCACTTGATCGCGGGGCCACGATCGCGCCGGACGCCGGCTCGGTTCGCCCCTTGCCTGTCGGTTTGCCCGACCATAGCCTTCCCGAAGCGGAGGCTCGAATGCACACCCTGAAGGATGCCTTGGCGGCCGCGCGCGACCGCTCATCGGTGCTGGCAAGCGCGCACTGCCCGGCCAAAGCGCCGGATGCTCTTGCACGGCTCGCGGATCAACTGGGCGCCGGCCCGTTTTCGCTGGTCTTCCTGTTTGCCGCCTCCGAAGCCGATGCCCGGTCCCTGCCCGACCGCGCCGCCGAGGCGTTCGCGGGGACGCCCGTCGTCGGTTGCACCACCGCCGGTGAAATCTGTTCGGAGGGCTATGCCGAGGGTGAGATCGTCGCGCTTGCCCTGCCCTCGGCGCATTTCGCGACCGAAACCATCCTGGTGCCCGACCTGTACCGACTTGAGGCGGAGCACCTGACCGGCGCCCTGATCCGCGCGCGCCAGAGGCTTGCCCGCGCCCATCCCGGCTGGCAGGGCGAATTCGCCTTCCTGATGGTCGACGGCCTGTCGATCCGCGAAGATGAACTGGCCGCAGCACTGGCGCCGGGACTGGGGCCGGTGCCACTGTTCGGCGGGTCCGCAGGCGACGGAACCCGATTCCGCGAAACCTTCGTCTTCCACGAAAGGCGCGCGTTGCAGGACGCGGCTGTTCTGACCTTCGTGCGCACGGCATGTCCGGTCAAGGTCTTCAGCCTGGACCACCTGCGCCCCACCCGTGCGCGCATGGTGGTGACCGAGGCCGACCCCGCCCGCCGCATCGTGCGCCAGATCAACGCCGAGCCCGCGGCGTTCGAATACGCGCGCCTCTTGGGCAAGGACCCGGCGCAGCTGACCACCTTCACCTTCGCGGCCCACCCGGTCGTCGTCCGCATCGGCGGGCGCCACCATGTCCGCTCGATCCAGCGGATGATGCCGAACGGCGATCTGGTCTTCTTTTCGGCCATAGACGAAGGGCTGGTGCTGACGCTGGCCGAACCCCAGGACATGGTCCAGCACCTTGAGCAAGAGCTTCGGCGCCTGACCGAACCCGGCGCGCCCGCCGCGATACTGGCGTGCGACTGCATCCTGCGCCGGATCGAGGCACAGGACCGGCAGATGTTCGGCCAGATCTCCGATCTGCTGCGCGACAACAGGGTGGTGGGCTTTTCGACCTATGGCGAACAGCTGGGCGCAATGCATGTGAACCAGACCATGACCGGCGTCGCGATCTATCCGCCCGCAGGGGGAAAGCCGTGACCCACTCCCTGATCAATCCCGCTGATACGCCCGAGCGCCAGCGCCAGAAGCTGCTTCAGATCGTGGAAGTGCTGATGCGCCGGGTGGAGCAGGAAACCGATGACGGCGGCCGGGCCTACCAGCAGTTCCAGCGGGCGGCATTGCTTGAGGACGAGGTGCGTGAACGCACCCGCGAGCTTGAGCGGGCGCTTGATCTGCTGAACGCCACGAACGCGCGGCTGGCCGCCGCCACGGCCGAGGCCGAGGCCGCACGTCAGAACCTCGCCTCGGCGATCGAGACTGTGCAAGAGGGCTTTGCGCTTTTCGACGCCAGGGACAGGCTGGTCATGTGCAACTCGCGCTTCGGCATGCACATGACGGACATCCGCGAAAGGCTGGTGCCGGGCCTGGCCTTCGCCGGTTTCGTGCAGTTGGTCAGCCGGTCGCGCTTCCTTGCGCTTCCCGCAGGCGAGGACGCCGAAAGCTGGGCGATCGGCCGGATGCGCCGCCACGCCGATCGGCACGTCATGTTCAACGTGCAGCTCGCGGACGACCGCTGGGTCCAGGTTTCGGAACATCGCACGCTGGACGGCGGTACCGTCATCCTTCAGACCGATGTGACCGACATCATCCGGCTTGAGCGGCAGGAACGCGGCAAGCTTCTGGACGATCAGGCGCGGATGATCCGCGCGACCCTTGATCATATCAGCCAGGGGGTCGGCATTTTCGACGCCGAGGCCCGGCTCGTCGGATGGAACCGGCGGCTTGGTATTCTGCTGGCGGTTCCGGCCGGGCGCTTCCGGCTTGGCGCTTCGTTCGACACGCTGTCCGAAGCGCTTGGCGCCCGCTTCACCCCGAACGACGGGATGACGCTGGACGATATAGTGTCCTGGGTTCAGGGTCCCCGGCCAAGGCCCGCGCTGACCTTCGAGCTGCGCGTCGGATCAGAGGTCGTTCTGGCGGTCCTGGCAGAGGAAATGCCCGACGGCGGCTTTGTGATGAGCTTTTCGGACATCACCGCCGAACGGCAGGCCCTGCGCGCGATCGCGGAGGCGAACGAAACGCTTGAACGGCGCGTTGCTGGCCGCACCGCGGAACTGGCAGAGGCCCTGGGCCGCGCCGAACAGGCCAACGCCGCGCGCGTCCGCTTCGTTGCCGCGGCCAGCCATGACCTGCTTCAGCCCTTGTCCGCCGCCAAGCTGTTCGTCGCCTCGCTGGCCGACGCCGGGCTCGCGCCCGAGGCGCAGGCGACGATTGCCAAGGCAGAAAATGCGCTTGTCAGCGTTGAGGGGATCCTGGATGCGCTGCTTGACATATCGAAGCTCGAATCCGGGCGCGCGGCGGTCGACGTGGGTCCCGTTCCCGTCGACCGGATCCTCACACAGCTTGCGGACGAATTCGCGCCCCTCGCCGCCGTCAAGGGCCTGCGCCTGAGCGTGCGTCCCTGCGCCGCAAGCGTCGAATCCGATCCGACCTATCTGCGGCGCATCCTGCAGAACCTGATCGGAAACGCCATCCGCTACACCGAGCGGGGTCGAATCCTTGTCGGCGCACGGCCAGCGGGCGCAAACCTGCGGATCGAGGTGATCGACACCGGGCCGGGCATCCCGGAAGCCGAACAGGCCAACGTCTTCCGCGAGTTTCACCGCCTGAACGCCCGCGCGTCCGCGTCCGAGGGGATGGGACTGGGACTGGCGATCGTGGAACGCGCGGCCGCCCTTCTTGGCCATCCGCTTGCGCTGCGCTCGACGCCAGGGCGCGGCACGCGTTTCACCATCACCCTGCCGCGCGCGGCGCAGCACAATCCGGTGGGCGGCGCTCTGCCCGACATCGGCGACGACGGGGCGCTTCGTCCCGACGGGCGCATCGTCTGCCTTGTCGAAAACGATCCCGACATGCGGCGCGCGCTTTGCCATCTCCTGGAAAAGTGGCGGCTTGAGGTGATCGACGTCGGTTCGGGGGAGGAAGCGCTGTCGCTTCTGGATGAAATCGGCATCCTCCCGGACCGGTTCCTGATCGACCAGGACCTGGGCAGCGGGATCGACGGCCTTGCGCTTGTGGGCAGGCTGCGGGACCGCTACGGCGCGGTTCCGTCGCGGCTCCTGACCGCAATCCGGTCAACCGCGCTCGAGGCGGCCTGCGCATCCGCGGGCATCAGGATCCTGCACAAGCCGGTCGACGCCGCGGCACTTGCGGGCTTTGTCCTGGGCAACGAATAGACTTGCGCTATCGGCGGGCTTCCCGGGGCTGCGGACGAAGGGGGATCTCCTTCAGAAGTCCGCCCACCCCCATCGCGGCGATGTCGTCGGGCGTCAGGTCAAGGCCGCAGGCAAGGCGCTCCAGCACCCAGTCCGCGCCGTTCAGCGCGGGCGAGCGGGCGCATCCCGGAAGGCCGATCACCGGGCGTTCGCCAAGCCGGCCATGAAACAGCAGATTGCCCGGATCGACCGGCATGCCGAACCGCGACACCTCTCCTCCCGCACGGCGCAGGGCCTGCGGCGCGGTGTCGTACAGGTCGGACGTCGCGGCCTCTGTCAGGATCAGCGTCATGCCACCGGCGATGTCGCTCAGCGCAGCGGCGATGGCCTCTTCCTCATGGGCGACGGCGCGCACTTCCACCAAGTCGATGCCGAGCACGTCCAGCCGCGCGGCCACCGCCGCTTCGGCCTTGCGGGCAAGCTTGCCGTCATGGCCCGCAACCTCGGTCAGGATCAGCCCGACCGATCCGATCGTGACCGGTCGGACCCGTATCGCCGCCCGTGCCGCCGCGCAGGCGGCCTCCAGCGCCGGACCGGGCACCGCGTAGCTGATGATCTTGACGGTTCCGACCAGCATTCCGGGCGTCACGCGGGTCAGGGGCGCCAGCGTCGCGAGCGTGATCGCCGGATCCGTTCGGTTAAGCGACTGGATCGCGGCTGTCTCCATCTCGACGATTCCGGGACGCGTGGCGTTCAGATTCACCCGGCCCGCATGGGGACGCGACAGCGACAGCCCCGCCGACTTCGGATCGGGCACCAGCGCCAGTGAGAGCGCCTCTGCCGCGCGATCCTCGCCCACATCACCGGGATCAAGGCGCGCGACCGTCACCCTTTCGATCCCTGCCAGAAGAAGCCGGGCCACATGATCCGCGCCAAGCACCGTCCCCTTGGCAAGCTTGCGCCCGTCCAACTGAATCGAATGGGCAAGAACCGCCCCTTCCGCCTCGGCGATCGCGACCGGACCGAACCGCATCAGCCCTTCCTCAACACTTCCGTGATCTGCCCCATGATGGACACTGCGATCTCGGCGGGCGACTTCGCCCCGATATCCAGCCCCACGGGTGCGTGGATGCGGGCCATGTCCTCGGGTCCGAACCCGGCCTCGGTCAGGCGGGCGACGCGCTTGGCGTGGGTTCGGGTCGAACCCAGGCAGCCAAGGTAGAACACCTTGGTCGCCAGCGCCGCGCGGATCGCAGGGTCGTCAAGCTTGGCGTCATGGGTCAGCGTGACGACCGCCGTGCGCGCGTCAAGCCCGAAGGCCGCCAGCGCCTCGTCCGGCCAGTCGTGGCTGATGTCCTCGCCCGGGAAACGGGTCGACGAGCCGAAGGCCTCGCGCGGGTCTATGACCAGGCAGTCGTAGCCGCAGGCCCGCGCAATCGGGACCAGCGCCTGCGCGATGTGAACCGCGCCCACCACCGCAAGGCGCAAGGGCGGATTGTGGACCGCGATGAAGCGCCCCTCATCCACCCCCGACTTGTCGGCGCGGAAGCGGTCGGCAAGCCAATCGTCGGACGCGTCGGCAGGCGCCTCAAGGCGCCGATCCCAGCTTTCAAGATCGACCACGTAAGCGATGGGCCGGCGCGCGGCCCGTGCCGCCACCAGTTCGGCCAGCATCGCTTCCGACAGGGCCGTTCCCACCGGTTCGATCAGGACGCTGATCCTGCCCCCGCAAGCAAGCCCCACGGCGAACGCCTCTTCGTCGCTGACGCCGAAGGTCAGGACCCGCGGCCGCCCGTCGCCAAGCGCCGCTATCGCCTCTTCGACCACCGCGCCCTCGACGCAGCCGCCTGACACGGATCCCATCATTTCGCCCTTGGCTGACACCGCAAGCTGGCTGCCGGTCGGACGAGGCGCGGACCCCCAGGTTTCCATCACGGTCGCCAGCGCGGCGCCGCGCCCGTCGCGGTGCCATGCCAGCGCGATTTCGGGGATGTCATCGTGGGTGATCAGGGCCATGTCGCTCCTCCGGTGACCAATATGAGCGCGGGTGCCGCCGATCGCCAGTAGCAAAAGGTCGGAGGCGCAAGCTAGGCATCGCGGTCCATCAGTCGCATCAGCCGGTCCTTTTCACCCCGGTCGCCGGTTTCCGAGATGGCGCGGCCAAGCGCCTCGAGCGTGGCGATGGAATGACCGGAGCGAAACGCATCGACGTGGGGCAGCATCGCGCGGATTCCACGCGCCCTGGGCACGAAGCCGTCCCACCGCAAGAGCGGGTTCACCCACACCATGCGGCGCGCCGAAAGATGCAGACGCTCCATTTCCCGCGCAAGGTCGGCAGCCGGATCCCGATCCAGACCGTCGGAGACCAGCAGCACGACGGCCCCCTGGCCCATCACGCGCCGCGACCAGTCGCGGTTGAACTCGTGCAGGCAGGAACCGATGCGCGTGCCGCCCTTCCAGTCCTGCGCCTCGGCCCCAGCTGCGGCAAGGGCTGCATCGACATCGCGCTGCGCGAGGTGCCGGGTGATGTTGGTAAGCCTTGTGCCGAAGGTGAAGGCGTGAACCTTTGCCCAGCCCGCCCCCTTGTGATTGGCGACGGCATGCAGGAAATGCAGGATCATGCGGCTGTACTGCGACATCGACCCCGAGATGTCGCACAGCACGACAAGGTTCGGCCAGCGTGTCCGGCGGCGGCGCATCGCAAGGTCGGAAACCTCGCCTCCCCGGCGCAGCGCGGCGCGCATCGTCGCGCGCCAGTCGGCCAACTGCCCGCGGGGGTCGGCCAGACTGCGGCGCGAAACGATGGGGCGCACGGGCAGCGACAGCCGCGCGATCATCCGCTTGGCCTCGGCGATCTCGGCGACCGACATCTGCTCGAAATCCAGCCTGCGCAGGCGCTCCTGCTCGGACTGCGTGCCGGTGGCGTCAACGTCGATCTGAACGTCGTCCTCGCGCCCGGTCTGGGGCGGTGGCGGACGCTCGACCCCGTCCAGCAACGCCTCGGCGGCGCGCTTTTCCGCAGCGGTCGCGACGCGTTGGTCCTGAACCCCGCTCAACGCGGGAAGAAGCAGGCTCATCATGTGTTCCAGGTATTGCGGATCCCGCCAGTAAAGCCGGAAGACCTGCGCGAAGACCGCCCGCTCCTCGGGGCGAGACACGAAGGCCGCGTGCAGGACCCAGTAGAAGTCGCGCCGATCGGTGAAGCCGGCAGCCTCGACCGCGCGGATCGCATCGACCACGCGCCCCGGCCCGACCCTCAGCCCGGCCTTGCGCAGCGCGCGGGCGAAATGGGTGATGTTGTCGGCAAGCCGCCCGTTTTCCGGAATGTCGAGGAACCGGCCCGCGGTCATTCCCGGCCCTCAGACAGCCGCCAGGTCGGCCCGCACCTGGTCGAGGATCTTCTTGGCGGGGGAGCCCGCGATTTTCTGGATGTCATCCTGGTATTTCAGGATCGCGCCCAGCGTATCGGCGATGACCTCGGGCGACAGCGCGATCACGTCAAGCGCAAGCAGGCACTTGGCCCAGTCGATCGTCTCGGCGACGCCGGGCTTCTTGAAAAGATCCTCGGTCCGGAGCTTCTGAACGAAGGCCACGACCTCGCGGCTCAGCCGTTCCGTCGCTTCGGGCGCACGGGCATGGACGATCTCGATTTCCTGATCGAAACCGGGATAGTCGACCCAGTGGTAAAGGCAGCGGCGTTTGAGCGCGTCATGCACCTCGCGCGTGCGGTTCGAGGTCAGTATGACGATCGGCGGTTCCGGCGCCTTGATCGTGCCGAGTTCCGGGATCGTGACCTGGAAATCCGACAGCGCCTCAAGCAGGAAGGCCTCGAAGGGTTCGTCGGTGCGGTCAAGCTCGTCGATCAGCAGGACCGGCGCGCCGCCGGGCTGGGGGCGCATCGCCGCCAGAAGCGGGCGTTCGATCAGGTAGTCCTCGGTGAAAAGCTCGGACCGCAACGCATCGCGGTCCGCCCCGCCGCCCGCCTCGGCCGTGCGGATCGCGATCATCTGGGCGGCGAAATTCCAGTCGCAGACCGCCGAGGCGGCATCGAGCCCCTCATAGCACTGGAGCCGGATCAGCCGCCGACCCAAGGCCAGGGCGATGGCCTTGGCGATCTCGGTCTTGCCGACGCCTGCCTCGCCCTCCAGGAACAGCGGCCGCCCCAGTTTCAGCGACAGGAACACGACGGTCGCCAACGCGCGGCCGCAGACATAGTTCTGGCCCGAAAGCATGCGTTCCACGGCATCGATGGATTCAGGTAGGCGTGTCACGGTGCGCTGGCTCCCCCTCGCGGTGGCATCATGCTGGCACATCAGCCGATGCGGTCAAGCCTTGCGGTGATGGTCGGACATGCGACCAAAGGACGGGTTCCCGCTAGTCCTGGATGCGGAACACCTTGTCCCGGGCCGTCTGTCCGCGAACCAGAACCAGCCGGGATTTCGCCATGCCAAGTTCCGCTGCCAGCAGCTTGCGAACCGCCTCGTTCGCCTTGCCGCTTTCGGGCACGACGGTAACGTAGACGCGGATCGCGCCTTCTTCGACCACGACGGCGTTGCGCGACGCGCGCGGGGTCACGCGGACCGCGATTTCCGCGCCCGGACGGGCCATGCGCTTCAGATCATCCATCCTTCCTACCTGACACGACGCCGGGAAAATGCCAATCGTCCGGGCGGCCGCACGGGCTTGCGTCAGGGCGGTCGCTTCGGCCAAACTGCGCCCACCCCAAGCGGAGCCTGCGATGACCACCGCCTTTTTCACCGACGAGCGCTGCTTCTGGCATGGCGGCGGGAACTATGTGCTGACCGTGCCCGTCGGCGGGCTCGTCGAACCCGGCGGCGGACTGCCCGAGACACCCGAAACCAAGCGCCGCCTGCGCAACCTGATCGAGGTGTCCGGTCTTGCCCGCGAACTGGCCCTGCAGTCCGCTCCGGAGGCCACGCGCGAGGATTTGCTGCGCGTCCACCCCGCCAGTTACCTGGACGCCTTCAAATCGGCATCCGACGCTGGCGGGGGCGAGCTGGGATTGCGCGCGCCCTTCGGACCGGGCGGATACGAAATCGCGGCGCTGTCCGCGGGACTGGCCAAGGCGGCTCTTTTCGCCGTGCTGCGGGGTCAGGCGGACAACGCCTATTCCCTGTCGCGCCCGCCGGGGCATCACTGCCTGGCCGACTGGCCGAACGGTTTTTGCCTGCTCAACAACATCGCCATAGCCATTCGCGCCGCTCAGGCGGCGGGACTTGCTCGGCGCGTCGCCGTCATCGACTGGGACGTCCACCACGGCAACGGCACCGAGGCCATCTTCCTGTCGGACCCGGATGTCCTGACGATTTCGCTGCACCAGGACCGGAACTACCCGCTGGATACCGGCGGGGCCGAGGTGCGCGGAGAGGGCAAGGGCCATGGATTCAACATCAACATTCCGCTGCCCCCCGGCACTGGTCATGCAAGCTATCTTGAGGCGATGGAACGGATCGTGCTGCCGGCGCTGGCCCGCTTCCGGCCCGAGGCGATCATCGTGGCGTGTGGCTACGACGCCTCGGCCATGGATCCCCTGGGCCGTATGCTGGCCACGGCCGAAACCTTCCGCCAGATGACGCGGCAGGTCATGGCGGCGGCGCGGGATCTCTGCGGGGGACGGCTGATCCTCGTGCACGAGGGCGGTTATTCCGAACTGCACGTTCCCTTCTGCGGCCATGCCGCGGTTGAAGAGTTGTCGGGCAGTGCCGTTCGCGCCGCAGATCCGCTGGCCGAAACGCTGAAGAAGCGCCAGCCGGGGGCGGAATGGCAGGCGCATGTCTCGGCCCATATCGGCGCCCTGGCCGGCTACTTCCTGCCTTAGCCGGATGGACGGGGCCATGACCACCCGCATTCCGCATCTGGACGGCGATCGCCTTGAGGCGCTGGGGATCACGCCCGCAGCGGCCGTGGCGAGCATCGAACAGTGCATCCGGGGCGCTGCGGACGGGACGGTTCAGGCGGCCCCCAAGGCGACGATCCAGCCGCAGGACGGGCGCTATATAATGGCCACGCTCGCGGCGTCCGACGACCCGCCGGTCGTGGCGGTCAAGTCGCTGGTTCTGAACCAGGAAAACGCGGCCATCGGCCTGCCGCCGATCAACGCGATCGTCACGCTTCTGGACAGCCGTACGGGGCAGCCGCTGGCGACGCTCGACGGCAACTGGATCACCGCGATCCGCACCGCCGCGCTAAGCGCCTGCGCCGCGAAACGCCTGGCGCGGCCCGATGCGGCACGGGCGGCCTTCATCGGCACCGGCGTCCAGGGGAGGAGCCACCTCAAGGCATTCGCCTGGCTCTACGGCCTGTCCGAAGTCCGCGCCTTCGGCAGGGGCGCCGCCAACACCGGGGCGTTCTGCGATCTTGCCCAGGATCTTGGCCTGCAGCCGATCCTGGCCGCCAGCGCAGACGAAGCGGTGGAGGGCGCCGACATCATCGTGAGTTCGGTTCCGCATTCGGGCGACTTCGCGCCGCGCCTGGACGCCTGGCGCCTGGCCCCCGGAACCTTCGTGGCCATGGCCGATCTGGGCCGCGCGTGGGAGCCGTCAGGCCTTGGCGCTTTCGATCGGCTTTTCATCGACGATCTGGAACAGGAGGCGGCGATGGCTGCCCCCCTGGCGCCACGGGAAATGATCTCGGGCGATCTTGCCGGGCTCGTGCTGGACCGGGTCGAAGGGCGGCGAACACCGGCGGATAGAACCGCGTTCCTTTTTCGCGGCCACGCACTTGGCGACCTTGCCCTGTCCGTCGCCGCGTGGCAGCGCCACACTGCGCGATAGATTTCTTCGTCACCGGGCGCGATGCCGACAGGCCTTGACCCTGCGGCCCGCCCGTCCGACATGAAGACCCACGAACAAGGAGAGACGCCGATGCCCGCCCCCAATCCCGCCGCGATGGAGTTCTTCCTGACCCGCCGTTCACGGCCCGCCAAGATCCTGACCACGCCGGTGCCATCGCGCGAGGACCTGGTGCCGATCCTCACCGCCGCGGCCCGCGTGCCCGACCACGGCAAGCTGGAACCCTGGCGCTTCATCGTGCTGGAACGCGGCGCGCTGTTGCGTCTGGCCGAAGTGGCCCGTCGCCGCGGGGCCGAGATGGGAATGGAGCCCGACCGGATCGAAAAGGGCACGGCCCAGTTCGCCGACGCGCATCTTGCCGTGGCGGTGGTCAAGGTGCCGCGCGAGACGGTGAAAGTCCCCGAGATCGAGCAGACGCTGTCGGCTGGCGCCGTATGCCTGGGACTTCTGAACGCGGCGCTGGCATCGGGCTGGGGGGCGACCTGGCTGACGGGCTGGCACGTCCACGACAAAGCCTTCTGCAAGGAGGCGCTGGACCTGTCCGAGGGCGAGTGGGTGGCGGGAATGATCCACATCGGCACCGAAACCAACACGCCGCCAGACCGGCCTCGGCCCGATGTCGCGGCACTGACAACCTGGGTCTCGGCGTGATCTTCAGCGCTTTCCTCGCCGCTGTCGGTCAGCTTGGCGACCGCCGCTTCATGCGCGTTCTGCTTCTGGGCGTGGCGCTGTCGGTCGCGCTTCTGGCCGCCTTCTATGCGGGCCTGCTTCTGTTCTGGAACACATTCACGCCCGACACCCTCACGCTTCCGCTGATCGGAGAGGTCGACGGGCTTCACACGCTTCTTGGGTGGGGTTCGCTTCTGATCATGCTGATCCTGTCCATCTTCCTGATGGTTCCGGTCGCCGCCGCGTTTTCAGGCATCTTTCTGGACACGGTGGCGGATGCGGTCGAGGCGCGGCACTATCCCAAGCTTGCCCCCGCACCCAGGATCCCGATGTGGGATGCGATCATCGAGGCGGTGAACTTTACCGGCGTCCTGATCGCGGTGAACGTGCTGGCGCTGATGCTGTGGTTCACTGTGGGGCCGCTTGGGCCCCTGGTTCTGTGGGCGCTCAACGGCTACCTGATCGGACGGGAATACTTCCAGCTGGCGGCGATGCGGCGGATCGGCCGCCCCGCCGCGCGACAGCTGCGGCGGGATAATCGCCTGACGATCCTCGCCGCCGGGATGCTCATGGCAGCACCATTGACCCTGCCGATCATCAACCTGTTCATACCGGTGCTTGGCGCGGCGACCTTCACCCACATCTTCCACCGTCTGAACCAAAGGCGCGGATAGCGCTTCTGGCCCCTAGTTCGCGGGCGGGTCCAGCCGGCCGAACCAGTCAAGATCATGGATCGTCACCCAGCCCGACAGGATCACGCCCGCGATCGCCGCCCACAGGACGATGGTGATGAGCGTCGTGATCTTGGCCTTCTTCAGGATCTTTGCATCACTTGGTGCACTGGCGGGCGTGCCCGGCGTCACGTCGCCGGACTCAGCCTGGCTGCCGGGGCGAATCTGAAGAACGACATAGAAGACGATGAACCATATGACCGCGAAAAGGACGATGCCGCCGGTAAGGTTCATCAGACCTGCTCCAGTTCCACGAGGCAGCCGTTGAAATCCTTGGGATGCAGGAACAACACCGGCTTGCCGTGCGCGCCGATCTTGGGCTCCCCGGTGCCCAGCACGCGCGAGCCCTGTTCCTTCAGCTTGTCGCGCGCGGCAAGAATGTCATCGACCTCGTAGCAGATATGGTGGATGCCCCCGGCCGGGTTCTTTTCCAGGAAGCCCTTGATCGGAGAGTTTTCGCCCAGCGGATACAGCAGCTCGATCTTGGTGTTCGGCAGTTCGATGAAGACGACGGTGACCCCGTGGTCAGGTTCATCCTGCGGCGCCCCGACCGCGGCCCCGAGTGTTTCGCGATACTGCGCCGCCGCGGCCTCGAGGTCCGGAACAGCGATGGCGACGTGGTTGAGACGTCCGATCATGGGCAGGCTCCTTTCGCGCTTTGCAGTCCTTATGGGGCGCGCGGCGGTCGCGTGCAAGCGGCAGGGCGCCGCAGGGCCTGGGCCATACACGCGGCGTTTACCAATCGCGTCCGACACTCGGGTCGCGACTCGCACCCGGACCAGAGGAGGAACATGATGGCCGACGATCTTGACGCCTTCCAGCCGCTGCACCGCCCCGATGCCTCGGCCCCGCTGCGCGGACTGACCGTGCTGGTGCTCGAGGACAGCAGATTCGCCTCAGACGCGCTCAGGCTCATGTGCCTGCGCTCCGGCGCCCGTGTCCGCCGGGCCGATTGCCTCAGGTCGGCCGAGCGGCATTTGTCGTCGTACCGTCCCTCGGTCATCATCGTCGATCTGGGCCTGCCCGACGGGTCGGGACTTGACCTGATCCGGCGCCTGGGGTCGTTGGTCCCCCGCGTGCCGGTGGTTCTGGCGACAAGCGGCGACCCCATGCTGGCGTCCGCCGCGTGCGGCGCGGGCGCCCAGGGGTTTCTTTGCAAGCCGATTGAAAGCCTGGCGGCATTTCAGTCGGCAGTGATCAAGGCGTTGCCCCGTCACGCCCGCACTGACCGCAACACCATGCGCGATGTGGTCATCCGGCCAGACTCCATGGCCTTGCGCGAAGACCTGGCCCAGGCAGACGTCTACCTGGCGTCGGGGGTGACAGGCAGCCGACTTGACTACGTTGCGCAGTTTCTGGCCGGATTGGGCCGCAGCGCCCGCGACCGCGACCTTCAGCACGCGGCCGAAGCCTTGCGCGGCCTGTCGCCGGCCGAAACCGCAGCCCGTGTCGACGTGGTGCGCGGACTTGTTTCGGCAAGGCTTTGCGCTGGTGACTAGAGCGCGCGCGCCATTAGATCCCGGGTCACGAGGATGGGCGCCGTCAGCTCTGCGAGCGAGCGCTTCTGGCGCTGCGCGGCGTCGAAGTTGGCTGGGTCAAGCCAAGCTTCGTAAGCGGCGCGCAACGCGGGCCATTCCCTGTCGATCGCGGCGAACCAGGCGGTGTCTCGGTTGCGTCCCTTGATGACGGCCGCCTGACGAAACACGCCCTCATAGGTGAAGCCGAACCTTTCGGCCGCACGGCGCGACGCCAGGTTCTGTGCGTTGCACTTCCACTCGTATCGCCGATATCCCGCGCCGAAGACCCATCCCATCATGAGGAACATGGCCTCCGTGGCCGCCCGCGTCCGCTGCAGCGCGGGAGAAAACAGGATGTGGCCGACTTCTATCGAGCCTGCTTCGGGGGTGATGCGCAGCCAGCTTGCAACGCCCTCGGCCCGCCCGGTGTCAAGGTTGCGCACCGCGTAGAACCATGGATCCGCCTTGGCCGCCATGACCGCGACCCAGTCCGCATAGGCCGCCTCCGTCGCGAAGGGGCCATAGGGCATGTAGTCCCAGACCCGGTCGTCCGCGCGCGCCGCAGCATCCAGTTCTTGCGCGTGATCGACACTCAGCCGCTCAAGCCGGGCGTAGCGCCCCTCAATCGCCATGGGGCCGGGCCAGACAGGTGGGCGCCAGCCTTCGATCCGCTCACCGATATCGCGCGCCTGTGTCATCGCCGCCCCTTTCCGGAAACAATCAGATCAGATTCCTGCCGCATTTCTGAGGGAAAGTCCGATCAGGCACAAGCGAACTGACAGGTCGGGAGGATGCGGATGAAGCGACGCTTGCTTGATATCGTCGAAAAGCCGATCGTCGGCTGGGCCTTTTTCGCCATCAGCGCCGCGACCCTGGTGTTTTCCGTTCTGGCGACCACCGCCTCGGCTTTCTGATCGCGACAAGGGGACCGCACCCTGCACGGCGCGGTCCCTTGGTTCGGATCCCCCCCTTGGCCGCCCTGGTCGTCCTCAGCCGGTGGAAACTGCGGACAGAGGCCGGACTGTCGCCGCGCGCAGCCCGCGCAGATGTCCGGCGACGGGCGGGTCAGCACAGAGCAAGCTCCATCGCCTCCCAGTCACCGGCGCGCCAATCGGGGCCGACGATCGCGGAAAACAGGTCCGAAAATGCCGCTTCCGGCATCTGCGACTGCATTGCGCCGACCATCGCGACCCGCTCTGACCGGGATGCCGCACCAAGGATCAGTCTCAGGAAGCGCGCCATTTCGGCCGGCGGGATGCGAGTCACGATCGCCCCCTCGATCGCCATCACCTCATCATTGGTGAAGCTGCGCGCGATGCGGGGCATGAGTTCGGTTTCCTCCTCGTGCATGTGGCGCAGGTCGTCCGCCACGAACAACGCGAACCTCTGGTAGAGACGGCGCAACAGGGCCGCCCGTTCCGCCACGGGCGCCACGGCCACGGCCTCGGACATGCGGCGAAGCTCGGCAAAGGCGGCAAGATGGTCGTCATGGTCGTCCTCCGCATGAGCAGCGCCACCCGGCATCCGCGCCTCAAGCGCGGTGTGAATGGACTGGTTCTCGTGCGTCAGATGGCTTAGGCCCAGGTCCAGATGCGCCGAAAGCGCGCCCAGGGCCCGCATCAGCTGACCTTCGTTTTCGGCGTCCGCCTGCCCCAACGCGATCAGCATCCGCGCGTTGGCCAGTCGAATTCCCTTGTGAACGGCGTAGTAAAGATCGTGGGTCGCCACCTGATCGGCGGCCCGAATATCGGCGTTGGCATTCATGTCGCCCTCCTTTTCGCGATAGTGTTCCGGCGTCGCGGCCGGGATGAGTGCGAAATAGCGCCGTTGCATTCTTCGAGAAATTGCAGACAATCGGATTGTCTATCCGATAATTTCAGACAATAGAGGCGACCTTCCTTGGACCACCTGCGCGCCATGCGCACCTTTCTGCGGGTGCTGGATCTGGGCAGCTTCACAGCCGCCAGCCTTGATGCGGGCCTTGCCCCCGGTGCCGCGAGCCAGATCGTGAAAGAGCTTGAGGCGCATCTGGGCGTGTCGCTTCTTGTCAGAACGACCCGCAGCCTGCGCCCGACCGAGGAAGGCACCCGCTACGCCGCCCGCGCGCGCCTGATCCTTGCCGACGTTGCGGAGCTTGAGGATGAGGTCGGCGGGGCGGAGCGTCAGGTGCGCGGGCAGCTCCGCGTGCAGATACCCTCGGGATTGTCACGGATGCTGGCGGGCCCGGCGCTTGTCGCCTTTACCCAGCGCTACCCCGCCCTTTCGGTCGAGGTCGTCAGCGACAGCGGACTGCCCGACTTTCAGACCCGGCGCCTGGATGCCGCGATCTTCATTGGCGAACTGCCCGAGCGCGACGTCCTGCGCCGGTCGCTGGGACGCGTGCCCCTGATGGTCACGGCCGCCCCCGGCTACCTTGACCGTCGCGGTCGCCCCGCGACACCGGGCGACCTTTCCGCGCATGACTGCATCGGAATCCTGTCAGGCCAGTCAGGCCAGCGCCTTGACTGGCGGTTTCGCCGCGGCGGCGAAGACATTCACGTTCCCGTGCCAAGCGCGCTTGCCTTCGATTCGAGCGAGGCAGCTGTGGCCGCCGCCGTTGCCGGCGGCGGGCTCTTGCAGATGATCACATATCTTCTGGCAGAGGAAATGAGACGCGGCGCCCTGGTTCAGGTACTTGACGACTGGCTCTATCCCGGGCCCGAAATCTCTTTGGTCACACCTCGACTTGCGCGCAAACCGCGCAAGCTTCGCGTGTTCGAAGCGTTCCTGACCGAAACCGTGCGCCGCTACGGCCGCCGCTGGCGGATCGGGACCGAGCCCGGGATCACTCCTTCGGAAGAACCCGCAGCCTGAGTTCGCGCAGCTGTTCGTTGCTGGGTTCGCTCGGCGCGCCCATCAGAAGGTCCTCGGCCCGCTGGTTCATCGGGAACATGATGACCTCGCGTATGTTCGCGGTATCCGCCAGAAGCATCACGATCCGGTCGATGCCCGCGGCACAGCCACCGTGCGGGGGTGCGCCGTACTTGAACGCCTTGACCATGCCGCCAAAGCGCTTTTCGACCTCTTCATGCCCATAGCCCGCCAGTTCGAAGGCCTTGAACATGATTTCGGGCTTGTGGTTGCGGATCGCGCCCGACACCAGTTCGTAGCCGTTGCAGGCCAGGTCGTACTGGTAGCCCAGAACCTTGAGCGGATCGCCTTCCAGCGCTTCCATGCCCCCCTGAGGCATCGAGAAGGGGTTGTGGCTGAAGTCGATGCGGCCTGTTTCCGGATCTTTCTCATACATCGGGAAGTCGACGATCCAGGCGAACTTGAAGCTGTTTTCGTCCGTAAGCCCCAGTTCACGTCCGATCTCGGTGCGCGCACGCCCGGCGACGCCCTCGAATGCCTCGGGCTTGCCGCCAAGGAAGAACGCGGCGTCGCCCTCGCCCAGGCCAAGCTGCACGCGGATCGCCTCGGTCCGCTCGGGGCCGATGTTCTTGGCGAGCGGGCCAGCCGCTTCCATCCCCGAACCGTCTTCGGCCTTGCGCCAGAAGATGTAGCCCATGCCCGGAAGACCTTCCTTCTGCGCGAAGGCGTTCATGCGGTCGCAGAACTTGCGGCTGCCGCCCGTGGGGGCGGGGATCGCGCGGATCTCGGTCCCTTCGTTTTCCAGCAGCTTGGCGAAGATCGCGAAACCCGAGCCGCGGAAATGTTCGCTGACGACCTGCATCTTGATCGGGTTGCGCAGGTCGGGCTTGTCGGTGCCGTACCACAGCGCGGAATCGGCGTACGAAATCAGCGGCCAGTCGGGATCGACGCGGCGACCGCCGCCGAATTCCTCGAACACGCCCTGGATGACGGGCTGGACGGCGGCAAAGACGTCTTCCTGCGTGACGAAGCTCATCTCGACGTCAAGCTGGTAGAAGTCGGTGGGTGAACGGTCTGCGCGCGGGTCCTCGTCGCGGAAGCAGGGGGCGATCTGGAAGTAGCGGTCGAAGCCCGCGACCATGATCATCTGCTTGAACTGCTGCGGCGCCTGCGGCAGCGCGTAGAACTTGCCCGGATGAAGCCGCGAGGGCACCAGAAAGTCGCGCGCGCCCTCGGGCGAGGATGCCGTGATGATCGGCGTCTGGAATTCGTTGAAACCGATGTCCCACATGCGGTTGCGCAAAGACCGCACAACGTGCGAACGCAGCATCATGTTGCGATGCAGACTGTCGCGGCGCAGGTCCAGGAAACGATAGGTCAGACGGGTTTCTTCCGGGTAGTCGAGATCGCCGAAGACCGGCAGCGGCAGTTCTTCGGCCGCGCCCAGGACCTCGACCTCGGTCACATAGACCTCGATCTCGCCGGTGGGGATCTTGGGGTTCACCAGGCTTTCGTCGCGCGCCTTGACGCGTCCGTCGATGCGGATCACGGTTTCAGCCTTCATCTTCTCGATCGCTGCGAAGGCCGGGCTGTCGCCGTCGGCAAGCACCTGCGTCATGCCGTAGTGGTCGCGCAGGTCGATGAACAGAACCCCGCCGTGGTCGCGCACCCGGTGAACCCATCCCGCGAGCCGGACCGTCTGCCCGGCATGGGATTTGTTGAGATCGGCGCAGGTGTGGCTGCGATAGGCGTGCATGAGCGTCCCCTTTCAAGAGGCGAATTCCCGTGGTCCGCGCCGATACACATTGCGACGCGCACGAAGTCAAGGGCCGGGCGCAGTGTGGGCCTTGGCTTTCGGCATCAACCGGGCCACAGTGCGGTGCGCCCGGAACAGGGTCGCCCCCCGGCAAAAGATTGCGCGGAAGGACATGTGGCCAGAATTCATCCGCCGTCTTCTAGACCCCGTGCGGACCAATCGCACCCCGGCTGTCGCCCTGGTTTGCGCCTGGGGCGTGTTCGCGATCGTGACTCACTGGAATTCTCCGGCGTCGGATCTTTGGGGGCTTTACATGGCCGGCCACTTTCTGGCCGAGGGGAAGCCCGAGCTTGTCTACGCCGCCATTGCCAATTACTCGCATGGGACACCACCGGCTTGGCAGCCCGCGGTGGAAAGCCTGGGAATTCCGCACAATCTGGCGTTTGCGTATCTTTACCCGCCGATCTGGGCGTGGCTGGCATCGTGGGTTGTGCCCCTTGCGTCACCCCCAGCGTTTCACCACGGATTCCTTGTCCTGAACGTCTCGCTGATCGCGGCATCCGTCTTTCTTGCCCGAAGGATCTGCCGGCCGACGAACCTTTCGCTGTTCACATGGTGCTTTGCCGCTTGCCTTCTGGCGCAGATCTCCGTGTTCTCGCAAACCGCGCTGTTCTTCAACCAACCGCAGATCATCGTCACGTTCCTTGTGCTGCTGTCCTTCGAGCGACTGGTTGCGGGTGCCGACCGGACCGCCGGGGCCATTCTGGCCGTGGCGGCGGCTATGAAGCTTCTTCCCGGGGCGTTCCTTGTGATCATGCTCGTGGAAAAACGATGGCGCGCAGCGGGAGCTTTCGCCGTGACGTGCCTTGTGTTCGCCGGCGCGAGCCTGCTGATCACCGGCCCCGAGATTCATCGCGACTTCGCAGCCACTCTGGAAAAGGCTTCCGGCACGCTTCGCACCGTTCCGGCGAATGCCAGCGCGCAACTGGCACTGGCGGCGGTGCTTTCATATCTGGGTGTGGCGGACCCGAAGGTGTTGTCCGCAGTGGCGGGCACGCCTGTCTTTCACGCGATCTCCTGGTTCATGCGCCTGTTTCTGGTGGCGGGTTTCGCGCTCTTCGTGCGGCGCATGACGACCCTTCCGGACCAGCGCCGGATCGCGTTCCTGCTGCTTGCCCTGTCGGTTTTACTTACGCTGTCCAGTCCCATCGGCTGGCTTCATTACTACCTGCTTCCGCTTCTGCTGTTGCCGGCGCTTGTCGGCGTGCACCACGGGCGGGGCTGGATCTTGTTCTATGCGTTCGCGATAACGCTCACGTCCCAAAGCGTTTTCTCCTGGCTCGTTCTCGACCTGGGGCTGACATGGGAGTGGACCGCCACCGGTTTTACGGCGCTGTGGCTCGCCGTCCTGGCCGACCTCTATCGAATCGCGCACAAGCCCGCACCAATCCCACGCCCAACGATATGACCCCATGATCCCGACGCAGCCACATCAGACCGAAGGACGCCGGGCCAACGATTTGCGCCTGTGCTATCTGCTCCTCGCGCTCTGGTTCGCGCTGGCGCTGATTCAGCACTGGAACAACCCGTCCTCGGATCTGGCCCCGCTTTATATGGCTGGCCACTTCCTGGCAGAGGGGCGTCCCGATCTGGTTTACGCCGCACCGCCTGCGTTCTTCGGCGGAACCCCGTCGGCTTGGGAACCGACGCTTGCGGCGATGGGCAATCCCTGGCCCCACGCCTTTCCCTATATCTACCCCCCGATCTGGGCAAAGCTCATGTCCTTCGTGACGCCCCACATCGGACCCGTGACCTTCACCAAGGCTGTGATGGCGCTGCATGCTGCGCTGATGGCCGCGGGCGTCGCGGTCGCCGCACGTATCGCGCGGCCGGCGGGCATGCGCCCGCTGATCTGGGTCCTGATCTCGATCGCGCTGCTGGAAACGTCGGTCTTTTCGGAAACCGCGCTGCATTTCAACCAGCCGCAGATCACGGTGATGTTCCTCACGCTCTTGGCGTTTGAGCGGCTGCAGGCGGGACGGGAGCGCACGGCGGGCCTGCTTCTGGGGGTGGCGGCGGCGATCAAGATCCTGCCCGGTGTGTTCCTTCTCCTTTTGCTGTTCGAACGGCGCTGGCGGGCTGCCGCCACCTTCGCCCTGACCGTCGCGTCCCTTGTCGCACTGAGCTTCCTTTTGGCGGGCCCCGCGCTGCATGCCGATTTCCTGAAGGCATTCGACAGGATCGAAGGAACGCTGCCCGCTGTCCCCTCGAACGCATCGGTGCATGTTTCCATCCTCTTGCTGCTGGAACACGCGGGGCTTGTCACGCTTCCTCTGACCGATGCCGGAGCCTTCCTGTCGAGAGAGGATTTCCCGGCGCTACCGCTCGTCACATGGGGGGCGCGCTTGGCATTCCTTGCGGCGCTGGCCCTCTTTGCACGCCGCCTTTGGCCGCTTGAGCCGCGGCTGCGCCTTGCGCGCGGATTGCTCGTGCTGTCGATCCTGATCGCGCTGTTCAGCCCGGTCGGCTGGCTCCACTACTACGTGATCAGCCTTCTTCTCTTGCCTCAGCTGGCGGTTCTGGCCCCGCCGCGCATCGCCGCGCTGAGTCTGGTGGTGTTTGGCGCGATTTCCTCATCAACGCTCTACATCCAGTCGGTGCTGAGTTTCGGACTGGATTGGACGTTCATGAACATCTCGGTGGCCGCTTTGTGGTTCGCGGTACTGCTGCTTGTGTGGCGCTTCTCCGGCAAGGAACAGGCCGCACGAAGCGCCTGAATGCGCCATCCGCTCTTGCGCCCCGGCGCTTCTTGACTATAAACCCCGGCAATTTGCGCATGAGGGGTCCGGGACGATGCCGAAAAGAACCGATATCAAGTCGATCATGATCATCGGGGCAGGACCTATCGTCATCGGTCAGGCCTGCGAGTTCGACTATTCGGGCGCACAGGCGTGCAAGGCCCTGCGGGAAGAGGGCTACCGGGTGATTCTGGTCAACTCCAACCCCGCGACAATCATGACCGATCCGGGACTTGCGGACGCAACCTATATCGAACCGATCACCCCCGAGGTCGTCGCCAAGATCATCGAAAAGGAACGTCCGGACGCGCTGCTGCCGACCATGGGCGGGCAGACGGGTCTCAACACCTCGCTCGCGCTTGCTGACATGGGCGTGCTTGAGAAGTTCAACGTGGAGCTGATCGGCGCGAATCGCGAAGCCATCGAAATGGCCGAGGACCGCAAGCTATTCCGCGAGGCGATGGACCGCATCGGGCTGGAAAACCCCAAGGCGACGATCGTAGCGGCGCCGAAACTGCCCAATGGCAAGTATGACATCAACGCGGGCGTGGCGCAGGCCATCGGGGATCTGGAGCATATCGGCCTGCCCGCGATCATCCGCCCGGCCTTCACACTGGGCGGCACGGGCGGCGGCGTCGCCTATAACCGCGACGACTACGAAGCCATCGTGCGCTCGGGCCTCGATGCCTCGCCCGTGGCGCAGGTTCTGATCGACGAAAGCCTTCTGGGCTGGAAGGAATACGAGATGGAGGTGGTGCGCGACCGCGCGGACAACGCCATCATCGTCTGCTCGATCGAAAACGTCGATCCGATGGGCGTGCACACCGGCGATTCGATCACCGTGGCACCCGCGCTCACGTTGACCGACAAGGAATACCAGATCATGCGCAACGGCTCGATCGCCGTGCTGCGTGAAATCGGCGTGGAAACGGGCGGATCGAACGTCCAGTGGGCGATCAACCCCGCGGACGGCCGCATGGTCGTGATCGAGATGAACCCGCGCGTCTCGCGGTCCTCGGCGCTGGCATCCAAGGCAACGGGCTTCCCCATCGCGAAGATCGCCGCGAAGCTGGCGGTGGGCTACACGCTGGATGAACTCGACAACGACATCACCAAGGTCACGCCCGCAAGCTTCGAGCCGACCATCGACTATGTCGTCACAAAGATCCCGCGCTTCGCGTTCGAAAAGTTCCCCGGATCGAAGCCAGAGCTGACCACCGCGATGAAGTCGGTGGGCGAGGCCATGGCCATCGGCCGGACCATCCACGAGTCACTGCAAAAGGCGCTCGCCTCGCTTGAAACCGGGCTGACCGGCTTTGACGAAATCGCGATCCCCGGCGCGCCGGAACGCACCGCCATCGTCAAGGCGATCTCGGGCCAGACCCCGGACCGTCTGCGTCTGATCGCGCAGGCGATGCGTCACGGGCTCACCGACGAGGAGATCCAGGACGTCACCGCCTTCGACCCCTGGTTCCTGGCCCGCATCCGCGAGATCGTGGATACCGAGGCGCAGATCCGCAAGGGTGGCCTTCCGCTGGCTGCCGAGGGGCTGCGCAAGCTGAAGATGATGGGCTTCACCGACGCGCGCCTTGCCAAGCTGACCGGCCGCGACGAGGCGCAGGTGCGCCGCGCTCGGCGCAATCTGGGCGTTCAGGCCGTCTTCAAGCGGATCGACACCTGCGCGGCCGAATTCGAAGCTCAGACGCCCTACATGTATTCGACCTATGAAGCCCCCGCGATGGGCGATGTCGAATGCGAGGCGCGGCCGTCCGAGGCGAAGAAGGTCGTCATCCTGGGCGGTGGCCCGAACCGCATCGGCCAAGGGATCGAATTCGACTACTGCTGCTGCCACGCCTGCTTCGCGCTGACGGACGCGGGCTACGAGACGATCATGGTCAACTGTAACCCTGAAACCGTCTCGACCGACTACGACACCTCGGACCGGCTCTATTTCGAGCCGCTGACCCTGGAACATGTCCTGGAAATCCTGCGCGTCGAACAAGAGGCGGGCACGCTTCATGGCGTCATCGTCCAGTTCGGCGGCCAGACACCGCTGAAGCTTGCCAATGCGCTGCATGACGAGGGCATCCCGATCCTCGGCACCACGCCGGACGCCATCGACCTGGCCGAGGACCGCGAGCGGTTCCAGAAACTCCTGCATGACCTGAACCTGAAGCAACCCGTCAACGGCATCGCCTCCTCGGACGAGCAGGCCATTGCCATCGCTGAACGCGTGGGCTTCCCACTGGTGATCCGCCCCTCCTACGTGCTGGGCGGCCGGGCGATGGAAATCGTGCGCGACATGGACCAGTTGAAGCGCTACATCACAACCGCGGTGGACGTGTCGGGCAAGAACCCGGTGCTTCTGGACAGCTACCTGTCGGGCGCCATTGAGGTCGATGTCGACGCGCTCTCGGACGGAACCAACGTCCACGTCGCGGGCATCATGGAGCATATCGAGGAAGCGGGCGTGCACTCGGGCGACAGCGCCTGCTGCCTGCCGCCGCACTCTCTGACGGATGAAACCGTCGCGGAACTGAAGCGCCAGACCGTCTCGATGGCTTTGGCTCTGGGTGTCGTCGGCCTCATGAACGTGCAGTTCGCCATCAAGAACGGCGAAATCTTCGTGCTTGAGGTGAACCCGCGCGCTTCGCGTACCGTGCCGTTCGTGGCCAAGGCCACCGACAGCGCCATCGCCTCGATCGCCGCCCGGCTGATGGCGGGCGAACCGCTGTCGAGCTTCCCGGAACGCGAACCCTATCCGCAGGGCGTGGGCCCCGACACGCCGCTGCCCTATGCCGATCCGATGACCCTGGCCAACCCCAAGACCCCCTGGTACTCGGTCAAGGAGGCCGTGCTGCCCTTCGCCCGCTTCCCTGGCGTGGACACGATCCTCGGGCCGGAAATGCGTTCGACCGGCGAAGTCATGGGATGGGACCGTTCATTCTCGCTCGCATTCCTCAAGGCGCAGATGGGCGCGGGAACGCATCTGCCGGAAGAAGGCCGGGTGTTCCTGTCGATCAAGGACATGGACAAGACCGCAGAGATGGCCGCAGCGGCGCAGAGCCTGATCGATCTTGGCTTCGGGATCGTGGCAACCCGCGGCACCGCCGCCTTCCTGTCCGAAAACGGCGTCGAATCCGAAGTCGTGAACAAGGTCTACGAAGGCCGCCCGAACATCGTGGACCGCCTAAAGAACGGCGAGATCACCCTGGTCCTGAATACGACCGAGGGGGCGCAGGCCATCGCCGACAGCCGCGAGATCCGCGCGGTCGCGCTTTATGACAAGATCCCCTACTTCACCACCGCCGCCGCCGCCATTGCCGCCGTCCAGGCGATGCAGGCCCGGGGCGAGGGCTACGGGGTCAGGACGCTTCAGGGCTAAGCCACTGCTGCAATGGAATGAAAAGCGCTCGGATGATCCATTCGTCCGGGCGCTTTGCCATCCAGCCGGCGCAGCGTTCGCGCGATCCGGCGCAGTGCCTTGTCGGGCTCCCCTCAGGCGATCTCTTCCTCGAGGTGCAGCTTGATGTCCAGAAGCACACGCTGCATGGCGACGGTTTCGGCCAGCAGGCGCTTGGCCTCGTTGATCGAGATGCGGCCATCCTCGATCGACTGGTTGTATTCAGCCATCAGCATGGCGAAGCGCTGCGACAACGCGACCACGTCCGAATTGACCCCGCCGTTGCGGGTGTTGCGGCGGCTTTCCCCGTAGCTGAGCGTGACGCCCCGCAGGTCGGCCAGCGCGACGGTAACGTGCGGAAAGGACGCCGCCGCCTCGATCGCGGCCACCACGTCGATGGGCATGTAGCGGTCCGAATGTTCGGCATCGGCGGAATAGTAGCGCCCAAGCGTCGCCTTCGACTTGCCGCTCAGACCCGCCGCGGCCTCGATGCCGACATCCTTGACCAAGGCTTCGGTGTGCTTTTTCAGATAGTTGCCCATTGCCGACGGTTCCATGTGAGCCTTCCCTGTCTCTGTCATTCCCGCCGGAACGGGGAACTGGGTCCTTGCTTTCCCCTTAATCAACCCGATCACATTTGTCATTTGGAAAGAGTTCCACTGTAGGAACGGGGACGAGTTACCGGCGCTTCGGCACCGGTCCGGGCGGCTACCGCCCGAGCCATCTCGCCTGACAGGGTGAGGAGCGGCTGTAACGAGTGCCCGGCTCCCGGCGCACGACCCCTCGGCGCCGGGGCCTGTTTTTTTTGCTCCGCCGCCGCTTGCGGGCGCGATCATGGCAAGGCTATCACGGCGCATGGCCAAGCTCTATTTCCACTACTCCACGATGAACGCCGGGAAGTCGACGCTGCTTCTCCAGGCCTCCCACAACTATCGGGAACGGGGTATGGAAACCTATCTTCTGACCGCGCGCCTTGATGACCGCGCAGGAGCGGGCCGCATCGGCAGCCGCATCGGGATCGGCGAAGCGGCCGATACCTTCGATGCGTCGACCGATCTTGACCAGACGATCCGGGCGCGGCTTGCGCGGGGCGCGGTCGCCTGTGTCTTCGTGGATGAGGCGCAGTTCCTGACGCCCGAACAGGTCTGGCAACTGGCCCGCGCGGTCGACGATCTGGGCGTGCCAGTGATGTGCTACGGACTGCGCCTGGATTTCCGGGGACAGCTGTTCCCCGGCTCCGCCGCCCTGCTGGCACTTGCCGACGAGATGCGCGAGGTGCGCACGATCTGCCACTGCGGCAGGAAGGCGACGATGGTAGTGCGCCGCGGCCCGGACGGCCGCGCGCTGCGCGAAGGCGCGCAGGTGCAGATCGGCGGGAACGAGACCTATGTTTCGCTCTGCCGCCGCCACTGGCGGGAAGAGGTTGGAGACTTGACGGGGACGTGAGCGGTCAGCGCGACTCTCCCGCGCCAATGTTCCAGCCGGTATGCCAGTCCACGAGCGGGTTGTCCGTCCCGCGGTAGGAGATCACGATGCCGGCGTCGGTCTGGTGGGCGACGACGTAGAAGCTGGCGGCCGTGGCTTCGGCCTCCGTATTCGCGTCTGCCAAATTGAATGGAATTGATGCGCCGCCGACAGCAGCACTACCATTCGAAGCCTCACCAAGTCCGGAAACTCCCAGGTCGTTTCCACAATTGCATGAGTCAAGCGCAAGAAGTGAATAGAGTAGCCCGGTGGAAATGGTCATCTGGTTCTCCCGCAAATTCTCTGAAGACAGTCAAGAGACCAAAAGTTCGTCGCAGGTGGATTGTCCCACCCTCTCGGGCTTTCATTTTGCAGTGTCAGTGGGTTCATTTCGTCACATGGCCCAGATCGCATCGTCCGCCCCGGCGCGACCTCCAGCCCGTCCGCTTGTAGTGCCAGCCCATGCCCTCGAAGCGGAGGAGCATCTCTTGCCATCTCACCTCGCTGACCGATGACCCGGAGACCTCGCCCGACGGCGTCTCGACCGCCACGGTCATGTTCTGGCGCCAGTGGTAGCGTTCCCTGCAGCTCATTAGCATGAGGAGGAGGAGTAGGGCGATCAGGAGAAGAATGCGTTCACTGGGGCGGCTTCGTCAGACCGGGTTCGTTAGGTCCCGCCCCTCGGCGAAGGCGATGGCGTTGTCGAGCGCCATCATCCCCATCGCCGTCCTGACCTCAAGCGCGGCGGTGCCGAGATGGGGCAGGAGCGTGACGTTATCGAGCCGGATCAGCTCCTCTGGCACCTGCGGTTCGCGTTCATATACGTCAAGGCCGGCGCCGCCTATCCGGTTGCTCTGGAGAGCGGCAATCAATGCGGCTTCCTCCACAACGTCGCCACGGGCGATGTTGACCAGATGCGCGTGAGGTTGCATGGCGGCGATGGCGCCCTTGCCGATCAGGTGGCGCGTCTCCGCCCCGCCCGGCACGGCGATCACGACCACATCGGCGGCCGCCATCGCGGCCTCAAGCGTGGGCAGTTGGCGCGCGGGCACGCCCGCGTCGGCAACGGGCGATCGGTTGAAGAACACGACCTCCATCCCGAATCCATGGTGGCAGCGCCGCGCGATGGCCTTGCCGATCCGGCCCATGCCGATGATCGCGACCGTCTTGCCGGTGACGTGAAGCCCCAGCATCTGCGTTGGATGCCAGCCCTCCCACTGCCCCGAGCGGACCAGCCTTTCGCCCTCGGCCGCCCGACGGGCGGACATCAGGATCAGCATCATCGCGATGTCGGCCGTGGCGTCGGTGACGGCGCCGGGCGTATTGGTCACGGCAATGCCCGCGGACCTGGCGGCGGCCACGTCGATGTGGTTATAGCCCACCCCGAAATTGGCCAACAGCTTGCAGCGCCCGCCTTTCGCCGCAGCGAAGGTTTCAGCCCGGTAGATATCTCCAAGCGTGGGCAGCACGATGTCGTAACCTTCCAGCGCAGCCACGCATTCATCCTGGCTCATCGGGCGCGTTTCGGTCCGGTAGGTCATGTCGAAATGCGCGCGGGCGCGCTTGAGCACCGCATCGGGCAAGGGGCGTGAAACGAAGAGCTTCATTCAGAACAGCCTTCCACCCAGGGGCACGTCGTGGCCCGGCCCTATCAGGACGACCTCGCCCTCGGCGTCGGGAACGCCCAGAACCAGTACCTCGGACCGAACCGGTCCGATCTGGCGCGGCGGGAAGTTGACGACGGCAAGAACCTGGCGGCCGATCAGATCGTCGGGCGCGTAGTGTTTCGTGATCTGCGCCGACGACTTGCGTTCGCCGATCTCCGGACCGAAATCGAGCCAGAGCTTGAAGGCGGGTTTTCGCGCCTCGGGAAAGGGCTCGGCGCGGGTGATGCGGCCCACGCGGACGTCGACCTTGAGGAAATCGTCGAAGGTGATGGTCATTTGCCAAGCTCCCGTCCGCGTTCGGCGGCCGCATGGACGGCCTCCTTCAGAAGCGCGGGGAAGCCGCGATCCTCGTTCATCAACACGTCCAGCGCCGCAGCCGTGGTCCCGCCGGGCGAGGTCACGTTGACGCGAAGCTGTCCGGGATCCTCTTCGGCCGCCTCCGCCAGTGCGCCAGCGCCCGCTACGGTCGCCTTGGCCAGTTGCAGGGCAAGCGCAGGCGGCAGCCCCTCGGCGGCTCCCGCCGCGGCCAGGGTCTCGATCAGGTGAAAGACATAGGCGGGGCCCGAACCCGACACCGCCGTCACGGCGTCCATCTGGTGTTCGCCCTCAAGCCGAACAACCTGGCCCACGGCGGACAGAAGCGACCTGGCCAGCGACAGGTGCGATTCGGTCGCATGGGCGTTGCCGACGATGGCGGTGATGCCACGTGCAATCGCGGCAGGCGTGTTGGGCATTGCGCGAACGATCGGCGTTTGCGCGCCAAGAGCCGCCTCGAAGGTCGCGATGGTCGTACCCGCGGCAATGGACAGGAAAAGCGTCCGACCGCCACCCAGGGCGGCGATCGCGGGCAGTGCCTCGCCCATCATCTGCGGCTTGACCGCGATCAGAACGATGGCTGGCAACTCCGGCAGATCGGCATTCAGATGAACGCCCTGCGCCTTCAGCCACTCGGACGGATGCGGGTCCGTCACCCATACGCTGGCAGCGGGAAGACCGCCCTTCAGCCAGCCCGCAAGCATCGCCGAGCCCATCTTGCCGCAACCCAGAAGCACCAGCCCCCGGTCACGCACGGTTTCCATATCCATAGTCAGCCTCCCGTCGGTCGGGGCAGAGATTACCCGACCGGGCGGGAAGGAAAACCCGAAAAGCTCAGGCCCGTCCGTAGGCCTCGGCCATCGCCACGTCCATGGCGCGTTCAGGACTGTCGTCGCCCCAGCACGTCAGCTGAAACGCGGGATAAAAGCGCTCGCAGGCCGCCACCGCCTGACCGATCAGCCGGTCGATCTGCTCGGGCCCCGCCACCTGGCCACCGGCCAGGCACAAACCGTAGCGCCAGACCATCATGCGCTGTTCGCGCCAGTAGGTGAAGGCGCCAGACCAGACCATGTCGTTCGCGTGGTTCATCGCCTCGTAGAGCGCGGGCAGCTTTTCTGACGGCGGATCCATCTCGAACGTGCAGATCAGCCGCAGTGTTTCGTCGTAGCCCGACCAGGCAAGTGTTATGGAATATGTGCGCCACTGTCCCTCGACCGCCATGGCGATCTGGTCGTCGGCGACACGGTCAAAGTCCCATTCATGATGCTCTGCCAGTGTCTCGACGATGTCGATCGGATGCAGGTCGTCCGTTGAAAGAAAGTCTTCGGAAAGCGCCATGCCCGGCCTCTTTTGTTGCTAGCTCTTGATGGGCCAAGACCCACAAAAGCTGGGTACCCCCGCAAGGATCGGCGGTTGCCCGCTGCCGTCCTTACCAGATATGGTGGTGCCAAAGGCGGACTCTGTAAAGCGCTATTTGCAGTTGTCCCCATGAAAGAGCAAAGCCGGCGGACAAAATCCGCCGGGCGGGATTGTTTCCACAGGCTTTTCCACAAGATCGCGCGACGCGCGGTCTTGGCACGCCGATTGGCGGGGCTCAGGCCTTCTTGGAGCTGGCCTTGGGGGCTGGTTTCGCGACACCTTCCAGTGCCTCGATCCGCGCCTTCAGCGCCTCGTTCTCCTCGCGCGCCTTCTGCGCCATGGCGCGGACCGCGTCGAACTCCTCACGCGTGACGAAGTCGCGATCGGCAAGCCAGCGGTCCATCCAGCCCTTCATCGCCGTTTCGGCCTCGGTCCGGGCACCCTGGGCAACGCCCATCGCATTGGTCATCAACTTCGACAGATCGTCGAGGAACTTGTTCGAACCCTGCATGTCGGCAACCTTCCCTTCCGGCGCGGATGCGGCCTATATGGCCACGGGCGACGGAAAGCTCAAGCAGATCGTCGCCGCAGCCCTGACCGGGCCAATAAGGAGTGAGGATGCAGGCCGCGATCGAGTTCCCCAATATCTCGAACGAAATCTTTTCGTTCACCGTCTTCGGCCTGACGCTGACGCTCAGATGGTATGCGCTGGCCTACATCGCGGGCATCCTTGCGGGCTGGCGCATCCTGCTTGCGCTCATGCGCCGCCCCCGGCTTTGGCCAGGAGACAGGGCGCCGGTCGAGGCCAACAAGGTCGAGGATCTGCTGACCGCCGTCATCCTCGGCATCATCCTGGGCGGGCGGCTTGGCTACGTTCTTTTCTATCAACCGGCCCATTTCATCGAGCACCCGGCTGATATCGTGAAGGTCTGGGAAGGCGGCATGTCCTTCCACGGCGGGTTTCTGGGCGTGGTCGCCGCGGGGGTCTGGTTCTGCCGCCGGCATGGCGTTCCGGTCCTGCAACTGGCCGACGCCATGGCGCTGGTCGCGCCCATCGGGCTGTTCCTTGGCCGCCTTGCGAACTTCGTCAACGCAGAGCTTTGGGGCCGTCCGACGACCCTACCGTGGGGCGTGATCTTTCCCGGAGACGCCGCTCAGGATTGCCCCGGCATTACGCCCGGCCTCTGCGCGCGCCACCCCAGCCAGCTTTACGAGGCGGGGATGGAGGGGCTGATCCTCGGCCTGATCCTTCTGGCGCTGTTCCGCCGCGGCGCGCTGAGGCACCCCGGCCGCATCACCGGCGCCTTTCTTCTGGGCTACGGCGTCGCGCGGTTCCTGGTGGAGTTCGTTCGGCAAGCCGATGCGCAGTTCATCACGCCGCAGAATCCCTGGGGCCACGTCATCAACTGGGGCAGCCTGGGCCTGTCGATGGGGCAGCTCCTGTCGTTGCCGATGATCGCCTTTGGCGTCTGGCTTCTGGCAAGGTCGCGCAGGTGAGCCCCCTTGCGCCGATCCTCGCCGCGCAGATCGCGACCGAAGGACCGATGAGCCTTGCGGATTTCATGGCCGCCTGCCTGCTGCATCCGCAGCACGGTTACTACGCAACGCGCGACCCGCTGGGGCGGGCGGGCGATTTCACCACCGCACCTGAAATCAGCCAGATGTTCGGGGAAATGCTGGGGCTCTGCCTGGCGCAGGCCTGGGTGGACCAGGGCCGACCAAGCCCCTTCCTTCTGGCCGAGATCGGCCCGGGCCGCGGCACGCTGATGTCCGACGTCCTGCGCGCGATTCGCGCAGTGGCGGGGATGGCGGATGCGGCTCAGGTGCACCTTGTTGAAGCCTCGCCGGTTCTCAGGTCGCGCCAGCGCGAAAGGCTTGGCGGAGCGGCTGAATGGCACGCGACCATCGAAAGCCTGCCCGACGGCCCGCTGTTCCTTGTTGCGAACGAGTTCTTCGACGCCCTGCCGATCCGCCAGTTCGTCCGCCATGGCAGGGGCTGGTGCGAACGCCAGGTTGGCCTGTCCGACGGCCGGTTGACCCTTGGCCTTGGTCCGGAAACACGGTTCCCGGCGCTGGCGCATCGGATTGCCGACACGGTCGATGGCGATATCGTCGAACTCTGCCCCGCGGCCGGGCCGATCGCGGCGGATATCGCGGACCGGATCGCCCGCTTCGGCGGCGCGGCCCTGGTCATCGACTACGGCGGCTGGCATTCGCTGGGTGACACGTTCCAGGCCGTCCGAGGCCATCGCCCGGTCGATCCTCTTGTTGATCCCGGTGACGCCGACCTGACGGCGCATGTCGACTTTGAAGCGCTGGCGATGGCGATGCGCGATGCGGGCGCGGCGGTCACCCGGATGACGCCGCAAGGCGTGTTCCTGGAGCGGCTTGGCATCACCGCGCGGGCGCAGGCGCTTGCACGCAAACTTCGTGACGCTGCGCTGGCCGAACATGTCGCGGCCCATCGCCGCTTGACCCACCCCGAGGAAATGGGCGAGGTATTCAAGGTGATCGCCTGCCACCCGACCGGAACGCCGGCGCCAGCCGGATTGGATGTCGAACCGTGCACCTGACGCTTGAAATCCTGACCCATGATGCGCTCTCGCCGCTGCGGCACGGCTTTTTCACGCGCAAGGGCGGGGCGTCATCGGGGATCTTTTCAGGACTGAACTGCGGATTCGGGTCATCCGATCAGCGCGAGGCCGTCGCCCTCAACCGTTCGCGCGTCGCCTCGGCACTGGATCTTGCACCGCCCGCGCTTGTCGGCGCGCACCAGGTCCATTCTGCCGACGTCGTGACCGTCACGGGACCGCTGGAGGATCAACCCCGCGCCGACGCGCTGGTGACCCGGACGCCGGGCCTTGCGCTGACGGTGCTGACCGCCGACTGCCAGCCGGTTCTGTTCGCGGATGCGGATGCAGGCGTCATCGGCGCGGCCCATGCCGGTTGGCGCGGCGCGCTTCAAGGCGTGCTGGAAGCAACGATCGAGGCCATGGAACGGCTGGGCGCCGACCGGGGCCGGATCGCCGCCGTGATCGGACCATCGATCAGTCAGCGCGCCTATGAGGTCGGACCCGAGTTCCTGGACGCGTTCCTGGCCGAGAACGACCGCTACGACCGGTTTTTTGCGAGTGGCGATGGCGACCGGTATCTTTTCGACCTTCCGGCTTTTGGCCTTTCCCGCCTGCGCGAGGCAGGGGTCGGCCACGCCGAATGGATCAGGCACTGCACCTATTCCGACCCCGCCCGCTTCTATTCCTACCGCCGCTCGGTCCACCAGCACGAAGCGGATTACGGTCGCCTGATATCGGCGATCTGCCTGTAGGCGCGCCAGCGGCCCCGGATCCGCCACGATCACGGCATCCGATGTTGCCCCGGGATCGCAATAAAACTCTGAATAAAATCAATATTTCCGAGGTTTCGCCGCCGAAGGAGCTTGATTTTATTTCGCAGAAAGAAATAAAAGACCGCCGCAATGGGTGTGCATCGTTCCCAAAGAAACAGGTCCGCAGCCCTTGAAGCTGCCGACCCATCGGGCAAGAGGCAAACGATGAGCAGCAAGCGCCGCTGGATGACACGCATGTTGGCAGAAATCAGAAGTTTCGATTTCGTGCCCCCCTGGAGCCGGGCAAGACGGCGCGACGCGGCACAGTCCGAATAAGGCACCGCCTGTCCAAAACTGCCGAACCCGCGCGCGATTGCCTCGGCGCGGTCGGACAAGCGCCCGCGCGCGCCTTGATCGGAATGCCAGTTCGCCCCCGATTCCCCGCGCGAATTGTGGCGGGAAAAAGGCAAAATATGCCGCCGAGGTGAAACTGTCGCCGCAGGCGAACAAACCTTTCCGCATCGCCCGGATTGGCGGCGCGATCAGCGCTTATCAGGTGCGTCTCTTTGACAGCGCCGCCTCAGACCCGCAAATTTGATCATGTAGTCAGTCTGCTGTTTCCGGGTGTGGGTGTGTGCAGATGTGACAGACCGAAAGGCTGTTCGCATGTCGTTCTCGTATCGTTCCGCGGCGGTATCCGCGGGTTCAGCCGGCATTGCGCCGGCAAAGTCCAAATCTTCTCCGGCTCTCGCATACCAGCGCCCCGGGCTTCGCCCACAGCGCGCGCCGGTACGCACCCGGAGATATGAAATCGCCTGGCTTTCCTCATCTGGCGACGTGGAATTCGCCACGCGGGTTGCCCCGGCGATAAGCCAGTTCGAGGAAGCCTTTTCCGCCTTTGCGCGGGGCACCGTGGTTCAGACCGAAGACGGGCCGGTGGCGATCGAAGACCTGATGCCCGGCACGCGCGTGCAGACCGCGGAGGGCGGATCCGAGCGGGTGACGTGGGTGGGGTCGATGACGATCTTTCCGCCGAACGCGGTCAGCGGCATCGAGCCTGCACTGATGACGCGGGTCACTGCCGATGCCTTTGGGCTTGGCCGGCCGAATCCCGATCTGGTGCTTGGCCCCCGCGCCCGCATCCTGCTGCGGGACGACCGCTTCCAGGCCGCCACCGGCATGGCTTCGGCCTATGCGCCGGCGGCCGCCTTCGTGGACGGCGTGTCGATCGTCGAGGTGACGCCCATCGCGCCGGTGCCGGTCTATCATCTGGTTCTGGAACGCCACGGATCGATCCGGGCGGCGGGTCTCGAGGTGGAAAGCTATCATCCGGGATCGGGAATCGCCGAGATGATGGATACACAGCTCGCCTCCCTTTTCCTGGCGCTTTTCCCGCAGGTGAAAGGCTTTGCAGACTTCGGCCGGGTCGCCCACGGACAGTTGTCCATGGCCGAGATGGAGCGGGTGCTTTACGGGTGAAGGAAATACCGGCCGCGGCTCCAGGCGCGGGCGGGAATGCGGGGACCGTCAGGCCAATCGGGCCAGGCGGTCCTCGAGCACATCGAAGGGAACGCCGGGCTCATCCTTCGCACAGCGGATGACGAGCGAGGTTTTCACGCTGGCCACGTTCGGCGCAGAGGTCAGTTTTTCGGTCAGGAACGACTGAAAGGTGGACAGGTCCGGGGCGACACATTTCAGGATGAAGTCGATTTCCCCGTTCAGCATGTGACACTCTCTGACAAGCGGCCATTCGCGGCAGCGCTGTTCGAATGCGGACAGGTCCACCTCTGCCTGACTGTGCAGGCCGACCATGGCAAAGACCTGAACCTCGAACCCAAGTTCGCGCGGGTTCACGTCAGCGTGATAGCCACGGATATAGCCCGCCTCTTCCAGCGTGCGCACACGGCGCAGGCACGGCGGCGCCGAAATGCCGACCCGGCGCGCCAGTTCGACGTTGGTCATGCGGCCGTCCGCCTGAAGTTCCGACAGGATCTTGCGGTCGATCTCGTCGAGCTTGTGTCCGGCCATTGGTCTCTCCTGAAATTATCGCAGAACTTATCCGCAGGGCCTGACCTGCGCAATATTATTTCGCACCCGCGCAATTTCCGGCATGTGCGCTGCGATCCGTTGGGGCTTTCCCCCGCGCGCGGCGCTGATTATATGGCCTCAAACCGTTTGTGAAGAGGGGCAACATGAGCGAGACGCGCCACACCAGGGTATTGATCATCGGCTCCGGACCGGCGGGCTACACCGCGGCGGTCTATGCGTCCCGCGCGATGCTTAGCCCCATCCTCGTCCAAGGCATCCAGCCGGGCGGACAGCTGACGATCACGACCGAGGTTGAAAACTGGCCCGGCGACACGGAAGTGCAGGGTCCCGACCTTATGGTGCGGATGCAGGCGCATGCCGAGGCGATGGGGGCAGAGGTCATATCGGACCACATCCAGTCGCTCGACCTTTCCAAGCGCCCGTTCACGGCCCACGGCGACAGCGGCACGACGTACACCGCCGACGCGGTGATCCTTGCGACAGGCGCCCAGGCCAAGTGGATGGGCCTTCCGAGCGAGGAGAAGTTCAAGGGTTTCGGCGTTTCCGCCTGCGCGACCTGTGACGGCTTCTTCTACCGTGGGCGCGAGGTCGTCGTGATCGGCGGCGGAAACACCGCCGTGGAAGAGGCGCTGTTCCTCACCAATTTCGCAAGCAAGGTCACGCTGATCCACCGCCGCGACTCGCTTCGCGCCGAAAAGATCCTTCAGGACAGGCTCTTCAAGAACCCCAAGGTCGAGATCCTCTGGGACCACGTCGTCGAAGAGGTCCTTGGCAACGAGCAGCCGCTTGGCGTGACCGGCGTCCGTGCGCGCAACGTCGCAACGGGCGCCGAGACCGTGGTGCCCTGCGACGGGTTCTTCGTGGCGATCGGCCACGCGCCCGCGTCCGAACTGGTCAAGGACCAGCTTGAACTGCACAACGGTGGCTATGTGAAGGTCAAGCCGGGCACGACCGAAACCTCGACCCCTGGCGTCTTCGCGGCGGGCGATCTGACCGACCATGTCTACCGTCAGGCGGTAACCTCTGCCGGGATGGGGTGCATGGCCGCGCTTGACGCAGAGCGCTGGCTGGCCGGGCACGAGGGCTAAGGCCGGGCGACGCCCTGCCTATACGGACTTGACCATCAGGATGGCGTTCGCGCCGTCATGTTCCCAGCCCGGAACATGCATCCGACGTCGTGCGCGTTCCCGGAAGCCGGCCCTTTCATAAAGCCGCCTTGCGCCGGGATTGCCTGAGAAGACGATCAGGGAAACGGCGCGCAGGCCCGCCCGGCGCGCCACACCCTCGGCATGGGCCAAAAGCGCGGAGCCGACGCCCTGGCCACGCATCCCGTCGTAAACCCCGACGATGTTCAGATACCACGTGCTTGGGGCGAGGTTCTCAAGCTCCTGCAGGGGGACAAACTCGGCTGGGAAATCGGGTCCGATCGGCACCGGATCATCAGGCAGCGGATAGCCGACCATGCCGCCGGCCAGATCGCCGTTCCGCGTCGCGATCTGCGCGTTGCGGAAACTGAAGGATCCTTCGCCCCTGGCTGCGCGGCGCAGGCCCACATCACGAAGGGTTTCGCCGGGGTGCGCCATTTCCGCCCAGACGCGCTCGGGCAACCCCTCGCCCGCCATCAACACGATATCGACAAGGGCGGGCGCATCGGCAGGGGTGGCGTCACGCACAGAGATGCTGCTCATCCATCACCCCCCTTGCTGAATCGCGACGCGTCCGCGCCGGTCAACCCGACAGGCGTCCTCGTCCCGCAGGTTGAAAGCGCCGACAGTTTTTCGGTTTGGCGGCAATCTGCGACAGTTTCCGCACTTGCGGGCAATCTTAGCACCTTTGTCCCAAATATGCGCCAAGTTCAGCCGGGAACCTTGAACTTCTTCCCGTTTCGGGGCAAGTCGCCGCCAAGGCGGCACCCCGCCGCGTTTTCGTCAGAGGCCCCGACCCCGATGCAGCTTTCCAACCTCGCTCCGATCCCGGAGCTTTACGTATCCTACGAGTCCGCGCAGAAGCTGAAACACGAAGCGGGCGCGCTGCCGTCCTGGGATCTGTCCCAGCGGCAGGTCTGCGACCTGGAGCTTCTTATGAACGGCGGCTTCTACCCGCTGAAAGGCTTCCTGACCGAGGCGGATTACGACAGCGTCGTTGACACGATGCGACTGACGACCGGCGATCTGTGGCCGATGCCGGTCACGCTCGACGTGACCGAGGATTTCGCGGCCAAGGTGGAACCGGGCCAGGACATAGCGCTGCGCGACGCCGAGGGCGTGATCCTTGCCATCATGTCGGTCACCGACAAGTGGGAACCGAACAAGAGCCGGGAGGCCGAAAAGGTCTTCGGCGCCGATGACGTCGCCCACCCGGCGGTCAACTACCTGCACCACAAGGCGGGCAAGATCTATCTTGGCGGGCCGATCACCGGCATCCAGCAGCCCGTCCACTATGACTTCAAGGGCCGTCGCGACACGCCGAACGAGTTGCGCGCCTTCTTCCGCAAGCTCGGCTGGCGCAAGATCGTCGCGTTCCAGACCCGCAACCCGCTGCACCGCGCGCACCAGGAACTGACCTTCCGCGCGGCCAAGGAAGCGCAGGCGAACCTGCTGATCCACCCGGTGGTCGGCATGACCAAGCCCGGCGACGTCGACCACTTCACCCGCGTGCGCTGCTACGAGGCAGTGCTGGGCCAGTACCCGGCCTCGACGACGCACATGAGCCTGCTGAACCTCGCCATGCGCATGGGTGGCCCGCGCGAGGCACTGTGGCACGCGATCATCCGCAAGAACCACGGGCTGACCCACTTCATCGTCGGCCGCGATCATGCCGGCCCCGGCAAGAACAGCCAGGGCAAGGACTTCTACGACCCCTATGCCGCGCAGGAACTGGTGCGCCAGCACCAGGAGGAGGTCGGCATCGAGATGGTCGACTTCAAGCAGATGGTCTACGTCCAGGAAAAGGCGCAGTACTATCCGGTCGACGAGGTTCCCGAAGGCTCCACCGTGCTCGACATCTCCGGCACCGAGTTGCGCCGCCGCCTGCGCGAAGGTCTTGAAATCCCCGACTGGTTCTCCTTCCCCGAAGTGGTCAAGGAACTGCGCCGCACCTCGCCCCCGCGCGCGAGGCAGGGCTTCACCGTCTTCTTCACCGGCCTGTCCGGCTCGGGCAAGTCGACGATCGCCAACGCGCTCATGGTCAAGCTGATGGAGATGGGTGGGCGTCCGGTGACGCTTCTCGACGGCGACGTGGTGCGCAAGCACTTGTCGTCGGAACTCGGCTTCTCGAAGGAACACCGCGACATCAACATCCGCCGCATAGGCTATGTCGCCTCCGAGATCACCAAGAACGGCGGCATCGCCATCTGCGCGCCGATCGCGCCCTACACCGCGACCCGCCGCGGCGTGCGCGAGATGGTCGAGGCCTATGGCGCCTTCGTCGAGGTGCATGTCGCGACGTCGATCGAGGAATGCGAACGCCGCGACCGCAAGGGGCTCTACAAGCTTGCCCGCGAAGGCAAGATCAAGGAGTTCACCGGCATCTCGGACCCCTACGAAGAGCCGCAAAATCCCGAACTTCGCGTCGAGACCGAAAACGTCGACGTCGACAACTGCGCGCACCAGGTGCTGCTCAAGCTTGAAAGCATGGGGCTGATCAAGGCCTGAGCGGGCGGACAGAAAGACAAAGGCCGGGCATGATCGCCCGGCCTTTCCTTTTTCGGCAACCCGAAAGAAGCCCGCTAGTGGACGTTGACGGGCGACATGTCGTTCTGCCGGGCCAGAAGGAACGCCATCCGGCGGTCCTTGACCAGCGCCAGCCGCTCTCCGTCCGCGTCGCAGACGGCGTAAAGCGTCTTGACGCCGGGAACCTGTTCGCGGACCTCGTCCGGAAGGTCGTCAACCGCGACCGGCCGGACATAGACGATCCGATCGTCCGCTTCGGGTCCGAAGTCGAATTTCGTATGCATGCCTGCCTCCTTTACTTGCGCGAGATGCGAATGGTCTGCACGACCGGATCGGGAACGGACCGATTGAGGTCCACGTGCAGCAGCCCGTTTTCCATCTGGGCCCCCGCGACATCCACGCCCTCGGCCAGCACAAAGCTGCGCTGGAACGCGCGGGCGGCTATGCCTCGGTGAAGATAGATGCGCCCCTCCGGCTCTTCGGCCTGGCGACCGCGGATCACCAGTTGCCGGTCCTCGACCGTGATCGCCAGATCCTCTTCCCGAAACCCCGCCACGGCGAGCGTGATCCGGAAGGTGTTTTCCGAGGACTGTTCGATGTTGAAGGGCGGATAGCCCTCGTTCCCGGATTTCGCGGTGCGTTCAACCAGCCGTTCCAGCTGATCGAACCCCAGAAGGAAGGGATGGGCGCCAAAGGTCAGTTTCGTCATCTCGGGCAGGTCCTCGAAGTCAAGCGACGTGCAGAAAGGGCCCCGATTCCGGCAACCCTGACCTACAATATGGGATGCGGCCGCACGGTGGGCAAGTGTGCATACGTTTGCGTGAAGCTTCCCGCAGAGGGCGGGCATTGGTATAGTTTGCAACTGCAGGGAATCGACTCGGGCCACAAGAACATGAACGCCCCAACGACAATGGACAGCGATGACGTCTTGCGCGTCAAACTGGAAGTACTGAAGACGGAACACCGCGATCTGGACGAAGCCATCCACCTGATGGAGGAATCGGGCCGCGCTGATCAACTGACGCTGCGCAGGCTCAAGAAGCAGAAACTTGGCCTCAAGGACCGGATCTCCCGGATCGAGGATCTTCTGACCCCCGACATCATCGCGTGATGGCGGCGGCAGCGGCCTTTCGGCCCTTGTCGCCTGCACGCCCGCCGCTATATTGCGCGCTCCATCCGCTGGGGAGGTCCGAATGGGCGTGAAAGTCGGTATCATCATGGGATCCCAGTCGGACTGGCCCACCATGAAAGAGGCGGCGCTGATTCTTGACGAACTGGGCGTGCGCTACGAACAGAAGATCGTCTCGGCTCACCGCACGCCAGACCGGCTCTGGTCCTACGGCAGGACGGCCGTTGAACGGGGGCTTCAGGTCATCATCGCGGGCGCCGGCGGCGCCGCGCACCTGCCCGGCATGATGGCATCGAAGACCCGCGTTCCGGTGATCGGCGTGCCGATCCAGACAAGGGCACTGTCGGGCGTGGACAGCCTGTATTCCATCGTGCAGATGCCCAAGGGCTATCCCGTCGCCACCATGGCGATCGGCGCAGCGGGCGCGGCCAACGCGGGTCTGATGGCCGCAGGAATCCTGGCCGTGAACGACGCCGATCTGGCCGCCAGGCTCGACGCCTGGCGCGAGGCGCTGTCCGCCTCCATCCCCGAGGAGCCGAAAGATGAGTGACATGCTGCCCCCCGGCTCGGTGATCGGCATCCTGGGCGGCGGTCAGTTGGGCCGCATGCTGTCGGTCGCCGCCGCGCGACTCGGCTACAGAACCCATGTCTACGAACCATCGGCAAACCCGCCCGCCACCCATGTCGCGGAAAAGGTGGTGACCGCGCCCTACGAGGACGCGGCTGCGCTTCGTGCCTTCGCCGAGGGCGTGGACGTCATCACCTATGAATTCGAGAATGTTCCAACCGCGGCGCTGGACCTTCTGGAAAGCCTGCGGCCGATCCGCCCGAACCGGCGCGCCCTGGCCGTCAGCCAGGACCGCATCCTGGAAAAGGACTTCCTCAGCGGGATCGGCCTGACCACGGCCCCGTATGCGGCAGTCGACGACGAAGCCACGCTGGACGAGGCGTTGGCCCATATCGGTGCACCCGCGATCCTGAAGACCACCCGGCTTGGCTATGACGGAAAGGGCCAGGCGCGGATCATGGACCGGTCGGAGGCGCCCGCAGCCCTTGCCGAAATGCGCGGCGCGCCTGCCGTTCTGGAAGGCTTCGTCACCTTCACGCGCGAGGTTTCGGTCATCGCCGCGCGCGGGCTGACGGGCGAGGTAGCGGCCTACGATCCGGGCGAAAACGTCCATCTCGGTGGCATCCTGTCGACGACGACGGTGCCCGCGACGCTGAGTGCAAGTGAGCGCACGGACGCAGTCCTGCTGGCGGCGCGCATCCTGAATGCGCTGGACTACGTCGGCGTGATGGGGGTCGAGCTTTTCGTGACACCGGGCGGGCTGGTCGTGAACGAAATCGCGCCCAGGGTCCACAACTCCGGTCACTGGACGCAGAACGGCTGTGCCGTCGACCAGTTCGAACAGCATATCCGCGCCGTCGCGGGCTGGCCCTTGGGCGACGGGTCGCGCCATGCCGACGTGGTGATGGAAAACCTGATCGGCGACGATGTGCTGAAGGTGCCCGCCATCGCGCGCGAGACCAATGCCGCGATCCATCTCTACGGCAAGGCCGAAGCGCGCCCGGGCCGCAAGATGGGTCACGTCAACCGGGTCCGCAAACCCGCCTGAGGCACTCAGCGCCAGATGCGCTCGACCGCCCCGGTCAGCGTCAGCATGTGATCGAACCGTCCGTTCTCAAGAAACTCAAGGACTTGGGCGAGCGTCCTTGGATTGTTCATGATGAACGTATGGCTGGTGGGCAGGACGATGTGATCGGTCATGCCTGCCATCCTGGTTGATGCGACCGAGACCTTGCCGTCATCCTTTCCGCCGATGACCCAGGAATAGAGCGGATTGAAGCTCACGTCGCCTGCAATGATGCCAAGATCGAACCGTGCCGGACCCAGGGTATTTGGCTCCGATGTCGGAGATGTGCCAAGCTGCAATCCGGCAGGACCCAGAACCCGGGACAGGAAATCATAGTTATCCGCGAGGTCGATCAGTTCGGACCCGCGGTTCGGCGGGGCGAGCATCACCACCCGGCCCAGGTTCGCGGGCTTGTGGGTGGCAAGCCACGCGCGGACCAGGATCCCCCCCATCGAATGCGTAACGAAGTGCACCCGATCCCCGCCGCAGCGCTCGACCGCCGGCGTCACCCAGGTTTCCATCAGCGTTTCGATCGGTGCCTTGGTCGAAGGGTAGTCGGGGTTCACCGTGCGGTAGCCATGCCGCTCAAGCACCTTCTGCAGGACGATGAGAGACCCTTCCGAACGGTGGAGTCCGTGCAGCAGCACGACGCAATCCGCGCGTGCGGGCAAGGAAAGCAACAGCAGGCCAAGAAGGAGCGTAACGAACCGCATCCGCACCAGATAGGCCAGAGCGGGCGACTTGCCAATGCCCGCGACGCAGGCCAGTGTGCGGCGATGACACGCCGCTCTCCCCGCCTTGCCGTCCGCGCCCTGATCCTGTCCGAGGATCGGCTGCTGGTTGTGAACGCCTACCCCGAAGGCAAGTCGGACCTTTGGTGCGCGCCGGGCGGGGGCGCCCACGTCGGCAGCTCGCTGCCCGACAATCTCGCGCGCGAGGTCGAGGAGGAGACGGGCCTAAAGGTCATGGTGCAGGAGCCGTGTCTCGTGAACGAATTTCACGACCCCGCGACGGGCTTTCACCAGGTAGACGTCTATTTTCGTTGCCGGCCCCTCAACGCTCTTCCCCCGGTATGGCGCGACCCGGAAGGCATCGTGACACAGCGCCGCTTCGTTACGCGCGATGAACTTGGCCGGTTGCGGCACAAGCCCGACAGCCTGGCCAAGGCAGCCTGGGGCGAGGGGATCCTTTACGATCCGCTGGAGGTCATCGTGCGATGAGCCGCGCTTTCGTCAAGGAAGACGGGCCGGACAACGAACCGCTGCCCGATCTGCCGATCAGCCCGCATCCGAACTATGTTTCCCCGCGCGGGCTGGCGGCGCTTCGCGACCGCCTGACTGCGCTTCAGGCAGAACTTGCCCGTCTTCGCGCGCGTGCGGATCGGCTGGACCGCCTGCCAGAGCGTGCCGCGGAACGCGATATCCGGTATGTGGAGGCGCGGCTGCGTTCGGCCATCCTTGTCGAACCCACGGATACGGCACCGTCCGAGGCCGCCTTCAGTACACGCATCACCGTCGTGGACGAGGACGACGCCCAGCATGAGTTCGAGATTGTGGGCGAGGACGAGGCCGACGCCGCCCTTGGCCGCATCGCCCCGCAATCACCGCTGGCGCGCGCCCTGATCGGCGCGCGCGTCGGTGACGTCGTCGAATGGCGCCGACCTGCTGGCACCGTCAGCCTTGAAATCATTGCGATCGATCCACTGCCATGCTGATCCGCGATTTGTCGCCCGGCTCGGACACCGACCGGATCGAGGCGCTGTACGCCGAGGCCGCCGACTACTGGATCCTTGCCGACCGGACCGCCCCGGATCGCGCCAAGGCGGAAGAGTTCTTTACCGATGCGCCGCCGGGCTGCGATGTTGCAGCTTCTCACCACCTGGGCCTGTTCGTCGATGACCGGCTGAGCGGCGTCGCCGAACTGGCCTTCGGGTTTCCCGATCCCGGGGACGCTTACCTGGGCCTGATGATCCTTGCCCCGCGCCTGAGGGGACAGGGATTGGGACGCCGCTTGCTGGCAGAGGCCGAGGACCGCGCCCGCCGCGCGGGTGCCCAAAGGCTTTACCTGGCCGTTCTGGATGAAAACCCACGCGGGCGCGCCTTCTGGGAACGCGAGGGGTTCGTCGACACCGGGGTCTGGCGCGACGACGCCGAGGCGCGGCACCGTTTGCGCCGCATGGTCAAGGCGCTCTGACCATTGGCGCGCGTTCAACCGCGGCGCGGCACGCTGGCGATGGCAACCCCGCCCAGGACAAGAAGCGACGCCACCACAAGCCGCAGGGTCACCGGTTCACCGATCAGCACGAGCCCTCCGAAGGCCGCGATCACCGGGGCCGACAGCTGCGCGACGGCCGCGCGGGTCGCACCAAGCGCGGGCAGGATCGCGTACCAAAGCGCGTAGCCAAGGCCCGAGGTCACGGCGCCGGACAGGATCGCCAGGGAAAGCCCGAGGCCATCGGCGGCGATCCCTCGTGAAACCAGCACTGCAGCCGCCAGCAGGCCCGGCACCGCCGCGAACAGAAAGTTCCATGCCGTCGCACCCAACGGATCCGCGGCCCCGCGCGCCGACAGCGAATAGATGCCCCAGCCAACGCCTGCCGCGCACATCATCCCCGCGTGAACGCCGCTCAAGGCCGCCCCTTCGCCCGGTGCGAACAGCCAGAGCAAGCCCGCGAACGCCAGGGCCGCGCCCATCCAACGCCGGGGCGGAACCGGTTCCCGAAACAACAGCGCGCCGGCGAACATCGTGATCTGGACCATGCCGAACAGGATCAGCGCACCAACCCCGGCATCGAGCGCGCCATAGGCCAGCGAGAAGCCGAACAGGTAGATCAGAAGCGAGCACGCCCCCAATACCCTGCGGCCCGGCGCGCCGGGGGATAGCCGCCCGCTCCGGAACCGGTAACGCCACAGGATCAGAAGCCCCAACATGGCCGCGCCGGCCAGCAGCCGGACGATCGCGAAGTCCACAGGGCCGATGTGACCCGGCCCGACGCCAAGCCGGTTGAGAACCGAGTTGGCCGCAAAGGCGGTCATCGTCAAGGCAGTCAGCAGGAACAGGCGCATCCGGAGCCTCGCTATCGGCGCCACCATAACGCGATTGTCGTTTCTGGCCAGCGAATTCCCCACTGCGTTCGGCACGCTTTTCAGTCCCGAAGGCGGATCCGCAAAAGAAAAGGGCCCCGTCGCCGGGGCCCCCTGTCGCTTGGCCAATCGGCCGGGATTACATCATCCCGTCCATGCCGCCCATGCCGCCCGGCATGCCGCCGCCCGCCGCGCCCTTCGGCTCCGGCTTGTCGGCAACCATGGCTTCGGTGGTGATCAGCAGGCCGGCGACCGATGCTGCATCCTCAAGCGCAGTGCGCACGACCTTCGCCGGGTCGATGACGCCGAACTTGAACATGTCGCCATATTCTTCGGTCTGGGCGTTGAAGCCGAACTTCGCGTCCGAGGATTCGCGAACCTTGCCGGCCACGACCGAACCGTCGACGCCCGCGTTCTGCGCGATCTGGCGCAGCGGCGCTTCCAGCGCCTTGCGGACGATCACGATACCGGCGTTCTGGTCGGCGTTCGCACCGCTCAGACCGTCAAGAGCTTTTGCAGCCTGCACCAGGGCCACGCCGCCACCGACGACGATGCCTTCCTGCACGGCCGCGCGGGTCGCGTTCAGGGCGTCATCGACGCGGTCCTTGCGCTCTTTCACTTCGACCTCGGTCATGCCGCCGACGCGGATGACGGCGACGCCACCGGCGAGCTTGGCAACACGCTCCTGCAGCTTCTCGCGGTCGTAGTCCGAGGTGGTTTCCTCGATCTGGGTGCGGATCTGGGCGACACGCGCTTCGATTTCCGCCTTCTCGCCGGCACCGTCCACGATGGTGGTGTTGTCCTTCGAGATCGAGACCTTCTTGGCGCGGCCCAGCATGTCGATGCCGACATTCTCAAGCTTCATGCCGAGGTCTTCCGAGATCACCTGGCCGCCGGTCAGGATCGCGATGTCCTGCAGCATGGCCTTGCGGCGGTCGCCGAAGCCCGGAGCCTTGACGGCGGCGATCTTCAGGCCACCGCGCAGCTTGTTGACGACGAGAGTCGCCAGCGCTTCGCCTTCCACGTCCTCGGCGATGATGAGGAGCGGCTTCTGCGACTGGATGACCGACTCGAGCAGCGGAACCATCGGCTGGAGCGACGACAGTTTCTTTTCGTGCAGGAGGATCATCGCGTCATCGAGTTCCGCGATCATCTTGTCGGGGTTGGTCACGAAGTAGGGCGAGAGGTAGCCGCGGTCGAACTGCATGCCTTCGACGACCTCGGTCTCGGTCTCCAGGCCCTTGTTCTCTTCGACGGTGATGACACCCTCGTTGCCGACCTTCTGCATCGCGTCGGCGATCTGACGGCCGATTTCGGCCTCGCCGTTTGCGGAGATCGTGCCAACCTGGGCGACTTCGGCGGAATCCGCGACCTTGCGGGCGGCGTTCTTGATGTGCGCGACGGCCTTGTGGACGGCCAGGTCGATGCCGCGCTTGAGGTCCATCGGGTTCATGCCGGCCGCAACCGACTTCAAGCCTTCGCGAACGATCGCCTGGGCCAGAACCGTGGCGGTGGTGGTGCCGTCGCCGGCCTCGTCATTGGTGCGCGAGGCGACTTCCTTCACCATCTGCGCGCCCATGTTCTCGAAGCGATCGGCGAGCTCGATTTCCTTGGCGACCGACACACCGTCCTTGGTGATGCGGGGCGCACCGAAGCTTTTCTCGATCACAACGTTGCGGCCCTTCGGGCCGAGGGTCACCTTCACCGCATCGGCGAGGATGTTGACGCCGCGAAGCATGCGGTCGCGGGCATCGGAATCGAACTTGACGTCCTTGGCTGCCATCTTGGCTTCTCCTGGTTGTCTGGTTTGAATGGAAGGTCAGAAACAGTCTCAGGCGATGATGCCGAGAATGTCGCTTTCCTTCATGATCAGCATTTCCTTGCCGTCGATCGTCACCTCGGTGCCCGACCACTTGCCGAACAGGATCCGGTCGCCGGCCTTGACGGAGGGCGCGATCAGCTCGCCCGAATCCTTGCGCGCGCCTTCGCCGACGGCGACGACTTCACCCTCGGCCGGCTTTTCCTTCGCGCTGTCGGGGATGATCAGACCGCCCTTGGTCTTCTCGTCGCTTTCCACACGCTTGACCAGAACGCGGTCATGAAGCGGTTTGAATGCCATCTGGTAACACTCCCTAGGTTCCAGGTTTGAATGTGATTAGCACTCACCAATCACGAGTGCTAACGCGCCGTAGTTAGGGATGACAAAAGCGTGAGTCAACAGCCTTGGCGACGAAATTTCTTTTGCCTCCGCACTGGATTTGAAGGGCCGCCCGTGTCAGCGTGCCGAAGAGACGATCCAAGGAATTGCGGCTACATGACTTCCCCTTTCCGTTTGGCCCTTGCCCTGGCAGCATTTCTTTCGCCGGGAACGACTTGGGCGCAATGCGCCGGGCAGAACCTGCTGGACGCAATGCCCCCCGACGCCTTCGCGGCCCTGGAGGCAAGCTCCGAGTCACATCCCTACGCGACCGGAAATCGCTACGTGGCGACCAAGGGTGACAACATCATCCATTTCGTCGGCACGCTTCACGTCTATGACAGCAGGATGGACGAACCGCTTGAGCGCCTGAAAAGCGTCATCGCCCATTCCGACGCGATCTACGTCGAGGCGACCGATGCCGAGCAGCAGCAGCTGAAATCGGAAATCGCAAAGCGCCCCGAACTGATCTTCGCGACCGAGGGCGCGACACTGCCAGAGCGGCTTGGACAGGAAGACTGGACGCTTCTGTCGGGAGAACTGGCGGCGCGCGGGATGCCTGCCGTGCTCGCCTCGAAGCTCCGCCCCTGGTATGCGACCGCGATCCTTGGCCTGCCGCCCTGTGCCATCAAGGAACTGGGCGGCAAGGCGAACGGGCTGGACAAGCTGATCATGGACGAGGCCGCAAACGCCCGCGTGCCCGTTTTCGCGCTTGAACCCTACGACGCCGCGATCCGCGTATTCACCGACATGGACGATGCCGATCAGCTGGACATCCTGCGCTCTTCCCTGCCGCTGCTGTCAGAGTCGGAGAACGTGTACGAGACACTGATCGAGTCATACTTCGGCGAAAAGAACCGGTTGTTCTGGGAGTACACGCGGGAACGTTCCGTCGCGGAGTCTCCCGAGGATCCCGAAACCGCCGCCGCCGACTTTGCCCGCATGGAGGATGCGCTCCTGATCCGGCGCAACTACAGCTGGATCGACCCGATCCTGAAGGCCGCCGAAGGCAACGAGATCATCGTGGCCGTCGGCGCGGCGCATCTTTCGGGCGTTAACGGCCTGCTGGCCCTGGTCGAGGAACACGGCTACCGGATAGACAGGGAATCTTTCGAGTAAAGGGCGCTCGTTCGGCGCAGAACCCCGGCCCTTTGCCCGCGTCGATCCCGCGCGCGTGACAACGCCGACTAACCTGCCTATAACGCGCGCGAAATCCCTGAACGAACGGACGCCCCCATGACGATCAAGGTCTTTGGCCACAAATCCCCCGACACCGATTCCACAGGCTCGCCCATCATCTGGGCCTGGTATCTTTCCGAGGTGAAAGGCACCCCGGCGAAGCCCGTGCTTCTGGGTGAGCCGAACACCGAGGCGGCCTTCGTCCTGAAACGCTGGGACCTGGCGAAGCCGGAGATCATCACGGACGTGGCCGCCGGCGATACCTGCGTGGTCGTCGACACCAACAACCCGGCGGAGCTTCCCGCTTCGATCAACGACGCGAACGTGGTGCAGATCATCGACCACCATCTTCTGGCAGGCGGCCTCAAGACGAAGGGCCCGATCGACATCACCATCCGTCCGCTCGCCTGCACCGCGACGATCATGCACGACCTGATGGGCGACGACACACACAGGATGCCGGACAGCATCAAGTGCGCGATGCTTTCGTGCATCCTGTCAGACACGCTGGAATTCCGTTCGCCCACGACAACCCCGCACGATCGCGCCGTTGCCGAAAAGCTGGCGGGCGAGCTTGGGATCTCGATCCCCGAATACGCGGCCGAGCTGTTCGCGGCGAAATCCGACGTCTCGGCGTTCTCGGACGCGGAACTTCTGCGGATGGATTCCAAGGAATACACCGTCGAGGGCGTGGATCTGCGCGTTTCGGTGCTTGAGACGACCTCGCCCAAGATGGTCCTGGACCGCAAGGACAGCCTGATGGCGTCGATGGCCGATGTCGCCAAGGAAGACGGCGCCGACCAGGTGCTTCTGTTTGTCGTGGACATCATCAAGGAAGAAGCGACGCTTCTGGTTCCGAACGAGACCGTGAAGAAGATCGCGGAAGCCTCGTTCGGCTGCACCGTGAGCGGCGACACGGTGGTGCTGCCCGGCATCATGAGCCGGAAGAAGCAGATCATCCCGGCCCTGAAGATGTAATGCCGATCGGGCGCCGACTGGCTCGGCGCCCGACCCCGGCGTGTTCGCCGCCTGTCGGCGCGCACCGACCGACTTGACTCAAGCCAAAGGCACCAAAGGATCAGGCCCTTGACCCGGATCATCTCTGCGCTTTCCGACATCGCCGCGAACTACGATGTGCTGTTCTGCGATCTTTGGGGATGCGTGCACGACGGGCTTCGCCCGTTCCCCGCCGCGGTCGCCGCGCTTCGGCACTTTCGGTCGAACGGGGGCAAGGTCGTGCTGGTCACGAATTCCCCGCGCCCCCGTTCCGAGGTCGCGACGCAGCTCGACGGGATCGGCGTGCCCCGCGATGCCTGGGACACTATCGCAAGCTCGGGCGACTCGGCGCGTTCGGCCATGTTCCAGGGCGTGGTCGGCCACAAGGTGCACTTCATCGGGAACCCCGAAACCGACATGGGATTCTTCGCCCCGCTGAAGATCCTCGAAAACCCCGTCGAGATCGAGATCGTGCCCTTGGACCAGGCCGAAGGCATCGTCTGCACCGGCCCGCGCGATCCGCTGGCAGACCCCGCTGTCAACCGGCCCGACTTTCTTTACGCCAAGGCCAAGGGGCTCAAGCTTCTTTGCGCCAACCCCGACATCGTCGTCGACCGTGGCGAAACACGGGAATGGTGTGCCGGAGCCCTGGCGCGGCTTTACACCGAGATGGGCGGGGAAAGCCTGTATTTCGGCAAGCCGCATCCGCCGATCTACGACCTTGCCCGACGCCGGACCACGGCACTGACGGGAACCGTTCCCGATGCGGGGCGCATCCTGGCCGTGGGCGACGGCATCGCGACCGACGTCCTTGGCGGGCTGGGTGAAGGGATAGACACGCTTTTCATCACGGGCGGCCTTGCAGCGGCAGAGTTTGGCGCGGATGTCGAAAACCCCGACCCCGACCATCTTGCACCCTGGATCGAGACGCAGCAGATCACTCCGACATATGCGATCGGCCGCCTGCGCTAAGGCTGCCTCCGCAATATTGTTGCGGCGATACCGCAAGTCGCGTAAAAATATTACCAGCCGGATTGCGCTGCGGATGCCGCACGTGCTATGCCGCACCGCAGTAACCTATCGGGATTCGCGATGATGCTGGACAATTTCCCCCGCGGCACGATCTGCATCGAAGACCTTGAGATCGGGATGACCCGCTATCTGCGCAAGGAGATCACGGATCGCGACATCGAGATGTTCGCAGAAGTCTCGACCGATCGGAACCCGGTGCATCTGGACGACGACTATGCCCGCGACACGATCTTCGAGGGACGGATCGCACACGGCATGCTGACGGCGGGACTGATCTCGGCGGTGATCGGGGAGCAGCTTCCAGGACATGGAACCGTCTACCTTGGCCAAAGCCTCAAGTTCATGGCCCCCGTGCGTCCCGGCGACGTCGTCTATGCCGAGGTCAAGGTCGCCGCGATCGACCACGCAAGGCGCCGGGTAACCCTTGAAACCCACTGCGCGGTGGGCGATACGGTTGTGCTCAAGGGTGAGGCGCTGGTTCTGGCGCCAAGCCGCAAGTTCGACTGATCCGGCGGGCCGCCCGCCAACGGGGGCCGATGCGGACGCACAACCACTGGACTGACATTTCCACCGATGACCGCGGCGCTTCGGTTGCCATGGGCAACTTCGACGGTGTGCATCTTGGCCACCAGTCGGTCATCGCCCAGGCCCGGCGCGCCGAGTCCGCGCTTGGGATTGTCACGTTCGAACCCCATCCACGCCAGTTCTTCGCGCCGCTGGCCCCTGCCTTTCGCTTGATGAATGCCGAGGCGCGGGGCCACCGCCTGGAAAAGCTGGGGGTCGACCAGCTTTACGTGCTGCCATTCGACGGGACCCTCGCCGGGATGGAGGCCGAAACCTTCGTCCGCGACGTGCTGGTTCAGGGCCTTGGGGTGTCGCACGTCACGGTCGGGTCCGACTTCTGCTTCGGGCGGGGCCGCAAGGGAACGGCAGAGACGCTTAGGACGCTTGGCGCGGAACTTGGCTTCGGTGTGACGGTCGCCGATCTGGTCGGCATCGACGGGGTCGAAATATCCTCGACCGCGATTCGGACCGCGTTGAGCGAGGGCCGCCCACGTGACGCGGCGCGGATGCTGGGCCATTGGCACCGGATCGAAGGCGCGGTGCAGCACGGCGACAAGCGCGGCAAGGGGCTTGGCTTTCCGACGGCCAACATGGGGGTGGAGGGTCTGCACCTGCCCCGCCTGGGCGTCTACGCCGTCAAGGTGGACGTGCTGACAGGCCCGCAGGCGGGAAGCTACATCGGCGCGTCAAGCCTGGGCGTGCGGCCGATGTTCGGGGAAAACCAGCCCAACCTCGAAACCTACCTGTTCGACTTCGACGGCAACCTTTACGGACAGCACCTGTCTGTCGCGCTTGTCGACTATCTGCGGCCAGAGATGAAGTTTGACGGGCTCGACGCACTGATCTCGCAAATGCATGCCGATTGCGACCGCGCGCGCCTGATCCTGGCCGAAGCGTGATCGGTTCCGGCGCCACAAGCCAGCTTCAACCCTTCCCTTTCCAGCAGCCTTGCGCCTATCTTGCCGCCCATGACGACACATCGCCCCACACCACGCCTGCGCCCCGAGTTCTGGACGCGCCCGCTTTCCAGCCTTTCGCCGGAAGAGTGGGAGGCGCTTTGCGACGGCTGCGGAAAGTGCTGCCTGAACAAGCTTGAAGATGCGGAAACCGGCGAGATCTTCTTCACCCGCATCGGCTGCCGTCTGCTCGACGGCGACACCTGCCGCTGCGGCCAGTATGAAAACCGCAAGAGCTTCGTCCCCGAATGCGTGGTGCTGACGCCCAGGAACCTGAAGGACATCGCTTACTGGATGCCGTCGACCTGCGCCTACCGGCTCTTGGCTGAAGGCAAGCCGTTGCCGGAATGGCATCCGCTGCTGACCGGTGACCCGGACAGCGTCCACAAGGCGGGAATGTCCGTCAAAGGCTGGACCCTGCCGGAATTCGAAGTGCCCGAAGAAGACTGGGAAGACCACATCATCGAGGATCTGTGATGGAATTCGGATCGGATAACAACGCAGGCGCGGCGCCCGCGATCCTGGACGCGGTGGTTGCCTGCAGTGCGGGTCCCGCCCTGTCCTACGGTGACGATCCTCTGACCCATCGGGTCCGCGACCGGATCCGCACCCTCTTCGATGCGCCAGGGGCCGAAGTCTTCCTGGTCGCAACCGGAACGGCGGCCAACGCGCTGGCGATCGCAAGCTTTTGCCCGCCGTGGGGCGCGATCTACGCCCATGAAGGTGCCCATGTCGAACAGGACGAATGCGGCGCACCCGAGTTCTACACTGCCGGCGCCAAGATCAGGCTGGTCTCGGGCGCTGATGGCAAGATGACGCCCGAAGAGCTCGCCGCCCGGATCCGGGCGACGGGCCAGGGCGACGTGCATTCGGTTCAACGCGGGATGCTGACCCTGACCAACGTGACCGAGGCGGGCAGCGTCTACGCCCCGGCCGAGGTCGCGGCGCTGGCCAAGGTAGCCAAGGGCTTCGACCTGCCGGTTCATCTGGACGGGTCGCGCTTTGCCAACGCCCTGGTGGCGACCGGCGCCACGCCCGCCGAGATGACCTGGAAGGCCGGGGTCGATGTCCTGTCCTTCGGCGGCACCAAGAACGGCTGTCTGGGGGTCGAGGCGGTGGTCATGTTCGATCCCGCGCCGGCGTGGGAATTCGAGCTTCGCCGCAAGCGGGGCGGACACCTGTTCTCAAAGCACCGCTTTCTGGCCGCCCAGATGGACGCTTACCTGGAAGGCGGGCTCTGGCTGGACCTTGCCCGGCAGGCCAACGACATGGCCACCCGGCTTGAACAGGGGCTTCGGTCCTTGCCCGACGTCGCCCACGCCCACCCGCGCGGCGCCAACATCCAGTTCGTGACGATGCCGCGCAGGGCGCATGCGCGCGCGATGGCGGCGGGGGCCCATTATTACCTGATGCCGCACGGCACGCCGATCGAGGGCGACGGCGACGAACGGCTCTTGTGCCGTCTGGTCACATCCTGGGCCACAACGGCGGACGAGGTCGACCGCTTCCTGGCCTGCGTGCGCGGCTAGCCGCGGTCGAGGTTCACCGAGATCAGGCCTGCCACCTGCCTTGGATGGGTGATCGGCAACATGTGCGACGCCCCGGGAACCGAGGCCACACCGACGTCGGGCATCCGGGCAGCCAGGGCCTCGGCGATGGCTTCGATGATCGCTGGGGAACGTTCCCCTCGGATCAGGAGCACCGGCATGTCCAGGCTTTCAAGGCCGCCGGGGCGCAGGACCCGGCCACTGTCGTGTTCAAGCGCGGGATCGGCGGCGGGGATCATGTCGATCCGCTCCACGACCGCGCTGCGGCTTTCCATGTTCGCGCGGTCAAGGTCGATGCCGGTGCCCCAGATTCCGGTGAAGATACGCGCCGCGTCCTCTCGACGGCCGTCTTGCATCGCCTGGTAAAAGGGACCGATCGCGGCATGGTGGTCGGTCCAGACCTCGGTTCCGCGGGCGGCAGCGAACAGCACGGGCTCGATCAGGGTCAAGGTGCGGAAAGCCTCGGGCGCGGCCAAGGCCAGACGCAAGGCTGTCACCGCCCCAAAGGAATGACCGATCAGGTCCACCGGCCGGTCGATGAAGCTGGCCGCGATTTCGGCACACAGCCGGGGATAGTCGCCCTGCCCATCCCAGTCGTCGGACTTTCCATGGCCCGGCAGGTCGAAGGCGGTCATGGTGATGCGCTCTCCCAATTGCGCCATGACCCCGGTCCACGCGCCGGAATGGGCAAGCGCGCAGTGAATGCCAAGCGCGGGGCGTTCGCCCGACCCCAGTTCACGCCAGAAGGTGCGGTGGCCCGCCCGGACCGTCACTGGCATCAGAGCTTTCCAGCCAGATAGAGGTCAAGGTCGTCCAGCCGATCCTGTCCCCAGAACCTTTCCGTGCCGTCGACAACGTAGAAGGGGGAACCGAAGACGCCTGCCGCGACGGCATCCTCCAGGTTGCGGGCGTAGGTTTCGGCGCCCACCAGCATGCCCGAAAAGGCAAGCCCGGCGTCAAAGCCATGCGCTTGCAGAAGCGCTGTCACGACCTCGTCCTCGGCGATGTTGCGGTCTTCCGCCCAGCAGGCGCGCAAGACGCCGTGGACAAGCCCGCCAAGATCGCCCGCAGCGCCGCCTTCCTGCGCCACCTGCGCGGCTATGATCGCATAGGCGGCGGGCGCCGCGTTCGTGGGAAAGAACATCGGACGAAGGTTGAGCGGCATCCCCAGCCTGGCGGCCTGGCGCCGCAGGTCCTGCAAGCGATACTCCTTGCGGCTGTCGTGCCGGTCGGGCAGCGGCGTTCCGCCCGTGCGCGCGAACAGCGCGCCAATGTCTACCGGCTTGTAGGATATCGTGGCGCCGTGGCGCTTGGCCAATGCCTCCAGCCGGACGCCCGCCAGATAGGTGAACGGCGACAGTGTGGAGAAATAGTAGTCGATATGCGCCACGGTGCCGCTCTCCTCGTGCTTGGGTTTGCGGGCAAGCTAGCCCGGTGATAAGCGGGGTGCAACGTCACGAATCTGTCACCTGACACGTCCCCGCCCTTTTCGACAAGGAACCGATCATGCCGTCCATGACCGAGCCAAAGCTCATTTCCGGCAACTCCAACCGCCCGCTTGCCAACGCCATCGCACGGCGGATGTCGATGCACCGGGGCGTCAATGTCGGGCTGGTGGACGCTCGGGTAGAGCGGTTCAATGATCAGGAAATCTTCGTCGAGGTGTTCGAGAACGTCCGGGGCGAGGACATGTTCATCATCCAGTCGACGTCGAACCCCGCCAACGACAACCTGATGGAACTGCTGATCATGTCCGACGCGCTGCGCCGGTCCTCGGCGGCGCGGATCACGGCCGTGATCCCCTACTTCGGCTATGCACGCCAGGATCGCCGAGCCAAGGCGCGGACGCCGATTTCGGCCAAGCTGGTCGCGAACCTGCTGACCGAGGCAGGGGTGGAACGGGTGCTGACGCTGGATCTTCACGCCGCCCAGATCCAGGGCTTTTTCGACATCCCCGTCGACAACCTCTATGCCTCGCCGATTTTCGCCCTCGATATCGAGCATCATTTCAAGGGCAAGCTTGGCGAAGTGATGGTGATCTCTCCCGACGTTGGCGGCGTGGCCCGTGCCCGCGAGCTGGCAAAGCGGATCAATGCGCCGCTGGCCATCGTCGACAAGCGCCGGGAAAAGCCCGGTGAGGTCGCAGAGATGACGGTCATCGGCAACGTGACCGGCAAGACCTGCATCATCGTGGACGACATCTGCGACACGGCAGGCACTCTCTGCAAGGCGGCAGAGGTGCTGATGCAGAACGGCGCTGCCGAAGTCCACGCCTATATTACCCATGGCGTCATGTCCGGACCGGCGGTCGAGCGGGTGCAGAACTCGGTCATGAAAAGCCTGGTCCTGACGGATTCGATCGAACCGACCGATGCCGTGCGCAAGGCCAAGAACATCCGCATCGTGCCCACCGCGCCGATGTTTGCCCAAGCGATCCTGAACATCTGGTCCGGCACCTCGGTATCGTCGCTCTTCGAAACCGAAACGCTTGGCCCGATCTATGAAGGCATGTACACGCGCGGCTGACGGCAAGGCGCGGGCATACCGGCGCTTTTAATTCCCTTCTCTCCCTACCGCGCCAGCAACGCGCGGTGGCGTGTGTGGGTTTGGTGCGTACGGTGGCGCGCTGCAGTCTCAGCCGATGTCCCAGTTGTCCTCGTGTGGGACATCCCCTAGCGCCAGCCAGTCCGCCCGCATGCGCGCGATCCGCGTGTCGCCCCAGGTGCGGAACACCACGTCGAAACCTTCGCTCGTCACATTTTCAGCCAGGATTTCCGCCCTCATGTTCGTGGCGTGATGAACGTCCCACATGCTGAGCGATATCTGGACCACGGGCACGTCACGGAAGCTTTCTGAAAACGCGACGCTGCGGCGCACTTCCCGGGGGCCGGTGTCCGTCCACATCGGGCCGCCATCCTCAAAGTCGGAAAACAGGGGGATCGATCCGCGATCAACCCCCAGCACATGACTGGTAAAACGCCGCATTCCATCCCCCACAGACTGGGTCGATGCTATCCGAACAATCTGCGGTTGGAAGCCCCGACATGTGACCGCGCCGTTGATTACAAAGCTTTTATGAAGAAACGGCGAATACCTGAGCGCGCAAACAGGCGGGATCCGCTTTCTCGGCCTATCGGCAAGCAAAAAGGCGGGGCGTAAGCCCCGCCTTTTGACATTCTCAGCCCGCTCAGAAACCCAGAGCGGATTTCAGAGCCTGAAGGTCGGCAACCAGCTTGTTGGCCGCGTCCTTGCCCTCGGCCGGGGCTTCCCCCGCCTCGGCGATCGCATCCGTGATCAGCGCATCCATGTCTGCGGCCGTCACCTCGCCCTTGGGCATCGCCCGTTCGGCAAGAACCGAAGCGCCCGTCGCCGAAATCTCGGCGAAGCCACCGGTCACGGCATAGTCGGAAGTGCCTTCGGCAGACACGACGGTCAGGATGCCGGGACGCAGCGTGGTGATCAGAGCCGCGTGGTCCGGCATCGCCGTCAGGTCGCCATCGGCGCCCGGAATGCGGACCTCGCGCGCCTGAACGGAGGCAAGCCGCCGTTCAGGGGACACAAGGTCAAACTGCATCGTATCGGCCATCTCGCCCCCTTACGCCGCTTCCGCGGCCAGACGCTGCGCCTTGGCTTTGACTTCCTCGATGTCGCCAACCATGTAGAAGGCGGCTTCGGGCAGGTGGTCGTACTCGCCCGCGACAACCGCCTTGAACGAGGCGATGGTCTTGTCGAGCGGAACCTGAACGCCGTCCGAACCGGTGAAGACCTTCGCAACGTCGAAGGGCTGCGACAGGAAGCGCTGGATCTTCCGGGCGCGGGCCACGGTCAGCTTGTCCTCTTCCGACAGTTCGTCCATGCCGAGGATGGCGATGATGTCCTGCAGCGACTTGTAGCGCTGAAGAATACCCTGGACATCACGCGCGACCTGATAGTGCTCTTCGCCGACGACGGCCGGGTCGAGGATCCGGCTGGTGGAGTCGAGCGGGTCAACAGCCGGGTAGATGCCAAGCTCCGAGATGGCGCGCGACAGAACCGTGGTGGCGTCGAGGTGAGCGAACGAGGTCGCCGGCGCCGGGTCGGTAAGGTCGTCGGCCGGAACGTAGATGGCCTGCACCGAGGTGATCGAGCCCGCCTTGGTCGAGGTGATGCGTTCCTGCATCGCGCCCATGTCGGTCGCGAGCGTCGGCTGGTAGCCCACGGCCGAAGGGATACGACCCAGCAGCGCGGACACTTCGGAACCCGCCTGCGTGAAGCGGAAGATGTTGTCCACGAAGAACAGAACGTCGGTCCCGGACTGGTCGCGGAACTGCTCGGCCAGCGTCAGGCCCGAAAGGGCGACGCGCATACGGGCCCCCGGCGGCTCGTTCATCTGACCGTAGACAAGGGCCACTTTGGACTTCTCCAGGTCGTCCGGAACGATAACGCCCGACTCGATCATCTCGTGGTAAAGGTCGTTGCCCTCACGGGTCCGCTCGCCAACGCCCGCGAACACCGAGAAGCCCGAGTGCACCTTGGCGATGTTGTTGATCAGTTCCATGATCAGAACAGTCTTGCCCACGCCGGCGCCGCCGAACAGGCCGATCTTGCCGCCCTTGGAGTAGGGGGCGAGAAGGTCGATGACCTTGATGCCGGTGACGAGGATTTCCGAGGACGTCGCCTGTTCGTTGAACTCCGGCGCCGGCTGGTGGATCGCGCGGGTTTCCGTCGAGACGACCGGGCCCTTTTCGTCCACCGGCTCGCCGATGACGTTCAGGATGCGGCCCAGCGTCGGGTTGCCGACGGGAACCGAGATCGGCTCACCCTTGTCAACGACCGCGGCGCCGCGCACGAGACCTTCGGTCGCGTCCATGGCCACGGTACGGACGGTGTTCTCGCCCAGGTGCTGCGCGACTTCCAGAACCAGACGCTTGCCGTTGTTGGTGGTCTCAAGAGCGTTCAGAATCGCGGGGAGGTGTTCGTCGAACTGCACGTCCACGACCGCGCCGATGACCTGCGTCACCCGGCCGGTTGCGGCAGCTGCTTTCGGTGCTTTTGCCATAGAGTTTCTCCGGTTCCCTTAGAGCGCCTCGGCGCCCGAAATGATTTCGATGAGTTCGTTGGTGATCGCGGCCTGGCGCGAGCGGTTGAACTGGATCGTCAGCTTGTCGATCATGTCGCCCGCGTTGCGCGTCGCGTTGTCCATGGCGGACATCCGCGCACCCTGTTCGGACGCACCGTTTTCCAGCAGCGCGGTGAAGACCTGGGTGGCGACGCCGCGCGGCAGCAGATCGGCCAGGATCTCTTCTTCCGACGGCTCGTAGTCGTAGAGCGCGGCGGAACCCGTGCCCTCGGCTTGCTCGAACTTCGCCGGGATAACCTGCTGCGCGGTCGGGATCTGGCTGATCACCGACTGGAAGCGGTTGAAGAAGATCGTGGCGACATCGAACTCACCATGGTCGAAGCGGTGGATCAGGTCACGCGCGATGGACTGCGCGTTGTCGTAGCCGATCTTCTTGACCTCGGAGAGGTCGACATGGGCCACGAAATGATCCGCGTAGTCGCGCTTGAGCTGCTCGCGCCCCTTCTTGCCGACGGTGATGATCTTGACGGTCTTCCCCGCCGCGATCAGTTCCGCCGCCTTCGCGCGGGCAAGCCGCACGATGGAGGAGTTGAAGCCGCCGCACAGGCCGCGCTCCGCCGTCATGACCACCAGCATATGGGTCTTGTCGGCGCCCGTCCCGGCCAGAAGCCGGGGCGCGCTGTCCGAACCGCCCACCGAGGCGGCAAGTCCGGCCATGACCGCGTTCATCCGCTCGGCATAGGGGCGAGCGGCTTCGGCGGCTTCCTGGGCGCGGCGGAGCTTGGCGGCCGCGACCATCTGCATGGCCTTGGTGATCTTCCGCGTCGACTTGACACTTCCGATCCTGTTTTTCAGGTCCTTAAGGCTGGGCATATCCCTGTCCCCTCCTCAGCGCGTCAAGCGAAGGTCTTGGCGAATTCTTCGATCGCAGCGCGGAGTTTGTCCTCGGCTTCACCCTTGATCTTGGGGTCGTCCTTGGTGATCCAATCGAGGATGTCCTTGCGGTTGGTGCGCAGGTGCTTGACCAGGTCGCGCTCGAACCGGCCGACGTCACGCACGGGCAGCTTGTCGAGGAAGCCCTTGATGCCCGCGAAGATGACGCAGACGATTTCCGCGTTGGTCAGCGGCGAGTACTGCGGTTGCTTCATCAGTTCGGTCAGGCGCGCGCCGCGGTTGAGCAGGCGCTGAGTGGCGGCGTCGAGGTCCGAACCGAACTGCGCGAAGGCAGCCATTTCGCGGTACTGCGCCAGTTCCAGCTTCACCGAGCCTGCGACCGACTTCATCGAATTGGTCTGGGCCGAGGAGCCCACGCGCGAAACCGACAGACCGGTGTTCACGGCCGGACGGATACCCTGGTAGAAGAGTTCCGTTTCAAGGAAGATCTGGCCGTCGGTGATCGAGATCACGTTGGTCGGAATGAAGGCCGACACGTCGCCGCCCTGGGTTTCGATGATCGGCAGAGCCGTCAGCGAACCGGCGCCGTTGTCCTCGTTCAGCTTCGCCGAACGCTCCAGCAGGCGCGAGTGCAGGTAGAAGACGTCGCCCGGATAGGCTTCGCGTCCGGGCGGACGGCGAAGAAGCAGCGACATCTGGCGATAGGCGACGGCCTGCTTGGACAGGTCATCATAGATGATCAGCGCGTGACGGCCGTTGTCACGGAAGTATTCCGCGATCGCTGTCGCCGAGTAGGGCGCGAGGAACTGCATCGGCGCCGGGTCCGAAGCGGTCGCGGCCACGATGATCGAGTAGTTGATGGCGCCGGTTTCTTCCAGCTTCTTCACCAGCTGGGCGACGGTCGAGCGCTTCTGGCCGACGGCCACGTAGACGCAGTAGAGCTTCTTGCTCTCGTCGTCGCCGGCGGCTTCGTTGTAGACCTTCTGGTTCAGGATCGCGTCGAGCGCGACGGCGGTCTTGCCGGTCTGGCGGTCGCCGATGATCAGTTCGCGCTGGCCGCGGCCGATCGGGATCATCGCGTCCACCGACTTGAGGCCAGTCGCCATCGGTTCGTGAACCGATTTGCGCGGGATGATGCCCGGAGCCTTGACGTCGGCAACCGCGCGCTTTTCGGTTTTCAGCGGGCCCTTGCCGTCGATCGGGTTGCCAAGCGCGTCGACGACGCGGCCCAGCAGCTCGTCACCGACCGGAACGTCCACGATGGACTTGGTGCGCTTGACGGTGTCGCCTTCCTTGATGTCGCGGTCGGAGCCGAAGATAACGACACCGACGTTGTCGACTTCGAGGTTCAGCGCCATCCCGCGGATGCCGCCGGGGAATTCCACCATCTCGCCGGCCTGGACATTGTCCAGCCCGTGAACGCGGGCGATACCGTCACCGACGGAGAGCACGCGGCCAACTTCGGCCACCTCCGCTTCCTGACCGAAGTTCTTGATCTGCTCCTTAAGGATCGCAGAGATCTCGGCTGCCTGGATTCCCATTATCCGACCTCTTTCATAGCATTCTGGAGGGAAGCGAGCTTCGAGCGGATCGAGGTATCGATCATCTTCGAGCCCACTTTGACGACGAGACCGCCGATGAGGCTTTCATCGACGGTCGTATTGAGTTTCACGGTCTTTCCGACGCTGGCCTTCAGCGTCTTCGCAAGCTGGTCGGCCTGCGCCTTGGTCAGGGCGGCGGCCGAGATGACCTCCGCGGTCACTTCGCCCTTTTCGTCGGCGATCATGCCACGCAGCGCAGCCAGAAGCTGGGGCAGCACGAAAAGCCTGCGGTTGCCCGCCATCAGTCCGAGCGTGTTCACAACGGTTCCCGAAAGCGACATCGCCTTGGAGAGCGCGGCGACGGCCGCGGCCTGTTCATCGCGGCTGTAAACCGGCGACCCGATCAGCGTGCGAAGATCGGCACTGGCGTCGAGCGCGGCTTGCAGCGCGGCGACATCGGCCTCAAGCGCCTTGAGGTCTTTGGCCTCCTTGGCGAGTTCAAACACAGCCGTGGCATAGCGCCCGGCAATCCCTGCGGAGATCGAAGCTGGTTCCGACACGTCCACCCTTCCGATGACTTTGCCTCTTCGCCCGGGGAAATCGGGACAGAGGCCACCCCTTCGCGCGCGTCACGCACGTCTTAGTTCGGCGCGGGTGTATCAGAGCGGATTTGTTGCCGCAACCGCCTTGGACAACATATTTCACAAGTTCAATTCTTTGCTTTTCAAAGACTTGGATCAACTCCGCCCTGCGGCGCATTGTCAGGCGCCCCGGGTTTGGGCGTTAACATGGGATTCACACACGGGAATCCCGCCGCGTGCGGCCAAATCTGGGCCGCGATTCAGACCGGGCCCGCCACCGGCTTCTGCATCCCTTCGAGCACCCGAAGAGGTCGCTGAACCGCCGCGCGCAGGCCCGGGCGCATCGGAGCGTGAAGCTGCTTCGAGACTTCGAGCATCAGCACACCGCCCGACATCACGGTTGACACCCTGTGGCCGACCCTTTCCCACATCGGCGCGGTCCTGAGCCAGAAGCGCCGCGACGAGGGGGGCACATAAAGCGCCGTCTGGTGACGCTCGGCCACGAAGTTGTGCTTGCGCAGCTGCGCGTCGAGCTGGCCCATGGAATACGGACGGCCAAAGCCGAACGGCGTCTTGTCGCTGCGCGACCACAGGCCAGACCGGTTCGGCACGATGAACAGTGCCCGCCCCCCCGGACCAAGGATGCGCCAGCATTCGTCCAGCACCGCCGATGGATTCTCCGAGGTCTCGAGCCCGTGAAGCACGACAATTCGATCGGCCATGCCGGTGTCCACCGGCCACTGCGTCTCCTCGCAAAGGACCGATACATTCTCCATTCCGGCGGGCCAGGGCATGACGCCCTGCTGTCCGGGCATCAGCCCGACGACCCGCCGGGCGTCGGCTAGATAGGGCCTGAGCAGCGGCACCGCGAAGCCGAAACCCACGACGGTTCGGCCCTTCGCCTCGGGCCAAAGGGTCAGGACCTGGTCGCGAATGGCCCTCTGCGCCGCACGGCCAAGCTGCGTGCGGTAGTAGAAATTCCTCAGGTCCAGAACATCAAGATGCATTGCACGAGACCCCGCGATTGGGTCAAAGTCGGTTTCTGGAAACATAAGCAAAGTCTCGCGAAACGCCATGCCCTTGGAAATCGTTACCATTCCGTGTCTCAGCGACAACTATGCCTTTCTGGCACACGACCCCGCGACGGGCGCCACGGCCGTTGTCGACGTGCCCGAAGCGGCACCGATCCTGAACGTGCTGCGTGAACGCGAATGGCGGGCAAGCCACATCCTTATAACGCATCATCACGGCGACCATATAGATGGGGTGGAAACGCTGGCGGCGGCGACCGGGGCGCGGGTGATCGGTGCGGCCGCCGACGCGCACCGCCTGCCGCCCCTGAGCGAGGCCGTGTCCGAGGGCGACAGCATCCGCATCGGCATGTCCGCTGGCCATGTCATCGACGTTTCGGGTCACACGGTGGGGCATATCGCCTACCACTTCCCTGATTCCGACGTCGTCTTCACGGGTGACAGCCTGATGGCGCTTGGCTGCGGGCGCCTGTTCGAAGGCACCCCGGAACAGATGTGGCGCAGCCTGTCGAAGCTTTCCGCCCTGCCCCCCCGCACGCTGGTCTGTTCGGGTCACGAATACACGCAATCAAACGGCCGCTTCGCGCTGACCATTGAACCGGACAATCCCGCGCTTATATCGCGCATCAAGGCCGTGGCCGAGGCGCGCGAGATGGGCCGCGCGACCGTGCCGTCACGGTTGGCTGAGGAACTGGCGACGAATCCGTTCCTTCGTGCGAACCTGCCCGAGGTGAAACGACATATCGGCATGGAAAGCGCTTCGGACGCTGAATGCTTTGCCGAGATCCGGGCGCGCAAGGACCGCTTCTGATACAATTGTCTTTGGAACGGCCCTCGAAAGTCGCAATCGGATCACATTTTGTGCAGCTTTTGCACTGATGATGAGTTTCAGCGTGGAAAACGCTTGAAGCCTCGTCGTTTCCACCAAACCTTAAAGATATGAGGCCACGGCGGGAAAGAGGCCTTCCCCATCCCGCCCCCGAGGAGAAGGAGCACGAAGGTGCCGTCATTTTCGAACACGCTTGAACAGGCGATCCACGCAGCGCTGGCGCTGGCAAATGCGCGCCGGCACGAACTTGCGACGCTCGAACACCTTCTGCTCGCGCTGATCGACGAACCCGAGGCATCCAAGGTGATGCAGGCCTGTTCGGTCGATCTGGAATCCCTTCGCAAGACGCTGGTGGACTTCATAGACGACGACCTGTCGACCCTTGTCACGGATGTCGAGGGATCCGAGGCCGTTCCGACCGCCGCGTTCCAGCGGGTCATCCAGCGGGCCGCGATCCACGTCCAGTCGTCCGGCCGGACCGAGGTTACGGGTGCCAACGTCCTTGTCGCAATCTTTGCCGAGCGTGAATCCAACGCCGCCTATTTCCTTCAGGAACAGGACATGACCCGCTACGACGCGGTCAACTTCATCGCCCATGGCGTCGCCAAGGACCCGTCCTTCGGCGAAAGCCGTCCGGTGACCGGCGCGCCCGAGCAAGAGGCGAAGGGCGACGACAAGGCCGATGGAGAATCCAAGGAATCCGCGCTGGCCAAATACTGCGTGGACCTGAACGCGAAATCCAAGAAGGGCGACGTCGATCCGCTGATCGGCCGCGAATCCGAAATCGAACGCTGCATCCAGGTCCTGTGCCGGCGGCGCAAGAACAACCCGCTCCTGGTGGGCGATCCTGGCGTGGGCAAGACCGCGATCGCGGAAGGCCTGGCACTGAAGATCACGCGCGGCGAAACGCCCGAGGTGCTGAAGGGCTCGACCATCTTCTCGCTCGACATGGGGGCGCTGCTGGCCGGCACGCGCTACCGCGGCGATTTCGAGGAACGGCTGAAGGCCGTCGTGAAAGAGCTTGAGGACCACCCCGACGCGATCCTCTTCATCGACGAGATCCACACTGTCATCGGCGCCGGCGCGACCTCGGGCGGGGCGATGGACGCCTCGAACCTGCTCAAGCCCGCGCTTCAGGGCGGCAAGCTGCGCTGCATGGGTTCGACGACCTACAAGGAGTTCCGCCAGCACTTCGAAAAGGACCGCGCGCTGTCGCGCCGGTTCCAGAAGATCGACGTCAATGAACCCACGGTCGATGACACCGTGAAGATCCTGATGGGCCTGAAGCCCTATTTCGAAAAGCATCACGACCTGCACTACACCAAGGACGCGATCAAGTCGGCGGTGGAACTTTCGGCGCGCTACATCCATGACCGCAAGCTGCCCGACAAGGCCATCGACGTGATCGACGAGGCCGGCGCCGCGCAGCACCTTGTGTCGGAATCCAAGCGGCGCAAGACCATCGGCCCCAAGGAGATCGAGGCCGTGGTGGCCAAGATCGCCCGCATCCCGCCCAAGAACGTGTCGAAGGACGACGCAGAGATTCTGCGCGATCTGGAACGGACGCTCAAGCGCGTGGTCTTTGGCCAGGATAGCGCCATCGACGCGCTGTCCTCGGCGATCAAGCTGGCGCGGGCCGGACTTCGCGAACCCGAAAAGCCGATCGGCAACTATCTGTTCGCGGGGCCGACGGGTGTCGGCAAGACCGAGGTCGCCAAGCAGCTGGCCGATACGCTCGGCGTCGAGCTCCTGCGTTTCGACATGTCGGAATACATGGAAAAGCACGCGGTCAGCCGCCTGATCGGCGCGCCGCCGGGCTATGTGGGCTTTGACCAGGGCGGCATGCTGACCGACGGCGTGGACCAGCACCCGCATTGCGTGCTCCTGCTCGACGAGATCGAAAAGGCGCATCCGGATGTCTACAACATCCTGCTGCAGGTCATGGACCACGGAAAGCTGACCGACCACAACGGGCGGCAGGTCGACTTCCGCAACGTGATCCTGATCATGACCTCGAACGCGGGTGCGTCGGATATGGCCAAGGCGGCCTTCGGCTTCGGACGTGAGCGGCGCGAGGGCGAGGATACGGCCGCGATCGAGCGGACCTTCACGCCGGAATTCCGCAACCGCCTGGACGCCGTGATCTCGTTCGCACCGCTGTCGCGCGACGTCGTCATGCAGGTCGTGGACAAGTTCGTCCTCCAGCTCGAGGCGCAGCTGATGGACCGCAACGTCCATATCGAGCTGTCGCCCGAGGCCGCGAACTGGATCGCCGAGAAGGGCTACGACGACAAGATGGGCGCACGACCCCTGGCGCGCGTGATCCAGGAACACATCAAGAAGCCGCTCGCGGAAGAGCTTCTGTTCGGCAAGCTGACCAAGGGCGGCGTGGTGCGGGTCCTGGTGAAGGACGGCAAGATCGAGCTGCAGGTGGAAGAACCCCAGCAGCGCCGCATCTCCGGGTCCAAGCCGCCGCTTCTGACGGCGGACTGAACCCTGCGACTGGCAAGGAAGGGCGGCGACCATTGCCGCCCTTTTTTCATGCGCGCGCCGCGATCGCCTGAACCTTGATCCTGCCGCCAAACGGCAATGCGGCTGCCTGGTGGATCGTGCGCGCAGGCCGCCTCCCCTCGGGGAACAGCGCTCCGTAAAGCGCGTTCACCTCGCCCACATCGGCCAGATCCAGGAAGGCCAGATCGACGTAAACGATCTCCGATCTATGGAAGCCCGCGGCTTCCGCGATGCGAAATACGTGATCGAAGGCGCGCTCGGCCTCCTGCCGCGTTGTGCCGGGGGACGTACTTGCCATCGGGTCCAACCGAAAGCTGGCCGCTGATCCAGCACTGATTACCGACCACGACGGCATTGCTGATCGGTGACGGCGATTGTGGCACGCCGTCCACCGAAACGATGAACCTTGTCGACATGGGCTTGCCCCCGCTTCGATCCGGCGTCGCATGTCGGCCCGATTGCCGGTCAGCGGCGGATCGGCGACACTCTAGCACGGCGCGCGTCCGGCCTTGTGCTACCGCTCGGTCAGCTTAAGTTCGATGCGACGGTTCTGCGCGCGCGCTTCCGGGGTGTCACCCTCGGCGACGGGACGATATTCGCCGAACCCTGTCGCGGCCATGCGCTCGGGCGGGAATCCAAGGTCATCCTGCATGTAGCGCACGACTGACAACGCACGCGCCTGGCTCAGCTCCCAGTTGTCGCGAAACTCGCCGCTGGATATCGGAACATTGTCGGTATGCCCGTCCACCCGGACGATCCAATCGATCGCAGACGGGATCTGGTCCGAGATGTCGCGCAAGATCGACACGACGCCGGCGATCTGAGAGCGTCCTTCGGAGGACAGTTCCGCCGATCCGGTTTCGAAAAGCACTTCCGAGGAAAAGACGAAACGGTCGCCGACCACCCGCACACCTTCCCGGCCCGACAGGACCTCGGAAAGCTTGCCGAAGAACTCCGAACGGTAGCGCGACAGTTGCTTGGCCTCGTCGCGCAAGGACTTCGCCTCTTCCTCAAGCCGAAGCCGCTCCGCCTCTTCCAGTTCGGCCCTGCGGCGCTGCTCGGAGGCGACCTGGGCCAAGGCGGAATTCAGCTGGCTGCCAAGGGCCTCGATCTGCACCTTCGCTTCGGCGTCGCGGTCCGCCGCGGCATCCAGAAGCGCCTGAAGCGCGCCAAGCTGCCCACGCACCGCCGCAAGCTGCTGATTTAGAACCGCCACCTGCCGTTGCGCCGAGGCAGAAACCTCCTTCTGTTTCGCCAGCTCGGATTCCGCCGTCGCCAGCAGGGCGGCCTTGCGCTCGGCTTCGGTCTGGCCCTCGGCGTCCCTGCCCTGCGCGGCGGCAAGCAGGGTCAGGGTTTCCTCAGCCTCCCTGCGCTTTTCCTCAAGCGCCAGCGTCATCGCCGTCAGCTCGCTTTCGGAATTCCGCAGGCGGTCGCGCAACGCCTCGGCCGCGGCGGCCTCGGCGAGCCTCTCCTTTTCGGCCTGGGACAGGCTGTCCTGGGCCGCGGCCAGCTCCTGCCCCTGCGCGGCGGCGCGTGCGCGCAGGTCGGCGATCAGGGCGTTCAGCGCCTCGCGCCGGGCAGCGGCAAGCCGGGCTGCCTCTGCCTGCGCGTCGACCTCGTCGCGCGCCTTGGCAAGGGCAAGGTTCAGCGCCTCCTGGTCGGACAGAAGCTTGTCGCGTGCCTGCGTCAGGTCTGCGACCTGGGCGCGCGCACTGTCTCGTTCGGACAGAAGCGAGGCCACCTGCGCTTCGAAGCTGGTGACTCTGGCGGTCGCCTCGGCCAGATCGGCGGTCGTATCCTCTACCTGGCGGGTCAGGGTTGCGATCAGCGCGGACTGGCGGTCGGCCTCGGTCCGCGCGGCGGCCAGATCCGCGTTCAGCCCCTGCACCTGCACCTGATAGGCGGCGGTGCGGTCGCGTTCCAGTCCAAGCGCGTCGGCCAGCCCCGTGAGCTGGTCGGTCAGTTCCGCAAGTTCGTCATCCTGCGTGTTGATCGTTTCGCGCAAGGTGAACTGCACGATCATGAAGATCGTCAGCACGAACATCAGCACCATCAGAAGCGCCGTCATCGCGTCGACGAAACCGGGCCATATGTTGGTCGAGAACCGTTGCCCGCCGCGGCCGTTCGACTGCGCCATGGCCTAGTCCTTCCTGGGTGGGGCCGACGGTTCGATGCGAACCAGCGAGCGTACGGCGCGCGTCAGCTGCGCAAGATCCGAACGAAGCTCCGCGACCGCTTCCTGACGGCCTGCCGCGACCTCTTCCAGGATCTTCAGAAGCTGCACGTCGATCGAACGCAGGCGCATCCTCGCCTCTGCGTCGCTGCCGTCGACCGCGGGCTCGGCAGCGCCCTTTTCCATGATCGAGACAAGCTTGTCCTGCCCCTGCACGATCTTGTCCTGCCCGGCGGCAATCCGGTCCAGCGCCGCACCCGAACCCGCCGCGGTCTCGTTGCGCTCTGCCATCATGTGAACCGCCTGCGCAAGCTGGACAAGCGCGTCATCCGTGCGGATGCGCCCGGCCTCGGCCTGGGAAAACAGGTCGGTCAGCGCCTCGACCTGGTTGGCCATCTGGTCGATGACATCCGCCAACCCCGCGCCGTCGACCCCGCCTTCGCCGTCCGACCCGGCAAGGCTGAGGCGGGTGAACGAGGAAAGCCAATCCTCAAGCTCCGAATAGAAGCGGTTCTGGCCGTGCCCTGCGAACAGTTCGAGCAGCCCCACCACAAGCGACCCGGCCAGGCCGAGAAGCGACGAGGAAAAGGCCGTGCCCATGCCGCCCAGCTGCGCCTCGAGACCCGTCATCAGCTTGTCGAAAACCTGCATCCCGGTCTCGCCCTCGTGGGGGGCAAGCGCGCGGATGGTGTCGACGACGGCGGGGACCGTCGTCGCGAGCCCGTAGAAGGTCCCGAGCAGACCAAGGAAGATCAGAAGGTTGATCAGATAGCGCGTGATGTCGCGCGCCTCGTCGATCCTCGCGGAAACCGACTCCAGGATCGATCGGGCGGAAGAGTTCGATATGTGGCTGCTGCGGGCGGTGCGGCTGCGCAAAAGGGCGGCGAGCGGCGCAAGCATGCGTGGCGGCACGGTCACCTCGTGCCCAGGACGGTTGGCGGCGAAGCCCTCGATCCAGCTGACCGACTGGACCAGCTGCACCACCTGCCAGAAACAGGTCAACACGCCCAGGACGAACACGCCCAGGATCAGGCCGTTGAGATAGGGGTTGGCCAGAAAGATCGGCGATATCCGCGCGAAGGCCAGATATGCGCCCGCGCCGACAAGCCCGATGACGATCAGCATCATCACGACCTGGCGGACGGGTTGCGAAAATAGCGGCTCGGCCTCACGCGCGGGTTTGATCATCTTGGTGCGGTCCCCGTTCTGTCGGGCCGACAATAGGCGGGGCCGCGCAGCGTGCCAAGCCCGCGATGCGAGGCCCCGGCCCCGACGTCACCGCCTTGCGTCACCCGCCAGATGCGCGCGCACGCGGTCTGCCAGCCAGTCAAGGTCCGGATCGGCAAGCCCAAGCTCGACAAGATGCGCGGCGGTATTCCACAGGTAGTCGCTGTTGCGCCCACGTCCGCCCTCGGCCCGGGCGATGATCCGCGCCTGCTCCTCAAGCTCGAGGCCACCACAATACTGGACATGATCGGGGTCGATGACAAAGGCCAATGCCTCGACCGCGCGTCCGTCGGCCAGCAAGAGCGGAACGGTTCGTTCCAGATAGGCCGCAGAGACCAGTTCCCTTTCGCGCAGATAGGCAATCGTGGCCTCGGCGTGATCGTCGGCAACGGCGAACGCGACGCCGTCGCAGTGCGCCCCTTCGGCCGCGTCAAGCGCCAGCACCAGGCCCGGCTCCTCCGGCGTGCCGCGGTGGTGGATCGAGCGCATGCAGAACGACCGGTGCCATCCCGAAAGCCGCGCGACGACGCGTTCGGTATAGGGGAAACCCGGCTCCCAGATAAGCGATCCATAGCCGAAGACCCACAGGCTGTTCACGTTCATGCTCTGGCCCCTTTCCCGCCGGGCCTGTAAACACCATCTGCAAGTCTCAGGAAAGACCCACGGGGGCGCAGAATGCGCAAGCTCTTGTCACTCACCGTCGTTCTGGCGGCTCTCTACGGGGGGTACTGGTTCGTGGGTTCGCGCGCCGTCCTGTCAGGGGTCGAGTCGGCGCTGACCCAGCTTCGGGCCCAAGGGCAGGTCAACTACGCCTCGGTCGGACTGGTCGGCTTCCCCTCGCGCTTCGACCTGACGGTCGAGGCACCCGAGGTGCGCGGCCGGGACATCAGATGGACCGCGCCGTTTCTGCAGGTCTTCGCGCTGTCCTACAGGCCCAACCAGATCATAGCGGTCTGGCCGAACGAACAAAGCCTGACCGTGGCGGGACAGCGGATCGAACTGAAAGCCGAAGACATGCGGGCCTCCGCGCTTTTCGGAACCGAGACGAAGCTGCCGCTTGACCATGCACAGATGGTGGTAAAGGCGCCCTCACTGGCCGCCTCCGGTTGGTTCGCAAAGGCCCGAGAGGCCCGAGTTGCCAGCCAGGCGACGGAAGAAGACGGCCGGACGCATCGGATTGGCGTCGATGTGATGGATACCGATCTGACAGGCCTTGAAACCGGCGCCGACGTCCCCGCCACGATCGATCGCGCCTACCTTGACGCGACGCTCAGCTTCGATCGACCGATCGACCGTTTCGCCGGGGAAACGCCGCCCCGGCTTTCGCGCGCAGAGATTTCGTCGGCGCGGATCATCTGGGGACCGATGCGGATCGAGGCAGAGGGAACGGTCGAGGTCACCGCCTCAGGCACACCCGAAGGAAAGCTGACGGTCAAGCTGACCGAGTGGCGGCAGATGCTCGCGGGCGCCAGGACGCTGGGCCTGCTGTCATCAGTCGATGCCTCGAACCTGGAACGCATGTTCGAGGGAGTGGCGCGCAATTCGGCGGACCCCGACAGCGTCAGCCTGCCCTTCGACCTGCGGCAGGGAATGGTCTATCTTGGCCCGTTCCCGCTTGGACCCGCGCCGCGTCTTTAGTCGCCTGCAGATTTCGTGCGCCCGAAATCCGGTGCGGCAGTGTCCTGCCCGGCCTCGATGATGCCGCGCCGGATGGCACGCGTGCGCGTGAAATAGTCATGCAGATGCTGCCCGTCGCCCATCCGGATGGCGCGCTGAAGCACGAACAGTTCCTCGGTGAAGCGGCCGAGGATATCCAGCGTCGCCTCCTTGTTGGTCAGGAACACGTCACGCCACATCGTCGGGTCCGAGGCCGCGATGCGGGTGAAATCCCTGAAGCCCGCGGCAGAGTACTTGATGACTTCGCTCTCGGTCACGCGGCTCAGGTGGTCGGCCACGCCAACCATCGTGTAGGCGATCAGGTGCGGCGTGTGGCTGGTCACGGCCAGGACCAGATCGTGGTGGGCCGCATCCATCTCGTCGACGTAGGAGCCCATCCCCTCCCACAGCGCGCGCAGGCGCGCGACCGCCTCGGGATCCGCGTTTGCGGGCACCAGAAGGCACCAGCGGTTCTGAAAAAGCGTCGCGAAGCCTGAATGCGGGCCGGAATGTTCGGTGCCGGCCAGCGGGTGGCCGGGAACGAAATGGACCCCTTCCGGGACATGGGGGGCAACCGCCGCGACCACCGCCTGCTTGACCGAACCCACGTCGGTGACTGTCGCGCCGGGCTTCAGATGCGGACCGATCTCTTCGGCCACCGCGCGCATCGCGCCCACCGGCACCGCCAGAACGACCAGGTCGGCGCCCTTGACGGCCTCGGCCGCGGTTTCAAAGACCTCGTCGCAAAACCCGATCTCCAGAGCGGCGGCGCGGGTCTCGGCGGTGCGCGCGTGTCCGGCGACCGAGCCCGCCAGCCCCCACTTCTTCATTGCGTGCGCCATCGAGGACGCGATCAGTCCAAGTCCGATCAGCGCCACGCGGTCATAGATGGGACGGCTCATTTCTGCCCCTTGAACTGGCCGATGGCATGCGCCACCCGGCGGCAGGAAGCTTCGTCGCCGATCGTGATGCGAAGGCAATGGGGCAAACCGTAGCCCGCAACACGCCGCACGATCAGGCCCTGGCTCTGCAGGTATTCGTTGCAGGCGGCTGCCTCGGACTCATCGACGAAGCGCGCAAGGATGAAGTTCGCCGTCGATGTATCCGAGGGCACGCCGCGTTCGGCCAGCGCCTCGGCCAGCCAGGCGCGCAACCGGGTGTTCTCCGCGCGGCAGCGGTCGACGTGATCCCGGTCCCGCACGGCCGCTTCGGCGGCATCAAGCTGCGCGGTCGACAGGTTGAACGGCCCGCGGATGCGGTTAAGGACGTCGATGATGGACCTGGGTCCATAGCCCCAGCCGATACGCAGCCCGCCAAGCCCGTAGATCTTTGAGAACGTCCGCGTCATGAAGACGTTGGAGCGGCGGTTGACAAGGTCCGCGCCGCCGTCGAAGCCCTCGACATACTCTGCATAGGCGCCGTCCAGCACCAGGATCGCCTGTTTCGGCAGGCCGGCTGCCAGACGCTCGACCTCGGCCGGGCCGATCATGGTGCCGGTCGGGTTGTTCGGGTTGGCGATGAACACCAGCTTCGTGCGCCGCGTGCAGGCTGCGAGCAGGGCGTCCACATCCGTCGTCCGCTCACGCTCGGGGACCGATACGGGCGTCGCGCCCGCCGCCATGGCAGAGATGCGGTACATCAGGAACCCGTGCTCGGTGAAAAGCACCTCGTCGCGCGGACCCGCATAGGCCTGGCACAGGAAGTGGATGATCTCGTCCGAGCCCACGCCGCAGATGATCCGCTCGGGGTCAAGTCCGTGCACATCGCCGATCGCCTGCCTCAGCGCGGCATGGTCGGTGTTGGGGTAGCGGTGCAGCTTGTGCACGGCGCGCTGAAACGCCTCTTTCGCCCTGTCCGACGGGCCAAACGGGTTTTCGTTCGAACTGAGCTTGATCGCGTCGCTGATGCCCGCGACATGCGCCGCACCGCCCTCGTACAGGGCAATGTCCATAATGCCCGGCTGCGGGCGGATCGGATCGGTCATGGCAGCGACTCCGCAAGTTCGGGCGCTTTCTATCGGGCGCCGCCCGCATAGGCCAGACCCGAACGCCAGGTGCCATCGCGCCAAGGCCCAAGTGTTGCAGACTTTGCGCCCTTCGCGCGCGCCGACCGCCGCGCGCCACCAGGCATTGCGGACCAAGGTGGGCCTGCCCGCCCCGTCCGCCCATGGCACCAGCGCGCCAAGAAAAAGGGCCGCCCCGAAGGACGGCCCTTTTCCTGAACATGGCGAAGATCAGTTCTTCGCGTAGAATTCGACGACGAGGTGCGGTTCCATCTGCACGGCGTAGGGGACGTCGCCCAGGGCCGGCGTGCGCACGAAGGTCGCGGTCATCTTGTTGTGATCCGCCTCGATGTAGTCGGGCACGTCACGCTCGGCAAGGCCGACGGCCTCGAGCACGAGGGCGAGCTGGCGCGACTTGTCACGGACGGCGACGACGTCGCCTTCCTTGACGCGGTAGGAACCGATGTTCACGCGCTTGCCGTTGACGGTCACATGGCCGTGGTTCACGAACTGGCGCGCGGCGAAGATGGTCGGCACGAACTTGGCGCGGTAGACGACGGCGTCCAGGCGGCGCTCGAGCAGACCGATCAGGTTCTCACCGGTGTCGCCCTTGACGCGTTCGGCTTCCGAGTAGATGCGGCGGAACTGCTTTTCGGTCAGATCGCCGTAGTAGCCCTTGAGCTTCTGCTTGGCACGCAGCTGCGTGCCGAAGTCCGACAGCTTGCCCTTGCGGCGCTGACCATGCTGGCCTGGGCCGTAGTCACGCTTGTTGACCGGGGATTTCGCACGACCCCAGATGTTTTCGCCCATCCGGCGGTCGATCTTGTACTTGGCAGAGGTGCGTTTGGTCACCGCTGATCTCCTTCGCATAGTGCGCCGCGCGTGGCGGCCATGAAGGGCGTTGTCCTTTCCCTTTCGGGCGACAGGATTCCCCTTGCGGGGGCCACCAACACCAAATGAATTGCCCGGGCACTTCGTCCCGGGACGGGCGGCTTATACAGCCCGCGCCGGGGGAGTCAAGGCCGCCCAGCCTCTGCCGCTAGTTTTGCAGCTTTTCCAGGTAATCGGCCAAGGCCACAAGGTTCACGGGCGTCGGCGTCATCACCCCGTCGCCGGTGTCGACCAGCACAAGGGGCCCCTCCTGCAGCACGACACCCAGTTCCGGCATGACCGAAGACCGATCCCCGCGCCGTGTGTAGCCGTCGATGGTGGACATGACCCTGACCTTCGGGAAGACGCCGCCGTTCCGCGCCGCGATCCGGGTCAGGTCCGCAGGCATCTTGCCAAGGCCCTCTGCCGCCGGACCGTCGCCCTTGCCGCCGACACCATGGCAGGAGGCGCAATAATCAAGATAGAGCGACCGTCCCGACACCTGTTGTTCCGGCGCGCAGGCACCGAGGATCGCAAGCGTGACCACTGGCAGAGCGACTGTAAGCTTCATGTCCTTCCTCCCGTGGGTATCGGTATCGACGATACTTGCGCCATGGCCAAGGCAATATGATCTGAATCAGGCCGTGACAAGGGCCGGACGCAACCCTAGGGTCTGACCGGACGAAACGGAGTTCAAACATGGCCGACAGCTTTCGCTACGCGCTCATCATGCTGTCGGCGGGCATCGGCATCCCGGTTCTGGCCGCGCTCAACGCCCAGCTTGGGGCACGGATCGGATCGCCCGCGGCGGCGGCTTCGGTGCTGTTCGTCGTGGCCTGCCTTGCCGCCCTGCTGGTAACGGGCACGACGGGAAGCCTGGCCAAGGTCGCGCTGATTCCGGCACAGCCCCGGCATCTTCTGCTGGCGGGGTTGCTTGTCGCCTTCTATGTCCTGTCCATCACCTGGGTCGCGCCGCGCTTCGGCATAGGCAACGCGATCTTCTTCGTGCTGCTTGGCCAGTTGATCTCGGCCACGCTGATCGACCAGTTCGGCCTGTTCGGTGCAGCGGTCCGAACCGTGGGCCCGATGCGGATCGCGGGGCTATGCCTCATGGCGATCGGCGTCTTCCTCTGCCAGAAAGCCTAGCGCTGGATCGCCATCAGGTAGTCCACCACATCCAGAACGCGTTGCGAGGTGATGACCGGCGCGCCTTCGGGGCCGTCCGCCGCAACCGTGTCGCCCGTGAAAAGCGCGCCGAAGATGGGCATCGGCCCGCCGTGACCGCGCAAGCCGGTGCGGCCGTCGACGACATGCACGACCCTCAGCCATGGAAAGCTTCCGCCCTCGCGTTCGGAGATTCCGGTCAGGTCCGGCACGGGCACGGTCAGAAGCTCTGACATCGGGCCGTTCCCGGTTCCATCCGCGCCGTGGCAGCCCGCGCAGGCGCCGACGAATATCTCCCGGCCCAGGGCGTTTTCCTGCGCCGCGGCGGGCGGCGCCACGGACAAAGCGGCAAGCAGGGCTAGGCAGAAGGACACGATGCGCATGACGGATCTCCGGGCTGGTTCGCTGCCAGTGTCGCGCGTTCGCCCCCCCTTGCGCCTTGATCCGGATCAGATGATCCCGCCGGCCTCCAGCCTGACGATCCGGTCCATCCGGCGGGCAAGGTCCAGGTTGTGGGTCGCGATCAACGCTGCCAGCCCGGTTTCACGCACCAGCGACAGAAGCGTCGCGAACACCCGGTCAGAGGTTTCGGGGTCCAGGTTTCCGGTCGGTTCGTCCGCCAGAAGAAGCTTCGGCCTGTTGGCAAGAGCCCGGCAAAAGGCCACGCGCTGCTGCTCGCCCCCCGACAGGGCAGCCGGGCGGTGGCCAGCCCGTGGGGCGATACCCACCATGTCCAGAAGTTCGGCCGCGCGGTCCTCTGCCGCCTTGCGCCCGACGCCATTGGCGAGCTGCGGCAGGACGATGTTTTCAGCCGCCGAGAATTCCGGCAGCAGGTGATGGAACTGGTAGACGAAGCCGACATCGCGCCGCCGCGCCTCGGTCCGGGCGCGGTCCGACAGACCGGACATCTGGCGGCCTGCGATGCTGACCGTCCCGGCGTCGGCGGCATCAAGAAGCCCGGCGATGTGCAGAAGCGTCGACTTGCCCGCCCCCGAGGGCGCGACAAGGGCCACGACCTCGCCCGCCGCCACGCGCAGGTCCAGCCCGCGCAGCACCTCGACCTGGCTCGGCAGCCCCAGGTTGTAGGTCTTTTCGATGCCGTGAAGATCCAGGACCACGTCACTCATACCGCAGCGCCTCCACCGGGTTCATGCGCGCCGCGCGCCGGGCGGGAAAGATGGTGACAATGAAGGACAGGCTCAAGGACAGCGCGACGGCGCGGAAAACGTCCCAGCCGCGCAGCTCGGCCGGAAGCCGGTAGATGCCCCGGATCGACGGATCCCAGGCCCCGCCCCCGGTCGCCCAGTTCACCGCCGACATGATGCCGTCGACATTCCAGGCGATCAGGCACCCCAGGATCACCCCCGCGATGGTCCCGATCACGCCCACGAAGGCGCCGCACAGGAAGAAGATACGCAGGATCGACCCCTCGGTCAGACCCATGGTGCGCAGGATGCCGATGTCGCGGCCCTTGTTCTTGACCAGCATGACAAGACCCGAGGTGATGTTCATCGTCGCGATCAGCACGATCAGCGACAGGATGACGAACATCACGTCATCCTCGATCGACAGCGCCGCGAGAAAGGCAGAGGAGCGATCCTTCCAGGTCCAGACATAGCGCCCGTTTCCGACGGCCTGCAGAAGCTCCGGCACAAGGTCGTCGATGCCCTCGGGATCGTCGACGAAAATCTCGATCTGGTCGGCGACGCCCTCGCGGTTGAAGAAGCTCTGCGCTTCTTCGAAGGGCATGTAGATGCGGGCGCTGTCCACGTCGGCCCGTCCGACGGAAAAGATGTAGGTGACTTCGTACACATTGACGCGCGGCGAGGTTCCGAACGCGGTCTTGACCCCGTTCGGCTGGACAAGCTTGACCTTGTCGCCGGGAATGACCCCAAGCGCCCGCGCGATGCCCGAGCCGATCGCGATGCCCTGTTCGAAGCGGTCGATATCGCCCAGCGCCTCGGGCGCGCCGCGGAAGGTGGGCAGCGCAGCCAAGACCTCGGGCGCGACGCCCAGCACTTCGCCCACCGTTGCGCGATCGCCGTAGGTGATCATCGAGAAGCCGGCGATGCGCGGATTGGCGCGGGTGACACCCGGGATCGCCTCGATCCGGGCCGCCACATCGGCGAAATCGGGGATCGAGATGTTGACGACACCGTTCTCCACCGCCTGCGGATAGGCCCCGATCTCGGCGTGCGAGTTCGCGCCAAGGATCGTCTGGACGTATTCGGTGCGGAAGCCCGACCGGACGGCCAGCGTCGCAACCAGCGCCATTACGCCCAGCGCGATGCCGACAAGGCTGATCCAGGTCATCACGCTCACGCCGCCCTCGGCGCGCCGAGCGCGAAGGTAGCGCCAGGCGATCATGAACTCGAACGGGGCGAAGGGTCGGGTGGCCTGTGCCATGAGGGCTCCGGTGCGAAAGCGGGCGCAAGGTGGCGGTGCGCAGGCGAAAGGTCAAGGCGGCCTTCGACCCGACATCGACGCTTTTCCGCCGAGGTGGGGGCCGCCCCGACAGGTCTTGTACGGGCCTCAGCGGCCCGCGTAGATCTCGGCCACGCGGGCGACCGCCGCCTCGGGACTCATCTCCTCGCTTTCGCCGGTGCGGCGCGAGGTCAGCTCGACCACGCCGTTGGCCAGCCCGCGCGGACCGACGGTGATGCGCCAGGGCAGGCCGATCAGGTCCATCGTCGCGAACTTCGCGCCCGCCCGTTCGTCGCGATCATCGTACAGCGCCTCAAGCCCCTTGGATTTCAGCGCCAGGTACAGGCCCTCGCAGGCCGCGTCCGCCGCCGCGTCGCCCTGCTTGAGGTTGACGATGCCGACCGGGAAGGGCGTGACGCCTTCGGGCCAGATGATGCCCTTGTCGTCATGGCTGGCCTCGATGATCGCGCCCAGAAGCCGCGACACGCCGATTCCGTGCGACCCCATGTGGACGGGCACCCTTTCGCCCTTGTCGTTGACGACGACCGCGCCCATGGGTTCGGAATACTTCGTGCCGAAGTAGAAGATCTGACCGACCTCGATGCCGCGGCCCACCTTGCGATGATCCTCGGGGACCTGCGTGAACACGGCTTCGTCGTGAGTTTCGTCGGTCCGGGCGTAAAGCGTCGTGAACTCCTCGCAGACCTTGGCGACCTGGTCGCGGTCATCGTAGTCGATGTCGCGCGCGCCAAGCTTCAGCGTGGTGACGCGGTCGTCGTAGAAGACCTCGCTTTCGCCCGTCTGCGCCAGCACCAGGAATTCGTGCGTGTTGTCCCCGCCGATCGGGCCGGAGGCCGCACGCATGGGAATGGCGGTAAGGCCCATGCGCTCGTAGGTGCGCAGGTAGCTGACCATGTGGCGGTTGTAGGCGTGCAGCGCGGATTCCTTGTCGACGTCGAAGTTGTAGCCGTCCTTCATCAGGAACTCGCGCCCGCGCATCACGCCGAAGCGCGGACGGACCTCGTCGCGGAACTTCCACTGGATGTGGTAAAGCGTCAGCGGCAGGTCCTTGTAGCTCCCCACGTGGCTGCGGAAGATGTCGGTGATCATCTCTTCGTTCGTCGGGCCATACAGCATGTCGCGGCCATGGCGGTCCTTGATGCGCAGCATCTCTTCGCCGTAGTCGTCGTAGCGGCCACTTTCGCGCCACAGATCGGCAGGCTGAAGCGTCGGCATCAGAAGCGGGATGTGGCCTGCGCGCACCTGTTCCTGGTGCACGATTTCCTCGATCCTGCGCAGGACCCGGAACCCGAGCGGCAACCAGGAATAGATGCCAGCCGCCTGCTGCTTGATCATGCCGGCCCGCAGCATGTAGCGGTGGCTGACGATCTGCGCATCGGCGGGGTTTTCCTTGAGGACGGGGAGGAAATAGCGGGAAAGGCGCATGAAAGGCTCGCATCCTGTGGCTTCGGTTGCGCAAGGGATTATGCGAAAGCCGTCATGCAGGCAAGGCGGCCCCCTTGCCACCTGCCAAGGATTCCACTCACCCGGCTGAGCCGGACGCCCTGCGGGCGGAACGCCACGAGGCGCGGCGACAAATCATGGGTTCCCGTCCTGGATGCCGAAACGGGATGCCGCGCATCCGCGCCTACCAGGCAGCAGCCTTGTGGCCGCCCGCCATCAAGAGATCGAGGGTCTGGTCGACTTCCTCGATGCTCGCGGTGAAGGCCTCGTCCGGACCGGTGGCCACGAGATAGGCATAGTCCATCCCTTGGCGGTCGGTGACGAACTTCAGGACCGAGGTGACCCGCGCCGGCGGCTGGATGACGAAAAGCGCTGAACCGGGCGGCATAACGGCGAGACCGTGGACAAGATGACTGCCCTCCACCCCTGCAACCACCCTCGCGCCAGCGCAGGCGGCGATGATCGCCTCGACGGTGGACGTGGCGGGATCAAGCACACGGAAGCCGTGACGCGACTCCAAGTGTGCGGCGATCTCGGTTTCGTTGGCAAGCACGCGCGCTTCGCCTGTTGTTCCGCGCGTGAGAAACACACCCGGGTGCGACTCGTGCGGGACAGCCGCCACGAGCTGCGCGCGCATTGCCTCGGCCCGACCTCGGCGCTCGTCGTTCTTGGTGAAGTCATCGAACATCAGAAGTTCCCGGAAGTGCGCCTTTTCCAGTCGCAGCGGCGCGATCTCCAGCCGCGCCTCATAGTCGGGAACATGGCCGGAAGACCCAAGCGAAGAACAGACAGGCTTTCCATATTCCTTCGCGAGGCTGTAGCGCGGGCAGTCGTCGCTCAGCCAGTTTCCGAACCACCTGTTGCCCCACCAGCTTTCGTAAAGCGCGCCGCTCGCGACCTCCTGTGGCTCAACATATGTCGGCCGCCATCGCGAGCGCTGGCGCAGGTGGCGGATACCCTTTGCCGAATAGAGCACGCCATCGACCAGATCGACATCCTTCAGGCGAAAGCCGAATGTCGGTCCGGCCGTTTCCACGTACCCACCGGTCAATTCCCGCTGCACCTGCTCAAGCGTCCGAAACTCGGTCCCCCGAATGCGGTCGAACTGGCCCGACAGGGCGATCCCCGGCCGGATTTCACGCGGGCAAGCGGGCGCGATTTCCCAGCGCTCATCCGCGACCTCGAACAGATCGGCGGCGCCGATCCCGAGAGCAGACAACGCTGGCCGAACAGAGATCATCCAATTCCAACCTTACAGAAGCGATCCGCGCCAGAAACGGCGAGGCCGCCGCGCGTTACCGCGCCAGATCGCCCAACTGCCGCGTTACATCCCGTGCCTGCCCGCCCTCCATAAGAATTTCGCGCGGCAACTCGTGGCTGATGAAGTATACGGGGCTGGCAGTCAGCCCATATGCTCCGCTGTTGTGCACGGCTATCACGTCGCCGATTGCGATCTCCGGCAGCTGTACGCCAACGCCGATCCGGTCTAGCGGCGTGCAAAGCGGGCCGACAAGATTGACCTTTCGCGCGGGCTCTCCCCCGCCGACCCGATGCATTCGGTAATTGCGATGGATCACCATGCCGAAGTTGCCGGAGGCGGGCAGGTGGTTGTTCATGCCGCCGTCGCAGATGCCAAAACGCGTTCCGCGCGATTCCTTGATCGTGGTGATGCCGGTCAGGAAATATCCCGCCTCTCCGACGAGGTAGCGCCCCAGTTCAAGCGCCAGATCGGTCTTGGCGAACCTGGGAAGCGCACAGAAAGCGTCGATCTCTTTTCGGATGCCAAGCGCGGCGGCCTTCAGGTCAATCGGCGCATCGTTCTCGAAGTAGGGAACGCCCAGACCCGATCCGAAGACAAGCTTCTCCGGCCAGATATCATGCCGCTCGCAGACATCGGAAAAGATGCTCATGAATATCCGGTAATTCTCGCAGATCGCCTCCGGGACCAGGCACTGCGTTCCCGCGTAGATGTGAAGCCCGATCAGCCGAAGGTTCCTGAGCGCGAGGATCTTCGGAAGCTCCTCGTGGATCGCTTCATAGTCGACCCCGAATGCACTTGGCCTGCCGGCCATCTGGTCGCCGAAGCCTTTCGGAACCCTGTCGGGCGCGATGCGGACCATGATGCGTTGGACACTGCCGGCCTCGGCCGCGATGCGATCGGCGCGGATCGCCTCGTCCACGGATTCGACGATCAGCTCGCCCACGCCGTTCCCGATGGCCTCGGCCAGTTCGGCGTCACGCTTCCCGGGGCCCGTGAAGCTCATCCTCTCCGGCTCCCAGCCGGCCCGAAGACCGAGCCGCATCTCGCCGATCGAGGAGATGTCGAGGTTCTCGATCCGGCTCGAAAGCCAGCGCAGAAGCTCGGGGTTGGGGTTGCTCTTGGCGGCGTAGCTCAGCGCGAAGCGCCCCCCGAATGCGGCCCGCAGATCCGCGATCCGCTGCTCGATCTTGTCCGTGAAGTAGACATAGGCCGGCGTCCCGAAATCGGATGCGACTCGGGCCAGGGCGGCGTCATCTTCGTGCGCTTCCAACATGTTACCAGTCACTACCTAGCTTGCGCTCTCGACAAAATTCTTGATCCTCTCAGGCGTGTCGAAGTTGTCGAGCGTTACGTCTTCGGCACGCACCTGAATGCCGCATTTCTGTTCGATGAACATGATCAGACCGATCATCAAGACAGAGTCGAGCAATCCGGAGGAGAACAGTTCCGTCTCCGGCTCGATCGGCTCATCGGGTTCGAGCACGCCGGTCAGGTATTCCAGGAGTTCGTCCATCTTCATGCTCATTTGGAACCACCCGAAGCATCAATCACACACACGTCCTATCCTTTCATTCTGGTGTCAAAGGGTCTAATCCTGCAGGCCTCGGCTGATCTTTACGATTTCGGGGCGGGCGAGCTTTCCGCTGGACGTCCGCGGCATGGCCTCCCGCCACAATCTGATCTCCTTGGGCACCATATAGCTCGGCATCGTCCGAAAGCAGTGCGCGATCAGGCGATCCTTGTCGAACCCCTCCAGAGGCGTGACGGCGACATGCACGGCATGTCCCAGGTCATCGTCTTCGACACCGTAGGCCACGGCATCGGCGACGATGCCGCTGCTGTAGATGTGATCCTCGATCTCGTCGGGGCTGGTGCGAACCCCGCTCGTCTTGATCATCGCGTCGTTGCGGCCGATGAACCAGAGATCGCCGTCTTCGTCGACCCTGACGATGTCACCGCTGTAGACCACCTTCTCCTCCCCGATCAGGTGGCGCAGCTCCGGGCAGGTCCGGATCTTTTCGTTGGTCAGGTCCGGGCGGCCCCAATAGCCCATGCTGACCAGAGGGCCGCGATGGACCAGCTCCCCCTGCTCCCCGGGTCCGGCGATGCCGACACCTTCCTTGATGACAAAGACCTCGGCGCCGGGGATCGCCTTGCCGATGGATCCTTTCTTGGCGTGGAACAGCTCGGGCGCAAGAAAGGTCGAGCGGAAGGACTCGGTCAGGCCATACATCAGGTAGATGTCGGCACCGGGAAAGACATCCGGCATGACATCCAGAATGTCGGGCGGGATCCGTCCGCCGGTGTTCGTGACCCGCCGCAGAGACGGCAATGCGACGGGGTTGTCGCGCAAGAGCCGGACGATCTGGTTGATCAGCGGCGGCACCCCAGCAAGACCCGTGACGTCGTGCTTGACCATGGCGCGCACGATCTCCGTCGGCATGATCACCGGCTGGTGCACCACCGTCCCGCCGAGCAGTAGCATGGTCGTCAGCTGATTGAGCCCCGCATCGAAGTTGTAGGCAAGAATGCTGATCAATCGGTCGTCTTCCGAGAGCCGAAGATATCGCGCCACCGAGCGCGCACCGGCGATGATGTTGCGGTGGCTCAGCATCACGCCCTTGGGACGGCCCGTGGAGCCGGAGGTGTAGATGATCATGGCCAGTTCCGTATCGAGAACCGGCACCTCGGGCGTCGACGCTTCGGGGAGAAGACGCCAGCTGTCGAAACCTTCGGCCTCTGACTTGAGGTCTAGCGCGAGGATGCGGCGCACCTTCCCCGGAAGCTCCTGCTTCGACATCGCGGCGGCGGTGCGTCCGTCCGTCAGGACCATGACCGCGCCGCAGTCGTCCGCGACATAACCAAGCTGCTCAAGCGTCCACTGGGCATTCACGTTCACGACCACACCACCCACCTTGGCAACGGCCAGCATGGCGACGACTTCCTCGATGCTCTTGCGCAGATGAACGATGACGCGGTCGCCCCGCGCGATGCCCCGCTCGCTCAGATAGCTGGCGACACGGTCGACCTCAGCGCCGAGGCTAGCGTAGTCAATCGATCGGGTCGGATCCACCAGCGCCGTCTTGCCCGGACGAGCAGGGATGTTGTCGGACAGCAACTGGTAGAATGTCGTTGTCAGAGCGTTCACGAAGTGCCTCCTGGCAAGCCGGTTCAGGTCGAAGGGCGAGAAGCCTTCAGGCTCTGAATGGAAAGACTGGGAAAGATGCGTGGCGCTGGCGCCTGAACCACGGAGTCCGCAGGCACGTCAGTCACGACGACCGTGTTCGCACCGATCCTCGTCCGATCGCCGATCTTCACTGGTCCAAGGATCGTGGCGTTGACACCGATGAACACGTCGTCGCCAATCTGCGGAACCCCGCCCGTCATATTCATGCCGATGGTGACGTTGTGCATTACGCCGCAGCGGTCCCCGATGATGACGTCCGGATGCACGGCTAGGAAACCGGACCCATGGATGATGTGGAAATCCTTGCCGATGGTGGTCTGCGGAGGCAGCCAGATCTTCGTCACATTGGCGACGAACATGTTCGTCAGCCCGTAGACCTTCAAAAGAAACCATCGCAGGACGGGATTGCGGAGGTTCAATGCCCAGCGGCCGAAACGATAGGTTGTCAACGCGACGAAAGCCGCACCTTCCCCCTTGTGTCGTCGATAGTCCGCCCGAAGAGTATTCAACATCCGCAACTTCCACTCAAAATGCCCGCTCTCCCCCGGCAGGGCTGCGGCACGCAATCGTGACGGTTCATGTTTCAGGTTAATGTTTTCTGGAGTCAACGCGGTTCGACGGCAGCAGAGGGAGGCGCCCCGCTGAGCCAAGTCCTTCGCCGGACGCGCGCTGACTGCCCGGCAGCGGTCGGACATCGGGCCGTTAGGGGATAAGGGACCAGAAATGCGGATAAAATAGGCCGCATTCAGCCTGAATCCTTCTGCGGCGTCACTCCGCGCAGCGCGCTTGCTCAGGCGCAATGCCTTGAAAAGCCGCCTGTCTGACACGCCCAGCCGCATTGACACCGCTACTAAACGATTGCGCGCCATGCCTCAGACTTGTGCGCCCAAGGAAACAAAATCACAGAGGAGTTCCCGCATTCCCCGCAACAGCTTGCCCAAGCTCGCGGATTACCGGAAAACGACCCTACCCCATGTGCTTCCAGAAAGGCTCAGGCAATCATGGCCGGACACCCCGCAATCACCGCGGCGCCGTCCCTGTTCGGGGCAGGTGCCGCCCCGCCCGAGACCCGTTCGGAGACTGCCAGATGATCTTCAGCCCCTACGTCCACCTTCGAGTGCGCCAGACGCTTGGAGAGTTCCGGCGCCTCGGCAAGCCGAAGGTGCAGGTCATCGGCGAACGCTGCTCGGGGACGAACTTCACCGAGGCTCTGATCATGCAGAACCTTCCCGTCCGGGATGGTCGGGAGTTCGGTTGGAAGCACGGGTTCCCAAGTTTCCTGGCGGTGCCGGATGACGTCGTCTTCGTCGCAGTCTACCGCGAAGTCTTTGGCTGGTTGCTCAGCATGTACGAAAAGCCCTGGCACGCCGAACCTGATCTCTGCGACCTGCCGTTTTCGGACTTCATCCGAGCCGAGTGGCGAAGCGTCGTCGACAAGAAATTCCTGCTCGCGACCGACGATCCGCTCAACTGTCAAATCCTGCAGCAGGACAGGCACCCCCTTACAGGAAAACCGCCGATCAACCTTCTCGAACTGCGCCGATGGAAAATGCAGGCCCTTCAGGGCCTGTCTGAGCGCGGGATCAAGGTGGTCCATTGGACGCATGACCGGATCGTCGCTGATCCGGGAGGTGTCGTGACGGATGTCGCGCGCCTGCACGGCCTGCCGGAGCCTGAGCAGGTCACGGTGCCGAAGGGCCGCTTCGGATGGCCGTGGAACCGTTTCGCCGACACGCCCGAACGCAAGGTGAAGACGATCTCGGACGCCGATCGCGCGTTCATTCTCGAGAATCTTGACCTCGACCTGGAGCGGCAGGTGGGCTTTTCCTATCCTGATTCAACGTCCCGTGACGCCAAGACGGAATGATAGCCGCCCTGCATCACCCGGGGTGGCCCACGGTATCGATACGCCCTTCGCAAGCGGATTGGCGGCCCGGATCATCGGCTGATCCATTGCCGGCAGCCACGTGATTTAAGAGTTGCGACTTGCGACCCGCGCCAGCTTCAGCCATGAGAAGGGAAAGGAGTGACCCATGGCCCTGCCCGTCCGGCAACAGGCGAAGTACTGGGGGATCGCGCTTGCGGTCTTCTTTGCCGCGCTCTGGTTTCTGGGCGACGTCATTCTGCCCTTCCTTGTCGGGGGCGCGGTCGCCTATTTCCTGGATCCGGTCGCCGACCGGCTTGAACGGCTTGGGCTTTCCCGCACCGCGGCGACCGTAACGATCTCGGTCGTGGCGCTGCTGATCTTTGTCCTTCTGTCCCTGCTTATCCTGCCCGCCATCGCGCGGCAGCTGGTGCAACTGGTGAACGCGGCGCCCACGATCTTCGGACAGCTCCAGCAATTCCTTGCCGAAAACTTCCCCCAGGCGATGGACAGCCAGAGCGTCGTACACGAAACGCTTCAATCCATCGGCCAGGCCATCAAGTCGCAAGGCGGCAAGCTGGCCTCCGGGCTGCTGTCGTCGGCGCTATCGCTGATCAATGCCGTCCTGTTCATCGTAGTCGTGCCGGTCGTGGCCTTCTACCTGCTGCTGGACTGGGACAAGATGGTCGCCAAGGTCGACGCCTGGCTGCCGCGGGACCATGCCGAGGACGTCCGCACGATCGCCCGCGACATCGACCGGGTGCTTGCCGGTTTCGTTCGCGGCCAGGTATCCGTCTGCTTCGCGCTCGGCACGTTCTACTCGGTCGCACTGATGATGGTCGGGCTCGACTTCGGCCTGGTGGTGGGCGCCACCGCTGGACTGATCACGTTCATCCCCTATGTCGGCGCCCTGGTCGGGGGAGCCTTGGCGATCGGGCTGGCCTTTTTTCAGTTCTGGGGCGAATGGGGCTATATCGGCGCCGTTGCCGCGGTCTTCGCCGCTGGCCAGTTTCTTGAAGGCAATGTCCTGACCCCGCGCCTGGTCGGGGGATCCGTCGGGCTTCATCCGGTATGGCTTCTGTTCGCGCTTTCTGCCTTCGGAACCGTTTTCGGCTTCGTCGGCATGCTTGTTGCGGTGCCTGTCGCGGCATCGATCGGGGTTTTGACGCGGTTCGGCATTTCCCGTTACATGGGCAGCCGCCTTTACCAGGGCCGCAGCGGTCAGGAAGATGACTGACATGTCGCGCCAGTTGACCTTTGACCTGCCGGTGCGCCCCGCACTGGGACGCGAGGATTTTTTCGTCTCTCCCGCAAACGCGCTGGCGCTGTCGGTGCTGGACGACCCGCGCGGATGGCCGCAGGGAAAGGTGCTGCTGATCGGTCCCGAAGGTGCGGGCAAGACGCATCTTGGCCAGGTTTTCGCCACCGCCTGTGGTGCCGCCATCGTCAAGTCGGAACACCTGACCGGGACCGACATTGCGCAGCTGGTATCGGCGGGCGCGGTCGTGGTCGAGGACGCCGATCGCATCGCAGGCGACATGGCCTCGGAGACTGCGCTGTTTCACCTGCACAACCTGGCCCTTGCCGAGGGCAGTCCGTTGCTGCTGACAGCGCGCATCGCCCCCGCCCACTGGAAGTTTTCCTTGCCCGATCTTGCCAGCCGGATGCAGGCCACGCAGATCGTCGCGCTTGAGTCTCCGGACGACGCGCTTCTGGCGGCGGTGCTTGTCAAGCATTTCACGGACCGCCAGCTGCGCGTTCCAGCGGCATTGATTCCCTGGCTCGTGGCGCGGATGGACCGATCCTTCGCCGCCGCCCGCGATATCGCGGCGGAACTGGACGCCCGCGCGCTTGCCCAGTCACGGCCCGTGGGACAAAAGCTCGCGGCCGAGGTGCTGGACAGGCTTGGCGCACGCGGTCAATGATGGCGTCACAGAACCTTTACAGAGGCCGCGCATAAGTCCGCCATGACGCAAGCCGATTTCCTCAAGTCCTCCGCTCCGAAGCCCGTCACCCTGCCCGAGGCGGAGATCGCCGGTCCCGGACGCTTCTTCAATCGCGAACTCAGCTGGCTCGCCTTCAACTGGCGCGTACTGGATGAAGCCCGCAACCCCCGCGTTCCGCTGCTTGAGCGCCTGCGCTTCCTGTCAATCTCGGCCACGAACCTGGACGAATTCTACACGGTGCGCGTCGCGGGTCTGCGCGAGCTGCGCCGGGAGGGGAACGCCACCCCTGCCGCCGACGGGCTGACCCCAAGTGAACAGCTTGTCCTGATCAACGAGGACGCGCGGCGGCTGATGAACGCGCAGCAGTCGGTCTGGAACAAACTCAAGCGTGAGATGGAGGCGGCAGGCATCTCGTTGATGACCCGCTCGAAGCTCGGCCGCAAGGACGAGAAGTTCCTTGAAGAGTACTTTCTCAATCGGGTTTTTCCGGTCCTGTCGCCCCTGGCGATCGACCCCGCGCACCCCTTCCCGTTCATCCCGAACACCGGCTTCTGCCTGGCGCTTCAGCTGGAACGCGCCACCGACAAGCGGACGCTGCAGGCGCTGCTGCCCATTCCGCAGCAGATCGCCCGTTTTGTCGCCCTGCCCGGCGGCACGCGCTTCCTGCCGATGGAGGAGCTTCTGCTTCTGCATCTGGGCTCGCTGTTTCCCGGGTATCGCGATACGGGACACTGCACCTTCCGCGTGCTGCGCGACAGCGATCTCGAGGTCGAGGACGAAGCCGAGGATCTGGTGCGGGAATTCGAAACCGCGTTGAAGCGTCGGCGCCGCGGCCAGGTGATCCGCTTGAAGATCACCTCGGGCGCGCCCGAGGCGCTGCGCGCGCTGATCATGCACGATCTGGGCGTCGCGCCGGACGAGGTGGTCGAGGTCAGGGGTATGATCGGGATGGCCGATCTGAAGGAACTGGTTCTGGACAACCGCCGCGACCTTCAGTGGCCCTCGTTCACGCCGCGCGTGCCCGAACGCGTGCAGGATCATGAAGGCGACATGTTCGCGGCGATCCGCCAGAAGGACATGCTGCTGCACCACCCATACGAAACTTTCGACATGGTGATCCGCTTCATCGAACAGGCGGCGCGGGATCCCAATGTCCTTGCGATCAAGCAGACGCTCTACCGCACCTCGCACGACAGTCCCGTCGTGGCCGCGCTGTGCGAGGCGGCAGAGGCGGGCAAGTCCGTGACCGCGCTTGTCGAACTGAAAGCGCGTTTCGACGAGGCCGCGAACATCCGCCAGTCCCGCCGCCTGGAGCGCGCGGGCGCGCATGTGGTCTACGGCTTCGTGAACTACAAGACGCACGCCAAGATCTCGACCGTCGTGCGGCGCGAAGGCGACAACCTTGTCACCTACACGCATTACGGCACGGGCAATTACCACCCGATCACCGCGCGCATCTATACCGACCTAAGCCTGTTCACCTGCGATCCGGCCCTGGGGCGCGACGCGACCAAGGTCTTCAACTACCTCTCTGGCTACGTGCAGCCCGAGGGCCTTGAGAACCTGGCCATTTCGCCGATCAGCCTGAAGTCGCGACTGCTGGACCTGATCGCCGCCGAGGCAGAGCACGCCCGCGCGGGGCGGCCCGCCCAGATCTGGGTCAAGCTCAATTCGCTCATCGAACCCGTGGTGATCGACGCGCTTTATGCGGCCAGCCAGGCCGGGGTGAAGATCGACCTGGTCGTGCGCGGCATCTGCGGCGTGCGCCCCGGCATCCAGGGCCTGAGCGAGAACATCCGCGTCAAGTCGATCGTCGGCCGGTTCCTGGAACACAGCCGCATCGTCTGCTTCGGCAATGGCCACGGCCTGGCCTCGAAAAAGGCCAGGGTCTTCATCTCTTCCGCCGACTGGATGGGGCGCAACCTGACGCGCCGGGTCGAAACGCTGGTCGAGATCAAGAACGACACCGTCAAGGCGCAGATCGTGGGCCAGATCATGGCCGCGAACCTTGCGGACGAAGCGCAGAGCTGGGTGCTGCGCCCCGATGGCCGGTTCGAACGCGACCTGCCCGAAGGTCGCGATGACCTGTTCAACTGCCACCGCTTCTTCATGGAAAATCCTTCCCTATCAGGCCGCGGCTCGGCAGGTGCCAAGGACGTTCCGAAGCTCGCCCATTCGATGGACTGAGGAAACCGTATGCCAAAAAGCGACGGAACGAAGCGGAAGTCCGGGAAGTCCGCGATCGGCGAAGACGATGTCGCGCTGTTCGGCCGCCCGCTGTTCGAAGATCCCTCCGCTCGCGCGCTGGAACGTGTCGGAGTGGTGGATGTCGGCTCGAACTCTGTCCGCCTTGTCGTTTTCGACGGGGCCGCGCGCAGCCCCGCATACTTCTACAACGAAAAGGTCCTGGCGGGCCTTGGCCAGGGGCTGGCACGGACCGGACGGTTGAATCCCGAGGGCCGCGCGCGCGCGCTGGCCGCCCTGAAACGCTTCGCCGCTCTTGCCAAGGGGATGCGGCTTCCGTCCTTGACCTGCGTCGCCACCGCTGCGGTGCGCGAGGCCGAGGACGGCCCGGAATTCCGTGCAGAAGTCGAACGCGCCACCGGGCTGAAGCTTTGGGTCATCGACGGACAGGAAGAGGCCCGGCTTTCAGCGCAGGGCGTGCTTCTGGGCTGGCCCGAGGCCGAGGGGCTGGTCTGCGACATCGGCGGCAACTCGATGGAACTGGCGGAAGTCTCGAAGGGCAAGGTCGGACGCCGCGTCACCTCTCCTCTTGGTCCGTTCCGGCTTCAGCAGGTGAAGGGCGGCAAGAAGGGCGTCGCCGACTTCATCCGGGCCGAGGTCGAAAAGCTTGCGGCCGCGATGGGCACGCAGCACGACCGCATCTATCTTGTTGGCGGCTCCTGGCGTGCCTTCGCGCGGCTGGACATGGAGCGGCGAAAGTACCCGATGACGGTGCTGCACGAATACCGCATGGGGCCGCAGTCCGTGCTTCAGACCGTACACTGGATCGCCGACAACAACCTGGACACGCTGCGCGCCAAGACCGGGACCTCGGCGGCGCGGATGGAGTTGCTGCCGCTGGCAAGCCAGGTCCTGCGCAAGCTTGTGCTGACCTTCCATCCCAAGGAAATCGACGTTTCGTCCTACGGCATTCGCGAGGGGCTTCTGTACGAACAGATGCCCGAGCGGCTTAGGATGCGCGACCCCCTGATCGAAGCCTGCCGGCACGCCGAACGTACATCGGCCCGCATGCCGGGGTTCGGCAAGAAGCTGTTCAACTTCCTGATGCCGCTCTACCAGAATGCGACCTACGAAAAGTTGCGGCTGGTGCGCGCTGCTTGCCTGCTGCACGACACCACCTGGCGGGCGCATCCTGATTACCGGGCCGAGGTCTGCTTCGACAACGCCACGCGCGCGAACCTTGGCGGGCTCAGCCACGCGGAGCGCGTGTTCCTCGGGCTCGCGCTTTTGCACCGCTACAAGAACTCGCGCGCGGGTTCGCGGCTTGAGCCGCTGTTCAGTCTGCTGACCGAACGTCAGATCAAGGAGGCCGAAGTGCTGGGCAAGGCCATGCGCTTTGGCGCCATGTTCGCGGTCCGCTCGCCGGACGAAGCCGGATCGCTGCTCTGGCGACCACGGAAGAAAGTGCTGGAACTGATCCTGAACGCGGATGCCGAGGCGCTGTTCGGCGAGGTCGTGCAAGCGCGCTTCAAGTCGCTGGCTGATTCGCTTGGCGCCAAGGCAGAGGTTTCGGTGGCGGCGGGCTGATCCTGCACGCGGCTCATTCCGCGTCACGGGTCAATCAAATCTCGATCTCTCCGTTGGGGCCAAGTTCAATGGCCTCTTCGGGCACCTTGCGGCGCAGGATGATATCGCCGTTCGGCAGCCGTTCGGGCGCGTGGTAATTCTGCAGATCCCCGATCATGTCCATCAGTTCGGTCAGATGCGGCTCGATCTCTTGCATCGCGCCGTCCAGACCGTCCTGCATCTCGTCCAGCTTGGGACCGATGTTGTCCAACATCGAGCGCATGATGATGCGTGCGCCTTCCTCAAGCAGGCTGAAGCCCTCCTCGACGCCCTCTTCGCCCGTCTCCGCGAAGGCGGGGCAGGCCAGAACAACGACGAATGCGGCGGCCAAGACTTTCATGCGCCCAATATAACGCGGACAGGGCGGGATTTACAGGGGACGGCGATCAGATCGGCAGATCGACGGTGACCGGAAAATGATCGGAGGCCGCCAGAAGCGCCTCCTTGAGTTCGGGCACCCTGTAGCATCCGGGGTCGTCGAACGGATGCCAGATCCGCCACTTGGGCGAAAGCGCGCGCAGATCCGGCGAAACCATGACGTAGTCCAGAAGCGCCGAGAAATACGCCCCCTTGTCGTCCAGATAGAAGCGCGCGGTCGACGGCATGGCGGCCAGTTTCTTGCCGAAGGCGACCCGGGCGTTCGGGTCGAAAAGCCTGAGCTCCCTCGGCTCGTCCCAGCCGAGCACGATTTCCACGCCCGAGCGGCCGAACAGCTTTTCGTATTCGTCCAGACCAGGACCATCGTTGAAATCGCCCAGAACGATCAGGCTTTCGCCCGATTTCAGATGCTCCAGCACCCGTTCGCGCAGCCAGATGCATTGCGCCAGATGTTTGCGCCGGTTCTCGATCGCTAGCCGATGCAACTGCGCCTCGGTCGATGCGCCATGCGGCGCCTTGGACTTGAAGTGGACACCGATCATGCGGAACGCCTTGCCCGCCGCACTGCGCGCCGCGACCTCTAGCGGCGGTTTCGAGAAGCGGACCACATCCAGCGTCGCGTCGATGTCCAGGTCGATCTTGTAGCTGGTGTCAAAGCGCGGGCTGGCCCTGTTGTCGATCGGCTGGTCCGGCAGGCCGATCGGGTCGTGCTCGACCGTCAGCTTCTCGGGATCGTAGAGAAGCGCGATTTCCTGCTGGGTTTCGTTTTCATATCCCAGAAGCGCCTTTCGAGTTCGAAGTTCGAAACGCGCGGCAAAGGCTTCCAGCATTTCCACCGTCTTGCGACGGCGGTTGTTGTTCGGCGCCTCGATGATCATGACGGCGTCGGCATCCATCGCGGTGAAGACGATCCCGAGCGAGCCAAGCTGGTCGGCCCGCGTCACGTTGTAGCGTGCCGACCATTCGCCATCCTCAAGCATCGCCCCGTGCTTGTCGAAAAGGTTCGTGAACCATTCGATGTTGTAGGTGGCGATGCGCATGGCTCAGGCCGCCTGCTTGCGGCTGATTTCCTCCCAGGCGCGATTGATCGCGACCAGCCGCGCTTCGGCCAGGCGGACCGCTTCCTCGGGCAGGCCGCGGGCGAGCAGCCTGTCGGGATGGTTTTCGCGCACCGCGCGCCGCCAGGCGGCACGCACGTCCTCCAATGGCGTGTCGTGCGCCACACCGAGAACGTCATAAGGATCGGCCGGCGCGTCAGGAACGAAGCGCCCCACGAGGGACCGGAAGCAGCGGTCACCGACACCGAAGATGCGCGCCACCTCTCGCAGGAAGGCATCCTCGTGCGGATGGTATTCCCCGTCTGCGACGGCGATGTGGAAAAGCCCTTCCATCAGGTCCACCAGCACTTCGTCGCCGGGGCCGAACATGGCCGCGATCTTGGCTGCATAAAGCTCGAACCCTGCGACATCCTTGCGCGCGAGGTTGAATACCCTTGCGGCATCCGCCTCATCCGCGGGGGCGATCGTGAACACCTCGCGGAAGGCGGCCACCTCATCGCGGGTCACCTGCCCATCGGCCTTGGCCATCTTGGCGCCAAGCGCGATGACGGCGATGGTGAAGGCCACCGAACGTTCGGGTGGTGCCTTCAGCGTCTCGAAGACGGCCGCCAGCCCCTCGCCCTTGGCAAGGGCGGCAAGTGCGTCGGCGATGCGGGTCCAGATCGACATGTGACCATTCTAGCCGCGCCGCAGCGCGTTGTCAGTGCGTCAAAGGTGTTTCATCATCAGGACAAGGTCGAGCCAGCGATCAAACTTGCGCCCGACCTCGGGAATGCGGGCGACGACGCGGAAGCCTTGGCTCGCGTGAAATGCCTCTCCCGCCGGGTTTTCGCCGGAGACCCCGGCAAAAAGGGTGTGGGCGCCGCTTGCGCGGGCGTGATCCTCGATTGCCCGCATCAGCCGACGTCCTATCCCCTGCCCCGTTGTCGCGGGCTCAAGCATGATCGAATGTTCCATCGCATGGGCATAACCGTTGCCGCCGCGAAACTGTGCATAGGTGGCAAAGCCCGCAAAGACACCGCCAAGCTCCGCGACCAGGAATTCCTTGCCCGCGGCGCGGCGCGTCGCGATCATCTCGGCCAGTCCGGTTTCTGTCTTCTGCTCGCTGGTGAAGGTGACGGTGGTATCGCGAATGAAGCGGTTCCAAAGGTCCAGGATCGCGGGGTAATCCATGGGGTCCGCCGGGCGGATCGTCATTCAAGGCTCCTTTCGCCATGCGGCGTGGAAAATGTGGCCCGGATCGCCCGGGAGCCCGGCAGGATGACGACGCGCGGATCCCGGAGCGGCAATGCCTCGCAAAGCGCCCGGGCCTCAGGATGCGCGACCTCCAGCCGGGTCAGGCGGAAGCCGGCATCGGGCAGGCGGTCTTGCGGTTTCAGCCCGCCCTTCCATTCGATCAGCGCGGGAAAGGCGTCGTCGTAAGGAAGCCGCCCATCGGCCGGAATGCCCATGCGCCAGTGGAATTCTCCGCGCGCCAAGCGTGTCGCCACACCGGCCCCGGCCGGGGCCGCGGCAAGGGCTGCGTCCAAATCGTCGGTCCGCAGGATCCAGTTCGTCAGGCGCGGCGGGCCCGAAAACTCATCCAGGCGGAACCAGCGCGGAAAAGAAGGGGCGGGAGCCACCGGGTCGATCGCAATCGCCTCAAGATAGACGTCGGGGCCAAGCCCGAGAAGCCGGTTTTGCGTGCCCATGTGGGCGTGTTTGCCGATTGGCCCCAGCGCGCAGCCCAGCGCCATTTCCACATGGTCCACCGCATCCTCAAGCGTGGAGCCCGCGATTGCGATATGATCCAGATACAGCACTTCGCCCCCTGCCCGTCGCGGCAGAGCATCCACGGGAACCGCCGCGCCCGCAAGCCCCGGTCAGCGTCAACGTCGCGGCATAAGCCTGTGCGAGGCATCGGTCGCCCCAGCTTTCGCAGAATCCCGTCGCATTGAAGCCCTGCGTCCAGTAGAGGGCTCTGGTGAATCAGACCGCCGGCCCGAAAACCATGCTCGTTTCAACCTCACACCATTTCATATTCGTGCATATTCCGAAAACTGCGGGTACTTCGATCGACCTTGCGCTGAGGGACCATAGCCTGCCCAGGGCGACACGCGGCCGGCACTTGCTTGCCAAGCTCAATCCCTTCCCAGTTGCGCCAGACAGGGTGGTGATGCCCATGCATTCCACCGCAGCGCAAATCAGACGCAAGATGGGAAGCGAGGCCTACGCCCAGTTCACGAGTTTTGCGTTCGTGCGCAACCCGTTCGATCATGCGCTGTCGCACTACGAGTACTTGAAATTATATCGTTATGAGCGCGTTGCCCGCCGTGTCGCGAGCATGTCGATCGAAGAATATCTGCGCTGGCGGATGGCAGCCAGACCCTGGGACCGCACCCTGCAAACAGGGCGCTTCGTTCACTTGCCCGATCAGGCTGCATTCGTCGTCGACGGCAAAGGAAAGGTGATAGTAGACCGCGTGATGAAGTTCGAAACGCTCACTTCCGATTTCGAAAGGTTGTGCCGCGAACTCAAGGTTCCAGTCGCACCGCTTGAGCATCGCCGGAAGACCGAGCGCGCTGAACGCTCCAATCTGCGCGAACAACTCTCGGATCAGGCGGTCGGACTGATACGCAGGCTTTACGCGCGCGATTTCGAACTGTTCGGATATTCGGCAGAGCCGAACTGACCCGCATCACGTCTACCGTCGCCGATCGTTGCCTCCAGGAAAGGATGCGCCAAACGATTGGACGCAACCGCGCCGACGGAGAGCCCCAGGGCCAACCCGGGCGCTTGCCCGCGTCGCAACCTCATAGCAACAACCGCAGCGACCGCGACCCGTCCCGGAAGGCACCGGGGCATGACCTTGATACAGGCCAACCCCGGGCTTGCCGCAGGATTTGTCCGATTAGGTTCTGCTGGCGCGGATCAGGTCAAGGATATCCTTGGCCGCTGCCGGGATGTTGGTTCCCGGCCCGAAGATCGCCTTGACCCCGGCCGATTTCAGGAAGTCGTAGTCCTGCTGCGGAATGACGCCGCCGCAGATGACGATGATGTCTTCGGCGCCCTTGTCCTTCAGCGCCTGCACTAGCTGCGGTGCCAGCGTCTTGTGGCCCGCCGCTTGGCTCGAGATGCCCACGACGTGCACGTCATTGTCGACCGCGTCCTGCGCGGCTTCGTCCGGCGTCTGGAAAAGCGGGCCGACGTCGACGTCGAAGCCGATATCGGCGAAGGCCGTGGCGATGACCTTCGCGCCCCGGTCGTGGCCGTCCTGACCCATCTTGACCACCAGCATCCGCGGGCGGCGGCCCTCTTCCTCGGCGAAAGCCTCCACGTCCTTCTGGATACGGGCGAAGCCCTCGTCGCCTTCGTAGGCGGAGCCATAGACCCCGGCAAGCGTCTTCACCTCGGCCCGGTGACGGCCAAAGACCTTTTCCATCGCCATGCTGATCTCTCCTACCGATGCCCGCGCGCGGGCCGCTTCGACCGCCGCTTCCAGAAGATTTCCGCCCTCGCGTGCGCGGCGCTCCAGTTCCGCAAGCGCGGCTTCGCAGGCTGCCGCGTCCCGTGTGCTCCGGATCCTATCAAGCCGCGCGACCTGTGCCTCGCGCACCTTCATGTTGTCGACGTCAAGGATCTCGATCGGGTCCGCCTTCGTAGGGCGATACTTGTTCACGCCCACGACGACCTCATCGCCGCGGTCGATCATGGCCTGGCGCCGCGCGGCGGATTCCTCGATCCGAAGCTTCGGCATGCCCGAGGCGACAGCCTTGGTCATGCCGCCCATCGCCTCGACCTCCTCGATCAGTGCCCATGCCTTTTCGGCCAGTTCAGCCGTCAGGGTTTCGACGTAGTAGGACCCGGCCAGCGGATCGACGACCTTGGTGATGCCGGTTTCCTCCTGAAGGATCAGCTGGGTGTTGCGTGCGATACGGGCTGAAAACTCCGTCGGCAGCGCCATCGCCTCGTCCAGCGCGTTGGTGTGGAGCGACTGCGTGCCCCCCAGAACCGCCGCCAGCGCCTCGTACGCCGTACGGATGACGTTGTTGTAGGGGTCTTGCTCTTGCAGGCTCACGCCCGAGGTCTGGCAGTGGGTGCGCAGCATCAGAGACGAGTCCTTCTTCGGCTCGAACTCGGACATGATGCGGTGCCACAGCAGACGTGCGGCGCGCAGCTTCGCCGCCTCCATGAAGAAGTTCATGCCGATGGCGAAGAAGAACGACAGGCGGCCCGCGAAGTCGTCGACATTCATGCCTCGCGCGATCGCCGCGCGGACGTATTCGCGCCCGTCTGCCAGGGTGTAGGCGAGTTCCTGCACCAGGTTCGCCCCGGCCTCCTGCATGTGATAGCCCGAGATCGAGATCGAGTTGAACCTGGGCATTTCCCTTGATGTGTATTCGATGATGTCCGCGACGATCCGCATCGAAGGCTCGGGCGGATAGACGTAGGTGTTCCGCACCATGAATTCCTTCAGAATGTCGTTCTGGATCGTTCCGGACAAAAGCGAACGGTCCACGCCCTGTTCTTCCCCCGCGACGATGAAGTTGGCCAGAACCGGGATGACGGCACCATTCATGGTCATCGAGACCGAGACTCTTTCAAGCGGGATGCCGTCGAACAGGATCTTCATGTCCTCGACGCTGTCGATGGCGACACCCGCCTTGCCGACGTCGCCCTCGACACGGGGGTGGTCGCTGTCATAGCCCCGGTGGGTCGCCAGGTCGAAGGCGACGGACACGCCCTGCTGACCGGCCGCCAGGTTCTTGCGGTAGAAGGCGTTGGATTCCTCGGCCGTCGAGAAACCCGCATACTGGCGGATCGTCCAGGGGCGGCCCGCATACATCGACGCGCGCGGGCCGCGGGTGAATGGCGCCAGCCCCGGAAGCGATCCCATGTGGGACAGCCCTGCGGTGTCCGCTTCGGTGTAAAGCGGCTTGACGTCGATCCCTTCGAGCGTGTTCCAGGTCAGGTCCTCAGGCGTGCGGCCCTTCAGCTCCTTGCCCACCAGCGCGCGCCAGTCCTGCATGCGTTCCGTCATCAACTTCACCTTTCCCATCCTGCGGCGGCCCGAATGGCCGCGTCCTGCGTTCCGCCCCGATCGGAGCGGCAGCTATTCGTTCGCGCTGACCTCTGTCAGCTCGGCATCCTTCGGAAGATCCCTCGCCAGCTTGCGGACCGCTTCCCTCAGTTCCGGCTCAAAGTCAGGGTCGGTGGCATAGATCGAGACGCCGTAGGCAGTCAGACTGCCCCGGGGGTTGTGCATGCCCAGGGTGGCGACCAGACGCCATTGCGCCCCGATCCCCTCCTCGATCCATCCGTCATAGATCATGGCGTAGCGCGCACTGGCATTTTCAACCAGCCTAGCTGCCCATTCAGGCTCCGGGCGCCCGCCGGCGCCCGCCGTGCGCGCCTGGCGTGCCTCGGACGAAGCAAGCCCCCAGAGATCAAGGATGTGCCCCCTGCGGTCCCACGACATCCAGCCGATATCGTTCACGGCAACTGGCACGCCCGGCAATAGCTCCGCAAGACGCGCCATCTGGCGCTGCTGAAGGTGGATGGCTCGGGCGGTCCAGTTGTAGACGGTCACGTTCACGAATGTGTAGTAGCCCGCAGCCGCAAGCGCGGCGCACAGAACGGCACCGCGAAGAAGCGTGCCAAGCGGCGGCAGCGCAAGCACCAGCGCCGCGCCGATCATCACCAGGTAGTAGTGTTCGTAGCGCGCCGACCACCCAACCTGGCCGATCAGCATATGGGCAGTCGCGGCGGCCCAGACCGGCAGCACGAACATGCTGATCCGCTCGTCGGAGCGGGTCGCCGGATGCAACAGCGCGATCGTCACAAGAACGTAGGCCGCGAGCGCGGCGGCGCCTCCGTATCCCAGGACATTCGCGGCAAGCCGAAAGAACGGATCGAACCCGCCATACCGGCCCCCGATCTTTGCCAGGACGGAACTGGGCAGTGGCTCCAGCCCCTGCGAAACCAGGAACAGCGCGAACAGCGCCACGGGAAGGATCACGGCCATTCCCAGGCCGATACCGGCGCGCATGCGGCCCTTCAGCACAAGGACGCCCGCCACCGCAAGCGACAGCGCCAGCCCTTCGAACCGGAACAGGGGCGAAAGCACCGCGCCCGCGACAAGCGCCGCGCCCATTTCCCCGGTCCTGAGGAAGCGCCAGAAGCCGGTCAGCAGGACCATGACCATCAGCGCATGCAGCGTGTGTTCCATGCCCAGTGCGGCGACGCCCGGCATGTTCAGCGCAAAGGGCGCGATCAGCGCCAGAAACAGCGCCACGCCGCGCGAAACACCGCTGCGCGCGATGTGCGCGCCAAAGAGCCAGGCCAAGGCCATGAGCCCGACGAAGTTCCAGGCCAGTGGCAGCATCCGCTGAAACCCGGTTCCTGGAAAGGGCAGCAGCAGCAGCGGATAAAGCACCGAGGAGGCAGCCGAAGCGGGTTCGCCGGGATTGATCCCGTAGGTGCCGCCCATGATCCCCTTGGCCATCGCCAGATGGATGTAGACGTCGTCCAGCGGATACTCGAAGACGCCCGCCCTCAGGTAGGAAAGCACCTGCAGCAGCAGGAAGCCGCCCGCTGCAGACAGCGCGCATATCGCGGGCAGCCTGGTGGCGGGCGTCTTCATCATTCGAATTCCATGATCACGTCGTCGACCTTCAGGCTCGCACCGGCGGCGGCGTTGATCTTTCTGACCACCCCCTTGCGTTCGGCGCGCAGGATGTTTTCCATCTTCATCGCCTCAACCGTGGCAAGGGCCTGACCTTCCTGCACCTCCTGTCCTTCCTCGACGCTGATCTTCACGACCAGGCCAGGCATTGGGCACAGCAGGAACTTCGACGTGTCGGGTGGCAGCTTCTCGGGCATGAGCCGCGCAAGTTCCGCCTGCTTCGGAGTGCGGACATAGACCTTGAGATCGGCGCCGCGGGTGCGGATGCGCTGGCCCGCAGGGATTTTGTCGACCTTCAGGACGACCGGTTCGCCGTCCACTTCGAGCCGGGCAAGAGATTGGCCCGGCGTCCAGTCCGAGGTCACGCGGTGCGCCGCGCCATCTTCGAAATGCACGGTCGCGCCCTCGCGGTCGGCAGCGATCCTGACAGCGATCTCCTCGCCCTGGATCGCCACGACCCAATCGTCGCCCACATGGCGTTCGTGGTTGCCGAGCCGCCCGGTGATCCGCGTACGCCGGATCTCGGCGACGCGGTTCATCGCTGCCGCGCACGCCGCCACCTTGCGCAAGCGCCCCTCGGTCAGGGTTACGCCGTTGAAGCCCTCGGGGAACTCCTCGGCGATGAAGGCGGTGGTCATTGCACCCTCGACGAAGCGAGGATGATCCATGACGGCCGAACAGAACGGAAGGTTATGGCCGATCCCTTCCACCTCGAAGGTGTCAAGCGCGTTGCGCATCCCCTCGATCGCCTCGGCGCGCGTGGGCGCCCAAGTGCAGAGCTTCGCGATCATCGGATCGTAGTACATCGAAATCTCGCCGCCTTCGTAGACGCCGGTGTCGTTGCGCACAACGCCGTTGGTGGTGGCGGATTCGACCGGCGGGCGGTAGCGCGTCAGACGCCCGATCGAGGGCAGGAAGTTGCGGTAGGGGTCCTCGGCATAAAGGCGGCTTTCGATCGCCCAGCCGTTTATCGTCAGGTCCTCCTGCCTGAACGGCAGGGGTTCACCATCCGCGACGCGGATCATCTGTTCGACCAGATCGACGCCGGTGATCAGTTCCGTCACCGGGTGTTCCACCTGCAGGCGGGTGTTCATCTCGAGGAAGTAGAAGTTCTTCTGCCCGTCCACGATGAACTCCACCGTGCCGGCGCTGGTGTAGCCCACGGCCTTTGCCAGCGCGCAGGCCTGTTCGCCCATCGCCTTGCGGGTCGCTTCGTCAAGGAACGGGCTTGGCGCTTCTTCAATGACCTTCTGGTTCCGGCGCTGGATCGAACATTCACGCTCGTGCAGGTAGACGCAGTTCCCGTGCTTGTCGGCCAGCACCTGGATCTCGATATGGCGCGGCTGGGTCACGAACTTCTCGATGAAGATCCGGTCGTCGCCGAAGCTGGACGCCGCCTCGTTCTTGGACGACTGGAAGCCGTCGCGTGCCTCTTCGTCGTTCCAGGCGATGCGCATCCCCTTGCCGCCGCCGCCGGCCGAGGCCTTGATCATCACCGGATAGCCGATTTCGCGGCTGATCTTCACCGCCTCTTCGGCGTCCGAGATCAGACCCATGTAGCCCGGAACGGTCGAAACGCCAGCCTCGGCCGCGATCTTCTTTGAGGTGATCTTGTCGCCCATCGCCTCGATTGCGGGGCTGGGCGGGCCGACGAAGACGACGCCTTCCTTTTCCAGCGCTTCTGCGAATTTCATGTTCTCGGACAGGAAGCCGTAGCCGGGGTGGACCGCCTCGGCACCGGTCTGGCGGATCGCCTCCATGATCTTGTCGATCACGATATAGGACTGGTTCGCGGGCGGCGGGCCGATGTGCACCGCCTCGTCCGCCATCTGGACATGGAGCGCGTTGCGGTCGGCGTCCGAATACACGGCCACCGTCTTGATGCCCATCTTGCGCGCCGACTTGATGACGCGGCAGGCGATCTCGCCCCGGTTCGCGATCAGGATCTTCTTGAACATGGCTGTCCCTTTCCCTCGTGCCGCCCGGAGCTTTGCCCGGGTTCGAAAACAAAAGGACCGCCGCGGCGCGGGGCCGCAGCGGTCCGGTTGGATGCTGATGCGCGCCGCCGGGCGGCGCGGTAAAGGCTGTCAGTAACAGATGCCCATATCGTCGCAGGTCGCGCCGGCAAGACCGCCAAGCGCGGCACCGGCCACGACGTTGGTGTCAAGCGCGTCGGCCACGACCGCACCGGCGGCCGCACCCGCAAGTGCGCGCTCGCTGTCGTTTTCCAGGCATCCCGCAAGGCCCGACACAAGGGCCAGGCCAAGGAAGATCTTCGTGAATCGCATGTTGCTCCGCCTCCGGAAGAGTTTGTTATGGGCGCGGAGCTTATCCGAACGCTTTGCACCTGGCATCTGGAATTCGCAGGCCGCGCGAATGGCCCGGCAACTTCGCGCCGAGTGCGCGCGAAGCGGAAAAATGACCTGACCCCCACGGGGCCAGGTCTCAGATAAGGGGAAGGGTTGTTGCAAACGGAGGCGCGTGATGCTTTGGAGGGGGGCGCCCCTGTAACAGTCTGCCAGCAATCGCTCGCATACGTAAACAAGAAGTTTCCCCACTGGAAACAATCGGCAGGCTGCCGCCGTTGCGTGCGATAGGTCAGCGGGAACACGCTTATTCCCCTCCCTCGAACACTTCGGGGAAGGACGCACGGGCGCGATCCTCGTCAATTCGCAGCAGCGCCTCGTAGCTCTCTGGATCGAAATCGGGCTCGACCGGAACGACTTCGCGCCCGAAAAGCCAGGACAGGCGTCCGGCGTCAAGATTGCCACGCTCGAAGGGTTCGGCGCCGAAATGGTCCCAAAGCGCGGCCATGAACGCTACATCCGCCCGGCGGTCGGCGGGACTGCGATCCCGGAACCGCTCTCGGACGACGAGCTTCGTCACTCCCTTGGGATTGCCGCGACGGATTACGAATTGGAAATCTGTTCCGGGAAGCCGCCCCGGAAAGCCGCGATGCTTCAGCATGGCACGCCCCCATTTGCCTGGGCGATGCCAGTCGGTTCATTCGCGCCGCGCTGCCGCGAGGCGAGGCGGCCGGGCCGGATGCTTGCAGATCCGGCCCAGCCGGCCGTCTTAGTTGTACTTACCGGTGAAGGTCGGTTCGCTGGTGACCGGGTCTTCGACCATGATGACTTCTTCCTTGGCCGCGCAGGCCGCCACGAAGGCGACGAAAGCCACGAGGAGAAGGGCGTTCTTCGACATTTTATACTCCTGCTCTCGGCGGTGACATCTGAACCGTTCACCGCGTCCTTATCTGCTTCTGTTTCTGGGATCACGTTACCGCGATCCGCGACCACCCTAGCTGAAAGCGGCAGTACTGCACATTCCCCTGCGTGCAAGATGCAGGATTGTGGTGCCGTTGCATCACAAGCGAAGGCGATATTCCGCTTGGCCCGCCGGATCATCAGAATGCCTCCCATATGCAGGTCTGACCCTCGGGGCGAAACGCCTCGAAGTACTGAGTGGCCTCCGGATCGGCAGCCCCGAAGGCAACGGGCCGGTCCGCCAGGGTGATGATCACTTGCTGAGGCTCGGGGCCGGTGACCGCGATACGTGGCAGGGCGTAGGTTTCGCAAAGCCAAGTCATGTCCTCCAGCGTGCCATCGTCTGCCGGGCGCGTGGACAGGTCCGGGGACGTGAACCGGAACCTGACCGTCAACCCCTCGGGGCCAGGCGCGGTGTGAACGGTGTCGAGGTAGGTCACGACCATGCCCGAGGGCAGGGTGATTGCCTCTTCCGCCGGCACGGCTGCCGCCCAGGATGCCAAAAAGGTTGTCGACATTGCCAGAACCGTCACCTTGCGCGCCACCGATCGTCGATCGCGGTCACACCGCCCATGCGCCATCCTGCCTCTCCACGGATCACAGCGGAATGTTGTCGTGCTTCTTCCAGGGATTCGAAAGTTTCTTGGTTCTGAGCGACGCGAAGGCCCGCGCCACGCGCTTGCGCGTGGAATGCGGCATGATCACCTCATCGATGAAGCCCTTTTCCGCCGCGACGAAGGGATTGGCAAAGCGGTCCTCGTAGTTCTTCGTCCGCTCGGCGATCTTGTCCTTTTCGGCCAGCTCAGAGCGGTAAAGGATCTCGACCGCGCCCTTGGCGCCCATCACGGCGATCTCGGCGGTCGGCCAGGCGTAGTTGAAATCGCCGCGCAGGTGTTTCGACGCCATGACGTCATAGGCTCCGCCATAGGCCTTGCGGGTGATGACCGTGACCTTCGGCACCGTCGCCTCGCCATAGGCGAACAGAAGCTTCGCGCCGTGCTTGATGACGCCGCCGTATTCCTGCCCGGTGCCGGGCAAGAAACCGGGCACGTCGACCAGTGTCAGGATCGGAATCTCGAAGGCGTCGCAGAAACGCACGAACCGCGCCGCCTTGCGCGAGCTGTCGATGTCCAGGCATCCGGCAAGCACCATCGGCTGGTTCGCCACCACGCCCACCGTCTGCCCTTCGAGCCGGACGAAGCCAGTGATGATGTTGGCCGCGAAATCCTTCTGGATCTCGTAGAAATCGCCCTCGTCCGCGACTTTCTGGATCAGCTCTTTCATGTCGTAGGGCTGGTTGGGGTTGTCGGGGATGAGCGTGTCCAGGCTCATCTCGATCCGCGCCGGATCGTCAAAGAACGGTCGCGTCGGCGCCTTGTCGCGGTTGTTGAGCGGCAGGAAGTCAACAAGCCGGCGCACTTCGATCAGCGCCTCCACGTCGTTTTCGAACGCGCCATCGGCCACCGACGATTTCCTGGTATGCGTCGACGCGCCGCCCAGTTCCTCGGCCGTCACGATCTCGTTCGTCACGGTCTTCACCACGTCGGGACCCGTCACGAACATGTACGAGGTGTCCTTGACCATGAAGATGAAGTCCGTCATCGCGGGCGAATATACGGCACCGCCCGCGCAGGGCCCCATGATCACCGAGATCTGCGGCACCACGCCCGAAGCCATGATGTTGCGCTGGAACACCTCGGCATAGCCCGCAAGGCTGGCGACCCCCTCCTGGATCCGGGCACCGCCGGAATCGTTGAGGCCGATCACGGGGGCGCCGTTCTGCATCGCCATGTCCATGATCTTGCAGATCTTCTGCGCGTGGGTTTCCGAGAGCGACCCGCCAAAGACGGTGAAATCCTGCGAAAAGACGTAGACCATGCGACCGTTGATCGTGCCCCAGCCGGTGACCACGCCGTCACCCGAGGGACGGTCGGCCTGCATCCCGAAATCGATACAGCGATGGGCGACGAACATGTCGAATTCTTCGAAGGAACCCTCATCAAGCAGAAGCTCGATCCGTTCGCGCGCGGTCAGCTTGCCGCGTGCGTGCTGGGCGTCGATCCGGCGCTGGCCGCCGCCAAGCCGGGCCGTGGCGCGGCGCGCTTCCAGTTCCGTCAGAATGTCCTTCATGGTGTCCCCCCGGTCTCGCGGTTTGGCGCACCATAGTCGCGGCGCGCAAGCTAACAAAGCGGAATTCGGAAAATTTGCAAACTATTGGCAGAGGAAAAGATGCAAATTGCATTATTGCGAATGTCGCGCTGATCTTCACTCCGCGAACCAGCTTGCCGCGCGGCGTTCGGCGCGCTAGCGCTGTCGCATCCTCTGCGCGCGAGTCACCATGCAAAGTCCTGCCGGATTGCCACCCGTGCCCATCACGACGATCGGCCTTCTTGTCGCGTCCAATGTCTTCATGACCTTCGCCTGGTATGGCCACCTGAAGTTCAAGACCGCTCCCATCCTGGTCGTGATCCTGGCAAGCTGGGGAATCGCGCTGTTCGAATACATGTTGCAAGTGCCCGCCAATCGCTGGGGCCACGGCACCTTTTCGGCGGCCCAGCTGAAGACGATCCAGGAAGTGATCTCGCTTTCCGTATTCGTGATCTTTTCCTGGGCCTACCTCGGTGAGCGGATCACCTGGCAGCACGGGGTGGGGTTCACCCTGATCGCGGCAGGCGCCTGGTTCCTGTTCCAGGATTGGGCTTGACGCGGCCTCAGGCCGACGCGATCACCGACGCGGCAGCCTCTAGCGCGCCCTTCCCGTGCGGAATATCAAGCGCGCACAAGCCACTTTCGATCACGGACAAGGCCCCCAGCGTCATGTGGGCATTGACATGTCCCATGTGCGCGATGCGAAGCCAGTCGTCCTCGGCATCCTCCATGCCCAGCCCGACGCCAAGCGTCACCCCCGCCTGTTCCGCACACCAGCGCCGAAGCCGCGTGGCCGCGCCACCGACCCTGACCGACGTCACGGAGTGACCGCGCGCCGCGGGATCGGCAATGTTCAGCGCGATGTCGCCCCCCTGCCCCCAGACATCCACCGCCGCCCAGACGGCGCGCGCCAGCGTCCGGTGACGAGCCCATGCCGCCTCCAGCCCCTCTTCGTGGACCAGCATGGTCAGCGCCTCGCGCAGGCCGAATAGGTGGTGCGTGGGGGCTGTGCCGCAGAACCGCTGCCAGTATTCCTGCGCGAAGGCGCGCGGGGTCCAGTCCCAGTAGGGCGTGCGAAGGTCCGACCCGCTGCAACACTCAAGCGCCCTGTCGCTGAACCAGACGAGGCCAAGCCCCGGCGGCGTCATCAAACCCTTTTGCGATGCGCCGACCATCACGTCGACGCCCCATTCGTCCATCAGGAACGGATCGCATGCAAGCGATGCGATGCAATCCACTGCCAGCAAGGCGGGGTGTCCAGCGCTGTCCATCGCGGCACGGACCGCGGCCACGTCGTTCCTGACCGTGCTGGCGGTGTCGACATGGGTCAGCAGGACAACCTTGATCTGATGGCCCGGGTCGGCCGCCAGCGCCTCGGCCACGCGCGCGGGGTCGGCGGCGTCACACCTGCCGAAATCGATGCGGTCGACCCGCACCCCCAGACGCTCGACCGAGTTGGCCCAGCTGGTGCCGAACGCCCCGGTCGTCAGCGCCAGCGCACGCTCGCCCCGTGAAAAGAGGTTGCAGTTCGCTGCTTCCCAGGCGGCGTGCCCGTTTCCGATGTAGATTGCGACGTGATGGTCCGTCCGCGCCACCGCACGCAGGTCGGGGTAAAGCGAGGCCGTCATGTCGTGCAGCGCGCCAGCGTAGATGTCGGGCGCTGCGCGATGCATGGCGTTCAGCACGCGGTCGGGCATGACAGAGGGGCCAGGAATGGCCAGGTAGGGGCGCCCCATGGCAAGATTCATCAAGGTTCTCCGGCTTTCGCAAATGCCTAGGCGCGCGCCCGAGCAAGGTCAATCCGGCCTGTTGACCCAAGGGCCGCAAGCGCCGGGCGCCCGCCTTGGTCGACTTGCCTCTGCCACCGGGTTCGGGCTAGATCAGCCCTCGAACCGACGCAATGCTGGTGCCTGTCTTGGAAGCCGCGCCGAACGCGACATCCGACTATACCTCGCGCCGCCTGTTTAACAGGCTCTGGCGTGCGTATCTGCGCCCGCACCGCGGATCGATGGCGCTTGCCGTGCTGTTGATGATCATAGAAGGATCGACGCTTGCCTTTCTGTCCTACGCGCTGAAGCCGCTTTTCGACCGCGTCTTCGTCGGAGGCGAGATCGGCGCGATCTGGATCATCGGAAGCTTCATCCTGTCGCTGTTCCTGATCCGCGCGGCGACATCAGTGGCAAGCCGCGCTTTGCTGACCTCGGTCGCGCAGCGCACCGCCGCGGCGCTTCAGGTCGACCTTCTGCGGCACATCCTCACGCTTGAGGGCGGCTTCTTCCAGACGAACTCACCCGGCCAGCTGATCGAGCGGGTCCAGGGTGACACCGCCGCCGTCCAAGGCGTTTGGACCCTGCTGATCACGGGCTTCGGCCGCGACGCGGTGGCGCTTGTCGCGCTCGCCATCGTCGCGATCATGGTCGATCCGGTCTGGGCATTGGTGGCGGTCGTCGGCACGCCGCTCTTGATCCTTCCGGCCGTGGCCGCACAGCGCTACATCCGCCGCAAGGTCCAGCACCTGCGCCACCAGTCCGAGCGCCGCGCGACCCGCCTGGACGAAATCTTCCACGGCATCACGGCGATCAAGCTGAACCGGATCGAAGGCTACCAGCTTGACCGCTTCACGCAGATCATTTCCTCGATCGTCAGCGCAGAAACGAAATCAGCCGCGAGCCGTGCCGCGATCCCGGCGCTGATCGACGTGGTCACCGGGATCGGGTTCTTTGCCGTGATCATGTTCGGCGGGGCCGAGATCGCCTCGGGCGAGCGCACGGTGGGGGACTTCATGGCCTTCTTCAGTGCCATGTCGTTGGCCTTTCAGCCAATGCGGCGGCTTGGCGACATGGCGGGCCAATGGCAGATCGCCTTGGTCAGCCTGCGCCGCATCTACGGTCTTTTCGACCGCGTTCCCGCGGTCAGGTCCCGTGGCGCGGCATCCCTTCCCGAACCGGCGGACACCGGGCTGCGCCTGACGGACGTCCGCCTTAGCTACGGCGACCACGAGGTCCTGCGCGGCGTCACCTTCACGGCCGAGGCCGGCAAGACGACCGCGCTTGTCGGCCCTTCGGGCGCGGGCAAGTCGACGATCTTCAACCTTCTTACCCGGCTGGTCGACCCGCAGTCCGGAACGATCGAACTGGGCGGAACCGACATCCAGCACTTCGACCTGGACCGTCTGCGCGATCAGTTCTCTGTCGTGTCGCAAGACTCTTCGCTTTTCGACGAGTCGATCCGGGAAAACATTCTGCTGGGACACACCGGAATCGATGACGCCGCGCTGTCCCGCGCGCTTGAGGCAGCGCATGTGGCCGAATTCGCTCAGGCCCTGCCGCTGGGGCTGGACACGCCGGCGGGTCCGCGCGGATCAAGCCTGTCGGGCGGGCAACGTCAGCGCGTGGCGATCGCCCGCGCGGTGCTGCGCGACGCGCCGATCCTGCTTCTTGACGAAGCAACCTCGGCGCTGGATGCGACAAGCGAAAGGCTGGTCCAGGATGCGCTCGACCGTCTAAGCGCCGGGCGCACGACCCTTGTCATCGCGCACAGGCTGGCGACCGTGCGCAACGCCGACAAGATCGTCGTCCTGGAAGACGGCGCTGTCGTCGAAGTCGGCACGCACGACACCCTTCTGGCAAGGGACGGGCTTTACGCCAGCCTGTGCCGCTTGCAGTTTTCGGACGAGCCGCGGAGGCAGGCATGATCGGGGAACGCATCGACGACCGCACGGTCCTGAAGATCACCGGGAAGGACCGCGAAGCGTTTCTTCAGAACTTGGTGACAAACGACTTGCGGGGGCTCTCGCACGGGCTGGTCTATGCCGCACTTCTGACGCCGCAGGGTAAATACCTGGCCGACTTCTTCCTTGTTCCGGCAGAGGACGCGATCCTGCTGGACGTCGCGGCCGACGTTGCGCCGGGGCTGGAGCGGCGGTTGATGATGTACCGCCTGCGCGCCGATGCGCAGATCGCGGCGACGGACACCAAGGTTTCGCGCGGGCTCGGCCCGCGGCCGGAAGGGGCGTTCGACGATCCGCGCCACCCGGACCTTGGATGGCGTCGCTATGGAACGGAACCCGGCAGCGCCCCCCGGATCGACTGGGACGCGATCAGGGTTGAACATTGCGTGCCCCAAGCCGGGATCGAGCTCGTGCCCGATGAAAGTTACATCCTCGAATGCGGGTTCGAACGCCTGCATGGCGTCGATTTCCGCAAGGGATGCTATGTCGGTCAGGAAGTGACTGCGCGCATGAAGCACAAGACGGACCTGCGCAAGGGGCTGGCCACGGTGACGGTGCAAGGCGAAGCTGCGCCGGGGACCGAGATCCTGTCGGACGGCAAGCCGGCGGGGCGCCTTTGCACCAGGTCCGGCGATCGCGCCATCGCATATCTGCGCTTCGACCGCGCGGAAGGTCCGATGCAGGCGGGCGCCGCGACCGTGATGGCGGACTGATCCGGAAAACGAAAGGCCGTCCCGCGGGGACGGCCCTATTTCTGACTTCCGCCGGCCTCAGGCGCGTTCGGAATACTCCATCGTCTCGGTGTGAACGATGATGTCCTCGTCCTGTGCAATGAAGGGCGGGACCATGATGCGGACGCCATTGTCGAGGATCGCGGGCTTGTAGCTGTTGGCAGCCGTCTGGCCCTTCACGACCGGCTCGGTCTCGACAACCTTGCAGGTAACTTTCTGCGGGATCTGAACCGACAGCGCCTCGTCACCGTAGTATTCGATCGTTGCGACCATGCCGTCCTGCAGGAACGGGCGGCGATCACCCAGAAGATCGGCGGGCAGTTCGATCTGCTCGAACGTCTCGTTGTCCATGAACACGAGCATGCCGTCGTTCTCGTAGAGGAACTGCTGGTCCTTCTGCTCTAGACGGACCTGTTCGACCTTGTCTTCCGAGCGGAAACGCTCGTTCAGCTTGCGGCCGTCGCGCAGGTTTTTCAGTTCAACCTGGGCAAAGGCGCCGCCCTTGCCGGGCTTGACGTGGTTGACTTTCACGGCAGCCCAAAGGCCGCCTTCATGCTCCAGCACGTTGCCGGGGCGGATTTCATTGCCGTTGATCTTGGGCATCGGATGAACCTTGACAGAAGGTTGAAAGGGGATCGCCGGCTCCTATATATGCCGGGCCTCTGCCTGACAAGCCGACATGATCACAGGGTGGGGCGACCCGAGCCATGCAAGAAATGCATAGCTGCCATATCAAACCGGAAATATCGAATCAGGGCCGTTTAAGACTATTCAGCCCTACGCCGGGAAACGCAAGAGCAATAAAAAAGGAAATCAGATGCGGGATTTCGTGGATGGCACCGCATTCAACTATGAGCAGGGCCAAAGGTCGCGCAAGCTGTTTGCCGCGGTAGTGCTGGCTGCGCTGGATGATGCGATCGCCGATGACAAGAAATATGGCAACGGGCCTGAACAGATTGCCCGTTGGGCACGTTCGCGCGACGGACGTGAGGTTCTGTCCTGCGCCGGGATCGACCCGAACGAGCGTGTGGTTAAGGGCCTGATGGAGTTCGTCTCCAAGGGTGTACGCACCTCGGTCGCGCTTTCGCGCGAGGAAAGCGAACGCCGCGCAGCCGCGGATGAGGCTGAAGCGGCCTGACGAAATATCGATCCTGGATCGCAAAAGCGCGCCCCGATGCGGGCGCGCTTTTGATTCCTCCGTCCGGGATCAGTCCCGGTCGCGCCGACCCAGAGCCAATTGAACCTCGCGCCGCACAAGCTTGCGCAGACGATCCGTCAGGCGTTCGCCAAGAGCGCCCTGAAGTTCTTCGCGAACAAGCGCAGCCACCATCGTGCGCAAGAGGTCATCGTCGATCTCTCCGGGCTCCATGACCGACATGTTTTGCGCGAAGCCTGGCTGGAATCGCGCCGCTTCATCTTCTACCGGCTCGGCCTCGACCCCGTCGTCGATGCCCTCACCGCCATCCAATCCGACAGTCGTCGAGCCGGACTCTTCCCAGCGATCATCGTGATCTGCGGACGTCCCCCGGGCTTCTTCATCGTCGGCAACCTGCACCGCATCTTCGGCAGCAGCCTCGACAGGCCCGGCGTTTGCGGCGGCGTCGCCTGCCGCGCCCTCTTCTTGCGCAACGGCGGCTTCATCCCCGGCCTCGGCATCATCGATCAGAATGGCGTCCTCGATATCCACCGCCGCGGCCTTCGCTTCATCTGCCAAGGCTTCCGCGTCGTCGTCCTGCCCGGGTTCGGCTGCGTGCATTGATACGGCATCGGTTTCTTCCGACCCGGCCAATTCGGAAGCTTCCGCGTCTTGCAAGGGACCCTCGTCGCCATCGTCCGAGGATGCCTCCAGCTCAAAGGACTGCTCGAACTCTGCCGGGGCGTTTTCCTCGGCGCCGGATTCGCCGCGATCAGCTTCGAACTCGGCCTCCACCTTGGCGACGGCGGCTTCCAGTTCGACGATCGTCTTTTCCAAAGTGGCGGTGTCCTGAACCCGATCCGCCTCGTCGGCCGCATCCAGGGCGTCAGCGCCTGGTCCGATCTGACCGGCATCGTTCACACGAAGCGCGGGCGTAAGCACCAGCTTGTCCATCCCGGCGGACGCCGAGGGCGAAGCCGCCGCACGCGTATCCTGAGACACCAGACGGCGTATGGACGAAAGAACGTCTTCGACGTCCAGGTTGGTCCGGTGATCAGACATGACGGCTCCGTTGCTGAATGCAGGTAGAGTTTAGACCGCCAACATGCCCCCGACAACGGGCTGCAAAATCTTACTTCTTTCCGATTGCCTGCAAGACGCGATCAAGGCTCTTGCCCTGAACCGACGTGTGCGGCGCGGCCTTGACGGCATTGTAGTAGGCTTCGGGATCGTAGGCTGGCACGCCAAGCTTCAGATGTTCCGCCGTCAGCAACCCCATCGAGGCAAGCAACGAATAGGTCGCGACCTGCAACTGTGTCTGCGCGTTGATTCGGGCCGCCTTGGCGTCCAGCAGATCCTGCTCGGTATCCAGCACGTCCAATGTGGTGCGTGCGCCCAGCTTCGCCTCTTCCCGGACGCCTTCGTAGGCGATGGTCGCCGCCTCGACCTGCAGTTGCGTCGCCGTGATCTGGGCGCGCGCGACATCGATCTGGGCCCAGCTGTTACCCACGTTCTGGGCGACAAGAACGCCGGTCTGCAAAAGCTCGGAACGCGCCGCATCGCGGGTGGCGATCGCCCGACGATGAAGCGACGGAAGCGCGCCGCCCGAGTAAATCACCTGGGACATTTCCAGGCCGATCCGCGCGCTGTTTTCTCCGCCCTCGAGACGCGAAACCGATGCGGTCATGTCCAGCGACGGACGGCGTTCGGCAGCGGCGATCTCGACCCCGATGTCGGCTGCCTTGGCCGCTTCCTGAGCCCGGCGGATCGAGGGGTGGATGCGCTGCGCGATCGCCTGTGCTTCATCCACGCTCGCCGGAAGGTCCGGCGCGCGCGGCGGCACCGCAAGCGACCCCGGATAAGCGCCCGTCGCCGCGCGATAAGCCTCGCGTGCCGAGGCCAACGAACCTTGGGCCGCAGCCAGCGAGGCGCGCGCCGAGGCCAGACGCGCCTCTGCCAGCGCCACATCGGTGCGCGTTACCTCACCGACCGAGAAACGGTCCTGCGCGGCTTTCAATTCCTCGCCGATCACCTTGACCGAATTTTGCGTGATGGCGAGGTTTTCAACCGCGTTGCGGACATCCATGTAGGCCGCCACTGCGGCCAGCAACACCTGCTGTTCGACCTGAACAAGCGCGTCGCGCGTTGCCAGCACGACCTGTTTGGTCGCCTCGATCTGCAGTCGGTTGCGCCCGAAGTCATAGACCGTCCAGCCGGCAGCCAGGGAAAGCGTCGCATCCAGACTGTCGCCGGACGGGCTGTCGGTGTAGTCCAGCGCCGCGACCCAGGAAACGACCGGCCGCAATGCCGCAACGGCGGCTGCGACATCTTCGTCGGCAGCCCGCAGCACGGCGCGGTTCTGTTCCAGCAGGTTCGAGTTCCGGTACGCCGACGCCAGAGCGTCAGCCAGCGTTTCGGCATGAGCCGGCAAGAATGACAAGACCGCCATCGCAGACGCCAGAAGTCCGCCGCGCAAACCTGCCTTCATCGCCCAACTCCCAACTCGCCCCTCGTGCCGCCCGTGCGGCCCGCTTACAGGGTAAAACCGCGCGCCGCCTCGAACCCCGGCAGAATAGGCGCCGAAGCATTGAAGGCAAAGCGCCAGCTGACGCGCCCGTCGGCCTTGTGGCCGATCCGGCACAGGCCAAGCGTGCCTTCCATGAACAGGCAGCCGATCCGGCCGCCGTCTTTCAACTGGTCGATGATTGCCTGAGGAACCGCTTCGGCGGCCCCCTGGATAGTGATGGCGTCGTAGGGGCCGTGCTTGGCCGATCCGGCAGCAAGCGGCCCCTCGATCAAGGCCGCGTTGTCGCAACCCTCGGACGAAAGTCGCGCCTGCGCCTGTTCGGCCAGCGCCGGATCCTCTTCGACCGCGACGACTGCTTCGGCCATCCGCGCGATCACCGCGGTCGAGTAGCCAAGCCCGCAGCCGATATCCAGAACCAGGTCCGACGGCCCGATGTCGAGCGCGTCCAGCATCTTGGCCAGGGTTCTGGCCTCAAGCATCACCCGCCCCGCGCCGAGATCAAGGTTTTCGCCGACATAGGCGGCCTCGCGCTTGGCGCCGGGCACGAAGGCTTCACGCGGAATTGCAAGCATTGCCTCGATGATCGGAAACTTCGTCACATCGTTGGGGCGAACCTGGTTATCCACCATCATGGTCCGGCGGGCGGCGAAATCGGTCATCGACTGAACTCTTCGGTCTGGTTTCCGGTCGAAAGTCGTCTTGCCACAGAACGAAACGCTCGGCAACGGGTGCAGACTGCGGAATGCATCCGCGAATGGGTTGCGCGGCGTTTTGCCATAGTATATCTCCCCTTCACCTCCGGCGGGTTGGCGGAGAGGTTACGCAGCGGATTGCAAATCCGTGAAGACCGGTTCGATTCCGGTACCCGCCTCCAAACTCCATCGGCACGGCATTCAGTCGTCAGGGTGGCAGGTCAGCTCCCGATCAGCAGGAACGCCAGTGGAATGGGCGCAACCGCGATTGTAACGGTGAGCAGATACCACCAAGGGCTGTATAGACCGGATATACCCGCCAGAAACGCCAATCCACCGCCACCGCCCAGAACCGAGTTTCCGGGCAGATTCAGCAGTATTGCGAGCACAACGTAGCGATTGCGCAACATTGCCGTGCCGAGCCGACCATCAAGCTTGCTGGAAACCAGCCTGGCGCGATCAGGCTTGGGCGTGTCTGCCAACTCGGCCAAGAAGCGGGCGACCCTCTTGAGCAGCAGCCTGTCCGCAAGCCAGGCAAGCATGGGAAGCGGAACGAAACTGGCGACACCGAACGAAAGCAGAAGCGCGCCGACCATGCCGGCATACACGACCGGGGATGCCTGAGCGCCGAAGACCAGCAGCAGCGCAAGGCCGATCTCGGCTCCAGGCACGAAAGGTATGGCGGCGGCCACCACATAGACCACCAGCGCGCCCATCACCAGGCGATGCATCAAGGTCTCGTTCATGGGGCGCAAATCGGGAATGGCTATGCCAAGGAATTTCTCTCCAAAAACCCAGCCAACGGCAAGAAGAAGCGCGTAGAACAGGACAGCCCGCCTGACCGCCCAAAGGCGGATCAGAAACGGGCGCACAACGGATTTGCGCCGGGCCTCTGGCACTGCATCTTCGCACGTCTCCCGGTCATATGCGGTTTTGCGCCCAGGGACCCGTGCCCTGGAGACGCGACTTTTCGACTCGATGGCCAACACCAGCGCCCCCAGCGGATCGGGACCTCTATCGTATCGTCGGCATGCACGGATGCCATTCTACTCGAACCGTGCCGGACTGTCACTTTCCGGCACGCCCGTGAGGAGAATGGCGCCTTCCGTCCCTTCGGAAGATCCCGGCCCCGGACGGAAGCCGCAGCGGGCGCTTGCGTCAGCCGGCGCCAGACCGCTCTTCCCGGTCCTTGGGCGCGATGTTCTGGTTGAAGCGGAACATGTTGGTGGGGTCGTATTTCGTCTTGATCGCAACCAGCTTCGCGTAGTTCGCGCCGAAGGCGGTTTCGGTCAAGGCGGCGTTGTCCTCGCCATGACCGGGGAAGTTCAGGTAGATGCGGCCCGCAAGACCGAAGCGCGCAGAAGCATCCCAACCTTCGCGTGACCAATCGATATTGGCACGATCATCGGCCGGGTCGTCCCAGATGCTGTCCAGGGAATACATCCAGCCCATCGAGCGATCACCAAACGCGGTCGCGTCAGCGGCCACCCGCGCCGTCGCGCCGCCGAAGTTCCACAGCGACGAAATGGAATTGGAGGAGGGTGCCGTGGCGGCGTTCCGCATCGCAAGCTCGATCATCTCATCGGGCAGGGCGGTCAGGTATCGCGCCTTCCAGTAGCAGCGGAAATCGCCGAACGGAATTTGCGTGTCGAACAGCTTCTGGACGTCGCAGTAGGTCATTCGCCCCGAAAAATCCGCGATCGGGTTACCCAGGTCGCGCAGTGGCGCAAGCGCGCTTTCTCCCTCCTCCGGATCCCCGTTCCAGACGCAGGCCAGCGTGTAGACGCGTTTACCCCAGTGTTCGGGCGCGAAATCCTCGCTTTCGGGCACCGTCGAGAATTCGCAGAGCGATCCTACCTGGTCGGAATGTTCCGCCACGAAGTCACGCCAGGCCCGGATCGGCGCCGGGCCGTCCTCAATCGCATGGATGGGGGCCGCGAACATCACTTCGGGCCCGAATGGGTGAAGCGCGAATTCGAACCGGACAACGACGCCGAAATTGCCGCCGCCGCCCTTGAGCGCCCACAGCAAGTCCGGGTTTTCCGTTTCGCTTGCGCGAACCAGCCGCCCGTCCGCGGTGACCACGTCAGCGGCGACCAGATTGTCGATGCTCAGCCCATGCCGCGCCCGAAGCCAGCCGACCCCGCCCGACAGCGTCAGCCCCGCGACCCCGGTATCCGAAATCAGCCCGCCCGGCGTGGCAAGGCCGAAAGCCTGTGCTTCGCGGTCCAGATCCCCCCATGTCGCACCGCCCTCGACCACCGCGACGCGGCCGGCCGGATCCACATGAACGGCACGCATCTGCGACAGGTCGATCATCAGCGCGCCTTCGCCCACTGCATGTCCGGCCACGTTGTGCCCGCCGCCACGGATTGAAACCGCAAGGCCGTGGTCGCGGGCATGGTTCACCGCGGCGATCACGTCCGCTGTTCCCCGGCATCGGGCGATCAGCGCCGGGCGGCGGTCGATCATGGCGTTCCAGACCGCGCGCGCCGTGTCATACCCCGGGTCATCCCCTTGGAAAATCTCGCCGCCGAACCCTCCTGACAGGTCATTCAAGCTTCTGTGAAGATCGTCCATCGCCACCTCCTGTCCATTCACCGGCCAGTATACCAGAGGCTTGCCGTGCCCCGAGAGTGGCGGACACGCCAGAAAAAGGGCATATTGGTCACTCGGGCAGGGCACTCCGATCGGAACCGTGCCCGATCGGACAGGAGCCGGGACCCTGATGTCGAAACGCCCCGTCATCGCGCTGCTCGCGGCGCCCGAAACCTCGGCCTCGGTGCTTTACGGGCTCTACGATGTGCTGTTCTCGGTCGGAGCTGTCTATCCCGACATGGTTGCCGGCACACCGGGGGAAGAGCTTCTGGATGTGCGGATCGTGTCGGAAGACGGGAATGGGTTTCATTGCCTCGGAAATGTGCCCGTGGAACCGCATGCAGCCATTGATGAGATGTCAGGCCCCGATGCGATGCCCGACGCCGTGATCGTCTGCGACCTGTATACCTCGATCCACGCGACTCCATCGGGCCGCTACCCGCACGCGACAGCGTGGCTGCGCCAGGCGCACGCGAACGGGGCGCTGGTCTGTTCGGTCTGTTCGGGCGCGCTTCTGTTGGCCGACGCGGGCCTGCTTGACGGGCGCGAGGCGACGGCGCACTGGGCCTATCGCGACATGTTCGGCCGGCATTACCCAAAGGTGCGCTTCCGAAGCGACTCCGTTCTTTGCCTGACGACAGAGGCCGACAGGCTTGTCACTGCCGGCGGGGTCAGCGCATGGCACGATCTCGCGGTCTATCTGATCGCGCGGTTCTGCGGATACCGCCACGCGATCGAGACGGCCAAGGTCTTTCTGATCTCGGGCCATTCCGACGGGCAGTCGCCCTACGCGGTCATGACCAGGCCGATGGACACCACGGACGCCGCCATCAGCGACTGCCAGGCATGGATCGCCAACAGTTATGACCAGCCGAACCCGGTCGAAGCCATGGTGTCGCGATCTGGCCTCAATGCCCGTACCTTTTCCCGGAGGTTCCGGGCCGCAACCGGCTACGCGCCGATCGACTATGTTCAGGCGCTCCGCATCGAGGAAGCGAAGCAGGCGCTGGAAACCGACAGCCTTCCGATCGAGGAAGTGTCGGTAGCCGTGGGCTACGAGGATGCCGCGTCGTTCCGGCGTATCTTCAAGAGACGGGTTGGGCTGACCCCGGCGGCCTATCGCCGCAAGTTCCAGCGGCTGTCCCAGATCGCCGGGCCCACGGGGGGCTCACGGCCCGCGATCGCGGATGCGCCAAGAGCGGGCTCGGCCTCTACCTAGGCAAGGCCGCGCCGCGGAGCCCGCTTGCGTCGACCGGTTCCGATCGCCACCGGCAATCGCCCACGTTCGGCCCCTGGCCCGCAAGCTTGGCCACATCAGGCTTCGGCGCGACGCGGGTGTTTGCGCCTCCGCTCAGGCCATGTCGACAGCCGGCAGCCCCAGCCGCGAAACGAGCCGGGACAGGGTGTCGCGCGCGGCGCCCCGCCAATCCGCGCCCCGCGCCGCGTAAAGCGTCGCCTGGCTTTGATGCACCAACCCGTCGCAAAGGATCTTGAGGTGATTGGCGCGCAGCGTCTCGCCTGTCGAGGTGATGTCGGCAACGGCCTCGGCGGTCAGGTTCTTGACGGTGCCTTCGGTGGCGCCCTGACTGTCCACAAGCTGGTAGTCGGCCACACCATGCTGTGTCAGGAAATCGCGGACAAGCCGGTGGTACTTCGTCGCGATGCGCAGACGGAACCCGTGGACGCGGCGAAACGCCGCCGCCGCCGCATCCAGGTCGTCAAGCGTATCTACGTCGGGCCAGCAGGCGGGCACGGCGATGATCAGGTCCGCATGCCCGAAACCCATCGGAGCAAGTTCGGCCACCTGTGAGGGCCAGTCGGCCAGTTTTTCACGAACAAGATCAGATCCCGTCACACCCAGATGAATGCGCCCCGCAGCCAGTTCGCGCGGGATTTCACCGGCAGACAGAAGAACAAGCTCCAGCCCCTCGACGCCCTCGACCGCGCCTGAATATTCGCGGTCCGAGCCGGTCCGGCTAAGCTTCACGCCCCGGTCGCCGAACCAGTCGAAGGTCTGCTCCATCAGCCGGCCCTTCGAGGGCACACCAAGCTTCAGCATCAGCCCAGTCCTCCCAGGTCGGCGACAAGGCCTGGCCGGACGATGCCGCCCACGGCGGGGATCGACCGGCCCTGGCCCAGCACCTCGGTCAGCGCGTCGTAGCGACCGCCAGATGCCACTGGCGGCAGCTCCAGGTCGGCGGCGTGAAAGGAAAACACGAACCCGTCGTAATATTCCAGCGTGGTGCGCCCATGGCTGGCTTCAAACGCAAGCGCGCCGACGTCGATCCCGGCGCGGGAAAGCGCGTCAAGCCGCGCCTCCATCCGGTCGACGGCAGGCACGATGGCGGGCATGTCATCGGCCAGGTCCCGCAAGTGCGACAGCGCGTCCGGGCTTGGCGCCTCGAGGTTCAAGAGGTCTTCGAGGCGGGCGACCTCCTCGGTCGAAATCGGTGGGGCCTCGGCGTCATCGACCAGCGCCGCCAGACGCGTGGCAATCTCGGCCTCCGAGCGCAGCCCGAGATGTGGAGCCGCGGCAGGACGTTCGCCGGTGGCAAGCACCCTGAGCAACGCCGCGCGGCTGGGCGAGACCGGGGCACGGCCTCCGAACCGATCCAGAAGTTCGGTGAACCGGCGCGGCCTCCAGATGTGGCGCAACAGGGCCGCCTTGCGGCTTTCCAGCGTCTTCAGGCCGCGCACCGCGGCCGTCAGGATCGCGATGTCACCGGTCGCCGCGCGCAGCCCCAGCGGCGCCAGGAGCCGGGCAAAAAGGGCAAAGACCTCGGCATCGGCGGCCACGGGATTTTCGCGGTCGAAGACCTCGAAGCCCACCTGCATGTATTCCGTGCGCCGCGCGCTTGGGCGCTCCTGCTTGCGGAACACCTCACCCGCGTAGCAGTAGCGCGCGGGCTCGGCGCCCTCGGCCATGTGCATTTGCACCACGGGGACGGTGAAGTCGGGGCGCAGCATCATCTCGCCCCGCACGGGGTCGGCGGTCACGTAGGCGCGCGCGCGGATGTCCTCTCCGTACAGGTCCAGCAGAACTTCCGCCGGCTGCAGGATGTCGGCCTCGACCTCGACCGCGCCCGCTGCGCGGAAGGCGGCCACAAGGCGTGCCGCCTCGGCCCGTGCCGCTGCCTTTTCCGCCATCAGCCCTGCCCCAGGATGCGGCGCACCTCGGCCACCAGGTCCGCGCGCGCGACCTCGGTCTGGGCGGGCTGGGCCCTCCACTCTTCGTGGCTGGCTTCCGCCGCGATCTTCGCGCCCAGGTACAGGTCCTTGACCTGCACGACGCCGCGCGCCGCCTCGTCCCCGCCTTGAATGATGGCGACCGGAGAGTTGCGCTTGTCGGCGTATTTCAGCTGGTTGCCGAAGTTCTTGGGATTGCCCAGGTAGACCTCGGCGCGGATGCCCGCGCGGCGCAGATCGGTCGCCATCGCCTGGTAGTCGGCCATGCGGTCGCGGTCCATCACGGTCACCACGACCGGCCCGCGCCCGTCGCCCTGCACCCGGCCCTTGGCGCGAAGGGCGGCCAGAAGCCGGTCCACCCCGATCGACACGCCCGTCGCCGGCACCGACTGCCCGGTGAATCGCTTCACGAGGTCATCGTAACGCCCGCCACCCGCGACGGATCCGAACTGCCGCTTGCGGCCCTTTTCGTCCAGGATCTCGAAGGTCAGCTCGGCCTCGTAAACGGGGCCGGTGTAGTAGCCGAGCCCGCGAACGACCGAAGGGTCGATGACGATACGGTCGGGTCCGTAGCCCTGGGCGTCGAGGAGAGCTGCGATTTGTTCGAGTTCGGATACGCCTTCGGCACCGATGTGGCTGTCGCCTACGGCACCTCGAAGGTTTGCCAAGGTGTCAAAAGTCGTAGCTCCTCTCGACGTCAGGAATGCGATGACGCGATCCGTCTGACCCTCGTCCAGGCCAACTCCGTCGATATAGGCGCCAGAGGCATCGAGGCGTCCTTTGCCAAGAAGCTCGCGGACGCCGCTTTCACCCACCTTGTCAAACTTGTCTATCGTTCTCAGGACTGCATCACGTTTTGTCGCAGTGTCATGTGCCGCGCCGAGTTGCGCATCCTCGTTGCCCTCAAGATATCCGAAGATGGCTTGAAGAACCCCGTTCAGCACTTTCCTGTTGTTCACCCGCACCACGTAGTCGCCGCGAGGGATGCCGACTTCTTCCAGCGCATCGGCAAGCATCGCGCAGATCTCGGCATCCGCCGCGACCGAACCCGAGCCCACGGTGTCCGCATCGCACTGGTAGAACTGCCGGAACCGGCCCGGCCCCGGCTTTTCGTTGCGCCAGACCGGGCCCATCGCGTAGCGGCGATAGGGTGTGGGCAGGTCATTGCGGTACTGCGCGGCGACGCGGGCCAGCGGCGCGGTCAGGTCGTAGCGCAGCGCCAGCCAGTCCTGGTCCTCGTCCTGCCAGGCGAATACGCCCTCGTTCGGGCGGTCGACGTCGGGCAGGAACTTGCCCAGGGCCTCGACCGTCTCTACGGCCGAGGTTTCGAGCGGGTCGAAACCGTAGCGGTGATAGACCTCGGCGATCGTGTCGAGCATCGCCTTTCGCTCGCTCACCTCGGCGCCGAAATAGTCGCGGAACCCCTTGGGGGTCTCGGCGCGCGGTCGTCTCGGTCCCTTGTCCTTGGCCATCATCCGGTCTTTCGCTTGCACCCGCCCGAAGGCGGCCTTCGCCTGCATTCGCGCGCGGGTGTAGCGGATGGGGCGGGTCGGGACAAGCGGCCCGGAACAGACCGGTCCTACCTGAGGCCGATTTCGGAAAGCGCCAGCGCCAGTTCCTCTGGCAGGGCGCTATCGCCTTCCCGGCCCTTGGGCAGATCGCGCGGCGCGTCCTTGGCGTCCAGGTAGCGCCAGCCCTGAAATGGCCGGCGGGGCGCGGCCTCGGTCCGCACCACCTCGGGATCAAGGACGATGCCGCAGCGGGCAATCCCGTCGCCTCGGTCGATCTCCTCAAGCCGGACAATGCGCTGGCGGGCAAGGATCACCCCCTTGATGACCCAATAGAGCGACCCGCCGGCAAGGATCTCGGCCTCGCGCTTGGGCCACATGCGGGTGACATGGCGGCGTTCGCCGCCGGGATAGGGCGCGGGATTGACCCGATACCAATCCACCAGATCCTCGACGCTTTCCGCGCCGACGCACAATTTCAGAATGTGGACGAATCCGGTCATCTCACCCCCAACAGATTGCTATTTTATTCCACCCGACCCCGAGATCAAGTTGACCGCGCGACGCTGCGGGCGTAACTTGATCGCCCTTTCCCCACGATCCCCGAGGATGCCGATGACCGCTTTCGCCGCCCCTATCGCCGAGCAGATCTGGGACATGAAATACCGGCTGAAACAGGCGGACGGCACCCCTGTCGACGCCACGGTCGAAGACACCTGGCGCCGGATCGCGCGTGCGCTTGCGGCGGTGGAAAAGGATCCCGCGAAGTGGGAAGACAAGTTCTATGCCGCCCTGGCCGATTTCAAGTACCTTCCGGCGGGCCGCATCACCGCGGGCGCGGGCACCGGCCGCGCGGTGACGCTGTTCAACTGCTTCGTCATGGGCACGATCCCCGACAGCATGGCGGGCATCTTCGACGCGCTGAAGGAAGCGGCGCTGACGATGCAGCAGGGCGGCGGCATCGGCTATGACTTTTCCACCATCCGGCCGCGCGGCGCGGCCGTGCACGGGGTCGCGGCGGACGCTTCCGGCCCGCTCAGCTTCATGGACGTCTGGGATGCGATGTGCCGCACGATCATGTCGGCGGGTTCGCGCCGCGGCGCGATGATGGCGACGATGCGCTGCGATCACCCCGACATCGAGGCCTTCATCGACGCCAAGCAGGATTCGGCGCGGCTGAGGATGTTCAACCTGTCCGTCCTGGTGACAGACCCCTTCATGGAGGCGGTCAAGGCCGACGGCCCCTGGGACCTGAGCTTCGAGGGCAAGGTCTATCACACGCTCAGGGCGCGCGATCTGTGGAACAAGATCATGCGCGCGACCTATGACTACGCCGAACCGGGCGTGATCTTCATCGACCGCATCAACCAGATGAACAACCTGTCCTATGTCGAGACGATCGCGGCGACAAACCCCTGCGGCGAACAGCCCCTGCCGCCCTATGGCGCCTGCCTTCTGGGCTCGATCAACATGGCCAGGCTCGTGACGGACCCGTTCGGCGCCGGCGCGCGGATAGAGGAAGAGGCGCTTGACGACCTGGTGCGCATGGCGGTCCGGATGATGGACAACACCGTCGATGCCTCCCGTTTCCCGCTGCCCCAGCAGAAGGCCGAGGCCGAGGCCAAGCGCCGCATCGGCCTGGGCGTCACGGGCCTGGCCGACGCGCTTCTGATGGTCGGTCTGCGCTACGGGTCGGAAAAGGCCGCGCAGCAGACCGAGGCCTGGATGCACCGCATCGCGCGGGCGGCCTATCTGGCCTCGGTCGAACTGGCGAAGGAAAAGGGCGCCTTCCCGCTTTTCGACGCGGACAAGTACCTGGCCACGGGCAACATGACGCAGATGGACGCCGACGTGCGCGCCGCGATCGCCAGACACGGCATCCGCAACGCTCTTCTGACCTCGATCGCGCCGACCGGCACGATCAGCCTTTATGCGGGCAACGTGTCGTCGGGGATCGAGCCGGTGTTCGCCTATGCCTACAAGCGCAAGGTCCTGCAGAAGGACGGCAGCCGCACCGAGGAAGAGGTCGTGGACTACGCCGTCCAGCTCTGGCGCGAACGGTTTGGCGACAAGCCGCTGCCGGATCACTTCGTCAACGCACAGACGCTGCCGCCGCTTGACCATGTCCGCATGCAGGCGGCAGCGCAGAAGTGGATCGATTCCTCGATCTCCAAGACGATCAACTGCCCCGAGGAAATCAGCTTTGACGCCTTCAAGGACGTCTACATGGCCGCCTGGGACCAGGGCTGCAAGGGCTGCACCACCTACCGCCCGAATGCGGTGACGGGCAGCGTGTTGTCGGTTTCCGAAGCATCCGAAAAGGCGCCGGAAGCGGATAGCGGGGCCGAGGTCGTCTATCTGTCCGAGCCGCTGGACCGTCCGCAGGCGCTGGAGGGCGCGACCTACAAGCTCAAGTGGCCCGACAGCGAACATGCGATCTACATCACCATCAACGACATCGTGCATGGTGGCCATCGCCGTCCTTTCGAGGTCTTCATCAATTCGAAGAACATGGAGCACTACGCCTGGACCGTGGCGCTGACGCGGATGATCTCTGCCGTGTTCCGGCGCGGAGGCGACGTGTCCTTCGTGGTCGAAGAGCTGAAGGCCGTGTTCGACCCGCGCGGCGGGGCCTGGATGCAGGGGCGTTACATCCCCTCGATCCTTGCGGCGATCGGTGGGGTCATCGAGCGGCACATGGTGGCCATCGGCTTCCTGCAGGGCGAGGGGCTGGGGCTGAAGTCGGACCCCACGGCGCAGGTCATGGCAGTGGGCGAGACCCCGCGTGGCCCCGCCTGCCCCGCCTGCGGCCAGTTCGGCATGCAAAAACGCGAGGGCTGCCTGACCTGCCCGAGCTGCGGCCATTCCAAGTGCGGCTAGGCGGCCGAGGAGCCAGGAGCACACCCATATGACAGACAGGCTGGACAGGGCAGAGGAAGAGCTGGCGCATCTTCGGCGCACGGTCGATGACCTGTCCGAGGTGGTTGCGCGGCAGTCGCGCGAGCTCGACGTGTTGAATCGGCGCGTGCTCATGCTGATGGAGCGCGCGGCCGAGGCGGAGGCCGAGCGGACGGGCACCATTCCCCTGCCCGATCAGAAGCCGCCCCACTGGTAGATGCTTGCGCCCCAGGTCGGGGGCTGACAGGTTGGTGTCAGAAACGCAGGCAAGACCTGCGTCAGAACCGCCTCAGACCGATCCCCGCATGACGCCCCGCCTTTCCGCCTACTTTGGTGCGCCGCACTGGCCGACCGTTCTTGTGACCTATGCCATCGGCGCGGCTGGCGGGATATTGGCGATGGTCGCGCATCTGCCGCTTCCGATGCTTCTGGGCTCGCTGCTTGGTGTGGGCGCGGCGTCGATCATCGGTTTTCGTCCCCTCGGTCGGCTTCCGCAGTCGCCCCAGCAACTTCGCATGCTGTTCATCCCCGTCATCGGCGTGGCGATCGGCGGGGCCGCACGTCCCGAGCTTATGCAGGAAGCCGCGGCCTGGTTGCCCTCTCTCGCCATCCTCGCGCTGTTCATCCCGGCGGTCCACTACGCGGGTTTCCGGGTCCTGGTCGCGACAGGGAGGGTTGACCGTGTGACGGCGCTTTTCGCGACGGCGCCCGGCGGATTGGTCGAAACCGTCCAGATGGGCGAAGAGGCGGGGGCGGACATGCAGATGCTGATCATGCTGCAGTTCCTGCGCCTGATCCTGACGATCGTCTTCATTCCGCTATTCTTTACCTGGATGGTCGGCCATGCCGTGGGTTCGGCCGGCGGCGCGTCGGTCCAGGGCTCCGACATGGGCCCCGGCGACCTGGCGATCCTGATCTTCGCGGGGGTCGCGGGCGCGATCATCGGACTGAAGCTGCGACTGCCCGCGGGCCACATCCTTGGCCCGATCGTCCTGTCGGGCGCATTCCACATCGCGGGGCTCACTTCGGCCGTTCCCCCTCAGATACTGGTCTGGGCGACGCAGGTGGTGATCGGCACTTCGCTTGGCGTGCGCTTCGGCGGAATGCCCAAGCGGCGGATCCTCGAGGCGCTGCGGCTGTCGCTGATCAGCGTGACGATCATGATGGGCGGCGCGGGCCTGATCGCCTGGGGGCTTGCCGATGTCGTGGATGAAAGCGTGCCCGCCGTGTTTCTGGCCTTCGCCCCCGGCGGCCTGGTCGAGATGGGCCTGATCGCGCTCAGCCTGAAGCTGTCGATCCTTTACGTGACCGCGCATCATCTTCTGCGCATCATCCTTGCGGTAAGTGTGGTGCGGATCTTCGCGCGGCGACTGGCGCGCTAGCGGGACCCCGCCGCGTCACAGCAGACCTTCGACAGGCAGCAGGCTGACAAGCCGGACCATTGCGCGCAGGGGCAAGGTCGTGTTCGGCTCGGCCGTCCAGAGGACCTCGTTCGGATGTCCCGGCCGTTCGATCCAGACCAGCGTGCCCGTGGGCGAGCGACGGACGCGGTAGGCAAGCTTCGGCAGGTTTTCGTCCAGCCAGTCCGCGACCAGGCCGGCAAGCGCGGGGCTGTCGATCACAAGTCCCATTTCGCAGTTCAGCCGCTTTGACCGCGGGTCGAAATTCAGCGACCCCACGAAGGCGCGCCGCCGGTCGATCTGGAAGGTCTTGGCGTGAAGCGCAGTGCGGGAAACGGCGACGATCCCAAGGTCGTTGACCGACTTGCGCTCTCCGTCCTCGTTCTTCAGTTCCCAGACCTCGGCGCCCATGTCCAATAGCGCATCGCGATAGCGCATGTAGCCCGAATGCACTGGCGTCGCATCGGTCGACTCAAGGGCGTTGGTCAGTGTGCGAAGGTGCACCCCCGAACGCGCCATTTCGTTCAGATCGGAGATGACCCGCTTTCCCGGCACAAGGTAGGCAGAAATGATATCGAATGCCGCCGCGGGCTGTCCAAGTTCGTCCAGAAGCGCCCGTATCATCACCCCGTCATGTTCGACCGCACCAAGAGCCTTGGCGGGATCGTCGCTGAAAAGCCGGGTCTTGGCCCAGTCGAGCGGCAGGCGGTGCTCCATGATCCGGGCGTAAAGCTGGGACGATCCGACAGCCTTGCCATAGGCCTCGGCCTGGGCGGTTTGCTGATTGGCGGCGTCGCGCCGCGCAAGCCTGGTCGCGCCGTCGGGCTCTGGCTTGACCAGCCGTTCGACCGGATAGGCCGACAGACTGTTCCAGTACCGGTCAAAGTCGGTCGCGACATCGGCTGCGGCGGGCCCTACGGCCAGAACATCCAGGTCCGAATACAGATTGCCGCTGCCCGTCTCGAAATAAAGATTGCCGATGTTGCGGCCACCGATGATCGTCGCGACGCCATCGACGGTGAAGGACTTGTTGTGCATCCGCCGGTTCAGGCGCGGGAAATCGAACAGGTAGCTCAGGTTGCGAGGGAAGCGCAGGACGAAGGGGTTGAAGATGCGGACCTCTGCCATCGGCAGTTTGGCAAGCGACAGAAGCTCCTGATCCAGCGCGCTGGTGCCGATGTCATCTACCAGGATGCGCACACGCACCCCGCGTTCGGCGGCGGCGGCCAGTTCCGAAAGCAGCCTGATGCCGGTCAGGTCGTCTTCCCATATGTAATACTGCGCGTCGATCGACCGTTGCGCGGCGTGGGCAAGCGCCATCCGCGCGGCAAAGGCGTCGATCCCGTTCTCCAGCGCAAGGATGCCCGAGCAGCCTGGATGCCGCGCCGCTTCCGGCAGGATGGCCGCGCCCAGGGCCGTGTCGGACGAAGCGGGAATGGCTTGGCTTTCGGTGCGGCCGTCCAGCGACGGCAGCGGATAGGGCGAGCGCGCCCGCACAACGGCCAACGCGCAGGTCGCGGCAACCGTCAAGAAGTGCCAGACCGCGCGGACCAGCCTGCGCGGCCAGCCGTTCATATCTCCTCCACCAGCACCACGCCGGACATCGACTTGATGGCGCCCTTGATCTGGGGATTGACCGGGAAATCGCGGCCTGTCTCGACCTCGACCTCGGTGCCCGTCGCGCGGTCCGCGACAAGGAAGCTGACCGGGCCGCGTGACCGGACCCTGGCCTCTTCCTGCATCCGCGCAAGCAGATTGGCGACCGAGGTGACGGCGGCCTCGGTTTCGACGTGGATACGAAGCCCGGCCGCGCCGGCGTCGGCGGCGACGCTGTCTATGGGTTGGGCACCGCGCGCGAGCAACTTCAGGGTCTCGCCCTCAAGGTTCGCCTCGACCGTCAGGACAACCGCGCTGCCGGGCTCAAGATGCTGTCGCGCGGTCTCAAGCGTGTCGGAAAACACCGTGACCTCGTAAAGGCCGGTCGGATCGGACAGGCCGACAAAGGCAAACCGGTTGCCGCGCGCGGACTTGCGTTCCTGCCGGTTCGACACGGTGCCGGCCATCTTGGCGACCAGCGGACCGCGCTCGGCCGCGGCGGTGACCTCGGTCAGCGTCATGACCTTCTTGCGCCTGAGCGCGGGCATGTAATCGTCCAGCGGATGGCCCGACAGGTAGAAGCCTACGGCCTTGTGCTCTTCCGCAAGTCGTTCGACGGGCAACCAGTCGTCAACGGGCGCCAGGCGCGGTTCGGGCAGATCGTCCCCCGCATCGCCGAACAGGGACACCTGCGAGGACGAAGAAGCTTCATGCACCGCCGCCGACCACGCAGACAAAGCGTCAAGGCTGTCGAAAACCCGGCGGCGGTTGGCATCAAGCACGTCGAACGCCCCGGCGCGGACCAGCATTTCCAGCGGGCGCTTGCCCAGCCGTTTCAGATCCACCCGGCGCGCGAAATCGAAGAGCGAGACGAATGCCTTCTGGCCCCGCGCCGCGACGATCATCTTCATCGCCTCGACGCCCACGTTCTTGAGTGCGCCAAGGGCATAGACAACCTTGCCGTCCTTCACCGTGAAGGTCGCGAAGGAGCGGTTGACGCAAGGGGAGACCGTCGCGATGCCCATGCGGTCCACCTCTCGCTTGTAGATGGCAAGCTTGTCGGTCAGATGGATATCGCAGTTCATCACCGCCGCCATGAACTCGACCGGGTGGTTGGCCTTCAGCCAGGCGGTCTGGTAGCTGACGACGGCATAGGCTGCAGCGTGCGACTTGTTGAAGCCGTAGTTTGCGAATTTCTCCAGAAGGTCGAAGACCTCGCCCGCCTTCTTTGCATCGACGTTGTGAGTCTTCTTGGCGCCCTCGATGAACTTCGGGCGTTCCTTGTCCATCTCCTCCTTGATCTTCTTGCCCATGGCGCGGCGCAGAAGGTCGGCGCCGCCAAGCGAATAGCCCGCCATGACCTTGGCGATCTCCATCACCTGCTCTTGGTAGACGATGATGCCCTGGGTTTCGGCCAGGATGTGGTCGATGGTCGGATGGATGGATTCGATCTCGCGCAGGCCGTTCTTGACCTCGCAATAGACCGGGATGTTCTCCATCGGGCCGGGACGGTAAAGCGCCACGAGGGCCACGATATCCTCGATGCAGGTGGGCTTCATGCGGCGGAGCGCATCCATCATGCCCGTGCTTTCCACCTGGAACACCGCGACGGTCTGGGCGCGGGCATAAAGTTCGTAGGTGGGCGCGTCCTCCAGCGGGATGGCGTTGATCTGATCGACCGCCCCCTCCGGCGGGGCGTAAAGTTCCCGCCCGTCGGCGGCGATGTGCAGATGCCGGCCGCCGTCGCGGATCAGGTCGACGGCGTTCTGGATCACGGTCAGCGTCTTGAGCCCGAGGAAGTCGAACTTCACCAGCCCGGCCTGTTCCACCCATTTCATGTTGAACTGGGTCGCGGGCATGGTCGAGCGCGGGTCCTGGTAAAGCGGCACCAGTTCGTCCAGCGGCCGGTCGCCGATCACCACGCCCGCCGCGTGTGTCGATGCGTTGCGCAGCAGCCCCTCGATCTGCTGGCCGTAGTCCAGAAGGCGCTTGACCACCTCCTCCGCCCGCGCGGCCTCACGCAGGCGGGGCTCGTCGGCCAGCGCCTTTTCGATCGAGACCGGCTTGACGCCCTCGACCGGGATCAGCTTGGACAGCTTGTCGACCTGGCCATAGGGCATCTGCAGCACGCGGCCCACGTCGCGTACAGCCGCCTTTGAGAGAAGCGCGCCGAAGGTGATGATCTGCGCGACCTTTTCCCGCCCGTAGCGATGCTGGACGTATTCGATGACCTCTTCGCGCCGGTCCATGCAGAAGTCGATGTCGAAGTCCGGCATCGAAACCCGTTCCGGGTTCAGGAAGCGTTCGAACAGAAGCGAATAGCGCAAGGGATCAAGGTCGGTGATCGTCAGCGCGTAAGCCACCAGAGAGCCCGCGCCCGAGCCGCGCCCCGGCCCTACCGGGATGTCGTGATCCTTGGCCCACTTGATGAAGTCGGCGACGATCAGGAAGTAGCCGGGGAAGCCCATCTGTTCGATGATGTCCAGCTCGAACTTCAGCCGCGCCTCGTATTCCTCGACCGGGGCGGAATGCGGAATGACCGCAAGCCGGGCGCGCAGCCCCTCCCACGCCTGACGGCGCAGTTCCTCGACCTCGTCATCGGCGAAGCGCGGCAGGATCGGCTTGCGCTTCGACGCCTTGAAGGCGCAACGGCGCGCGATCTCGACGGTATTCTCCAGCGCCTCGGGCAGGTCGGCAAACAGTGCCGACATCTCCTCGGGCGTCTTCAGGTAGTGCTGCGGCGTCAGGCGGCGGCGCGGTTCCTGCTGATCGACATAGGCGCCCTCCGCGATGCAGATCATCGCGTCGTGCGCTTCGTACATCCCGGTTTTCGGGAAGTAGACATCGTTCGTGGCGACCAGCGGAAGGCCGAGGTCATATGCCATCTCGACATGGCCGCGTTCGGTCAGGCGTTCGGCCTCGGGCAGCCTCCCGCCCTCGCCGGGGTGACGCTGAAGCTCGACATAAAGCCGCGTGGGAAATGCCACCGCGAGACGGCGCAGAAGCGCCTCTGCCTTGCCCCGCTGCCCGGCCTGCAAAAGCCGGCCCATCGGACCGTCCGGCCCGCCTGACAGGCAGATCAGCCCGTCTGAATGCGCCTCGACCTCGTCCACCGTGACGTGCGGCAGCGATCCGTCGCCGCGCAGGTACAGGCAGGAGTTCAGTTTCATCAGGTTCATGTAGCCCGCCTCGGACTGTGCGAGCAGGACGATCGGCGCGGGTGGCCTGGCGCGTTCGCCAGGCTGGACCGGGTCGTGATCCAGCGAAAGCTGGCATCCGACGATCGGCTGGATGCCCGCGCCAGAGGCGGTGACGGAAAACTCAAGCGCCGCGAACATGTTGTTCGTGTCGGTCACGGCAACGGCGGGCATGCCCATCTTTTCGGCCAGACCGGGAAGCTTCTTGACCGGAACAGCGCCCTCGAGCAGCGAATACTCGGTGTGGACGCGAAGATGGATGAATCGAGGGTCACGGGTCATGGAGCGACACTAGCCGAGCGGCGGGCCAAGCGGAAGCAGTCCGAGGTCACCCCAGGATTTCGTATTCCAGGATCCGGCCGCGAAAGTAGACCTCGAAACCTTCCGGGTAGACGTAGCCGACCTCGCCCCATTCCGGGACGCGCCGGTCGCCGAACTGGCGATATCCCCAGAAGCGGCCACGCCAGTCATAGGTTGCGGCGCGCCCCTCGGCATCGAAGGCGGGGCGGTTCTTGGCCTCGACCGTCTCGATGTCGCCATCGGCGCCGAAACTGAAGGTAACGCGCGCCAGTTGGTCCGCCACCGCAAGCGTGGCCTCGGCCCGTCCTTCATCGGTCATCCGCCAGCCGATCGCCGGGTCGCCAAGGATCGCGTCGGGCGCCCAGGGCAGCTCGGCCAGATAGCGCAGCGCCTCGCCCAGTGCGATCTCGGTGCCGGACTTCGCGGCCAGAGGCACCGACCCCAGAAGCCGCGCCTCCAGCAGGCCGCCGCCTGGGTCGTAGGCGTCGATCACGCGAAACATCGTCACGGGCCCGATGAACCGCGCGGCATCCCAGGCAAATCCCGGCTCTCCAAGCGCGATGTGCTGGGTCGCGCGGATCTCCTGAAAAGGGGCGCCCCGTTTCAGTCGCATCTCGGCCACCTGGCGGAAGCGTGCGGTGCGGACGCCTGGCCCGGCCCCGCACCGCAGGGCGAAGGCGCGGACCGGTTCGGGAAGATCCGCGCGAACAAGGGCGGGTCTTGCCTGGCGCAGTTGTGCGACGCGGGTGGCGATCCTGCGCGAAAACCGCGACACCAAAAAGAGATGCACAGCGAGAAGCCCCGCCAGAACCAGCACGGCAGACAGAAGAAACGTGTTCATTGACGCCGCTCCGACAAGCTTTATGTTGCAGCTTGGCTTTAACATGTCCGCCCGTAAAAGCGCGACATTCCCGCAAGAACGCAGATCGATTCCCCCATTTTACATAATTTCCTGAAACTCTATTCGGGTTCAGATGAAACATTAGTCTTGCCATGTGACGTGCAAGAAGGCTTCATTGTCGAAGGGAGACGGGGCGTGTACCGCTTTACGCCGCATCGGGCGGACACGCGAAAACTCGGTCGAAGAGAAGGCGGCGGGACCACAGGATGAATGACATCGCGTTTCTGTTGAATGGAACGCCTGTCCGCGTGTCGGAAGCGAATCCGACGCGGACTCTGTTGGACTGGCTGCGCGAAGACCGCGGGCTCAAGGGAACAAAGGAAGGATGCAACGAAGGCGACTGCGGCGCCTGCACCGTCATGGTGACAGACGACACGGGTTCGCGCGCGCTGAACGCCTGCATCCTGTTCCTGCCCCAACTGCACGGCAAGGCGGTGCGCACGGTCGAGGGGCTGACAGGTCCGAAGGGCGAACTGCATCCGGTGCAAAGGGAAATGATCGACAGGCACGGCAGCCAGTGCGGCTTCTGCACGCCCGGTTTCGTCATGTCGATGGCCACGGCGCACAGGAACGGCGCGACCGATCACGACGATTACCTTGCCGGAAACCTGTGCCGCTGCACGGGCTACGCGCCGATCATCCGCGCGGCCGAAGCGGTGGCGGGACAGCCGGTTCCGACCTGGGTCAAGGACAGGCCCGCCCCCGCCGACGGCCCTGCCCCCTTCGCGCCCGAAACCTCGGATGCGCTGGCCGACTGGTACGAAGCGCACCCGGACGCCACGCTGATCGCCGGCGCCACGGACGTCGGCCTTTGGGTCACGAAAGAGCTGCGCGATCTGCCCGAGGTCGCATTCCTTCACGCCTGCAGGGACCTTCAGAAGATCGAGAAGGTGGATGGCGGCTGGCGCGTCGGCGCCGGCGTTTCGATCGCGGCGTTGCGGTCGGCCGTCTCCTCGGCCCATCCGGAGTTCGCCGAACTTCTGCGCCGTTTCGCCTCCGAGCAGATCCGCAGCGCGGCGACCATCGGCGGCAACATCGCGAACGGATCGCCCATCGGCGACACGCCGCCCGCACTGATCGCGATGGGCGCCACGCTGCATCTGCGCCGCGGCGGTGCCCGGCGCACTCTGCCGCTGGAGGCCTTCTTCTTGGACTATCGCAAGCAGGACCGCGAGAAGGGCGAGTTCGTCGAAGGGATCACCATACCCGGTAACGCCCCCGACCTTGCCTGCTACAAGCTGTCCAAACGGTTCGACCAGGACATCTCGGCCGTTTGCGGCTGTTTCAACGTGACGCGTGAGGGTGGCAAGGTGGTCGCCGCCCGCATCGCCTTCGGCGGGATGGCCGGCATCCCCAAGCGCGCGGCGGCAGTCGAGGCGGCGCTGGTCGGCCGCGACTGGACACTGGCCACGGTCGAGGCGGCACTACCCGCCTTCGCGCGGGACTTCACGCCCATGACCGACATGCGGGCTTCGGCCGCGTACCGGCTGGAATCAGCGCAGAACATGCTTGTCCGCTACTTCCATGAAAGCACGGGCGCACAAGCCGATGTCCTGGAGGTGCAGGCATGAGCGTCGCGAAACCCATCCCCCATGACAGCGCGGAACTGCATGTCACCGGCGCCGCACGCTATATCGACGATGTGCCGCTTCCGGCCAACACCGCGCACCTGGCCTTCGGCCTTTCGACCGTGGCCCATGCGGACATCGTGTCGATCGACCTGTCGGCGGTCAGGGCCGCGCCGGGCGTCATCGCCGTGTGGACGGCGGACGACCTGCCCTTCACCAACGACGTGTCCCCGTCCGCGCATGACGAACCGCTGCTGGCGACCGGAACGGTTCACTATGTCGGCCAGCCGATCTTTCTCGTCATCGCGCAGAGTCATCTTCAGGCGCGCAAGGCCGCGCGCAAGGGGAAGGTCGTTTACCGCGAAAAACCGGCGATCCTTACGGTCGATCAGGCGCTGGCCGCCGACAGCCGGTTCGAAGGCGGTCCGGTCGTCTGGTCCAAGGGCGATGCGGCCGCGGCAATCGACGGCGCGCCCAAGGTGATCGCGGGCCGCTTCCTGATGGGCGGACAGGAACATTTCTACCTGGAAGGCCAGGCGGCGCTGGCGATGCCGGCAGAGGGCGGCGTGGTCGTCCAGTCCTCGACCCAGCACCCGACAGAGATCCAGCACAAGGTCGCCGAGGCGATCGGCCTGCCCATGCACGCGGTCCGTGTCGAAAGCCGCCGCATGGGGGGCGGGTTTGGCGGCAAGGAAAGCCAGGGCAATGCGCTGGCGGTGTCCTGCGCGCTGGTCGCGCGGCTTCTGGGACGCCCCGCCAAGATGCGCTACGACCGCGACGACGACATGACCATCACCGGCAAGCGCCACGATTTCCGGATCGAGTACCGCGTGGGCGTCGATGCCGAGGGGCATATCAAGGGGATCGAGTTCCTTCAGCTTGCCCGCTGCGGCTGGTCGATGGACCTGAGCCTGCCGGTCGCGGACCGGGCGATGCTGCATGCCGACAACGCCTACAACCTCGACCATGTCCGCATCGAAAGCCACCGGCTGAAGACCAACACCCAATCCGCGACCGCCTATCGCGGCTTCGGCGGCCCGCAGGGAATGCTGGGGATCGAGCGGGTGATGGACCACATCGCCCATGATCTCGGGCTGGATCCGACCGCGGTCCGCAAGCGGAACTTCTACGCCGAAGCGACGGATCGCGCCGCGCCGGTGCCGGCACCGGGGCACGAGAGTTTTCCCAAGGATCCGCTTGTGGATCTGGGGTCGCGCGGGTCCGAGACGATGATCCGTTCGGACGCCGCGATGCCGAAGGCGAACGGGTTCCAGACCACGCCCTATCACATGCCGGTCGAGGACTTCATCCTGAACGGGCTTGTCGCGCGGCTTGAGGCCGATGCGGGGCTGGCAGAGCGCCGCGCGCAGATCGACGCATGGAACAGGCGCAACCCGATCCTGAAGCGCGGAATCGCATTGACGCCGGTGAAGTTCGGCATCTCGTTCACGCTGACCCACCTGAACCAGGCGGGCGCCCTGGTTCACGTCTACCAGGACGGTTCGATCCACCTGAACCACGGCGGAACCGAGATGGGACAGGGCCTGTTCCGCAAGGTCAGCCAGGTCGCGGCGGCATCGTTCGGGGTGGACGTGGGCGCGGTGATGATCACGGCGACCGATACGGGCAAGGTGCCCAACACCTCGGCCACCGCCGCGTCGTCCGGGTCGGATCTGAACGGGATGGCCGTCAAGGACGCCTGTGACCGGATACGCGACCGCATGGCCGAGTACCTGGCGCAGCAACACCAGACCGACGCGGCGAAGGTGCGTTTCGAAAATGGCAAGGTCCTGGTCGGCGGCGACGAGATGAGCTTTGCCGAGGCGGCCGGGCGCTGCTACATGGGCCGCGTGAGCCTGTCGCAGACCGGGTTCTATGCCACGCCCAAGATCACCTGGGACCGCAAGGCCGGCCGCGGCCGCCCCTTCTTCTACTTCGCCTACGGCGCCTCGGTGACCGAGGTCGTGATCGACACCCTGACCGGCGAAAACCGGATCCTGCGGACCGATATCCTGCATGACGCGGGCGCAAGCCTGAACCCTGCGCTGGACATCGGGCAGGTCGAGGGCGCCTATGTTCAGGGCGCGGGCTGGCTCACGACCGAGGAGCTTGTGTGGGACGACAAGGGGCGGCTTCGCACCCATGCGCCCTCGACCTACAAGATCCCGGCATGTTCGGACCGGCCGCGGATGTTCAACGTAGCCCTTTGGGATGGCGCGAACCGGGAAGAGACGATCTATCGCTCGAAGGCCGTGGGTGAGCCGCCCTTCATGCACGGCATATCGGCCTTCATGGCGCTGTCGCAGGCCTGCGCGGCCTGCGGGCCGAACTATCCCGACCTGCAGGCCCCCGCGACCGCCGAGGCGGTGCTGGCGGCGGTGAAGCGGGCGCGGGGGCAGGCATGAGCTTCGATCACGCAGAACTCGCCCGCGCCGTCGCGGCCCATGGCGCCGTGATCCGCGTCGTCGTCGCGGACGTGGCAGGATCGGCCCCGCGCGAAGCGGGGGCCGCGATGCTGGTCTGGGCTTGTGGGCAGGAAGGCACGATCGGTGGCGGCACACTGGAGTACGAGGCTGCCGCCAAGGCCCGCGCGATGCTGGCCGAGGACAGATCGGCGGCGCTGGACCGGATGCCCTTGGGGCCCGCGCTGAACCAGTGCTGCGGCGGGGCGGTCACGCTTCTTTCGGAACATTGGGACCAAGGCCTGCTGGCCGATGTCGCGGGCGAAACGGTCGTCGCGAGGCCGGTGCCGGGCACGCAAGGCCCGATGCCGATGGCGGTCGCGCGCATCCTGAAGCGCGCCCGCGGCGAAGGTTTCATGCCCGCGCCGCGCATCGTCCAGGGCTGGTTCGTGGAACCGCTGACCCGCCCCTTGCGTGAGCTCTGGATCTGGGGTGCGGGTCACGTCGGCCGCGCCATCATCGAGGTCATGCGCCCCCTGCCCGGCTTCCGGCTTACCTGGATCGACACCGACGCCTCCCGGTTTCCGGCGGTCCCCGAAGGTGTCGTCCAGAAGATCGCGTCCAATCCGGCCGACCTTGTGATCGAGGCGCCGCAGGACGCGGATCACCTGGTGCTGACGTTCTCGCACACACTGGACCTTGATCTTTGTCACCGTCTGCTGGCGCACGGGTTCCAAAGCCTTGGCCTTATCGGATCGGACACCAAATGGGCGCGTTTCCGATCGCGGCTGGCGGCACTCGGCCATGCGCCCGAACGAATCGCGGACATCCGCTGCCCCATCGGAAACCCCGACCTCGGCAAGCATCCGCAAGCCATCGCCGTCGGGGTGGCGGCCGAACTGATCATGATGAAAACCGCCAAGGCCCGAACCAAGAAGGAATGTGCGGGATGACGAGGGAAACGCTTCTGAGTATCAAGGGGATAAGCAAGTCCTATCCCGGCGTTAAGGCAAACGAGGACGTGTCGTTCGATATCGGCGTGGGCGAGGTGCACGCGCTGCTGGGCGAAAACGGCGCGGGCAAATCCACGCTGGTCAAGATGATCTACGGGCTGGTCAAGCCGGACGAGGGCACGATGACCTTCCGCGGCAGACCCTTCTCCCCCTCAGAGCCGTCCGAAGCGCGGGCGTCGGGCGTCGCCATGGTCTTTCAGCACTTCTCGCTCTTCGAGGCGCTGAACGTCGCGGAAAATGTGGCTCTGGGCATGGAGAACCCGCCCACGATGCGGGAACTGGCCGCACGCATCCGCGCCGTGTCCGAGGAATACGGCCTGCCGCTGGATCCTTCCCGCATGGTGGGGGACCTCTCGGCCGGCGAACGCCAGCGGGTCGAGATCATCCGCTGCCTGCTGCAGGATCCGAAGCTTCTGATCATGGATGAACCGACCAGCGTGCTGACCCCGCAGGAAGTCGAGATCCTTTTCAAGACCCTGCGCCAGCTTTCCGCCGAGGGCACCGCGATCCTCTACATCTCGCACAAGCTTGAAGAGATACGGGCGCTGTGCGACGGGGCCACGATCCTCAGACGCGGCAAGGTTGTCGGCACCTGCGTGCCGCGCGAAACCACCGCGCGCGAAATGGCCGAACTCATGGTCGGCGCCACGCTGACCCCGCCCGAACGGCGCGCCGGCAGCAAGGGAGAGGTCGTGCTGGGCGTGACCGATCTTTCGGTCGCCTCGCCCATTCCGTTCGGAACGACCCTCAAGAACGTGTCGTTCACCGTCGCGCGGGGCGAGGTTCTGGGCATCGCGGGCGTCGCGGGCAACGGGCAGGACGAACTGCTTCTGGCGTTGTCGGGCGAACTGCGGGTCGCCCCGGACAAGATCCGCGTCTGCGGTCATGCCGCCGGCGACCAGGGGCCGAGCGACCGTCGCCGGGCGGGCCTGGTCGCAGCACCCGAGGACCGCTACGGCCATGCGGCGGCGCCCGACATGTCGCTTGTGGAAAACGCGCTTCTGACCGGTGCGATCCGACGCAACCTGACGCACAAGGGCTTCATCGACTGGGCCGCCACGCGCGGCTTCGCGGACGAGGTGATCCAGACCTATGACGTGCGGACGCCCGGCAATCACGTGGCCGCCCGCGCCCTGTCGGGCGGCAACCTGCAGAAATTCCTGATCGGGCGCGAGTTGGACCAAAGCCCACAGGTCATCGTGATCAACCAGCCCACATGGGGCGTGGATGCGGCGGCGGCGGCGGCGATCAGGCAAGCGATCCTGAACCGCGCGGCCGAGGGCGCGGGTGTCGTGGTGATCAGCCAGGACCTGGATGAGCTTCTGGAAATCGCGGACATGTTCGCGGTGCTGAACGAAGGGCGGCTGACCCGGCCAAGACCCGTCGAAGGCCTGACCATCGACGAAATCGGACTGATGATGGGCGGTGCCCACGGAATGGAGGTGGCGCATCATGCTGAGGCTTGAGAAACGTCCCAACCCCTCGCGCTTTTGGCTTTACGCGACGCCGATCCTGGCCGTGTTCCTGACGATGGTCGCAGGCGGGCTGCTGTTCGCCATGCTGGGCAAGAACCCGATCGCGGTGATCAAGACGATCTTCTGGGACCCGCTTTTCGGCGAGTTCGCGTTCTATCTTCGCGGCCAGCTTCTGGTGAAGGCGGGCCCGCTGATCCTGATTGCGATCGGCCTGTCGCTGGGCTTCCGCGCCGGGATCTGGAACATCGGCGCCGAGGGCCAGTACATCATGGGCGCGATCTGCGGCGCCGGGGTGGGCCTTGCCTTCTACCCGACGGAAAGCCGCCTCATCTTCCCCGCCATGATCCTTGCGGGTGCGCTTGGCGGCTGCGCCTGGGCGATGATCCCGGCTATCCTCAAGACGCGCTTCAACACCAACGAAATCCTTGTCTCGCTGATGCTGGTCTATGTGGCCGACACCATCCTTGCCAAGGCATCGACCGGCTTCCTCCGGAACCCGGAGGGCGCGGGCTTTCCCGGTAGCCGCAGCTTTTCCGTGTCGTCCTTCCCGGCGGCCTCCAACCCCGAACTGATCGCGGGAACCGGGCTGCACTGGGGCGGCGTGTTCGCGCTGGCGATGGGGGTGGCGGCCTATATCCTGCTGCAACGCCACATCCTGGGCTTCCAGATCAAGCTTGCCGGACAGGCACCGCGCGCCGCCCGCTTCCACGGCGTCAAGCCCGAGCGGCTGATCCTGCTGTGCATGGGCCTTTCGGGCGCGCTGGCTGGCCTTGCGGGAATGTTCGAGGTCACCGGCCCCGCCGGCAAGATCTCGATCGACTTCAACGTGGGCTACGGCTTTACCGCGATCATCGTGGCCTTCCTTGGCCGGCTCAATCCGCTGGGCATCGTGCTCGCGGGCTTCATCATGGCGCTGACCTATGTCGGCGGCGAGATGGCGGCAACGAACCTTGGCCTGCCCTCGGCCGCGATCCAGGTGTTCCAGGGCATGCTTCTTTTCTTCCTGCTCGGTGTCGACGTTCTGACGAACTTCCGCATCCGCGCCGCAATTCCGGGGGTCAGCTGATGGACATCGGCGGTATCAATCCAGTCATCCTTGTCGCCTCGTTGATGGTGGCGGCGGTGCCGATCATGCTGGCCGCCCTGGGTGAGCTGGTGGTGGAAAAGTCCGGCGTGCTGAACCTGGGCGTCGAGGGGATGATGATCGTGGGCGCGATCTGCGGTTTCATCGCGGCCGTCGCCTCGGGCAGCCCTGTCGTGGGCTTCCTTGCCGGCGCTTTGGGGGGCGCGACACTCAGCCTCGTCTTCGCATTCGTGACCCAGGTGCTGCTGGCCAACCAGGTGGCGACCGGCCTGGCGCTGACGCTGTTCGGGCTTGGCCTGTCATCGCTCATGGGCCAGGGCTACAACGGCATCAAGCCCCCGGTGACCGCCAAGGTGCCCTTCGGCCCGCTCACCGACATCCCGATCCTTGGCCCTATCATCTTCGGCCACGACTGGATGGTCTATGCCTCGATCGCGCTGGTGGCGCTGGTCTGGTGGGTGCTGCGCTCGACCCGGCTTGGGCTGATCGTCCGCGCCGTGGGCGAAAGCCATGAGGCGGCCCATGCGCTTGGCTACAAGGTGAACCGCATCCGCCTGGGCTGCATCGCCTTCGGGGGTGCCATGGCCGGGCTTGGCGGCGCCTATGTCAGCCTCGTGCGTGTTCCGCAGTGGGTGGATGGAATAACCGCGGGCGCCGGGTGGATCGCGCTGGCCATCGTCGTCTTCGCCAGCTGGCGTCCCTGGCGCGTGCTGATCGGCGCCTATCTGTTCGGCGGCATCACCGTCCTGCAGCTGAACCTTCAGGCCGCGGGTTCCGGTATCCCCGTAGAATACTTGTCGATGTCGCCGTATCTGGTAACCATCGTCGTGCTGGTGATCATGTCGTCCGGCCGCGGCCGGTCAAGCCTGAACGCACCCGCATCGCTTGGCCAGAATTTCCACGCCGCCCGATAGGGCGGCGTTAACCCAAAGCCCACAACGGGCAAATCAACAGGGCATTTGCCCTACCAACAGGAGATCGGAATGCTCAGAAGAACCCTCATGACCACGGCCGCCGCGGCGGGCATCGCCCTTTCGCTGGGCGGCGGCGCGATGGCCGCCGGACCGATGGACAACGTCAAGGCGTGTTTCGTCTACGTCGGCCCGATCGGCGACGGCGGCTGGACCTACCAGCACCATCAGGGCGCGCTGGACGTCAAGGAGGCCTTTGGCGACAAGGTCGAGATCCAGTGGCAGGAAAGCGTGCCCGAGGGCGCCGACGCCGAGCGCGTGCTGACCCAGATGGCTCTGGGCGGCTGCAACATCATCTTCACGACCTCGTTCGGCTACATGGATGCCACGAACGCCGTCGCGGCGAAATTCCCGAACGTGATGTTCGAACATGCGACAGGCTTCAAGCGCGACAGCGCCAACGTTTCCACCTACAACGCCCGCTTCTACGAAGGTCGCGCGATTGAGGGCCTGATCGCCGGCCGCATGACCAAGTCCAACAAGATCGGCTACATCGGATCCTTCCCGATCCCGGAAGTGGTCATGGGCATCAACTCCTACTTCCATCACGCGCGTCAGGTGAACCCCGATGTCGAGCTGACGGTCGTCTGGGCCTACACCTGGTTCGACCCCGCGAAAGAGGCCGACGCAGCCAAGGCGATGATCGAACAGGGCGTCGACGTGATCGCCTCGCACACCGACTCGACCGCGCCTCTGGCCGAAGCGGCCAAGTCGAACGGCGCCGTGATCGGGTTCGGGCAAGCCTCGGACATGGCCGAATACAAGCCCTCGCCGCGCGTGACCTCGATCATCGACAACTGGGGCCCTTATTACGTGAAGCGTGTGGGCGCCCTGCTTGAGGGAACCTATGAACAGGTGGACGCCTGGGAAGGCATCGCCGGAGGCGAGGTCCTTATCGGAGAGATCACCGACGCCGTGCCGGCCGACGTCAAGGCCGAGGCCGAAGCAATGCGTGACGCAATCGCCGCGGGCACCTATCACCCCTTCACCGGCCCCATCAACAAGCAGGACGGCTCGCCCTGGCTTGCCGAGGGGGAAACCGCTCCGGATGGCGACCTGCTTGGCATGGGGTTCTACATCGAGGGCATCACCGGCGACATTCCGCAGTAAGCCGCCTGCCCCTAAACGAAAGGCCCCGCCGCGGCGGGGCCTTTTTTGTTGCGTCGCGGCGGAGCTTGGCCAGGAGCCGCCTCCCGCCCGGATCAGTCCGCCAGCCCCTCTTCGTCCAGCAGCGTCCGCCCCTCGCGGCTTTCGACCTCGATCACCCAAAGGTCGGGATCCATCTGGCGCTGACGCCGGGCGGCGGCGTCGACCTCGGGCTCGGGCCCGTCGGCCAGCGTGACCCAGGCGCGCGCGCCGGTCATCAGGTCGAAGCTACGCTGGTAAAGCCGCGCCGCGCCGTCCAGAGTGGCCAGCTTGACCAGGATCGCCCCGGCCGTCGGATCGCCGCGAAAGGTGACATAGGCGGGTATGCCCGCCATCTGGAGCCGCGCAAGATAGGCACGGATCCAGAAATCGGCGGTCAGGCGCGGCTCAGTCGCCATCCCGGAAATCAAGCCCCATCTCGGAATAGCGTTCGCTTTCCTCAAGCCAGTTCGGCCGCACCTTCACGGTCAGGAACAGATGGACCGGACGGCCCAGGAATTCTGTCAGCTCCTCGCGCGCGGCCTTGCCCACGGCCTTGATCGTCTCGCCCCGGTTGCCCAGTACGATGCCCTTGTGGCCGTCGCGAGCGACATAGACGATCTGGTCGATCCGCGCCGATCCGTCCTTGCGCTCTTCCCACCGCTCGGTCTCGACGGTCAGCTGGTAGGGCAGTTCCTCGTGCAGCCTGAGCGTCAGCTTCTCGCGCGTCACCTCGGCCGCGATCATGCGCATGGGCAGGTCGGCGATCTGGTCCTCGGGGTAGAACCAGGGGCCCTCGGGCAGCTCGGCGGCAAGCCATTCCTTGAGATCCTTCACGCCGTAGCCCTTTTCGGCCGAGATCATGAAGGTTTTTTCGAAGCCGTAGGCCTCGTTCATCGTCTTCGACAGGCCAAGAAGCTCTTCGGCCTTGACCCTGTCGATCTTGTTGATCGCCAGCGCCACGCGTGTCCTGGCGGGCAGCCGGTCCTTCAACGCCTCGATGATCGTGCGAACGCCCTCGGTCAGGCCGCGATGCGCCTCGACCAGCAGCACCACGACATCGGCATCCGCTGCGCCGCCCCAAGCGGCGGCGACCATCGCCCGATCAAGGCGGCGGCGCGGGCGGAAAAGACCGGGCGTGTCGACAAAGACGATCTGGGCAGACCCTTCCATCGCAATCCCGCGGATGCGGGCGCGGGTCGTCTGCACCTTGTGGGTGACGATCGACACCTTGGCGCCGACCATCTGGTTCAGCAGCGTCGACTTGCCCGCGTTCGGCTCTCCGATCAGGGCAACGAAGCCCGCGCGCGTATCAGCCATTGCCATCCTCCATTCGCGCAAGAAGCGCCTTCGCCGCCGCCTGTTCGGCCAGCCGTTTCGCGCCGGCCTTCGCCTGAGCCGCCTGACCCGAGGCTATCCTGACCTCGACGGTGAACACCGGTTGGTGGGGCGGGCCTTCGCGAGATATCTCGGTGTAGGCCGGGGGCGGCATGGCGCGGGCCTGGACCCATTCCTGCAACGCCGTCTTGGGATCGCGCGCGTCTTCGGCGACGGCCCCGATGCGGTCGCCCCAAAGCCGCAGCACCATGCCCTTGGCGGCCTCGAAACCTGCGTCCAGATAGACGGCGGCGATCACCGCCTCCATCGCATCGCCCAGCAACGCCTCTTTCCGGCGGCCGCCCGACATCATTTCGGACCGGCCAAGTTTCAGCACCTCGCCCACACCCACGGTCGCGGCGACGGCGGCGCAGGTTTCCTTGCGGACAAGGGCATTGTAGCGCGGCGCAAGCTGGCCCTCGCTTGCGCCCTTGTCCGCGGCCAGAAGCGCCTCGGCCATGACCAGGCCCAGCACCCGGTCGCCCAGGAACTCAAGCCGCTGGTTGTCGGGCCGCGTGAGTGTCGCGATCGATCCATGCGTCAGCGCGCGCAGCAACAGTTCGGGACGGCGGAAGTCGTGCCCGATCCTGGCCGCGAAGGCCTGAAGATCGGTTCCCAGCTTCACTCGATCGCCTTGAAGAAGCGGTCGCCGCGCCAGGTCCAGAAGGCAAACAGCGACCGGCCCGCGGACGAGAACATGACACGCTCGGCCCGGCCGATCAGGTATTCGGCCGGCACAAGACCCACGCCGCCAGACTGCACCGCGATGCGGCTGTCCTGGCTGTTGTCGCGGTTGTCACCCATGAAGAAGTAGTTGCCCGCCGGGACCGTGAAGATCGGCGTGTTGTCGGCGCCCCAGTTGTCGGTGATGTTCAGGATATCGTGGCTGACGCCATTGGGCAGCGTTTCGGTGAATCGCTCTTTCTCGCAGATGCCGCCCTGACCAACGGGATCGTTGACGCAGCGCGGCACCAGACCCTCAGAGCCCTGGGGCTGCTTGATTTCCTCGAACGTGCCCGCGGGCGTCTGCGGCGCGGCTTCGCCATTGATGTAAAGCACGCCGTCCAGGACCTGGATGGTGTCACCCGGCATTCCGATCAGGCGCTTGATGAAGTCATTGCCGTTCGCGGGGTGGCGAAACACCACCACGTCGCCGCGTTCGGGTTCGGAGCCCAGGATCCGGCCCGAGATCGGGCAGATCGCGAAGGGACAGGAATAGCGCGAATAGCCGTAGGCCATCTTGTTGACGAACAGGAAGTCGCCGATCAGCAGCGTGTCCTTCATCGAGCCCGAGGGGATCCAGAAAGGCTGGAAGAAAAGGGTCCGGAAGACCCCTGCGATCAAGAGTGCGTACACGATCGTCTTGAAGGTTTCGACGATACCGTCGCTGGCTTTGCTCGACATGGCCTGTCCTGTCATCTTTGCGACCGCTTCATGGGGCCGCAGGGTGTAAGTGTCAAGTTTCCTTGGCTGGAATGACCGCGGCGACGGGTCGGGCCTCGATCACGACGAAGGCCTGCGCCCAGGGGTGATCGTCGGTCAGCGTCACGTGAACGATCGCTTCATGTCCCGGCGGCGTCATGCGGGCAAGCCGGTCCGCGGCCCAGCCGGAGAGGTGCATGACAGGCTGGCCCGAGGGCAGGTTCGCCACCGCCATGTCCTTCCAGGAAATCCCCATGCGAAGCCCGGTACCAAGCGCCTTGGAACAGGCCTCCTTCGCGGCCCAGCGCTTGGCATAGGTGCCCGCGCGGTCCTTCCTGCGCTCGGCCTTGCGCTGTTCGACTTCGGTGAAGACGCGGTTGCGGAACCGGTCGCCGAAGCGGTCCAGCGTCGCGGCGATCCGCTCGATGTTCGCAAGGTCGGTCCCGATGCCCAGGATCATGCCCGGGCCGCATCCATGAGACGGCGCATCTCGACGATGGCGGGCTTCAACCCCGCGAAGATGGCTTCCGCGATCAGGAAGTGTCCGATGTTAAGTTCCCGAACCTCCGGCAGGGCCGCGATCGGCGCCACGGTATCGTAGGTCAGGCCATGGCCCGCGTGAACCTCGAGCCCAAGCGAATGCGCCAGCCGGGCGCCTTCGGTCAGGGCGGCAAGCTCTGCGTCGCGCTCGTCGAATCGGCCTTCGTGGTGCAGGTCGCAATAGTGCCCCGTGTGCAGTTCCACCACCGCCGCGCCGATCCTGGCACAGGCCTCGATCTGGCGCGGGTCGTGTCCGATGAACATGGACACCCTGCTTCCCGCCTCGCTGAGGGGCGCGATGTAGTCGGTCAGCCGCGCGATGTCCGCGGCAACGTCCAGCCCGCCCTCCGTCGTGCGCTCCTCGCGCTTTTCCGGGACGATGCACACGGCGTGCGGCTTGTGGCGCAAGGCGATTGTCTGCATCTCGGCGGTGGCGGCCATCTCGAAGTTCAGCGGCTTGGTCAGCGCCGCCATCAGCCGCTCGACGTCGCCGTCGACGATGTGGCGGCGATCCTCGCGCAGGTGCGCGGTGATCCCATCGGCCCCCGCTTCTTCCGCCAGAATGGCGGCGCGCACGGGATCGGGATACGCCGAACCGCGCGCGTTGCGGACGGTGGCGACATGGTCGATATTCACACCAAGCCTGAGATGGGTCACCGGTCTACTCCGTTCCTGTCTGGTTGCGCGCAGGTTAGACCGGCCCGGCATCCGCTGTGAACGGCGGAATCGTGACCGGCACAATTGCCATCACCCTTTTTCTCGCCGCTCTTCGGCGCGGGCGTGAAGCTTGGCCCTGAGCTTTTCGAGCCGTTCCTTCAGTCGCTTGCGCCGGCGTTTCTGGTAGGCGGCGATCACGGGTTCGGACAGCCAGTAGCTGATGAAGCCCGACAGCAGCCCCGGCGCGATCCCCCCGACGAGATAGGGCAGAAAGACCCGCTGGAAGAAGCCGATCAGATTTCCCCATTGGCTGACATCTTCCGTGAAAAGGGCGAGGAAGTTGTGCTTCAGATCCTGACCCGCGCCGACGAACTCGCTCACCAGGGTCGAATGGCCGGTGACGTCGAAATGCGTTCCCAGGATGAAGTGCCCTATCTTGAGCGAACTGAAAGCGATGATGGGGAAAGTCAGGGGATTGCCGAAGAAGGTGCCAAGCAGAGCCGCAAGCGCGTTGCCGCGCACCATGCGGGCCGCGACGTAGGCCGTGAAGAAATGCAGGCCGAACAGCGGCGTGAAGCTGACGAAGACCCCGGCGGCCACGCCGCGCGCGATGCTCTTGGGGTTGTCTGGCAGGCGCCGGATGCGATGCTTGACGTAGTGGAAGGCGCGGGTCCATCCACCGCGCGGCCAGAACGCCTGGGCGATGATCTGAAGATAGGTCCGCGGGTTGCGCCGCTTGAAGACCACCGATCCGCTTCCTTCCTGCCCCAGGTCAGGGCTTGCGGTTGAGGTCCCGGTAACGTTCCACCTGGGCGACGTCCGGTTCCGCTTCGAGCGCGGTCAGCAGGGCATGTAGATGCTCGGCATCCCGCAAATCGACCTCGACGATCAGCCGGTAGAAATCCGGTTTGCGGTCAACGAAAGTCAGGTCGGAGATATTTGCCTTCTGCGCGCCGATCAAGGTGCAGATTCGTCCCAGGACCCCCGCATCGTTCGCGATCGTAAGGTTCAGGCTGACGGTGTAGACGGCGGCGTGTCGGCCGGAATGCCAGCGCAGGTCGATCCAGCGCGCGGGCTGTTCCTCGAATTCGGCAAGGGCGGGACAGTCAATGGCATGAACCACCACGCCCTGGCCGCGATATGTGATCCCGACGATGCGTTCGCCCGGCACCGGCTGACAGCAGTTGGCCCGGCGGAAGCTCTGGTCCGCGGTAAGGCCCACGACGGCCCGGCGCGAATCGACCTCTTCGGCCGTCTGCTGCGCCAGGTCCGGATAGATCGCCGCCAGAACCTCGCTTGCGGTCAACTCGGCCGAGCCGATCCGTGCCAGCACTTCCTTTTCGTCTAGAAGAGCAAGGTTCTTGGCCGCGATCTTCAAAGCCTTTTCGGTCACCTTGCGCCCGACGTGCTCGAAGGCGACGCGCGCCAGTTCCTGGCCAAGCTTCACGAACCGTTCGCGGTCTTCCTCGCGCAGGCTGCGCCGGATCGCCGACTTGGCGCGGCCAGTCACGACGATGTCGATCCAGGTCGCTTGCGGGCGCTGGCCCGTTGCGGTGATGACCTCGACCGACTGGCCGTTCTTGAGACGGGTCCAAAGCGGAACCCGGATGCCGTCCACCTTGGCGCCCACGCAGGAGTTACCGATTCGCGTATGGATCGCATAGGCGAAGTCGATCGGTGTCGCGCCTTTCGGCAACTGCACCACATCGCCCTTGGGCGTGAAGCAGAAGACCTGGTCCGAGTACATCTCGAGCTTCACGTTCTCGAGAAACTCGTCGTGGTCGTCGCCAGTGTCGAAACGCTCGGTCAGCGTCGCGATCCATTTCGCGGGATCAACCGCGAAGGGGTTCTGCGCGCGCTCGCCGTCGCGATAGGACCAGTGCGCCGCGACGCCGGCCTCGGCCACCTCGTGCATCTGGCGGGTGCGGATCTGCACCTCGACCCGTTTGCCGTCGCGGCCGGAAACGGTCGTGTGGATCGAACGATATCCGTTCGACTTGGGCTGGCTGATGTAGTCCTTGAAGCGGCCCGGCACTGCGCGCCAGCGGCGGTGGATCGCGCCCAGGATGCGGTAGCAGTCCTGCTCGCTCTGGCAGATCACGCGGAAGCCGTAGATGTCGGACAGGCGTGAAAAGGCAAGCTGCTTTTCCTGCATCTTGCGCCAGATGGAATAGGGCTTCTTCGCGCGCCCGAAGACGTCGGCGTCAACCGTCTCCTTTTCAAGCTCCATGCGGATGTCGGCGCTGATCTTCTGGACGACGTCGCCGGTTTCCTTCTGAAGCGTGATGAAGCGCCGGATGATCGAGGATCGCGCCTCGGGGTTGAGCACCCGGAACGAAAGATCCTCAAGCTCTTCGCGCATCCACTGCATGCCCATGCGGCCTGCCAGCGGGGCGAAGATGTCCATCGTTTCGCGCGCCTTGCGGGCCTGCTTTTCGTGGGGCAGCGACTTGATCGTGCGCATGTTGTGAAGCCGGTCGGCCAGCTTCACCAGGATCACCCGCAGGTCCTTCGACATCGCCATGAACAGCTTGCGGAAGTTTTCCGACTGCTTCGAGGCGGTCGAGGACAGTTGCAGATTGGTCAGCTTGGTGACGCCGTCGACCAGTTCCGCGATCTCTTCGCCGAACTGGCGGGAAACCTCGGCGTAGGTGGACTTGGTGTCCTCGATCGTGTCGTGCAGCAGGGCCGTGATGATCGTGGCGTCGTCCAGCCGCTGCTCCGTCAGGATCGCGGCGACGGCGACCGGATGGGTAAAGTAATCTTCGCCCGAGTGGCGCTTCTGGCCATCGTGCATGCGGCGCCCGTATTCATAGGCGCGCCGGATCAGGTCAGCGTTGGTTCGGGGATTGTAGTTGCGGACCAGCGCGATCAGGTCTTCGACGTCGATCATGTTGGTCCGCTCGCCTCAGGGCCTTGTCTCAGCCCTGGCCCTGAGCTTCCATGAGCTGGCGCAGAAGGCGTTCTTCGTCCATGTCATCCTGGGCGGGGCGATCGACCTCCCCCCCCATCAGAAGACCCATCGCGTCTTCTTCGGGCTCGTCCACCTCGATCTGGGTCTGGTTGCTTTCGATCATGCGTTCACGCAGATCGGCGGCCGTCTGGGTTTCCTCCGCGATTTCACGCAGGGACACCACGGCGTTCTTGTCGTTGTCGCGGTCGATCGTCAGCGGCGAACCCGACGCGATCTCGCGCGCACGATGCGCGGCGAGCATAACGAGCTCGAACCGGTTCGGAACCTTGTCAACGCAATCTTCAACCGTCACGCGGGCCATTGCCTACTCCAATCCGACTGGGAAGGTGGAAACCGCTATTTATGCCCTATGTTCGGGCTTGACAAGCAATGAATCCCGTTCAGATCGGACGTATTGCCGCTTTGTCGTCCTCAGGCAGGGCGCGAACCATGGCTTCCACGCTGTTCCCGGTCCGGGGATGACGCCAGAGCGGCGCCACATCCAGAAGCGGCACCAGGACGAATCCGCGGTCCTGAAGCCGGGGGTGGGGCAGAATCAAGCGGTCTGGGGCGACCTCTCGTTGACGCTCGGGCGAAAGGGCCCGCCATTCGTCCTGTGTCGCGCTGTCGGGCAGGACCAGATCGCCGACCGCCAGAAGGTCAAGATCAAGGGTGCGCGCGCCCCAGCGCTGTTGACGCTCGCGGCCGTGGCGCGCCTCGATCACGTGAAGCAGCTCCAGAAGGTCCCTCGGCGCGAGATCGGTTGAAATCACTGCCGCCGCATTGACGAAGTCCGGCCCCGATCCCGCCGGGTAGGCGGGCGTCGCGAAGAAGCGGCTAACGGCCCGCAGCGCGCACCCCGCAGCGGCCAGGTCCGCAAGCGCCGCGCGCAGCAGTTCGGCGCTGTCGCCAGATCGCGTGGGAAGGTTGCCGCCCAGAGCAATCAGCGCGTTGTTATCCTTTTGTATAGCCACAGATACCATTGCCCACGTTGCCAACCGGAATTCGACGCCTATCTTTGCCTTATGCCGCCAGGTCTTTCCAGTCGCGTTCCCGCCTCCGACCGGTGAGCACTTTTTGAAAGGAACTATTGATGTTCTACAAGGACGAACGGCTTGCGCTGTTCATCGATGGATCGAACCTTTATGCGGCGGCCAAGGCATTGGGCTTCGACATCGACTACAAGCTTCTGCGGCAGGAGTTCGAGCGGCGCGGCAAGCTTCTGCGGGCTTTCTATTATACCGCGCTTCTCGAGAACGACGAATATTCGCCGATCCGTCCGCTTGTCGACTGGCTGCACTACAACGGCTACTGCATGGTCACCAAGCCCGCGAAGGAATACATCGACAGCCAGGGCCGCCGTAAGGTCAAGGGCAACATGGACATTGAACTGACCGTGGATGCCATGGAACTTGCGCCGCGTGTCGATCACATCGTCCTGTTCTCGGGCGACGGCGATTTCCGGCCGCTGGTCGAAAGCCTGCAACGCCAGGGCGTGCGGGTGTCCGTGGTCTCGACCATCCGCTCGCAACCGCCCATGATCGCGGACGAGTTGCGCCGCCAGGCCGACAACTTCATCGAACTGGACGCCCTTCGCGAAGTCATCGGTCGCCCTCCACGCGAGCCGCGCGAGGATTTCGCCTCGGGGAAGTGAACCGGCGCCGCGCAAGGGCGCCGGACGCGGAATCAGCGCAAAAACCAAAGGCTCCGCAAGCCGCGCTTGCCCGCAAAGCGTGATGCCTTTTTCGTCACGGATCCAGGTCTGCGGCCGATGGGCCGACCCCAGGCTTTCGGCACGATGAAACTTGCACGAACCGGGCGAAGCTGCCGCGTCCCTCTGACTGGCCGGAATGCCGCTCATGGACGCCGCGGCAAATCCGGGCTGGACCTGACCTCGCCGCGCGCTTACGTGAAGGGCAAGCAAGGAGAGCGCGATGAAACCGTCCCTGACCCTTTACCTCGCCGCGCCGCGCGGCTTTTGCGCCGGTGTGGACCGCGCGATCAAGATCGTCGAGATGGCGATCGAGAAATGGGGGGCGCCGGTCTATGTCCGCCACGAGATCGTGCACAACCGCTTCGTCGTGGATGGGCTGAGGGCGAAGGGCGCCGTCTTTGTCGAGGACCTGGGCGACTGCCCGGACGACCGTCCCGTGATCTTCTCGGCCCATGGGGTCCCCAAGTCCGTTCCGGCTGAGGCGGAGCGGCGCGAGATGGTCTATGTCGACGCGACCTGCCCGCTTGTCTCAAAGGTGCATATCGAGGCCGAGCGCCATCACGAAAACGGGCTGCAGATGGTCATGATCGGCCACGCGGGCCACCCCGAGACGCTGGGCACGATGGGCCAGCTGCCCGAGGGCGAGGTGATCCTGGTCGAGACGGCAGAGGACGTCGCGACAATCGCGCCGCGCGACCCGCAGCGGCTGGCCTTCATCACCCAGACGACGCTTTCGGTCGATGACACCGCGGGGATCGTGGCCGCATTGAAGGCGCGGTTCCCGACGATCATCGGCCCGCACAAGGAGGATATCTGCTACGCGACCACCAATCGGCAGGAAGCGGTCAAGGCCATCGCCGACCGGATCGACGCGCTTTTGGTGATCGGGGCGCCGAATTCCTCGAACTCCCGAAGGCTGGTCGAGGTGGGCCGGGCCGCCGGATGCGCCCATGCCCAACTGGTCGAGCGCGCGGCGGACATCGACTGGCGCGCGCTGGAAGGCGCGGGCGCGGTCGGACTTACGGCGGGTGCCTCGGCGCCGGAAGTGCTGGTGAACGAGGTCATCGACGCATTTCGGGCCCGCTTCGACGTGACGCTGGAGCTGGTGGAGACGGCGCGCGAAAAGGTCGAGTTCAAGGTGCCGCGCGTGCTGCGTCAACCGGCGTGAAGCCGGAAGCGAGTGCAGCGGGGGCTGTCTGCCCCCGCACCCCCGAGGATACTTGAGAAAAGAAGAAGATGCCGGAGCTTTTCGCGTTCACCGACGGGGCATGTTCGGGAAATCCCGGTCCGGGGGGCTGGGGCGTTCTGATGCGGGCGATGGAGGGCGAGACCGTCCTGCGCGAGCGCGAGCTTCATGGCGGCGAGGCCGATACCACCAACAACCGGATGGAGCTTCTGGCAGCCATCTCGGCGCTCGAGGCGCTGACCAGGGCCTCGACCATCACGATCGTCACCGACAGCGCCTATGTGAAAAACGGCGTGACGGCATGGATTCACGGCTGGAAGCGCAACGGCTGGCGCACGGCCGACCGGAAGCCTGTCAAAAACGTCGATCTCTGGCAGCGGCTTGAAGCGGCGCAGGCACGCCACCGCGTGACCTGGGAGTGGATCAAGGGCCATGCCGGGCACCCCGAGAACGAGCGCGCGGATGAGCTGGCGCGCACGGGCATGAAGCCCTTCAAGCGCAAGAAGGCCGGACCGGATGACGCTGCTTGAGCTGCTCGACTTTGCCTCGGTCTTCGTCTTCGCTCTGACAGGGGCGCTGGTCGCGAGCCGCGCGCAGCTGGACATCGTGGGTTTCGCCTTCGTCGCGGCGCTGACGGCGACGGGCGGAGGGACCGTTCGCGACGTGATCCTTGACCGCAATCCGGTCTTCTGGGTAGCGGAACCCATGTTCGTGGCAATTGCTGTCCTGGCGTCGGTCCTGGTCTTCTTCACCGCGCACATGTTCGAAAGCCGGCTGAGGGTTCTGACCTGGCTGGACGCGCTCGCCCTGGCCGTGGCCGTTCCCGCGGGAACCGGGGTGGCGATGACCCTGGGTCACAGCGCGGCGATCGTGCTTCTGATGGGGGTGGCGACCGGATGTCTGGGCGGATTGATGCGTGACGTCGTCTGCAACGAGGTTCCGCTGGTTCTGAAACAGGGTGAGCTTTACGTCACCGCGGCCCTGGCCGGTGCGGCGGCGGCCCTGCTGACGGCGCAGGCTGCGCCGCAGAGTGTGGCGCTAGTGGCCTGCGCCGTCGTCACCTTCGTGCTGCGCGCGGGTAGCCTGCTGTTTGGCTGGCGACTTCCGGTCTACCGCTCGCGCCCGCCTCGGCGCTAGCCGGGAACCGGATAGCGGCTGGAGGAGCCACGCGCGCCTCCTCCGGTCCCGCTCGGCCGGCTAGGTCGGGCGGCGGGGGATCAGGCTCAGCGCAAAGATCGCGGCGGCCGTAGCCACGATCGAAGGCCCGGCCGGCGTGTCCAAACGCAGCGAAAGCGCCAGACCGCCCAAGACGGCCAGCGCGCCGAAAAGGGCGGCGATCGCGGCCATTGCCTCGGGCGAACGGGCGGGCCCGCGCGCCGCGGCGGCGGGGATGATCAGCATCGCCGCGATCAGGAGCGCACCGACGATCTTGACCGCCACCGCGACAACGAGCGCGAGCGCAAGCGTCAGGACGAGCCTTTCGCGCCGGGGATCTATGCCCGACGCCTGGGCCAGGGCCTCGTCCACGGTGGCGGTCAGCAGTGCCTGCCATCGCCAGGCGATCAGCCCCAGGACCAGCGCGGCGCCGCCCCATATCCAGATCAGATCGGCGTCCGTCACGGCGAGGATGTCGCCGAACAGGTAGGCTGACAGGTCGGAGCGAACGCCCGGCAGGAAGGAAACCGCGATCAGCCCCAGCGCCAGCGCGGAATGGGCCAGCACGCCCAGCGCCGAATCCGCGGCCTGCCCGCGGCCGGTCAGGGCGGACACCGCCAGGCCCATCGCCATCGCGACCGCCAATGTGCCGGCATAGACCGGAAGGTCCGTCGCCAACGCCAACGCCACGCCGAGAATGGCCGCGTGGGCGGTCGCGTCGCCGAAGAACGCCATGCGCCGCCAGACGACGAAAGCCCCAAGCGGGCCGGTCGCCAGCGTCAGGCCCAAGCCTGCAAGGGCTGCCCGGATCAGGAAGTCCTCAGGCATCCGCGCCCTCGTGGTGATGGTGATGGGGGTGATGATTGGCGTGGCCGTGTTCATGGTCATGGTCATGGTCATGGTCATGGTCATGGTCATGAACGTGGCGATAGAGGGCCAGCGCCCCGCCGGTGCCCAGCCCGAAGAGTGCGCGGTATTCTGGTGCCTCGGACACGACGCGCGGCGCGCCTTCGCAGCATACGTGACCATTCAGGCAGATGACCCTGTCCGTCGCGCTCATCACGACATGCAGGTCGTGACTGACCATCAGGACGGCCACGCCGGTTTCGGCGCGCACCTCTTCGATCAGGCGGTAGAACGCGGCGACGCCCGGCTGATCCAGACCTTGGGTCGGTTCGTCCAGAATCAGGATTTCCGGCTTGGCCAGAAGTGCGCGGGCCAGCAGCACACGCTGGAACTGGCCGCCGGACAGCGCCGACATCGGGCGCGACCCGATGCCAGGCACCGCGACCCGCCGCAGCGCGGCCTCGGCTTCTGTGTCGGGCACCCGATGGGGCAGAGACAGGAAACGGCGCACAGACATGGGCAGGCGGGCGTCCATGTGCAACCTTTGCGGAACGTAGCCGATGCTTAACCCGGGCGCATGCGTCACCTGCCCTTCGGCCGCATGTTCAAGCCCGATCAGCGCCTTCAGAAGCGTGGACTTGCCAGAGCCGTTCGGCCCGACGACGGTGACGATCTCCCCTTTCGAGATCGCGAAATCGACGGATGACAACGCGATCTGCGCGCCATGCCGGACCGACAGGCCCCGGGCCGAGATCAGTTGCATTGCGCCGCCTCCGCGCACGCTGGGCATTGGCCCACCGCTTCCGCATTCATCCGCTCGATCGTGAAGCCGACGGCGCGCGCCGCGGCCTCCATTGCGGCGCGCACGGGTTCCGCCGGCGCCTCGGCCACGCTGCCGCAAGTGTTGCAGATAAAGAAGGCAGGCGCATGGCTTTCGCCTGGGTGCATGCAGGCGGCAAAGGCATTCAGCCGCCGGATGCGATGCGCGAGCCCCTGATCGACCAGAAACTCAAGCGCACGATACGCGACCGGTGGCTTGTTCCCGAACCCCTCGGCGGCAAGCCGGTCCAGAACCTCGTAGGCGCCCATGGCCCGGTGCGCCTCAAGCAGGATCTCCAGCACGCGCCGCCTGACGGGCGTCAGCCGCGCCCCGCGCTCTTCGGCCAGCGCCTCGGCACGTGCAAGCACGTCGCCGGCGCAGTGGCCGTGGTCGTGCTTGGCGAACGCAAGCGCCGCGCCCTCTGCCATATCCGTCATGATTCGCCCCTTGACTGTTACGATATAACATATGATATCGCCGATGCCCGAGCAAGCGAGGTTCACATGCGCATCCTTCCCATTCTTGCCCTTCTTGCAGCCCAGCCCGCCGCAGCCGAGGTGCCGCGCGTCGTGACCGACATGCCGGTCGTGCACTCTCTTGTCGCGGCAGTCATGGGCGATCTGGGCGCGCCCGAGGTTCTGCTGGACAGGGGCGCCGATGCCCATGACTTCCAGCTTCGCCCATCTCAGCGGGCCGCCCTGGGTGAGGCGAACGTCGTGTTCTGGATCGGACCCGAGATGACCCCTTGGCTTGACCGCGCGCTGAATGCCGTGACGCCGGATCAGACGGTGGCGCTGCTGGACGTCTCCGCGACGTCGCTTCGCCACTTCGACGGGGACCCCGAACCGGACGGCCATGACGATGAAGGGGAACACCACCACGAAGGCGGGATCGATCCGCATGCCTGGCTGAACCCGGACAATGCGGCGGTCTGGCTGGACGCGATCGCAGAGACTCTCATCCGGCAAGATGGCGAACATTCCGGCGTCTACCTGGCCAACGCAGCTATGGCCAAGGCCGGGCTGCGCGACCTGACGGCTACGATCGAGGCGGAGATGGCGTCGACCCCCAAGGCCCCGATCATCGTTGCCCACGACGCGCTTGGCTATTTCGCGGATCGCTTCGGCCTGACCATTGCCGCAAGCGTCGCGAAGGGCGACGCCGCCGCGCCCGGCGCTGGCCACCTGTCAGAAACCCGCATGCTGCTGGAAAGCGGCGCTGTGGCCTGCATCTTCCCCGAGGCGGGAACCGACCCAAAGTCGATCGAGACGCTGGATCAGGATACGCCCGCCCGCATCGGCCGGGCGCTTGATCCGGAGGGACGCGCGCTGGAACCCGGACCGGGCCTTTACACCGAACTGCTCACGGCGATGTCGGCGGCGATCCGGGACTGCCTGGCAGAGGCGTCCTGAAGCGGTCAGTTGTAGCTGGCCATGACCTCGTACATGACCGGCTCGAACCGGGAACAAAGCGCGGCGATCCGGCGGTTGCGTTCGCGCATCTCGGGCGTTCGGAGCATGGCCTGGAAATCCTCGCGCCGCTGCCACAGTGAATAGTTCGCGATCCGGGTCTGCGCGTCGTTCATGTGCAGACCTGCACCGATGAATCCGGGCTGTTTGGATATGAAGCTTTCGTAGGCATCGCTGAGTTCGTCCATCAGGTCCTGCGCCGTGCCCGGTGTCATCTCGAATGTTGTGATGACGGTCTGGCCGGAAAATTCCTTGGAAATCGTGGGCATGGCTTCCTCCTTGGCGCGCGTCCTTCCCTGACTATCGCGCCCGTGGCCGGGTCTGTAAACGGCTTTCGCCCTGGTCCGGGATGCGCCCGCCCGTCGCCATCGTCACTTCGTCGGCCGCCGCGCGGACCTTGGCGCCGATACGCGGAGCCTCGTCCAGCGCCATCCGGAACGCCGGGCCCGATACCGACAAGCCAGCGACCGGTTCCCCGTGCGCGTTGAACACGGGGGCCGCGACGCAGCGCATGCCCTCGGCGCGTTCCTGATCGTCAATCGCGTAGCCGCGCAGGCGCGTCGCGGCGAGATCGGCCAGCAGGGCCGCCTCGGTCGAAAGCGAACGGGGCGTGAGCGCCTGCAATCCCTGCGCCGCGATCTGGCGCACGCGCGCTTCCGGGTACCAGGCCAGAAGCGCCTTGCCGATCCCCGAGATATGCATGTCAGACAGCGTGCCGGGCGGAAAGAAGGCGCGGATCGCCTCGTGCGTTTCGACCTGGCTGAGAAACAGCACCCGGTCGCGGTGTTCCACGCCGAGGTTGGACGTCTCTCCCGTCGCGCGCATCAGCCGGTCCATCGGTTGCCGGGCCCGTTCGACCACCTTGGTGCGGCGCAGGAATTCGGAGCCGACACGAAAGGCCCCGCCCCCGACATGCCAAAGCTGGCCTGGTTCCTCGACCTCGACGAAGCCATGCGACTGCAGCGTGGTCAGCACCCGGTAGACGGTCGGGGCGGCCTGCCGGGTACGCGCCGCAAGCTCGGACAGCGTCAGCCCGCCGGCTTCGCTGACCACCTTCAGGATCATCAGCGCCCGGTCCAGCGACTGGATCGTGTTCTGTTCGGTCCGGTCGTGAAAGCTCTTGGGGCGCCCGCGGGGACGTGGTTCGGTCATGTGACTCCTCCTTGCCCTTTTTTACTTTCGAAAAACCATTCCGCGCAATGAAAAACTAATAAACTATATATTTCCGTGCCTTGAGATATTTTTCCATCTTGCGAAACTATTTTTCGAAAAAATTGCGCCCCGCTCCGCCCCCGCGTTATCGTCATCCCGTTCCGAATTGGGGGAAGTACATGTCCTATCAGAATCCGGTCTTCATTCCCGGCCCGACCAACATTCCGGAGGTCATCCGCAAGGCGTGCGACATGCCCACGATCGACCACCGCTCGCCCGCCTTTGCGCGAATCTTCAAGCCGGCTGTGGCGGGCGTGAAGGCTGTTCTGGGCACACGCGACGGTGAGATCATACTGTTCCCCTCGACCGGCACGGGCGGCTGGGAAGCGGCAATCACGAACACGCTGTCGCCCGGCGACACGATCCTTGCCGCCCGCTTCGGCATGTTCAGCCATCGCTGGATCGACATGTGCCAGCGCCATGGGCTCAAGGCCCAGATCATCGAAACGCCCTGGGGAGAGGGCGCCCCCCTGGAAGCGATCGAGGCCGCGCTGGCCGCCGACACCGCGCACCGGATCCGGGCGGTCCTGGCGACGCACAACGAAACCGCAACCGGCGTGAAAAGCGACATCGCCGGGATCCGCCGCGCGATGGACCGGACCGGCCATCCGGCAATGCTGTTCGTCGACGGCGTGTCCTCGATCGGCTCGATGCCGTTCGAGATGGACCGCTGGGGGGTCGATATCGCGGTCGCGGGAAGCCAGAAGGGGTTCATGCTGCCCGCCGGCCTCGCGATCCTGGGCCTGTCGAAGAAGGCCGTCGCGGCGATGGAAACGGCCACCCTGCCCCGAACGTTCTTCGACTTCCGCGACATGCAGAAAAGCTACGCGGCCGGGGGCTATCCCTACACGCCGGCGGTCGGGCTGATCAACGGGCTCTCCACCGCGGTGCAGATGCTTCAGGATGAAGGGCTGGACAAGGTCTATGCACGCCACCGCCGCATCGCAGAGGGCGTGCGCCGCGCCGTTGCCGCCTGGGGCATGCGCCCCTGCGCGGCGACGCCGGATCTTTATTCTGATACAGTGACCGCCGTCGTGGTTCCGGACGGTTTCAACGGCACCGAAGTCGTGAGCCTGGCCGCATCCAAATACGGAATGGCGTTCGGCGTGGGCTTGGGCGAGGTCGCGGGAAAGGTCTTCCGCATCGGGCATCTGGGCAGCCTGACGGATGCGATGATGCTGTCCGGCCTCGCCACCGCAGAGATGTGCATGGCCGACCTTGGCTATCCGATCACGCTGGGGTCCGGGGTCGCGGCGGCGCAGGAGTACTATCGCAAGACCGCCGGCGAAACCGCCAGGGCGGCGGCGTAGGATGAAGGATCACGCGATGCACATCCCGACTTATGACGACATGTTGGCGGCGCATGATCGGATCAGGCCGCATATTCGTCGGACGCCGGTTCGGACGTCGGATTATCTGGACGATCTGGCGGGCTGTCAGCTGTTCTTCAAGTGCGAGAACTTCCAGGAGCCGGGCGCCTTCAAGGTGCGGGGTGCGGCGAACGCGGTCTTTGGGCTGAGCGACGCACAGACGGCGAAGGGCGTCGCCACGCATTCGTCCGGCAACCACGCCTCGTGCCTCAGCTATGCGGCGATGCTGCGCGGCATTCCGTGCAACGTGGTGATGCCGCGGACGGCGCCGCAGGCCAAGAAGGACACGGTGCGCCGCTACGGCGGGCGGATCACCGAATGCGAGCCCTCGACAAGCTCGCGCGAGGCGACCTTTGCGCAGGTGCAGGCGGCGACCGGGGGCGACTTCGTCCATCCCTACAACGACCCGCGCGTGATCGCCGGGCAGGGGACCTGCTCGAAGGAGTTCATGGAACAGGTGGACGGGCTCGACAGGGTGGTCGCCCCGATCGGCGGCGGCGGCATGATCTCAGGCACCTGCCTGACGCTTTCGACGCTGGCGCCGGAAACGAAGGTGATCGCGGCCGAGCCCGAGCAGGCCGACGACGCCTACCGCAGCTTCAAGGCCGGCCACATCATCGCCGACGACGCGCCCAAGACCGTGGCGGACGGGCTCCTGGTGCCGCTCAAGGACCTGACCTGGCACTTCGTGAAGTCCCATGTCAGCGACATCCTGACCGCGTCCGATCCCGAGATCGTCGAGGCGATGAAGCTGACCTGGAAACACCTGCGCGTGGTCATGGAGCCATCGAGCGCCGTGCCGCTGGCCACGATCCTGAAGAACCGCGACCGCTTCGCCGGCAAGCGCGTGGGCGTCATCATCACCGGCGGCAACGTCGATCTGGACAAACTGCCCTGGATGCAGGGCCGAGAAGGAGAGTTCCGATGAAAGAGTTCGTCGATTTCGACGCCTGCGAAGTGGGCTTCGACATTCCCGCCAAGCCCGGCATGGACGAGGCCGACATCCAGACGCCCTGCCTGGTGCTCGACCTTGACGCGCTGGAGCGCAACATCCGGAAGATGGGCGACTACGCCCGGGCGCACGGGATGCGCCACCGCGCGCATGGCAAGATGCACAAGTCGGTGGACGTGCTGAAGCTGCAGATGGAGCTGGGCGGCGCGGTCGGCGTCTGCTGCCAGAAAGTGTCCGAGGCCGAGGTCTTCGCCCGGGCCGGGATCAAGGAGATCCTCGTCTCGAACCAGGTGCGCGACGCGGCCAAGATCGAGCGGCTGGCGCAACTGCCGAAGATCAGCGGCGGCGAGGTGATCGTCTGTGTCGACGACGTGGCCAATGTGGCCGATCTGTCGGCGGCAGCGACGAAGCACGGCACCACGCTGGGCGTCTTCATCGAGATCGACTGCGGCGCGGGGCGCTGCGGCGTGACCACGACCCCGGCGGTCGTCGAGATCGCCCGGGCCGTCATGGCCGCCGATGCCCTGGTCTACCGCGGCATCCAGGCCTATCAGGGCGCGATGCAGCACATGGACAGCTTCGAGGACCGCAAGGCCAAGATCGACGCGGCGATTGCCCAGGTCAGGGACGCCGTCGAGGCGCTGAAGGCCGAGGGCATCGAGACCGACCTGGTGTCGGGCGGCGGCACGGGATCCTACTACTTCGAGTCGAACTCGGGCCTTTACAACGAGCTTCAGTGCGGCTCCTACGCCTTCATGGATGCCGACTACGGCCGCATCCTCGACCAGGACGGCCGCCGCATCGACGCCGGCGAGTGGGAGAACGCCTTCTTCATCCTGACCAGCGTCATGAGCCACGCCAAGGCCGACAAGGCGATCTGCGACGCGGGGCTGAAGGCGCAGTCGGTCGACAGCGGGTTGCCGGTCGTCTACGGGCGCGATGACGTGACATACATCAAGTGCTCGGACGAACATGGCGTCATCTCGGATCCCGAGGGCGTGCTGAAGGTCAACGAGAAGCTGAAGCTGGTTCCCGGCCACTGCGATCCCACCGCGAATGTCCACGACTGGTACGTCGGCGTCCGCAACGGCAAGGTCGAGGTCGTCTGGCCGGTTTCGGCGCGCGGCAAGGCTTACTGAGCGCGCAGAAGCGCCCAGCCGGCGGGGACGCTGCCCCCGCACCCCCGGAGTATTTGGGCCAGAATGAAAGGAAGCGGCATGCTGATCGTGCCAGAGAAATTCATCGCCGATCTGGTCTCGGCCGAGGATGCCTTCGCCGCGGTCGAGGCGACCTTCGCCGCGATGGCGCGGGAGGAGGCCTGCAACTTCCCCGTGGTACGGGAGGCGCTTGGCGAAGGCCGGCAATACGGGTTCAAGTCTGGGCTGGACCGCGCCGGCGGGATGCTGGGCGTGAAGGCGGGGGGATACTTTCCGGGCAATGCGGGGAAGGGCATCCCCAACCACCAGTCGACGGTCTACCTGTTCGATCCCGACACTGGGCGCCCCACCGCCATGGTCGGTGGAAACCTCTTGACGGCGCTGCGCACCGCCGCGGCCTCCGCGATCTCGATCGACCGGCTGGCACGGCGGGATGCGAAGGTGCTGGGCATGGTCGGCGCCGGCCACCAGGCCGCGTTCCAGCTGCGCGCCGCCGCGCGGGCGCGCGGCTTCGAAAAGGTCATCGCCTGGAACCTGCACCCGGAGATGCTGGCGAAGCTTGGCGAAGTCGCGGCGGAACTCGGCCTGCCCTTCGAAGCCGTGCCGCTGGAGCGGATGGTCGAGGCCGACGTGATCGTGACCATCACCTCCTCGCCCGCGGCCACGCTCATGGCCGCGCATGTGGCGCCGGGGACGCACCTGGCCTGCATGGGCACCGACACAAGGGGCAAGCAGGAGGTCGAGCCCGCGCTTCTGGCCCGCGCGCGGGTCTTCACCGACGAGGTCGCGCAATCCGTGACCATCGGCGAGGCGCAGCACGCCGTCGCGGCCGGCCTGATCGCGGCGGGCGACATCACCCCCATCGGCGCCGTCATCGCCGGGCTGGCCGAGGCGCGCATGTCAAAGGACGAAATCACCCTCTTCGACGGAACCGGCGTCGGCCTGCAGGACCTCGCCGTCGCAGGCGCGGCCGTGCGCCGCGCCAAGGAACGCGGCCTGGGGGAAAAGGTCGAGGTCTGAAATCCCCCACCGGCCTGGCGCGTATCGGTTACAAATTAGGGGTTTCGGGCCGCGCGCCTTCGTGGTTTGACTGACCCGCTTGCGCGGTGGAGGGCACAGATGGCGGTTCGGGTTGCGATCAACGGGTTCGGCCGGATCGGGCGGTCGGTTCTGCGGGCCGCGCTTTCGGACCCGCGACATGCCGATATCGAGATCGTCGCCCTGAACGACATCGCCAAGCCTGAAATGGCGGCTTACCTTTTCGAGTACGACAGCACCTTCGGCCCATGGAAGGGCGACGTCCGGCTTGAGCCCGGCGCCCTTGTCGTGGACGGCCAGCGCATCGCGCTGACCGGGGCACGCGACCTGTCGACACTGGACCTGTCCGGCATCGACCTGGTGATGGAATGCACGGGCCTTGGCGGGGAACGGTCCTTCGCGGAAGCCGGGCTGAAGGCAGGGGCCGGGCGCGTGCTGGTGTCCGGTCCCTCAAGGACGGCGGACTTCACCCTTGTGATCGGCGCCAACGACAGCCGGCTTTCGCCGGATCACCGCATCGTGTCCAACGCGTCCTGCACCACCAACGCGCTGGCGCCGCTGGCCCGGCTGATCGATGCCGAATGGGGCGTCGAGACGGGGTGGATGACCACGATCCATTGCTACACGGGATCACAGCCCACGGTGGACGCGCCGGGCGCCGACTATGCCCGCAGTCGGGCCGCGGCGCTTTCGATGGTGCCGACCACGACCTCGGCGCAAAGGCTTCTGGACGTGGTGCTCCCAGAGATCGCGGGACGCATCGAGGGCGCGGCTGTCCGCGTGCCCACGGCCTCGGTATCGGCCGTGGACCTGGCGGTGATGACGCGGGCGAAACCCGGACGGGAAGCGGTGAACGAAGCGCTTCAGGCCGTGGGCGGGGTGATCGGCTGGACCGACCGCCCACTTGTTTCAAGCGATCTGCGCGCCCGCCGCGAAAGCATCGTCATGGCATTGCCGGAAACGCATGTGACGGCGGCTGGCCTGATCCGGGTCTTCGGCTGGTATGACAACGAATGGGGCTTTTCCAATCGTATGCTCGATGCCGCGCGTCTGATGGCCGCGCATTAGGCAAGCGCGCGCAGCACCCCGTCGAGCCGATCCACGAAGATGTCGGCGTGATCGCGACCGAAGACGAGCGGCGGACGGATTTTCAGCGTATTGGCATTCCTGCCCGTGGCCGAGATCAGAACGCCCGCCTCGCGCAGCGCGTTGACGATCCTGTGGGTCCGCCGCGCGTCGGGCTGATCCGCCGCCACGATGTCGACGCCGATGAAAAGCCCGGCGGCGCGGATGGAGCCGATGGCATCGAAGCGGCCGGCGAGGGCGCGCAACCCATCCGCAAGGTAGGCGCCGGTCACCTTGGCGTTTCCGATCAATCCCTCATCCTCGATCACGTCCAGGACCGCGCTGGCGGTCGCGGCGGCCACGGCATTTCCGCCGAAGGTGTTGAAGTAGCGCCCTTTCGCGCCAAATCGTTCAACGGGCTCGGGCCGCAGCACAAGGCCCGCGACGGGATATCCGTTGCCCATCGGCTTGCCGAGGCTGACCATGTCCGGGACGATCCCGTGGCGGGAAAACCCCCACATGCCCGCACCGGTGCGGCCGAAGCCGGGCTGCACCTCATCCGCGATGAACAGCCCGCCCGCCGCGCGGATCGCGGCGACCGCAGGAGCCAGGAACCCGGCAGGATCGGGGATCACCCCGTCCGAGGAAAACACCGTGTCGACGATCAGCACGGCGGGCCTAATGCCGTGCCGCCTGAGGTCGTCGATCGCTGCCTGCACGCCCGCGGCGAACACTTCGCCCGCGCGATCCCCCAGTTCCGGATCGGGGGCCGGAACGGTGCGCACATGCGCGCCCAGCGGGACCCCGGGGCCAAGCGATGGCGAGAATCCAGAAACCGCAAGCGTCACGCCATGATAGGCGTTTTCCGTCACGATGACCCCGGTGCCGCCCGTGTGCTCCCGCGCGATCCGAAGGGCAAGATCGTTTGCCTCGGACCCGGTGCAGGTGAACATCATGTGCGAAAGCGCCGAGGGGAAGGTCACAAGCAGCCGTTCGGAATAATCCAGGATCGCTTCGTGCAAATAGCGGGTGTGGCTGGCGAAGGTCGCTGCCTGCGACGCCATGGCGGCGACCACGCGGGGGTGGCAATGCCCGACAGAGGCCACGTTGTTGTAGGTGTCCAGGTAGGCTTTGCCCGCCGAGTCGTAGAGCCAGACACCTTCGCCGCGCACCAGATGCACCGGGGTTTCATAGAAAAGTCGGTAGGCCGGGCCAAGCGCGCGGTCGCGCCGGGCGACAAGGGTCGCATCTTCGTCCGACAGGTTTCCCTTACCCGCGACATAGGCGTTCGGCATGGCTTCGCGGGCGGTCATTCGCGGATCTCCAGTGCGCGGGCGAAGTGGCGGCGCGCCGCCCCCCTGCCCGTTTCGGTCAGTGCGGCCAGTCCCGCGCCAGAGGACGGGACGTTGCGCAGGATATAGGGGGCGTTGCCGGGGTAAAGCCCGGCCCGCCAGTGTGCGATGACGACGGTCAGCACCATCCGCATCGCGATCAGGTCGGGGATCAGCCGCGCCTCTCCCCCGGTCAGCGGCAGGACCGAATGCCAGGCGGCGACGACCTCGGTCAGCGTTTCCAGGGGGCGCACCGGATCGGCGTGATAGGACGCCGCAACCGCCAGGTCGCAGGCGCGCGGCGTGCGAACCATGTCACCGAAGTCCAGGATACCGGTTACGGCACGACCCATGGGGTCGGTCAGGACGTTGTGGGGATTGAGGTCGGCATGGACGACCTGCCAGGGAAGACCCGCAAGAGCCGGGGCAATCTCATCCTCGAACCGGTCGAGCCAGAGCGCCGCAAGGTCGCGAAGGCGCGCGTCGGTGACCGTGTGCAGGAACGGGCGCAGCCGGGCTGCGTTCCGGATGTCCCACAGAAGCTCATGCCCTGCCGCCGGGTGGTCGAACCCCTCAAGCGCGCGGGCAAGGCGTGCGGCAGTGGTGCCCAGGCTGCGCCGCAGCGCGGGGCCAGAGGCAACCCTGTGCATCGGATGCCCCTCGACCCAGCTCATCAGCCTCAGGATCTCCCCCCCTGGCAGGGGCACGCCCGTGCGCCCGTCCAGGGACCGGACGACTCGCGGAACGGGCAGTGCGGGGTCTCGGGCCGCGATATGCAGAAGTGCGCCGGTCTGAAACTCGACAACCACGGCTGGTTCGGCCGCGTTGCCGATCTTCAGCACGAAGCTTTCCCCCGAGGGCGTCGTCAGGCGAAAGTTCAGGTCCCGTTCGGATGCCAGGGGCTCAAGCCGGCCGGTCCGGCCGAAATGCCGTTCGGCCAGTGCAAGCGCGTCTTCCGGCGAATGCGCCGGTGGCGGGGCGGTCAGGCTTGGGGCGTTCGCGTCCATCTTAATTTGATCAAAATTTGAACGCAGCTAATCACAGATGCGGCCCCCGCACAAGCGGAGGCCGCCTTGGCCGCGCCCGGCGTCAGTCGTCAAGCTGCTCGGGCAGTGCCAGGTTCAGGATGATGGCGATCGCCGCTGCGGGCAGCAGGCCAGAGGTCAGCAGGATCTGCGCCGTCCGGCCCATGTGCTGCAGGGCCTCGGGCACCAGTTGCAGGCCAAGACTGACCGACAGGGCGGTGGCGAAGATCACCATGTTGCGGCGGTTCCACCTGACTTCGGACAGCATGTTGACACCGGCCGCGCAGACCATGCCGAACATCACGACGACACCGCCGCCAAGCACGTTGATCGGAACGGTGTTGATGGCCGCGCCGATCTTGGGGATCAGGCCGCAGACGATCAGGAACAGCGCGCCGATCGTCACGACATGGCGGCTCATGACGCCTGTCATGGCGATAAGGCCGACGTTCTGGCTGAACGAGGTGTTGGGCAGGCCGCCAAAGATGCCTGCGACCGCCGTGCCCGCGCCGTCGGCGAAGGTCGCGCCCTGGATCTCCTTGTCCGTCGCTTCGCGGCCCGCGCCGCCCTTGGTGATGCCCGACACGTCGCCGACGGTTTCGATCGCCGAGACGACTGCCATGAAGCACATGCCGACGATGATCGCGGCGTTGAACTGGAACCCCCACATGAAGGGATTGGGCAGCGCAAAGTATCCTGCGCGGGCGACCGACGCGAAGCTGACCTGGCCCATGACCAGCGCCACGGCGTAGCCGGCCATGATGCCGATCAGCACCGCCGCGACGGCCATGAAGCCACGGGTAAAGAACTTGATCGCCAGCGTGACGACGATGACCACGAGCGCCGGCAGCCACTGGGAAAAGCTGCCGAACTTGATCGTGGACCAGTCCACTTCGGTTCCGGCAGCTTTGGCCTCGGCGATCGCCCTCATGCCCGCGTCCATCGCGGGCACGCCGCCCGCGGCATACTGGATCCCGACCTTGACGAGTGCGAGCCCGATCATCAGCACGATCAGGCCCGTGACCAGCGGCGGCAGCGCGTAGCGGATGCGCCCGACGATGAAACCCAGGCAGAAGTGGAAAAGACCCCCGATGAAGACGCCGGCCATCAGCCCCGCAAGGCCTGCCGTCCCCAGCCCGGCGACGGCCGGAATCATGATCGGAACGAAGGCGAAGGATGTGCCCTGCACGATCGGCAGGCGGGCCCCGACCGGACCAGCGCCGATCGTCTGGAACAGTGTCGCGATGCCGGCAAAGAGCATCGACATCTGGATCATGTAGGTCATGTCCGGGAAACCGAGCGCGCCCTGGTCGGACCCGAAGCCGATCCCGGCGGCGCCGCATACGATGATCGCCGGCGTGACGTTCGAGACGAACATCGCAAGCACGTGCTGGATACCCAGCGGCACCGCCCTGGCCAACGGCGGCGTATAGTTCGGATCGCGGAGCTGATCCGGCGTCCCGATCGAAACATCGGTCATGTCACTCTCCCCTGGGGCCGCTGTTATTCGCGCCGTCTGCGCGCCGCCCCGGGGACGCGGTCCGGTTAGTCCGCCCGCCTTGCCCCTTTCCTCCCTGGGGCTAGACGGTGTCTCAGGTCGTCACGCGCCAGGGCGCGGAATACCTGTACTCCTCAAGGTTGGGACCATCGCCGATCCGGTCGACAACGGCGAAAAGCCCTGGTGCCCGCAGGGGAGTCAGAACCCCGTGCCAGGTGCCGCGGTGCAGGTTGATGCCCTGTCCGGGCGCCGTCACGAAGGCGCGCGGCCGTCCGGGCGCGCCACCTTCATCAAGGGCCACGATGACGAGGAACGGATGTTCCGTCATCGGCAGAAACGCCTGCGACCCCTCGGGATGGCGCTCGACAAGGTCGAATTCGTAGGGAATGCCGCGCGGTTCGGCATTGAAGATCGAAATTCCGGCACACCCGGAACCGAAATCGAGCCGCGCGAGGTCGTGATGACGGCGGCACAGACCCTCGTTGATCAGCCGATAGTCGCCCGTCGCATCCAGCACATCGCCGAAGGGCGCGAAGCTGGTCCGGCTCAGAGGTTCGGCATGGATCGTTCGGTTCATGCCGTGGCCCCGATATCGCGCCGGGGGCTCTGCCCCCGGACCCCCGGGATATTTCCGAAAAGAAGAAAAGGGGACATGCGCCAGGGTGTCATCGGCCGAACGCCCCCGGGCCGCGAAGCCTGGCGTGGCGGTTCACATCCTTGTAAAGCAGATAGCGGAAGGGACCGGGACCCGCGGCATAGCAGGCCTGAGGGCAATAGGCACGCAGCCACATGAAATCGCCTGCCTCGACCTCGACCCAGTCGCGGTTGAGCTTGTAGACGGCCTTGCCCTCAAGCACGTAGAGGCCGTGTTCCATCACATGGGTTTCCTCGAACGGGATCAGGCCGCCGGGTTGGAAGGTCACGATGTTGACATGCATGTCGTGGCGCAGGTCGGACGGGTCGGCGAAGCGGGTCGTGGCCCAGCGGCCTTGGGTGTCGGGCATGGCAATCGGTTCGACTTCGCGGTCCGAGGTCACGAAGGCATCTGGGGTGGGAATGCCCGCAGCGGGCTCGTAGAGCTTGCGGACCCAGTGGAAATGGGCCGTGTCATCGGAGCGGTTCCACAGACGCCAGGCGCAGCCGGGGGGCAGATAGGCGTAACCGCCCGCTTCGAGCACGTGGTCCTTGCCGTCGAGGGAAAGCGTTGCTGTTCCCCGGGTCACGAAGATGACGGACTGGGCGCCCGGTTCATTCTCGGGCGCGTCCGCTCCGCCACCGGGCGCGACCTCCATCACATATTGGCTGAAGGTCTCGGAAAAGCCCGACATCGGTCGGGCGATCAGCCACATGCGCGTGCCCGTCCAGCCCGGAAGGTAGCTGGTCACGATGTCCGAGAAGCACCCCTTCGGAATGAAGCAGTAGGCCTCGGTAAAGACGGCGCGGCCGGTCATCAGCGCGGTTTGGGGCGGCAGGCCTCCGGTCGGGGCGAAATAGGGTGCGGTCATCGTGGCAGCATGTCCTTCAGGCGGATTTCGGCGATGCGTTCGACCTGGGCGCAGGCCTCGGCGAACTCGGCATCGGTGTCGTTGGCGATACGGCGTCGGAAGGCATCGAGGATCGTCGCCTTGGTGTTGTCGCGCACGGCGATGATGAAGGGGAAGCCGTGGCGCTTGACGTAGGTTTCGTTGAGCTCGGTGAAGCTCGCGCGTTCGGCGTCGGTCAGCGCGTCGAGACCCGCGGAGGACTGTTCGTGCGTGGACTCGGCCGTCAGACGTCGGGCCTGAGCCAGTTTTCCGGCAAGGTCGGGGTGGGCCGTCAGCACGCCAAGGCGCTCTTCGCGGCTGGCCGACCGGAACATGCGGGCCAGCGCGCTGTGAAGCCCGGTGGCCGTGTCGTGCGCGGGGCCGAGTTCCAGGTCCCAGGCGCGCTCGGCGATCCACGGGGAATGTTCGAAGACGCCGCCGAAACGGGCCACGAAGGCGGCCTTGTCCATCCGGCTCGGGCGGTCGAAACGGCAGGGCGGATGGGTCGCGGCCCAGTGTCGCGCGATGTCGATCCGGCGCGGAAACCAGACGCCCTCATGCCCGCGGGCATAGTCGAGGAAGCGGCGAAGTCCCGCGATCTTGCCAGGCCGGCCGATCAGGCGGCAGTGCAGCCCCACGCTCATCATCTTGGCGCGGCCCGCCTGGCCTTCGCGGTACAGTTCGTCGAAGGCGTCCTTCAGATACTGATAGAACTGTTCGCCGGTGATGTAGCCCGGCGCGGTGGCGAAACGCATGTCGTTGGCTTCCAGCGTGTAGGGGATCACAAGCTGGTCTCGCCCCCCCGCCTCGATCCAGTAGGGCAGGTCGTCGTCATAGGTGTCCGAGATCCAGTCGAACCCCTGCTCGGCGGTCAGTCGCACGGTGTTGAGCGAACAGCGCCCCGTGTACCATCCGGTCGGGCGGCTGCCGGTGACCTCGGTGTGAAGCCGGATCGCCTCGGCGATCTGGCGGCGTTCCTCGTCTTCGGGCATGTCTCGGTGTTCGACCCACTTGAGGCCGTGGGAAGCGATTTCCCATCCCGCCGCCTTCATCGCCGCGACCTGCTCGGGCGAGCGGGCAAGCGCGGTGGCCACGCCATAGATCGTGACGGGGACATCCAATTCGGTGAACAGCCGGTGCAGACGCCAGAATCCGGCCCGGGCACCGTATTCGTAGATCGACTCCATGTTCCAGTGACGCTGGCCCGGCCACATGGCCGCGCCCGGTATGTCCGACAGGAATGCCTCGGACGCCGCGTCGCCGTGCAGGATGCAGTTCTCTCCGCCTTCCTCATAGTTCAGGACAAGGCTGACCGCCACCTTTGCGCCGCCCGGCCAGTTCGCGTCGGGCGCGTCGGGACCGTAGCCGGACATGTCGCGGGGATATCGGTTCATCGCACGGCTCCGGTGGTTCTGCTCATCCTAGGCATAAGCCCGGCATGGCCGGAAGATTATCAAAAAAAACCGGAAAGACTTTTCGCGCCCGAAGGTGGTCGCATTCGGCCCGCGCCCATCGCATGATGCCGGGGAAGCAAGGAGTTTGGATCATGTCCCAAGGCTATCTGACGACGCATGTGCTGGACACGGCGCGGGGCCTGCCCGCCGAGGGGCTGGAGATCGAGCTTTTCCGACTTGAGAACGGCGCGCGGGTGCCGCTTGCACGGATGCGCACGAACGACGACGGCCGGACGGATGCGCCGATCCTGCCGAAGGGGGACTTCGCCGCGGGGGAGTATGAGCTGGTCTTTCACGCCGGCGCCTATCTGGATGCCATCGGCACGCCGCCGGAATCGCCGCGCTTTCTGGACGTGGTTCCGATCCGCTTCGGCATCTCGGACGCCTCGGCGCACTACCACGTGCCGCTGCTGCTGTCGCCCTTCGGCTATTCGACCTACCGCGGAAGCTGATCAGACGCCGACATAGGCCGCGAACTGCGGCGCCGTGGGTGTCAGACCTGCGGCCTCGACGGTTTCGGCCACCGTGCCGCCGGTCATGAAGGCCACACGATCCGCGACGGACAGGACCGCATCAACCCGCTGTTCCACAAGGATCGTGGCGACTCCCGTCGACTTCAGCGCGACAACCGTGTCGCGGATGAGCGCGATCATAGAGGGCTGCAACCCCTCGGTCGGTTCGTCCAGAAGCAAGACCTTGGGTTCAAGACACAATGCGCGGGCGATTGCCAGCATCTGCTGCTCGCCGCCCGACAGGGTGCCGGATACCTGTTTCAGACGCTCGCGCAGGCGGGGGAACAGGCTTAGCACATCGTCGCGCGTGCGCTGGCCCCTGCGGCGGGTCATCAGGCCGATCTCGATGTTCTCGGCGACCGTCAGTTCGGCGAAGAGCCGGCGGCCCTGCGGCACATAGCCGACGCCGTGACGGGGCACTTCGTGCGCGGGCAGCCGAATGATGTCCAGACCGTCCAGCATGATCGAACCGGCGGAAGCCGGGACGAGCCCCATGATCGCCTTGAGCATGGTGGACTTGCCCGCGCCGTTGCGGCCCATGACGCAAAGCACTTCGCCCGTCCGCGCCTCAAGCGTCAGGCGGCGAAGCACCTGGACGGATCCGTAGCCCGCGTCGATGCCTGTCAGCGTCAGCATTCAGCCCCCCAGATAGGCGGCTTGAACCGCCGGGTTGGCGCGGATCGCATCCGGCGTGCCGCTTGAGAGGACCTCACCGAAGTTCAGCACCGTGATCCGATGCGCAAGGTCCATGACGACGTCCATGTTGTGTTCGATCAGCAGCACCGTGGTGTCGGACACGATCTGGCGCACAAGCGCCTTGAAGGTGTCGATCTCGGCATTGGCAAGGCCCTGGGTCGGCTCGTCCAGGATCAGCAGCCGCGGATGCAGCGCCAGGCCCATGGCGATCTCCAGCAGGCGCTGGTGCCCGTAGCTCAGCGTTCCCGCCCGCTGATCCGCCCGGTCGGCAAGCCCGACGCGGGCAAGGGCAGCGCGGGTATCCCCGTCCAGGGGACCACCCCGGCGCTGGACGGCCAGTGCGACGTTGTCGAAGACCGTCAAGTTGGCGAACACCTGCGTTATCTGGAAAGTATAGGCGATGCCCCGGCGGACGCGGCTGTGTGCGGGCAGACGCGTGATGTCGGCACCGTCAAAGCGGATCACCCCGGACTGGACCGGGATGCGGCCGCAAAGCAGGCTGACGAAGGTGGTCTTGCCCGCGCCGTTCGGCCCGATGAGGGCGTGCACTTCCCCCTCCGCCAGGTCGAAATCGACGCCGTCCACGGCCTTGAGACCGCCGAAGTGGCGCGTCAGGCCCCGTGCCTCAAGCAACGTCACGGGAGCCATCGCAGCCACCTTTCACGCAGCGTGCCAAGGATGCCCTTGGGCGCGAAAAGCACCAGAAGCACAAGCGCCACGCCGACGACCAGAAGGCTGGCGGTGGTGAAGGCGCTGGAATAGTCGATCAGGTAGAACATCAGAAGCGCGCCCACAAAGGGGCCAAGCACCGTGCCCGCGCCCCCAAGCAGCACCCACAGCAGCGGCAGGATCGAGTACTGGGTCGAGGCAAGGCTGGCGCCGACATAGCCGAACAGAAGCCCGTAGGCCGCCCCCGCCGCGCCCGCATAAAGCCCCGAGATGACAAGCGCGACAAGCTTGCGGGCGTAGGGATCATAGCCCAGCATGCGGCTGCGTTCCTCATTTTCGCGCAGCGCGATCATCACCCGCCCGGCCGGCGAACGCACAAGCCAGAGCTTCAGCACAAGCCCGGCGGCGAACAGTGCGAAAGCCGCGAAGTAGCGCGGCAGATCGGCGGACAGGTCGTAGCCCAGAAGGACCCGGGCATCGCGCGCGATCACGATGCCCTCGTCCCCGCGGGTCCAGGCGGTGTTGTAAAGGATGGTCAGATAGCCAGCCTGCGCGAACATCAGCGTGACGATCATGAAGGCCACGCCCTGTGTCCGCAGCGCCAGAAGCCCGGCGATCGCGGCCATCGCGCCCCCCGCCAGCAGCCCGGCCAGCAGCGCGGGCCCCGCAGTCAGATCGGCGTGCTGCACCAGCATCCCCGCCCCGTAAAGCCCCGCGCCGAAGAAAAGCGCGTGCCCAAGGCTCAGGAGCCCGGTGTAGCCGAAGGCGATGTTGTAGCCCATCGCATAGGTGGCAAGGACCATCACCTTGGCCACGTTGGTCAGGTGATAGGCGGGCAGGAAGGCCGCGCCCGCCGCCAAAAGGGACAGCGCCGCCAGGTGGAACGCCCAGATGCGGGTGGCTGCGGTCACAGTGCGCGCCTCCCGAACAGGCCCTGCGGGCGGAAGACCAGCACCAGCGCCACGGCCAGCGTCGCCACGATCTTGGCCAGCGTCGGCGCGAAGAAGGTCGAAATGACGCCATCCGACAGACCGATCAGCAGCGCCGCGATCACGGTCCCGCGCAGCGACCCAAGCCCCCCGATGATCACGACGATGAAGGACAGAAGCAGCGGTTCCGTGCCCATCAGGTAATGCGCCTGCTGGATCGGCACGATCAGCACCGCGGCCAGCGCCGCCAGGCCGCCCCCCAGCGCAAAGACCCCGGCATAGACGCGGTCCACGTTGATGCCGAAGGCGCGGGCGGTTTCGCGGTCGTATTGTGTGGCCCGCATGATCAGCCCGACGCGGCTTTTCGCCAGCAGCCGCCAAACCCCCAGCAGCACCAGCGCCGAGGCCAGCACGACCGCCATCTTGTAACCGGAATAGCCGAACCAGGGCAGCTGGACGCGAAAGCTGAACGGCGCAGGCACCGGGCGCGCGTCGGGCCCGTAGAAGGACAGCGCCGCCTGTTGCAGGATGTAGAGAAGGCCGATGGTCGCGACGATCGTCGCTTCGGGTTCGTAGTTCAGGCGCTTGAGCACGGTCATGTCGGCAAGCGCGGCGATGGCGCCGACGAACAGCGGGCACAGGACAAGCGCCGCGGCAAAGGCCACCGCGGGCGGCCCCGGCACCCATTGAGACACGAACCACGCCGAGACCGCGCCCAGCATGAAGAATTCCCCATGCGCGACGTTCACGACGCGCATGATGCCGAACACCAGGCTCAGCCCCACGGCGGCAAGCGCCAGCACCGCCGAGGTCACCATGCCCTCCATCAGGGCCAGAAGCAGGAAGGGTCCGAAGCTCACACAGGTCTCTTGGCGTCAGGATGCCGGGGGCGGCAAGCGCCCCCGGCGGGTCCGAAGGGTATCAGAAGGACTGCGTGGTGTAGTCGACTTCGTCGGGATAGTAGCCGTCCTCAAGGCTGGTCTGGTGCACGCGGATCAGCTTGCCGCCCTGGACCTGCGAAATGGACTGGTGTCCGAAGGCCTGATGGGTCTTGCCGTTGAAGGTCTTGGCGCCCTGCGGATGTTCCCGGCTTTCGGCGAAGTCAGTCATCGCCTCGATCGCCTCGACCAGCTTCTGACGATCCGCCGGACCCTGGTAGCCCGCAGCCTCCATCGCCGCCTTGATGACGAATAGTGTCTCCCAGGTAGAGAACATGTGGGCGTAGGTGGCGATATCCGCCGGATCGGTCACTGAGGCACCGTTGTCGTCGACACCGACGGCGGCGCGATAGAACACCTCGTGCTCGGACGCGTCGGCCTGCTTGTAGCGCGGGTGGCCTTCCCAGAAATGCGTGCCTTCCAGGAATTCGAGCCCCGGCGACGCGATGTCGACGGCTTCCAGCGAATCGATGAAGCCGAAGATCTGCGGCCGGTCGCCCGAACCGTAGAATTCGCCCAGTTCCTTGACGAAGGTCAGGACGGCGGGTCCGACCATGACATGATACAGGACCTCGGTGTCCGAGGGGATCTGCGGGAAGTAGCGGGTGAAGGACGTCTCGGTCGGCGGGATCGCGATGTGCTTGATCACCTCGCCGCCCTGCGCCGCAACCGCGGCGGTGAAGAAGTCACGATGGTCATGGCCGAAGGCATAGTCGGGGAAGATCATCGTGACCTTCTTGCCAAGGTTCTGCGTCACCCAGGGTGCCATCGACTGCACCTGGCTTTTCACGTCGGTGATGCCCGGCTGCAGCGTCCAGCGGTTCAGCATGCCCGAGGCGACATGGTGACCTTCGGAACAGACAAGATATGGCACCTTCAGCTCTGCCGCGCGCGGGGCGGTTCCGACGACGACGTGGGAAAAGAGCGCGCCGAACACCAGGTCGCAGTTCGACTGCGTGGCGAGCTTGCCAAAGACCTCGGCCCCGCGGGCCGGGTCGGTGCCGTCATCCTCGAACAGGATCTCGACCGGGCGGCCGTTGATGCCGCCGGCCTCGTTCAGGACGTTGAGCGCAGCCGTCGCTGTGCGTTCGTACCACCGGCCATAGGACGCGCCGATGCCGGTGCGGTGAAGCTGGAAGCCAAGCCGGATCGGCTCAGAGCTTTGCGCATGGGTGTAGCCGGGGAAGAAGGACGGCACCGCCAGCGCCCCCGCGCCTGCCGCCATTCCCGTCAGAACCGAGCGGCGGCTCGGTGTCTTTCCGATCAGTCTGGATGTCATCTGTCATCTCCACTGCTGGGAACCGGCGCGCGGCTTTCCGCGCCCGCGCCTTGGTTCAAGATTGTGCGTGTACGAACAAAAAGTCCATGTTTTTCTACCCTGCGGCAGGCGCCGACAGGAGCCACAGACCGAAGACGGTGTAAAGTACCATCAGCACCGCGACGGGAAGTTGTGCAATTCTGCGGTGCTCGAGGCCGGACCTTCGGGCAAGATGCGCAGCAAGCAGGACCGCCAGCAGATGGGCCGTCAGGATGATCGCCCATTGCGCCTGCCAGATGAGCCGGACCGAGCTTTCGCGCGCCAGGAATCCGAAACCCACCCAGTGTTCCGGCAATCCCAGCAACGCCCAGCCCAGATCGAAGGGATCGTTCAGCGCGACCAGGACGTATTGCCCCGAGGTCAGCAGCGCGACCAGGTAGTGCGCGACATGGTAACCGGTGGCGATGGGTAGAAAGGACAAGGCATATGGCCCCGCCGCGTCGGCATAGCGGGGAGCGCCGGGGCTGGACAGGGCCAGTTCCGCCCGGATTGCCGCGGCGATCAGCCCCGCCATCGCGGCCCAGGTCAGGAACAGACCCGCGGTATTGACGCCCATCACCGCCGACCGTCCCGGCACGTCCAGCGGGTTGATCCCGATCCGGGCCAGCCACCAGAACGTCTCGTGCAGGCCGTCGAAACTGACCGAGGCGAGGATCGCGGTGACGAAGGCTGCCTGCGACAACGAAAGCGGCGGCATGCCGAGGATCTGCGCGCCGGGCCAGCCCAGGTGGAAGGTCAGCCGGCCATCGCGCCGCTCTGCCCAAAGTGGCGCGATCTTTGACACGAAACCGAAGTAGACGGTCAGAAACTCCCCCTTCTCCAGCCAGTGCTCACCCTCGGCCACGGCAAGGGCGAAGACGACAAGCCAGTAGGCAAGAGCCGTTCGCGCCAAGACCGCGGGATCCGCCGGCGCAAGCGACACGATTTCGAACCAGGCAAAGGCCAGATAGCCAGCGACCGCGGGCCAGTGGCCCAGCCGCGACAGACCGACGCCGCCGGTCAGCCCCAGCATCCGGCGTGCCGCGCGCACCGGACCGCTCCATGGATCGAGCCCGCGCCAGAGGTCGCCGAAGACCGCGACGGCCAGCGTCAGCGCGACCCACAGGACAACCCAGACCGTCAGGGTCAGCATGTTGCCATAGGGGTCACGGCTCCCGAAGAAGCCAGCGGCAAGAAGGAAAACCAGAAGAAGCGCGGAAAGCCAGCTGCCGATGTCGCGAGGAACGACCGGGCGGGAAAGCAGCGTGACCGCGCGCGGCGCGGGAACGCGCGGGGCAAAGGCCACGATCAGTGCCGACAGCGCGACGGCAATCCCTGCGCCGATCACGTAGGGCGCCGTCGGCAGGACATGCAGCACGGCACGCTGCGTCGCGTGTGCAAACGCCACCCCGGGCAAACCCAGTGCCGCGAGACCCAGGAACATGAACCGGATCGCCATCACTTTCATGCCCGGACAGTGTCGCAAGCTGGAGCCTGCTGCAACCGCCGCGTCACTCGCCGTAGGGGACCCAGATGTTCTTGATCTGGGTCGCATGTTTCAGGAAAGACCGCCCCTGCCCCTCTGCCCCCAGCCAGTCGCGGTTCCGCACCGTCCAGGTGGCCTTGAGGTTTCCGGCGCTCTCTGTCTCGACCATCCGCGCGCCCTCGGTACTGCCGCAGTACCACATCGCCGCGATGTCATCATGCGCCGCCAGCGTTCTGGCCAGTTCGTCGCGCGCGCCGGTGACGATGTTGACCACGCCGCCCGGCAGGTCCGAGGTATCGAAGACCTGGTAAAGGTCGGTCGCGGACAGGGGCATGTTCTGGGAGGGCAACGCCACCACCCGGTTGCCCATCGCGATCGCCGGAAGCACGAGGCTTAGAAGCCCCAGAAGCGGCGCGCTGGTCGGGCAGGCAATTCCCATGACCCCAAAGGGCTCTGGCATGGCCAGCGTCACATGCGCCGACTTCGTGGCATGAACGGCGCCGTCATACTTGTCGGCCTGTGCCGCGTACCAGAACGCGCGGCGGATCGCGGTCGCGACCTCCTCGGCCGGTTTGGGGCTTCCGGCGGACTTCAGGCGATTGGCGAACTCGGCCTCTCGTGACACGAGGTTCTCGGCAAGGTAGTAAAGCACCTGTGCGCGGTTGTGGCCGGTTGCCCTGCCCCAACCGGACGCCTTGTGGGCTGCCTCGACCGCGTTGCGGATGTCCTTGCGGCTGCCAAGGCCTGCCAGGCCGATGACGCCGGCCTTTCCCCGTACCGCATAGGAATAACCGCTGTCGGGCCGCTTCTGCGCGCCGCCGATGTAAAGCTTGGCAGTGCGGTCGATGGCGTCGGCAGCTGCCGGTGCCTCTGGCGTGGGGGCGGTTTCGGGCGCGATGGGCACCGGTTCGGCCTTGGCCGGGACCGGCGGCTCGGCCAGGTATTCCTCCATGCCTTCACGCCCGCCTTCGCGTCCGAAACCGGATTCGCGATACCCGCCAAAGCCCGCGCCCGCGTCGAAGATGTTGGTGGCGTTCACCCAGACGACCCCGGCCTTGACCTGCGCCGCCACATCGAGTGCAAGGTTGACGTTTTCCGACCAGACCGAAGCCGCAAGGCCATAGCGGGTGTTGTTGGCCAGCGCCACGGCCTCGTCCGGGGTACGGAAGGTCGTCAAGGTCGCGACGGGACCAAAGATTTCGACCTCGGACACGATGTTTGCGGGGGCGACCTCGGTGAAGAAGCCCGGCGCGAAGTAGTTGCCCGTCGCAGGAAGCTGGCATGGGGCCTGGTGCAGGACGGCCCCCTCGGCTTCCCCCTGCGCGACAAGGTCCCGGATGCGGCGCAGCTGCACGGGATCGACGATCGCCCCCATGTCCGTCGACTTGTCCAGCGGATCGCCGACGCGCAGCCGCGCCATCCTTCTTGCCAGCCGTTCCGCGAAATCGCGCGCGACGCGTTCCTGGACCAGGATACGGGACCCCGCGCAGCACACCTGGCCCTGATTGAACCAGATCGCATCCACCACACCTTCGACCGCCGCGTCGATGTCGGCATCGGCGAAGACGATGAAGGGCGACTTGCCGCCCAACTCCAGCGTCAGCTTCTTGCCGGAACCTGCGGTGACCTTGCGGATCGCGCGCCCGACCTCGGTCGAGCCGGTGAAGGCGATCTTGTCCACATCGGCCTCGACCAGCGCGGCACCCGTTGCACCGTCGCCGGTGACGATGTTGACGACGCCCTTGGGCAACCCGACCTCGGCGCAGATCTCGGCGAAGGCAAGAGCGGTCAGGGGCGTGTACTCGGCGGGTTTCAGGACCACGGTATTCCCGGCGGCCAGCGCCGGCGCGACTTTCCAGGCCAGCATCAGAAGGGGGAAGTTCCAGGGGATGATCTGCCCGCAGACACCCACCGGACCCTGGCTGGGGAACTCGTCGGCCAGCATCTCGGCCCAGCCGGCGTGGTGATAGAAATGGCGGGCGGCCAGCGGCACGTCGATGTCGCGCGACTCGCGGATCGGCTTGCCGTTGTCGATGGTCTCGAGCACCGCCAGGAACCGCTCGCGCTTCTGGATGTGGCGGGCGAGCGCGTAGAGGTATCGCGCGCGGTCGTGCCCCGAAAGTTTTGACCAGCGGGGAAGTGCTGCGCGCGCGGCCTTCACGGCGGCCTGAACGTCGGACCCGGTTCCCTGGGTGACCTTGGCCAGAAGCTCTCCGGTGGCGGGGTTCATGACGTCGAAGGTCGGTCCCGGTTCCGTGAAGCGGCCGCCGATGAAGTGGCCGAAGGCCCCGCGGGCGGAAAGCCACTTCATCACCTCGCCCGAGGCCTCGGGGGCAGGCCCGTAGTCCATCGTTTCCAGGATTTCAGAGACGGAAGCCATGGGATCCCTCAAGCAAGCGCGTGACGGGAGGACGCCGCATAGCGCCCTGTCACGTGGTGTTCCAGTTGCCGTTCGATGTCGCCCAGCATCGACGATGCGCCAAGCCTGAACAGGTCCGGGCGGAGCCAGTCGTTGCCCAGCTCCTCCTTCATCAGGATCTGCCAGGCGATGGCATCCTTGGCGGTCTTCATCCCCCCCGCAGGCTTGAAGCCGATGCGGTATCCCGCGCGGGCGCCGTAGTCGCGCAGCGCGCGCGCCATGACCAGCGAAACCGGAAGGGTGGCGTTGACACCCTCTTTCCCGGTCGAGGTCTTGATGAAATCCGCCCCCGCCTGCATCGCGACCATCGAGGCCTTGTAGACGTTGCGCAGCGTCTTCAGATCGCCCGTCGCAAGGATCACCTTCAGATGCGCGGCGCCGCAGGCCTCGCGCATCGCGGCGACCTCGTCGTAAAGCGCGGACCAGTTCCCGTCGAGCACATGGGCGCGCGTGATGACGATGTCGATTTCCTCGGCGCCCTGATCCACGGCGTACAGGATTTCTGCGAGCCTCAGGTTCAGCGGCATCAGACCCGCGGGAAACCCGGTCGCGACCGAGGCCACGGGAATGCCCGATCCCGCCAACGCCCTGACGGCCGCCGAAACCATCGTGGGGTAAACACAGATCGCTCCGGTCGTAAGCCGGTCAAGTTCCAGCCCTTCCATGATGTGATCCGCAAGCGGCTGGCGCGCCTTGGCGCAAAGCCTGCGGACGCGGTCGGGCGTGTCGTCGCCCGACAGGGTCGTGAGGTCCATGCAGCGGATCGCGTTCACAAGCCATGCGGCCTGCCATTGCTTCTTGACCGTTCGCCGGGTGGTCAGCGTCGCCGCGCGCCGTTCGGCGGCGGGCGTGTTGACGGCAACATGATCAAACCAGTCCAGCGCAAGCGGAACGCCCGGATTGCGCTCGTTACGGGACAGGGAATGAACCGCTTCGGCCTGCATGGGCACTTCCTTTGGGGTGCGCGATCGCACGGATCGTGGCCTTCGAGGCTAGCGAGAGTCGCACGGATCCGCAATCGGCCACCTGACCAATTGGTCAGAAATCAGCGCCGAGGCTTGCTTTTCCAGGTCGCCAGCCAGGCCTTGAACCGGCCCCAGATCCCGCGCGCCCGCGCGGCCGCCTGGTCGGCCTGCGCATCGACGTTGTCCCAGGCCTCCTCCACATCCTCGATCACCGGGTCGATCATGCGTTCGCGGAACTGGAGCCACATGCGTCGCAGCATGAACAGGATCACGGCAAGGAACGTCAGGATGACAATGTTCACCCAGGGGATGATCCGCGCATCCGGTCCGTCGACAGGTGTGATCGCGATGGCGTTGGGGAATGTCGACAGGTAGACGATCCGCCAGCCGTAGTGAGTGATCGACACCCACTGCGGCGCCGCTGACGTCGACTTGAAATCCTCCGCCTCGGTCTGAAGGTTGGCGGTGTCGAACTTGAAATAGGGCGGCCAGTGCCAGCCGGTATCCTCGTTGCGGTAGACATGGGGATCGCCGTCAGCGTCGACCGCCTGGATGAACTGCACGTCGCGGTTGATAAGCCCGGTCGCCTGGTCGTCAGGCGTCGCCCAGAAAATCCGCGTCCAGTCATCCAGGTCCTGCCGTTCCTGGTAGGTGTTCACGATCCGGACGATGTCATGCTGCGGCAAGGTGTAGTGGAAAAAGCCGAAGACGGTCAGCGCCAAGAGCGTCAGGATGGTCCATTTCGCGTATTTCATCTTCGCCTCAGGTTTCGTTCAGATAAATCAGCAGCAGCACGATCACGGTCGGGATCACATAGACCAGCCAGATCAGCTTGCGTCGAAGGCTTGTCTGGTACTCGCGCATTCCGGCTTCGATATAGGCGTCGCGCGCCGCGGGGTCATCCCCGGCCGCCGGGTCGGCGTCCCATTCCTTTTCCAACCGCTCGCGTTCAACGGAACGCGCATAGATCGACATGAAGACATAGGCGATCGTCATGCCGATGAAGCCGAAGACGGCAAGCCGGACGAAGGCGATCATCTGCGTTCCCTCCTGACCGCACCCCAGGGGCCGACAAGCTCGACGTCATCGCGATCCCAGGGGCCGGGGGCCATCTGCGGCTCCGACCCGAACAGCGCGCGGCGCGTCCCATCCTTGTCCATCTGGTATTCGCGGGCAAGGAAGTCGGCGACATAGGCCCTCTTCGCCTCGGGCCAGCTGCGGTAGGTGTCGTAGAACAATTCCTTGTGGCAGATGAAAAGCTGCCGGATGTCCAGCGGCGCGAGCTCGGACAGCAGCATGTTCACAAGGTCCCGATCCTTGTGGGGGCGCGACCGCAGCGTGTAGAAGTAGGCCGGATGCGACGGCGTGATGCGCGGCCTTTTCCCCCCGGTTTCCACCCATCGCAAAAGGGCTGCCAACCCCTGGAATTCGTCGGGCAACCTGTGGCCAAGGGTGTTCGCGACCTGCCGCAGCTCGCGCCGCGTGCCCGCGCCGGTGTCAAGGCCAAGACGGGTCGCCGCGTCGATCAGGATGAAATCCATCTTCTGCCTCAGCACCGCGCCCGCATCCAGGCCGCGCGCCGTCGCGATCGGCTCCACCAGATCGTTCAGATCCAGGAACTGCGCGATGTCTTTCCGGTCGCGCGGGTCAAAGACATAGCTGATCGGCAATGCGCCCAGCCTTTCCTTCGGCCCGACCGAGATCGCCGCCGGATGCTCCACATCGCGGAACAGGTAGACGCCGCCGAAATGCGCCGTCCAGAAGTTGCCCTGGTCGAAGGTGGTGGATTTCAGCGTCACCGGGTTGCGGGTCACGTCGCCGGTCTTTTCCGCCAGTCCGATCATCTCGGCGATCAGCACGTCGTCCCACCAGCCGTCCTCCTCGGTCCGGAAGCGCTCGATCAGACCCGCGAGCTTGCGCCCCTCGGCGATGTGGTTGCCGGTGGTGTCGGCCACCACGGTGACGCGGCGGATGTCGAAAAGCCGCCTCGGCTCGGTCAGGTCGAAGACGGTGTTCTCCAACTCCCCCGCCACGGCGTCGCGGGCGGTCAGCGTGAACAACTCCGTCTCGTTCTCTTCGATGAAGCGGGTGAGGATCCCGCGAGAGGTCGAGAACTTGGCATTCAGAAGCGGCGCGGTCTTCTGGTCGGTGGTCAGCAGGATGAACTGCCGGTTGCAGCCGTTCGGGTTGAGGTAAAGGTCATCGCCCAACTCATCCCCCACCTCCGGCGAATAGCCCGACAGGTCGATGTGGAAGTCCGTCAGACCCGTGGTCTTCCCCGTCAACGCCTTGAGCGCGCGGTTATACCGTTCGACCAGCGCGGGGCTGTCCACCGCGATGAGGTTGCCGAACATGAGGCCTTTGGCGATGAGGCGGTTCATGGCTCGCTCACCTCGTTATCTTGTGCCTTCTTTAAGTCACTCTTGAGGCGATCCCACTCGTTTTTCAGAAGCGAGTTTACTTCTATTTGGATATTTGACTGCGCATCAGCGATTTTTGATTTGGAATGCATCGCTGCTGTCAGATTCTTCAATGCCACAACCAGATCAGCATGCACCTTATCCGCTGTATTCAAACGGAGCTGAATTCGCGTCCACAAGTATTGATATTCCCGCAGTTCTATTGGGTCCATGTCATCGTCGGCTATCGATATCAACCGTGCGCAGTCATCTCTTAGGTCATTAATCCATGCTTGCCGAAAATCTGAAATCTTAATCTCAGCTTGCGTGCGCCTATTAATACTTTCGCGTTTTTCTGCTGATTTGTTGGTCAAATGAGCACTCCAAACAGAGAGCCCCAAGACCAAGAAAAGAGTTCCTAGAGAAATTATCGTGCTTTGTCTGTCGCTTAATAGTGACTCCACCTTTTCAAGATTACCACCATCATAACTCCCCAACTCAATGAGAACAGGCGGGAGAAGGGCGACTAGCGCGAGAATCGCAAAAAACAAAGCCGCTATCAACTCACGACGCATCACCCCCGCCCCTCCAAATACCTCTTCTTCGCCTCGTCCATCCGCCGCATGTCCCTGACTGCCCCCTCGATGGCCACCTCGTCGGACTTGTCGGCATAGCGGAACTCGCTGTCGGCGTAGCGGTTGATTTCCTGCACCACCATCTCGACCGTGATGGGGCGGCGCAGCTCGCCGATCATCGCGCGCTTTTCGTCGTAGGGCTTGAAGAGGAACAGGTCCGGGTTCTCCATCCATTCGTCGGGCAGCTCGAAGTCCATCGCGCGGACCTTGACCGCGTCGGTGATGTTCTTGATCGCGCGGCCGGTGAAGCGTTCGTCCGCGTCCTGGATCGCCTTGAGGTAGGTGCCAAGCTTGGCGATGGTGTCCAACTCCCCGATCCGGCCGCGGACCGCCTCATAGACCCGCACCAAGCCGTCCTCGTGGGGGCGGGAATGGTTCTCGAAGCTTTCGGACACCGCCCGCTTGATCTCCTGCGCGGCGTAAAGGTCGTGATCGCCCAGCGGGATCTGGTGGTTGCGCCCCAGCAGCAGCGCGAGGATGTCGACATAATCCTCCCGCGTCTGGGGCCCATCGACCAGGAAACGCGCGCCCGCCCGCTGGCGCAGCGCGTCGTCCACGTTCTCGGGGAAGTTCGAAAACATGCCGAAGGTGCAGTTGCCGCGCACGACGGTATTGGCGCCTGCGAAGGCCTCCATCAGCACAGCGGTGATCTCCTGCTGGCCGGCGCTCGACTGCCGGTCGCCACGCTTGCCCGCGATCTGGTCGATGTCGTCGATGGTGCCGAATCCGATGACGGCGGGGTCCATGACGTTCTGGATGAAGGCCTTGGCGTTCTGTCCCGACTTGCCCTGGTAGCTGTCGACGTTGTCGATCGACAGGTTCTGGTAGCGGAACGGGTATTTCGCGGCCTGGCAGTAGTCGTTCAGAAGCCCGGCCATCATCTGGATCAGGGTTGTCTTGCCGGTTCCCGGCTTGCCGTCGCCCATGAAGGTGAAGATGAAGCCGCCCATCTCGGCAAAGGGATTCAGGCGCTTTTCGAAGTCGTAGGCCATCAGCATCTTGGCCAGCCGCATCGCCTGGTACTTCGCGATGTGGTTGCCCACGACCTCGTTCGGCCTCTTGAACGACATGACAAGCGTCGATCCCCGCGCCTTGCGGGCGGGTTCGAAGCCAGAGATCGGAAAATCGTCCGCCTTGACGCGGTAGTTCGCACCCGAAAAGGCGGCCAGCCGCGGCGCCCCCTCGGCACGGGCACGAACCCGGGCCATCAACTGCTCGGCATAGCCCAGGATCGTCGCGACCAGCAGCGCCTCGCTTGTCGCGTGGATGCCGATCTTCTGGTCCAGCTCCCAAAGCGCGCCATGCAGGGCCAGCGGCGCATTGTCGGTCAGCACCTCCTCGACCGCGCCGACCTCGACCGCCTGCTCGCTCGCCTGCGCAGACAGAAGAAAGGCAAGGGCATTGCCGAAGGTGTAAAGCACCGCCAGCGCCTCGGCAGAAAGCAGCTCGGAAAACTCGGTCGCCCGCTCTCGCGGCATGCGGTTTTCCAGGTTGGCCTTCTTCAGTTCGACCAGCGCCGTCTGACCCGAAAAATGCTCGCCAACAGCCAGCGCGATCGCAAGTGCGCGGCGCAGACCGTGCGCCACCGCCGCCTGCGTGGCCGAGGTCAGCGGGTCGTCGTCATCGGTGTTCGCGATGCGATCAAGGATCCGCACGCCCTCGGTCCGCGCCATCGACCGCGTGACAAGCCCCGGAGTGGTCGAGCGGAAGCGCCGCTGCATCGAGGCGACCTCGGGCGACTTCTCGGCAGAGGTAAGGGTCAGGCGCGCGGTCCCGATCCGGGGCGTATGGTCGATCCCCATCAGCATCTCGGTTGCGGCCGGATAATGCGCCCGGATCTCCTCTTCCTTCAGCTCCATCTCGTTCAGCGGCGTCGTCATCCAATGCCCTCGATCCTGCTCTTCTTTTCACAAATATCCTCGGGGGGTCCGGGGGGCAGACAGCCCCCCGGCGACCTCAGTCGTAGACCAGCACTCGGCCTTCCTTGCCGACCACGAACTTCCTGACGGCCCGGAACCCTTCCGGGTCCTTTTCCGCCAGCACCTGGAACGGCCTTTGCGGCAGGATAAGTGACCGGGTGATGCGCGTGGCCCCCGTCTCGAAACCGACACCGGCCAGCGGGTCGAGACGAAAGACCTCCCGCTCGGTCGAGGAAAACCAGCCCTTCTCGACCTCGACCCGCTCGCTTTCCAGCTCCTCGACCGTCCAGGCCAAGGCCCAGTCCTCCCCCGCGGGTGATCGCGCCTCTTCCAGCACCTCTCGGATTGGACCGGTCTGCAGCGTGAAGACCGAGGAATACATCGGCCCCAGATGCAGGCGGCGCAGTCGCTTGGGGTGCAGGTCGGCAAAGTCCGCGTCAAAGCCCCTGGCCATGGTCAGAAGCTTCAGCCCGCCCGCCGACTGCGCCAGAAGATGCGCCTGCGCCTGCGGCCAGCGCCCCTCGTCAAGCGGCAGCGCCTTGCGCCCGGAATCCTCGACATCCATCAGGTAAAGCACCGGCACGTTCAACTGGCTGTCATAGATCCCCCAGTGGATCAGAAACCGCCGGCGCCCGCCCGGACCTTCCTCGGTGAACTGCGCCTCGGGGTGCATCTGCGCGAAATACAGCCCGCCCTTCGCAAGCGCCTCGTAGTAAAGCCGCTGCGACATGGCGTATTGCAGGCGCGTCGGCACAGTCCGTTCGCCCAGGATCTGGCGCACCATCTCGTCCTTCAGGCGCGCCGCGTCCGGCATCCCGGCCAGATGCTTGCCCGCCTGGGCCGCATCGTTGGCCATGGTCACGATCTCCTGGAAGATCGGGAAGCCGCTTTCGTGCAGGTCGATGGTCAGGTGCCGCTGCCCGATCCCCGCGATCCGGCCGGAAACGAGGTACTTCAGGCTCAACGCCTTGAAGCTCGCCGCAATCGCGCGGACATAGGCCTCCACCACATCGCTTTCGAGCGCGGAAAGCGCCCGGTCCCGCTCCATCGCCTCCGCGACCCCGGCAAGACGCCGGGTGATCTGCTCGAACTTCGCAAAATACCGCCGCGCGGCCAGGTCGTCGTCCAGCGCCTTGTGATCGGTTGTGAGGTCCAGGTCGGGCACTTACCCACCATACAGGTTCTTGTCGTGCTTCTCGACGATCGCGGCAAAGCGCCGGGCGAAGCGTTCGTCGGCCTTCGCCTTCTGCTCCAGCACCTTGCGGGCGAAGACCATCTGGTCCTCGTGCGCCTCCATCATCTCGGCCATGCGCTGGTTGGTCGCGGTGCCGATCCCGGCCATGGCGGCTTGCGCCTCCTGGTCGGTCTTCACCCCGATCTCGTTGATCCGGTGCGCCACGTCCTGCTGCTGCGCGGTCTTGAGCGACTTGGTCAGCGCATCGTAAAGCACCACCCGCTGGCGCGTGTCGGTCTGAAGCTTGTTGATCAGGACCATCTGCGTCGCCGCCTGGTTCTGAAGGCTGTCGACCCAGGTCTTGCCCTTCTCGATATAGCGCTCCAGCGTCTGCGACTTGGCCAGTTTCACCTGCTCGTCCTGGACCATTGCGTTGTAGCGCGTGTTCAGCTCGGCCAGTTCGCTTTCCAGCCGCGTGCGCGCCGCCGCGTCCTGTTCGACGCTGATCCGGTTCTCAAGATCGATGATCCTGGGGTCCAATGCCTGGATGTCGGCGCGCAACTGCTCAAGCTCGCCCACCGTTGCCTCGCGCTCGTCCAAGGTCTCGGTCAGGTTCGTCTCGACCCGGCCCTTGTGATCGTTCAGGACCGCAAGCTGACCTTCCAGCAGCTTGACGATGATATCGGACTTGCCGATCAGGTCCTGCAGCTTGTCATCAATCGAGGCGCTTCTCAGGCGTTCCTGGCGCAGCGACTCCGACTTGCCGCGCGAAAAGATGCCGACGAAGCTTTCCCAGCCCGTCTTGTTGCGCATCTCGTCGAAGTCCTTGGAAAAGCCCGCCGTCACATCATCCAGCCCCATGATCAGTTCGGCGATGTTGGCGTTCATGACCTCGGCGTGCCGATGCACGTCTTCCAGCGTGGCGTTCTCGATGTCGATCGAAATATCATCGCCCGACTTCAGCTTCGCGCGCGCGGTGTCGATCTTGCCGGTCAGCTCGGCAATCCTGGCCTGCGCATCCGCGACCTGTTTCTGGCTTTCGCGGATCTGTGCGTCGAAATCGGCCATCTGCTCCTCCGATGTTAATTATCGTTACAATATGTGCAGCCGGAAGCCGCGATGAAGATCCCTTTGCGGGGAATATTCCAGAACACCTCCCCCCCGTCACGCCATAATTGGCCGCCGGGTTGCGGCTTCATCGCCCGAACGCTAGCGTCGAAGCATGGAACAAGCGCTGGACAGACGGATCGCCGAAGAAATCGCCGCCCGGCGCGACGATCTGATCCGGTTGGCCCGTGACCTGATCCGCATACCCACGCTCAATCCGCCTGGACGCAACTATCGCGAGATCTGCGATTTCCTGGCCGCCCGCCTCGGCGCATCGGGATTTTCGGTCGAACTGATCCGCGCCGAAGGCGCGCCGGGCGACGGGCCCGATCACCCGCGCTGGAACCTTGTCGCGCGCGCCACGGGCGCAGGCGCCGGCGACTGCGTGCATTTCAACTCGCATCACGACGTGGTGGAGGTCGGCCACGGCTGGACCCGCGACCCGTTCGGCGCAGAGATTGCCGGCGATCGCATCTACGGCCGTGGCGCCTGCGACATGAAGGGCGGCCTTGCGGCCTCGATCATCGCGGCAGAGGCTTTCATCGCGGCCTGCCCGGGATATCGCGGCGCGATCGAGATTTCCGCCACGGCGGACGAGGAAACCGGCGGATACGGCGGCGTCGCCTACCTGGCGGAACAGGGGCGTTTTTCGCCCGATCGCGTCCAGCATGTCATCATCCCCGAGCCCCTGAACAAGGACCGCATCTGCCTGGGCCACCGCGGCGTCTGGTGGGCCGAGATCGAGACCAAGGGCCGCATCGCCCATGGCTCGATGCCCTTCCTGGGCGACAGCGCCGTGCGTCACATGGGGGCGGTCCTGGCCGAGATGGAGGCGACGCTCTTTCCGCTTCTCGCCACCAAGCGCACCGAAATGCCCGTGGTCCCGGAAGGGGCGAAACAATCCACGCTGAACATCAATTCGATCCACGGCGGCGAGAAAGAACAAGCGGAGGGCTACACGGGCCTGCCCGCGCCCTGTGTGCCCGACCGCTGCCGCATCGTCATCGACCGCCGCTACCTGATCGAGGAGGACCTTGCCGAGGTGAAGCGGGAGGTCGCCGCCATGCTCGAACGGGTCAAGGCCGCGCGCCCATCGTTTCTGTACGAAATCCGCGATCTTTTCGAGGTGCGCCCGACAATGACGGACCGCGATGCGCCCGTGGTTCGCTCCACCGCCGCGGCGATCGAACGCGTGCTGGGCCGCAGCGCCGACTACGTCGTGTCGCCCGGCACCTACGATCAGAAGCACATCGACCGGATCGGGCGGCTCGGGAACTGCATCGCCTATGGGCCGGGCATCCTCGATCTTGCCCACCAGCCGGACGAATGGGTTGGGATCGGCGACATGATGGACAGCGCAAAGGTCATGGCGCTGGTCCTTGCCGATCTTCTTGGCCCCTGAGCTTCTTCTTTTCACACATATCCCGGGGGCGTGGGGGCAGCGCCCCCACCCAGGACGGCCGGCTCGACGCCGAAACCTCAGACGGCGATGTTGTCGATCAGCCGAACGTCACCCAGCACTGCCGCTACCAGAAGCCGCGCCGGCGCCCGAAGGTCCTGCAGCGGCTCAAGCGTTTCGGCGTCGCGCAGGTCCAGGTACTCGACGGTGGCGAAGCCCGCCCGGATGATGGCCCCTTGCGCCGCATCCAATGCCGCCTTGACCGGCGCTCCGTCCCTGATGGCCCTTGCGGCATCCTGCATGGCGCGGTGCAGCGCCGGCGCGATCGCCCGCTCTGCCGCGCTTAGCCGGACATTGCGCGATGACATCGCAAGCCCGTCGGTCTCCCTTTTCGTCGGGCAGCCGATGACATGGACCGGAATGTTCAGATCCCTCACCAGCCGGCGAACGACCTGAAGTTGTTGCCAGTCCTTTTCGCCGAAGAAGGCCCGCCCGGCCTGGGTCATCCCGAACAGCTTCGTCACCACCGTCGCGACCCCGTCGAAGTGGCCGGGGCGATGCGCCCCCTCCATCGGGCCGGACACGCCCGTCACCGAAACCTTCGAGGCGAAGCCCTCCGGATAGACCTCGTCCGGGCCCGGCGCGAACAGCACGTCGACGCCGTCCGCTTCCAGCAGCGCCAGGTCATGCGCCTCGTCGCGGGGGTATTTCTTCAGGTCCTCGGGATTGTTGAACTGCATGGGATTGACGAAGATCGTCACGATCACCCGGTCCGACTGGGACCTTGCGGCCCGCGCCAGGCTGAGATGACCGTCATGCAGCGCGCCCATGGTCGGCACGACGCCGACCAGCGCGCCCGACCGCTTCCATCCCGCGACCTTCTCGCGCAGTGCCTCGGCGCTTCGGATCACCTCGGTCATTTTCCGGGCTCCTCGCCAAAAACGTGCTCGGGCGCGGGAAACCGGCGCGCGCGCACGTCCTCGGCATAGGCCGCGATGGCGCGGTCGGCCTCGCCGCCCAGTTCGGCGTAGCGCCGAACGAACTTCGGCCGAAACTCGGTGAACATGCCCAGCATGTCATCGACAACCAGCACCTGCCCGTCGCAATCGGCCGAGGCGCCGATGCCGATCGTGGGCACATCCAGGCCTTGCGTGATCTCGCGGGCCAGCGCGTCGGGCACCTTTTCCAGGACGACCGCGAAGGCGCCCGCCTCGGCAACCGCGACCGCATCATGGCGGATGCGCTCGGCGTCCGCGCCGCGGCCCTGCACCCGGTAACCGCCAAGCTGGTTGACGGCCTGTGGCGTCAGGCCGACATGGCCCATGACCGGGATGCCGCGCGCCGTCAGGAAGGCCACGGTTTCGGCCATGTGGGCCCCGCCTTCCAGCTTGACGGCGGCGGCGCCCGTTTCGGCGATCAGGCGGGCGGCGTTCCGGAACGCCTGGGCCGCGCCTTCCTCGTAGCTGGCAAAGGGCATGTCCACGACCATCAGCGCCCGCGACAGCCCGCGCGCGACGGCCTGTCCGTGCAGGATCATCATCTCCATCGTCACACCCAGCGTCGATGGCAGGCCATGCAGCACCATGCCCACGCTGTCCCCCACAAGAACGATGTCGCAATGCGCATCGACCAGCCGCGCCATGGGCGTCGTGTAGGCCGTCAGCGTGACCAGAGGCGTGCCGCCCTTGCGGGCGCGGATATCGGGCGGCGTCAGGTGCCTTTGGTCTGAAGTCGCGCTCATCGCGGTCCCTCCCCTCGCAATTGCGGGTCCTTTCTAGCTGCGACGCAGCATTGTCGCCAGTCCTTCGTTGTTTCTCGGGACTTGATCGTAGCGTGAATGCCCGACACTCTTGCACCATCGCCCGCCGGACGGCGCGGGCCGGATGGAGGGACGCCCATGCTGAACCGCCTGAGCCTGAGCGCGCTGATCGCGATGACCGCCTCTGCGGCCCTTGCCGCGCAGGACACGATCACCGTGGGAATGGTGCTTGAGCCGCCGAACCTGGATCCGACCGCGGGCGCGGCAGCCGCGATCGACGAGGTCGTCTATGCCAACATCTTCGAGGGCCTGACGCGCTTCGGCCCCGACGGTTCGATCCGCCCCGCGCTGGCCGCAAGCTGGGATGTCGAGGATGGCGCCCGCACCTACGTCTTCCACCTGCACGAGGGCGTGACCTTCCACGACGGGACGGCAATGGACGCCGAGGACGTCAAGTTCTCGCTTGACCGGGCGCGGGCCGAGGACAGCGCCAACGCGCAGAAGGCGCTGTTCGCGGGGATCGAGAACGTCGAGGTGGTGGACCCGCTGACCGTCAGGGTCACGCTTTCCGCGCCGAACGGCAACTTTCCCTTCAACATGGCCTGGGGCGACGCGGTGATCGTCGCGCCCGAATCCGTCGAAACGGACGCGACCATGCCGGTCGGCACCGGGCCGTTCAAGTTCGTCGAATGGGTGCAAGGCGATCACGTGACGATCGAGCGGAACCCCGATTACTGGGGCGAACCCGCTGCCCTGTCGAAGGCCACCTTCCGCTTCATCTCGGATCCGACCGCCGCGTTCGCCGCGATGATGGCCGGCGATGTGGATGCCTTCCCAAGCTTCCCAGCGCCCGAAACCTTGCCGCAGCTTGCCGCCGACCCGCGCTTCAAGGTCATCGTCGGCTCGACCGAGGGCGAGACGATCCTGGCGATGAACAACAAGCAGCCGCCGCTGGACGACATGCGCGTGCGCGAAGCCATCGCCCATGCGATCAACCGTCAGGACATCATCGACGGCGCCATGTTCGGTTACGGCACGCCGATCGGCACCCATTTCGCGCCTCACAATCCCGACTATGTCGACCTGACCGGGATTTCGGCCTACGACCCGGAAAGATCGAAGGCGCTTCTGGCCGAGGCCGGGGTCGGCGAGTTGACGCTGCGCCTTGCGCTGCCGCCGCCCACATACGCGCGCCGGGGGGGCGAGATCATCGCCGCGCAGCTCGCGGAGGTCGGCATCGGGACCGAGATCACCAATCTCGAATGGGCGCAGTGGCTGGAACAGGTCTTCAAGGGCAAGGACTTCGACCTGACCATCGTCAGCCATACCGAACCGGCCGACATCAACATCTACGCCCGGCCTGAATACTATTTCCAGTACGGAAAGCCGGAGTTCGTGGCGCTGATGGACAGGCTGAACCTGGCCACCGAAGACGCCGAACGCTCCGCTATCGTGAAGGAGGCGCAGGAGATGATCGCCAGGGACTTCGTGAACGGATACCTGTTCCAGTTTGCCAAGACAGGTGTCGCGAATGCGAAGATCGAGGGGCTTTGGGAAAACGCGCCCACCCAGGCCAACGATCTGACGGCCGTGCACTGGACAGAGTGACCGCAAGCGGTCACAAGCGGATCCGCACGCTCGGGTCCGCCCGGCAACAACGGAGACACCATGACAAACTTCCTGCGCATGTCCGCCGAGGCGGCCACGCCCGAACACGAACGCCCCGAGCCCGAAAAGGTGATCTCGGGCGATCCCCAGTTCACCACCTGGAACCTTGAGGAACGCGGCGGCCTTTACTGTGGCATCTGGCAGGCGACCCCCGGCAAGTGGCGGATTTCCTACGAGGAATGGGAATACATCCGCATCCTCGAAGGCCGGTCCGTCATCACCTTGGACGACGGCACCGAATACCCGCTGGGCCCCGGCGACAGCTTCATCCTGCGGCCGGGCTTTTCGGGCACATGGGAAGTGATCGAGACGATCCGCAAGGAGTACGTCATCCTTCTCTGATCCGGGTCAAAGGCTCCTAGATCCTTCAGACGCCGGGATCCTCTACCGCAACCTCGGTCGCGCCATAGATGGATTCCGGCGACACGATCGTCGGCGGAAGCTCGACACCCCTTGGTGACAGCGTGGGCCCGAGCAGGCGAAGCGAATCCGCCTCGGTCCGCACATTGACCTCGGTCGGGATCGAGACCCTGTCGTAAAGGTCGATGATGTCGTGGTTGAAAAGCCGTATGCAGCCGGCGGACCCCGAGTTGCCGATCGACCTGAGGTCGTTCGTTCCGTGGATCCGGAAGTAGCTGTCACGACCGCCGCGATAAAGATACAGCGCGCGCGCGCCCAGTGGGCTCGCGACGCCGCCGGGAACGCCACCCGCGAAGGGGCCGTAGACATCGGGCTGCGTGCGCAGCATGTTCTTGGTCGGCGTCCAGCCCGGCCATTCCTTCTTTTGCCGGATCGTCGTCTGCCCGCGCAGCGCCAGTCCCGCACGGCCAACCGCAATCGGATAGCGCCAGGCGGTGCCGTCGCCCAGGATGTAGTAAAGGAACTTGGCATAGGGATCGATCTCGATCGTCCCGGCCGGGCGCTCGCCTTCATAGAAGACAAGCTGACGCCGGTTCGGCCAGGCAAGATACTGCGGCGGAACCGGCGGCAGGTCGTAGCCACCGTCCTGCAAGGGCCCGTAGCCTTCGATCGGCGCGAAGCCGTAGCGGCTGACCGGATCGTCCGGGCTGACCGTCGGCGCGGGGGCGCAGGCCGCAAGCGCCGCTGATCCGGTCAAGGCTAGGAAGGAGCGCCGCGAAGGCTTCGGGTTCATGTCAGGCATCTTGGGTCCGCGCTTTTTGTCTGTAGTCGCATCCCTAGCAAGATTTTGCCCCAAATCAAAAGACCCCTTGTGCGACGCTCCTCCTTCGTTCAGCCGACGACGTTGAAATCGGGGCCGTAGGGATAGTGCGTGATGTCCTCTGCCCCGTCCTCGGTGATGACAAGGATATCGTGCTCCCGGTACCCGCCAGCACCCGGCTGGCCCTCGGGGATCGTCAGCATCGGCTCCATCGAGATAACCATGCCGGGTTCCAGCACCGTGTCGATATCCTCGCGCAGTTCCAGCCCCGCCTCGCGGCCGTAGTAGTGGCTGAGAACGCCGAAGGAATGGCCGTAGCCAAAGGTCCGGTACTGCAGCAACTGACGCTCTTCGAAGAAGTCGTTGATCTTGGACGTGATCTCGGCGCAGGACGCGCCGGGCTTCAGCAGGCTCATCCCGTATTCGTGCGCCGCGACGTTCGCCTCCCAGATCCTCAGGGATGCGGCGTCGACCTCGCGCACGAACATCGTGCGTTCCAGCGCGGTGTAATAGCCCGAGATCATCGGGAAGGTGTTCAGCGACAGGATGTCGCCAACCTCAAGCTTGCGCGCGGTGACGGGATTGTGCGCGCCGTCGGTGTTGATGCCCGACTGAAACCAGACCCAGGTGTCACGGTACTCGGCGTTGGGGAAGCGGCGGGCGATCTCGCGCTCCATCGCGTCGCGGCCCGCCATGGCTACGTCGATTTCCCGCGCGCCGACCGCGACGGCCTCGCGGATCGCATAGCCGCCCACGTCGGCGGTGTTGGCGCCGGCACGGATCATCGCGATTTCTCCAGGCGACTTTATCATCCGCTGCTTCATCGTCGCGGGCGCGATGTCGATCGTCTTCGACGGCGACAGGAACGCCTTGAGCTTTTCGGATTGCAGCAGCGTCAGGTGGTCGGCCTCGTAACCGATGACCTTGCCCGGTCCAGTCACCGAAAGGATCGCGCGCCAGTAGTTGTCGCGCTGCCAATCGGTATAGGTGATGTTGTCGCCGTGGCAGCGCCGCCAGGGCTGCGCGGCGTCGATCCCGGCCGATATCGTGACATCCTGCGTTGCCGTCACGACCAGGCCGTAGGGCCGGCCGAACGAGCAATAGAGGAAGCCCGAGTAGTAGGCGATGTTGTGCATCGAGGTGAGCACGCAGGCGTCCACGCCCTGCTCGGCCATGCTGCGGCGCAGACCGGCCAGGCGCGCCTCGTATTCGGATGCGGCGAAGGGCAGGATCTTCTCGCCCTGGTGGAAACGGTATTGCTGGGGACGTTCCGTCATTTCATCAGACCTCACTTGATGGGGTCCGAATATGTCGCGGAACCCCGAAAGGTCCCGGCGTACAGGACTTGAGCGGATCGCTCCGCAAGCATTGGGGCACAGACCCCTGCGGCGACGCCATCGCCACGGGCTCGGCACCGTTCTTAGCTTCGATCCTGTGGTCTGGCACGCCCAAAAACGACATTCCCGCTGTCTTCCCGTCGCGGGACTTGGGCATCGGCGGGCGCGTCCACGATCTTGACTGCACGATGAACGGACCCGGCGCGTCACGCGCCCTCTGGACCACCCGGCCCCTTCGCCATAGCCTCGCCTCGTGAAGGGGCCGGGCATGACTCGATATCTTTTCAGACGCACGCTTTCACTGGCCCTGAGCCTTCTGGCTGCAAGTCTCGTGATCTTCCTGGCGATCGAGATCGTGCCGGGCGATCCCGCGTCCTACATGCTGGGCCTGAACGCAAGCCCGGAAACGGTCGCGGCGCTGCGCGACCAGCTGGGCCTGAACGCCGCCCCACCCGCGCGCTACCTTTCCTGGGTGGGCGGCATGATGCGCGGGGACTTCGGGATATCCTACACCTACAGGGTGCCCGTGGCCGATCTGGTGGCGCAGCGGCTTCAGGTTTCTTTGCCGCTGGCGCTGTTCGCGCTGGCGCTGAGCGCACTTGTGGCCTTTCCGGCGGGACTTCTGGCCGCCGCCCGGCGCGGGCGCGCCACGGACACCGCGATCATGGGCGCGACGCAACTGGGCATTGCCCTGCCGAACTTCTGGTTCGCGATGCTGCTGGTGCTGGTCTTCGCGCTGCACTGGCGGATCTTCCCGGCAGGCGGCTTTCCCGGATGGGACGGCGGCATCGGGGCCGGGCTTGCCGCCCTGACGCTACCCGCGATCGCGCTGGCCCTGCCGCAGGCCGCGATCCTTGCGCGCGTCCTGCGCTCGGCCCTGATCGAGACCGAGGGTCAGGACTATATCCGCACTGCCCGTGCCAAGGGGCTGACGCGCACGCAGACCCTGATCCGCCATGCGCTCCGAAACGCGATGATCCCGGTGCTGACGATCCTTGGCATGCAGTTTTCCTTCCTGCTCGCCGGCGCGATCATCATCGAGAACGTCTTCTACCTTCCGGGCCTCGGCCGCCTTATTTTCCAGGCAATCACCCAGCGCGACCTGATCGTGGTGGAATCCGTCGTCATGATCCTTGTCTTCGCGGTGATCCTCGTGACCTTCCTCGTCGATCTGGCCTATGCGCTGGTCGACCCCCGGCTTCGGCGGCGCGCATGAGGCTTTCGCTGCATCTCGGTCTCGCCCTGACGCTGGCGGCGCTTCTGGCAGCGGGCGTGTCGCTCCTCTGGACGCCCTATGATCCCGCGGCCCTTTCCATCGCCGAAAAGCTTCGCCCGCCCTCCGCCGCCCATTGGTTTGGCACCGATCACTTCGGGCGCGACATCGCCGCGATGCTGATGGCGGGCGCGCGCACCTCGATCGCGGTGGCGCTGGTCGCGGTGGGCATCGGCATGGGCCTTGGCGTGCCTTTGGGGCTTCTGGCCGCAGCCCGGCACGGCGGCATGGCGGATGAGGTCGTGATGCGCGGCAACGACCTGATCTTCGCCTTCCCCTCGCTTGTCATCGCGATCCTGATCACCGCCGTCTTCGGTCCGTCGGCGTTCAATGCGATCCTGGCGATCGGGATCTTCAACATCCCGGTCTTCGCCCGCGTCGCACGGGGCGGGGCCCTGTCTCTCTGGACCCTTGATTTCATCCGCGCCGCCGAGGTCGCGGGCAAGGGCGCGGTGCGCATCTCCGCAGAGCACATCCTGCCCAACATCTCGAACCTGCTGATCGTTCAGGGGACCATCCAGTTTTCGTTGGGCATCCTGGCCGAGGCGGGCCTGTCCTATGTCGGACTGGGCGCGCAACCGCCCACGCCCAGTTGGGGCCGCATGCTGGCCGAGGCGCAGACGATGGTGACGCTCGCGCCCCATGTCGCGATCTTCCCAGGCCTTGCCATCGTGCTGACGGTGTTCGGGCTGAACCTGCTGGGCGATGGCCTTCGCGACCGGCTGGACCCAAGGCTGAGGGCGCGGGCATGACCTTGCTGGCGGTCCGCGACCTGTCGCTTCGCATCGGTCCGACGCCGATCCTGTCCGATGTCACCTTCGACATCGCTACGGGCGAGGTCTTCGGCCTGGTCGGGGAAAGTGGCTCGGGCAAGTCGATGACGGCCCTTGCCCTGATGGGGCTGCTGCCCGGAACCGCCCGCACCGAGGGTCAGGCCCACTTCGGGGATATCGACCTTCTGGCGCAGGACGACGCGGCGATGACCCGACTGCGGGGGCGCGACGTCGGCATGATCTTCCAAGAGCCCATGACCGCGCTAAACCCGATGAAGACGATCGGGGATCAGGTCGCCGAAACCCTGCTGATCCACCGCGCCGCCTCGCGCGCAGACGCGCGCCGGGTCGCGCGGGAAAAGCTGGAGCGCGTGGGATTGCCCCCCGACCGTTTCCCGCTCTCGCTTTATCCGCACGAGCTTTCGGGCGGTCAGCGCCAGCGCGTCGCGATCGCCATGGCCATCGCTCTGCGCCCCAGGCTGCTGATCGCGGATGAGCCGACAACCGCGCTGGATGTGACCACGCAGGCGCAGATCCTTGACCTGCTTCAGGGTCTGGTGCGCGACGAAGGGCTGGCGCTGCTGCTGATCACGCATGATCTTGCCGTCGTCGCAGGCATGGCGCGTCATGTCGCCGTCATGCAGCATGGCCGGATCGTCGAAACCGGGCCGGTGGAACGCATCTTTCGCGCGCCCGGCAAGGACTATACCCGCCAGCTTCTGGCGGCCTCCGACCACCGCCCGGCCCGCAAGCCGCAAATGCCCACGTCCAATCCCCAGGCGCTGCTTAGCGTCGACAACGCGGTCAGGGAATACGTCCTGCCGCGACCTTCGGCGTTTGCCGCGCATCCCCGCCTGCGCGCCGTGGACGGGGTCAGCCTTGCCATCAGACCGGGGGAAAGCCTGGGCCTGGTGGGGGAATCCGGCTGCGGCAAGTCCACACTGACACGCGCGATCCTGGGGCTTGATGCGCTGCAGGGCGGCACCATCCGCCTGGGCGGCGCGCCCGTGATCGCGGGCCGCAGCATGTCGCCCACGCTGCGGGCTCGGGTTCAGGCGGTGTTCCAGGACCCCTACGGCAGCTTCAACCCGCGTCACCGCGTCGATCGGCTCGTGGCGGAACCCTTCCACCTGATAGGGTTGCCGCCGGATGCCGAGGATCGCATCGCCGCCGCGCTGGAAGAGGTGGGGCTGAGTGCTGCCGACCGGCACAAGTACATCCACGAATTCTCCGGCGGACAGCGCCAGCGCATCGCAATCGCCCGCGCGCTGATCATCCGGCCCGACCTCATCGTCCTTGATGAAGCGGTATCGGCCCTTGACGTCCGCGTCCGGGCGCAGGTGCTGGACCTGCTCGCCCGTCTTCAGGAAAGCCACGGGCTGGCCTACCTGTTCATCAGCCACGACCTGTCGGTGGTGCGCGCGGTGACGGACCGGGTGCTTGTGATGCAGTCCGGTCGCATCGTCGAGGCGGGAGAGACCGCAAGGGTCTTTGCCAGCCCCGAACATCCCTACACCCGCCGCCTGATCGCGGCGGCGCCAACGATTCCCGACGCCTGGAAGGAGCATGCCCATGCCGATTGACCGCCTGTGGTTCGACCCGACCGAGTTGCTCATCGGCGGGGCCTGGCGACCGGCCCCGGATGCGCTGCCCATCGAGGATCCCTCGACCGGGCGTCAGATCGGGACCATCGCGCGAGGTACCGCCGCCGACATCGACGAAGCCGTGGCCGCGGCGCAAGCCGCGGGGCGCGGAGACTGGGGCCGAATGACGGCTGCAGAGCGTGGCCGGGTCCTGACGCGGATCGGCCGGCTGGTTCTGGAACGCGCCGAGGATCTGGCCGTTCTGGAGGCGACGGACGTCGGCAAGCCGCTGAAGCAAGCCCTGGCGGATGCGCTTGCGCTGGCCCGCTACATGGAATTCTACGGCGGCGCGGCGGACAAGCTGATGGGCGAAACCATCCCCTACCTGGACGGCTACACGGTCTATACCCTGCGCGAACCCCATGGCATCACGGGGCATATCGTGCCGTGGAACTATCCGATGCAGATCATCGGCCGGTCTGTCGGGGCGGCGCTGGCCATGGGCAACGCGACGGTGCTGAAGCCTGCGGAAGAGGCGTCTCTGACCGCACTTGCCTTTGCGCGGATCGCGGCGGAAGCGGGCCTGCCGCCCGGCGCCCTGAACGTCGTGACGGGGCTGGGCGAAGAAGCGGGCGCCGCGCTGGCCGCCCATCCCGGCGTGAACCACATCAGCTTCACGGGATCTGTCGCGGTGGGCGCGCAAGTGCAGGCGGCGGCCGCACGCAACGTCGTGCCGGTGACGCTGGAGCTTGGCGGCAAGTCGCCGCAGATCGTCTTCGCCGACGCCGATCTGGACGCGGCGCTTCCGTTCCTGGTGAACGCGGGCATCCAGAACGCGGGCCAGACCTGTTCGGCCTCGTCCCGGATCCTGGTGGAGCGGTCGCGCCACGACGAGGTCGTTGCGCGGATGGCAGAACGTTACCGCGCGCTCAGCGTGGGGCCGGCGCTGGCCGACCGCGACGTCGGACCGCTGATCTCGGACCGGCAGAAGCAGGTCGTGGAGGGGTATCTCGCGCTGGCCGATGCGTCGCGGATCGTGTCGCGTGCGCGCATGCCCAGCGACCTGCCCCAAGCCGGACACTACGTCGCGCCCGCGCTGATAGCGGGCATCGGCCCCGATCACCGGCTTGCGCGCGAGGAAATCTTCGGCCCCGCGCAGGTCGTGCTTCCCTTCGAGGACGAGGACGAGGCCGTCGCGATCGCGAACGGGACCGACTACGGGCTGGTCGCCTCGGTCTGGACAGAGAACGGCGCGCGTCAGATGCGACTTGCCAGGCGGCTTCGGGCAGGTCAGGTTTTCGTGAACAACTACGGCGCGGGCGGCGGGGTTGAACTGCCGTTCGGCGGGGTCGGCAAGTCGGGCCACGGCCGCGAAAAGGGGTTCGAGGCGCTTTACGGGTTCTCGACGCTGAAGACCGTCGCGGCCAGGCATGGATAGGCCCGACGACGCCCCTGACGCAGCAAGAAGGGATGGCGGACATGCGGCTTGACGGAAAGACTGCCATCATAACCGGGGCGGGATCGGGATTCGGCGCCGGGATCGCGCGCAAGTTTGCCACCGAAGGCGCACGCGTGATGCTGGCCGACATCAACCTCGAGGCAGCGCAGGCGGTCGCAGCCGAGATCGGCGGGCACGCCAGGCATGTCGATGTCTCTGACGCGGCAAGCGTCGCGTCGATGGCCGAGGCCGCGCGCCAATGCCTCGGTCCGCTCGACATCCTGGTCAACAACGCCGGTGTCACCCATCTGCCGGCCGCCCTGGACGAGGTCGGCGAAGCGGATTTCGATCGCGTCTTCGCGGTCAATTGCAAGTCGGTCTACCTGACGGCGCGGGTCCTTGTCGGGGCGATGCGCGCGCGCGGAGCGGGCGCGATCCTGAACGTCGCCTCGACCGCCGGGCTTTCGCCGCGGCCGCGGCTGAGCTGGTACAACGCCTCCAAGGGTTGGATGATCACCGCGACCAAGGCGATGGCGGTGGAACTGGCCCCCCATGGCGTCCGCGTCAACGCGATCTGCCCGGTCGCGGGCGAGACCCCGCTTCTGAAAAGCTTCATGGGCGAGGATACGCCAGAGATGCGCAGGAAGTTCCTGTCCACCATCCCGATCGGGCGCTTCTCGACACCCGAGGACATGGGCAATACTGCCGCCTTCCTGTGTTCGGACGAGGCGTCCATGATCACGGGCGTCGCGCTGGAAGTGGATGGCGGTCGCTGCATATGAAACCGCGCCCCGGGGGCGCTGCCCCCGGACCCCCGGGATATTTGGGAAAAGAAGAGAGACAAGAATGCGTCCGGGCCCCAGGAACCTGATCACCGACATCGAGGGGCTGCTTGTCGGCAACTCGGAAGATCATCACGTCCGCACCGGCGCGACGGTGCTGCTGGGCGAACGGCCCTTCACGGCGGCGGTCCATGTGATGGGCGGCGCGCCGGGCACGCGGGAAACCGACCTGCTGTCGCCTGACCGGCTGGTCCAGAAGGTGGACGCGCTGGTCCTGTCGGGGGGGTCCGCGATGGGGCTTGACGCGGCCTCGGGCGTGGCGGACGCGCTGCGCGCGGCGGGGCGTGGTTTCGACGTGGGAGGGCAGAAGGTGCCGATCGTGCCGGGCGCGATCCTGTTCGACCTCTTGAACGGCGGGGACAAGGACTGGCATGAAAACCCCTACCGCGGGTTTGGCCAGCGCGCGCTGCAGGCGGCGGGGCGCGAGTTCAAGCTGGGCACCGCCGGCGCGGGAACGGGCGCCACGGTGAAGGGTCTGAAGGGCGGACTTGGCTCCGCCTCGGTCGTGATGGAGGAGGGGATCACCGTCGGCGCGCTGGTCGCCGTTAACGCGCTTGGAGCCGTCACGGTCGGCGCGGGGCCACAGTTCTGGGCCGCGCCATGGGAAATGGGGGAAGAGTTCGGGGGACTGGGATTGGGCCGCGACCTGGATCCGGGCGCGGAGCCCCTGCCCGAGAAGCAGCCCGGGGCTGCGACGACCATTGCCATCGTCGCGACGGACGCCGAGCTGACACGGCCCGAAGCGCTGCGGATGGCTGTCGCGGCGCATGACGGGATGGCCCGCGCCATCGTGCCGTCGCACACGCCCTTTGACGGTGACCTGGTCTTCGCAGCCTCGACCGGCCTTCGCCCGCTGCCCGATCCGGTCGCCAGCCCCTTCCGACTGGGCCACGCCGCCGCGTGCTGCCTTGCCCGCGCGATCGCCCGCGCGGCCTATCTGGCCGAGCCGATGGCGGGCGATCTGCTGCCTGCCTGGCGCAGCCGTTTCGATGCCCTTTGAGAGCACGGCTCCGGCACTTGCCGCTCAGCCCAGGAGCGCGCGCATCAGCGGCGTTTCGGGGCTTTCCAGCCCCTCGATCACATCGAAATGGTGGCGGCCGGGATCGATCGTCACGGGACATGTCCAGGCGTTGCCAAGCCGGCGCGCCTGGTCCAGGAAGGCGGGCCGTTCCGCGCCGCCCACCCAGACATGCGCCTTGACGCCCGGGCGACGGGGCAGAAGCGCGGGGCTTTCAGACCGCGCCTCTGCCCGGTCCAGGCGCAGGTCCGCGTTCATCCCGGTCTCGATCAGCGGAGAAAGAACAGATAGCGGCGAGATCGGAACGATCCGTCTGAGGCGCGCGGTGATATCCGGGTCAAGCGGCGCGCCGATATTGCCCAGTCGCGCCGCCAGGTGCCCGCCGGCGGAATGGCCGGTCAGGACGATCGGTCCGGCGACCTGATCGGCGATGCGGGGCAGCGCCCGCGCCATCTGGCGGGTGATCTGCGAAATCCGGGCTTCGGGCGCCAGCGTGTAGCCGGGCAAGGCGCAAGCCCAGCCACGGTCGACGGCGCCGCTGGCAAGGTGGGAAAAGTCGCGCGGCCCGAACGCGCGCCAAAAGCCCCCATGGATGAAGACAGCCAGCCCCTGCGGTTCACCTTCTGGCAGGAACAGGTCGAACCACTCGGCGGGCGCGTCGCCATAGGTCAGCCCCAGGCGCGCGCGGTCGCCGCAGGCCGCGCGGAACGCCATCGCCGCCTCCGTCCAGCGATGAGGAAAATTAGCACCATTGATAATATATTTTGCATTTGCGAACGCATCGTCATATCTCATCGCAGTCACCCGTTCGTTGCACCGCAGGACAATAGCTCAATGCCGGTGCAGATGATCAAATGCAAACATGAGGGGGCTGCCATGCTCGATTCCGCCACCGATCTTCGCGCGCGTCTGAAGGACCCGTCGCTTCTGGTTACCAAAGCCTATGTCGCCGGCCAATGGATCGACGCGGACGACGGCAAGACCTTTACCGTGACCAACCCCGCCCGCGGCGATGTCATCTGCACGGTGCCGGACCTGACGCGCGCCGAAACCGCGCGCGCGATCGCCGCCGCGGATGAGGCGCGCCACGAATGGGCCGCCCGCACCGGCAAGGAACGCGCGGCAGTGCTGCGCAAATGGTTCGACCTGATGGTCGCCAACGCCGATGACCTGGGCGCGATCCTGACCGCCGAGATGGGAAAGCCGCTGGCCGAGGCGAAGGGTGAGATCCTGTATGGCGCATCGTTCGTGGAATGGTTCGCCGAAGAGGCCAAGCGCGTCTATGGAGAGACGATCCCGGGCCACCAGCGCGACAAGCGTATCACAGTGATCAAGCAGCCGATCGGCGTCGCTGCTTCGATCACGCCCTGGAACTTCCCCAACGCGATGATCGCACGCAAGGTCGCCCCGGCGCTGGCGGTCGGCTGCGGCTTCGTCGCCCGCCCCGCTGCGGAAACGCCGCTGTCGGCGCTGGCCATGGCGCTTCTGGCCGAGCGCGCGGGCCTGCCGGCTGGTGTCTTCTCGGTCATCACCTCCAGCCGGTCGTCGGACATCGGCAAGGAGTTCTGCGAGAACCACGCCGTGCGCAAGCTGACCTTCACCGGCTCGACCGAGGTCGGGCGCATCCTGCTGAAGCAGGCCGCCGACCAGGTCATGAAATGTTCGATGGAGCTTGGCGGCAACGCCCCCTTCATCGTCTTCGACGACGCCGACCTCGACAAGGCGGTCGAAGGCGCGATGATCTCCAAGTTCCGCAACAACGGCCAGACCTGCGTCTGCGCCAACCGGATCTATGTGCAGGCGGGCGTCTACGACGCCTTCGCCGAAAAGCTGGCGGCGGCGGTCAACAAGCTGAACGTCGGCGACGGGCTTGAGGACGGTGTGACCACCGGACCGCTGATCAACGAGGCCGCCGTGGTGAAGATCGAGGAACACATCGCCGACGCGGTGGCGGGCGGGGGCCAGATCGTGACGGGCGGCAAGCGTCATTCGCTGGGCGGCACCTTCTTCGAACCGACCGTCGTGACCGGCATTCGCCAGGACATGAAGGTTTCGACCGAGGAAACCTTCGGCCCGCTCGCGCCGCTCTTCAAGTTCGAGACCGAGGAAGAGGCCATCCGGCTGGCCAACGACACGATCTTCGGCCTCGCGTCCTACTTCTACGCCCGCGACATCGGCCGTATCACCCGCGTGCAAGAGGCGCTGGAATACGGCATGGTCGGCGTCAACACCGGCCTGATCTCGACCGAGGTCGCGCCCTTCGGCGGCGTCAAGCAGTCGGGCCTTGGCCGCGAAGGGTCCCACCACGGGATCGAGGACTACCTGGAGATGAAATACATCTGCCTGTCGGTCTGACGGATCGGGCGACAGCATGACCCGAAGCGGGGGCCGCCTGGCCCCCGTTTTATTTTCAAGAGGCCGGATTGGAACCGGACCTGCCTCAGCCTGAGATGCCCGCCGAGAGGGATGGCGGATTGCGGCATCACCCGGCAGCACCACCTGCGGTTTCGCCACATAGACACGCAACACAGACCGACCTACGGTAAAGGCCCGTATGATTTTCTTTCCTTTTGAGAGGCTTCTCTTGAATGAAACTGACTAGATTTCTGGCCCTTGCCACTGCGCTGGCGATATCTGCCGCACCCGTGTCTTCCGAAACCATCAAGCCAAAGGGCGGTTCGGCCCTCATCGGCTGGTTCGGGCCGTGGTATATGACCAAGACCACTTTTGCCGACGGTTCGCGCGTCTGCTTCGCGCACAACCTGAGCGCAAACTACACTTTGCCGCGACTGTCGATCCTGTCGGTCGTAGGCGGCAAGGATCCCGGCCCCTGGGTGCAGTATCAGGGCCGAGCGGATTTTCCGCCGAATTCCCAGGCAGACCTGACGATTGGCAAGGCGGGTTTCAAGCTGGGGACCGGTTCCGAAGGGCCCGACCCGGTGCTTACGCCGCGCAACGAGAAGGAAGCGATTCAGATCGTGAATGCCCTGCTCGACGCCGAGAAGGGCGGTCAGAACAGGGTCTCTGTGACAGATGGTTCCGGCAAGAGCTACAAGTTCAGCACGAGGCAAACGGCGAAGGTCGTCGGGTATCTCGAGCGCAACTGCGACTTCAAGCACTGAGAGAACGCGCCGGCGGTCAAACCGCCAGCGTTATCCGATAGCAGCCGCCCGATTTTGCCTATCACGGCGCCCGATCGCAGGTTGGGGTCATCGAACAACAGCGCGGCGCAAAGGCACAGACCTGGGGACGCGCCGCACGACCCCGAAAGGAACAGTCATGAAGATCAACCTGCGCAAATCCGCCATCGCCGCGACCGCTGCCCTGTCGCTGGCGGCCGCCTCGGCCACGCCCGTTCACGCGCTTGGCAAGAACGAAAAGAATTTCCTTCTGGGCGCGGGCGCTGCGCTTCTGCTTGGCTCGCTCTACCTGAAGAACCAGCAGCAGGCGCAGGCGCAGCAAGCCTACCGTGCGCCCACCTATCAGACCCCGACCTACCGGCAGCCGTCCTATCAGCAGCCGACCTATTACCAGCCGACGCAGCCCGCCTATTCGACCAGCGCCGCGTCCCAGGCCTTCAACAGCTATTCCGCGACCGAGCGGCGCCGGATCCAGGACAAGCTTCGGGCCTACGGCTACTATCGCGGCTCGATCGACGGCAGCTTCGGACCGCAGACCTACCAGGCGATCTCGGGTTATGCCGGGGCAACGCTGGGAACCGAGAAACTTTCGTCGGTCAACGGCGCCTACGAGGTCTACAACAGCCTGCTTTACTGACCGGTTTGCCCTAGCGCATCCCGCGGCGTCCGCTCCGAAAAGGGCGGGCGCCTTGTTCGTTGCGGCACACTTCAAAAAAAGCGTCACGCCGCCCAAGGATTGACGCGGCCCGCGCGTCATAGTTCCGTCATGCGCATGCAAACCCCGGACGAAGCCCTGGCGATTGCCGCCTCGAACGGAGACCGCGAGGCTTTCGCGGCGCTCATTTCCCGGCATTACGACCGGGTCTTCGCTCTGTCGTTCCGCCTGACCGGACGGCGGGCAGAGGCCGAGGACCTGACGCAGGACATCTGCTGCGCCCTGCCCGCCAAACTTGCAAGCTATCGACAGGAGGCGCGCTTCACGACCTGGCTCTACCGCGTCACGGTGAACGCCGCGCACGATCGCCGCCGCCGTGCTGCTACCCAGGCCAGGGCCGCCGACGGCTGGGGCGACTGGGAGATCAATCGCCGCGCCGGTATCGCCGAAGCGGCCGAGGCGCAGGACTGGCTGACCACCACGATGGCGCGGCTTTCCCCGGAACTGAGGGACACGGTTGCGCTGACGCTGGGAGAGGAACTGAACCAGAAGGAGGCGGCCGAGATCCTCGGCGTTTCCGAGGGCACGGTCGCCTGGCGGATGAGCGAGGTGAAGAAACGCCTGCGGGACTTCGCGCGGGCGGAGGGAATGCTATGACCGACGATCTCGAAAAACTGCGCGCGGGGCTCAAGTCCCTGCACCCGGTGCCCGACCAGACGGCAAAGGCCAAAGCCCTGGCCCGCGCAATGGAAAGTTTCGACCGCGCCCAAGAAACCGCGGACGCCCGGCGTCCCATCTCGGACCGCCCCAAACGGGCGGGCTTCCTGACAGGAGTACGCGAGATGCTGACGAAACTGACCACACGCCCCGCGCTGACCATGACCGCCTCGCTTGCCGCCCTCGCGGTGGCGCTGACGATCTATCCGCAACTGCGGACCGAAGCACCGATGCCCACGGCTTCCCAGCCCAGGCCCGCAACGGCCCCGGCCGACGGCACGATGACAGGGGCCACAACCCAGTTGGACGACACCGTTCTGTCCGAGGCGGAAAAGTCGGTCGCGCCCCAGTCCGCGGAACGGACGGAAAGCGACGCGGCCGAAGCGTTTGCCGTAGGCGAGCCCGCGATGGAAATGGCACCGCAGGCGCAGTTGCGGGCGCCGGTAGAGGGACTGGCCGCCAGCGGCCTTTCGTCCGAGGCCCAGCCCGCCCCCCCCGCAGCCCCGCCCCCGACACTTGGCGCGAAACGGATCGCGCCGGATGTGATCGCGCCGATGCCCGAAGCCGACACCGAGACCTTTGCCAACGCTGATCGCAACCCGGTGAAGGTCACGGTCGAGGACCCGGTTTCGACCTTCTCGATCGATACCGACACGGCGGCCTGGGCGGTCCTGCGATCCTCGATCAGCAGCGGTTATCTGCCGGACCCCGCGGCGGTGCGGATCGAGGAAATGGTGAACTACTTCCCCTACGACTACGCCGCCCCCGAAGCGGGCACGGCGCCCTTCCGCGCTGCGGTCAGCCTGTTCCAGACGCCCTGGAATGCGGACACGCGGTTGCTTCGCATTGGCATCCAGGGGGCGCTGCCCGCCACGGACGACCGCCCGCCGCTGAACCTGGTGTTCCTGATCGACACCTCGGGGTCGATGCAGGACGCGAACAAGTTGCCCCTGCTCAAGCAGTCGCTGCGCCTGATGCTGTCCGAACTGCGCCCCGAAGACCGGATCGCGATCGTCACCTACGCGGGGTCCGCTGGCCAGGTTCTCGAAGCCACCGCGGCGTCCGACCGCGGACAGATCCTGGCGGCGCTGGACCGGCTTGACGCGGGCGGCTCCACCGCTGGGGCGGAGGGGCTGGCGCTCGCGTATCGCGTGGCAGAGACGATGGGCGGCGACGGGCATGTCGGACGGATCCTTCTGGCAACCGACGGCGACTTCAACGTCGGCATCTCGGATCCCGAGGAATTGAAGGACTTCGTTGCGGCCAAGCGCGACGGCGGCATCTACCTGTCCGTCCTGGGCTTCGGGCGCGGCAATCTTGACGACGCCACGATGCAGGCGCTTGCCCAGAACGGCAACGGGACGGCAGCCTATATCGACACGCTTTCCGAGGCGCAGAAGGTCCTGGTCGACCAGCTTTCGGGCGCGCTGTTCCCGATCGCCAACGACGTCAAGATCCAGGTCGAATTCAACCCCGCCGCCGTCGCCGAATACCGTCTTATCGGCTACGAGACGCGCGCGCTGGCACGCGAGGACTTCAACAACGACAAGGTCGACGCGGGCGAGATCGGCGCTGGCCATCAGGTCACCGCGCTTTACGAGGTGACGCCCGTCGGCAGCCCGGCCATCCTGAACGACCCGCTGCGGTATGGCTTGACGCCGGTTCAGGGCGATGCAGGCGAACTAGGCTTTCTCAAGCTGCGCTACAAGGAGCCCGGCAAGAACGCGTCCGTGCTGATCGAAACGCGGATCCCTGCTGCGATGGACAACGCCGACGACGACGCCCGGTTCGCGGCGGCGGTCGCCGGCATGGGGCAGCTTCTGACAGGCGCCAGGTATCTGGGCGACTGGGGCTGGGATGACGCGATCAGCCTGGCCAACGGCGCCAAGGGCGAAGACTCGTTCGGTTACAGGGCAGAGGCCGTGCAACTGATGAGGCTTGCGCAAAGCCTTGCCCGCCAGTGACCGGCGCTTTCCCTGCCATCCGTGCAGCGCAATGAAAAAAGGGCGCGCAACCGCGCGCCCTTCGACATCGTAAAGGGGCGGATCAGCCCTGAACCGTTTCCACGGCCTTCGCCTCGACCGTATCGCCTTTGGCGATCTCGATCCGGCGCGGTTTGAGCGCCTCTGGCACCTCGCGCACGAGATCGATGTGCAGCATGCCGTCGACGTGGCTCGCGCCCGTGACCCGCACATGATCGGCCAGCGCGAAACGGCGTTCGAACGCGCGCGTGGCGATGCCGCGGTAAAGATACTTGCGCTCGCTTTCCTCTGCCGACTTGCGGGCCGTCACAAGAAGCGCGCCTTCCTTGACCTCGACGTTCAGCTCATCGGCCGAAAATCCGGCCACCGCGATCGAGATCCGATAGGCGTTGTCGTCCGTCTTCTCGATATTGTAGGGGGGATAGGTCTGTTGCCCGCCATCGGTGGACAGGACCCTGTCCATCATGTCGGCGATCCTGTCGAAACCGACGGTCGCACGGTACAGCGGGGCGAAATCGTAACTGCGCATGTTCATCCTCCATCGAGCGATGCTGACGCCCTCCCGGTTTGGGACGGGCAGGTTTTCCGGGACCCGTTGTGGCGTCCCGACACTCAGGATTTGGGAAATGAGGCGCGGGCTTTCAAGCCCTCAGGGTTTGAGGAACTTGGCCCCTGCAGTGCCCTTGGTGAAGGCCGGCAAGCCCTTGATTCCGCTCCGGTCGAAAACCGCGCGCAATTCGCCCAGCCGCTGGTCAAGATACATGCCAAGCGCCACCGTGCCCTCCTTGGTCTCGGCCATGCCCGAAAGGACCGAGACGACCCGCGGCGCGCCATCCGCCAAGCTCAGCACGGGTGAACCGGAGGCGCCGAAATCAACCTCGCAGGTCAGTATGATCACGCCTCGGGCGCGCTCTCTGGTCCGGCATTCGGACTGGAAGGACGGGGTTTCGGAACGCTCCCGCGCATAGGACAGGACCGCGACCCTGTCGCCCCGGCGCGGGCTGGATCCGGTGGGGAGCGGATTGGCGGTGGGCGCCCGGATCGGAAGGTCAAGCTCGATGAAGGCAAGATCGGCCGAGACCCTCGAAACCCAGTCTTCCGCCCCGAAGACATAGTCGGGATGCGGCACCACCCGCCGTCCCTTTCGCACGGCGGCGGCATGGCCGGTCTGCCAGCCTGCGCGAAACTCGAACGCGTCGGGCGGCATCAGCATCTTGCTGCCAGGATCGTAAAGGCAGTGCGCCGCGGTCAGGACAAGGTCGGGTTCGATCAGGGTTCCAGTGCAGAAGCCACGGCCGTGGCCGATGTCGATCCGGCCGACCGCTTCCCAGCCGCGCACGGAATCCAGCGTCGTGAGTGCGCGCAGCGCCGCGTCCTGCGCCGGGGCAGAGGACGGCAGCAACGCCAGCAAAAGAGTCCAGACAAGGCGGCGCATCGGGCATCCTTTTCGTGCCCCCATGCTGGCGGGCAGTTCGGGCAAGATTATGGCCAAGCCGCCGAATCGCAAGCCCTACGCCAGCGCGCGCGGCTTGGGCCCGCCAGTCGCCCAGTCGATCAGTTCGACGGTGTGGACCACGGGCACCTTGGTCCCCGACCCGATCTGCATCATGCAGCCGATGTTGCCGGCGGCAATCAGATCGGGTGCCTTCGCTTCCAGCGTGGCGACCTTGCGCCGCTTCAACTCGCCGGAAATCTCAGGCTGCAGCAGGTTGTAGGTACCCGCCGACCCGCAGCACAGGTGGGAATCCGCCGGTTCGACCACCTCGAAACCCGCCGCCTTCAGCAGGTCCTTCGGCGCGGTCTTGACCTTCTGCCCGTGCTGGAGCGAGCAGGCCGCGTGATACGCCACGCGCAGCCGCTCGGGCGCGCGGGCCTCGGGCGCCAGACGCGCAAGAAGCTCGGTGATGTCGCAGGCAAGCCCCGCGACCTCGGCCGCCTCATCGGCCAGCGCCGAGGTGCGGAACATGTGCCCGTAGTCCTTGACCGTGGTCCCGCAGCCCGATGTGTTGATCACGATCGCGTCCAGCCCGGCCGCGCGCTTTTCGGCCATCCAGGCGTGGATGTTGGCCTCGGCGGACCTGTGGCTGTCGTCGGTCCGGCCCATGTGGTGGGTCAGCGCCCCGCAGCAGCCCGCGCCCTTGGCCACGACCACCTCGCACCCAAGGCGGCGCAGCAGGCGTATCGTGGCGTCATTGATGTCCGTGTTCAGCGCCTTCTGCGCGCAGCCGGTCATCAGGGCGACGCGCAGCTTCCGCTCCCCCCGGGCCGGAAAGACCTGCGGATCGTCATTGCGGCTGACCGGCGGAATGGTCTTGGGCGCCATGGCGATCATCGCCCTGAGCCGCGCGTCGGGCAGGACCCCGGCGAAAGGCCGGGCGATCTTCGCCCCCAGCAACGAAAGGCGGAACACCATCGGGTTCGGGATCACCCTGGCAAGAACCCAGCGCAACGCGCGGTCGCGCCAGGGCCGGCGGTAGGTCGCCTCGACATGCGCGCGGGCGTGGTCGATGAGGTGCATGTAGTGCACGCCCGACGGACAGGTCGTCATGCAGGCAAGGCAGGACAGGCAGCGGTCAAGATGCTTGACGGTCTTGGCATCGGCCGGCCGTCCATTTTCCAGCATGTCCTTGATCAGGTAGATGCGCCCGCGCGGGCTGTCCAGTTCGTCGCCAAGAACCTGGTAGGTCGGGCAGGTCGCGGTGCAGAACCCGCAATGCACGCAGGACCGCAGGATCTGGTTCGCGCGCGCGATACCCGGATCCTTGAGTTGTTCTTCGGTGAAATTCGTCTGCATCAGCCCATCCGCCCCGGATTCAATATGCCCCTGGGATCGAAACGCGCCCGAATTCCCTTGGTGATCGCCGCGACCGCCGGTGCTTCCGGTTCGAACACGGAAAGACGCGCGCGCGTCTCCGTTGCCGCGCGAACCAGGGTCGCATGCCCATGATAGGGGCGCGCAAGCGCACGCGCGTCGGTGCCCTCGGGCATGAGCGCCCACAAGAGCCCGCCGCCCCAGTCCAGCATCACCTGCTGGCCCAGTCGATTGGCCACCTCCGGCGCCTCGGACGGCTTCAGAGAGAATCGCCAGACATCGCCATCGCGCCCGTGGAAAGGCGTGACCTCCGCCACCTGGCGCCACAGGGCTGCACCATTCTCGGCACGATGAACCTCGCCATGCGGCGACAAAAGCGTTTCCAGACGCCCAGCGCGATAGGCGACAGAACCGGCGAAACCCTCGACACGGACCAACGCGCCGGTGCCCGGAAGAAACGCCGCGCCGGTGATGTCGTAGGGGGAAGAGAGCGCCGCCGACAACGCGGCAACGGCGTTGGCGACGGTCAATCCGGGCAGGACGAGCGTGGCCGAGGTTTCCGCTGCGGGCAGGACCTTCAGCGACACCTCGGACAGCACGCCAAGCGTGCCCCATGACCCCGCCATCAGCCGGGCAAGGTCGTATCCGGTGACATTCTTCATCACACGGCCGCCGTTCTTGATGATTGTGCCCGCGCCATCGACGAATCGCACCCCCAAAAGCGAATCCCGGCACGCGCCGGCCTGAACCCGGCGGGGGCCGGACGCATTGGCAGCCACCATCCCGCCCAGGGTCGGCGTGCCCTGGCTTCCCAGCAGGGCGCTCCAGTCCGCAGGCTCAAAGGCCAGCCGCTGGCCCTCAGACGCCAGCGCCGCCTCGATTTCGGCAAGCGGCGTGCCGGCACCGGCGACCAGCGTCAGGGCGCCCGGTTCGTAAAGCCTGATCCCTGTCAGACCGGACGTTTCAATCACCGCGCCCGCGACCGGGCAGCCGATGTCGCGCGTGCCCCCGCCCCTGACAATCAGGGGGCCCTTGGCGGCGCGCACCGCGTCGGCCAGTTCCGCCTCGTCTGAAACCCTCACGCGCTGTCCTTCCTGATTGCGGACTTTCCCTGGGTCGGATCAAGCCGACGCCCTTGCCACCCGCAACTCATGCCGCGCGCCGTCCGGCGCTGACCGACAGCGGAAAGACCTTGGCGGGATTCAGCAGCCACTTCGGATCGAAGACATCCTTCACCCACATCTGCGCCTCCATGTCCTGCGGCGAAAACTGCACGGTCATCAAATCGCGCTTCTCGATCCCCACCCCGTGTTCGCCGGTCAGGCACCCGCCCAGCTCGACGCATAGTTTCAGGATCGCGGCCCCAAGCGATTCGCACCGTTCCAGATCGCCGGGTCTGTTGGCGTCGAACAGGATCAGCGGATGCATGTTCCCATCGCCAGCATGGAACACGTTGGCGACATCCAGGCCGTAGTCGCGGCTCATCTCTGCGATGCGGCGCAAGACCTCTGGCAGCGCCGAAACCGGGATCGTGCCGTCAAGGCACATGTAGTCGTTGATCTGCCCCATCGCCCCGAAAGCCGACTTGCGACCCAGCCAGATCTTGGCGCTTTCGGCCTCGGAGCCGCTTTCGCGGAACTCAAGCGGATCGTGCCGTGTCGCGATCTGGCGGATCAGGCCAAGCTGCTCGTCAATCTCGGCGGGGCTGCCCTCGACCTCGACGATCAGCAGCGCCTCGCAGTCGGGATAGCCGGCATGGGCGAAATCCTCGCAGGCGCGGATGCAGGGGCGGTCCATGAACTCGATCGCGACGGGCAGGACGCCGGCCTTGATGATGTCGGCGACGCAGGCCCCGGCCACCTCGTTCGAACCGAAGGCGATCAGCACGGGTCGCGCGCCCTCGGGCTTGGGCAGGATGCGCAGCACTGCTTCGGTCACGACCCCAAGCTGTCCCTCCGATCCGCAGACCACGCCCAGAAGGTCAAGTCCGCCGGAATCCATCTGCGCGCCGCCCAGTTCCACGACCGTGCCGTCCATAAGGACGAGCGTCACACCCAGCAGGTTGTTGGTCGTCACACCGTATTTCAGGCAGTGCGCCCCGCCCGAATTCATCGCTATGTTGCCTGCGATCGCGCAGGCAAGCTGGCTTGACGGGTCTGGCGCATAGAAGAAGCCGTCGGATTCCACTGCCCCTGTCACCGACAGGTTCGTTCGTCCCGCCTCGACCCGGACGAAGCGGTTGGGATAATCGACCTCAAGCACACGGTTCATGCGCGCAATGCCCAGCACGACGCAATCTGCCGTCGGCAGCGCCCCCCCGGCAAGCGAGGTGCCGGACCCCCTGGGCACGACCGGAACGCGCTCTTCATGGCAGATCCTCAGCGCAGCCGACACTTCCGCCGTCGTCCTTGGAAGGATCGCGGCCAGCGGCGGGCAGCGATAGGCCGACAAGCCGTCGCATTCATAGGCGCGTGTTTCCGACGGATCATCGATCACGGCGTCCTCGGGCAGTACCTCCCTCAGGCGACGGACAATTCGCTCCTTGTTCGACAGGACCGCAGGATCGGGTTGGGGCAGGTGCATTGGAAATCCTGTATAATCTGGTAAAATAATATTACCAATATAAGCGTATGGCAAGCAAACTCGCGACACGATACTGTCCCCGCAAATGAACCTGCAATCTGCACTCGCGCATTTTGGCGCAATCGACTTCGCCGCGGTGGGTTTCATCCTTGCCGCATGGCTGGCGATCGGCTGGCGAATCGAAAATCCCTCCACCCGAAACCCCTCTGTCGCGACGCTGATGGTGGGATTCCGGCGCGAATGGATGCGCCAATTCGTCGCCCGCGACGCGCGCATGTTCGATGCCGCGATCATGGCCAACCTTCGGCAGGGAACCAGTTTCTTCGCATCCGCCTGCATGATCGCAATCGGCGGGGGGCTCGCCCTGATCGGCAACACCGAACGGCTGCTGGGACTGGCACAGGACCTGACGCTGTCCAGCGCCCCCGCCATCGTTTGGGAGGTCAAGATCCTGCTGGTCCTTCTGTTCCTGACGAACAGTTTCCTGAAGTTCGTATGGGCGCACAGGCTGTTCGGCTATTGCGCGATCATCATGGCGGCGGTCCCGAACGACGCGGGGCACGCGGACGCATCGCTCAGGGTCGAACAGGCGGCCGAGATCAACATATCGGCCGCCAAGAACTTCAATCGCGGAATGCGGTCGATCTACTTTTCCCTCGGGGCACTTGCCTGGCTGGCAAGCCCCTGGGCGCTTGTCTTTGGCACGATCGTGACGGGTTCGGTCCTCTGGCGGCGCGAATTCGCCTCGCACTCCAAGCAGGCGCTGATGCGGGGCACGCCGAAGTGAAGCCCACGGCGGCCCAACTTGTGCCAGAATGGCGCGCATGAATCGGCTCAGCCTTGTCCTGCCCATCGCCGCCCTGTCCATCGTCCTTGCCGGAGCTCCGGTCCTGGCCGACACGCCCGAAGTGATCGCCGCGAAAGCCAACCGCCTGGATCATGCCTGGTCGATTTCCGTCACGCTTTCCCATCCCGATACCGGCTGGGACCATTATGCCAACGCCTGGCAGGTCCTCGCCCCCGATGACAGCGTCCTTGGAACCCGGACGCTGACGCACCCGCATGTCGAGGAGCAGCCCTTCACGCGATCAATTGATCACGTCGTCATCCCCGAAGGCTTCGATCACGTGCTGATCCGCGTGCGCTGCAATCTTGACGGATGGTCGCCGCGATTGATCTGGCTGGAACTGCCCCGCTGACGCGCCGGCTAACGTCGCCCCTCGCGCAGCCAGGCCGCGATGCTGAGCCCGGCGGACAGGAGCAGCAGCAACCACGCCGGCAGAAACGGAAGGATGCGGATGTCCTGCGTCACGAAGGCTTCGCGCGGCGTGACACCGATCCATCCGCGCCCCGATGCCGGACGGCCAGCGCGCACCTGCCGCAGATCCGGCATTCCCTCCTCAAGCCTAAGGAAACCGCCATTGGTCGGATCCACCACGGGCGCAAGCTTGTCAGGCGTCGCGATCGTCTCCTCGAACTCCTTGGGGGAAGCGGGCCCAAGGACGACGACCTGCGTCATGTCCCCATCGCTCAGACGGTAAAGCCCCATGCCGGGCGCGGCCCATGTTGTGGTGAAACGCCCTGGCTCTGTTTCGTCCAGCGGCAAAACGGTTTCCGAGCCGCCCGGTCCCGTCACCGTCACCTCGCGCGCGCCTTCGGCGAGCGACCTGCGCGTGATGGTCAGGTCCAGGCCCTGCGCGTCGGCCAGAAGCGCCTCTTCCTCGAGCTCTGGCTCCTTCATCATCCAGTGCGCTAGCCGGCGCAGCAGTTCAAGCTGCGGTCCGCCGCCTTCGAATCCTCGATTCCACAACCAGGCCTGGTCCGAGGCGATCAGCGCGATGCGGCCCTCTCCGACCCGGTTCAGAACCAGCAGCGGCCGCGCGTCCGACCCCTGCATGACAACCTGGCCCTCGGGCGGGTCAAGATCGATGATGCGCAGCCAGCGCCCCCAGCCGGGGCTCCCGTCCGCAGCCTTCGGGCCGGGCGCGAAGTCCTCAAGCCTTTCGGTCACGGGATGACGATGGCCAAGCTCGGTCAGGCCGGGCTTGTATCCGCCTTCGATCACGCGGCCGGTCGGCGCGGCGGGCAATATCTCGGCAAGCGACGAATAGTAGATGCTCTCGGCCGAGGCGAAATCCGGCCCCGCAGCCACCAGGACCGCGCCGCCGCCCAGGACATAGTCACGGATGTTGTCGAAGTAGGACGCGGGCAGGATGCCACGAAGCTTGTAGCGATCGAAGATGATCAGGTCGAATTCGCTGATCTTCTCGACGAACAGCTCTCGCGTTGGGAAGGCGATCAGCGACAGCTCGCTGACCGGCACGCCGTCCTGCTTGTCGGGCGGGCGAAGGATCGTGAAGTGGACAAGATCGACGGCGCTGTCAGATTTCAAAAGGTTGCGCCAGGTTCGTTCGCCCGCGTGCGGTTCGCCGGACACCAGCAGCACCCGCAGCCGGTCGCGCACCCCGTTGATCTCGACCACCGCCATGTTGTTGCGGTCCGTCAGTTCCCCCTCGGCGGTGGCGACGGAAAACTGGATCAGGTTGCGCCCGCCGTGGTCCAAGGTAAGAGGCAGCTCGATATCCGTGTTGACGGGAACAAGCACCGTTTGCGGCTCTCCTCCGTCGACGGCGACCGTCAGCCGGACGATTCCACCTGCCTCGGCCTGGGGCACGCTGCCCTGATCCTCGATCCTCAGCCGTATCGAGAACTCTTCGCCGATGATGCCGAAGGCCGGCGCGGAAAGGACGCCGATGCGCCGGTCCCAATCGGTCTGGCGGCCCGTCAGCAGGACATTCAGCGGAGCGGGCAAGGCCGGGGCCAGGTCGATGTCATGGACCTGGCCGTCGCTGATCAGGATCGCGCCCGCGACACGCCCGCGCGGCTCTTCGGCAAGGGCCTGTGACAGCGCCGTCATCGCTCGGGTGCCGGAATCTCCGTCACCGTCACCTGGTTCGACGACGCGCAGCTCGGTATTTGGCAGCGCGGCCACCTCGGCCGTCACGCGGGCGACGGCTGCATCGGTTTGCGCGGCCCGTCCCGGCAGGGACTGGCTCGCGCTGCGGTCGACAACCAGGATGACGATGTCGGACAGCGGCTTGCGGTCTTCACGCTGCAGCGCGGGCTGGGTCAGCGCCAATACCAGCGCCGCGGCGGCAAGCGCGCGCAGCCACCAGCCCGACAGGCCGCGCCACAGCGCAAGCCCGGCGAAGGCCAGGCCCAATCCCACGGCGACCCAGATCGCGGGCCAGGGCAAAAGCGGGTCGAAGATGATCGTCGATCCGTTCATTGCCCCAGCCTTTCCAGCAGCGCGGGCACATGAACCTGATCAGACTTGTAGTTTCCGGTCAGCACATGCATCACGACGTTCACGCCGAAACGATAGGCGATCTCGCGCTGACGTTCACCGCTCAGCCCGCGCCCTACCGGCAACATCGGCCAGCCGCCATCGTCCACCGCCCAGGCCGACGCCCAGTCGTTGCCGCCGATGATCACGGGCGTCACGCCGTCGTTGAGGTTGCGGAAGGGCATGCCCTCGGCCAGCTCGGCGTCGGGGGGCGCGGCCTCTACCCAGACCGGCGGGCCGGCATGGCGGCCGGGAAAGTCCTGCAACAGGTAGAAGGCCCGGGTCAGCACATGGTCCGAGGGGATCGGTTCGAGCGGCGGAATGTCCAGCGGGGCCGCCAGAGCCTGCAGCCTCCGCCCCTCGGGCGTCGCGGTCCCGAAGCCTGCGACATCGGCATCGCGGGTGTCGAACAGGATCATGCCGCCGGAGCGCAGATAGCGGTTCAGCCGCAGGTAGGCCGTGGGCGACGGCGTGGGCTCTGCGGCCGTGACGGGCCAGTAAAGCAAGGTAAAGACCGACAGCTCGTCGGTTTCCACATCGACCCCCATGGGCGCGCTCGGTTCGACCGCCGTGCGGTAGAAGAGGACATCGGACAACCCCCTCAATCCCGCCTCGGACACCCGATCGACCTCGGCATCGCCGGTTCGCACATATGCCAGAACGACGTTGCCGGCGGCATCGACCAGCTGTTCGTCGGACATTTCCGCCCGCGACGGGTGCGCATGAAGAAGCAGTCCGGCGACAAGGATGGCCGCGGCCCCCGCCCGGCCGCCGATCAGACGGCCGGACAGCGCAAGCGCGGCCAGGACGTCCGCGAAAAGCAGGCCAAGCCCAGCCGCCAGAAGCCAGCCCGACAGCGGCAGTTCACGCGCGTCCGAGAGCCCTTCGACGGTCACGTCCTCGGGCCAGGTGGCAGGGGCCAGAGCCCGGTCGGGACCCACCGCATTGACGGCAACCGTGCGGTCACCCGAGGCATAGAGACCGGGCAGGATGCGCGCGCTTGAACGGGCGCCCGCGAGGTCTTCTCCGGGAATTCCGGGACGGTCGCCCGCATCCTCAAGCGCGCCGAAGGCGTCCAGGACGCGTTCCACCGACCAGACCGTGCCCTTCATGTCCTCGGCACCCGGCGCGGACTGGCGGGTCGAGACTGCCAGACGCTCAAGCATCTGAACGAAGAGCCCGGACAGCGGCAGGCCAGACCACTCGGCGTTCGCCGTGACGTGGAACATCACGACCGAGCCCTGGCCCAGGGCCTTGCGGGTGACAAGCGGGGTGCCGTCGGCAAGCGCGGCGATCGTGCGGGCCGCCAGTTCGGGGCCAGGTTCGGCGATGACCTGGGACGACACGCGCACTTCGTCCGGGATATCCAGCCCGGCGAAGGGCGAGCCTTGGGGGAACGGGGCAAGGGTCTTGGGCTCGCCCCAGCTCAGTGCGCCGCCAACGCTGCGCCCGCCGCTGCGCAGCTGTACCGGCAGAAGCGGCTCGTCACTGGCGGTCCAGTCGGCTGCGGCCATGTGTGGCCCGGCGAAGCGCACCAGAAGCCCGCCCTTCTCGATCCATTCGGCCAATCGCTCAGAGGCCGCGACCTTGGCGACATCGGCCAGGATGATCACGTCGGGATCCGCGCGGATCATGTCCTCGACCGTCCCCTCGATCACGTCGGCGGTCGGCGCGAGCGCCTGGCGAAGGTAGTGACCGGGCGACAGAAGCTCCAGCCCCTCGCGCCCCGCGCCGCCCTCGACCAGGGCCACTTCGCGCCGGCGGATGGCATCATCGGTCAGGGCGACCGCACCCGCGGTCCGCTGCCCCAGGATCTCGAAACGGGCGATCCGATTGCGCAGCTCTGCGGGCAGGTCGAATACCGCCTTGGCCGCGGCCTCGCCCGTTCCGAAGGCCACCTCGAGCCGGGCCAGTTCCCGTTCCACCCCCGCCGGGTCAAGGCCAAGGCCCACGACCTCGACCGTCGCCTCACCGCCGGAATGCGCGCGCAGAACGCCCAGCGTCACCTTGCCGTCACCGTAGGCGGTAGGCTGCAGTGCAAAGACCTCGCGCGGGCTTTCAAAGACGGTCACGTTGCCCCGGCCCCGCAGCGCTTGCAGCAACGTTTCCCGACCGTCGCGCGCCAGCCCGTCAGAAAGCCAGAAGGTGTCGAACGCGCCCTCTGGCAGCGCTTGCGCAAGCGCAGAGTAGGCCGCGGCGTCCGGTTCCCAGGGGGCCGGGACGAAACCGGGCAAGCCCGACGCGACATCGCGCGCCGACCGGAAACCGAGATCGCGCGCATCTTGGGTGACGGCGGTCAGCGCGGCCGCGCGGCCATTGCGCCCGGCCTCTTGCAGAACCGCCGTGATCCGCTCCTTGCGCCGCGGCCAGTCGCGGGCATCCGCCCAGCTGCCGTCGGCGACGATCAGGAGCGGCCCGCTGCCGGGCTCCCGCACCTCGGGGTTCAGCACCGGCCCCGCGAAACCAAGGATCAGCGCCGCGATCGCCAGCATCCGTATCAGCAGCAGCCACCAGGGGGTACAGTCTGTTTCGTGGTCCTCGTCCCTGAGCCCCAGAAGAAGAGCGACGCCGGGGAATCGCCGGCGGATCGGAGCCGGCGGGACCACGCGCAGCAGTATCCAAAGCACCGGCAGCGCCAAAAGCCCGACCAGAAGCCAGGGTGCGGTGAATCCAATGGGTCCAAGCATCATCATCGCCGAACCCGTTCCAACGCGTGATACAGCCACAGCAGCGGCACCTGCGCCGGCTGGTCGGTGTGATGGGTGGAAAACTGCCAATCCACGCGCCGCGCCAGCGTGGCAAGCCGGTCCTTGCGTTCCGCCAGGCGGGCGCGGTAGCGGTCGCGCAGATCGGCAGCCCTGCGCGTTTCATGCCGGATCGCACCGGTCATGCTTTCGAAGATCGTGCGGCCATTGAAGGGAAACGCCTCTTCGACGGGGTCAAGCACCTGGAGGATCGCACCACGCACCCCGCGATCGGCCGCCAGGGTCAGCGCCCGTTCGATCGCATCGGGATCGCCCAGGAAATCCGACATGAACACCGCACGCGACCCGGTCAGCATCGCCCGCGCGACAGGCGCGCCGTAGTCGGCATCGCCTGCCGGGGCCGTGAAGGTCTGCGCAAGGCGCACCAGTTGCACTTCGCCCGAACGCGGCGGCGCGACGGGATCCGCCAGGCCGACGCGTTCGCCCGCCCGGATCAGCAGGACCGATACGGCCAGCGCCAGCAGCCGCGCACGGTCGGCCTTGGTTGTGCGATCGCGGTGACCCGAGAACTCCATCGAACGCGCGTCATCCACCCAGAGATGGACCGACTGCGCGGCATGCCATTCCTTTTCGCGCACGAAATGCTGATCGGCCCGGCCCGAGCGGCGCCAGTCGATGGTTCGCGCTTCGTCCCCGGCGTGCGCCGGGCGGAACTGCCAGAACTCGTCCCCAAGCCCCGCGCGGCGTCGGCCGTGTTCCCCCATCTGCACCGTCATCGCCAGGTGTCGCGCATCCGCCAGCAGCGGCGGCAGGGCCGAGGCCAGAGCCTCTGCCTTCCGCCGAAGGCCCGCGGGACGCGCTGGCGCGGGCTGGATCATGCCGCCGCCTCGATCCGGCTGACGTCGCGCGCCACCGCATCGATCAGATCGGCCAGGCTTTCGCCGCGTGCCCGCGCCGCGAAGGACAGCGCCATGCGGTGGTTCAGCACGGGCCGCGCCAGCGCCAGGACATCTTCGGCAGACGGCGCGAGACGGCCATCAAGCAGCGCGCGCGCCCTGACACCCAGCATGAGGGCTTGCGCGGCGCGCGGCCCCGGGCCCCAGGCCACCGAACCCGACACGGCCTCGCCCGCCTCGGGCTCTCCGGGGCGGCAGGCGCGAACCAGGTCCAGGATCAGATCCACCACCTTTTCCCCAACCGGCATCCGGCGCACGGTCCGCTGCGCGGCTACCAGATCGTCGGCAGAGAACACCTGCTCGGACTCGGCCATCTCGATCCCCGTCGTGGCGATCAGGATATCGCGCTCGGTGACGCGGTCGGGATATTCGACGTCGATTTGCAAGAGGAACCGGTCCAGCTGCGCCTCGGGCAGCGGATAGGTGCCCTCCTGCTCGATCGGGTTCTGGGTGGCCAGGACATGAAAGGGCTGCCCGAGCGGGCGGTGCTGGCCGGCAATCGTGACCTCCCGTTCCTGCATCGCCTGCAAAAGCGCCGACTGCGTTCGGGGGCTGGCGCGGTTGATCTCGTCGGCCATGAGCAACTGGCAGAACACCGGCCCCTCGATGAAGCGGAACGCCCGCGTGCCGTCCGCAGCGGTCTCAAGCACCTCTGAACCCAGGATGTCGGCGGGCATCAGGTCCGGGGTGAACTGGATGCGCGAGGACTTCAGCCCCATGACGGTGGACAGCGTATCGACCAGCATCGTCTTGCCCAGCCCCGGCAGGCCGACCAGCAGACCATGGCCGCCGCAAAGAAGCGCGGTCAGGGTCAGGTCGACGACCCGGTCCTGACCGATGAATCTGCGGTTGATCGAGGCCTTCGCCTGCCCCAGCCGACGGCCCAGGTCCTCGATTTCGGCGATCAAATCGGCGCCAGCGGTCATGACAATCGCTCCTTCGTCGTGGTAGTCCCACCATAAACGCAGATATCGGAAGCGGCACCAATGACAAAAACGCCAGCCGAACAACAGATCGTGAAGCCCTCGGCGGACAACCTTGCCGCAGCCGCCAAGGCGGCCGGGAAAAAGGGGCCGCCGCCGGTGCATCTTTGGAACCCGCCCTTCTGCGGCGATCTGGACATGGAAATCCGCCGCGACGGGACTTGGTTCTATCTTGGGACGCCGATCGGACGGCACGGGCTGGTCAAGCTCTTTTCCTCGATCATCCGCAAGGACGGGGATGACTACTTCCTTGTCACCCCGGTCGAGAAGGTTGGCATCAGGGTGGTCGACGCGCCCTTCGTCGCGGTGGACGCAAACGCCAGCGGCAAAGGCCGGGACCAGGCGATCACCTTCATCACCAACGTCGAGGACGAGGTGACGGCAGGCCCCGGCCATCCGATCCGTGTCGCGCGCGATCCCGAAACCGGGGAGCCTTCGCCCTATGTCCTTGTCCGCACCAATCTCGAGGCTCTGATCGACCGCAAGACCTTCTACCGGCTGATCGAGCTTGGCGCGCACGAAGACCACGACGGCGAAAGCTGGTTCGGCCTGTGGTCCGGCGGCCGGTTCTTCCCGGTGATCCCATCGGTCGAGCTTGCCTGACGTGCCGAAGTTCGCCGCAAACCTCACCTGGCTGTTCCGCGAATTACCTTTCATGGACCGGTTCGCCGCCGCGAAAGAGGCCGGCTTCGAGGGGGTCGAGGTCCTTTTCCCCTACGACTGTCCGACACAGGACATGCGCGACCAGTTGGTCGTCTGCAATCTGACCTTCGTCCTGATGAACTGTCCCCCGCCGAACGCGACCGGCGGCCGACAGGGTTTTGCTGCCGTTCCCGGGCTCTCGGATCGATTTCGTCACGACTTCGAACGAACCCTGCGCTTCGCGCAGGTCCTGAAGCCCCTGCATATCCACATCATGGCCGGCCCCGCGGAAGGGCCTGAGGCCGAGGCGGTGTTCATCGACAACCTTCGCTGGGCGGCCGCCCGCGCCCCGCAGCAGAGCCTGACGATCGAGCCGATCAATCGGTTCGACATGCCGGGATACTTCCTGGCCGATTACGACACCGCGGCGCGGGTGCTGGACGCGGTCGCAGCCCCTAACCTTGCGCTTCAGTTCGACGCCTACCACGCGCACCGCATCACCGGCGACGTGATGGGCTCCTGGACGGCACACGGCCACCGCGCCCGCCATGTCCAGGTCGCGGGTTTTCCCGGCCGCCATGAACCGCGAGGCGGGGACATCGACTATCCGGCGTTCTTTTCCCGACTGGACTCGGACGGCTACACGGGCTGGGTCAGCGGCGAATACGCGCCCGAAACCGAGACCGGCGAAGGGCTGGCATGGATCCGCTAGGCGCGCCTAGCACGATCCGCCCGCGCAGGTGTCCCCGCTCCGCTCGACCTCGAACGTGGTGTGCTTGAGCCCGAAGTCGTCTTCCAGCATCGCCTTGACCCGCCTGAGCACGACCGGGGGCTCCTGCCCTTCGGCCAGGACAAGATGCGCCTCGAGTGAGTTGCGCTCTTCGTCGATCTGCCACAGGTGCAGATGGTGCATCCCCGCGACGCCTTCGATCCCGACGATGCGTTTGCGGATCTCCTGCGGGTCCAGGTCCGAGGGCGCCCCCAGCATGAGGATTCGAATGGCGGGCCCGATCTCGGCAAGGCTTTGCCATAGAATCCAGACCGAAATCACAAGCGTAATCAGGGGATCGGCCAGCCGCCAGTCGTACCAGAGCACCAGGAACCCGCTGACGATCACTGCAACCGACGTGCCCGCATCCGACAGGTTGTGCAGGAAGGCAGCGCGGATGTTCATGCTGTCGCGCGATGGTCCATAGGTCAGCGCCGCGGTCGCAAGGTCCACGACCAGCGCGACGCCAGCAAGGAGCATGACGATCATCCCCTGAACGGGCGGCGGATCGATCAGGCGCTCGACCGCGCTGTATCCCAGCCAGAGGCAGATCACGATCAGGACCGTGTAGTTCACAAGCGCCGCGATGACCTCTGCGCGGCCATAGCCGAAGGACATGTCCGGATTGGCGGGAAGGCGCGCGATCCGCCGCGCCGCGAAGGCGATGATCAGAGCCAGCGCGTCCGAGAAATTGTGAATCGCGTCGGCGATAAGCGCGACCGAACCCGCGACGATCCCGCCCACGATCTGCGCGACCGTCAGGAACAGGTTGACGGCGACGGCGGCTGCGACCTGCCAGTCGCCCTTGCCGTCGTCACCCTGCCGGTGGTGGCGATGCCCGTGAGCGTGATCGTGCGGCAACCGGCCCCCCTATCCTTGTCTCGGCGCCCTTGGCAGGTCGGTCAATGCGCCTCTGCCCAGTTCGCACCCTGCCCCGCATCGGCGACCAGCGGCACATCCAGGTGCACCGCGGGGTGTGCAGCCCCCTCCATCGCCGCTCGCGCGGCGGAGATCAGGTCGTCAACGGCGGCCTCTTCGACCTCGAACAGAAGTTCGTCATGGACCTGCAGCAACATCGTCGCGGGCAGCCCTCGGATCGCCTGCGGCATCCGGATCATCGCGCGCCGGATGATGTCGGCGGCGGCGCCCTGGATCGGCGCGTTGATCGCCGCACGGCGCGCGAAGCCTGCGGTCGGCCCCTTTGAATTGATCTCGGGCGTATGGATCTTGCGACCAAACAGGGTCTGGACGAAGCCGTTTTCCTTAGCGAAGGCGACCGTTCGATCCATGTATTCCCGGATCCCGGGGAAACGTTCGAAGTAGGTGTCGATGAACGCCTGCGCCTCGGCCCGGGGGATGCGCAGGTTCCGCGCAAGGCCGAAGCCCGAGATGCCGTAGATGACGCCGAAGTTGATCGCCTTGGCGCGGCGGCGCACTTCAGGGGTCATCTGGTCGAGCGGCACGCCGAACATCTCGCTCGCCGTCATCGCGTGAATGTCGATTCCGTCGCGGAAAGCCTGCTTCAGTGCCGGAATGTCCGCGACATGGGCAAGGATGCGCAGTTCGATCTGGCTGTAGTCCAGGCTGACAAGGCGCATCCCCGGCCCCGCCACGAAGGCTTCGCGGATGCGGCGCCCCTCCTCGGTGCGGATCGGGATGTTCTGGAGGTTCGGGTCGGTCGAGGCGAGCCGCCCGGTGTTCGCCCCGGCGATGGAATAGCTGGTGTGAACCCGTCCGGTTTCCGGGTTGATGTGGTTCTGCAGCGCATCCGTATAGGTCGATTTCAGCTTGGACAGCTGACGCCAGTCCAGGACGCGTGCCGCCAGGTCGGCCGGACGCCCCAGATCGGTATTGGCCGCGATGTCCTCAAGCACGTCCGCGCCGGTGGCATAGGCGCCGGTCTTGCCCTTTTCGCCCCCCGGAACGCCCATTGCGTCGAACAGGATCTCTCCCAGTTGCTTGGGCGAGCCCACGTTGAAAGGTTGGCCTGCAAGCTCATGGATCTCGGCCTCCAGCCCCGCCATCTTCTGGGCAAAGGCGTTCGACATGCGCGACAGGACGTTCGGATCCACGCGGATGCCCGCCAGTTCCATGTCGGCCAGCACCGGCACCAGCGGGCGTTCGAGCGTTTCGTAGACCGTCGTCACCGCCGCCCGGTGCAGGTTGGGCTTGAACGCCTGCCACAGCCTGACCGTCACGTCGGCGTCTTCGGCGGCGTATTTCACCGCCTCGTCGACCGGCACCCGGTCAAACGTGATCGCGGACTTGCCGGACCCAAGGAGCGACTTGATCTCGATCGGCTTGTGCCCAAGGTAACGCTCTGACAGCCCGTCCATGCCGTGGTTGTGCTGGCCTGCGTGCATCGCGTAGCTCATCAGCATCGTGTCGTCGAAGGGCGCTATGCGGATGCCGAGGCGGGCGAAGATCTTCCAGTCGTATTTCATGTTCTGGCCGATCTTGAGGATGGAACCGTCCTCAAGCAACGGCTTCAGCGCGGCCAGCACTGCGTCGGCGGGCAGCTGCCCTTCGCTCGGGGCGTCGCCCGCGAAAAGGTCGCCGCCACCCTGACGGTGCCCCAGCGGGATGTAGCAGGCCTGCCCCGCCACCACCGACAGCGATATCCCGACCAGTTCCGCCCGCATTTCATCAAGGCTGGTCGTTTCAGTGTCGATGGCCACCCGTCCCGCCTCGCGGATCGCCGCGATCCAGCGGTCAAGCGCGCCACGGTCGCGGACATGTTCGTAGTCGGCATGGACAAAGGGAACGGTTTCGGGCTGAGGCGGGGCGTCGGCCGCCGCCATCTGGTCGACGTGCCCGGGCGTCAGACTGTTTTCCGCCATGGCCGGCGGCTCGACCTTGAGCGCGTCGGCAACGCGCCGCGTCAGCGTGCGGAACTCCATCTGCGACAGGAAATCCATCAGCGGTCCGGCTTCGGGGTCGCGCACCTCGAGTTCGTCAAGCGTTTCCTTCACCGGGGCGTGCGCATCAAGCGTGACCAGACGCTTCGACACGCGGATCAGGTCGGCATTCTCGATCAGCGCCTGACGGCGTTTGGGCTGCTTGATCTCTTCCGCCCTTGAAAGCAGCGTTTCCAGATCCCCGTATTCATTGATCAGAAGCGCCGCCGTCTTGACCCCGATGCCCGGCGCGCCCGGCACGTTGTCCACGCTGTCGCCCGCCAGCGACTGAACGTCCACGACCCGCTCTGGCGGGACGCCGAATTTCTCGATCACCTCGTCGCGGTCGATGGTGCGGTTCTTCATCGCGTCGAACATGACGACGCCGTTGCCGACCAGCTGCATCAGGTCCTTGTCGGACGAGATGATGGTGACGTCGCCGCCCGCCTCGGTCGCCTGCCGCGCCAGGGTCGCTATGATGTCATCGGCCTCGTACCCTTCCATCTCGAGGCAGGCGACGTTGAACGCCCGCGTCGCATCGCGGGTAAGCGGGAACTGCGGGCGCAGGTCCTCGGGCAGTTCCGGGCGGTTGGCCTTGTACTTGTCGTAGATGTCGTCGCGGAAGGTCTTCGAGGAATAGTCGAAGACGACCGCGATATGGGTCGGACCGGTCTTGCCCTTGTTCTGCGTCAGCTGCCCCCAGAGCATGTTGCAGAAGCCGGCAACCGCGCCGATGGGCAGACCGTCGGACTTGCGCGTCAGCGGCGGCAGCGCATGGTAGGCGCGGAAGATGAAGGCCGACCCGTCAATCAGGTGCAGATGGCAACCCTTGCCAAAGCTCATGTCGCGTCCCTCCACCCTGCACATCGGTCGTCGGAGTAATGTCACGTTCCGGCGGGCGGTTCCACCCTGTGCGCGTCCAGGCGCCTTCAGGGACCGCAGGCGACCGGCGCGGACCGATTGTTTACAGGCCGGGCCTTTCACCCTACTGATCGGCGCACAGGAACATGTTTCGGGGGACCCCCATGAAACGTCTCGGCCCGCTCATAACCGCGTTCGCGCTGCTTGCAACCAGCTCGGCTCACGCGGGTCCTGTCGCAGAGTTCGAGGCGTCCTTTCGCGAGATGTACGGCATCTACCGCATCGCTCTGTTCCAGACGAATGCCGGGGAGCATGCCGAATCCTTCACCGCCGTCACCGACCTGTCCGACCAGCTTGCGGCGCTGGCCGAAATCTGGGGCGAAGATCCGCCACCGCAATATCAGGACGATCATCTGTGGGGCGCGACCATCGACACGGCGCGCGCCCTTGTCGGCACCGCCAACGATCAGGTGGCGGCGCACGAGTTGTCCGAGGCGCACGAAACGCTGGAAAGCCTTCGTGACCTGTTCGGCGAGCTACATGCCCGAAACGGGATCGAGACCTTCTCGGACCGCATGAATGCCTACCATGCGGCGATGTAGCATTTTCTGTCCGCGGACCCGTCCGACACGGAGGCCGACATGATGGGAATGATCCGCGAACAGGCGGCGGTGCTGGCCTACCTGGCTCGGGACGTGCTGGCGACTCCCCCTGTCGGGGCATCGGGAAATCCTGAATACGCGACCCTGTCGGCCGACTTCGAAACCTCGGTCCGGAACCTTCTGGACGCCGCGCGTTCGGGCGACGAAACGCGGCTGCGCGCTGCGGCGGAAAAGCTGAAACCCGCCTATGCCAGGCTGTTCCTGAAATTCGGCTAGAAACGGCAACTGCCGCGCGGATCAGTGGCCGACGGTCTTCGAGAAGACATTGATCACGAGCACGCCGGCGATGATCAGTCCAAGCCCGACGATGGCGGCGCCGTCAAGCGCCTGCTTCGCCCAGAAATAGGCGACAATCGCGATCAGCACGATGCCAAGTCCGGACCAGATCGCATAGACCACGCCCGTTGGCATGACGCGCAGCGGAAAGGACAGGCACCAGAAGGCGATGGCATAGCCCGCGACCGTCACGACGCTGGGCCAAAGGCGGGTGAAGCTGTCAGACCTGGCAAGAGCGGTCGTCGCGATGACCTCGGCGACAATCGCGGCAATCAGAAACGCGTAGGCTCGGAACACGGTCGCATCCATCCGGTCGGGGCGGCCGGACGGGCGGTGCCCAGCCGCGACTCAGCCCTAGTGTTCGTCGTGCACGTTGTCGGCGCCGAGGACGAACTTCTTGTCGCAGTATCCGCATTCGACGAAGCCCGCGTCTTGCGGGATGGTCAGCCAGACCCGCGGGTGGCCCAAGGCGCCTTCGCCACCGTCGCAGGCGACTTTGCGGGTGCTCACAACCTCGGTTTCGGGGGCGGGAAAGGACATGGTCAGAGCTCCGTCAGGCGTTTAATTCCGGCGCGGCATGATAGCGATCCTGCGAGCGGCGGCAAGCCGCCCCTGTCGTGCGGCCGATCTCAGTCGTGGCGCTGCAGCATGCGCCCCAGAACGCGGCCGCCAAGGATGTGCATGTGGTAGTGCGGCACTTCCTGCACTCCGGCTTCACCCGCGTTCGAGATAGTGCGATAGCCGCCACCGGCCTCTCCAGGCGCCGCGCCCACGATCCGGCAGACCTCGCCGGCGGTGCGGGTGAAATCGGCGATCTCTTCCGCGCTCGCCTCTGCGGCGAAATGGTCGAAATTCACATAGGGTCCCTTGGGAATCACGAGCACGTGGATCGGCGCCTGCGGCCCGATATCGTGAAAGGCAAGCGTATGCTCGGTTTCCAGCACGGTCTTGTTCGGGATCTCGCCGCGCAGGATGCGGGCGAAGACGTTCTGGGGGTCGTAGCTATAGGCCATATCGCTCCTCAATCGTCGAATAGATGCTGCGCCGATGCGATCTTGCGCGCACTTTCCTCGGGGATGGAAAGAAATCGTGCAAGCGTCGACGCGTTTTCCTGCAATCCGTCGCCGGGGTCCAGACGCAGATACTCGGCCCCTTTGGTTTCGGCCAGCCGCTCGCTCTCAAGCGAGAACTGCCGGCGGATCGCGGGGACCAGTGCCGCCATGGCGCTGGCCGGGGTCCTGTCGCCCGCGAGTCCGACGCGCCTGGCGTGCCCTTCCAGATAAGTGTCGGAAAAATCCACGCCGATCTCAAGGATGCGAAGCCGCGCACCATCCGTGGCGCAGTCCTGGACCAAAGTCAGGTTCGAAGGATCCAGACAGATCGCCAGACGATTGGTCCGGTAGTGGTCGAAGACAAGCCGCAGGACCGCGCGGCGGTGGCGTGAACGCTTGGCGAGGCTGCTTTCGATGCCCCCGAGGTCGGGCATTGCCGCCCCCGCCTCGTCGAAGACGTAATCCAGTGTCGGCAGGTCCGTCGCGCCACGGATTGCCGCGGCCAGTCGTTTGGCGACGTGCCATTTCTTGCACGAGACGATCAGCAGTTCGCGCCCCTTGCCGATGCGGCCCCCAACTTCCCAGGCCCGCGGGGCAAAGCGGCGGCCCTCGCGCCCCAGTCCGGTCATCAGCGCGACCGTCCGGCGCCCGCCTCCGCAGACCTCATCCGCACGGTCGCTTCCCTGGTAATGCCGCGCCAGGCGGCGCCGGAGTCCAAGCGCCTCGGCGCTGATCTTGCGCGCGAAAAGGCTGTCCTGTGCCAGCAGGAATTCGTAGTGATCGTTGTGAAAGGTCGTCGGCATTCCATAGTCGGTAAACGTCAGGAACGTCAGCGTACGCGACCGGATCTCGTTTCCGGGTACCAGATGGCGCACGAGCGTCTGAAAGAATGTTTCGTCCGGTATCCATGTGGTGCGGAAGAAGCGCACGACGTCGGGACGGCTTTGGCAGAACGCCAAGACCTTGTCGATCGTATCCCGCCGCAGGCACCACCATTGGCTGCCGATCATCATGCGAAGGCCCTTTGGGATGGCCCGCGCCAGTCCCAGCCGCCGCTGAAGGTTCAGGCTTGCGTAGAACAGCGGCTTGTGCGTTCGCTCGTTGAACAGGTGCCGGTAGATCAGGCGATCTTCGCGGATGCCGGTCTTGATCCATCCGCTTTCGAAGAAGTCGAAGCTTTCAATGTAGTCCACGTCTTCCGCATCAAGAAGGGCATGTGCGTACTCGGCCGACTTGATCGCCATGCAATCGCCAGAGATCATGTAGTAGTAGGTCGCATCCGGAAATGCCGCGCGCGCGGCCTTCACCGCCTCGAGCGTCGCGGCGACAAGGCTCCATTCGCCCCAGCCGCACTTGATCCGCCTCGCGGCGAAAGTCACGCCAGCGACGCCATCCAGTCCCTGGCGGATCTTCTTGTAGGACTCGGCGCCCGAGCGGCCATCGAAATGGATGGCGACAACGTCCCCGGCCTCCGCAAGGCTCTTGGCCTGACGGATCACGCCCTCCGGATCCTTGTGACAAAGCAGAATGAAAGCGATCTTGGCCATGAACCGGGTAAGGTTGGAACAGTGTTTGCCCTTCGCTCAATAGCTTCATCAGCGATCGAATTGACAGAGGTTATTTCTGTTTCTTAAAGCGTTGTTCGGTATATGCCTCACAAAAGGGCAGAAGTGAAAGGAAGCGGTTCATGGGTTTCCCCGGCACGTGGATGACCGAAAGCGAAAGCATGGTCTATCGCGTCGTTCCCAAATGCGCCTGTTCGACGATCGGGCAGATCATGTTCTATTCGGATCACGGGCGCTTCTTCGACGGCGACATCCACGATTCGACCGCCGGGCTGCACAAGTGGGCGCAGGACGACAGCCAGGGACCGATCGAGGCAAACGTGCTGGCGCACAAGTCGTTCTCCTTCACCTGCGTCCGCAATCCTTACACGCGCATCCTGTCGTCGTTCTTCGACAAGATCTGCGGCATCCAGCGCAACGGCAAGCGCTATCGCGGCAAGCTTGTCCCGATGCTGATCCAGAAATATGGGATCGAGGTCGGAAAACCCGAAAGCGGGTTCGAGTTCGACCAGATCAAGAGCTTTCGCCGCTTCCTCCTGTTCGCGCGGGACACGATCCGCTGGCACCGCCCGATGGACCCTGACATCCATTGGTCGTCGATGTCGGGCCATGTCGCCACATTCATCGCGAACGGCGGGCGCTACGACCAGATCATCTGGACCGAGAAATTCAACGAGGGAATGCAGGTGGTACTGGACAACATCCAGACGCCCTGCCCCGTCAGCCTGTCCGACATCCCGCGCTTCAACGAAAGCGAAGGGCATGGGCCCAAGCGCGCGCATCCCGTCGAGGACTATTTCGACGACCTGTCGATGCACCTGGTCTACGAGATCTACAAACGCGACTTCGCGCTGTTCAAGTACGATTTCGAGAACCCTGCCAACAAGATGCCGACCGCAGATATCGACCTTGCCGAGGTGCACGCCAAGCTTTCCGGCTAGACAGGGAGCCCCGCGCCCGCGCCGAGGCCCGCGCCCGCCCATGGCGCGCGGCCCCAGGGTTCCGCATGCGGCAGCGCAAGCCTTTCTTGCTTGCCCGGCCATCCGGGTGCTAGCTGATCCCCATCATGTCTTGGGAGGACATCTGAATGGGGTTGGGATCGCTTGAACGGTTCTCGTTCTTCATTGGCAGCATCGCACTTACGCTCGTGGCGCTTGCGCTGGCTGCGGTCCATCCCTGGGCCTGGGTCGGCGCAGGGGTATTCGGGACGCTTGCTGCCATCGGCGTGCACGACGTCCTTCAGACCCGCCATGCGATCCTCAGGAACTATCCGATCCTTGGGCATATGCGGTTCATGTTCGAAGGCATCCGCCCCGAAATCCGTCAGTACCTGATCGAAAGCGACCACGACGAACTGCCGTTTTCGCGCGACGATCGCTCGATCGTCTATCAGCGGGCCAAGGGCGTCGAGGACAAGCGCCCCTTCGGTACCCGCGCCCGCGTTTACGAGGCGGGATACGAATGGCTCACGCATTCGATCCAGCCCAAACACATCGCGAATACCGATTTCCGCGTGACGATCGGCGGGCCCGATTGCACGCAACCCTATGACGCGTCGATCTACAACATTTCGGCCATGAGCTTCGGATCGCTTTCAGCGAACGCGATTCTCGCGCTCAGCAAGGGCGCGAAGGCTGGTGGTTTCGCGCATGACACGGGCGAGGGTGGGATCTCTCGCTATCACCGCGAAGGCGGCGGCGATCTGATCTGGGAAATCGCATCCGGTTACTTCGGCTGCCGAACCAGCGATGGGCGCTTCGACCCCGATCGTTTCGCTGAACAGGCCGCCGACCCCCAGGTCAAGATGATCGAGGTCAAGCTGAGCCAGGGCGCCAAGCCCGGCCACGGCGGCATGCTGCCCGCAGCAAAAATCACGCCGGAGATCGCCGAGGCGCGCGGCATTCCGATGGGGGTCGACTGCATATCTCCTCCCGGGCACAGCGCCTTCTCGACACCACTGGATTTCATGGAGTTCATCGCGAAGCTGCGCGATCTTTCCAGGGGCAAGCCCGTCGGCTTCAAGCTTTGCATCGGACACCGGCGCGAATTCATGTGCATGGTGAAGGCAATGCTGGAAACCGGCGTCACGCCGGATTTCATCGTGGTCGACGGGAAAGAGGGCGGAACCGGCGCCGCGCCGCTGGAATTCGCCAATCACATGGGGATGCCGCTGGTTGAAGGGTTGACGTTCACCCACAACACGCTGCGCGGCGCGGGGTTGCGCGACCGCATCCGGCTGGGCGCGTCCGGCAAGCTGATCACCGCCTTCGACATCGCCAAGGCCTTTGCCCTGGGCGCCGACTGGGCCAACTCTGCCCGCGGGTTCATGTTTTCGATCGGCTGCATCCAGGCCCAGGCCTGCCATACGAATCACTGTCCGGTGGGCGTGTCGACGCAGGATCCGCTGCGCGCCCGCGCGCTGGTGGTCACCGACAAGACCCAGCGGGTCGTCAATTTCCACAAGAACACGCTCAAGGCGCTTGGCGAGCTGACAGGTGCGGCGGGGCTGGAGCATCCATCGGGCTTCCTGCCCTATCACCTGATCATGCGCGAAACGGACCGCGACATGGTCACCGGCGATGAAGTCTATCCCTATCTGCCCGAGGGTTTCCTGTTGCGCGAAGAGCAGGACCGCTTTGGTTACCTGCTTCGCTGGAAGCGCGCCGATCCCTCAAGCTTTGCGCCGAAGGGGGCATACGTCTAGCGCAGGACTCGCGCGAAATCGCGGGCGGAACCCATGCGCTTCAGATCGATTTGGTGGGAAGTGGCGCACCCGAAGAGATTCGAACTCCTGACCCCCAGATTCGTAGTCTGGTGCTCTATCCAGCTGAGCTACGGGTGCGTGGGAGTGGGATTTAGCGATGCCGCCGGGGCATTGCAAGGGCGAAAACGACATGACGTGCATGATCGTCACGAAGCGCGCGCTGCCGTGCCGGCAGGGGCCGCGCGTGGAACCACCAGACGGAACACCGTGCCCTCGGCATCCGATCTGACCAGCTCGAGCCTGCCGCCGTGGCCCCTGACCAGTTCGGCTGCGATCGCAAGGCCAAGACCGGTTCCGCCCTTCCGGGCGCCGCCCTGGAAGGGTTCGAAAAGATGGGCGCGCGCGCGCGCGGGCAGGCCGGGTCCGGTGTCGCCCACGCTGACCCACCAGCCATCCGCTGTCTCGCCGATGGCGATCTCGACGGTTCCGGGCTGGCCCGTCATATCGATGGCCTGCCGCGCGTTGCGCACGAGGTTGGTCAGGACGCGGTTCAACTGATCGCGGTCCGCGCGCACGACGACGTCGTTCGCGACGTCGGTCACGATCTCGACCGCGCTGTCGCCCGCCGCCAGCCGCTCGGTTTCAGCCACCTCCTGGGCAAGGGCGGCCAGTCCGAACCGGCTGACGCTGGGGGGCGGCTCTTCGGCTTTGCCGAAGGCAAGCGTCGTTTCGCACAAGCCCACAGCGCGGCTGATCGAGCCGACAAGCTTGGGGACCGCGCGCTTGACCATGGGGTCGGCGCTTTCCTCGATCCGGTCGGCAAACAGCTGAGCCGTCGTGAGGATGTTGCGCAGGTCATGGCTGACCTTGGCGACGGCGGCGCCCAACTGGGCAAGCCGTTCCTTCTGCCGAAGGGATTGGGTCAGTTGCTTCTGCATCATCTGAAGCGCGACCTCGGCCTCGCGCAGTTCGACGACGTCCGATTGCGGTTCGATCACGCGGCGCGCGTCCTCGGGCGCGTCGGCATAGGTGCGCATGCTGTCCACCACGCGCCGGATCGGCGTGACCAGGACCCGGCGGACGGCGAAGAACAGGAGCGCCGCCGTCAGGGCGGAAATCACCGCGGACAGCCCCAGGATGCGCAGGCCGTAGTCGATCATCGCCTGGCGCAGGGGCGCGGTCGCCATCGTGGCCTCGATCAGCAGACCCGCCTGTTTCACGGGATCGCCGATCACGCGGATCACGCGATCCCGAGGGTCGAAGAGCACGGCGAAGGCATCGCGGATCAGCTCCCACGCCGGGGCCTGCCGAAGGTCGAAGGTCTGTTCGATCGGCCCCGGAATGGGCGACGACAGGACAAGCTGGCGGATCTCGTCGCGACGCAGGACAACGTTGAACACCTCTGCGTTGGCAAGCAGCTCGCGCTCGACCGCCTGGTCGATCATGTCGCCGGCAGCAAGGAGTGAAAGCGACGCGATCTGTGCCCGCTCAAGTCGGGACAGGATGTAGTCTTCACGGAAACGCGCCACCGAAGGCACGAAGATCAGAACCTCGGCCAGCATGACGAAGACCATCGTCAACAGCAGGAAACGGCCTGACAGCGTGTTCAAAAACATACGAACTTTCCCGGCTGACAACCGGCGCGTGATGATTTAGTTCATGGCTAGCAAAGTCGGCCGCCAAAGAACAGGGAATAGCAGGCAAATCATCCCCGCCTATCGGCATGTTGACGGTGGAAAAATGCCGCAGGCGAGTTGACTTGGCGTCCGACCGCGTCTATGAGCCGGGCTTCGAATGACAGCGGCCCTCGAATCCTAGCGGGTTTGGGTCGCCCCTACCGGAGTTGAAGCGATGAAGCGCACCTTCCAACCGTCGAACCTCGTCCGCGCCCGCCGTCATGGCTTCCGTGCGCGCATGGCGACCAAAGGTGGCCGCAAGATTCTGAACGCACGCCGCGCGAAGGGCCGCAAGGTCCTTTCGGCCTGAGGCCAGCAACCGGAATTCACGGCATGGCGCCGCCGGTGGACCACGTTGACGGGCACGTCCCCGAAACGGCGATTTCACCGGCGGCCTTGCCATGCCTGGAGGTTCTGGCCAAGCGCGCGGATTTCCTGCGCGCGGCACAGGCCCGCAGGCAGGGGACCCAGTCCTTCCTGCTGCAGGCGCGCAGGCGCAAATCGGACGAACCCGGTGGCGGCACGATCCGCGTCGGCTTCACCTGTTCCAAGAAGGTCGGCAACGCCGTCGCGCGCAACCGTGCCAAGCGGCGCCTGCGCGAGGCCGCCCGCCTGACCCTTCCCCTTCACGGGCGCCCCGGATGGGACTATGTGCTGGTCGGGCGCCGCGACGACACCGCCAACCGCGACTTCCAGCTTCTGCTTGGCGATCTGGTCCGCGCGCTCGGCCAGGTTCACGGCAAGGACAGATGAGCCCGCTTGCCCATATCGTCGCGCTTCCGGTCCGCGCCTACCGGCTTCTGTTCAGCCCGTGGGTGGGTCATGGCTGCCGCTACCATCCGACCTGTTCGGCCTATGCGCTGGAAGCGCTTCAAAAGCACGGGGCGCTAAAGGGCAGCTGGCTTGCCGCCCGGCGCATCCTGCGCTGCCATCCATGGGGCGGATCGGGGGTCGACAACGTCCCAGACTAGCGCTTGCGCAAGCCCCGCACGATCGTCTCGACCATCAGCCAGAACAGGATGATCATCGGCAGCGCGGCAAGCTGCGCGCCCGCCGGATGCCTAGCCTCTGTCCCCTGCTTGACCATCTTGAGAAGGACGCCAAGCCCCTTCGGCGGCTGACCGATCTCGGCCCGGAAGTCGCGCACCGTCTTCACCAGGATCTTGCGGTCGCCCTCCGGGTCGCGCTTCATCATCCGCTTGCAGAACTCGAGCCGTCCCAGAAGGTTGTTCAGATCGCTCGTCACACCATCAAGCCAGACCAACCCGGCCTGGGCCTCTTCCGACAGCTTGTCGAAAGCCGCCGACCGCTGCAGCTTGAGCGTCGACTTCTGTCTGGCCATGAAATCGAGGATCTTTGACTGCGCGGCCTTGATCTTCTGGCGATCCGACTCGCCATTGGTGAATTTCTTGATCGACTTGCGCAGCTCTTTCTGAAGCCGGACCAGCCCCTTTTCCGCCTCACGCACGGCCTTGAGCGCGGCGGCATCTTCCGGTGCGGACTTCGCCATGCTGTTCCTTCCTTCCGCCCCTGCCGGAAAGGTATCAGCCGCGCCGCGTAAAGCAAGAGATCTGGCGAATCCCCTTGGCGGCAAGCCCACTTCGCGCTAGGGGACGCCCATGCTTGACGACCTTGACGATATCCATCCGTTGTTCGCGGGGGCGCCGAACTCGACCGAGTTCAAGAAGCTCCGCAAGCGCATCGTGCGCGAGGTGCGCGAGGCGATCGAGGCCTATGGCATGATCGAGCGGGGCGCGCGCTGGCTTGTCTGCCTGTCGGGCGGCAAGGACAGCTACACCCTTCTGGCAGTTCTGCACGAGCTGAAGTGGCGCGGCCTTCTGCCCGTCGACCTTCTGGCCTGCAACCTCGACCAGGGCCAGCCCGGCTTTCCGGCGACGGTGCTGCCCGAGTTCCTGACCCGGATGGGGGTCGAGCATCGGATCGAATACGCCGACACCTACTCCATCGTCACCGACAAGATCGCGCCGGGGGGCACGATGTGTTCGCTCTGCTCGCGACTTCGTCGCGGCAACCTCTATCGGATCGCGCGGGAAGAGGGCTGTTCGGCCATCGTGCTTGGCCATCATCGAGACGACATCCTTGAAACCTTCTTCATGAACCTCTTTCACGGCGGACGGCTGGCCACGATGCCGCCGAAGCTGGTGAACGAGGACGGGGATCTATTCGTCTACCGCCCACTGGCCTTCGTGGCCGAGGCGGATTGCGAAAGATTCGCCCGCGCCATGAACTACCCGATCATTCCCTGCGATCTCTGCGGGTCCCAGGACGGCCTTCAGCGCCAGCAGGTCAAGCAGATCCTCGATGGATGGGAGGCGCGCAGCCCCGGTCGCCGGCAGGTCATGTTCCGCGCGCTCATGAATGCGCGCCCCTCGCACCTGCTTGACCCCGCACTGTTCGATTTTGCGGGCCTCATCCGCGAACGCGCGGAAACCGGAGCGGGCACAGACCAAGTCTCGCCTCCCAGGCTTCCCGCAGGGGACTGAGCGCCTGGGCGCGCGCGCGCGGATGCGCAGGTGTGCGGCGACCAGCTTGCAACCCGGCATCGGCCGCAGCAGCGCCGAGATGGAGCACCTCGGACCGGCGCGAACGGGGATACACGAACCTTCTTCGGGCCATCCCCGCCGCAAAGCGCCTTGCGCCGCAGGCATTCGCAGGAAACCGCTTGACCTTTGAGCGCCCGTTCTGTTGAACCGGCGCTGATCTGGAATGACTGGCGGTGTGTCCCTGATGGACGATCAGAACAAGAACCTCATCCTCGCGACCGTGCTTTCGGCAGCGGTCATTTTCGTGTGGTACACCTTCTTCACGCCGCCGATGCCGCAGCCGGAAACGGTGCCGGCCGACGTCGTTGCGGCCGAACAGGTGACCGCCCCCGTCGTGGCCGAAGCGACAGCCGCACCCGCGCCCGTCAGCGCCGCGACCGCGCCCAGAATCGAGATCGACACGCCGCGGCTCAAGGGTTCGCTGTCGCTGGCCGGCGGCCGGATCGATGACCTTCTTCTGCGCGACTACAAGCAGACGCTCGCGGCCGATTCCCCTGACGTCCGGCTGCTTGCGCCGATCGGCGGACAAGACCAGACCACGCCCTATTACGCAGTCTACGGCTGGCAGGCGGCAGGCGGGCTCGATCCCGAACTGCTACCCGATGCCCGCACCATCTGGAGCGCGCCGGAAGGCGCGCGGCTGACGGTCGACACGCCGATCACGCTGAGCTGGGACAACGGCGCGGGCCTTGTCTTCAACCGCACGATCTCGGTCGACGCCGACTACATGTTCACGATCACCCAATCGGTCGAAAACAACACAGGGGCCAGCGTCCGCCTGGCGCCCTACGGCATCATCGCCCGCCATGGCATCCCGGATTCTCAGCGCATCTATGTGCTGCACGAAGGCCTCGTCCGCGGGTCCGATGGCAAGCTGCAAGAGATCAAGTACGACGACATCCCGGAACTCGACGTCGTGCAGGGCGAAGGCAATGCCGACATTGTCGAAGTTGCGCAAAACGGCTGGATCGGCTTCACCGACAAGTACTGGATGGCGACCCTGATCCCGACGCCGGGTCAGGCCTTCACCTCGGTCGTGCGCTATGCGGCGTCCAATGACATCTACCAGGCCGAAACCCGCCTTCCCGTGACCGAGGTCGCGCCGGGGGCGACGGCCGAAGCGACGACGATGCTGTTCGCGGGCGCCAAGGAATGGGAAACCATCAAGCGCTACGAAAACGATCCGGGCGTGCTTGACAAGCTTTCCGGTATCAACGCCGACCCGGACCGTCCGAAGATCGCAGGCTTCATCGACTCGATCGACTGGGGCTGGTTCTTCTTCCTCACCAAGCCGATGTTCTGGCTTCTGCACCTGCTGCACGGCCTGATCGGCAACATGGGCTGGGCAATCATCGCGCTGACCCTGGTCATCAAGACCCTGGTCTTCCCGCTGGCGCGCAAATCCTACATCTCGATGGCGAAGATGAAGGAATTGCAGCCCGAGATGGAAAAACTGAAGGAAGCTGCGGGCGACGACCGCCAGAAGCTTCAGCAGGGCATGATGGCGCTTTACAAGAAGGAAAAGGTCAATCCAGCCTCGGGCTGCCTGCCGATCATTCTCCAGATCCCGATCTTCTTTTCCCTCTACAAGGTGATCTACGTCACGATCGAGCTTTACCACGCCCCGTTCGTGGGTTGGCTGCGTGACCTTTCGGCGCCCGATCCGACCTCGATCCTGAACCTTTTCGGCCTTCTGCCTTGGGCCACGCCGGAACAAGGTTCGCTGTTGTTCATGTTCTCGCTCGGCGTGCTGCCGATTCTTCTGGGCATCTCGATGTGGTTCCAGCAGAAACTGAACCCGGCACCGACCGATCCGGCACAGGCGGCGATCTTTGCCTGGATGCCCTGGATCTTCATGTTCATGCTCGGATCCTTCGCGTCGGGCCTTGTGCTGTACTGGATCGCGAACAACACGATCACGTTCATCCAGCAGTACACGATCATGACGATGCACGGGAAACGCCCCGACATCTTCGGCAACATCAAGGCCGGGATAAAGCGCGGCCAGTCGGGCAAATGACCGCGCGGCTCGCCCTTGTCTGCCGCCACCCGATCAAGTCGATCGGATACGAGGAGATCAAAGGCGCGACCCTGACAGAGGGTCGCGCCCTGCCATTCGACCGGGAATGGGCCGTCGCGCACGAGGCCGCCAAGTTCGGCCGCGCGCTGACCGAGTGGTCGCCGAAGCTGAACTTCTTGCGCGGCGTTGTTGGCCACAAGCTGATGGCGATCCGGACCACGTCGGATACCGAAAGCCGGCGCGTAACCCTGACCCATCCGGACGCCTCACCGCTGTCCATCGCGCCCGATGACGCAGCCGACGCGGCGGCGCTGATCGATTGGCTGCGGCCGCTCTGGCCTTCGGACCGTCCGTCGCCCGCCTTCGTGGGGCGCGTCCCCGGCCAGGCGATGACCGACTGGCCGGACCCCTTCATCTCGATCCTGAGTCTGTCTTCCTTGGGCGAACTGTCCGCCCGCATGGGACGGGAAATTTCCCCGCACCGCTTCCGCGGTAACCTCTGGATCGACGGGCTGCCGCCCTTTGCCGAGTTTGACCTGATCGGCAAGACACTCCGGATCGGCGGAGCTGAGCTTGAGGTCCGGCAACGCATTACCCGGTGCAAGGCGACGACCGTGGATCCCGATACCGGCATCTCCGATGCCGATACCCTTGCTGCGCTCAAGACGGCATGGGGTCACCAAGATTTCGGCACCTATGCCGTCGTGACCCGCTCGGGCGCGATTACCCTTGGTGATGAGGTCACGATCCAATGACGCTTGCCTTTCCGCTTGCCCCAGAACCCGACGACTTCGCGCGCGAACGCGGGCGCAAGCTTTTCGCGGGCGATGTCGCCTTCCTTAAGGGCGTCGTGGCCATGGATGGCCTGCCGCCCGCAGACCGGATCGAGGTCTGTTTCGCGGGACGTTCGAACGTCGGCAAGTCGAGCCTGATCAACGCGCTGACCGGGCGCAGAAGCCTTGCCCGCGCCTCGAACACACCGGGGCGGACCCAGGAAATCAACTACTTCACGACACCCGGCGGCCCCTACCTGGTCGACCTGCCAGGCTATGGCTTCGCCGAGGCGCCGGTGGCCGTGGTCAAGAAATGGCAGGCGCTGCTGAAGGACTACCTGTCGGGCCGCCAGACATTGCGCCGCGCCTTCGTGCTGATCGACACGCGCCATGGCATCAAGGCCGTGGACGACGAGATCCTGACATTGCTCGACAAATCCGCGGTCACCTTTCAGGTGGTGATGACCAAGGCGGACAAGGTTTCGGTCAAGGACCGCGAAAAGGCACTGGCCCAGGTGCGCGAAGCCCTGGCCAAGCATCCGGCGGCCTATCCAGAAATCGTCCTGACCTCGTCCGAGAAGGGCGACGGGATCGAAACCCTTCGCGCCCTGATCGCATCGCTCGAATAGCCCCCCTGTGCCGGACCGGGGCCGTCCCGCGTTCAGACGTGCTGGCCCGCATTCACCTCGATCTCGGTGCCGGTGACATAACTCGACGCGTCCGAACACAGGAACCAGATCACGTCGGCAACCTCCGACGGCTGGCCCAGCCTGCGCAGCGGCAATCCCTCGACGATCCGTTCGGTTCCGGGCGACAGGATCGAGGTTTCAATCTCTCCCGGCGCGATGGCGTTGACGCGGACACCCAGGGGGCCGAAGTCATGCGCCATCTCGCGCGTCAGCGCCTTCAGCGCCGCCTTCGAGGTCGCGTAGGCTGCGCCGGCGAAGGGGTGGACGCGGCTGCCCGCGATCGAGGTGACGTTGACGACCGCGCCTTTTGTCGCGGACAGCTCGTCCTTCAGCCCACGCGCCAGCACGATCGGCGCAAAGAAGTTGACATGAAACACCTTGCCCCAGTCGCGCAGGTCCGTTTCGATCGAGTTCAACCGGCTTCCACCCGGCCCCTTGGGCGAAATTCCCGCGTTGTTGACCAGGGCGTGCAGCTTGCCGCCCAGCCTGTCGCGAATGACCTCGATGGCGGCCATGGTCGCCGCCGGATCGGCCAGGTCGATCTCGATGTGATCCTCGCGTCCGCCGCCCCAGGGACAGCCTTCGGGGAAGGGATGGCGGGAACAGGTCAGGATGCGCCAACCCTCTCGCGCGAAGCGTTTTACCGTCGCATGTCCGATCCCCCGCGACGCACCCGTCAACAAAAGTGTCTTCTGCTCGGCCATGGCTTTCCCCTTCTGTTCTGGGCAACCTAGGCAATCGCGGGGGAAAGGCAACTCCCCCAAGACACTTGGCAGGGGCGTCTCAAGGGGCTAACAAACGCAGCAAAGCCCATGGGATGCCCGATGAGAAAGCAAGACATGAACCGTGACTGGATCGCCACCGCCCGGACACTTTCCGAGGCACTTCCCTATCTTCAGCGCTACGCGGGCGCGGTGGTCGTGGTGAAGTTCGGCGGCAACGCGATGGGGGACGAGGACGCGATGGCGGAATTCGCCCGTGACATCGTCCTGATGCGCCAGGTGGGCGTGAACCCGGTCGTCGTGCATGGCGGCGGCCCGATGATCAACGACCTGCTGAACAAGCTTGGCATCAAGTCCGAGTTCGTGCGCGGCAAGCGCGTCACCGACAAGGCCACCGTCGAGGTGGTCGAAATGGTTCTGTCGGGGCTGGTCAACAAGCGCATCGTGCAGGCGATCAACGATCAGGGCGGCCGCGCGGTCGGCATTTCGGGCAAGGACGACGACCTGATGGTCTGCGAGGCGGACGATCCCGAACTTGGCTTCGTCGGCCGCCCGGTCGAGATGAACGTGCAGATCCTGCGCGACCTGTTCGGTGCAGGGATGATCCCCGTCGTTGCGCCCGTCGCCACCGGGCAGAACGAAAATGAAACCTTCAACGTGAACGGCGACACCGCGGCAGGCGCCATTGCGGGCGCGCTCAAGGCAGATCGCCTGCTGCTGCTGACCGACGTGTCCGGCGTGAAGGACGAAAGCGGGTCCGTCGTGACTCAGCTCAGCCCGCAAGAGGTCCGTGACCTGACCGAAAAGGGCGTGATCGCGGGCGGCATGATCCCCAAGACCGAAACCGCGCTTGCAGCGCTTGAGGACGGGGTTCGCGCGGTCGTGATCCTGGACGGGCGGGTGCCGAACGCCTGCCTGCTGGAGCTGTTCACCGACCATGGCGCGGGCTCGATCATCCGATCGACCAAGCCACGGGTGAAACCGCGCGGGCAGTGAGCACGCTCCAAGCAATCGCCGACCTGGCAAGACCGCATTCGCTTGCGGTATTCGGTGCGTTCCATCCCGGCCCGGATGACAGCGCGCCGCCCGGCACCGGCACGCTTCTATTGTTCGGCCCGGCGGAGCCCGGATTCTGGCCGCACCTCACGTCACAGCCGGAATGGCAGGACGGGGATCCGGATCCCATCGACCGCTGGTCGAAGCGGGCGCTTGGGTCGATTGCAGCGGACCTGGGCGCACGCGCGATCTTCCCCTCGGACGGGCCGCCCTACGCGCCCTTCTTTCGCTGGGCGCTATCGTCGGGCCGGGCCTGGGCCTCTCCGGTGCGCCTTCTGGTTCACGACAGCGCCGGGCTTTGGGTCAGTTATCGCGGCGCTCTCGCCTTGGGTGAGAAACTGGAGCTCCCGGATCCTCCCGCGAATCCATGTGATGTCTGCGAAGCGAAGCCCTGCCTGTCCGCGTGCCCTGCCCTTGCCTTGACGGGCGCGGGCTATGACCTGCCGGGCTGCCATGCCTGGCTGGACCAGGAACAGGGCGACGATTGCCTTTCTTTGGGTTGTGCGGTTCGTCGCGCTTGCCCGGTGTCGCAAGCCTATGGCAGGCTGCCGGAACAATCAGCATATCACATGAGGCAATTTCACAGATGACACCAGCCGGGCACCGCCGCCTCATTCTGACGCGCCACGCAAAATCGGCTTGGGACGATCCCCGGCTTGAGGATTTCGACCGGCCGCTTAACCGACGCGGCCGCCGCGCGGCGCTGGAGCTGGGCGAATGGCTGCATTCGCGGGGATACGAACCCGAAGAGGTTTTGTGTTCCTCATCGAAGCGCACGCGGGAAACCTGGACGACGGTTTCCGCAGCGCCGCTTGAGGTCACGCCCAAGGTCGAGTTCGATGAAGGCCTTTACCACGCGGGGCCAGATGCGATGCTCAAGGCCCTGCGCCAGGCCACGGGCGATTGTGTCATGCTGATCGGACACAACCCCGGCATCGCCGCATTTGCCGGAATGCTGCCCGCCCGTGCGCCGGTAGACCCGGATTTCCACCGCTATCCAACCGCAGCCACGCTGGTCGTCGATTTCGACACGTCGTCCTGGTCACAGGTCGAACCCGGAAAGGGGTCGGTTCTGGATTTCTTCGTGCCATCCGGGCGGGACTGAAGAAACAAAGACCCCGGCCTGTGGCCGGGGCCTGCCTTCCGGCATTTGCAATCAGTGTCCGAGGATCTGGCTCAGGAACAGCTTGGTCCGATCCGATTTCGGATTGTTGAAGAATTCCTTCGGCTCGTTCTGTTCGACGATCTGGCCTTGGTCCATGAAGATCACGCGGTTCGCCACGGCCTGGGCGAAGCCCATTTCATGCGTGACGCAGAGCATCGTCATCCCCTCTTCCGCAAGCTCGATCATGGTGTCGAGCACTTCCTTGATCATCTCGGGGTCCAGCGCCGAGGTCGGTTCGTCGAACAGCATGATCCGGGGCTTCATGCAAAGTGACCGGGCGATGGCCACGCGCTGCTGCTGGCCACCCGAAAGCTGACCGGGATACTTGTGGGCCTGCTCCGGGATCTTGACCTTGGACAGGTAGTGCATGGCCGTTTCCTCGGCCTCCTTGCGCGGGGTCTTGCGAACCCAGATCGGGGCCAGCGTGCAGTTTTCCAGGATCGTCAGATGCGGGAACAGGTTGAAGTGCTGGAACACCATCCCAACCTCGGAGCGCACCTTGTCGATGTTCTTGAGATCCGAAGTCAGCTCGGTTCCATCGACGATGATGTGGCCCGACTGATGTTCCTCAAGCCGGTTGATGCACCGGATAAGCGTGGACTTGCCCGACCCCGAGGGGCCGCAGATCACGATGCGTTCGCCGCGGTTCACGGTCATGTTGATGTCGCGCAGCACGTGGAACTGGCCGTACCACTTGTTCATACTGCTGATCTGGATCGCGACCTCGTCCGACACCTGCATGTGGCTGCGGTCGATCTCACGGGTGATGGCGTGCGGGTCCGACATGGGAACCTCCTTAACGGTGATCGCGTTTCAGCTTGCGTTCGAGGTACATCGAGTACCGCGACATGCTGAAACAGCAGGCGAAGAAGATGAGGCCGACGAAGATGTAGGGCTCCCAGTAGATGCCCTTCCATTCGATCGCGGCACGAACGACCTTGGTCACGCCCTGAAGCGGGTCGTGCAGACCGACAAGGGCGACAAGCGTCGTGTCCTTGAAGAGCCCGATGAACGAGGAGACGATCCCCGGGATCGAGATCTTCAGAGCCTGCGGCATGATGATCAGGCGCTGCGCCTGCCAGTAATCCAGGCCAAGCGCGTCGGCGGCCTCGTACTGGCCGCGCGGCAAAGCCGCAAGCCCGCCCCGGATCACCTCGGCGATATAAGCCGCCGAGAAGAAGGTGACGAGGATGATGACGCGCAGGATCAGGTCGAAGTTCGTCCGCGGCGGCAGGAAGTACTGCAGCAGCAGGGACGCGGTGAACAGCATCGTGATTAGCGGCACGCCGCGGATGAATTCGATGAACCCCACCGATAGCGCCTTGATCAGCGGCATGTCCGACCGTCGGCCAAGCGCCAGAAGAATCCCCATCGGCAGCGAGGCCGCGATCGCGGTCACGCCGATAACGAAGGCCAGAAGGAATCCGCCGAATTCATCCGAGTCGACATGGGTCGTGCCGATCGGAACGATCGAATGCAGCGCCCCGGTGACGTGGGACTGGATGGCAAGCCACCAGACCGAGGCCGCGACCACGCCGGCGCCGGTGGCGACCACAACGCCCAACTGGCCCTTGGTCAGGCTGTAGACGAAGACGAGGATGGCAAAGCCCGCCAGCGTCCCGATCGGCCCCCAGATGGATCCGCCCCAAAGCAGGTAGAAACCGATCGCCGGATAAAGCAGCGTGAAGATCAGCAGCTTGCGCGGGGCAAGCCACGCGACCGCAGTCAGCGCGGCAAGCAGTACCACAGCGACCAGCAGCGCCCCGAACCCGGCATCCGCCCCCGCGATGGTTTGCGGGAAGGCCATCGCCACGCCCACCAGAGCCAAGGTGGTCAGAACCGTGACGATCCCGGCCATGATTGTGTTGACCGTGCGGTTCCCGAGATACAGGACCGGCGCCAGCGCCACGAACATCAGGGCGAAAGCCAGTGTCGGGCGCCAGAACAGCTCTTGCGGATAGAAGCCGTAAAGGTATTGGTGCCAGCGCTCGCGCACCATGGCCCAGCACGCACCGGTCGCCCCCTCGCCGTATCGGGCTTCGATGATCTCCCGGCATTCGGGCAGCGAGCTGGCATTCCAGACGCCGTGCAAGAGCCACGGAAGTGCGCTCTTGATCAACATGAACACCACGACGATGCCGACCACCGTCAGCAGGGAATTCAGCGGGGAGGAAAACAGATTCTCGCGCGCCCATTTGATGGCGCCCCTTTCAGAGACCGGCGGCTCCTGCGGTGCGAGCATTTCCTTTCGGACGAAGGTCGCCTGGGTCATGTCAGCGCTCCTTCAGCTTCATGGCTGTGTTGTAGACGTTCATCCCGGAAGAGATGATCAGGCTCAGGACCAGGTAGATCGCCATCATCAGGAGCATCGATTCAAGCTCGCGCCCTGTCTGGTTCAAGGTGATTCCGCCCAGCGTGCCCTTGAGGTCCAAATAGCTGATCGCCATGCCAAGCGTCGTGTTCTTGGTCAGGTTCAGGTACTGGCTGATCAAAGGCGGCACGATGACACGCAGCGCCTGGGGCAGCACGACCAGTCGCATCGTCCGCCCCGGACGCAGGCCCAGCGCATAGGCTGCCTCGGTCTGGCCCTTGGAGATGGCAAGGATGCCCGCGCGCACGGCTTCGGCGATGAAGGCGCCGGTATAAAGCGAAAGCGCGATCAGCAGTGCCGTGAAGGAATGCGCGACATTGATGCCCCCCTGGAAGTTGAAGCCCCTGAGCTCGGGATACTCCAGGTGAAAGCCCAGCGCATAGAGGAAGACGATGATCGGGCCGAACAGGATCAGCAGGCTTTTCCACCAGATGGTGGGCCGTACGCCGGTCGCCTCCTGCACGGACCTGGCATGGACGACAAGCCGTCGGTTTATCCAGACGCCGACCGCGATCAGCGCCAGCGCCGCAACGACCGACAGGTTGATCGGAACGTCCAGCACACTGAAGCTGCCAAGCGAGTGGTCAAGATAGGGTCGCGGAATGCTGGCACCCCGGTTCGTGAAGGCGACCGAATCGAAAAGGATCTTGGACGCCGCGGGTTCTTCGCCAGCAGCGGCCATTTCCTCGGTCACGCGGAAATCGCGAGGGGCCGGGGCCGTTTCGGAAAAGACGACGAAGGCGAGGATGATCCAGAGCAGCAAGGGGACGTTGCGGAAGGTTTCGACGTAAACCGTCATCAGCCGCGACACGACCCAATTGTGCGACAGCCGCAGCACACCGGCAAACACGCCGATCAACGTGGCCAGGATACAGCCGAAAAACGCGACGATCAGCGTATTCAGAAGCCCCACGAACAACGCACGGCCATGCGTGCTGTCGTTCGTATAGGGTATCAGCTGCTGGTCGATATCGTAACCGGCACGCTGGAACAGGAAGCTGAAGTTGATGTCCTTGTCCTTGGCGGCCAGGTTCTCGACCGTGTTGTTCAGCAGCCAGGCCAGGAAAGCCAGGAACAGCAAGAGAACGACAATCTGGATCGTATAGGAACGATACCGCGTGTCGTATACGAGCATGCTCAGCCGAAAGGGCTCCTTCGGCGTGCTTGCGACATAAGCCATTTAATTCTCCCCGACGATGGCCCGGTTTCAGGTCCGGGCTCCGGTCCGCGGGGTTCTGTCGCCCCGGCTGGACCAATCGTTCTTTTCGCTTGACGAAAAAGGGCGCGCCTTGCGGCGCGCCCCGTCTTTGGGACGATCAGCGGAACGGCGGAGCGTACTGGAGTCCGCCCTGCGTGTAGAGCGCGTTCAGACCGCGCGCGAGCCCGATCGAGGTCGACTCGCCGATGGTGGCGGCGAAGATCTCGCCGTAGTTGCCGCTGGCGGCGATGGCGCGCTTGGCCCAGTCCTTGTCGAGGCCCATCATCGCGCCCAGATCACCCTCGAGGCCAAGCATCCGCTTGACTTCCGGGTCCTGCGTGGATGCAGCCACTTCTTCGATATTGGCCTGGGTGATGCCCTTTTCCTCTGCCGCGACCAGCGCGTAGAAGCTCCAGCGCACGACGTCGCCCCAGTTGTTGTCGCCATGGCGCACGGCCGGCCCAAGCGGCTCCTTCGAGATGATCTCGGGCAGGATGACATGGTTTTCGGCATCCGGCATCGTCGCGCGCACCGCCGCAAGACCCGACGCGTCGGTCGTGAACGAATCACAGGCGCCGGCCAGATACTGGCGCTGAGCCTCCGAGTCGTCGGCCACGGTCACCGGGGTGTAGCTGATGTTGTTCGCCTTGAAGAAGTCGGCAAGGTTCAACTCGGTCGTCGTACCGGTCTGGATGCAGATCGTGGCGCCGTCCAGTTCCTTGGCCGAGGAAACACCAAGGTCCTTGTGCACCATGAAGCCCTGGCCGTCGTAGTAGTTCACCGCGACGAAGTCGAGCTTCAGATCGTTGTCGCGCGAGAACGTCCAGGTGGAGTTCCGTGCCAGCATGTCGACCTCGCCCGAGGACAGCGCCGTGAAGCGCGTCTCGCCCGTGGTCGGCACATACTTGACCTTTGCCGGATCGCCAAGGACGGCCGCGGCGACAGCCTTGCAGATCGCCACGTCAAAGCCCTGGTAATTGCCGCTGGCGTCGGGGGCGCCAAAGCCGGTCAGACCCACGTTCACGCCGCAGATGAGCTCGCCACGGGCCTTCACGTCATCAAGCGTACCAGCCGATGCGAAACCGGCCAGCAACGCGGACGCTGCCAGCGTGCCGAGAAAAACGGATTTCTTCATGCTTACCTCTTCCTGAATATCCACCCTCTGCGGGCGGTTCTGTTACAGCCTTACGGCTTGGTCGTTTTGCTGAGATGTTGATCTCATCGGCCCAAGTTTGAGAATATTCCCATACCGCCGTCAAGCCGCGTTCCTGTGAAAGCGCCGCCACGTCAAGCTTAGCGCCTGTTTTTGACCCGGGATCCGGCGCTTTGGAGGTGCGCGGGAAACATCCTTCAAGCGGGAGAGGCGATCAGTTTAAGGAAATTATGCGCAGACATGAAAGCCTGGGCCCGCTTTTCGGCGGCCTCCGCGGCCTCTTCGTCCGTACCCCACTGCTCGATCTGCCAGTTTTCGTCGATTCGACTCACTGCCAGAGCCTCTTCGGGTGTCAGTCGGCCATGCAGGACTGCCAGCCCGATCACCAGCGACCCCGATATCCCGACGAAATCGTGCAGCGCGGTCAGTTCGAAGGCCGAAAGCCGATGAACCGCGTCCGAAAGCGCCTGGACGCTGTCCTGCGGCTGCTCGACTGGCACGACGCCGCGGGTCCTGAGCAGGGGGGCGCCAAGATGCTCTGTCGCCCAGTCCAGAAGCGGATCCCAGCTTGCGGCCTGCCGCTTGGCAAGCGCCTCTGGCCCCTCGGCCCGGTAGCACAGCAGGTCAGAGGCGCCGTAGGCCGCGATCAGGCCGGCGACCTCGTCGAACTGCACCGCGACCTTGTCGATCGCCGCGTTAGCCGCGCGCGTCATCGGCATCGACAGGGGGTCGATCACACCTTCCTGGTCCTGCCACTCGGCCGCGATCGCGCAAGCCAGCGCCTCGCAGGGCACGACCAGCGGCGCCTTTGCCGGGGTTTTCACCTGGCGCGAATCCAACCAGACACTCCAGCCACCCTCGGTCTGGCGGGCGGTCGCCTCGGTCCAAAACCTTTTCGCGGTCCAACTGCTCATGTCAGCCTCCAAAGATCGTCAAGCGCGGGGTTCAGCGCCTCGAAGCCATCGATCACCCGGCAGGCTCCAGCCGCCAGAAGCGCGTCCGGCTTGTGGTATCCCCACCCGACACCGATCGCGGGCATTCCTGCCGCGCGCGCCATCTCGACGTCGTAGGTCGTGTCGCCCAGCATCACCGCGTCTGCCGGATCGACGCCGGTTTCGGCAAGCGCTGCCAAAAGCATCGACGGGTTCGGCTTCGAGGGATGATCGTCCGCGACCTGGCTGGTCGCGAACCGGTCGGACAGGCCATGGGCGTCCAGAACATGCGTCAGACCGCGGCGCGACTTGCCCGTCGCGATGCCAAGAAACACCTTGTCGCGGGTGCAAAGCGCGTCAAGCGCGGCAAGCGTGCCCGGAAAGAGCGGCGACAGGTGGCCTGCGCGCAACTGGCCGAATGCCGACTTGTAGGCATCGACTGCGGCGCCGCGCGCGGCTGGCGTCGCCTGCGGCAACAGCACCGTTACCGCCTCGACCAGCGACAGTCCGACGATCGACAGCACCTGGTGCCGGGGCGGCAGCGGCAGATCGACTGCGGCAAAGGCTTGGGCCATCGCGGCGACGATGTGATCCTGACTGTCGACCAGCGTGCCGTCGACATCGAAGACCACGAGCCTGGCAGGGCTCATGCCTGATCCTCGAACGGGTCGGCCGGGGCGTCGGCCTCGGCCCAGCCCACCGTTTTCCACGTCCGTTTCATGTGATCGGGCAGCGGCGCTGTCAGCGTGATGCGCTTGCCTGTGATCGGATGGTCGAAACTGATCGAGCGGGCGTGCAAATGCAGCTTTCGGCTGATCTCGCCGCCAAGCTGCGCGCCCCAGCCATCGCCCAGGTTTTCCTGACCCGAACCGCCGTATTTCCCATCGCCAGCGATCGGGTGGCCGATCTCGGCCATGTGCGCACGCAATTGGTGCGTCCGGCCCGTGACCGGCACCAAGGCCACCCAAGCCGCCCGGGACCCCAGCGCATCGATCACGGCGTAGTCGGTGGTCGCGCGCTTTGCTCCTTCGGTCTCATCGATCTTCGAGGGATGCACGGCGATCATCTTTTCACCCTCGCCGCCGCGTCCGTGACCGGGGGCCTTCACCAGGCCGAAGCGGATCGTACCCATACGGGGGCTTGGCACACCCGCAACCGCGGCCCAATAGATCTTGCGCGTGGTGCGCGACCGGAACGCCTCGGACAAGGCCCTGGCAATGCGGTCGGTCCGCGCGATCAGAAGAACGCCAGATGTGTCCTTGTCCAGCCGGTGGACCAGCTTGGGGCGGTCCTTGTAGCCGAACTTCAATGCCTCGGTCAGACCGTCGACATGGCGGTGCCCCTGCCCCGACCCGCCCTGCGAGGGCAGGCCCGGGGGCTTGTTCAGCGCGATGATGTGTTCGTCCTTCCACAGCACGGCCGCCTGGATCATGCGCACGTCTGCCTCTGGCAGACCCGGGGTCTGGACCTGTTCGACCGGCGCGCCGGGCTGCGGCAAGGGCGGCACCCGAACCTCGGCGCCCGGAGCGACCCTGGTCGAGGCCTTGACCCGTCCGCCATCCACCCGAAGCTGGCCCGTGCGGCACATCTTTTCGATCGCGCCTTGCGTGACATGGGGGAAGCGGCGCTTGAGCCAGCGGTCCAGGCGGCTTTCGCCTTCGTCTTCGGATACAGTCAGGATCTGCACGCTCATGCGAATGCCCACCGTGTTGCGGACATGCCCGCGACGATCGCCGCAAGCGACAGGACGACGGAGGCTGCCACGTAGGCCACTGAAATCATGGTCTGACCGCGTTCCCAGATCGTCAGTGCGTCAAGCGAAAACGCGGAAAACGTCGTATAGCCGCCCAGCACGCCCGTCATCAGGAACGGCGCCAGCCGCGTCGCGTCCTTGTGGGCCAGAATGACGACGATGGCGCCCATGAGAAAGGAGCCGACAACATTCACGGCGACGGTTCCCCAGGGGAATCCCGGGCCAACAAGCCGCATCGCGGCGACATTCGTCATGTAGCGCGCCGAGGCGCCGATTGCGCCGCCAAGGGCGACCTGTATCAGGGTCTGGATCATGCCGCCTTCCTGTGGCCGGGCCGCGCCAATGTCAACCTGCAAGGGGTATTGCCGCGGGTTCGTTGCGGCCTGGGCGGCTTGGCCACCCAACCGCGCCGAACGCTAGCCATTCCGCTTGTCCCGAAGCTTCGCGAACCATTCCACCCGCTTCTTCAATTCGCGTTCGTAGCCCCGCTCGACCGGCTGGTAAAAGACGGGCCGGCGCATGGTTCCGGGAAAGTAGTTCTGCCCGGAAAAGCCGTCTTCCGCATCGTGGTCATAGGCGTAGCCCGCGCCATATCCTTGATCCTGCATCAGCCGGGTGGGTGCGTTCAGGATATGTTTGGGCGGAGGTTCCGAACCGGTGCGTCGCGCCGCATCGCGGGCGGCCTTGTAGGCGACATAGCCTGCGTTGGACTTGGGGGCCAGCGCCAGATAGGTGACCGCCTGCGCCAGCGCCAGTTCACCTTCGGGGCTACCCAGGCGCTCGTATGTTTCCCAGGCATGAAGACAGACGGTCTGTGCCTGCGGATCGGCAAGGCCGATATCCTCGACCGCCATTCGGGTGATGCGCCGCGCCAGAAAGCGCGGATCCTCTCCGCCTTCCAGCATCCGCGCGTACCAGTAAAGCGCCGCGTCCGGATCAGAGCCGCGGACCGATTTGTGCAGCGCCGAGATCAGGTTGTAATGCTCGTCGCCCGACTTGTCGTACTTGGTCGCGCGCCGCATCAGCCGCTGCGCCAGGGCCTCGGCCGTCAGGGGCTGCGCCGTCTTCCATGCCGCGACCTGTTCCACGAGGTTGAGAAGCGCGCGGCCGTCCCCGTCGGCCATTTCCAGCAGCGCCTCGCGCGCCGGGGCCTTCAGCGGAAGCGCACGGCCCAGTTCAATTTCCGCGCGCTGGACAAGCCGTTCCAGATCGGTCAGCGACAAGCGCTCAAGCACGATGACCTGGGCGCGGCTCAGCAAGGCGGCGTTCAGCTCGAACGACGGGTTTTCGGTGGTCGCCCCAACAAGAAGGATCGTACCGTCCTCCATATGCGGCAGGAAACTGTCCTGCTGCGCCTTGTTGAAGCGGTGGATCTCATCGACGAAAAGCAGCGTGCCGCGGCCCTGGCCGTGACGCAGGCGCGCCGCCTCGAACACCTTTCGCAACTCGGGGACGCCGGTGAAGATTGCGCTGATCTGCACGAATGCAAGCTCGGTCGCGTCGGCAAGCAGGCGCGCGATCGTCGTCTTGCCCACCCCTGGCGGCCCCCAGAGGATCAGGGACGACAGGCTTTTCGCCCCCAGCATCGCGCCCAGCGGGCCATCGGGGCCAAGGACCCTTTCCTGGCCTATGACTTCGCCAAGCGTCCGCGGCCGCAAACGGTCGGCCAAAGGCCGTGCGCCGGGGCGGTCCTGGGGTTTCTCGGCTGTGTCGAAAAGATCGGCCATTGGCGCAGATTACTTCGCCGCACGACCAAGCGGAAGGCCGCTTCGGCTGGCCCGGGCCGTGCCCAGCCGGATCATGGTCGCGCGGCGACAGCGGGCGCGTGATTGTGTCCGATCCTTGCACATCTCAGATCAGCCGGTAATCGCGCGCGCGCTGCACAGCCTCGGCGGTCGTCCGCGCCAGAAGAGATTGCCGCGCAGAATTCAGACGGGCCTTGAGCGCACTTTCCGAAATGTTGAGCTTGGCGGCCGCAGCCACATAGCGATGCCCCTCGGCGATCAGCCGCAGCGCGTCGGCTTGCGCCTTGGTCAGCTTGGTCGGCGGCTCAATCATGTCGTGCAGGGTGTGAATCAAGCGCGCGAATGACTCGATCTCGGCATCCGAGAATTCCCGGTCCGATCGGCTGGCCGAGGCGACCGTCCTGGACGAGACCGGCCCGCAAGACACCACAAGACCGTAGATCAGGCCGAAGTCCCGTGCCTGTCCCAGGATGTCGAACGGATCGGGCATCTGGATCTCGCTCCAGCGCGCGGTGCCGATCGTGCCATAGCCCCAGGCGAACAAAGGATCCCGAAGCCCGAAAGAGTCTTCGTTGTAGCGCGCGACCCAATCCGCCGGATAAGTCTGGTGGAGAAGCAACGGCAGCGCGGCCCGGAAGTGCAGCGCCACCGAGTAGCCCAATGGCGACATCAGGGACAGTTCGTGAAGCTGCAACTCTATGCCGGACCGCAACGGCATGGCGGACCCCCTTCAACTCGCAGACATGTCTTTTTAGACAAGTCCCCTTCCCTTGGGTCAACCGCTTTCGCTTGTCCTTTCGAAAGAGTGAAGTCGTCGTGAGACTGCGGCACGGCTCTGCCTCTTTTGCGCGCAGTAATAGAGCAGAGCCCAGCAAGGCGCGATGCGCGCGCCACGACTGTTCGGGAATGGGGCCAAACGCGAAACCCCCGCGGGGAAATCACCGCGGGGGTTCACTATTCAATCACCGGCCACGGCGAAGCACGGCCGGGGCATCAGCCGGAAATCAATCCTCGACGGCTTCTTCGGCGGCAACGCGCGCCTTGTCGGCCGCGCCCTTGGCGCTGGTGTCGCGGTCAACGAATTCGATGATCGCCATCGGGGCCATGTCACCATAGCGGAAGCCCGCTTTCATGATGCGGATGTAGCCGCCCTGGCGGTCCTTGTAGCGCGGGCCGAGGATCTCGAACAGGCGCGCGACGTGCGAATCCTGCTTGAGCTGCGCCGCTGCCTGACGCCGGGCATGCAGATCACCGCGCTTGGCAAGCGTGATCAGCTTTTCAACGATCGGACGCAGTTCCTTCGCCTTCGGAAGGGTGGTCTTGATCTGTTCGTGTTCGATGAGCGAACCGGCCATGTTGGCCCAGAGCGCCTTGCGGTGCTCATGAGTACGGTTCAGACGGCGGTAGCCGCGAGCGTGACGCATTTCAATCTCCTATCGCGTTTTGCTTTGTCCGGCGGGCGTGGTCCTCGCTCCGCTCTCCTTGGGGCTTTCGCCCGGATATTCCCCGCCAGCGCGGGCATTTCCGGGGGCCGTCTACACGACGCCCCCCGCAATCGTCAATCAGAACTGGTCTTCGAACCGCTTGGCGAGGTCCTCGATGTTCTCTGGCGGCCAGTCCTCGACTTCCATGCCAAGGTGCAGGCCCATGCCCGACAGCACTTCCTTGATCTCGTTCAGCGACTTGCGGCCGAAGTTCGGCGTGCGCAGCATCTCTGCTTCGGTCTTCTGGATGAGATCGCCGATGTAGACGATGTTGTCGTTCTTGAGGCAGTTGGCCGAACGGACCGAAAGCTCCAACTCGTCCACCTTCTTGAGAAGCAGCGGGTTGAATTCCAGCCCGTCGTCCTCGGCGCCCTTCTGGGCCGATTCCGGCTCTTCGAAGTTGACGAAGATGCCCAGCTGGTCCTGAAGGATGCGCGCGGCATAGGCCACGGCGTCTTCCGGCGTCAGCGAACCGTCGGTTTCGACCTTCATCGTCAGCTTGTCGTAGTCAAGCACCTGGCCCTCGCGGGTGGGCTGGACTTCGTAGCTGACCTTCTTGACCGGCGAATAGATCGCGTCGATCGGGATCAGACCGATGGGCGCATCTTCGGGGCGGTTCTTGTCGGCGGCGACATAGCCCTTGCCGGTCTCGACCGTCAGTTCCATGAACAGGTCCGCACCGTCGTCAAGGTGGCAGATCACGTGATCCTTGTTCAGGACCTCGATCCCATTCGATTCCGAGATGTCACCGGCGGTGACGATGCCGGGACCCTTCGCGGAGATCGTCAGGCGCTTCGGCCCTTCGACTTCCATCTTCAGGCTGACGCCCTTGAGGTTCAGCACGACGTCCGTCACGTCCTCGCGGACGCCGGCGATCGAGGAGAACTCGTGCAGGACGTTGTCGATCTGAACCGAGGTGATCGCCGCGCCTTGCAGCGACGAAAGCAGAACGCGGCGCAGCGCGTTGCCCAGCGTCAGGCCGAAGCCACGTTCCAGCGGTTCGGCGACCAGTGTCGCCTGGCGCTGCGGATCATTGCCCGGCCGCACGTCAAGCTGTGCCGGCTTGATCAGCTCGTCCCAATTCTTGTGGATCATGAGGTTTGCCTCCATACCTGTTCCCGAACCATGTCCGATTTTCGGGAACGCCCGAGGAAAAACACGAAAGCGGACCGGGGCCGGGCGTTTCGCCCGGCCCCGGCCGCCACTAAATCTTGTCAGACGCGCCGACGCTTCGGCGGACGGCATCCATTGTGCGCGATCGGCGTCACGTCGCGGATGGACGTGATGTTGAAGCCGACGGCGGCCAGCGCGCGCAGCGCCGACTCGCGGCCCGAACCGGGGCCCTGAACTTCAACTTCGAGCGTCTTCACGCCGTGTTCCTGAGCCTTGCGGCCTGCGTCTTCGGCGGCCATCTGGGCGGCGTAGGGCGTCGACTTGCGCGAACCCTTGAAGCCCATGGTGCCGGCAGAAGACCAGGCAATCGCGTTGCCCTGGACGTCCGAAATCAGGATCTTGGTGTTGTTGAAGGAGGAGTTCACATGCGCCACACCAGCGGCGATGTTCTTGCGCTCCTTGCGCTTCATGCGGGTCTTGTCACGTGCCATATCTGAACCCTCCCCTTACTTCTTCTTGCCGGCGATCGGTTTCGCCGGGCCCTTGCGGGTGCGGGCGTTGGTGTGGGTGCGCTGACCGCGAACCGGCAGGTTCTTGCGGTGACGCAGGCCGCGGTAGCAACCGAGATCCATCAGGCGCTTGATGTTCATCTGAACTTCACGGCGAAGGTCGCCTTCAACCGTGTAGTTCGCGTCGATATGTTCGCGGATGGCGAGCACTTCGGCGTCGGAAAGATCGTTCACACGGCGGGTTTCGTCGATCTTCACCGCTTCGCAGATCTTGCGCGCGACGTCGGCACCGATGCCGTGGATGTACTGAAGGGCGATGGGGACGCGTTTCCCCGTCGGGATGTTGACGCCAGCGATACGTGCCACGCGTTTCTTCCTTTCGTTGCGGTTCCGTGCTGCCAGAACCTTTTTTCACAACATGGCCCGGCGCAACGCGTCGGACCGGTTTCGTGCGCATTGATTCGGACCGTTGAAAGGCCAGAAAATCAATGCGATTCCCTTGCGGGACGCCGTGACCTAGAGGGTTTCGTTCGGCCCGTCAAGAGAGGATGGTCAGTCAAGCGCCTGCGCGATGGACCGGGCAACGGCGTCAATCTCGGCCAAGCCGTCCACGGTACGCAGCTTGCCCTTGGCATAATAGTAGCCGATCAGCGGGGACGTCTTCTTGTAGTATTCCATGAGACGCTGCTTGAGGCTGTCCTCGTTGTCGTCGGCGCGGCGCTTGAACTCGGCCTTTTCGCCGCAGTTCGTGCAGACACCGTCGGCGGGAATGGGCTTGGTCGCGTCGTTGTAGACCTCGCCGCAGTTCGCGCAGGTCGACCGCGCGGTGATGCGGGAAACAAGCGCCGCGTCATCGACCTGCATCTCGATCACGGCATCAAGCTTCATGCCGTGACGGTCAAGCAGCGCGCCAAGCGCGTCGGCCTGCGCCAGCGTGCGCGGGAAGCCGTCGAAGATGAAGCCGCCGCCGTTTTCGCCGTTCAGCTTTTCTTCGATCAGGCCGATGACGATCTCATCGGTCACCAGCTCGCCCCGGTCCATGATATCCGCGACGCGCTTGCCCATCTCGGTCCCGCTGGTGCGCGCCTCGCGCAGCATGTCGCCGGTGGACAGCTGCACCATGCCGCGCCCTTCGACCAGACGGCGGGCCTGAGTTCCCTTGCCCGCCCCCGGCGGTCCCAGAAGGATGATATTGGTCATGGATCCCCCTTACCGGCGCGTCGGCGCTTTCTTCGCGCCGTTGCGCTTGCGGCCGCGAAGCTGCGACTTTTCGATCAGGCCTTCGTACTGGTGGGCCAGAAGATGCGACTGGATCTGGTTGATCGTGTCCATCGTCACCGACACCACGATCAGAACCGAGGTCCCGCCGAAGTAGAACGGGATCGCAAGCTGTGAGCGCAGGATTTCAGGCAGAAGGCAGACAAGCGCGAGGTAGCCCGAACCCACAACCAGGATGCGGCTGACGACGTAGTCGAAATATTCTTCGGTCTTCTTGCCCGGACGGATGCCGGGAACGAAGCCACCCTGGTTCTTCAGGTTCTCGGCGACGTCATCGGATTTGAACGAGACGTTCGCGGTGTAGAAGTAGGCGAAGAAGACGATCATCGCGGTGAAGAAGGCAAGGTACAGTGGCTGTCCCGGACCGAAGAAGGCCAGGATCGTCGACATGATCGGTCCGGTCTGCGAACCCGAGAAGGTCGAGATCGTCGTCGGCAGCAGCAGCAGCGACGATGCGAAGATGGCAGGGATCACGCCCGCGGGGTTCACCTTGATCGGCAGGTGGCTCGATTGTCCGTCGTAGACCTTCATGCCGACCTGGCGACGCGGGTACTGGATGTGGATCTTGCGCAGCGCGCGTTCCATGAAGACGACGAAGGTAATCACGGCGACCACCATCAGGAACACGCCCAGGATCAGGGCGATCGAGATGTTGCCGGTGCGACCCTGGCTCAGGAACTGTGCGAGCGCCTCGGGGATGTTGGCGACGATGCCGACGAAGATGATCAGCGAAATGCCATTGCCGACCCCGCGCGAGGTGATCTGTTCACCCAGCCACATCAGGAACATCGTACCGCCGACCAGCGTGATCACGCAGGCGGCTTCGAAGAACAGGCCGGGATCGTGGGCCAGGTCGCCGGCCTCAAGGCTCTTGGCAAGACCGAAGGCCTGGAAGGTGGCCAGCGCCACGGTGCCGTAGCGGGTGTACTGGTTGATCTTCTTGCGGCCCTGCTCGCCTTCCTTCTTCAACTGCTCCAGCGCGGGAACCATGGAGGCCAACAGCTGAACGATGATCGAGGCCGAGATGTAGGGCATGATGCCAAGCGCGAAGATCCCCATGCGGCCAAGTGCGCCGCCTGTGAACATCTGCAGCATGCCTCCGATGCCCTGAGAGGCGCCCTCCATGAATTTCCGCAGCGCATCTGCGTCGATTCCGGGAACCGGGATGTAGGTGCCCAGCCGGTAGACGATCAGAAGCCCGATCGTGAAGAATATGCGCTGGCGAAGATCGGTCGCCTTGCCGAGTGCGCCCCACGAGAGGTTCGCAGCCATTTGCTCTGCAGCAGATGCCATTCGCAGTCTCTTTCATGCAGAGCGCCGCCAAACCGTTTTCCGGTCGGCGGCGCTTGGAAAACTGAAGCCTATGTAAGCGGCGCGCACGCCGCCGACAACCGCTTATTCAGCCGCCGACGCGGTTGCGACGGTCAGCGCGCCGCCGGCCTTGGCCACCGCGTCCACCGCTGCCTTCGAGGCGCCGGTGACGACGATGTTCAGCTTGGACGAGAAATCGCCCTTTGCCAGAACGCGGACGCCGTCAAGCTTGCGGCGGACGACACCGGCCGCGACCAGCACGTCTTCGGTGATGTCGGTCTTGGCGTCGAGCTTGCCGGCCTCGACGAATTTCTGGATCACGCCCAGGTTCACGACCGCGAATTTCTTGGCGTTCGGCTTGCTGAAGCCGCGCTTCGGCAGGCGCCGGTAAAGCGGCATCTGGCCGCCTTCATAACCGCCGATGGCAACGCCCGAGCGGGATTTCTGACCCTTGATACCACGGCCGGCAGTCTTGCCCTTGCCGGAACCGGGACCACGCGCAACGCGCTTGGATTTCTTGGCCGCGCCGGGATTGTCGCGGAGTTCGTGCAGTTTCATGTCGCTTCTCCTTGCCGGAGCACCTCCCCGAAGCGATGCGGGAGGGACACGGCGTTTCTTGGTTCTCGTGAATCGGGCCTCTTGGGCCACCGGGGGCGTATAGACCCATGGCCCCAAAGGATCAAGAGGGCGGCAGTCACCGCCCTCCTGCCCGGTGTCCCGAGAGCCGCGGGTTCAGGATGGCGAGGGCCAGACGAAATCCGGGCGCAGGCCTGCGTGGACCGGGCGGCCATCGTCGGGCTTGTCGTAGCCCTTGGTTTCATCCCAGAACGCGTGGTAGGTCGCTGCCGGAAACGACGCATCATAGCCCATGATATTCGGCACCGCGACGCGGATGCGCTTCTGCTTGTCATCCAGCATGACGACGCCCCCACATTCTGTGCAAAGGCAGATTTCAAGCGGTCCGTCCGGGTTCGTCGCGTTGAAGGGCACGCGCTTCAGCTTCTCGGGATGGTCGACCTTCAGGTCGCCGTGGTTGAAGAAGGCGACATGCGTCGTATGCTGCCCGGTCACCGACTTGCACACGTTGCAGTGACATTCATGGTTGTCGATCGGGTCGTGGTCTGAGTGCGTGTGAACATGGGCGCAACCGCCCTCGTACTTATGTGCCATGGAACCTCCCTCCAGAGCGGCGGTGCAACCTGCGCACCTGCATACGCGGCCTCAGGCTACCATGCCCCCCATGATTCGAAAGTGCGATGCGCGACCTCGGCTGCTTGCCGGCGGGACGGACTACGCCATGCAATACTCCCGCGTGGCGCCCCGCGTTCCGGCTCCGAGCGCGTCGATGCGCCTCAACACCTCATCCGCCAGCGCGAGGTACTCAGCCAGTTCCTGCTGATCGGGGACCTCACTGCTCGCGCGCTTGTTGGTATCGGGGGCGTCCTTCGGCAACTTGGAGCGATGCGGCACATGGTTCGCGGTCAGAAAGCTCTCCAATTTGGCCGGCCAGTCCGGATCCTCGGTGACACGCAGCTCCAGGAAATTCGGCTTCCCCGAAAAGTGCTGACGCGCCGCGGCCTCATACACACGTCTCTGCGCGACCCAGGACACCAGCGCCATTTCGGGGCAGGCGAAAAATTCGTGCCCCATCTGTCCAAGTTGGGCAAGCACTGTACAGCCTGGCTCGCCCGTCGGGACACCGAAGCGCATCGCATGTTTGATACGCGAGCGCAGCCATCGCTTTTCATCCCGTGTATTCAAGATGAAAACCGCCTTGGGAAACCACATCTCAAGGTTCTGGAAAGAGGCGTTCTCCCCATCGGTGTAGCAGGTGGCTTCGACGAAATGCTCACGCCCTTCGCTACGATGGGATTCAATCGGCCAGACGATGTCGTGGACGCTCGAAAGGCCAAGGCGACCGAAGAACGTGTGAAGTGACGTCGTGCCCGTCTTGTTGAAGCCGATACAAAAAATCTTCGCTTCGCCCGCATCGACGCGCGCGAGGCGACCGAGGACTTTGTCTAACCCGAACACACCAGCACTCCGCACTTGCGCCGCTTGCCGAAAGCGGCCTCATGGGTCTCCGCGCCCGTTGCAGGCAGGCACGGCGACAGCCGGATCAAGGCTACGCCCATCTTTCTTATGCCGCAACTGAGGCCGGGATTCCCGCACACAAACCCACCGATGCCTCGGCTTTGTTGATCAAAACGAAAACGCCCCGAGATTTATCTCGGGGCGCTTCGCTATCGATTGAAGGCGCTTAGCCGCGCTCTTCGATGATCTGCACCAGGTGCGGGATCTTGTTGACCATGCCGCGGACCGCGGGCGTGTCTTCAAGTTCACGGGTCTTGTGCATCTTGTTCAGACCGAGGCCGATCAGCGTCTGGCGCTGGATGTCCGGGCGACGGGCGGGCGAAGCGATCTGCTTCACGACGATGGTTTTCTTGGCCATGTCAGAGGCTCCTTACGCTTCGGCCGCTTCCGGCTCGGACTTCTTCAGGATGTCGGCCACTTTCTTGCCGCGACGCTGCGCGACCAGGCGGGGGCTGGCTTCCTTCTTCAGACCGTCCATCGTGGCGCGGATCATGTTGTAGGGGTTCTGCGAACCCAGCGACTTGGCGACGACGTCCTGAACGCCCAGCATCTCGAAGACGGCGCGCATCGGGCCGCCCGCGATGATCCCGGTACCCGGAACGGCGGTCCGCATCACGACCTTGCCGGCGCCGTGGCGGCCTTCGATGTCGTGGTGCAGCGTGCGGCCGTCGCGCAGCGGGACGCGAACCATCGAACGCTTGGCCTGTTCGGTCGCCTTGCGGATTGCTTCCGGCACTTCCTTGGCCTTGCCCTTGCCGAAGCCCACGCGACCGCGCTGGTCACCGACCACCACGAGCGCTGCGAAACCGAAGCGCTTGCCGCCCTTCACCGTTTTCGACACACGGTTGATCGCGACGAGACGATCGGCGAATTCCGGGGTTTCCTCGCGCTCGCGACGGTCTTCGCGACGCTCCCGGCGGTTTTCTCTCTCTGCCATAAGGCATTCCTTGCATGGTGGCGCGGTAGAGCGCCGTTGGGCCAATCCTGGTGCCCCCGAACGGATCGGGGACCCGGATCATCGGGGTGGCGCGCCTGTTTCCCAGAACGCCACCCGCCTGGATCAGAACTTCAGACCACCTTCGCGGGCCGCGTCGGCAAGCGCCTTGATCTTCCCGTGGAACAGGAAGCCGCCGCGGTCGAAGTAGCACTCTTCGACACCGGCTTTCTTGGCGCGCTCGGCAATCGCCGCACCGATCTTCTTCGCCGCTTCGATGTTGTTCTTGCCGACGACGCCCAGATCCTTTTCGAGGCTGGAGGCCGAGGCGAGCGTCACACCGTTGACGTCGTCGATCAGCTGAACGCTGATGTTCTTGTTCGAACGATGAACCGAAAGGCGCGCACGCCCGTCGGCCATCGACCGCAGTTTGTTCCGGACGCGCAGGCGGCGCTTGAGGAACAGTTCCCGTTTGCTGTTTGCCATTTCTCGCGTCCTTACTTCTTCTTGCCTTCCTTGCGGAAGATGAACTCGCCCTTGTAGCGGATGCCCTTGCCCTTGTAGGGCTCCGGACCGCGCCATTCGCGGATGTTCGCGGCGACCTGACCGACCTGCTGGGCGTCGATGCCCTCGACCACGATTTCGGTCTGCTTCGGGGTCGTGACGGTCACGCCCTGCGGCACTTCGAAATTCACTTCGTGGCTGTAGCCGAGCGACAGCTTCAGAACATTGCCCTGCATCGCAGCGCGGTAGCCGACGCCCTGGATCTCGAGTTCCTTCTTGAAGCCGGTGGTGACACCGGTCATCAGGTTCTCGATCATCGAGCGGGACATCCCCCACTGCTGACGCGCACGCTTCGAGGTGCCGCGCGGCTGGACCGTGACGGCGCCGTCGGCGAGCGTGATGGTCACGTCGTCGGTCGCGGTGAACGACAGCGCGCCTTTCGGCCCCTTCACCTCGACCTTCTGGCCCGAGATGTTGGTGGTGACGCCGGCCGGAACCGCGACGGGTTTCTTGCCAATACGAGACATCGAACCCTCCTTAGAATACGGTGCAGAGCACTTCGCCGCCAACGTTGGCAGTCCGTGCAGCTGCGTCCGACATCACGCCCTTCGGCGTGGAGACGATGGATACGCCCAGGCCGTTGCGGACGGAGGGGATCTCCTTCACGCTGGCATAGACGCGGCGGCCCGGCTTGGAAACGCGCTTCAGCTCCCGGATAACCGGGGTGCCTTCGAAGTACTTCAGGCTGATCTCGAGCTCGGGCTGGCCGCCAACGGCGGTGACAGCTTCGTAGCCACGGATGTAGCCTTCGGTCTTCAGCACGTCCAGAACCCAAGCGCGCAGCTTGGAGGCCGGGGTGCGAACGGTGGATTTGCCGCGCATCTGGGCGTTCCGGATGCGGGTCAGCATATCGCCGAGAGGATCGTTCATCGACATGATCCTGACCTCCTTACCAGCTCGACTTTACCATGCCGGGGATCTGGCCCATCGAGGCCAGGTCGCGCAGCATGATACGGGAGAGCTTGAGCTTGCGATAATAGGCGTGCGGACGGCCCGTGAGCTGGCAGCGGTTGTGCAGCCGGGTCGCCGACGAGTTGCGGGGCAGTTCGGCCAGTTTGAGAGTCGCCTTGAAGCGCTCTTCCATCGGCCGGGACTGGTCTTCGATCACCGCCTTGAGTGCGGCGCGCTTGGAAGCGTACTGCTTCACCAGCTTCGCGCGCTTGACCTCGCGGTTCACCATGGATTTCTTTGCCATTCGTCGTTCCTCCGCGATCAGCTGTTGAAGGGCATGTTGAAGTGCTTCAACAGTGCCTTCGCTTCCGCGTCGGTCGCCGCGGTGGTGCAGATGATGATGTCCATGCCGAGAACTTCGTCGACTTTGTCGAAGTCGATCTCGGGGAACACGATATGTTCCTTCAGGCCCATCGCGTAGTTGCCACGGCCGTCGAACGAGGAGCCCTTGACGCCGCGGAAGTCGCGGACGCGCGGAAGCGCCACGTTGATCAGGCGGTCGAGGAATTCGAACATCCGGTCGCCGCGAAGCGTGACCTTGGTGCCAAGGGGCATTTCCTCACGAACGCGGAAGCCGGCGATCGACTTCTTGGCCTTCGTGACGACGGCCTTCTGACCGGCGATGAGCGACAGCTCTTCAGCCGCGTTCTTCACCTTCTTGGTGTCCTTGACCGCTTCGCCGACGCCCATGTTCAGCACGATCTTGTCGAGCTTCGGGATCTGCATGTCGTTCTTGTAGGAGAATTCCTCCTTCAGAGCGGCGCGGATCGTCCCCTTGTAAAGCGCCTTGAGGCGCGGGGTATAGGTTTGAGCGTCAAGCATCAGATCGCCTCCCCGGTGGTCTTGGCGAAGCGCACCTTCTTGCCGTCTTCCTCACGGAAGCCGACGCGGGTGGCCTTGCCGTTCTTGTCCATGAGCGCGAGGTTCGACAGGTCGATCGGCATTGCCTTCGGCTGGCGGCCGCCCTGGCTGGTCTGCGTCTGGCGGGTGTGGCGGATCGCGACGTTCACGCCCTCGACCACGGCCTTGTTGGCCTTGGGATCGACGGACTGAATTTCGCCCTGCTTGCCCTTGTCCTTGCCGGCAAGGACGACGACGGTGTCGCCTTTACGGAGTTTCGCAGCCATCACAGCACCTCCGGCGCGAGCGAGATGATCTTCATGAAGTTCTTCGCGCGCAGCTCGCGGACGACCGGCCCGAAGATACGGGTGCCGACCGGCTCGCCCTGGTTGTTCAGGATGACGGCGGCGTTGCGGTCGAAGCGGATGGACGTGCCATCTTCGCGACGAACTTCCTTGGCGGTGCGCACGACGACGGCCTTGCGGACGTCACCTTTCTTCACGCGACCGCGCGGGATGGCTTCCTTGACCGACACCACGATGATGTCGCCGACGCTGGCGTAGCGGCGGTGGGAACCACCCAGAACCTTGATGCACTGCACCCGGCGAGCGCCGGAGTTGTCAGCGACATCCAGATTGGTCTGCATCTGGATCATTTGGTTTCTCCCGACCTATGGGACCTGGGTCCCAGGGTTTCGTTCAGCAGGAGGTTGTGGGGTTAAGCCTCAGGCTTCCGTCACAACCGTCCAACGTTTCGTCTTCGAGATCGGCGCGCACTCTTCGATGCGAACGGTGTCACCGATCTTGAACTTGTTCTCCGCGTCGTGCGCCCGGTACTTCTTGGACTTACGAACGGTTTTCTGGAGCAGCGGGTGCTTGAAGCGGCGCTCGACGAGAACGGTGATCGTCTGCTCGTTCTTGTCCGAGGTCACGACGCCTTGCAGGATGCGTTTGGGCATGGATCTGGACCTCTTACTTCGCGGCTTCGGCGGCTTTGGCGTTCAGGACCGTCTGGATGCGGGCGACGTCACGGCGGACGGCACGCATGCGGGCGGTGTTCTCAAGCTGGCCGGTGGCCTGCTGGAAGCGCAGGTTGAAGGCTTCCTTCTTGAGTTGGGTCAGCTCGTCACGGAGCTGGTCCGGCGATTTGCCGGTTAGTTCTTTGGCGTTCATTCGCCTCTTCCTTTCAACATCACCAGAGGGCCCGTTTGGGTGACCCTGTGTCCGGTGGAGTCAACGACAACAAGCGAATCCGGGACACCCGGAATCGCAGGATGCGTCCCTATAAGGGAGGGCCGGCATGGGGGCAAGGGAAAAGGTTGTCTGGCTCATCTCTTCTGGCCGAACTGACGGTCGATATGTGCCAGAAGGGCCCAGAATGTGCTTTCGCCCATGCCAGCGGCCCATTCTTCCGCTGCCTTCCAGTCTCCCTCCTGGTGCTTAAGGGAGTGGTGTCTTCGTCTCGCATCGTGAATGAAAAACCCCCGCCGTTTCCGGCGGGGGCCTATTTCTTGGATCGGGGGCATCCCGTCGCGGCTTACCAGTCTTCGCGCTGGATGACGCGGGTCTTGACCGGGAGCTTCATCGCGCCGAGGCGGAGCGCCTCGCGGGCGATGACCTCGTTCACGCCGTCGATCTCGAACATGATCCGGCCCGGTTTGACCTTGGCCGCCCAGAAATCGACGGAGCCCTTGCCCTTACCCATCCGGACCTCGGTCGGTTTCGACGAAACCGGGGTGTCCGGGAAGACGCGGATCCAGACCCGGCCCTGACGCTTCATGTGGCGCGTGATCGCGCGGCGGGCCGCTTCGATCTGACGCGCCGTGATGCGCTCGGGCTCGGTTGCCTTGAGGCCAAAGCCGCCGAAGTTCAGTTCGAAACCACCCTTGGCTTCGCCGTGAATCCGGCCCTTGTGCTGTTTGCGGAACTTTGTCCGTTTCGGTTGCAGCATCTTATCTACTCCTTACCGAGCGTCGCGGTCACGACGGGGTCCGCGCGGTGCGGGTCCGTCCTGCGCCTCGGCCATACGACGATCACGGGCCTGGGGATCATGTTCCATGATCTCGCCCTTGAAGATCCAGACCTTCACACCGATGATCCCGTACGGGGTCGAGGCTTCGGCCAGCGCATAGTCGATGTCGGCGCGCAGCGTATGCAGCGGCACGCGGCCTTCGCGGTACCATTCGGTCCGGGCGATTTCCGCGCCGCCAAGGCGGCCCGCAACGTTGACCCGAATTCCGAGCGCACCCATGCGCATCGCGTTCTGAACCGCGCGCTTCATCGCACGACGGAACGAAACCCGGCGCTCAAGCTGCTGGGCGATCGATTCCGCGACCAGCATCGCGTCCAGTTCGGGCTTGCGAACCTCGACGATGTTGAGGTGCAGTTCCGACGACGTGAAGTTCGCGAGCTTCTTGCGAAGCGTCTCGATGTCGGCGCCCTTCTTGCCGATGATCACGCCCGGGCGGGCGGTGTGAACGGTCACCCGGCACTTCTTGTGCGGGCGCTCGATGATCACGCGGCTGACTCCGGCCTGCTTGCACTCTTCATGGATGAAGTCGCGCATCTTGAGGTCTTCAAGAAGCAGATTGCCGTAGTCCTTGCTGTCGGCGTACCAGCGGCTGTCCCAGGTGCGGTTGACCTGGAGGCGCATGCCGATCGGATTGACCTTCTGACCCATTACGCTTGCTCCTCGACTTGCCGCACCTTGATGGTCAGCTCGCTGAACGGTTTCACGATCTTGCCGAACCGGCCGCGGGCACGGGGATGGCCGCGCTTCATGGTCAGGTTCTTGCCGACATAGGCTTCCGAGACGATCAGGCTGTCAACGTCGAGACCGTGGTTGTTCTCGGCGTTCGCGATCGCGGATTGCAGGCACTTCTTCACGTCGCCAGCGATCCGCTTCTTCGAGAAGGTCAGGTCCGAAAGGGCCTTTTCGACCTTCTTGCCACGGATCAGCGCAGCCACGAGGTTCAGTTTCTGCGGCGAGGTGCGAAGCATCTTCGACTTGGCGAAGGCCTCGTTGTCCGCCACGCGGCGCGGATTCTTTTCCTTACCCATGGCTTACTTCCTCTTGGCTTTCTTGTCGGCGGCGTGACCGTAATAGGTCCGCGTCGGCGAATATTCACCGAACTTCTGGCCGATCATTTCTTCGGTCACGTTGACCGGGATGTGTTTTTGCCCGTTGTAGACCCCAAAGGTGAGGCCGACGAACTGCGGCAGGATGGTGGAGCGGCGCGACCAGATCTTGATCACTTCCGATTTGCCCGAAGCCTGCGCCTTTTCTGCTTTCTTCAGCAGATAGGCGTCGACGAAGGGGCCTTTCCAAACAGAACGTGCCATGGATTAACGACCCTTCTTGGCGTTGCGCGAGCGGACGATGAACTTGTCGGTCGACTTGTTCTTGCGGGTCTTGTTGCCCTTCGTCCCCTTGCCCCACGGGGTGACAGGATGACGGCCACCCGAGGTGCGGCCTTCACCACCGCCGTGCGGGTGATCGATCGGGTTCATCGCGACGCCGCGGACGGTCGGGCGAACGCCCATGTGCCGCTTGCGACCCGCTTTACCCAGGTTCTGGTTCGAGTTGTCGGGGTTCGACACCGCGCCAACGGTCGCCATGCATTCCTGGCGGACCATGCGAAGCTCGCCCGAGGACAGGCGGATCTGCGCGTAACCGCCGTCACGACCGACGAACTGGGCGTAGGTGCCCGCGGCGCGCGCCAGCTGGCCACCCTTGCCGGGCTTCAGCTCGACGTTGTGAACGATCGTACCGATCGGCATGCCCGAAAACGGCATCGCGTTGCCCGGCTTCACGTCGGTCTTGGCGCCGGCGATGACGCTGTCACCCACGGCCAGGCGCTGTGGCGCGAGGATGTAGGCCTGTTCGCCATCCGTGTAGCGGACGAGCGCGATGAACGCGGTCCGGTTGGGATCGTATTCGATCCGCTCGACCGTCGCGGGGACGTCCAGTTTGTTGCGCTTGAAATCAACGATGCGGTAAAGGCGCTTCGCCCCACCGCCCTTGTGCCACGCCGTCACCCGTCCGGTGTTGTTCCGGCCGCCCGACTTGGTCAGACCCTCTGTGAGGGACTTGACCGGGCGACCTTTCCAAAGCTCCGAACGGTCGATCAGAACCAGTCCACGCTGGCCAGGCGTCGTCGGTTTATACGACTTGAGTGCCATGCTCTCTGTCTTCCGTTGCTTTGGACCTGTCGGTCCGTTCCGATTTAAGGGCCCCGTAGGTCCCCAGCTTCAAAAAATGTCACGGCCCCGGAAGCCCGGGGCCGCGAGATTCGCGGGCCTTCTATCAGAGGCCAGAGGAGACGTCGATAGTGTTCCCCTCTTCGAGCGTCACATAGGCTTTCTTGACGTCCGAGCGGGTGCCCGCGATACCGCGGAACCGCTTGGTCTTGCCCTTGGTCACGGTGGTGTTCACCGCCTTGACCTTGACACCGAAGACGGCCTCGACCGCTTCCTTGATCTGCGGCTTGGTCGCGTCTTTCGACACACGGAAGACCACCGCCCCGTTTTCCGAGGCAAGGGTCGCTTTTTCCGTGATGACCGGCTTCACGATCACGTCGTAATGTTCAGGCTTCACGCTCATTTCAGACGAGCCTCCAGTGCTTCGACAGCCGCCTTCGTGAGCACGAGCGTGTCACGCTTGAGGATGTCATAGACGTTGGCGCCGATCGAGGGCAGCACGTCGATGCCTTCGATGTTCGCGGCAGCGCGGGCGAAGTTCTCGTTGATGTCGGCGCCGTCGATGATCAGGACGCGCTTCCAACCCAGCTCCTTCGCGGCCTTCGCGAGAACCTTGGTCTTGGCGTCCTGCATGTCGAGCGAGTCGAGGATCACGAGCTGACCTGCGCCGGCCTTGGCCGACAGCGCATGCTTCAGACCAAGCGCCCGGAACTTCTTGGGCAGGTCGTGGGCGTGGCTGCGCGGGGTCGGGCCCTTGTAGGTGCCACCGTGACGGAAGGTCGGCGCCTTGCGGGAACCGTGGCGGGCGCCGCCGGTGCCTTTCTGGCGATAGATCTTCTTGGTCGAGTAGCTGACGTCCGACTTGCCGAGAACCGAGTGCGTGCCGGCCTGGGCTTTCGCCCGCTGCCAGCGCACCACGCGGTGCAGGATGTCGGCGCGCGGCTCGAGGCCGAAGATCTCATCCGCGAGATCGATCGATCCGGACTTGCCGGCGTCGAGCTTGATCACATCGAGTTTCATGCTTCACCCCCTTCAGCGGGCGCTTCTTCGGCCGGAGCAGCGGACGCGGCGGCTTTCAGCGCGGCCGGCGTCGGCAGGTCTTTCGGCAGCGGCTTCTTGACCGCGTCCTTGATCGTCACCCAGCCGCCCTTGGAACCGGGAACCGACCCCTTGACCATGATCAGGCCACGGTCGGCGTCGGTGCGGACGACCTGGATGTTCTGCGTGGTCACACGGACGGCACCGAGGTGACCGGCCATCTTCTTGCCCTTGAACACCTTGCCGGGGTCCTGGCACTGACCGGTGGAGCCGTGCGAGCGGTGCGAGATTGACACGCCGTGCGAGGCACGCAGACCGCCGAAGTTGTGACGCTTCATGACACCGGCAAAGCCTTTACCGATCGAGGTGCCGGCGATGTCCACGAACTGCCCTTCGGCATAGTGGGCCGCCGAGATCTCGGCGCCGACTTCGATCAGGTTTTCCGGGCTCACGCGGAACTCGGCGATCTTGCGCTTGGGTGCCACGTTCGCCTTGGCGAAGTGGCCGCGTTGCGCAGCCGTGGTCCGCTTGGCCTTGGCAGAGCCCGCGCCGAGCTGAACGGCGGTGTAGCCGTCCTTCTCGGTCGTGCGCTGTGCAACGACCTGCAGATTGTCGAGTTGAAGAACGGTCACAGGAACCTGCTTGCCGTCTTCCATGAACAGCCGGGTCATGCCCAGCTTTTTCGCGATAACGCCAGAGCGCAACATTTCTGGTGCCCTCCTCAGACCTTGATTTCGACGTCGACGCCGGCAGCGAGATCGAGCTTCATCAGCGCGTCCACGGTCTGCGGGGTCGGATCGACGATATCGAGAAGGCGCTTGTGCGTGCGGATCTCCCACTGGTCGCGCGACTTCTTGTCGATGTGCGGACCACGGAGAACCGTGAACTTCTCGATCTTGTTGGGCAGCGGGATCGGGCCCCGCACCTGTGCGCCCGTGCGCTTGGCCGTGCTGACGATTTCCGCGGTGCTGGCGTCCAGCACGCGGTAATCGAAGGCCTTGAGCCGGATGCGAATGTTTTGACCAGTCATTGTCTTGCCTCTCGCAGGCTTCTTTTAAGGTTGAGAGGCAGACCGGGCCTCATGCCCGGCCTGCTTCGAACCCGGTCTTGATTACTCGATGATCTTGGAGACGACGCCGGCGCCGACGGTGCGGCCGCCTTCACGGATGGCGAAGCGGAGCTTCTCTTCCATGGCGATCGGCGCGATCAGCTCGACCTCGAACTTCA
>NZ_JAOWKY010000002.1 GCF_025751435.1 Albidovulum marisflavi | reverse complement strand
TCGCGCCGAACGACTGGCAGGTCGGCCAGACCGGCAAGGTCGTGGCGCCGCAGCTGTACGTGGCCGTCGGCATCTCGGGCGCGATCCAGCACCTGGCGGGCATGAAGGACAGCAAGGTCATCGTCGCGATCAACAAAGACGAAGAGGCGCCGATCTTCCAGGTCGCCGACTACGGCCTCGTCGCAGACCTCTTCACCGCCGTCCCGGAACTGACCGAAAAGCTGTTATAGATAGACGATGACAGGACCGTCCGCTCAGGGACGCTTTCGCGGACCGCGGTTTTTCCCACGAGAACCTCAATGCCGAGCCAAGGCCTGATGCCGTCTCGTGCGAATGCGTTCAAGGTGTGAGCGCACGTGGCACAAAAGAAGGCAGTGATACCGTGCCATCCCGTCAGGTGTGCCGTCCCCGGCCGCGCTGATTGGTTCTGAGTTGCGACTTGGAGCTTGCGGCATGTTGATGCGCCGCCGCAGGTGAAACTGCTGATCCGGCATCATTTCCCGTCGAATTGGCACAACGGCTGAGAAAACTGAAAATTGCGTTTTCCCGACGGTTCCATATTCTTTACCGCGCGAGCCCAAGCAAGAAATCTGCGGCGTATGAAATCAACCAACACCAGAGAGATCGCGAAATCCCTTGGTCTTTCGCGGGCGACGGTTTCGAATGTCATCAACGGCAAGGGACGGGTTTCCGACGCGACGCGTGCGCGCGTCGAAGCGGCGATCACTGCCCTCGGATATGTCCGCGACCGGAATGCTGTCGCGTTGCGCACGGGTCAATCGCGGCTGGTCGGCGTCATGGTGACTGATATCGCCAACCCCTTCTATGGCACCGTCATCTCGCATATCGAGGCCGAGCTGTCCAAGGCGGGCTATGTGACCGTTCTTGGCCAGACTAAGGACGATCCGGGGCGGCAGGCGCAAATCATCGAAGAGCTTGTCGGAAACGGCGTCGCCGGTCTGATCGTCAACCCCTGTGCGGGCACCACGCTTGCGGACATGAACACGGCGCTGGCGCGGAGGATACCCGTCGTACTCTACGTCCGCGATATCGAGGGTAGCGGTCTGCCGCTCGTGGCGCTCGACGACGTCGCGGCCGGCGCGATGGTGGCGGGGCACATGGTAGCGGTGGGCTACAGAAGGTTCGCGATCATCGGCGGCTTTCGAGATACAACGTCCTTCGAGCGGCGGGTGCAGGGCATCAAGGAGGTCCTGATCGCGGAGGGGTGCACGATGCGGGTCTGTCCCGGGCCGTTGACGGACACCTTTGGCTATGACGCCATTTCCCAGTTATGCGATGCGGGCGAGGGGATCGACGCCGTGATCGCGCATAACGATCTTGTTGCGCTCGGCTGCCTGCGGGCGCTGCGCGCGCTCGATCGGGTGCCGGGCGCGACGGTTGGCCTGGCGGGCTTCGACAACTTGCAGATTGGCGGGCTTTGCGATCCGCCTCTGACGACGGTGGATGTCGACATGGACGCGATCGGCCGGGAAGCGGGGCGACGGCTGGTGGCACGGCTTCAACAGACGGTGACTGAGGGCGACCTGCCGCTGATCGCGCCGAAGCTCATCATCCGGGGAACGACGCATCGAAAAAAGTAACTATACGGTTACAAATCGGTTGACCGAATCCCGTACCGTTGATTACACGAGTAATCAACGGAGGGTCAGATGTCTGGAATTGCATTCGTCTCGGGCGCAAGCCGGGGTATCGGGAGGGCCATAGCGCTTGAGCTGGGCCGCCGTGGCTTTGCTGTGGCCGTCAACGGGCGGACCGAGACCGCGGCGATGGATGCGACCGTGGCCGAGATCGAACGGACGGTTGGGCGCGCGGTTCCGGTTCCCGGCGATGTGTCGGATCCGGAGCTTGTGCCGATCCTGCTCGATGCGGCGGAAGCGCAGCTGGGGCCGCTGACAACGCTCGTGGCAAATGCGGGCGCGGGGCCGATGCGCCGTGCAGATCTGCTGGAGGTCACCCCGGACGGGCTGAGTCACTGCCTCGTGGCCAACACGATCGGTCCGTTCTTCCTGTTGCAAACGTTCGCCAAGCGCCTTCTGGGTCGACCAAATGCCGATGGGACGCACCGGTCCATCACGCTGATCAGCTCTGCGAACGCCATCGCGGCCTCGCCCAACAAGGGGGACTACTGCGTCTCGAAGGCGGGGGCGGCGATGGTCGCCAAGCTCTTCGCGCAGCGGCTGTCGCCCGAGGGCATCCAGGTCGTCGACGTCCGGCCGGGCGTGATCGAGACGGATCTTTCCGCCTCTGTGGTCGATGCTTATCGCAGACGCATCGTGGAGGAAGGCCTCGCGCTGGAGCCACGGGTGGGCCAGCCCAAGGACGTGGCCCGCGTGGTCGGCAGCGTCGCAAGCGGTGATCTGCCTTATGTGACCGGCTCCGTCATTGCGGTCGATGGCGGTCTGTCGATGGAGCGCTTCTGATGACCCAGGGGCCACAAATCACCGTCGGGGGCGCGACGCGGCTGGTGCCCGTGATCGGTCATCCAATCGTTCAGGCGCGCTCGCCCGCCCTGTTCAGTGCGCTGGCCGCGCAGGAAAACTGCGACACGCTTTTCGTGCCGATGGACATCCCTCCAGGGGGGTTCTCCTCGGCGATGCGGGGGTTCCGCGAGATCGCCAACCTTGCGGGCCTGGTCGTAACGGTGCCGCACAAACCGGCGGTGCTGGATTTCGTCGATGAGGCCAGCGAGGCCGCACGTCTCGTCGGGGCCGCGAACCTGGTCCGGATAGGCCCCGACGGCCGCTGGAGTGCCGACATCAAGGACGGTGATGGCTTGGTATATGGCCTCCGCAAGGCGGGCGTGGACCCGCATGGGCGTAGCGTCCAGATCGTCGGCAGCGGCGGCGCAGGCTCTGCGGTCGCCTTCGCTCTGGCACAAGCCGGGGCCGGGCCGATCCGGCTGGCTGACGCTATTACGGCGAAGGCCGAGCTACTTGCAGACCGGCTTGCGCGGGCGCTTCCCCACGGCCGCTTCAACGTGGGGCTGGACCTGTCGGGCGCGGACATCGTCGTGAATGCTTCGCCGGTCGGAATGAACGGAATCGGCGGCACGCCCTTTGATCCCTCGCTTCTGCGCCGTGACCAGGTTCTTGCCGAGATGATCATGTCACCGCTCGAAACGCCGCTGCTCGCCGCGGCGCGCGCGCGCGGTTGCAAGACCTTGGCCGGAATCGAGACGCTTAACGGACAGGCGCGTGCGGTTATGGCGTTTCTTGGCCTTTCTAAGGGGCGCACGGATCACCCGTCGCCAAGCAATCCTTGAACTGAACAGGAGGAAAGATTCATGAACATGAGATCCAGATTTGCGACGGTCTTGCTTCTGGCGCAGACTGTCTGTGCGGGGGCCGCGTCGGCCACCGAATTGACCGCAGCCCATGTGAACCCACCGGGCGAGCCGTCGAACACGGCGTTCGATTTCCTCACCAAGAAGCTGTCGGAGGGGACGACCGGTATCACTCTGACGATCTTTCCACAGGGGCAGATCGGTGGCGAAAAGGACGCGATCGAGCAGGTTCAGTTGGGCGCAATCAGCATGACGACGGTGGCCAATGCCAATCTGTCGGCGTTTGCGCCCGCGGCCGGGGTCTATGACATCCCATTCCTGTTCCGTGACGCAGGCCATCACCCCTGGGCTGTGGTCGATGGGCCGATCGGTGAGGAGATCAACGCCAAGATCGAAGCCGAGGCCAATGTCGAGGTTCTCGGCTGGTGGAGCGCGGGCATGCGTCACGTCTTTACCCGCGAGATGCCGGTTAACACGCCAGCCGACCTGGCGGGTCAGAAGATCCGCGTGATCGGCAGCCCCGTCTATATCGACACCTTCAACGGCCTCGGTGCGCTCGCGACGCCGATGCCCTATGGCGAGGTCTACACGGCGCTTGCGACCGGTGCGATCGACGGCGCCGAGAACGACAGCTCGGGCTATCGCAACGTGAAGTTCTTCGAACAGGCGCCCTATTATAGTCTGACCGGGCACTTCTTCCTCTTCAAGCCGGTGATCGCCAACAAGGATGCGCTGGCGCAACTGACGACAGAGCAGCGCGCTGAATTCGACGCGGCCTTTGCCGAGGCCACGGCGATGCAGCGCGAGCTTTTCGCGACGAACTTCGAAAGCGACATCGCTTGGCTGAAAGAACAGGGCGTCACCGTCATCGAGCCTGACCGTCAGGCCTTTGTAGAGATGGTCAAGCCGGTCGCTGACAAGTACGCAGACCAGTTCGGCGTCGATCTGGTTCAGCGTATTCGCGACACCCAGTGACACGTCGGCGGGCCGCCCTGCTCCCCGGCGGCCCGTTTCCCCGGAGGTCCCCCATGCGTGAACGTTTCCTTTGGCTGGATGAGCAGCTTTACCGATTGGAAGGGGTCGTGATCTTCGCGGCCATGGCTGTCCTGATCGTCATGCTTGCGCTGCAGGTGCTGTTCCGCTTCGTGTTGGACCAGCCGCTCGACTTCACGGAAGAGGCAGCGCGCCTGTTGTTCGCCTGGCTGGTGTTCATCGGAGCGGCGCGGGCGATGCGGGTCTCGCAGCACTTCATTGTCGATCTCGTCTACAACGCGCTTCCAGCCAGCCCGAGGCAGATCGTGGGCTGGGCCGTCGACGCGCTCTCGGTCGCATTTGCAGCTACCCTGGCCTGGATCGGGTTTCAAACCACGCTGAATGGGGCGGGGCAGATCCTGCCGGTGATGGGCATTTCGGTTGCCGCACAGACCATCGCCCTGCCGGTTGGCATGGCGCTGATGGCGATCCACGCCGCCTCGTTCCCACTTCGCAACAGGCATGTGGGCGACAATCATTCCGACGAAGCCTACGAGGAGTAGGGCCATGATCGTCTACATTCTTGCAGCAATCTTCGTCCTCCTGATGCTGCGCGCGCCCATTTTCGTCGCGCTCGGCGCCCCTGCGCTGGCGTATCTGAGCCTCAAGGGCATCCCGCTTGGCCTGGCGCCGCAGCGGATGCTGGGCACCGTCAACGAATCCATTCTGCTCGCCGTGCCCATGTTCCTTCTGGCTGGGCGACTGATGAACATGTACGGCGCGACCAAGCGTATCTTCGATTTCGCTCAGGCTGTGATCGGCCATATTCGCGGCGGCCTTGGTTACGTAGCCGTGCTCGCCTCGATGATCTTTTCCGCGATGTCGGGGTCTGCTGCGGCCGATGCGGTCGGCGTGGGCACGATTACCGTCAAGGCCATGCGCGAGCGTGGCTACGACCCCTCCTTTGCGGCGGCGGTGACGCTCGGCTCGGCGACGCTTGCGCCCGTTATCCCGCCTTCGATTATCATGATTATCTACGGGGCGACGGCGGATGTCTCGATCGGCAAGATGTTCATTGGCGGCATCGGGCCCGGTCTGCTGATGGCCCTGTCCATGATGGCGATGGTCACCTTCCTAAGCTGGCGCCGCGGCTATCCGAAGGGCAATGCGTTCAGCTTCGCCCAGGTCTGGCGCACGGGGCTTAGCGCGGCGCTGGTCCTGCTCACCCCGATCGTCGTGATCGGGGGGATATTTTCGGGCGTTTTCACCCCGACGGAGGCTAGCGTCGTCGCGGTCGTCTACGTCATCTTCCTGGGCCTGGTCTACGGCAAGCTTCAGTTCGTATCGTTCTACCGCGCCTTGGTCGGAACCGGGACGGCGGTCGGCGCGCTGATGGTGGTGGTCTCGGTGTCCGGGCTGGATGCCTGGGTGATCGCGCGCGAGCAGGTGCCGATGTTGCTGGCGCAGACGATGACCTCGTTCACGTCGAGCCCGCTGCTGGTGATGATCTTGATCCTCTTGCTTGTGCTGTTCCTGGGTTTCTTCATGGACGCGACCCCGATCATCCTGATGCTGGTCCCCGCGATTTCGCCGCTGGTTTCGGCTTACGGCATCGATCCGCTGCATCTGGGCGTGTTGTTCTGCATCGTCTGCGTGATTGGCCTGATTACCCCGCCGGTCGGGGTGGCGCTTTACGGGGTGGCCATGGTTTCGCGCCTGCCGATCGAGCGCGTGTTCTGGGCAACCTTGCCGTTTTTCTCCGTCTTGCTGGCGTTGCTCGCGATGATGGTCGCCGTACCGCAGATCGTCACCTACCTACCGTCACTGCTGATCGCGCGTTGACGAGGAGGATGGGGTTCTGTCGCAAACCGTGGCGTTAGATGGGCGTCACCGGGCGAATGGATCGTGGTGTGATGACGCATAAATATAAGCAAACAAGACTTCTTTCCTCTCGTCGCGGATCTTTGCGACAGAACCCCTGACCAGCCACTCGGCACCCAAGAAGGATACCTGAATGATCCGCAATCGACGGGCAAAGATCGTCGCGACCGTGGGACCGGCCAGTGCCGCACCCTTCATGCTTCGCAGTCTCTTCAACAAGGGCGTGGACACCTTCCGGCTGAACTTCAGCCACGGAGATCATGCTGGCCATTCAGCCGTCATCAAGGCGATCCGGTCGCTTGAAGCGGAGGTGGGTGTTCCCATCGGGATTCTACAAGATCTCCAAGGGCCGAAAATCCGGCTCGGTCGCCTCGGCGACGGTTGCCGAATGCTGGATCGGTACGAGCGAGTCAGCTTCACTCTTACGGAGCGCGACGATGAAATCACCGTGCTGCCACTGCCGCACCCCGAGGTCTTCGCCGCGATCGAACCCGGTCACCGGGTCTTCATCGACGACGGAAGGGTCAGGCTCAAGATTGTCGAGCGCCGCGATGACAGGCTCGAGGCAGAAGTCCTGGAGGGCGGGAAGGTCAGTGACCGCAAGGGGGTGAACCTGCCTGACACCGTGCTGGATCTGCCGGTTCTAACCGAGAAGGACCGAGCAGATCTCGAGTTTGGCCTCTCGCAGGGAGTAGACTGGGTGGCGCTATCTTTCGTGCAGAAGGCGCGTGACCTCGATGAAATCCTGTCGCTGATCGCGGGCCGCGCTGGCCTCGTGGCGAAGATTGAAAAGCCGTCGGCTCTATCCGAGATCGACGCAATCGTTCGAAAGTCTGATGCGATCATGATCGCCCGAGGGGACCTGGGTGTAGAGATTCCGCCCGAGGATGTGCCGGCCCGACAGAAAGAGATCATAGCGCTCTGCCGGCGTGAAAGCCGCCCGGTGATCGTGGCGACGCAGATGCTCGAATCCATGACCGCGTCGCCGGCGCCGACGCGTGCCGAAGCCTCGGACGTCGCCACGGCGGTCTATGATGGAGCCGATGCCGTCATGCTGTCCGCCGAAAGCGCCACGGGTGCCTTCCCCTGTGAGGCCGTTGAGGTCATGGACCGCATAATCCATCGCACGGAATCCCATGACTTCTATGCCCGGACCATCGCTTCGTCTCGCGAAGCGCCTCAGGGACCGGCAGATGCAATCGCTGATACCGGCGCCACGCTGGGCGGCTCTTTGGATGCGCGCTGTATCGTCGCATATTCAATGAGCGGCGCAACGGCCGCGCGCGTCGCGGCACGGCGCCCGATGCTTCCCCTCATCGTCGTTACCCGCGACGCCCACGTCTCCAGGCGGATGGCCTTGGTTTGGGGTGCGCGCTCCGTGTTGGAGAACACCGTGCTCGACTACGACAGCATGATCTCGATGGCACGGGAGGAGAGTGCGAAGCTCATCAACTGTGCCGTGGGCGACCGGCTTGTCATCCTGGCCGGAGTTCCATTCGGACAACCCGGCAACACGAACAATATCCGTATCGCCAGTTACAAGTAAGAAATGGGAACTCACGGGGGACGCCTCACCTTCAGTGGATAATAGGTCGTGCAGCCGGTCGCCTTTCGGTACGCGGCGTCAAACCCAACCTCGTCCTGAAAGGCGTCGACGGCATGGCTGAAGACCAGCCCGTAGTATGCATCCTGCATGTGTCCGTTGTAGTCGATCCATTCTGGCCGAACGGAGGTTCGATAGTGAAAAGTCCGGGTCATGGCAGGGCGTAGAACCTCGCTGCGGTGTCGTGGAAGACAGAGAATGTCGCGGCCTCTGGCACAAGGCTTTCGTAGGCGGCGACGACATGGGCGTAGTCCGAATAGAGAGAATCCACGGGGAAGTTCGACCCGAACATGCACCGGTCCGGCCCGAACTGCTCAAGGCAGGTCTCGACGATCGGGCGAACGCTTTCGCTGGTCCATTCGTGATCGAACATGCCCAGTCCGGACAGCTTGCAGGTGATCTGCGGCCGATCCGACAGGAGTCGCAGGCGCGAAGCCCAGTCCCGAAGTCCCGCCGGACTTCGGTCGTGCGGCGAGCCTGCATGGCAAAGTGCGATCGCGGTGCCCGGCGCGGCGTCCAGCACGCGCGCCATGCGTTCGTAAAGTTCAGGGATCAGCTGAAGGTCGAACGACAGGCCCCGTTCGCCGACCGCCCGAAGTCCTGCCGCGAACCGTGGATCGTCGAGCAGCGCGTTGGTGCCGGTCCGCGCATCCTCGCCCGGCGCGCGGCCGACGATCTGGCGGACGCCGCGCACAGATGGCAGGGTCTGGTACCGGTCGAGCTGCCGGGACAGGTCCGGCGCCGTCAGATCGCAGAACACGACCTGCGCAAGCGGCCAGTCCGGGTTCGCCTCGGCGACGGCCTGCACCCATGTCGCCTCGGCCCAGCCGTGTTCGGCGCCGACCTGGATGTGGACTGACGCCCCGAAACCGCGCGCGTCGCGCCGGAACTCGTCGATCAGATAATCCCTTTGGATCGGAGCAGGGTCGCCAAAGAAACGCCGGGCGCCCTTTGCCATGAGCCACGGGTAGCGCACCGCGGACAGGTCCCAAAGGTGGTGATGGGCGTCAATCCGCATCTGCGGCTCCGGTGGCCTCGGCCAGGAAGTCGCGGGCAAAGGACCTTGGTATTCCCGTGGTCCTTTTCAACCGCAGCCAGGACGACGTCGAGGTCTCCAACGTCACCTCGGCCAACCGGCTGGGCGGGCGCAAGGTGGCCGAATTCCTTGTTGCAGGCGGTCATGAGCGGATCGCCCATATCGCAGGCTGGCAAGGAAGCTCGACGGGCCGGGACCGGCAGGCGGGATTCCTCGAGGTCCTTAAGGCGGCAGGTCAAAGCCCGTTTGCCATAGTCGATGGCATGTACAAGCGCGAGGTCGCGATGGAATGCGCCCGGAAGCTTCTCGGCAACGCCGAAAGGCCGGACGCGATCTTTGTCGGCAACGATCACATGGCCTTTGCGGTGATCGACGCGATCCGCGAGGCGGGGCTGCGACCCGGCCATGACATCTCCGTCGTGGGGTTCGACGACGTGCCGCTGGCCAGCTGGGGGGCCTATGACCTGACCACCCTGCGCCAGCCGGTCGAGCGCATGGTCTGCCCGGCGCGCTGACCAACGGCGTGATGCGCGATCTCGGTGACTTGCCGGAGGGCTTTCCCGAGATCGCCGGTTCGATCGGGCCAAGCCACGCCTTCGTGCATGTTCGCGAAGTGGGGACGCCGGTGTCGGTTTTCGGGCTGCGGATCGAGGATGGCGACCTGGTGCACGCGGACCGTCATGGGGCCCTTGTGATCCCGCAACGCCATGTGGCGCATCTTGAAAACGCCATTCGCAAACTGCTTGAAACGGAACACATCGTCCGGGAGCCGGCGCGGAGGGGAGACTTCGATTTCGTGACCTTCGAAGCGGCCTGGCAAGCTTTCGAACGGGCCCGAACCCAGATCGCAAGGGGGCTTGCCCCCCAATGGGCGGCCGCCTGGCCCACCTACTGGCCCACCTACTGGCCCAGCGGCCTTTCTGTTGCGCGGTTTCGATCTGATGCGCAAACTCTGACAATGCCGGAACCCTCGATAGATCCTGCGGATTTCAGGTCGCTCGAGTCCCTGATGGCCGGGCTTTACGACGGGGGGATCAGCAGCCAAAAGCGGTGAGGTGGTCGCGAGGATTGAGCGTGGCACAATCTGCCAGGTTGGTTATGTGTCCCGAGATACCCACCGCGGTGTCATTGTCTTGGATCGCTCTTAGAGCGGGCCCGCCACCTCGTTGGCCACCGGTTCCATCATCAGTAAACACTTGGAAACCCCAGTTGCCGAACCAACCTTGCCGCGGGTGGACGGCCACCCCGAGATCTCGGGGTTCAATCCGACCTCTGGCCGGGATCGCGCGCGGAGATGATCGTGCCAGTGCACGGACCGAAGCCGATGCGATAGCCATTGCCCCAGGCCGCCCCGCGCAGGGTCAGGGTGTCTCCGTCCTCGATGAAAGTGCGCGTGCCGCCGTCAATCTCGATTGGTTCCTTTCCGCCCCAAGAGAGTTCCAGAAGCGAGCCGCGATTGCCCTTTTCGGGGCCGGAGATCGTGCCGGAGCCCAGAAGATCGCCGACGCGCATCGGACATCCTGAACTGGTGTGATGCGCCAGTTGCTGGGCGGCAGAGTAGTACATTTCGTTGTAGTTCGTGCGGGAAATCACCGTTTCCGCGCCGCCTTGGGGTGTCAGTCCTACCTCGAGCGCGATGTCGTAGAGCATTGGCCCCGGCTCTGCGAGATAGGGCAAGAGTGGCTTTTCGCGCGGGGGCGTCATGGTACGGAAGGGCTCCAGCGCGGCGGCGGTGACGATCCAGGGGCTGATCGTCGTGGCCGTTGCCTTGGACTGGAACGGGCCAAGCGGCTGGTATTCCCAGGCCTGGATGTCGCGCGCGGACCAGTCGTTCAGAAGCACGTAGCCAAAGATGTTCTCGAAGGCCTCCGCCACCGAGATCGGCCCGCTGGACGGCTGGCCGACGATGGCACCCATTTCAAGCTCGATGTCGAAGCGCTGCGACGGGCCAAAGCGCGGCGCGTCGTCGTTCGGGCCCTTGAGCTGACCGTTCGGACGGGTGACAGGGGTGCCCGAGACAATGACCGAGGAGGCCCGTCCGTTATAGCCGATCGGGATGTGCAGCCAGTTCGGCGGTAGAGCGTTTTCGGGCCCGCGGAACATCGTGCCGACATTGAAGGCATGGTGCCGGCCGGCGTAGAAATCGGTGTATTCCGTTACGGCGAAGGGCATGTGCAGCGTCACGTCCGCCTGGGACAGCAGATGCGGGCGCAGCCGCGTCTCGGCCTCCGAGCCCGAGCCGAGCAACTTCATCAGCGTGGCCCGCAGCCGTGCCCAGTCCGCGTGCCCGAGCGCCATGAAGGCATTCCAGCCGCCGGTCCTAAGCGTCCCGCCAAAATCGAGGACACCTGCCTCTTCCAGCGCGTCGAGATCGAGCACCATGTCGCCGATCGCGGTCGCACAACGTGGCTGGCCGCCTTCCGTCGAGAACACGCCATAGGGCAGGTTGTTGAGCGGGAAGTCGGTGTCAGGCGTATTGGCGCTTGCGACCCAGGATTGGATCAACTCGGTCATCTTGGGTCTCCGTCAGGTGGCGTCAGGCTGGTTTTCGGGGCGGGCGGCGTCGAAGGCGGGCAGCGCAAGGCAGCGGGCCTCGATCTCGGCCAGGCGCGGGAAGGGGGCAAGGTCGCATCCCCAGCGGCGGGCATTGTAAAGCTGTGGCACAAGGCACAGGTCGGCCAGCCCGGGCGCCTCGCCGAAACAGAAGTCGGTATTGCGCGCGATCAGGTCCGCGAAGGCCGTGAAGCCCCGCGTCATCCAGTCGTTCATCCAGGCGACGGTTTCTTCCTGGCTGTGGCCCATCGCCTTCAGCCGGGCGATGACGCGCAGGTTGTTGACCGGGTGGATATCGGTCGCGATGGTCAGCGCCGCGGCCCGCACCCGCGCGCGCAACAGGGGACCCGCGGGCAGCAACGGCGGCTCCGGATGGGTTTCGTCCAGCCAGTCAAGGATCGCCATGGATTGAACCAGGGCCGTTCCGTCATCCAGAACCAACGTCGGAACGCCTTGGCCAGGGTTCAACGCAGTATAGGCGGCCGTGTTCTGTTCCGCGGCGACCAGGTTGACCGGAACCGCGTCGAAAGCGATCCCCTTCAGGTTCAGCGCGATCCGGACGCGGTAGGATGTCGTTGAGCGCCAGTAGGTAAAGAGTTTCATCCGTCACCTACAGTTCGATGACCATGCCGTCGCGTCCGATCCTGATGTCACCGTCCCATTCGTTCCGGGCTCCGGCCCGCCAGTCGTCGTCGCTGAGCGTCGGGTCGTCGCCCGGCACGAAGTGATTGAACACCAGCATCCCGACGCCGGCCTCACGCGCGATGCGTCCGGCATCTTCGGTTCGACAATGCGACCGGACGAAATGCGCCTTCTTCTTCTCCTTGTCCGCATTGCCGATCCGCGCGCAAAGGGCGTCGATGGCTGAATCAAGGTAGACCTCATGCACGAGAACGTCGCATCCGCGGGCGAAGGCCGACATCTCGGGCATGAAGGTCGTGTCACCCGACAGGACGACCGACTTTCCGCCCGCCTCGAACCGCAGCGAGAAGGAGTCCGTCACCGGCGGGTGGAGGTTGCGCATGGCGCGCACGACCAGGCCGGCGTCCTCGATCACGACGCCCTCTCCGATGGTTCTGAATTCGACGAACTCGGCCAGGTCGCGATGGCCCTCGTCGTGGATGCGAAGATCGATGTCGTAAACCATCGAGGCGGTGAACCCGGCCCAGTAGGTCGTCAGGCCCTCGGGCCCGTAGATGACGATCTTGCGCTTAAGTCCTGCGGTCCAGGCGGTATAGAGCAGCGGACCCAGCTCAAGGATATGGTCGCCATGAAGGTGCGTGATCAGGATCGTGTCGATCTCTCCCAATCCCACGCCCTGATCGCAGACGCCGCGCGCAGTGCCGAGGCCGGCGTCGACGAGGATCGTCCTGCCACCCATGCGGACCAGAGTGGAGGTGGGCATGGAGGATCCCGGCCGGATCGCCGGCCCGCCCTTGACCCCCAGAAGTGCGATGCTGGACGAAGTCACTTCACGCCCTCCGTACCGTCGAATTTCTTTTCAAGGCTTTCCCAGCAGTCGATGTAATCGTCCTGCAGCGGCGCCTCCTTCGCGGCAAAGGCGGTCAGGTGCTGCGGGAAGCGGGTCTCGAACATGAAGGACATGGTGTTGTCGAGCTTGTGGGGTTCAAGCTCCACGTTGGACGCCTTTTCGAAGGCCTCGCGGTCGGGCCCATGCGGCAGCATCATGTTGTGAAGCGACATGCCACCCGGCACGAAGCCCTGCGGTTTGGCGTCATACTGGCCGTAGATATTACCCATCAGTTCCGACATGACGTTCTTGTGGTACCAGGGCGGACGGAAGGTGTTTTCCATCACCATCCAGCGTTCGCGGAACAGCACGAAGTCGATGTTCGCGGTGCCCGGCACGCCCGAGGGCGCGGTCAGCACGGTGAAGATCGACGGATCGGGATGGTCGAAAAGGATCGCGCCGACGGGGCAGTAGGTGCTCAGGTCGTATTTCACCGGGGCGTAGTTGCCGTGCCAGGCGACAACGTCCAGCGGGCTGTGGCCGATCTTCGTTTCATGGAACTGTCCGCACCACTTGATGGTGACGGTCGAGGGCACCTCGCGGTCCTCGAAGGCGGCGACGGGCGTCTTGAAGTCGCGCCGGTTGGCCATGCAGTTGGCCCCGATCGGGCCGCGGCCGGGCAGTTCGAACTTCTGCCCGTAGTTCTCGCAGACGAAGCCCCGGCACGGGCCATCGATCACTTCCACGCGGTAAACCAGCCCGCGGGGCAGGATGGCGATCTCCTTCGGCGCAAGGTCGATGATGCCAAGCTCGGTGCAGAACCTGAGCCGCCCCTCCTGCGGGACGACCAGAAGCTCGCTGTCGGCGGAATAGAAATAGGCATCCACCATGCTGTCGGTCACCAGGTAGATGTGGCTGGCCATCCCCACCTGCGTGTTGACGTCGCCCGCCGTGGTCATGGTCCGCATGCCGGTCAGCCAAGTCAGCTTTTCCTCCGAATGCGGCACCGCGTCCCAGCGATACTGGCCGAGCGAGATCACGTCATCGACGACATGCGGCGCGCTTTTCCAATAGGGCAGGGCGATCTTCTGGTAGCGCGAGGAATGCTTGACCGAAGGCCGGATGCGGTAGCACCAGGTCCGTTCATTCTGATGGCTCGGCGCGGTGAAGGCGGTGCCGGAAAGCTGTTCGCCATAAAGCCCGTAATTGCATTTCTGCGGCGAGTTCATGCCTCGGGGCAGGGCGCCCAACAGCGCCTCGGTCTCGAAGTCGTTGCCAAAGCCCGGCATGTAGCCTTCGGTGACGGCGTGGCCATCGGCTTGCACGAGGCCGGTCTTGTCCATGTCGTTCATAGCGCGTTTCCTTATCGGGTCGCACCGCGCGCTCGCGGGTGCGGCATCGGTGATCAAAGGGCCTTGCCCAGTTCCTTGGCGTGAAGCCAGTCGGCATGCTTCGGCGCCCGCTTGGTGCGCGACCATTCCTCCAGCATGTCCCACTTTACGGCATCCATGCGCTTCAGCAGCGCCTCTTCCTCCGGATCGGGGCAGGCAAGCTCGATGCGGTGACCGCTTGGGTCGAAGAAGTAGATCGAGTGGAAGATCGAGTGGTCGGTCACGCCCAGGACATTGACGCCATTGGCTTCCAGGTGGTCCTTGAACTTCAGCAGCGTGTCGCGGTCCTTCACCTTGAAGGCGATGTGCTGGACCCAGATGGGGGTGTTCGGGTCGCGGCCCATTTCCGGCTTTGTCGGCAGTTCGAAGAAGGCCAGGACATTGCCGTCCCCGGCATCGAGGAACAGGTGCATGTAGGGGTCGGGTTCGTGGGTGGAGGGCACGCGGTCCTCGGCGATGGCGAGGATGAAATCCATGTTCAGCATCTTGCCGTACCATTCCACCGTCTCCTTCGCGTCCTTGCAGCGGTAGGCGACGTGGTGAATCTTCTCGATCTTCATCATTTCCTCCGTTGCGGGACGGTTCAGGATTGGGCGGCCAAGGTCAGCGCCTGGTCCAGGACCTCGGCATCGCCGATGTGGTTGCTCAGGATCAGCACGAGGCGCGCGTTGATCGCGTCGCTTTCCGCCTTCGACTTGCCTTCATGCGCGGCCAAGAGGCGCGCGTAGAAATCATCGGGCCGGGCGATGTTGGGTTCGGTGTTCAGGGTGCCCATCTTGCGGTCCTCCTCAGGTGCGTCCGGTGGCGGTGTTCACGGCGTCCCGCACCGCGTCCGCGTCGAATTGGTCCCACCGCGCCGCGACGTGCTGGTCGGGGCGCATCAGGTAGACGGCGGAGCGCGCCTCGCCCAGGTAGCGTTCCGCAAGCTCGGGGTTGCCCTTGGCACTGAGCGCGAGCCGCGTGACCGCGATCCCGTCCACGTCGAGCGTCTCGGGCGCATCGGCGTCGATGGTCATCAGCTGGAACCGGCCTCCGAGCTTCTCCAGAAGCCAGGCGCCATCGACCGGGGCATCGACCATCGGCGCGCCGACGCGCGTGCGGGCGGGGCCGCCGGCCAGCGCGTCCGGGCCGTTCAGGCTGAGCCCGTCATAGACGCAAGGCACCGAAAGCCGCCCGGAGTTGACCAGGGGGCGCGCGAAGGTCGCCTTGCCGGCCAGCGACAGGACAGCATCCCGGAAGATCTTGCTGATCTCGGACTTGGGCGTGATGAAGTCGGTCGAGCGGGTCGAGTTCAGGATGTTTTCGTCCGCGCCGAAGATCCGTTCCTCGGAATAGCTGTCCAGAAGCCGCTCCGGCGCCTTGCCCTGGATGACGAGGCCGAGCTTCCAGCCGAGGTTGTCCACGTCCTGCATGCCGGAATTGGCCCCGCGCGCGCCGAAGGGCGACACCTGGTGCGCCGCGTCGCCGGCAAAGAACACCCTGCCGTGGCGGAAGCTGTCCATCCGCTTGCACTGGAAGGTGTAGATCGAGGACCAGACCATCTCGTAATCGACCTTGCCCAGGAAGGCGTCGAGGCGGCGGCGGATGTTCTCTTCCTTCATCTCTTCCTTGCGGTCGACGTCCCAGCCGATCTGGAAGTCGACGCGCCAGACATCGTCCGGCTGCTTGTGAAGCAGGGTCGAGGCCCCTTGGCCGTGGCTGGGTTCGAACCAGAACCAGCGTTCGGTCGGGAACTTCAGATCACCCTTCATCTTGATGTCGGCGATCAGGAAGCTGTCCTGGAACACCTTGCCGGTGAACTCGTGGCCCAGCATGGTGCGCAGGGGCGAACTTGCCCCGTCGCAGGCGATCAGCCAATCGGCCTCGACCTTGTAGGGGCCGTCGGGCGTCATCACGTCCAGAACGACGTGGTCGTCCTTGACCTCCAACGCGTCGACGCGGTTCTTGCCACGGATTTCGACCGGCGCACCCTCAGCCTGCAGCGCCCGCAGGCGATCGACCATGTATTTCTCGAAATAGGGCTGTTGAAGGTTGATGAAGGCCGGGTACTTGTGGCCCTGTTCGGGCAGCAGGTTGAATTCAAAGACCTTGTCGTCCTTGTGGAACACCTTGCCGAGGTTCCAGACCACACCCTTGTGCAACATCGGTTCGCCGCATCCGTAGCGATCCGCGACCTCGAGGCAGCGCTTGGCAAAGCAGATGGCCCGGCTTCCCATGCCGATGCCCTCGTGGTCATCCAGAACCAGCGTCGCAATGCCCTGCTGGCCAAGGTCGATCGCCGTCGCGATGCCGATCGGCCCGCCGCCGACGATGACGACGGGGTGGCGCACCGCGTCGGGCTTGTCCTGATCCGCCGACCGTTCGTAGGGGTAGACCTTGTAGGCCAGTTTGTAGCGGTCCTGAAGCACCGTCCGTTCCTCCTCCCTGGCAGAGCGGATCAGCCCTGCAGTTGCTCCCACATGTCCAGATCACGCTGCGCCGTCCAGATCCGCGGCGTGTCGATGCCGCGCGCCTCGTCGTAGGCCCGCGCGACGTTGAACGGCAGGCAGTGTTCGTAGATGGCGTAGTCCTTGAACTTCGGGTCGCAGGCCTCGCGCACCGCGTCCCAGGCGTCCTTGAGCGAGCCTCCCCTCGCTGCAACCTGCTGGGCGGGGCGGTAGGTGCTGTCGACGAAATCCCGCGTTGCGGAAAGGCCGGCATCCACCATCTCGCGCCCGACAAGGGCATCGCCACGGCCCGGCGCGATGAACTGGGGGTCGTAGGCCTTGACCGCGTCGAGCGTCCGGCCCCAGTCCTCGAAATGGCCGTCCCCGCAGTAGCAGGCAGAGTGGTATTCGACGATGTCGCCGGTGAACATGGTCTGCGCGTCGGGCACCCAGATGATGCTGTCGCCTGCGGTATGCGCGCGGCCGATCTGCTTGATCACGACCTTCCGCTTGCCCAGGTAGATCGTCATGCTGTCGCTGAAGGTGGTGGTGGGCCAGGTCAGGCCGGGGATCGATTCATGCCCCTGGAAAAGCCGCGGGAAGCGCTGGAACTCGCTGTCCCAGTCCTCCTGGCCGCGCTCGACGACCATGGCGCGGGCCTTGTCGGACATGATGATCTGGTCGGCGTTGAAGGCCGAGGCGCCCAGGACGCGCACCGCGTGGTAATGCGTCAGCACGACGTGGGTGATCGGCTTGTCCGTGACCTCACGAACCTTCTCGATCACCTTGTTGGCCAGGCGCGGCGTCGCCTGCGCCTCGACGATCATGACGCTGTCATCGCCGATGATGACACCGGAGTTGGGGTCGCCTTCCGCGGTGAACGCCCACAGACCCTCGCCAATCTCGGTGAAAGAGATCTTCTTTTCCGCCGTGTCGCCTTGCGACGCGAATGCTTTCGACATGGTCTTTCCTTTCGTCTGCGGGCCGGCATAGTTTCGAGCGCCAGAATCGTTGCAATCGAAACAAAGCTTTTATCGTTGCGATTGCAACGAAAGTCAATATCATTGCAGGCGAAACGTTTTCGCGAGGCTCTCATGGGCAAAGACCAGTTCCGCCTGTCCGGATTTCTGCCGTACCGACTGGCCGTGCTGTCCGAGCGCGTCAGTCATCGCCTTTCCATAGAATATGGCAAGATCCGCGGCCTGTCCGTCGCGGAGTGGCGCGTGCTCGTCCACCTGTCGCGCCAGGGCGCGATCTCGGTGAAGGATATCCACGACTGCGTGAACCTCGAGAAGTCTCGGGTCAGCCGGGCCGTGTCGCGGCTGGAAGCGGCGGGCCTGGTGGAGAAGGTGCCGGGCGAAACCGATGGCCGGCTTGTCGAGATTTCCCTCACTGTCGCGGGCGAGACTGCGCTTTCGGATATCCTGCCTGCCGCGCGGGCCTACGAGGACAAGCTGTGCGCCCGGATCAGCCGGCAAGACATGGATACTTTCTGTCGCGTGATGGAACAAATTCACTCGGTCCTGGACGACGACCCCGAGGCGAAGCGCCGGTCGCGGATGGATCTGCAACGACCGGACATCGAGAGGAGGAGTGCTGGCAGCCTGCCTTCCGGCGATCCGAGCCTGTGACCATCGCGCCCCCGGTCAGGTGTCCTGTCCCCAGCCGTATTCGCGTTCCTCGATTGCCTGGCATGCCTTCATCAAGGCCGCCAGGCCGCGATCCAGAGCCTCTCGGTCGGCGGGTGGAATTTGGCCGAGAATCAGGGCGGCGCGGCCCTCGACCTCGGCAAACGCCCGCGAGAAGGTGTCGCGGCCTTGATCCGTGATCGAGTAAAGCCGCAGGCGGCGGTCTTCGGCATCAATCACACGCGAAATAAGTCCCTTGTCCTCCAGGCGTTGCGCCGCTCGGCTGATCTGCACCTTGTCGAGGGTCGTTCGGCGCGCCAGATCGAGCGAAGTGATCCGTTCCGCGCCATCGATCAGGAACAAGAGCCGCCATTCCTCGCGCGTAAGGCCGAAGGCGCGTCCATAGACTGAAACCAACTGCCGTGAGAATGCCTCGGCAGTGATCGCAAGGCGGTAGGGAAAGAACGTTTCGAGCTGCATCGCTTCTCCTTCAACGCCCATGTAGCCCCAATTTCGTTGCAATTGAAGCGAAGAGAGGCGGGCGAGGTCAAGAGAGGCGGAGCGAACGCGCCCATGCAGTCTCAGGTCACGTCGAACAGCACGTTGGTTTGTCCGGTGCCCGAGGACGGGAAATACTCGGTCACGACTTCGCCACGACCCTTATAGGTCTTCCAGCCAACCTTCTCGCGGGATCGGTGGTGAATGCCGGGCGTGACCGGCATCGCGCCGCGGGCCGCGCGGGGATTCCGCAGATCGTCGCGCCGGGGTGCATGGACCTGATCGACTTCGCGGGCTGGCAGGACATTCCCGCGCAATTTCAGGACCGCCCCATTCACATGCACAACAAGTTGGTCAAGAACACCTTCTACAACGTGGACGAGCGGCGCGAAATCGCCCGGGAACTGAACAGCCGCATCGGAGAAAGCCGCGCGGCGACCCATCTCATCATCCCGATGGGCGGTATCGAGGAATGGGACCGGCCCGGCGGCGACTGCCACGACCCCGAGGGTCTGGCGGCCTTTCTGTCCGAGCTGCGCGCCATCGTGGCCCCCTCTGTCGAGGTCACGGAGCTTCAGGCCCACATCAACGATCCGGAGTTCTGCGCCGCCGCGCTGGAGATCTTCGATCAGTGGGTCGCGGATGGGATCGTGCCCGGCGCCAGGCCCTGATCACCGCTCGTCAGCGTCGGCGGCCACTGCGCCGCGCGTTCACCCCGGCATCTTGGCAAAGGATGCGAGGCTTCGCGCAGCGGCGTTCCTGTAACTGGCCGGGACGGTTCCGCCGACGTTGAAGGTGACCTTCTCCGCCTCGCGAATGAGCGCGCAGATGATGGTCTGGCGAAGGTCAGGCGTCATCCGGTGCGCGGGTGTGGCAACGGCGATCGAGCCTGATGCAAATCCGTCCGCGTAGAAGACCGGAACGGCGATGCCATAAACGTCCTCCTCATTGCCCTGGTCCGATTCCGCGAAACCCGACGCCGCGACCTCTTCGAGTCGCTGACGCAAGAGCTTTACGTCGGTGACGGTGTGGGCGGTCTTTGCGGACAGCGAGGATGAGAGGGTTCGCTCTCGCAGCTCCGGATAGGCGAAGGCAAGTGCGGCCATGCCGGACGCGGTGGTGTGGAACGGCAAGACCTCGCCAGCCACGAGCGAGACGCGACTGCTGCGATTGCTTTCGCAGACATCGATTGTCGCAAGCGCGCGCCCCGAAATCAGCGAAGCATGTGCGGTTTCCCCCGTTTTCGAGGCCAGCGAATCCAGCGCCGGTTGGAATATCGCGGTGACCGGAAAGGATTTTTCACGCACGCGGGCCAGCCGAAGAACGCCGGGGCCGAGCCGGTAGAGACGTGCGGCACCCCTCTGTTCGACCAATCCCGCATCGGCCAGAACCGACATCATCCGGTGGACCGTTGCCTTGTCGAGGCCCGTTCGCCGCGCAAGATCGGAAAGGCCGACTTCGGGCGTGTCTTCGGAAAACTGGTCAAGCAGGGTCAGCGCCTTGGCTACGGTGGTCGACACGTCGCTCTCTCCGTCAGGAACGCGCCGGCCCCGCCTGCACATTCATTTTCGTTGACACGGCGACAATCCGCCGCATAATATTGAACCGCCGGTGATAATAATGAACCACGGAAGAAGCGCAAGTGAAAAGTATCATGGGACCCGCGCTGGCGATCGTCCTGGCGACCTGCGGACTGACCGGAGCTGCGCAGGCGGAGTATCCTGAGCGCCCGGTCACCTTTATCGTCCCCTGGCCTCCCGGTAATCTGGAGGATGAGTTGACCCGCATCATCGCGGACGCCCCGACAGAAGAGACGGGCGTTCCCGGCAAGGCCATCAAGCGTCCCGGCGGCGGCGCGGTGGAAGGGGCCACCTTCGTGGCGCAGGCGACCCCGGACGGATACACCGTCGGGTCATTCGTCCTGGACGTGCCGACGGTGCAAATCATCAAGAATGTCGCGACCTACGACCGCTCGACCTTCGTGCCGGTAGGGATTTTCCTGACATATCCCTTCGCACTCGTCGCGAGGGGCGATGCACCCTATTCCGACTTGGCCAGCCTGGCGGACTACGCCAAGGCGAACCCTGTCAAGCTCAGCCAATTCGGCTATGACGTGATCCCGACAATGGAGACGCTCGAGGCGGCGCGGCAACTCGGCTTCGAGTTTGCGGCCGATACGCCTGCCGATATGCTTGACTGTGCGCTGTTGCAATCGGGTGACGTGGACCTGATGGCGACGTCGATGGCGCTCGTGCTGCCCTGCCTCGACAGCGTCAAGGTTCTGGCCGCCTACGCCGACACGCCGTTGTCGCTCGCCCCGGATGCAAAGCTTCTGTCAGAGCAGATTCCCGGCCTCGACATCACCTTGTGGAACGGGCTTTTCGTGCCGAAAGATACGCCCCAGGAGGTGATCGACAGGATCGCTCAAACCGCCTCGAAGGCGATGCAATCCGAGAAGGCGCAGGACGTCGCCAAGAACACGGGCGCCGGCGTATACTGGATCGGTCCCGACGAGGCCGCCAAGCGCATCGATGCCGATTACGCGGCTGCCGAGAAACTTGTCGCGGCAGCGCAATAATGAACGATGTGCTCCGGTGTCCGGTCGGCCAGCCCGCCGGACGCCGGGTCCACCAAGCGGCCGCGCAGGCCGTTCATGCATTCGATCGTGCAAGAAGGCCCGCAAGGGCCGAAGGACGCCCGGCTTTCGCGGACATGGCTCGGCAAGCCGGTGCCGTTTCAGAGACACCCATCATCCGAGGGAGCAAGCAATGTCTGACCAACAGGGGTCTGCCGGTATCGAGACAATTGCTCATGGCGTTCCGCTGCCGGACGATCCCGAGCACTCCGAATTCGTGCATCCTGAAGCGCAGGGCATGATCGCACTGGTGTTCGCCGTGCTGGCCTGCCTGCTTCTTGCCCTTTTGCCTGTCGCAACGCGTTCCGCGCCGATGCAGAAAGGCTGGTGGGTCGAGCCGGCTACCTGGCCGATCTTCACGCTTGCGATCACGCTTGCCGCCTCGGCCTTTCAGGTCCTTGCGTGGCTTCGCATCGCGGCGCGGAGCACGGACCGGGGCACCTTCGTCCGCAGGTCGCGATGGGCGTTCGGCAACCTTCAGCCAGCGCTGGAATATTCGGGCATCTTTCTGGTCTACCTGTTCATGATCGTGTTCGCCATCGTGGGTCGCATCATGATCGGGAACGACATTCCGGCCTTTCCGATGGTGATCGGGCTTGTCCTTGGCCCTCTGTTCGAGTGGCGCTTCGCGCAGTCGATGAGCCTTTCCAACGGTAACATCCTTGTCTTCTTCGAGCGTCCGATCTCGGCCACGCTCATCGGTCTTGCCGTCTTCGGGATCCTCGTCTTCGCGTTGATCGGGCTGCGGCGCAGACGAACACCGCTGCCGGACCAGGGCGACCAGTCAGGCAGCTGAGCACATTGGCAACGAAGAATGAGGGGGCCAGACAGATCGCAGGTCTGGCATCCCCGGAAACCGAAGGAATGGAACCGACTTATGTCTGATCTTATCGCGCGGCGGCGGAACCTACTGGGACCCAACGTATCCACGTTCTACGACGACCCCGTCCACATTGTCCGTGGAGAAGGGGTGTGGCTTTGGGATGCGGACGGTCGGCGCTATCTCGACTGCTACAACAACGTTCCCCATGTCGGGCACTGCAATCCGCGCGTGGTCGATGCGATCTGCACGCAGGCCCGCACCCTCAACACCCACACGCGCTATCTGCACGAAGGCATTCTCGACTACGTTGCCCGGCTGACGGCGACGTTCGAAGACCCGCTCAAGACCGCGATCCTGACCTGCACGGGATCTGAGGCCAACGACATCGCGCTGCGTATGGCAGAGGCGATGACGGGTAAGCGCGGGATTGTCGCGACCGACGCGACCTACCATGGCAACACGACGCTTGTTAGTCATCTCTCCAGAAGCAACGTGCCTGAGGTCGGCTTCGGGCTGGGCGAAAATTTCCGGCATGTCGAGGCGCCGGACAGCTATCGGATCGACGATCCCGACGGACAGCGCTTTGCCGAAAAGGTGCAACAAGCGATCGACGATCTGGAAGGCGCGGACATCGGGTTCGCCGCGCTGATCGTCTGCCCGCTGTTCCTGAACGAGGGTTTCCCTGACCAGCGGGAAGGCTGGTTGCGGCCCGCCGCCGAGGTCGTGCGAAGGGCAGGGGGGATCTTGATCTGCGATGAGGTCCAGTCGGGCTTTGCCCGGTGCGGCCACCACTTCTGGGCGCACCAGAAACAGGGCGTGGTGCCTGATGTGGTCACGATGGGAAAACCCATGGGCAACGGCCATCCGGTTGCGGGGCTGGTCACGAATGCCGAGATCATGGAGCGTTTTCGCAACTCGTTCCGGTACTTCAATACGTTCGGCGGAAATCCGGTGTCCTGCGCCGCGGCGATGGCGGTCCTTGAAGAGATCGAGGAAAAGCATCTTCAAGCCAATGCGCTTCGTATCGGAATCTTGGCCAAGGAAAGACTTGCGGCCCTGGCCCGGAAATACGAGGTCATCGGGGATGTCCGTCAAAGCGGCATGGTGTTCGGAGCTGAATTCGTGCTGGACCGCGCGACGAAAGAGCCTGCCATCGCCTATGCCGACCGTGTGGTCAACGCCATGCGCGACCGCGGTATCCTCTTGTCCAAGCTCGGTCGCCACAAGAACACGCTGAAGATCCGGCCGCCCATGCCCTTTGCCGAGGAACATCTGGACCTGCTGATCGAGACGCTGGACGATGTCATGGCGACGACCGAGGTGCGCCGTTGACAGATCCGGTCCGCCAAGCCCTTGCGCTGTGGGGCCTTGAAGGCGCCACGAGCGAATTCGTCGCCGGGCGCGAAAACCGCGTCTATCGCATCCGTTCCGATCAGTGCGATTTTGCCCTTCGCATCAAACGTCCGGGCTACCGGACGGAGGCCGAGCTCTTGTCGGAGCTTCAGTGGCTCGACGCGATGCACGCCGCAGGTCTGTCGGTGCCAAGACCGCGTCCGGCGCTTTCGGGGGCGCTGCTGGAAACCGTCGGAAGCCACTATGTCGACCTGGTCGGGTGGTTGTCGGGACGACCGCTCGGCCAAAGCCGCGATCGCCTCGCGATCGACGATGCGCCCGGCATTTTCGCGTGCCTCGGCGCAGAAATAGCCCGCTTGCACGACGCCTGCGATGCATGGAGGCGACCGGACACATTCACCCGATGCGCCTGGGACCTCGACGGATTGCTTGGCGACGATCCCCTTTGGGGCCGCTTCTGGGAGAATCCGACACTCGACCCGGAAACCCGTCAGCTGCTGCAACAGTTCCGGCAAGAGGCCGTCCGCGACCTCGGGGCGATGGGAAGTTGCGCCGACTATGGCCTGATCCACGCGGATATCGTGCGTGAGAACGTGCTGGTCGATGGGCCAAATCTTCGACTGATCGATTTCGATGACGGGGGATTTGGCTATCGGCTCTTCGACATCGCGACCGCGCTGTTGAAGAACATCGACGAACCGAACTGCGGCGAGCTGCAGGCCGCTCTAGTGTCCGGCTACCGCTCCCGCCGCCGGATCGATGAGAAAATGCTGGATCTTTTCCTGGCGCTGCGTGCTGTGACCTACGTCGGCTGGATTGTGCCACGCATCACCGAAGAGCATGGGGCGGATCGCAACGCGCGCTTCATTCGCACCGCGCGCCGCCTGTGTTCCGCATATCTCGGCCAGCCTCACCGGGCTTGAAGGCACGAGGGCCGCGTGTCAGCAGAAAATGGGGAAGTCATGGGACATCGGTTCAAGAGAATGACATTCTGATCACCGGCGCGGGAACCGGCATCGGCGCGCCGTGCCGGGAACTCTTCGGCGGTATCGCCTAAAGCTTGATCCAGGCGGTCTTGAGGTCGAGGTACTTGTCGAAGGCGTGCAGCGACTTGTCGTGGCCGTTCCCCGATTGCTTCACACCGCCCAGTGGCACAGTGATGTCTGACCCTCCGTAGGTGTTCACATGAACCACGCCGGCCTTGATCGCACGCACCATCCGGTGGGCGCGCGACAGATCGCCTGTCCACACGGCGGCGGCAAGGCCGTAGTCGGTGCCATTGGCAATCTGGATGGCCTCTTCCTCGGTGTCGAAGGGGATCACTGCCAGAACCGGGCCGAACACCTCGTCCCGCGCGAGCCGGTCCGTGGGGGCGACCCCCGTCACGATCGTCGGCGCCATGTAGTAGCCGCCGGTTTCCTCGAGGATGCGGCTGCCGCCGATGCGGATGTCGCGCCCAAGGGCGCGTGCTTCGTCGACGAAGCCCAGGTTTTGTTCAAGCTGGGTCAGGCTATTGACCGCCCCCGCCGCAGTGGAGGGATCAAGCGGATCGCCGACCTTCATGGACTTGGCGACGCCTGCGAGCGCCTCGATGAATTCATCGTGGATCGACCGTTCGACCAGGAGCCTGGACGCAGCAACACACACCTGACCGGAATTGCGGAAGATGCCGCCGGCCGAAACCTTCGCGGCCTCGGCCAGATCGGGCGCATCTGCAAAGACGATGTTGGGGGACTTGCCGCCCAGCTCAAGGTAGACGCGCTTGAGGTTGGATCGGGCGGCGTATTCCAGCAGCCGCCGACCCACCGGACCCGACCCGGTGAAGACCAGGACGTCGACGTCCATCGACAGGGCGATCGCCTCGCCGACGACCGAGCCTTTCCCGGTGACCACGTTGAACACGCCCGGCGGCATGCCCGCCTCGATCGCCAGTTCCGCCAGGCGCACCAGGGTCAGCGATGCCGTCTCGGCCGGTTTCAGCACCATCGTGTTGCCAGCCGCGAGCGCGGGCGCGAACTTCCACGACCCGATCATGAGCGGGAAGTTCCACGGCACGATCGCGCCGACGACGCCGACCGGTTCTCGATGAACGAGCCCGAGAACATCCGGCCCGGTCGGTGCGATTTCTCCGTAGAGCTTGTCGAGGGCCTCGGCGTAGTAGCGGATGGTGCCGACGGCGGAGAGCGGTTCCGCCTTGAGCGCCATGCCGATCTCGGTGCCATTGTTTCGCACCCCGAGCACGGCAAGCTCCAGCGCTTCGTTTTCGATGAGATCGGCCCATGCAAGCAGGATCTTCTTGCGCTGCGCAGGCGCCATGCCTGACCAGCGCCCATCGTCGAAGGCGCGGCGGGCCGCGGCGATCGCCCGGTCGGCATCGTCCTTCGTGCCGCAGGCCATGGTCGTCAGCACCTTTCCGTCGAGCGGAGAGATCACCTCAAGCGTGCCGCCGTCCGAGGCGGCACGCGCCACGCCGTCGATCACATGACCTGACTGCGGCACGCGAGCATTGCGAAGCGCCTCGATTTTGGTCCGGTCGAGCATTGCGTTCTATCCCTGCTGGCTGTCGTGAATATCGTGGTCGTGAGAGAATTCGGGGTCGCGGGCCTTGCGCTCGCGCATGATCCCCCAGACGTGGAGAACCAGGAGCGCGACGATGGCGATCGCCAGAAGCGCTGCGATCGGCCGGTCGACGAAATCCAGCGGCGTGTTGACGCGGGCCATGGCCGAACGCAGCTTCACCTCCATTATGCCGCCAAGAACCATGCCAAGTATGATTGGAACGACGGGCAGGTTCTGGCGCTTGAGGATCAGGCCCAGAATGCCGAAGGCGGAGGCGAGCAGGCAATCGGTCACCGAATTGCGCAACGAATAGACGCCGACGAAGCTCAGGGTGAGGATCGTCATGCCAAGAAACCTTGTCGGGATCTGGATGATCTTCATCAGGAGGTTCGAGCTGAGGCCAACGAAGATCACGACAATCACGTTGAGCAGGATCATTGCGATGTAGAGCGCGTAGATGAAATCCAGGTGATCCCGGAAGAGGGCTGGCCCGGGTATCACGTTATGCACGTAGAAGACCGAGAGCATCATCGCGGTCAGCGCCTCGCCGGGGATGCCGAGGGCCAGCAACGGGATCATCGCCGCCGCCGGCACGGCATTGTTGGCACTCTCCGAAGCGACCAGGCCCTCGGGGCTGCCCTTGCCGAACTCTTCCGGGGTCTTGGAGGTCTTTTGGGCGTAGGTATAGGTGAGGAACTGCGCGGTGAACTCTCCGACGCCCGGGATCATTCCCATGAGCACGCCAAAGCCGGACCCGGCCGACGCAATCCGCTTGTGGCGGAACACGCCCAACATCGACTTGAACATGTTGCCGGAGACGTGCTGCGATTTGGGCGCGTGATCCGGATCGACGAGCAGGACGAAGGCCTGGCTGATCGCGAAAAGACCCAGAACGACAACGATAAGGTCGACGCCGGATGTCAGGAACTCGAACCCGAACGTGAAGCGCTGCGTGTATTTCACAGGCTCCAGCCCGACCGTTCCCAGAAAGATGCCGAAGGCGGCAAGCGAGCCTGCGGCGAAAGTCTGCCCGCGGTGGGCGATCACCACGAGGATCACACCGAGCAACGCCGCGAGAAAGATTTCACGTGATCCGAACATCGGGGCCACTTTTGCCAGCACCGGTGAAAGCAGGATGAGGGCGAGGATTGAGAGGATCCCGCCGACAAAACTTGCACCGTAGGCGAGCCCCAGCGCACGCAGCGCTTCCCCGCGCTTGGTCATCGGGTGGCCGTCGTAGGTCGTCAGCGCATTGACGGCCGTTCCGGGCGTGTTGATGAGGACCGCCGGCAACGACCCCCCATACATCGAGGAGCCGTAGATGCCGAGGAGCATCGTGAGACCGACGATCGGCTCCAATGCGAAGGTGGCAGGCAGAAGGATGGCGATGGCCACTGCGGCACCCACGCCGGGGATCGCACCGATGATGACCCCGCCGATCGAGCCGACAAGCAAGGCCAGGCCAACTTCGGGAGACAGGATGAGGTTCAAACCGCCGATCAAGGATTCCACGTCGTGCTCCTCAGAGGTAGGTCAGAAGAAAGCTGCGAATGCTGCCCGCCGGGAGCAGATCGTAGGCGGCGCCTGCCGGGATCTTCACATGCAGGAACGTTTTGAACAGAACGACCACCACAACCGCGAAAAGCGCGGCCATCACGGACCATTTCCAGCCCCGGTAGCCAAGGCGAAAGGTCAGGGACACCGTGAACAGGATTGTGGCAGGGAGGTAGCCAAGGACGGGCACAAGGAAAACATAGGCCATGAACCACAGGCCGTATTCAATGGCCTTGATCCACTGGACGACTTCCGCGAGCCGTCCTGGAATCCGCTCTGAAACGAGCGCCCCGATCATGTGCAGCGTGCTGAAAACCAACATCAAGGCGATCGCGACCGACGGCCAGAAGGCGGGTTGAGCGAAAAGCGCCGTGCCCTCCACCCAAGTGATCTGGAAGGGCAGGCAGGCCGCCAAGAACAGCGCGAAGGCAAAGGACAGGAACGCAATGACGAAGTCACCCGGCCGCCGGTAGCGACGGAAAAGGTCCTGCAACGTCTTGATGCGACTCATTTCTATCTCCGGGTGCCAGACGGACCCCGAGACGGATGCCTCGGGGCCTTGGTGTGGTTATTGGGCGAGCATATCGTTGATCTTGGCCAACGTTGCCGAGTCGGCCTCGATCTGTGCTTCGCTGTCCGCAGCGCCCTGCCAGTAGATCAGCGCGCCTGTCTCCGCCGCGAGTTTGGCTGCCGCTTCGGATTTCATGACCTTTTCGGCGACAGCAGTGATCTTTTCACGCGCATCGGCCGGCGTGTCCTTGTTGACGAAAAGGCCATTCCACAATGAGACGCTCAACTCGGGCGCAAGTTCAGCCACGGTCGGCGTGTCCGCCGTCAGCGGTAAGCGCGAGGAACCGATGGACGCCAGCACGTTGACGTCGTCGATGCAGGGCAGGATGAGTTGGAGCGTCGTGTTGATCACGTCGGCGTCGCCGGACGCCAGGGTGTTGCAGTCCAGCGCGTCGAAGGCGGCTTCCGACGCGTAGTCAAAACCCATCGTCTTCGCCAGGGCGAGCGTGACCTTGGTCGGGACCAGCACGGAGCCGAAATGGCCAAGGGCCACGTCGTTGTCTTTGGCGTGGGCGGCAAGCTCTTCCATCGTCTGGTAGGGCGCGCTCTTGGAGGAAACGATCACGAAGGGATAGGTCAGGAAGATCCCCAGAGGATCGAACGGGTTTGGATTGAGCGCGGGGATTCCGGTATTGGGACCGGAGACGGGCACGCCGACGACAAAGGAGCCCACGGTGTAGCCGTCCGCCGGCGCGCTTGCCACTTCGGCGGCGCCTGGGAACGGTCCGCCGCCGCCGCCTGGCTTGTTCACCACTGCCGCCGGCACACCGTAGGTTGCCTGGAACTCATCCGCGATCATGCGCGTCAGCACGTCTTCAAGGTCACCCGGCGGCCACGGCACGATGAATTCGACCGCCTTCTCGGGATATTCGGCGAGCGCAGCGCCGGGAATCGCAAGCGCCGCTGCGGCGGCTGTGATCGCGACAAGTTTCTTCATCATCGGATGATCTCCCTGTTAAGGTTCATTATTCGAACCGGTAGTATCATTTATTGTTGCATGGGAAATGAAAATCCGTCAACAATTGAATCACCGAGCGGATTGTCCGTGGCCTTTGTCGAAGAGCTGATCATGGGAACCATCACCAACGCCCTTGAATTGCTGAGCTTATTCTCGCGAGTCCGGCCGTCGCTGGGGCTGGGCGATCTCGTGCGCCTGTCTGGTCGCGACAAGGCAACTGTACACCGCTATCTTGTCGAACTGACGCAAAATGGCTTTCTCCAGCAAAATCCGAACACTCGAACCTACTGCCTTGGTCCGGCGATTCTGCGACTGGCGGCCGTGCGCGAGGCAACGGCGCCGGTGCGCAGCATGGTCATGCCAATCATCGAGGCCTTGGCCGAGGAGACAGGGGAGCTCGTGCACTTTTCTCTGCTTCACGGAACGAAGCTTTCACCCGTTTGTCATGTCGACCCTCGCCGCCATGGCACCCAGGTCCATTTCGACGAAGCCGACATGCTGCCTTTGCACGCGACCGCTTCGGGTGTCGCTGTTTTGGCTTTTGGCACGGATGCCTTGCGTCAGCAGGTGCTGCGAGGCGAACTTCACGCTTATGCCGACAACACCGTGACCAGGCCGGAGGCGCTTTGTGCCTTGATCGAGCGCGCGGCCCAAACCGGTATGGGCGAGGTCAGCAAGGCCTTCGACAACGAGGTCGCATCGCGTGCCATGCCGATCTTCGACGCCGAGGGCAGCGTCGCTGGTGCCCTCGCCGTCGCCATGCCGCTTGCCCGAATGACAGAACAGAAGAAGCGCGAAACGGCGAAGTCGCTTCGCGAGGGGATGAAGAAAGTCACGCGCGCGATAGGCGGCGTGGTTCCTGAACACTATGCAGCGCTGGCGCGGCAAGCCGCTGAATGACCGGAGAATGAAGATGAAAGACGGCAATTTCCTGAAAGAGCACAACGCCCGCCACCTGTGGCACCCGATGGCGCATCCGGCAGAAATGCAGGCCAATCCGCCCGACATTATCGTTGGAGCGGAGGGCGTCGAGATCATCGATGTCGACGGTCACCGCGTCGTCGATGCCGTCGGGGGGCTCTGGAATGTCAACCTTGGTTATTCCTGCGCGCCGGTCAAGGAAGCCATCGCGCGCCAGCTTGATCGGCTGCCCTACTATTCGATCTTCCGCGGCACGACGAACGACAATGTCATCGAGCTTGCCGAGATGCTGAGGGATTTCTTCGCGCACGACGGATTGTCGCGTGCCTTCTATACGTCGGGGGGGTCCGACAGCGTCGAGGTCGCTCTGCGCCTTGCACGGCAGTATCACAAGCTGCGCGGAGAAGCGGGCCGCGTGAAGTTTCTGTCTCTGAAGAAGGGCTATCACGGCACCCATACGCTTGCCGCAAGCGTCAATGGAAACGCCAACTTCCGTACCCAGTACGAGCCGCTGATGTCGGGGTGTTATCATGTGCCAGCGCCCTACACCTATCGCAATCCGTTCAACGAGACCGATCCGGCCAGGCTGGCGGGGCACGTTCTTGCCGCGATCGAGGACGAGATCCGGTTCCAGGACCCCTCGACGATCGCCGCCTTCATCATGGAACCGGTGCTCGGCGCAGGGGGGGTCATTCCGCCGCACGAAAGCTTCATGCCCGGCGTACGCGAGATCTGCACCAAATACGGGATCCTGCTGATCGCAGACGAGATCATTACGGCATTCGGCCGTACTGGCGACTGGTCGGGGTCCCGTCACTGGGGCGTGCGGCCGGACATGATGACGACCGCCAAGGCGATCACCAACGGTTATTTCCCCTTCGGCGCGCTCATGATCTCTGATGAAGTTGCCGAAGTGTTCGAGAAGGACACCACCGGCAAGGGCGCGATTGCCTCCGGTTATACCTATTCCGGACATCCGGTGGGTGCAGCGGCCGCCATCGCCTGCATCAAGGAAACCCTTAGACTGAACGTGACGGAAAACGCGGCGGCGCGAGGGTCTCAGATGTTTGCCGGTCTCGAAGCGTTGAAGGGCAAGTACGAGATCATCGGCGATGTTCGCGGCGGCCATGGCCTGATGTCCGCGCTCGAACTGGTCTCAGACCGTGCCACCAAGGCGCCGATCGACAAGCAGAGTATCGCCGCCGTGCAGCGCGGTGCCTACGCGGCGGGCGCGATGATCCGGGTCTCGGGCAACAACATCATCCTGTCCCCGCCCCTTGTGGTGTCGGATGCCGATGTGAACACGATCCTGTCCGCCTTGGAAGCTGGTTTGTCCACGGTATCCTGAACGGGATGGCCAACTTGTTCCAGACTGACCACAGAAGGCCCGTCTGGCTTCGATCTCGCAGTCATCTCGAGAGCATAGCTCTGCCAAAGGTCGAAAGCATCTGATCTGGCGTGGCGGTAGGAGGTGGCGGAAAGGCGATAGCGGCGGGGCCTGAAAATCGTATCGTTCTGGTCATGGGCGGGGAGGAACCGCTGCGCTTGATTGGGCGATTTGAACCGACCCTTGAGCTTCTCTCGCTTCCGAGTTGGTCGGTGCGCGCCCTCGATCCGGTTGTTCAGGCCCTTGTGCGCGCGGTGATCTTCGTCCGGGGCCAATTGGCGGATCGGCTTGATATAGCCGCGCAGATTATCCGTGATGATCAAGCGTAGTGTCAAATCGGGCGACTCGCCGCCTGCAATTCCTTGAGCATCTGTTGGCCGGGGAACAGCGTGGGGAAAGGCCTTCGATCGACCACAATCTTTCAGACGGAATCGCGGTTTCCGATAGCGACATAGGCGACCCGCTAGAAGTCGAAGTCGCGCTGCGTGTGTGCGATGTCGAGCGAACACTCTGCTCCGAGAACGTCATCCGAGAAAGCCCCGGTCTTCAACTGACGCGTGAAGGCCTCTTTCAACCACTGTGAACCTGTTCCCTTGCTGTCAAATCTCTGAAAAGATGAACTTAGTTTCTCAGAATCGTAAATTGACGGCGCGAGGTCACTACAGTGGAACTATTGATAGGCGTCGTTGTGATCGCGGCGATTCTTCTGTTTCTTCGTTCGAAAAAAACGGAAGGAAGCCAAACCAATTCTTTGCCAGATCCCGCGCCGATACGCCGAACGAGAACCGGACCTTCTCAGGTTCACGGGACACAGACTTCGCGGTTCGACCCGAGTAGTGCCAGGCATCTTCTGGAAGAGCGCATTCTCACGGGCGCAGCGTACGTGGTTGATGGAGATACCATAAGGATTCAGAAAACCCAGGTTCGATTGTTCGGAGTTGATGCTCCCGAGTTAGACCATCCCTATGGAGTACGAGCCAAGAGGGCGTTGCAAAGGCTCTGTAAGGGTCATGTCATTCGAGCAGAAGTGACCGACTTAGACAGCTACGGCCGCACGCTAGCGCATTGTTACTTGCCTGACGGTCGTGACCTTTCGGCCGAGATGGTGAAGCTTGGTCTGGCAATCGATTGGCCCAAGTTTTCAGGCGGCAAGTACGGCTCGCTGGAAGTACCTGAAGTCCGCAAGAAACTCTTTCTAGCCGATGCGCGTCAAAAGGGCCGGATGCATGTGTGGGAAAACTTCGAAAAGAGAAAGAGCAAACAGTAGCCCCAGCTTCATCTGTTGGCCCAGGGTTCATCGCTTCAACTGTGTATAAGAGTACGAGGCAGGCGGGATGTTCGGGTTGGCTGGCAAAACGTACAGGGCGAGCGGCTTGAGTTTCGCAGGCACAAGACAGGCATTCCCGTGTCGATCCGCTTGGATCTGGTTCTCGAGCTTGCCACGGAACTCGCATTCGTGCCGTCCGATCGGCTCTCATTCCTGACCCAGGATCGGCCGTACAAGCCCGAAACGCTTGGCAACTCGCTTCGCGACCAATGCACGGCGGCGGGCGTGCCTGGTTCGGCCCACGGGCGACGCAAAGCGAGCGCCACGAGGCTCGCAAATGACGAGGCTACGCCGGACGAAATCCGGGGCTTCCTCGGCCACAAGACCAACAATCAGGGATCGACCTACACCGAAAAGGCAGATCGCGGGCGGCTAGCCGACAAGTTGGACAAGAAGGGCGGATAAGCCCATGTATAACAATGTCTTGGGGAAAGCCATGGCAGCCCGTAGGGGAGTCGAACCCCTCTTTTCAGGTTGAAAACCTGACGTCCTAACCGATAGACGAACGGGCCGCGCTTGGCGTGGGGCGGTGTTTAGGCCAGGCGCGGGTGACTCGCAAGAGGTATTTTGCGATTTTTTCGACAGACCTGATTCACAGGCTCGCGGCGTCCTCGACGCGCAGCTGGACAGAGCTGCGGCCCCGCCATTGGTTCATCTCCAAACGCCCGGCAACATTGACTCTTCGGCCGCCGTGGGCCTCGAGGAACGGGCCAAGGGCGCTGTCGAAGGCGCCAAATGCGATCGCTTCCAGCCGTGCCGAAAGGCCGTCCGAAAGGGTGAGCCGCAGATGGCTTTCGCCCACGCGGCGGCTGAACGTGATTTCGGCCGACGGAAAGGCAAATCGCGGCGCCGGCGCCCCTTGGCCGAATGGACCTGCCTGTTCAAGCGCCTCGAGAAGCTCCGGGGTCGCGGCACCGGGCATGAGCAGCCCATCCAGCCGAAGTTCGCGCGGGCCCTGCGCCCCGGCACCCTGCCGGGACAACAACTCGGCCAACCGGGTCATCGCGGGTTCCATCCGGTCGCGCTGGACCGTCAGGCCAGCGGCCATTGGGTGCCCGCCCCCCTTTGTCAGCAGCCCTTCGGCTGCGATGCGCTGAACCGCGGCACCCAGGTCGACACCCGCAACCGACCGGCCGGAACCTTTGCCCTCGTCCCCCGCCAGCCCGATCACGACAGCGGGCCTGTTCGTGGCCTCCTTGAGACGGGCGGCGACGATGCCGACAACGCCTGGATGCCAGCCTTCGCCGGCCGCCCAGACGAGCGGGGCGTCAAGCCCGCGCTCTTCGGCCTGCAAGAGCGCCGCGTCGCGCACCCTGTTCTCGATCTCTCGGCGTTCGGTGTTCAGCGCGTCAAGCCGTTCGGCCAGCGCCTGCGCCTCATGCGGGTCGTCGGTGGCCAGAAGCCGCGCACCCAGGTCGGATGCGCCGATGCGTCCGCCCGCGTTGATCCGCGGACCCAGCAGGTAACCAAGGTGATAGGGCGTGGGGGCCCTGTCCATCCGCGCGACATCGGCCAGAACCCTAAGCCCCACCCGTTCGCGGCGCGCCAGAATCTTCAGCCCCTGTCGCACGAAGGCGCGATTGACGCCAACCAGCGGCGCAACATCTGCCACCGTCGCCAGCGCCACGAGATCGAGCAGCGCCATCAGGTCGGGTCCGCGCACGCCGTCTTCGCGCATCTGGCGGTTGACCTCGACCAGCATCAGGAAAACGACCGACGCTGCGCAAAGGTGCGCCAGTTCGCCGGTTTCGTCCTGCCTGTTCGGGTTGACGACCGCCACCGCGGGGGGCAGCGTCTCTCCGCCCAGATGGTGGTCAAGGATCACGACGTCCGCGCCGCTGGCCGCCGCGATCGCGTCGTGACTGAGCGTGCCGCAATCGACGCAGACGATCAGGTCGTGGGCGCGGGCCAGAGCTGCCATCGCCGGGACGTTCGGTCCGTAGCCTTCGTCGATCCTGTCGGGAACATAAAGCGTGGCAGGCCGCCCGAGGGCGCGCAGCCAGGTGATCAGAAGCGCGGCGGAGGTCCCGCCATCCACGTCATAATCGGCGAAGATGGCGATCCGCTCGCGGCCCCTGACCGCCTTGAGGAAGCGAAGGGCCGCCTTGCCCATGTCCTTCAGCGATTTGGGGTCGGGCAGCAGGTCGCGCAACTGCGGTTCCAGAAAGGACGCGGCGTCGGCAGCGGTTATCCCGCGCGCCGACAAGATGCGACCAAGCGCCAGCGGTAGCCCCGTTTCCTGCGCGAGCCCCTCGGCCAGGCGATCGGCCTCTGCCGAAGGACCCACCCATCGGCGGCCCGTGGCGGAACTTTCGACGCCCAGAAACGCGCTCATGCCGCGCCCGCCCAAGCGGCGCCGCCGCTTCCTGGATCGCGTTTCGCGCTCACTTCACCGGGTTGCGGTAGATCATCCGGCGGACAGAGCCGGTCTTCGACCGCATCAAGATGGTTTCCGTCTGAATGAACTGCGGTTCGCGCTTGACCCCCTGGACGATCGACCCGTTCGTGACGCCGGTCGCGGCAAAGATCACGTCCGCCGTGACCATGTCGTCGCGGGAATAGATGCGGTTCAGGTCGGTGATGCCTGCCCGGGCGGCGCGGCTGCGTTCATCGTCATTGCGGAACAGCAGGCGGCCCCAGATCTGCCCGCCCATGCATTTGAGCGCCGATGCAGCAAGCACGCCCTCAGGCGCTCCGCCGGTGCCCATGTACATGTCGATGCCCGTTATTTCGCTTTCCGCGCAATGAATTACGCCGGCCACGTCGCCATCCGTGATCAAGCGGATTGCCGCGCCGGTGGCGCGAACCTCTGCGATCATCGATTCATGCCGGGGGCGTTCCAGGATGCAGACCGTGATGTCGGTGGGCTTGCACTTCTTGGCCCGCGCCAGCTCCACGACCCGTTCGGTCGGGCTCATCTCGAGGCTGACGACATCCTTGGGCAGACCCGGACCCACGGCAAGCTTGTCCATGTAGACGTCGGGCGCATGCAGAAGCGTTCCGCGCGGCGCCATGGCGATCACGGTCAGCGCGTTCGGCATGTCCTTGGCGGTCAGCGTCGTGCCTTCAAGCGGATCAAGCGCGATATCGACCTCGGGGCCGTCGCCGGTTCCGACCTGTTCGCCGATGAAAAGCATGGGCGCCTCGTCGCGCTCACCCTCGCCGATCACCACCGTGCCGGCTATGTCCAGAAGGTTGAGCTGGTCGCGCATGGCGTTGACCGCGGCCTGGTCGGCGGCCTTTTCGTCACCCCGTCCGATAAGGCGGGCAGAGGCATGCGCCGCCGCCTCGCTGACGCGGGCAAGCCCAAGCGAGAGCATGCGATCCCTGAATTCCTTGACGTTGGCCATTGTCTGTCCCCGGGTGAACTGCGTTTTTCTTCGTGTAACGCCTCGCGCCAAGCGCCTGCAAGGGGCAAGCGGCCCGGCGCCAGGGCGTGGGCGGCCTCAGACGGTCTCGATCCTGATCGCGACCGCGTCGCCCTCGACGACGCCCGTCGCGGGCAGCCGCGACAACGCGTGGTCGATCGCCTCGCGCGTCGTCCGGTGAGTCACGATCAGCACCGGCGCGGTCGGATCTTCGTGCCCGTACTGGCGCATCCTGTCGATCGAGATCCCGGCGTCGCCGAGGATCGTCGCCACCTTGGCCAATGCTCCGGGTTTGTCCGACAACGCCATGCGCAGATAGAATGGTGCCGGCGCCGTGGCCTTGGCCGGGATCGCGTCGCAGAGCGTTGCGGCCGGCTGGCCGAAGGTGGAAACGCGGATGCCGCGCGCGATGTCGATGACATCCGACATGACCGCGCTTGCCGTCGGCCCCTGACCCGCGCCCGCACCACGCAGCACGATCTGTCCGACGCTGTCGCCTTCCAGGACGACCATGTTCGTTCCGCCCTGAAGCTGTCCAAGAGGGCTGTCCGCGGGCACAAGGCAGGGCGACATGCGCTGTTCCAGCCCCCGTCCCGTCATCTGCGCGACGCCGAGCAGCTTGATGCGATAACCCATGTCGGCCGCGCGGCGGATATCGTCGATGGACACGCGCCCGATTCCCTCAAGTTCCACCGCGTCGAACGACACCCTGGTTCCGAAGGCCACGGCGGCCAGAAGGCTGAGCTTGTGGCCGGCGTCGATGCCGCCGACGTCAAGGTTCGGGTCCGCCTCGAGATAGCCAAGCTGGCGCGCTTCCTCGAAGACCTGGTCGTAGGCAAGGCCCGCGCTTTCCATCCGGGTCAGGATGTAGTTGCAGGTGCCGTTCATCACGCCCATCACGCGTCGGATCTCGTTCGCCGCCAGCCCTTCGGTCAGCGCCTTGACGACAGGGATTCCGCCTGCGACCGCAGCCTCGAAACGGATGACGCGGCCGGCACTTTCCGCCGTTTCGGCAAGAGCCTGGCCGTGATGCGCAAGAAGCGCCTTGTTTGCCGTGACCACGTCCTTGCCGGTCGCGATTGCCGCCTCTGTCGAGGCTTTGGCGGGACCGTTGTCGCCTCCCATCACCTCGATGAACAGGTCGACGTCTTCACGCCGCGCAAGCGCGACCGGGTCGTTTTCCCATGCGTAGCCCGACAGGTCGGCATCGCGGTTTCGGGTGCGATCGCGCGCGGACACGGCGGTGATCTTGATGGGGCGCCCCGCACGGCGTTCCAGCATCGCGGCGTGGGCCTGGGCGATCTTGACGACGCCCATGCCGACAGTGCCAAGGCCGGCTATGCCAAGACGCAGCGGTTCGGACATGGGGAGCTCCTGGATATCATGCGTTCCGGCGGGTGTTAGCCTGTTGCGGCGGGGCTTGCAACGCGCCCGCGCGTGGTGCGACGCCGTATCAGCCGTCGGCCGCCTTTAGCGCGGCAGCGCGTGCCCTTAGCGCTGCTGCTTCCGCCTCAAGCGCTGCGGCCGTCGCGGCACCGTCGATGGCACCCTCGGGCGACAGAAGCTCGGACAGGGGAAGAAGCTCGGGGTAGGGCGCGCGGGCGGCCGTCGGAGCCGTTCCGGTGCCGGGCGCGCAGGCCGCCAGAACGACGGCCGCCAAGGTGATGGGAACTGGGCGCATGAAGCCTCCGTGTCGCGGCGCGAAGATAGGCCGGACCGGCAGGCTTCGCAAGTTTCGGGGATTGTTCTGAACGTTTGTTCATATACTGTGGGCCCATGGCCCGCAAACCCGGTTCCCGATCCGATATCACCGGCCCGCGCATCCGCGCGGCGGCACGCCGACTCTTCGCGCGCCACGGCTTCGCGGCGGTGTCCATGCGTCAGATCGCGGCCGAGGTGGGCGTGCAGGCCGGCGCGCTTTATCTCTACACGCCCGACAAGGAAACGATGCTGGTCGATCTGCTCAGGGACCACATGGACGAGTTGATCAAGGCTTGGGACGCGGCGGAGCCCCCCGCCGGCCCGGTCGAACGGCTCGACTCCTTCGTGAGGTTTCACATCGCCTTCAATCTTGACCATGCCGACGCCGTCTTCCTGTCCTACATGGAGTTGCGAAACCTTGGGCCGGAAAACTTCGCCGTGATCGAGGGGCTTCGGCGGGACTACGAGAACCGGCTGGAATCGATCCTCAAGGCGGGGCAGGGCGGGGGGTTCTTCGCCGTGCCCGATACCAAGCTCGCGACCATGGCGATCATCGCCATGCTGAACGGTGTCAACACCTGGTATCGCGAAGGCGGGCGTCTGGGGCGTGCCGCAGTGGGCGATATCTACTGGGACATGGTGCGCAAGGCGGTCGCTGTGTAACGCCCGTCCGGCGATGACCGCGTTCTTCGGAAGGCCATTTTGTGCTAGTCTCGGACTTTTGGGGCTGGAGGAGAGACGATGTTCAATCTCGAAGCATTCGTCGAAGACTGCAAGGCCGCCGTCCGCGACGACCCAACCCACGGCGCTGTGGCGGAGCTGCTGAAAGGGGCGATGACGGATCTCTCGGCGGTCCTGGACGAACTTGGCGAACCGACTTCGGGCGGGCTGAGCGCCATCTACAAATCGCCCCAGCTGACAATTCTCAACGTCGTCTGGAAACCTCAGATGGTCCTGATGCCCCACGATCACAACATGTGGGCCGTCATCGGCATCTACACGGGCCGCGAGGACAATATCTTCTGGCGTCGTGTGAAGGATGATCCACTTGGCCGGATCGAGGCCGCGGGCGCCAAGGCCTTGGCGGCCGGAGACGTCGCGCCGCTTGGAAAGGATGTCATTCATTCAGTGACCAACCCGATCTGCAAGTACACCGGCGCACTGCACATCTACGGTGGCGACTTCTTTGAGGCCGAGCGACTGGAATGGGAAGCCGAAGGGCTGACAGAGCGGCGCTGGGACCCTGAACGCGCCAAGGCGCTTTTCGAAGACTAGTCGGGTACCGTGTCCCGTTGGCGGCTTCCGCTTCGCCAGGGCAGACGTCTGTTCGGCCCCACCTGCAAGCGCGCCGCCGACTGGCAGGCGCGTTCGCCGAAACGCCGCTAATGTGGTATCATGGTTGCAAGTTGGATCGTTCGGGGAGGCTGACGTGGCCTTGCGCATCGCTTCGACATTGACCCTGTCATTCTTCGCGACGGCTTCCGCCGTTCTCGCGGAAGGTGACCCGGAGCATGGACGGGATCTTGCGCGAACCAACTGCGCACGGTGTCACGGGGTGGACGGGAATGCCCGCTCAACCTCGTTCCAACCGGTTCCGATGTTGGCCGGACAGCCGGCGGTCTACTTGCTGGAGCAAATGAGGAACTATGCGTCCGGCAAGCGTGAGGACACCAGCAAGGGTTCGGCCATGACAAATTTCCTGCGGGATCTGACCGATCAGGATCTTGAGGACCTGGCAGCATATTACGCTGGCCAGGCCCGCTATTAGTCTTACGCGGTTGTCCGCCTCTCTTGAGGCCTGATGAAACCGCGCGGCCCGCCGGTCAATGCGCGGGGCGGATGAACGTCCCGTTCCTGAGGTCCGTCATCGCCTGCATGATCTCGGCCTTGGTGTTCATCACGATCGGTCCATGCCAGGCGACCGGTTCTTCGATCGGCGCGCCCGAGATCAGCAGGAACCGGATCCCCTTGTCACCGGCCTGCACCGTCACCTCGTCACCCGTGCCGAAGCGGATGAGCGTCCGGTCGCCGGACATGTCGCGGATGTTCACCTCTTCGCCCATCACCTCCTTTTCCAGAAGCACGCCTTGCGGGCGGGACGCGTCGGAAAAGCGGCCGGTGCCTTCGAAGACATAGGCGAAGGCGCGGCGATAGGTGTCGATCCTGAAGGTCTTGCGCACGCCAGGCGGAACCGAGATGTCCAGGTACTGCGGATCGGCTGCGATCCCGTCGACCGGTCCGGACTTGCCCCAGAATGAGCCGACGATCACCCGCACGACGGTTCCGTCGTCGTCGGTGATCTCGGGGATGTCGGCCGATTTCACATCCTGATAGCGCGGCGTCGTCATCTTGAGGCCCGAGGGCAGGTTGGCCCAAAGCTGGAAGCCATGCATCTGGCCCTTGGCGTTTCCAAGCGGCATTTCTTGATGCATGATCCCCGACCCGGCCGTCATCCACTGCACGTCACCCGCGCCCAGACGCCCCTTGTTGCCAAGGCTGTCGCCATGCTCGACGGTCCCGGCGAGCACGTAGGTGATGGTCTCGATCCCGCGGTGCGGATGCCACGGGAACCCGCGCAGGTAATCGTCGGGCCGCTCGTTGCGGAAGTCGTCGAACAGCAGGAATGGGTCAAGCTCGCTGGGGTCGTGGAAGCCGAAGGCGCGATGCAGCTTTACGCCCGCGCCTTCCATCGTCGGCATGGCGCGGCGGGATTCAAGGATTGGACGGATGGACATTGCGGGCCTCCTGTTCTGCTGAAGCGAATATAGGCGCATCCCGGCGCGCCGCGAGTCCTGACCGCGCAGTCCGGGACTCACAGTATGCGTTTGCCAGCGCACAACGATCTTGACCCGGCATCTGCCTGTGGTGTGGCGCAGCCCAGGCACGGCCAGCGCGGCAACGAGTCAGCGTTTTTTCCGGCCGCGAAAGTACCGCCGGGACCGGCGTCATTGGCCTGGTCCGCCCCGATTTGCGCGGGAAGTTCGGGGGCTGGGCGTCCGCGGCGGTTCCAGTTCGCGCAATGCGTGTTATAAATGGCTACCGAGCTGATGTCAGGAGAAGCCATGTCGACCCTGAAGGAGCCGAGCTTTCGCGAGTCTGTGGATCTGATGTTCAATCGGGCGGTGGCGCTCATGGACCTCAGCCCAGGGCTTGAAGAAAAGATCAAGGTCTGCAACTCGACCTACACCGTGCGCTTCGGCGTGCGGCTGCGGGGCAAGATCGAGACCTTCGTCGGATACCGATCGGTGCACTCTGAGCACATGGAGCCTGTGAAGGGCGGCATCCGATACGCCACCTCGGTGTCTCAGGATGAGGTCGAAGCGCTGGCCGCGCTGATGACCTACAAATGTGCCCTTGTGGAAACACCCTTCGGCGGCTCGAAGGGCGGTCTTTGCATCGATCCGCGGCAGTGGGACGAACACGAGCTCGAGCAGATCACCCGGCGCTTTGCCTATGAGCTTATAAAGCGCGATCTGATCAACCCCGCGCAGAACGTTCCCGCGCCGGACATGGGAACTTCCGAGCGTGAAATGGCGTGGATTGCGGACCAGTACGCGCGCATGAACACCGCCGACATCAACGCGCGTGCCTGCGTGACGGGCAAGCCGCCGCACGCAGGCGGCATCCAGGGCCGCGTCGAGGCGACGGGGCGCGGGGTGCAGTACGCCCTGCGCGAGTTCTTCCGCCACGCCGACGACAAGGCGCTGGCCGGGCTTTCGGGCGATCTGGAAGGCAAGCGCGTGATCGTGCAGGGCCTTGGCAATGTGGGCTACCATGCCACCAAGTTCCTCAGCGAAGAGGACGGGGTGATCGTGACCGGCATCATCGAACATGACGGCGCGCTGGTGCGGGATGAAGGGCTGGATGTCGCGGCGGTCAAGCAGTGGATGAACCGTCACGGAACAATCAAGGGCTATGCCGACGCGGTCCAGGTCGAAAACGGCGCGGAGGTGCTTGAGAAAGAGTGCGACATCTTGATCCCCGCCGCGCATGAAGGGGTAATCCACCTTGGCAATGCCGACCGGATCAAGGCCCGTCTGATCATCGAGGCGGCCAACGGGCCGGTCACCTTCGGCGCTGACGAGGTGCTACGCGAAAAGGGCACCGTCATCATCCCTGACATGTACGCCAACGCCGGCGGCGTCACGGTGTCCTATTTCGAATGGGTCAAGAACCTGTCTCACATCCGGTTCGGGCGAATGCAGCGGCGGGCCGAAGAGGCGCGCTCACGCCTGATCGTCGAAGAGCTTGAACGGCTTTCCTCTGACCGCGGACTGGGATGGGAGCTTGCCCCGGACTTCAAGGAACGCTTCCTGCGCGGCTCTGACGAGCTTGAACTGGTGCGCTCGGGTCTCGACGACACCATGCGCACCGCCTACCAGGCCATGCGTGAGGTTTGGCATGCCCGCAACGACGTGCACGACCTGCGTGTCGCGGCCTATATCGTGGCCATCGACCGCGTGGCGGCGGCCTACCGTTCGAAGGGGCTTTGATCGCCCCACGGCCCGCCGCGCGGCCCACCGGATTCGCAGCGAAGCCGCCAGCAGGTGACCAAACCTGCGCTCCGAACAGCAAGTTGACTCAATTGAGCCGAATGGAGCGGTATCGGACACTTGATTGTTCGCGATTGTGCGCAAATGGATCGGATCGCGCCTGATTTATCCTTCGATGCGCGGCCTCCTGCTTCGCATGCCATCACGACAGCCTGAAATCGACAAAATTTAGCCCGATTCTGATCGCTTATTTGATGGCGTGTGGGGTGCCGCCGCGGATCGGCGGTGTTTAGGAGCCGTGTTATGCTGCCATTTCGTCTTGTCAGCAGGGGCAAGAATTTCCTGCGTCGCGACCGAGGGGCAGCGACGATCGAAGTCATCCTGTGGCTGCCATTCTTCCTGGGTCTGTTTTCCCTGATGGTCGACCTATCGATGATCTTCAACAACCAGTCCCGGATCATGCGGATCATCCAGGACGGGAACCGGAACTACTCGATCCGCCGTCTGACCACCAACGCCGAGACGGAAACCTACGTGGAAGGTCGTATCGCCTCGATCAGCGCCAATGCGAACGCGGTGACCACCAACGCGGCCGGTCTGATCACGACGACCGTGACCGTCCCGCTGGCAGATCTCGACCTTCTGGGCATTGCCCATGTCTTCAGCAGCAACTGGTTCATCACCGCCGACCAGCTTGACGAGGGGTTCAGCCAACCATGACACCGCTATTCCTGAGCCGCGCGGCCCGCGCCGCGAAAAAACGCGCAAAGCGCGAGGACGGTGGCATAACCGTGCTCAGCTTGCAGATGCTGATCGTGAGCCTGATCCTGGGCGGCTTCGCCGTGGATGTCGGCAATGGTTTCCAGGCCTACACGCAGTTGCAGGCGACCGCGGACTCGGCCGCCCACGCCGCCCTTCTGACGCGCGAATGGGAAACCGCCGACGTCGCCAAGGCCAAGGCGATCACCGTGGCGACCAACATGATGCCGACCTCTCGCTACGGCACGGTTCTGCGCCCCGAGGATATCGTTTTTGGCGACTGGGACGCGACGACGAAGAAATTCACCGCGAATTCCGCTTCCAAGAATGCGGTTTTCGTGTCCACGAAGCGCTACGAGGCGCAGAATAACGGCCTGGGGACCTTCTTCCTGCGGCTTGCGGGCCAGGATCGGCTGGACGTCGGATCGGGTTCGGTCTGGGAAACCTACGCCTCAAGCTGCTTCCGTGAAGGCATCGTCGCGGCCGAGCGGGTCGATACGCAAAGCAACAACAACTATGAACCGGGCTACTGCATCCACTCGCAGGAGCATGTCGAGATCAACTCGAACAACGTCTTCAACACCGGCGTGATCGTTTCGATGCCCGACAAGACCGACGTGGTGATCCCGGATTCGGGTTTCGACCAGAACACCGGCCTGCGCGAGGCGCTGAGAGACGGTTCCTATGCGATGCGCATCCTTGGCAGGATCAACCAGATCGAACAGGGACTTCTGAACCCGGCCGACGCGAAATACGGGATCATGGAGCCGACTTCGCCCTATTACCGCAGCTACATCACCAACAAGGTTGCCGTGAAGATCAACGGGCAAGGCAAGACCGAGCTGTCGCAAGCCGACTTCAAGCAGGGCCGCGTCCACATTCTCGACTGCAAGAACGACAACCAGCACAAGCAGGTCAAGGGTGACTGGCTGCGCAAGATGGCGATCGTCACGAACTGCCGGATCCAGTTCGGCACCGACCTGGGCGACGGCGCGTCGCTTGAAGACGTGGTCTTCCTGAACACCAACGTTGATGGCAAGTCGTTCTATGGTCGTTCGGGTGTGCGTTTCGGCAAGGATGACAACTGCACCGCTGGCGGCGACGTGCAGGTGGTGACAAAGGGTGGCATCGACCTGGCGTCGGGGATCCAGGTCTACGGCAGCCAGTTCATCGCGGCCGGCGACATCTATGCCACCGCCAACGCGAACGGGATCGAAGGCGCGTCGTTCGTTGCCGGCGGCGAAGCCAGCATCACGTCGAACGGTTCGTTCGGCTTCTGCGGCGGGGCGGGGATGGGCAACAACTACGAGGCGAAGTATTTCCGAATGGTCAGGTAAGCGACCCAAGGCAGCAATCCTTGGCCCGTCGGCGCACCAAGTGGTGGCCGGCGGGCCTTTGTGCAGCACAACCCATTGTACCAACTGATTTTTGTCCAGATTTGAACCAAGGGGTTTCAAATGAAGTGCAGAGCGGCCCGAAGGGCATCTCAAATCCTGCATCGCTTCGCCGCCGGAACGGGTGGCGCCATTTCCGTTCTGAGCCTGCAGATGCTGCTGTGCAGCCTGATCATCGGCGGCTTCGCGGTCGACGTGGGGAACGCGTTCCAGACCAGGACGCAATTGCAGGCGACTGCCGATTCCGCCGCCCACGCGGCCCTTTGGTCGCGCGAGTGGAACTCGGCTGATGCCGCGAAGGCCAAGGCGATCGAGGTGGCGACCAACATGATGCCGACGTCGCGCTACGGCAACGTGCTGACAGCCGACGACATCGTGTTTGGCTCATGGGACGCCAGCACCCGCACATTCACGCCGGATGCGACCTCGAAGGCGGCGGTCTTTGTCTCGACCCGCCGCTACGCGTCGCGCAACAACAGCCTGGGTACCTGGTTCCTGCGCCTGGCCGGTCATGATGACTTCGACATCGCCGCCGGATCGGTTTTCCAAACCTATGTTCCGAACTGCGCCCGCGAAGGTTTCATGGCAGAGGGCCGCGTCGACACGCAAAGCAACAACCGCTATCTTCCCGGCTTCTGCGTTCACTCGCAAACCCATGTCGAGGTGAACTCGAACAGCGTGTTCGAAACCGGATCGGTCGTATCGATGCCGGACAAGAACGACCTGGTGAAGCCGAATTCAGGCTTCGATACCAACATCGGCCTTCAGCAGGCACTGCGCGACGGATCCTACGCCATCCGCGTCCTGGATCGGGTCAATCAGATCAAGCAGGGTCTTCTGAACCCCCAGGACGCAAGGTTCGGGATCATGAACCCGGATTCGCCCTACTACCGGTCCTACATCACCAGCAGCACGGTGATCACGGTCACGGACCCGAAGGGCAAGGGCAAGGACAAGCCGCAGCTGTCCGACCAGTTCAAGACCGGATACGTGCACGAATACACCTGCGCCGGTGGCAACAACACGATCACGATCGACGGCAGTTGGTTCAAGGAGATGGCGCTGGTCACCAACTGCCAGGTCAAGCTTGCCAATGGAACGATCCTTGAAGACGCGGTGATCCTGACGACCAACGCCGACAAGAACAACGCGGTCAGCGATTCCCAGAATGTGACCCTTGGCAAGAATGATGGCTGCAACGATGGCGGCGACGTTCAGATCATCAGCAGCGGAACGATCTCGATGACGAGCCAGGTGAACTTCTTTGGAAGCCAGTTGATCTCGCTCGCCAATATCAACCTGACCGCGCAGACCAACGGGGTCGAGGGTATCTCGCTGGTCGCGGGTGGCGAAATCAGCGCGACGTCGAACGGCACCTTCGGCTATTGCGGCGGTGCGGGGATGGGCAACAACTACGACGCATCCTATTTCCGCATGGTGAACTGAACTGACGCGCGCCGCCGCCACCCAGGCCGCGGCGCGCTTTTTTCCTGCCTGGATTGATACCGACATCTTTTGTCGCAAAGCTATTGGAAAGCGATTGGCAGAAGATAGCATTGCTGCCTAGGCTGCAGAGGCGGCCGAAGCGGAGGCGGGAATGCGATATTCGGGGTTCAAGGTCATTGCCGAGGGGCTTGGCGGCAACAAGGGCTGGAAACCGGCCTGGCGCGATCCCGATCCGAAGCCCGAATACGACATCATCATCATCGGGGGCGGCGGGCACGGTCTGTCCACGGCCTACTACCTGGCCAAGAACCACGGCCTGACCAACATCGCGGTGCTGGAAAAGGGCTACCTTGGCGGCGGCAACGTCGGGCGCAACACCACGATCGTGCGCGCCAACTATTTCCTTCCCGGCAACCAGGAGTTCTATTCCCACTCCCTGAAGCTGTGGGAAGGGCTCGAATCCGAGCTGAACTACAACGTGATGCATTCGCAGCGGGGCCTGATCAACCTGTTCCACAGCGACGGTCAGCGTGATGCCTTCGCCCGGCGTGGCAACGCCATGATCAACCAGGGCGACGACGCGGAACTGCTTGACCGCGAGGGCGTGCGCCGGCTTCTGCCCTATCTGGATTTCGAGCAGACGCGCTTTCCGATCTACGGCGGTCTTCTGCACCGCCGCGGCGGCTCGGCGCGCCACGACGCGGTCGCCTGGGGTTACGCGCGCGGCGCCGACCGGCGCGGCGTGGACCTGATCCAGAACTGCGAGGTCACGGGCATCGACATTCAAGACGGCCGGGTGACCGGGGTTCAGACCACGCGCGGTGCGATCCGGGCAAAGAAGGTGGGGATCATCGTCGCGGGGCGCTCGGGTCAGGTCGCGGCCATGGCGGGCATGCGCCTGCCGGTCGAAAGCCACATCCTGCAGGCCTTCGTGACCGAAGGGCTAAAGCCGGTGATCGACCATGTCGTCAGCTTCGGCATGGGACACTTTTACATCAGCCAGTCCGACAAGGGCGGTCTTGTCTTTGGTGGCGACCTGGACTTCTACGCCTCCTACGCCGCGCGGGGGAACCTGCCGATGGTCGAGCATGTGATGGAGGCCGGCATGACGCTGATGCCGATGATCGGCAAGGCCAAGGTGCTGCGGTCCTGGGGCGGCATCATGGACATGACGCCCGACGGATCCCCGATCATCGACCGGACCCATATCGACGGGCTCTTCATCGACTGCGGCTGGAACTACGGCGGCTTCAAGGCCGTGCCCGCCTCGGGTTGGTGCATGGCGCATCTCATGGCAACCGGAGAGTCGCATGAGGTCGCCCGCCGTTTCCGCCTTGACCGCTTCGTGACCGGCCACCTCCTCGACGAGGAAGGCACGGGCAGCCAGCACAACCTGCACTGAGGTAGAACGACATGCGCATTACCTGCCCCCTGTGCGGCACCCGCGACCGGCGTGAATTCTACTACTACGGCGATGCGGTCTATGCCGATCGCCCGGATGCGGGCGCCGTGCCCGAAGCCTGGAATGACTATCTGCACCTTCGTGACAACCCGGCCGGCGAAACACGCGACCTGTGGTATCACGAGATGGGCTGCTCATCTTGGATCGAAGTGACGCGCAACACCGTCACCCACGCGATCCTTGGCACGCGGCTTGTCAGCGAACGCAACAGCCGGCGCGACAAGTTCGTCTACCAAGAGGGCGATCTGAGGGAAATCAAGCCGCAAGCGACCAAACCCGAGCCGAAAGGGACAGAAGAATGAGGATCGCGGGCAAGGGCCTTATCGATCGCGGCGCAAGTGTCGGGTTCCGCTTCGACGGACGGGACCACGTCGGCTTCGCGGGCGACACTTTGGCATCCGCGCTTCTGGCTGGGGGGAACCGGCTGATCGGGCGGTCCTTCAAGTATCACCGCCCGCGCGGCGTGATGACGGCGGGCTCCGAGGATCCCAACGCGCTGGTCACCGTGGGGCAGGGCGCCCGTATGGTTCCGAACGTGCGCGCGACGATGCAGGAAGTTTTTCCGGGGCTTGAGGCGAAAAGCCAGAACCGCTGGCCGTCGCTGGCGTTCGACATGATGCAGGTCAATGACCTGATGGCGCCCTTCTTCAGCGCCGGCTTCTACTACAAGACATTCATGTGGCCGCGGGCCTTCTGGGAACGCGTCTACGAACCTCTGATCCGCCGCGCCGCGGGCCTTGGCGCGCTGTCGGGCAAGCACAACGACGAGAGCTATGAAAAGGCCTTCGCATTCTGTGATGTGCTGGTCGTCGGGTCCGGGCCTGCGGGCCTCATGGCGGCGCTGACGGCGGCGCGTTCGGGGGCCGATGTGATCCTGGCCGAAGAAGACGCCCGCATGGGTGGCCGCCTGCTGGCAGAATCCGAAGAGATAGACGGCAAGCCTGCGCATCTGTGGGCAGACGAGGTTCTGGCAGAGCTTGAAGCCATGCCCAACGTTCGTCTCATGACCCGCACGACCGTGACCGGTGCCTACGACGACGGTACCTATGGTGCGCTGGAACGTGTGGGCCTGCACCTGGCGAACGCGCCCGCCGAACTGCCGCGCGAGTGTTTCTGGCGGATCGTGGCACGGCGCACGATCCTTGCCGCCGGCGCGCACGAGCGCCAGATAGCGTTTCCGATGAACGACCGTCCCGGCGTGATGACCGCCGGTGCGGTGCGCGCCTATCTGAACCGCTGGGGTGTGGCGTCTGGGCGGCGTGTCGCGATCTTCGCAAACAACGACGATGCCCATCGCACCGCGCGTGACCTTGTCGCCGCGGGGGTTGAGGTCGCGGCGCTGATCGACGTGCGCGAAGACGCGCCCCAGCCCGCAGGCTATCGCGTGATTTCGGGCGGTCAGGTGACTGGCACGCGCGGTCGACTGGGCCTGCGCGAGATCACCGTGACCACGGCATCGGGCGAGGAACGGATAGAGGCTGACTGCCTGGCCGTCTCGGGTGGTTGGAACCCGGCGCTGCATCTGACCTGCCACATGAACGGCCGCCCCGCGTGGGACGACACGATTGCCGCCTTCGTTCCGAAGCCCGGCATGGTGCCGGGGCTGACCGCCTGCGGCGCGGCGGCGGGCGTCATGACCACCGCGGGCGCCCTGGCCGATGGCCGCCGGGCGGCCGAGGCCGCGCTGTCCGACCTCGGGATCGAGGCGAAGTCGATCGATCTGCCGAACGCCGAAAACGGTGGCACGCGGATCACGGCCTTCTGGGAGGTGACCGAAGGCAAGGGCCGCGCGTGGCTTGATTTCGCCAACGACGTCACGACCAAGGACGTGCGGCTGGCCGCACAGGAAAACTACCGCTCGGTCGAGCATATGAAGCGGTACACCACCCAGGGCATGGCGCCGGATCAGGGAAAGAATTCCAACATCTCCGCGCTTGCCGTCCTGGCCGACGCGACGGGCCGCGGAATTCCCGAAACCGGAACGACAACCTTCCGCCCGCCCTTCGTTCCCGTGTCCATTGCCGCGATGGGCGCGGGCGGGCAGGGCGCGGGTTTCGCGCCGCAACGGTTCACGACCTCGCACAAGGCAAGTGTTGAACGTGGCGCGCCCATGCTCGAGGCGGGGCTGTGGTACCGGCCGTCCTACTTCCCGCGCCCGGGTGAAAAGACATGGCGCGAGTCCTGCGACCGAGAGGTCATGGCGGTGCGCGAGGCGGCGGGCGTCTGCGATGTTTCGACCCTTGGCAAGATCGACATACAAGGCAAGGACGCGGCGCGTTTCCTTGACTTCGTCTACACCAACACCTTCTCGACCCTTCCCGTCGGTCGCGTCCGTTACGGGCTGATGCTGCGCGAGGACGGACTTGTTCTGGACGACGGCACAACCGCGCGGCTGGGCGAGAACCACTATCTGATGACGACGACGACCGCCGCGGCGGGGCTCGTGATGCGCCATCTGGAGTTCGTCCACCAGGCGCATTGCCCGGACTGGGACGTGCACATGATCTCGGTCACCGAGCAGTGGGCGCAGTTCGCGGTTGCAGGGCCCAGGTCGCGCGAATTGCTGAACTCGATGCTGCTGGCGCCGCTTGAAGATGCCGATTTCCCCTTCATGGGCTGTGGCGAAATCGAGATCCGGGGCGTTCCAGCCCGGCTTTTCCGCATCTCGTTCTCGGGCGAGGCTGGGTACGAGATCGCGGTGCCTTCCCGCTTTGGCGAGGGGCTGTTCCGCGATCTGGTCGCGCGGGCCGAAAGCATGGGCGGTGGCGCCTACGGGATGGAGGCGCTCAACGTCCTGCGGATCGAAAAGGGCTTCATAACCCATGCCGAGATCCACGGCCGGACCACCGCATTCGACATCGGCCTGCAGGGCATGGTGTCGAAGAAGAAGGACTGCATCGGCAAGGCGGCAAGCCAGCGGCCGGGTCTTTCCGGGCCGGAGCGCGAGCAGCTTGTCGGCCTGCGCCCGGTTCAGCCGACCAAGGGTTTCGGCGCGGGCGCGCACCTTTTCGACAAGGACGCCAAGCCGGTCTCCGCGAATGACCAGGGCTACGTGACCTCGGTTTGCTGGTCGCCCACGCTCAAGACCCACCTTGGGCTCGCGTTCCTCAGGAACGGTCGCGCCCGCCATGGCGAAACCGTGCGCCTGGTCGACCATGTGCGCGGCAACGATATCCTGTGCGAGGTGGTAAACCCCGTGTTCTTCGACCCCGAGGGAGGGCGCGCCCGTGGCTAGGCTGATCGAAAAGACCCCGTGCGAGGCGCTTTTGCCCGTCACCTGCGGCGCCCTGACGCTGAGGGAACTGGTGGGGGACCGCGTGACATCGGTCGCACCGCTCCGCGGCCAGAAGACCAAACTGGCCGCCGCCCTCAAGAAGCTTGGGCTTGCCTGGCCCGAGCCCAACCGCGTGATCGCGAAGGATCGGGCGTCGATCACATGGACGGGGCGTGATCAGGCCTTCCTGATCGGTGCCGACCCTGACACGCTTGCGGGGCTTGCCGCGCTGACCGACCAAACCGACGGATGGGCAAGGATTCGGCTTGAGGGGCCGGGGGCAGCGGACGTTCTGGCCCGTCTTGTCCCGCTGGATCTGCGCGCCTTCGCGCCCGGACAGGCCGCGCGATCGCAACTTGGGCACATGATGATGATCCTGATCTCTCCCGCGCCGGGGATCTTCGACATCATGGTCTTCCGGTCCATGGCGGCGACGGCAGTGCATGAGCTTCATCACGCCATGAAGGCGCTCGCAGCCCGGGCTGCGGTCTGACCCTTGCCGATCGGCCCGCAAGGGCCGATATTCGCGGGATGAGTCTGCCCCCCGGATTTCTTGATGAACTGAGGAACCGCACGTCGCTGTCGCGCGTCGTGGGGCGAAAGGTGACGTGGGACAACCGCAAGTCCAACCAGGCCAAGGGCGACCTTTGGGCGCCCTGTCCGTTCCACCAGGAAAAGACCGCCAGCTTCCATGTCGACGACCGCAAGGGCTACTACTATTGCTTTGGCTGCCACGCCAAGGGCGATGCCGTCAGCTTCCTGCGAGAGGCCGAGAACATGGGCTTCATGGAGGCGATCGAGGTCCTCGCACGCGAGGCGGGCATGCAGATGCCCGCGCGCGATCCGCAGGCCGCCGAAAGGGCCGACCGACGCAGCCAGCTGGCCGAGGTCATGGAAGCGGCCGTCCAGCACTACCGCATGCAGCTACGCACCGGCACGGGCGCGGGCGCGCGCGACTACCTGGCCAAGCGCAAGCTGTCCGAGGCAGACCGTGACCGGTTCGAGATCGGGTTTGCCCCCGAGGGTTGGCGCGGGCTTTGGGATCACCTGAAGGCCAAGGGCATCGAGGACGAATTGATCCTTGCCGCCGGACTTGCCAAGCCCGTCGCCGGGGGCAAGGCGCCCTACGACACGTTTCGCAACCGGATCATGTTCCCGATCCGCGATGCGCGCGGCCGCTGTATCGCCTTCGGCGGGCGGGCGATGGACCCGGCCGACAGCGCGAAATACCTGAACTCCCCCGAAACCGAGCTGTTCGACAAGGGCCGCAGCCTTTACAACCACGGTCCCGCGCGCGAGGCCGCCGGCAAGGGTGAGCCCCTGATCGTCGCCGAAGGCTACATGGACGTGATCGCCTTGGTGACGGCGGGGCTTCACGCGGCCGTCGCCCCGCTGGGCACCGCCGTAACCGAAGACCAGCTGAGGCTTCTGTGGCGCATCCACCATGAACCCCTGGTGATGCTTGACGGGGACGCGGCCGGCATCCGCGCGGCCATGCGCCTGATCGACCTTGCCCTGCCCATGCTCGAGGCGGGCTATGGTCTGCGTTTCGTCATCCTGCCCGAGGGCATGGACCCCGACGACCTGATCCGCGCGCGGGGCGCACAGGCGATGCGCAACCTGCTGGAAGCGGCGCAGCCGATGGTCAACCTGCTTTGGCAGAGAGAGACCGAAGGCAAGATATTCGACAGTCCCGAACGCAAGGCGGCGCTGGACAAGACCCTGCGCGAAACCCTGCGCAAGATCGCTGACCCCTCGATCCGCAGCCATTACGGCGAGGAGATCAAGCGGCTGAGGTGGGAGCTGTTCGGCACCAATCGCCGCGCACCGCAGCCGGGAACGCGGGCAGCGCGGATGGCGCCGGGAAAGGGGCGGCCGTTCGTGCCCGACGCGCCGTTGCCGGTCACCCGGACCTCGCTTCTGGCGACGCCCGGCGGCGCGGAGGTCGAGGAACACCTGCGCGAGGCCATGATACTTGCCATTTGCCTGACGCATCCCGCCTGCGTTACGCGCTTCGAAAGCCAGCTGGAGACGGTCGCGATGCGCGATCCGGGCCATGACCGGTTGCGCCATGCGCTGCTTCTGGCCTCGCACGATCCCGCGATCGCGGTTGACCCGGGCGCGTTTCGGAACAAAATCGCGGCTCAGGCGGGCGATGACCTTGAAAAGCTCATGTCGCTTGCCCACGTCCGCATCGCCCCCCCGGTTCGCAATTTCGAGGACAGCGATCTGGCCACGATGTGTCTGGCAGAAGAGTTGGCGAAGCTAGAGGCGCGACGGGGTGCCGCAGCCGAAGTCGAAGAGGCGATGGAGGATCTGACCGGGCTCGTGGATGAGGGCCTTACCTGGCGTCTCAGCCAGGCCGCGGCTGCCCGTCACAAGGCCGAACGCTCAAAACTTGACGACGACAGCGACATGGGAGAGGACCGCGCCGCGCTGTCGGCGCAGCTGCAGAACCTGATAGATCGCGCGGTTTGGGAGAAGAAGCGGCACTGATGCCGCCTGCCCTGTGATTCGCCGTCACGATTCGATAGAAACACTTAGTCGATTCGCCCTGTGCGATTCGCCCGACGATGACCGAAGGAGCGCCTATGGCCGCCAAAGACACCGACGACCAGAAACCGGAAGGCGATGACAACGAGCATACGCTCGACATGAGCCAGGCCGCGGTCAAGAAGATGATCGCCGACGCGCGCGAGCGTGGCTACATCACCTATGACCAGCTGAACCAGGTTCTGCCGCCGGAACAGGTGTCCTCGGAACAGATCGAGGATGTGATGTCGATGCTCTCCGAGATGGGCATCAACGTGATTGAGGAGGAGGAAGCCGAGGACGAGCCGTCCCAGGGCGGTGCGGTCGTCGAAACCTCGGGCTCTCGTGAGGTGGCTATCGCCAGCTCCGCCGGCGAAACGCTGGACCGGACCGATGATCCGGTGCGGATGTACCTGCGCGAAATGGGCTCGGTCGAGCTGCTGTCTCGTGAGGGCGAGATCGCCATCGCGAAGCGGATCGAGGCCGGGCGCAACACGATGATCGCCGGGCTTTGCGAAAGCCCTCTGACCTTCCAGGCAATCACGATCTGGCGCGACGAACTGCTCAACGAAGACATCCTGCTTCGCGACGTGATCGACCTCGAGGCGACTTTCGGGCGGAATCTGGACGGCGATGGCGATATCGACGAGCCGGTGATGGGTGACGTCTCGGAGTCCCAGCAGCCCAAGCGCCAGAACGCGGACGAACCGGAGCTGGACGCGGACGGCAACCCGATTGCGCGCAACGATGACGACGAGGACGAGGACGACGGCTCCAACATGTCGCTTGCCGCGATGGAAGCGACGCTGAAGCCGCGCGTGCTGGAAACGCTGGAAATCATCGCGCGCGACTACGCCAAGCTGGCCGACATGCAGGACCAGCGCATGTCCGCGACGTTGAACGAGGACGACACCTTCTCGCTTTCGGACGAGGCCGCCTATCAGAAGCTGCGCTCCGAGATTGTGCTGCTGGTGAACGAACTGCACCTGCACAACAACCGCATCGAGGCGCTGATCGACCAGCTCTACGGCATCAACCGCAAGATCATGCAGATCGACTCGAACATGGTGAAGCTGGCGGACGCCGCCCGCATCAACCGGCGCGAATTCATCGACGAATACCGCGGCTACGAGCTGGACCCGACCTGGGTCGACCGCATGGCGGAAAAGTCGGGTCGCGGCTGGCAGACGCTGCTGGAAAGAAGCCAGGGCAAGGTGGAAGACCTGCGCGCAGAGATGGCGCAGGTCGGCCAGTATGTCGGCGTCGACATCCAGGAGTTCCGCCGCATCGTCAGCCAGGTCCAGAAGGGTGAAAAGGAAGCCCGTCAGGCAAAGAAGGAAATGGTGGAAGCGAACCTTCGCCTCGTTATCTCCATCGCCAAGAAATACACGAACCGCGGCCTGCAATTCCTTGATCTCATTCAGGAAGGGAACATCGGCCTGATGAAGGCGGTGGACAAGTTCGAATACCGCCGCGGCTACAAGTTTTCCACTTATGCAACATGGTGGATCCGTCAGGCGATCACCCGCTCGATTGCCGACCAGGCCCGCACGATCCGCATCCCGGTCCACATGATCGAGACGATCAACAAGCTGGTCCGCACCGGCCGCCAGATGCTGCACGAGATCGGCCGCGAACCGACGCCCGAGGAACTGGCCGAAAAGCTCCAGATGCCGCTGGAGAAAGTCCGCAAGGTGATGAAGATCGCGAAGGAGCCGATCAGCCTCGAAACGCCCATCGGCGACGAGGAGGACAGCCAGCTTGGCGACTTCATCGAGGACAAGAACGCGATCCTGCCGCTGGACAGCGCCATCCAGGAAAACCTGAAGGAAACGACGACGCGGGTCCTGGCCTCGCTGACCCCGCGCGAGGAGCGGGTTCTGCGGATGCGTTTCGGCATCGGCATGAACACCGATCACACGCTCGAAGAGGTGGGCCAGCAGTTCTCCGTCACCCGCGAACGCATCCGCCAGATCGAAGCAAAGGCGCTCAGGAAGCTGAAGCATCCGAGCCGCAGCCGCAAGCTGAGGAGCTTCCTGGATCAGTGAAAGCCCATCGGGGTCGCATGGGGGTCAACGCATGACGACATCGCCAGATGAGGAGATGATCCGGGTGCTGAAGGATCGCTTCGCGATGAACCAGCAGCGACACCCCGGACTGGCCTGGCCCGAGGTGGAGGCGCGGCTGCGCGGCAACCCGGACAAATGCCGCGTTCTCGAAGAGATGGAACGCACCGGGGGCGAGCCGGATGTCGTCGGGCGCGCCGGATCGGACGGGGCGCTGGTCTTCGTCGACTGCGCCGCCGAAAGCCCCGCGGGGCGCCGCAGCCTCTGCTACGACCGCAAGGCGCTGGATGCGCGCAGGGCCAACAAGCCCCGGGGTGCCGCGCTCGAACTGGCCGCGGCACTGGGCGCCGAGTTGCTGACCGAGTCGCAGTATCGCGCCCTGCAGGATCTCGGGGAGTTCGATCGCAAGACATCGAGTTGGATCCAGACCCCGTCCGCGATCCGGGATCGCGGCGGCGCACTGTTCTGCGACCGGCGCTATGGCGCCGTGTTCACCTATCACAACGGCGCGGACTCCTATTACGCATCACGCGGGTTTCGTACCCGGCTGGTGGTGTGAAGGGCCGCGACCAGGCGTTCGGGCCGGCCGCGACGCGACCGCAGTACGGTTCGCGCACATCCACCGATACCCGGATCATGCGGCCCGGATCATGCAGCCCGGTCCGGCACCTCTGGCCGGGGCCCGGCTCACACGCGGCGCAAAGCCCCGCACACGGCTTTCGGACTCGGATTTCTCGCCGGCCCCGCGACGGCGCCGCTTGGATTGTCCGCATCGCGGGCTTATCTTGGGACCAGACCAACCGAAAGGCCTACCAATGCGCCCCTTGGCTTTCCTTCTCGCCCTGACCCTGGCCGCCCCGGTCCATGCCTTCACCGCCCAGAACGGCCTTGTCGTCGAGCCGGATGGCGATGGTTTCGTGGTTTCATGGCGCGGTTTGGCGGGGCCCGACAGCTTCTGGTGCGCTGCGGGTGATTACGCGATCCGTGCGCTGCGCCTGAACCCGACGCAGATCGTTTACCGCGCCTCGCCGCCGAAGCGGAAGGCGGGTGAGCCCGTGCGATTTACCCTTGATCCGTCCCAATCTGCGGCGAAGACGGGGCTTTTCGTTCTGGGCGCGCGCGGCGGTGGCATCACTGCCGGGCATGCCCAAGGTTTGTGCGAAAACCGGCGTCCCAGGAATTCATCGGATCGGGGCGCCGACTGATCGTGTACTGCCCGGCTATGAAGGACAGGGCCGCCGTTTCCGGCGGCCCTTCCTTTGCTCTCAAGCGGCCGTGACACGCACGGCGGCGAACTTGAACTCCGGGATCTTGCCGTAAGGGTCCAGCTGTGGGTTGGTCAGGATGTTGGCCGCCGCCTCGACATAGGCGAAGGGGACAAACACCATGTCCTCGGCGATGGCGCGGTCGGCGCGCGCCATGATCTCGATCTCGCCGCGCCGGGTCGCAAGCTTGACCCGGCCGCCCGGTTCCACGCCCAGACGCTTCAGCGTGTCGGGATGGAGCGAGCAGTTCGCCTCTGGTTCGACGGAGTCCAAGACCTTGGATCGACGGGTCATCGATCCGGTATGCCAATGCTCAAGCTGACGGCCGGTGGTCATGATCATAGGATAATCGGCATCGGGCAACTCTGCCGGAGAAATGACCGAGGCCGGTGTGAACTTCGCGCGGCCGCCCGCACGCGGGAACCCGGTTCCGAAGACGATCGGCTGGCCGGGATCTTCCGGCGAAAGTGACGGATAGGTCACAGCGCCTTCCCTTTCCAGGCGTTCCCAGGTGATGTTGTCCAGCGACTTCATCGTCTTCTTCATCTCGGCGAAGACCTCGGACGGGTGGGTATAGGTCCAGCCCAGTCCGATCCGGTTCGCCAGGTCCACGGTGATAACCCAATCCTCGCGCGCCTCACCCGGAGGCGTGACCGCCGCGCGTCCGATCTGGACCTGACGGTTGGTGTTCGTGACCGTGCCGTTCTTTTCGTAGAACGCCGCGGCGGGCAGGATTACGTCGGCATAGTTCGCAGTTTCCGTCAGGAAGATGTCCTGCACCACAAGGTGTTCCAGCATCGCCAGCGCTTCGCGCGCGTGGTTCAGATCCGGGTCCGACATCGCCGGGTTTTCGCCCAGGATGTACATGCCCTTGATGTCGCCATGGTGGACGGCATCGAGGATCTCGGTCACGGTCAGACCCTTTTCGTTCGAGAAGTCGTCCGAACCCCAGACGCCCGTGAACTTGGAGCGGATCGAGTCGTCGGTGACGGTCTGGTAATCCGGCAGGAACATCGGGATCAGGCCCGCGTCCGAGGCGCCCTGAACGTTGTTCTGGCCGCGCAACGGGTGAAGGCCGGCGCCGGGACGGCCGACATGGCCGCACATCAGCGCGAGCGAGATGAGGCAGCGGGAGTTGTCGGTGCCGTGGATGTGCTGCGACACGCCCATGCCCCAGAAGATCATGCCGGCCTTTGCCGTGGCGAAGTCGCGGGCAACCTGACGCAGCTGCTCTGCCGGGATGCCGCAGATCGACTCCATCTTCTCGGGCGTAAAGTTTGCCAGATGCGCCTTCTCGGCTTCCCAGTTCTCGGTATAGGCCTCGATATACTGGCGGTCGTAAAGCTCTTCCTCGACGATCACGTTCATGATCGCGTTCAGCATCGAGACGTCGGCGCCGGGACGGAACTTCAGCATGTGCGTCGCGAAGCGGCGCAGACCCACGCCGCGCGGATCCATGACGATCAGCTTGCCGCCGCGCTTGGTGAACTGCTTGAAGTAGGTCGCGGCGACGGGGTGGTTTTCAATCGGGTTGCAGCCGATAACTATGGCGACGTCGGCGTTCTCGATCTCGTTGAAGGTCGCGGAAACGGCGCCCGAGCCGACGTTTTCAAGAAGTGCCGCCACCGAAGAGGCGTGGCAAAGCCGGGTGCAGTGGTCGACGTTGTTGTGACCGAAGCCCTGGCGGATGAACTTCTGGAACAGATAGGCCTCTTCGTTCGAACACTTGGCCGACCCGAAGCCCGCCACCGCGCGACCGCCGTTCTGGTCCGCAAGGCGCTTGAGGCCGCCGGCGGCGAAGTCCAATGCTTCTTCCCAGCTGGCTTCGCGGAAATGCGCCTGCCAATTCGCCGGATCGACGTTCAGGCCCTTTGCCGGGGCGTCTTCACGCCGGATCAGCGGCTTGGTCAGGCGGTGCGGGTGGTGGATGTAGTCGAAGCCGAAGCGGCCCTTGACGCAAAGGCGGCCTTCGTTCGCGGGGCCGTTGATACCCTCGACATACTTGACCTTGCCGTCCTTCACCTTCAGCGACACCTGGCATCCGACGCCGCAGAACGGGCAGACCGAAGTGGTTTCGCTATCGAAATCGGCGCTGTCGCCCAGCTGTTCGGCGTCGACGACCGTGGCGGGCATCAGCGCGCCGGTCGGGCAGGCCTGCACGCATTCGCCGCAGGCCACGCAGGTCGATTGCCCCATCGGATCGGCCATGTCGAAGATCGGGTAGGCGTCGTGGCCGCGGCCCGCCATGCCGATCACGTCGTTGACCTGCACCTCGCGGCATGCGCGCACGCAAAGCCCGCACTGGATGCAGGCGTCAAGATTGACACGCATGGCGACGTGGCTGTCGTCCAGAAGCGGGATCCGCTCGCGCTCCAGCTTGGGGAAGCGGCTTTCGGACACGCCGTTGGCTACGGCCATGTCCCAAAGGTGGGAGGACTTGTCATGCGCCTTGGCCTGCTCCGGCTGGTCGGCCAGAAGCAGTTCCATAACCATCTCGCGCGATTTCTTTGCCCGCTCGGTGTCGGTCTTGACGACCATGCCGTTCGAGGGGTTGCGGCAGCACGAGGCGGCCAGCACCCGTTCGCCTTCCACCTCGACCACGCAAGCGCGGCAGTTGCCGTCCGGGCGGTAGCCGTTCTGGTCCTTGTGACACAGGTGCGGGATGGTCGTGCCTTCCCGCTTGGCCACTTCCCAGATCGTCTCTTCGGGGGCGGCGGTGACTTCGCGGCCGTCGAGGGTGAACTTGATCATGTCGGTCATGTCAGACTTCTTCCGGGAAATGTTTCATGGTCAGGCGGATCGGGTTCGGCGCGGCCTGGCCCAGGCCGCAGATCGAAGCATCGCCCATCACCTGGCAAAGGTCCTCAAGCAGGTCGCGATCCCAGCGGTCCGCCTGCATCAGCTTGACCGCCTTTTCACAACCGACGCGGCAAGGCGTGCACTGGCCGCAGGATTCGGATTCGAAGAACCGCAGCATGTTGAGCGCCGCCTGTTTTGCGCTGTCCTTGTCGGACAGCAAGACAACCGCGGCCGATCCGATGAAGGTGCCGTGCGGCTGGAGCGTGTCAAAGTCCAGCGGCACGTCGTGCATCGAGGCGGGAAGAAGGCCCGAGGACGGCCCGCCCGGCTGGTATGCCTTGAACGAGTGCCCTTCGGCCATGCCGCCGCAGGCTTCGATGATGTCGGTGATCGTTGAGCCCGCCGGAAGCAGGTATACGCCGGGTTTCGCCACGCGGCCCGAGACCGAGTAGGAACGCAGCCCCTTGCGGCCGTTCTTTTCGGTCGAAGACAGGATCTCGGGTCCTTCGCGTAGGACGCGCGCGACCCAGTGCAGCGTCTCGACGTTGTGGACCAAGGTCGGACGGTCGAAGATGCCGACCGCGGCGACGTAGGGCGGGCGCAGGCGCGGGATGCCGCGCTTGCCCTCGATCGACTCGATCATCGCGCTTTCCTCGCCGCAGATGTAGGCGCCCGCGCCACGGCGCAGTTCGACCTCGCCGGGCAGGACGATCCCCGCCTCCTCGAGCGCGGCGATTTCGCGCCGCAGGATCTCGAGCACCGCAGGATATTCGTCGCGCATGTAGATGAAGCACTTCTCGGCCTCGACCGCCCAGGCGGCGATCAGCATGCCCTCAAGCATCAGGTGCGGCGTGCGTTCAAGATAGTAGCGGTCCTTGAACGTCCCCGGTTCGCCTTCGTCACCGTTCACCGCAAGGTAGCGCAGGCCCGGATTGGCGCGGACGAATTCCCATTTCCGGCCGGACGGGAAGCCCGCCCCGCCAAGGCCCCTGAGACCAGAGGCCGCCACCTGTCCCTGCACCGCCTTCCAGTCGCCGGACTTGCGCAGTTCGGACAGCTTTTCGTAGCCGCCGGCGGCGCGGTAGGCCTCGAAGGTTTCGTAGGCCGGGATCTCGGGGTGGAAGTGGCCTTCGCTCAGCGCGGCCTCGACCTTTTCGGGGGTCGCGTGGTCAATGTGCAGGTGGCCGATTTCCAGAACCGGGGCGGTGTCGCAGCGGCCCATGCAGGGCGCGCGCAGCACGCGGATCTTCTTGGGGTCCATGCCCGCTTCCAGCGCCGAGATCAGCGCCTCTGACCCGGCCAGCTCGCACGACAGCGACTCGCACACGCGGATGGTCAGGTCGGGGGGCGGGGCTTCGCCTTCGCGCACGGGATCGAAATGGGCGTAGAAGGTCGCGACTTCCCAGATCTCGGCCATGCCGGTTCCCAGTTCCTCCGCCAGGGCGCGCAGGTGGGGCGCCGACAGACACCCGTAGGTATCCTGGATGCGGTGCAGATACTCGATCAGCAGATCGCGCCGCCGGGGCGCTTCACCCAGAAGCACGCGGACCTCGGCCCAGGCCTGGTCTTCCAGCTGCCGCCCCTTCGGGGTCTTGCGGCCACGCCCCTTGCCGGATTTCCAGATTCCGTTCTTGTCGTCCAGTGCCATGACCTTCTTCCGTTCGTTTCCACGCCCGTCAGGGCTACTTTCCGTTCGCGCCCTAGTGTCAAAGCGCTTGGGCCAGATCAATTCGGTATTTCCGTTGCCCGATAGGGATTCCTAATCGTAATGGGCAATTTCCAGTGAATTATCTTCTCATGGCCCCTATAAGATCAATGGACAGGATGCGTCGCTTTGCATATCTCCTGCGCCATGAACTGGGATCAGGAAATCGACGCGACGGGTCTGCTGTGCCCCCTGCCGGTGCTGAAGGCGCGCAAGCGCCTTGCGGGCATGGCGCCGGGCGCGGTTCTGCGCCTTGTGTCCACCGATCCCGCCGCCGTGGTCGATGTTCCACACTTCTGCGCCCAATCCGGGCACGAACTTGTCAGCACATCCTCGGAAGGCGCCGCCCAAGTCTACCTGATCCGCCGCACCTGACAAGCGCCGCAGGACAGCGGCGCGCGCTACAGGCCAAATCCCGCGAACGGAAGGTATCGGACCGCATGTCCCGGCGCGAATTCCGCGGCGCCATCGGGAAGCTCGACCAGTCCTGTCGCCCAGCTCAGGCCGCTGATCCGACCCGACCCTTCCGATGCGAAGACCTCGGCGCGCCCTTCCGCGTTCAGCCGCGCGCGCAGATATTCGCGCCGCCCCGCCTTCTTGCGCTTCGAAAAGGCGGCGGGAACGGTGAAGGCCAGCGGGGCGGACCAGCCCGCGCCAGACATGGCGTCCAGCGCCGGACGTGCAAAGATCAGCGCGCAGACGAAGGCCGCTACCGGGTTTCCGGGCAGTCCGAAGACCGGCACGCCCTTCCACAGCGCAAGCGCCAACGGTCGGCCCGGCTTCATCGCGATGCGCCAGCAGGACAATTGGCCATGGCGGCCAAGCAGGGCGGACACGTGATCCTCATCCCCCGCAGATGCCCCGCCCGAGGTCAGGATCACGTCCGCCTCGGCGGCACCGCGATCGAGTCGGGCGGCGATGAGGTCGGGACTGTCGTTCGCATGGCCCAGATCGACGGGAACGCAGCCCCAGGCCGCGGCCAGCGCCAGCAGCATCGGCCTGTTGGCATCGAAGATCTGGTGCGGCGCGGCAGACTGGGCCGGGTCGCCCACGATCTCGTCCCCTGTCGACAGGACGGCGACGCGCAAAGGGCGATAGACCTCGACCGTTGCGACCCCAAGCGCCGAGAGAAGGGCGAGATCGGCCGGGGTCAGCCGCCGTCCGGCGGGCAGCGCCCGCGCGCCCGCAGTCACGTCCTCGCCGGCGTTTCGGGTGTTGGCGCCGTGCCGCACCGGTCCGTCGAAGGCAAGAGTCGCCCCGTCCGTCGCGCAGTCTTCCTCAAGCACGACGGTATCGACACCATCGGGCAGGATCGCGCCGGTCAGGATACGCACGGCGTGGCCGGGCGGGACCGCGCCTGCAAAAGGCTGCCCCGCAGCGGCGCGGCCAGAAACCAGAGGAAGGCGCTGAACGCCCTCGCCCGTGGATGTGTGGGCGAAGCCGTACCCGTCCACGGCGGAATTGGGCGCGGGCGGATTCGCGCGGCGGGCCACGGCGTCGGTGGCAAGAACCCGCCCCGCGGCCTTCGCGGTCGCCACGGTTTCGGTCGCGACCACCGGGTTCAGAACGCCGCGCAACCGCTCCAGCGCCTCTTCCACCGGGACCCAGGAAACGCCCTGCGGCATCGCGAAGCAATCGTTGCGCAGACGCGGCGGGGTCAGTTCGTCACTCATGTCTGCCTCCGAAGGCGCTGTGCAGGTCGGTGTCCGCCCCGGCCCTGGGGCGTGGCGCAGCCGAAGAAGGTCACAGGCCGACCTCTTTCAAGATGAAATCCGCGATCCCCGACGTGTCGTCCAGGTCGAGCACGGGGACGGTCAATCCGCCAGGCGCGCAGTTCGACGCCACCGCCCGGATCGTCGTGTTGCCCGGCGCGATCAGCGGGCGACCGGTTTCGGTGCGGTGCGCCTCGATCTTCGGATGGGCCTCGCGCTTGTACCCTTCGATCAAGACCAGATCGGCGGGGGAAAGCCGGGCTAGCAGCTCTGCCAGTGGCGGCTCGGCCGCGCCGCGAAGTTCGTGCATAAGGGCCCACCGGCCCGGAGAGGCGACGATCACCTCTTGCGCGCCGGCTTCCCGGTGGCGAAAGCTGTCGCGGCCGGGATGGTCGACGTCGCTGGCGTGATGCGCGTGCTTGATGGTCGACACGACAAGTCCGCGCCGGGTCATCTCTTCGACAAGCCGCACCATCAGATGCGTCTTGCCCGAATTCTTCCAGCCTGTGACGCCATAGATATTCATCCGATCAGCCTTTCGGCGATCTCGATATCCTCGGGCGTGTTGATGTTGAAGAACGGATCGAACGGGTCGGATGCGAATTCGGCGGACCCTGCGGCGTGCCGTTCGGTCCAGAGCACGATCTTGCGCAAACCGCCCTCAAGCGCGGAGCGCAGATCGTTCCGCAGCGCGACCGGCCAGAGGCCGAAGGTCGGATGCTGCCACAGCTTGCCCGTCCCGTCCCGGCTGGCCGCAAGCGCGAGCCCCGAAGGCCCGGCAGCGGCGCGAAGCTGCGCTACAAGATCCTCGGGGAAAAAGGGCGTGTCGGCGGCCACCGTCACGATCGCGTCCGCGCCGATCGCCGCCGACCAATCCAGCCCCGCCAGAACACCGGCCAGCGGTCCCGGATGATCCGGCAGGCTGTCTGCAAGAACCGGCAGGCCGAACTCGGCGAAGCGGGACGGGTCGCCGTTCGCATTGATCGCTAACGGTGCGCATTGGGGCGAAAGGCGGTCGATCACGCGGTCCAGCAACCGACGCCCGGCGACGCTGCGCAGGCCCTTGTCGCCGCCGCCCATGCGGGTTGCGCGCCCACCTGCCAGGATGACCCCGGGCACCGTCATTCTGCCGTTTCCCCGCTTGCCGACGCGGAGTAGCCCCCGCGGTCGTCATGATCGGCACCCTTGCGGCGATGCTTGCGGCCTTCGTCCGGTACGGACGCGGGGTCGGCGTCGCGCAACAACCGATCCTCGCCCGAAAGGCAGACGAAGCGTTGCCCCCGCATCCGGCCGATCAGCGTAAGGCCCACTTGCTGCGCGATTTCCACGCCCCAGGCGGTGAAGCCCGACCGGGACGCCAGGACGGGAATGCCCATCAGCGCGGTCTTGATCACCATCTCCGAGGTCAGACGCCCCGTCGTGTACAGGATCTTGTCCGCCGCAGGGACTTGGTGCCGGAACATGAAACCGGCGATCTTGTCGACGGCGTTGTGCCGGCCCACGTCCTCCATGTAGACCAACGGCTGGTCGGCCTGGCACAGAACGGTGCCATGGATGGCGCCCGCCTCGAGGTACAGCGAAGGCGTCGTGTTGATCTGGTGGGCAAGCGCGTAAAGCCAGCTTGTCCGCACCTCTGAGCGGGGAAGGAGCAGGCCCTCAAGGCCCTCCATCATGTCGCCAAAGACGGTCCCGACCGCGCAGCCGGATGTGCGGGTCTTCTTCTTCACCTTCTCTTCGTAGGACGTGACCCTTTCGGTCCGCACCACGACCGTTTCGATCTCGTCATCGAAATCGACGGCAGTTACCCGGTCGTCGGGACGCAACATTCCCTGGTTCCGCAGGAAGCCAAGCGCCAGGTATTCGGGATAGTCCCCGATCGTCATCGCCGTGACGATTTCCTGAGAGTTCAGGTAGATCGTCAGGGGGCGTTCTTCGACCACCGATATCTCGACCGCGGCGCCGGTCTGATCGGTGCCGGTCACGCGCCTCGTCAGGCGGGGATCGGACAGGTTGGGAAGGATCGGCAGGTCGGGCGTCATGGGGTGTTTCCTCTGTGCCGGGCATCTTGTAATGAGGTTCGGGCAGGTGCAAGGCCCCGGATTTCGCGGGGCAGGGGGCGGCGATGCTTGGCTTTATCGTATCCAGGGGGCGGGGCGAGGCCGATCTGCTTCTGGCCGATGTCGCTGATCGGCTGATGTCCGACGGCTGCAAGCTGGCCGGCGCGGTGCAGGTCAACGTCGAGACGCGCGATGGGCGCCCCTGCGAAATGGACCTGCATGTTCTGGCCTTGGACAAGGTCATCCGCATCAGCCAGAACCTTGGTGCGCTTGCCAAGGGGTGCCGGCTTGATCCCGCCGCGCTTGAGTCTGTGGTGGGCCATGTGGAGCGCGCCCTGGACCGCGGCCCGCAACTGCTGATCGTGAACAAGTTCGGCAAGCAGGAACTGGACGGGCGCGGCTTTCGCCCGCTGATCGGACGTGCGCTGGCCGATGGCGTCCCGGTGCTTTGCGCCGTGAACAGCGATAACGCCGCCAAGTTCGCCGAGTTTGCCGCCGGGATGGAAAGGGAACTGCCATCCGAAGCGGACGCGGTTCTTGGCTGGTGCAAGGCCGCGATGGCGCGCTGACGGGCGCGATCAGGTTTGACGTGGACAATTTGTCCGTGTCGCGCCGCATTAACCCCCAATTTGTCCGTTCTTGAGCGCGTTTGCGCAAGTTATTCAGACCTAGATCAGATCCGAAGGCGCCACGGAAGACCGAAGAAAACCCATGAATGATATCCTGTTAGGGCTTGCTGAAGCCGCACGGCGCGTGGTGACGCTGGACCCCGACCTTGTCGAGATCACGCGGCTGTCGATGGCTGTAACGCTCAGCGCGACCGCCATCGCGTCTCTGATCGGCCTGCCACTGGGGGCCTGGATCGCCGTTCACCGATTTCGCGCCCGCAGGCTGGTGATCGCGATCCTGAACGCGCTCATGGGCTTGCCGCCGGTGGTCGTCGGTCTGTTCGTCTATGTGCTGTTTTCACGGTCAGGACCGCTGGGGGTGCTGGGGCTTCTGTTCACGCCCACGGCGATGGTGATCGCGCAGGTCATCATAATCACTCCGATCGTCGCCTCGATTGCCCACCAGGCGGTTCGCGATCTTTGGGCCGACTACCACGACCTTCTGATATCGCTGCATGCCAGCCGCTGGCAGCGCATCGGCGCACTTTTGTGGGATGGGCGCCGCGCTTTGATGACGGCATCGCTGGCAGGCTTCGGCCGCGCGATCGGAGAGGTCGGGGCGATCATGATCGTGGGCGGTAATATCGACCATTCCACGCGGGTGCTGACCACAGCCATCGCGCTTGAAACCGGCAAGGGGAACTTCGACCTGGCCCTTGCGCTTGGGTTCGTGCTGATCGCGCTGGCGGTGCTTGTCAATCTTGCCATCCACTACGGAACGCGGACCGAAAGGAGCAGCAGATGGTAGCCGCTATCCTCCCGCTCGTCCTGGATGAAATCGTGCTGCGCCGGCAAGGGCGGCGGATCCTGGGGCCGGTGTCGCTGAACGTCGAGGCGGGCGGCATCACGATCCTGATGGGCCCCAACGGAAGCGGCAAGACCAGCCTGTTGCGCGCCATGCACGGGCTTGAGCGGTTAAGCGCGGGAAGCCTGCACTGGCGCGTCCCCGAGATCGAGACGCGCGCGCGCCAGGCGTTCGTCTTCCAGTCGCCCATCGTGCTGCGCCGCTCGGTCGTCGATAATATCGCCTATCCGCTGATCCTTGACGGCATGTCCCGCAAGGCGGCGCGGGCGCTGGCCGCCGCGCGGGCCGAAGAAGTTGGTCTGGGCGAATTGCTTGGCAGACCCGCCCAGGTCATTTCCGGCGGCGAGAAGCAGAAGCTCGCGCTCGCGCGCGCCCTGATGCGCGAGCCGGAGGTCCTGTTCCTGGACGAGCCCTGCGCCAACCTTGACCCGCGCGCCATGCGCGACATCGAGACGATCCTGCGCAAGGCCGCGGATGCGGGAACCAAGATCGTGATGTCGACCCACGACTCGGGCCAGGCCCGGCGGCTTGCCCAGGACATCCTGTTCCTTTGTGACGGCCGGGTGATCGAGGCCGCCCCGTCCGACGCCTTCTTCGCCTTACCCAAGACGCCCGAGGCAAGGGCGCATATCAACGGAGACCTGTTGCCATGAAACTTGTGAAAGCCCTTTTGCCAATCGCACTTGCCGCATTCACGGCGACCGCTGGTCTTGCGGAAACGATGAAGATGTCGGTCACGACCTCCTTCGCGAACTCGGGTCTGGCCGAGGTTCTGCTTCCAGAGATCGAAAAGGACACGGGCATCACCGTCGAACTGCTGGTGGTGGGCACCGGCCAGGCGCTGGAACTGGGCGCGAACGGAGACGTGGATACGGTGTTGGTGCATTCCCGCGCGGCTGAGGAAAAGTGGCTTGCCGAGGGCAACGGCACCCACCGGCGCGAGATCATGTACAACGACTTCATCGTGGTCGGCCCTGCCGCCGATCCGGCCGGCGCGCATTCTGCCGCGACCGCGGCCGACGCCTTCGCCGCCATCGCGACCGCGCAGGCGCCTTTCGTATCGCGCGGTGACGACAGCGGAACCCACAAGGCCGAACTGAAGCTCTGGAAAGCCGCGGGCGTCGAACCGACTGGCGACTGGTACAAAGCTGTCGGGCAGGGGATGGGCGCGGCTCTGAACACCGCCGCGGGGCTTGACGCCTACATCTTCTCGGATCGCGCGACCTGGCTGAGCTTTGAGAACAAGGCCGGTCTTGAGCTGCTGTTCGAAGGCGACCCGGCGCTGTTCAACCAGTATGCCTACCTGCCGGTGAGCCCGACGAAATATCCGCATGTCAAGGCCGCCGCTGCCGAACAGCTTGAGGCCTGGCTCACCTCGGACAAGGCAAAAGAGCTGATCAACGGCTACCAGATCGCGGGTCAGCAGCTGTTCAACTTCAACGCAACGTCCGAATAAACCGGCGGTCCCGCGCCTGCGGGCCTATTCCTCCGGCGTGGCGTGGATGGCGAACATCTCAAGCCCCGCCTCGCCGGGTTCGATGAAGCGATACTGTTCGCGCACCCCAGCCTCGGTCAGGGTGCGCATCACGGTCAGGATGGTGTTGGGCGCGTGGTCGGCACAAAGTGCGGCCATCTGCGACAGCTCTTCCTCGGCCACCGGGCGCGCGACTTCGGGCGAGGGCGCGCCGTAGACGTCCACGAAGTGCCGTGTAAGCCGCTCGACCAGCGCATCGTATTCGGCCGGTTCGATCTGCGTCACCGCGACGAAGGTCACGCGGCCGAACGTCTCGACCCCCAGCCATCCATTGGCGAATGCCTGCCGCGACTTACCGACCAAGTCCGCCTCGGCCCAGTTCGAGAACTCGAAACCGCCCGAGATGGCCCATTCGCCCGTCCGGGCCGGGTTGTGAAAGACGTTCTGGTCGCTTTCGTCGAAGTGAATGGCGCGGGCAAGAAGCATTCTAGACCTCTTCAAGCAGGGCGGTAAGCGGGATCAGGCGCGTTTCCCCGCCGGTTTTCAGCAGCATGCCGAAGTTTTCGTCGACGCCAAGGAATGTGCCATCCAGCCTGATCCCGTCCGCGGCAAGGGAAATCTGGCTGCCAAGGTTCCAAGCCAGCCCCTGCCAGTCACGCGCGAGGACGCTGCGGCCGTCCGGGTCTTCCAGCGTGTTGATCCACCGCAGCGTGTGGCGCGACCAGCTTTCCAGAAGGTCGATCGGGTCGATCTGGCCGCAGCCTTCCTGGTCGATCGCCGTCCAGTCCGGGGTTTCGCCTGGCTCCCACTCATCGGGAAGGCTGAGTGTCAGGTCGAGCGCGACGACAAGCCAACCTGGAACGGCGGTGGGATCGGCCGTCGATGCGCCGACGTGAAGCGCGCCGCAATGGGCGCCGTTCACGCGGATGCCGCCCGCCCATTCCAGATGCAGGGCGGTTTCGGACGGCGCCAGCGCGCCGAAGGCGTTCTGGAACCCGACGCCACAGGCGATCAAGGCCACCATGGCCTTTTCCAGCGGCTCCTCCGGGGCCAGCACCAGTGCCGCGCGCAACCGTTCATTCGAAACCGACCAGGCGATCAGGCCAGCGTCCACCCCGCGCCGCGCCTGATCACAGGCGATGACAAAGGGGTTGGCCGGTCCCGCCGCAAGCCCTTTCATCAGCGGCGGAAAGACGGGCGTCCTGCTCATGCGACTCCTCGTTCGACAAGGTCGCGGGCAAGGTCGCGGAAGGCCCGCGCCTCGGCCGCCTCGGGGTTCGACACGACGATGGGCGCACCACCATCCGCGGCGCGGCGGATGCCGATGTGCAGCGGAATTTCCGCCAGCAGGGGTACGCCCAGCTTTCCCGCCTCGGCGGCAACGCCGCCGTGGCCGAAGATATGCTCTGCATTGCCGCACTTCGAACAGATGTGAACGGCCATGTTCTCGATCAGCCCGATGATCGGCGTTCCCATCTTGCGGAACATGTCGATCCCCTTGCGCGCATCCAGCAGTGCAATGTCCTGCGGCGTGGAGACGACGATGGCGCCTGCCAGTTCGGCCTTCTGCGCCAGGGTCATCTGTACGTCGCCCGTGCCCGGCGGAAGATCGACGATCAGCACGTCGAGCGCCCCCCACTGCACCTGGAACAGCATCTGCTGCAGCGCCCCCATCAGCATCGGCCCGCGCCAGACGACAGCCTCGTCCTCTTGCGTGAGAAGGCCCAATGACATCAGCGTCACGCCATGGTTTCGCAGTGGCAGGATGGTCTTTCCGTCAGGCGATGCGGGGCGCCCCGACACGCCCAGCATTCGCGGTTGAGACGGTCCGTAGACATCCGCGTCCAGAAGCCCGACGCGGCGCCCTTCGGCGGCAAGCGCCACGGCAAGGTTCGCCGCGACCGTCGATTTCCCGACGCCGCCCTTGCCCGAGGCGATGGCGATCACGCGCGCGACGCCGGGTATCTTCTCCGGTCCCTTGGGCTTGGCGTGGCCGCCAAGTTTCAGGTCGGGTGGCGGGGCGCTGTGGGCTGTCATGACGACCGAGACCGAGGCGACGCCCGGCACGTCGCGCAGCTTCGCTTCCGCCTCGGCCCGCGCAGCCTCCATCCGCGAGGCGCGGGCCGGGTCGATTTCAAGCACGAAACGGACGTTGCCGTCCTCGATGTTCAGCGCCCGGACCAGCCCGGCGCTGACGATGTCTTTTCCGCCGATCGGATCGGTGACGGTGCCCAGCAGTTTCAGAACCGCCTCACGCGTGACGCTCATTCGCTGGGGCTCACGATCTTTCCGGTCACGACATGTTCAAGGTCGAGCCCGTCGATGGTCAGCACCACGCGGGCCTCGAACGTCTTGCCCGTGGCCGAGGCCCCGGCATCGCGCATCGCCGCCTCGATCGCCTGCTGCGAGGTCACACCGACCTGCTTGAGGAACTTCCGCATCGACATGTTGAATTCGTCGTCCATCGTCTTCTCCCTTCGTCTTTGCTTGACCGCGTTTCGCCATCTTTCCTAGATTCAGGGCCGAAGGTGGCGGTCATGCTTCTGCGTCTTGTCATTCTTGTCGCAAGTCTTGCGGCCGGCTCTGTCCGGGCCGAAGAAGAGCGTAGCTTTGCGCTTTTCGTCACGCCCGAAGTCATCGAAACAGGCCTTATCGAATATATCCTGCCGCGCTTCACATTGAAGACGGGACGGCGCGCCGTCATCGTCAATTCGGACGGCGATGCCGAAATCCGCGTCGCCGGGCCGAATGAGCAGCCCCAACTCGCCAGGGGCGACACCGGCTATAGCCTGACGCTTGTCACCGACAACCCGGCAGCCGCGCTTTTCGCAGGCTGGTTGTCCTCGGCCCCCGGACGGGCGGCGATCACAGGATTCGAGCCCGGTGAGGGGCCGGCCTTCCACGTCCCCGAACGCAAGGAAGCCCTTGCCGAGGCGGCGTTCGAAGGCGACGCGGCCTTGGGCCGCGAGATCGCGCGGCGGCATTGCGCCCGTTGTCACCGCGTGGAGGAGGGCAAGGCGATGGGGATCGGCACGACCCCGTCCTTTGCCGCGCTCAGAGCTCTGCCCGACTGGGACGAGCGGTTTCAGACGTTCTTCGTCCGAAGGCCGCACCCCACCTTCGTCCAGATCGAGGATCTGAGCGCGCCTTTCGATCCGGCCAGCCCGCCGGCGATCGTCCCGCTGAAGATCACGCTGGATGAATTCGAGGCGCTTCTTGCCTACGCCAGCGACGTGAAGCCCGCCGATCTCGGCGCGCAGATCCAGAACCGCTGAGGCCACCATCAATGATCCCGGCGCTTGGACAGGTAGTCATCCGTCGTCCGCGGACGTGGCCTTTCCCCCAGCTGCATCGGATTGGACGTGCCGTGATAGTGCGCCCTGACACGGCAGTCGTCGCACATCTGCATCAGCCGGCCGGCATCCGTCTCCATGAACATCGGATGCTTGCCCGCAAGCTTGTCCATAATCTTTTCAATCGTCGACCTGACGCCAAAGGGCTTGCCGCATTCGATACATTCGAAGGGTTCCTCTTCGTGCATCACCTTCTGCGTCAGCGCTGCGTCGCTTGGATCGAAGCGCGGCACCAGCGTGATCGCGCGTTCAGGACAGATCGTGGCGCAAAGTCCGCATTGCAGGCAGGCGTCTTCCTGGAACCGCAACTGCGGCTTGTCGGGGTTGTCCAGAAGGGCCCCAGACGGGCAGAGCGAGGCGCAGGACAGACACAGCGTGCAGGCATCGGTGTCCACGACGACGGCGCCGTAGGGGGCGCCGTCTGGCAGGGCAACCGGTTCCGTCGCATCGGACAACAGGGTCCGGGCGGCAAGCCGGGCGATCTGCCTGCGGCTTCCCATCGGAAGGATGGGCGCAGAGGCGGGCGCCTGCCGTGGCTGGTCATAAAGCGCGTCCGAAAGAGCGTCGGGGTCGTTCAGGTCAAGAAGGCGGATACGCCCGTCGGCGCCCATCGCGCGCGCAAGCTCGATCTCGCGCTCAAGCACCGGTCGCTCCGTGCGTGGTCCGGCCAGGACATCGACCGAGACGAAGCCCATCGCCACTGCCGCCAGGATCTCGGCATGGCCGAAGCCGGTCAGGGCAGCCACCTCAAGCGGCAGGACGTCGGCCGGCAGACCGCGTCCGAAGCGCGCTGCGAGGGCGATCATGGGCAATCCGTGTTCGGCATCGTGCACAAGGAGCCGTGGTGCAGTGCCGCCCGCCTTGCCGTAGGTTTCGGCCAGCACGCGCACTTGCCGCAGCACATCGCCCACTGGCGGCGCGTCATAGTTGATCGCGCCCGAGGGGCAGAGCGATGAACAGGCGCCGCAGCCGGCGCAGATCAGCGGATCGACGGAAACATGATCGCCCGCGGGGGTGATGGCCCCGGTCGGGCAGTTGTCCAGGCAGCGGGTGCAGCCGGTCTTGCCTGCCCGCGAATGCGCGCAAAGGTGTTCCTCCATCCTCACATGGACGGTCTTTTCGAAGGTTCCCTGATGCTGTGCAGCCTCGAAGACTGCGCTGGCCACGGCGGCCGGATCGCCCGGATCGGCGCGCAGATATCCGTCGCGCTTGCGCCAGGCCGGGAACAGCGGCGCATTTCCGGACAGGTCCAGCACGACGTCGCACCGGGTTTCCGCCCCATCGCGCGCTTCGCCAAGCGCAGGGGCGCCCCGGCCGCCTGGCTCAAGCTGCCGGACGGCGTCGAGCGTGAGGACAAAGTGGCCCAGGCTTCCGGTCGCCGAGCGGATTCGGCCGGACGCCACTTCGTAGGCGCGGATCGGCGGGATGTCGCAAGGTTCGGTCAGAAGAACCGTGACCGCGAGCGATCCAGCCAGGCGGTCGGCGGCCTGAAAGGCGCAGTCCCCGCCGCCGATGATCAGGCAGCTGCCCTCGGACTCCACGTCCATCGTCCTGGCAGGGCTTACCGCGACACGCGACATCGCCAGCAGGGCCGCCATCTTCGGCGTCGTGCCGTCATGATCGCTCCAGCCGGCGCGGTCGCGAATGTCCACGCAATCGGGGGGCGAGCAGCCAAGATCGGCGGCAAGTTCGGAAAATCGCTGCATTTCCTGGCCGCAGGCGATGATCACCTCGCCCTCGGCCATCGCCTTTGCGGCGAGGTCGATCTCACGCGTGCAAAGCGCGCTGTGGACACGGGAACAGGCAAGGCCGGTTGCCTTTTCAATGGCCTTCCCGTCGACCGACTGGCTTCCCAGGCAATCGCAAAGCAGGACGCTTTTGGTCATGCTCCCCCCTTGTCGTGCTTTCTTCGAACGAAGCTACGCATGAATGGGCCGCGCCCGTAAAGGACCTGCCATCAAAGCTGTGTGATTCGGGGGTAATTTGTTGGTCTGTTTTCCTGACCAAAACAGGCGGCAAGCCGAAACTGGACATTACGTCCGGCGTGGCGGGGCGCTGCCGCTCAAGTTGGGACATTTTGTCCAACTCGTTCGAGTACACGGAAATTTTCCCGCGAATCACGCTGTTTTTCCTTGGTGGGACAACAGCTTCGGTACAGGCTTCGACCAGAGGGTTGGAGGACCCTAGGGGAGGAAGGACGGAACCATGGCGCTTGAACGCGCGAGCATGCCCGTCGGAATTGTCGTCCGTAGAACACCGGGCGTCACGCGTTGGGCAAAATGGGCCTGGAAAGTTGTCGCGGTGCTTCCCGGTGCGCCCCCGGCGAACTGGCGCGAACTTCGGCGCGAAGGCGATGCGGTCGAATACCACGCCGCGACGCTGACGCTTGATCTTTGGTCTTCCGACACCGAGGCCTACCGCGCGGCGCTTGCAGCCAAGACGCCCGGCGTTGTTGTCGTGTTGCGCGACGATCCGGACCCGGACAGGGACATCCCCTGGAAGCCCGCAATCATCACCGCCTCCCCTTACGAGGGGCAGGATTACATGGACAGCGGCGACGGCCTGATCGAACTGGTGCCGATGCCGCTGAGCATGATTGGCTGGGTTCGTGACTTCGTCAGGCAGCACCACGTCGAGGAAGGCTTCATCAAACGCAAGCGCGACCGCATGAGGGTGGACCTTGTCGAGGACGGCAAGGGGGATGCGCGCATTCGCCAGATGTCTGACGTGTTCCGCGCCCCGCGTGGCGGCGGCCGGGAGGATGTCCAGTGAGCCGGAACGCCCCCACGGATTTCTGGTCTCGCCGCCGCGCCGCAGTCCGCGCCGAGGAAGAGGCCCGGCAAGCGTCCAGCGAGCCGAATAGGGACTTGGCTGTCGAAGAGGCGCCAGAAGTGCAACGCTCCGACGCCGATATTCTTGCCGAACTGGGGCTGAAGGATCCCGACACGATGGAACAGGGCGATGACTTCGCCGCGTTCCTGAAAGAGAGCGTGCCGCTGCATCTGCGTCAGCGCGCACTTCGGCGGCTGTGGCGCTCGAACCCGGTTCTGGCTAACCTTGACGGTCTTGTGGACCACGGCGAGGATTTTTCAAATGCGGCCACCGTGCAGGATGGCATGAAGACGGCCTACCAGGTCGGCCGCGGCATGATGGGCCACATCGAGGCCCTCGCCCGCGCTGCCGAAGCGGAGCATGAAACCCCGGCGGTCGCCGAGCCTGCGGCAATCGCAGTTCCTCCGGAGCCGATCGACGAAGAGGACGCGGAAGTTGAAGCGGTCGCTGCGCCTGTGCAGGAAGAACCTGAAAACCAGCCCGTGCGCCGCAGCCCGCGGTTCACCTTTGCGGGTTCCGCATCAGAGGGTATGAGATGACCGAAGCTGCCACGGATACGCGGATTGCCGAAGAAGACCGGATGCGCGCCGATCTTTATTCGTTCCTTTCGGCCTTGCTCGCCGCGCCACCCAGCCGAGAGTTGCTGGACAAATGCGCGCGGTTGAAGGGCGACGCGACGCAGCTTGGCGCCGCGATCACCACCCTGAACAAGCTCGCAAGGGCAGCGACTCCGGGATCGGTCGAGCGTGAGTTCAACGATCTTTTCATCGGCCTTGGACGCGGGGAACTTGTGCCCTACGCCAGTTTCTACCTGACGGGCTTTCTTAATGAGAAGCCGTTGGCGGTCCTGCGCGGCGACATGGCGCGCCATGGCCTTGCCCGCGCCAAGGGCGTCTTTGAACCCGAAGACGGCATCGCAAGCCTGATGGAGATGATGGCCTCCCTGATCGAGGGCCGGTTTGGGCCGCCAGCATCTGTCGAGGAGCAGCGCGACTTTTTCAACCGCAACATCGGCCCCTGGGCGGGCCATTTCTTCGCGGACCTCGAAGGCGCAAAGACCTCGGTATTCTACACGCCTGTGGGCGCGATCGGGCGGTTGTTCATGCAGATTGAAAGAGAGGCGTTCCGGCTGATCGGGGCGTGACCAAACGTGGCGGCGTGAGCCGCCGAGGCAGACGGACGGAGGATATGCAGATGGGAAACACCAGCAAGACCGAAGGCACCAACCGCCGCGGATTTCTCAAGCTCGCGACCACCGCGGCGCCCGCCGCGGTTGCCGCCAGTGTCATGACCGGCACCGAGGCCGAGGCATCGGAAACGGCCAAGAGCGGCGGCCTGCAGGATACCGCGCATACGCGCGCCTACTACGATAGCGCCCGGTTCTGACACCGGCATGAGCGGGCGGTGCGCCGCCCCCGGCCAGTGGCGCCGGAACAGATGGGGAGATGAGAATGCTCAGGAAAAAGACCAGCGGAGTTACCAGGCAGGCGCAGCGTTCGACGATCCTGTCGCAGGTCGCCGAGGCCAAGGTCGACAGGCGTGCCTTCCTGCGGGGGTCGGGGCTTGCCATCGGCGGGCTGGCGCTTGTCGGGGCGACGGGCGGGACCGTGACCAAGGCCGCGGCGCAGGCGGCGACGGGCGCGTTGACCACGGCCAAGTCGGTCTGCACGCACTGTTCCGTCGGCTGCACGGTGATCGCCGAACTGGACAACGGGGTCTGGGTCGGACAGGAGCCTGGCTTCGACAGCCCCTTCAACCTTGGTGCGCATTGCGCCAAGGGCGCATCCGTGCGCGAACACGCGCATGGCGAACGCCGGCTGAAGTACCCGATGAAGAAGGAAGGCGGCGTCTGGAAGCGCATGAGCTGGGACGACGCCATCAACGAGATCGGCGACAAGATGCTTCAGGTGCGCGAGGAAAGCGGACCGGACAGCGTCTACTGGCTGGGATCGGCAAAGCATTCCAACGAACAGGCCTATCTGTTCCGCAAGTTCGCGGCGTACTGGGGATCGAACAACGTCGACCACCAGGCGCGGATCTGCCATTCGACGACCGTTGCGGGTGTTGCAAACACATGGGGCTACGGCGCCATGACCAACAGCTACAACGACATCCACAAGTCGAAGGCGATCTTCCTGATTGGCGGCAACCCGGCCGAGGCGCATCCCGTTTCGCTGATGCACATCCTGAAGGCCAAAGAGGAGAATAACGCGCCTCTGATCGTCTGCGACCCGCGCTTCACCCGCACCGCGGCCCATGCGGATGAATATGTCCGCCTGCGTCCGGGAACGGACGTCGCGCTCGTCTGGGGGATCCTCTGGCACATCTTCGAGAACGGGTGGGAGGACAGGGAGTTCATCCGCACCCGCGTCTGGGGGATGGATCAGATCCGCGACGAGGTGAAGAAATGGACGCCCGAGGAAACCGAGCGGGTCACCGGCGTGCCGGGCAGCCAGCTTGAGCGTGTCGCCCGGACGCTGGCGAACAACCGGCCGGGCACCGTGATCTGGTGCATGGGCGGCACCCAGCACACCACAGGCAACAACAACACGCGCGCCTACTGCGTGCTGCAACTCGCCCTGGGGAACATGGGGGTTTCCGGCGGCGGCACGAACATCTTCCGCGGCCACGACAACGTGCAGGGCGCGACCGACCTGGGCGTTCTGTCGCACGACCTGCCTGGCTACTACGGCCTGGCCCCCGGCGCCTGGGCGCACTGGGCGCGGGTCTGGGGCGAGGATCTGGATTGGCTCAAGGGCCGGTTCGCCATGCTTCTTGATGCGGATGGCAATGTCGCCAAGGACAAGGACGGCAACGACCGCAGCCTGATGAACGAAAACGGCATCCCGGTCAGCCGCTGGATCGATGGCGTTCTGGAGGACAAGGCGAACATCGAACAGAACGACAACGTCCGTGTCATGGTGCTGTGGGGCCACGCGCCGAACTCGCAAACCCGCGGGGCCGAGATGAAGACGGCGATGGAAAAGCTCGACACGCTCGTCGTCGTCGATCCCTATCCGACCGTTTCGGCCGTGATGCATGACCGGACCGACGGCGTCTATCTGCTGCCTGCGTCGACGCAGTTCGAAACGCGCGGGTCGGTCACCGCTTCGAACCGGTCGCTGCAATGGCGCGAAGAGATCGTGGCGCCGGTGTTCGAAAGCCTTCCGGACCAGACCATCATCGCGAAGTTCGCCGAGAAGTTCGGTTTCGCCGACCGTCTGTTCCGCAATATCGCCGTTGAAAACGGCGAACCGGTTGTCGAGGACATCACCCGCGAGTTCAACCGCGGCATGTGGACCATCGGCTACACCGGCCAGTCGCCTGAACGGCTCAAGTTGCACATGGCGAACCAGCACACGTTCGACAAGACCACGCTTCGCGCGAACGGCGGCCCCTGCGACGGTGACTTCTACGGGCTGCCATGGCCATGCTGGGGAACGCCCGAACTGAACCACCCGGGCACGGCGAACCTGTATGATATGTCCCTGCCTGTGTCCAAGGGCGGCCTGACCTTCCGCGCCCGTTTCGGGGTGGAGCGTGACGGCCAGAACCTGCTGGCCGAGGGTGTCTATTCGCAGGGTTCTGAGATCCAGGACGGCTATCCCGAATTCACCATGCAGATGCTGATGGACCTGGGCTGGGATAGCGACCTGACAGACGATGAGCGCGCCGCGATCGAGGTGGCCGGCGGTCCGAAGGCCAACTGGAAGGTCGACCTTTCGGGCGGCATCCAGAGGGTCGCGATCAAGCACGAATGCGCGCCCTTCGGCAATGCGAAGGCCCGCGCGGTGGTCTGGACCTTCCCCGACCCGGTGCCACTGCATCGCGAGCCGCTTTACACCAACCGCCGCGATCTGGTCGCCGACTACCCGACCTATGACGACCGGCGGCTATATCGTCTGCCGACGCTTTATGCGTCGATCCAGCAGAAGGACTTCAGCCAGGAATACCCGATCATCCTGACCTCTGGCCGCCTTGTGGAGTACGAAGGTGGCGGCGACGAAACCCGGTCGAACCCCTGGCTTGCGGAACTTCAGCAGGACATGTTCGTCGAGATCAACCCGCGCGACGCCAACAACCTTGGCATCCGCGACCGGCAGCAGGTCTGGGTCGAGGGCGCCGAAGGCTCGGCGGTGAAGGTCATGGCGATGATCACCGAAAGGGTGGGGGCGGGCGTCGCCTTCATGCCCTTCCACTTCGGCGGGCATTTCCAGGGCAAGGATCTGCGAAGCAACTACCCGGAGGGCGCGGACCCCTATGTTCTGGGCGAAGCCTCAAACACAGCGCAGACCTACGGCTACGACTCGGTCACGCTGATGCAGGAAACCAAGTGCACGCTTTGCAAGATCAGCGCCGCTTAAGGAGTTCAGAGATATGGCACGTGTAAAATTCCTCTGTGACGCCGAACGCTGCATCGAGTGCAATGCCTGCGTCACCGCCTGCAAGAACGAGCATGAGGTCCCCTGGGGCATCAACCGCCGCCGCGTCGTGACGATCAACGACGGCATGCCCGGTGAACGGTCGATCTCGGTCGCCTGCATGCATTGTTCCGACGCGCCCTGTATGGCCGTCTGTCCGGTGGACTGCTTCTACCAGACCGAGGACGGCATCGTCCTTCACTCCAAGGACCTGTGCATCGGCTGCGGCTACTGCTTCTACGCCTGCCCCTTCGGCGCGCCGCAGTATCCGCAGGCCGGAAACTTCGGGTCGCGCGGCAAGATGGACAAGTGCACCTTCTGTGCGGGTGGTCCCGAAGAGGACAATTCGGCGGCAGAGTTCCAGAAGTACGGTCGCAACCGGATTGCCGAGGGCAAGCTGCCGCTCTGCGCCGAGATGTGTGCGACCAAGGCGCTTCTTGCGGGTGACGGCGACGTCGTGTCGGCGATCTACCGGGAACGCGTGGTCGCGCGCGGTTTCGGGTCCGGCGCCTGGGGCTGGGGAACGGCTTACGAACAGAAGGCCGGGAACTGACCTGCCGGGGCAGGCGGCGTTCCTCAACAGGGCGCCGCTGCAGTCCCTCGCGCAGGCAAAGTCGGGAAACTGGGCAAGGTGGACAAGATGGCTCGGATGACGCTTCGAATTTGCGTGGCGCTGGTGCTGACGGCGGCCCTGCTGCTTGGCGGCTTGGGTGCGCCGGCCATCGCGCAAGCTTCCTTCGACCGCGAGGCCACCGGTGGCGCGACGACGCTCGAGGATATCCTGGCCCGTCAAGAAGGGCTGAAGGTCGACCAATCCTTTCGACGCGATGCTGTGGGCGACCCTGACAGCGCGGCGCCGATCACCGGTCAGCTTGGCACGCTCGGCGGCGCCTCCGATCCTGACCTTTGGCGCGCGCTTCGCTTCGGTTCGGCCGACGTGACCGTCGCGTCGCGCAGCCCCGCAGCCGATGTGATCATCCAGGACAGCGGGATGACCTGGCTCAGTTTCCGCGAAGGCCCACTGCTTGAATACGGCGGCTATCTGTTGCTGGCGATGCTGGCCCTTCTGGCATTGTTCTATCTACTCAGGGGGCGGATACGCATCGACGGCGGCTGGACGGGGCAGACAGTCCTGCGATTCACTTCCCTGGAACGTTTCGGCCACTGGCTGATGGCCGGGTCTTTCATCGTCCTGGGCCTGACCGGCCTGATGATGCTGTTCGGCCGCGTCGCCCTGATCCCCCTTTTCGGCAAGGATATCTACGCCCCGATCATGGGGGCGGGAAAATGGGTCCACAACAATGTCGCCTGGGCCTTCATGCTGGGGCTGGCGATGGTGACCGTGATGTGGGTCGCCCACAACATTCCCAACCGTCAGGACCTTGTCTGGCTTGCCAAGGGCGGCGGGCTGTTTTCAAAGGGTGTCCATCCCCCGGCGCGCAAGTTCAACGCCGGACAGAAGATCATCTTCTGGCTTGTCGTGCTGCTGGGCGTGTCGATATCGCTGTCGGGGCTTTCCCTGCTTTTCCCGTTCGAGATGCCGATGTTCGCCAAGACATTCGACATCCTGAACGCGACCGGGCTGCCCCAGTTGCTGGGACTGGGCGAACTGCCCGCCACGATGACCCCGCATCAGGAAATGCAGTTCGCGCAGGGCTGGCACGCGATCGTCGCGTTCGTCTTCATTGCCGTGATCCTCGCGCATATCTACATCGGATCGGTCGGCATGGAGGGCGCGTTCGACGCGATGGGCTCTGGCCAAGTCGACGTGCAGTGGGCAAAGGAACACCACAGCCTCTGGTACGAGGACGTGACGGGCCAGGATGCGCACCATCGCGCGCCGGCAGAGTAGGTTGCAAAGGGGGAAACGCATGAAGTCGATGTATCTCGCGTTCCTGGCCTCTGCGCTGATCGCGGTGGCAGCCCATTTCGGGCTTGACTACGCGGGCTTTTCCACCCGCGATGTGACCAGTGGACCGGACGTCCGGCTGGATTGATCGAAGGATTTCGAGAGCTGATGCCAGAAGAACCGACACCCTCCCGGCAGGGCGGGGACGATGCTCCGTCCGGGGGCATCGGGCGTGTTCTGCAACATGTGTCGGTCCTCGTGGTCGACGACGAACCCGGAATGCGCAACTTCCTCGTGCGGACGCTGGGCCCGCGCTGCCGTAGGGTCGAGGCGGCGGGCAGCGCCGAAGAAGCGTCGCGCCTTCTGGATGTCCATCATTTCGATCTTGTCGTTCTGGACAACGTCATGCCGGGGCAGTCCGGTCTTGACTGGCTGGCCGAGCAGCGTCGCGTCGGTTTCTTTGCCGAGGCGATCCTTATGACCGCCTACGCGGATCTGGAGACCGCGATCCACGCGCTGCGGGTCGGCGCCGCGGACTTCGTGCTCAAGCCCTTCCGCTCGAACCAGATCCTCAATGCGGTCGCGCGCTGCATGGACCAACGCTATCTTCGTCGCGAAAATTTCCTGCTGAAGTACGAACTGCGCACCGACCGGATGGCTGCCCAGGGTCGGCTGATCGGTCGCTCACCCCGTATCGAGGCGATCCGCAAGACACTGGAAAGGCTGGCGCCCTTGCCGACGCCGGTCCTGTTCACCGGCGAAAGCGGAACCGGCAAGGAAATCGCCGCGCGCACGCTGCACGCCATGTCCGATCGGGCGGACAAACCCTTTGTTCCGTTCAACTGCGCGGCCACTTCGCCCGATCGGATGGCGGCGGAACTGTTCGGAGGCGACGGCGCGGCAGGTCGGGATGGCTTGCTGCTGAACGCCAGCGGCGGCGTCATGCTTCTGGACGAGGTGACCGAGTTGCCGCTGCCCGTGCAGGCAACCCTGCTAAGGGTGATCGAGGACAATCGCATAAGGCCCGGCGCATCCGAACGAGAGGTGCCGCTGAACCTGCGGTTCCTGTTCGCGACGAATGCCGACCTGGAAAAGGCGATGGAGCAGGGACGCTTCCGGCGCGACCTGTTCCACCGCATCAACGTCCTGCGGGTCGAAATGCCGCCCCTGCGCGAAAGGGTTGGGGATATCGCGGAACTGGCAGAGCTTTTCGTCGGCAAGTTCGCCCGCCAGCTTGGCGTGCCGCCCCTGAAGCTGAGCGAAGGGGTACTGCTGAACTTCGCGCGCTACCGCTGGCCGGGTAACGTGCGCGAGTTGCGAAACCTCATCGAGCGGTCGCTGATCCTGGGGGAGATCCCGCCAGAGTTCGCCGACGACGGCGAACGTGCGGGGGGCGAACCGACCGAATCCCTTCATGCCGTCGAACGGCAGCACATCCTGTCCGTGCTCGAGGCCTGCGGCGGCAATCGGGCAGAGGCCGCGCGAAGGCTGGGCGTGTCGCGCAAGACCATCGACCGGAAATGCGCGATGTGGAATGTCTGAAGGGGCGTCCTCTGCGTCCCTCGGCGGACTGCCTTTCCGCAAGTCGGTACGCGCCCGTCTTCTGCTGATCGCGCTGATCCCGACACTGATCCTGCTGCCCCTTCTGCTTCTGTCAACCGCCAAGAACTGGACCGACCGTTTCGAACAGGTGCTGATCGACAGGGTCGGCGGCGAGTTGACGATCGCGCACCAGCACCTTGCGGGCCTTCTGGCAAGCCGCGGCGCCGACGTCGCGGCCCTGAGCCGTTCCGCAGAATTCGCCTCGATCGATCCCCGACGCGGCGATGCGCTTGCCGATTTCCTTGAACGCCAGCGTCAGGCGTTGGGACTGGATTTTCTCTACTTCGTGGATCGGCGGGGCGCGGTCACGATGTCCCCGCGCAACGGCACCATGTCCGCTCCGCTGGACTGGCCTGTGGTGGCCGCGGCGCTGAAAGGGCAGAGCAGGACCGAGATCGACATCTTCTTGCCATCGGACCTGGCGGAAATATCGTCTCACCTTGCCGAACACGCGAGCCTGCAACTGGTGCCGACCGAGGCTGCAGTGCCGAGTGACCGGAGCGAAGAAGAGCGGGGCATGATCGTCCATGCCGCTGCGCCGGCGCCGGGCGGGGCATTGGTCAGTGGAACGCTTCTGAACCGCAACCTTGGCTTCATCGACGAGATCAACAACCTGGTCTACCCCGTGGGCAGCCTGCCCGGCGATCGACAGGGCACCGCCACGCTGTTCCTTGACGACGTACGCATCAGCACCAACGTCCGGCTGTTCGAGGACGTTCGCGCCCTGGGCACGCGAGTCTCTGCCGCCGTTCGCGCCAGTGTTCTGGACGACGGGCAGGTATGGCGTGATCGGGCATTCGTGGTGAACGACTGGTACGTTTCAGCCTACGAACCAGTCATCGACAGCTTCGGCAAGCGTGTGGGGATGCTGTATGTCGGGTTTCTGGAACGACCGTTCCGGGATGCCCAGCGGGCCACCCTGATCGAGATCGCCATAACCTTTGCCCTTGTTATTGCGATTGCGGTGCCGGTGCTGCTGCGATGGGCGCGGGGCATCTTCGCCCCGCTTGAACGGATGAACGCGACGATCGAACAGGTCGAGGCGGGCGATCTTGGGGCGCGGACGGGCGCGCAGACCGGGCAGGACGAGATCAGCCGCGTCTCGGCCCATCTGGATACGCTTCTGGATCAGTTGCAGGACCGCGACCGGCGTCTGCGGGAATGGGCGGAGGAACTCGAGCGGCGGGTCACCGAGCGCACCCTGGACCTTGAGAATGCCAACCGGGAACTGGAAACGACGACGCGCCAGCTGATCGTGTCCGAGAAGCTGGCCGCGATCGGCGAGATCACCGCAGGCGTCGCGCATGAGATCAACAACCCGCTTGCCGTGATCCAGGGAAACCTGGACGTCGTGCGCGATGATCTGGGCGCGCGCGCCAAGCCGCTTTCGACGGAGTTTTCCCTGATCCAGGAACAGATTCAGGCAATCCATGTCCTCGTCAGCAAGCTTCTGCGCTTCGCGCGCCCCGAAGAATATGCCGACGACGACACCGGCACCGATCCGGGACAGGTGATCCATGACACGCTTCCGCTTGTTCAGCATATCCTGTCGAAGTCCGAGATCCGGATCGAACTGAACCTCCGATCGGCCGGGCAGATCGCTTTGAACGGCACCGAGCTTCAGCAGGTTCTCGTGAACCTGATGGTCAATGCGATTCAGGCGATGCCGGATGGCGGGACGCTGACCCTGGGAACGGAGCGCGTCGAGGAAAGCGAGATCGGCCAGGCCATGCGCATCATCGTCCGCGATACCGGGCACGGGATGCCGCCGGAAATCGTGAACCGGATATTCGACCCGTTCTTTACCACCAAGCGCAGCCTGGGCACCGGCCTGGGCCTGTCCATCAGCCGCAAGATCGTTGCACAGGCCGGGGGCCGGATCAGTGCGGAAAGCGTGGAAGGCCGGGGGACAACGTTTGAGATCCTGCTTCCGCTGGTGCCCAATGCCGTCTGATACCTAGCCAGAGACCGGAACCACGATCGAACGCCCGCCCTGGGCGAAGTCAGCGATGGACAGGGGCCAGACAGATCCGGGCCAGTGGATGTCCAGAAGGCCGCGGGCGGGGCGGTACGCGGCGGTGTAGAGGGTGCCGAAGCCCTGTCCGAAAGCCGTCGAGTAAAGGGGCGGACGCAGGAAGGCGCCGATGAACTTGTCCTCTGGGTCGACGTGCAGTGTCAGTCGCTGCAGCAGGAACCTTTCGCGTTCGATCGTGGCGGTAAAGCGCGCATGGCCCACCCATTCGACCCGCTCCTGGTGGTTCGTCGCCACCGCTGCGTGGGTCAGGATCGTTTCACGGTCCGGCGCCAGATAGGCCGTGAGGTAGCGCCGGTCACGGTCGATAACGGTGACGTTGTAGCTCATGTGCGAGGGGATGCGCTTCAGCGCCGCCCCCGCCTCGGCCGTGGTTTCGCAGGTCTGAAGGATGTAGCGCAGGATCAGCGGCACGCCGAAGCCTTCACCCACTTCGCGCCGTCCGCCGAAGGTCAGAGACAGGCAGAGGCCCGCGTCGTTCATCCCGTCCACCAGGCCGAAAAGCCCGTCGGTCATGCCCAGGACCAAGCGTCCCTGCCATTCGCTGCGAAGGATCAGGGCGTCGAAAGCCCGGGGGCTGTAGTCGTAGTTGCGCACCAGAAGCGGCTCTTCCCCCGGCCAGATCGCCTGCGAACAGGCCGAAAGATAGGCTGGCGGACCATAGAAACTGAGAAACCGCGCCGCGTCGTCGCCGCCGCCGGCAAGGTCCGTCAGTTCTTCCCACAGGGGCAGGATTTCGGGCATGTGGCGCTTGAGCGCGCGCTGACATTCCGCGAAGGAGGGGCGCACCGACACCCCGTCCTTTGCCCACCAGCGGCGGTAGGCGGGCCAGTATTCCTCGAAAAGCCCGGCCCAGCGGGGGCCGGGCTGGGGTTCCGATATTGCACGGAACGTCAGGTGCATCGTCACATGATCTTGAAGGCGTGATCCTCAAAGGCGTTGACCGCTGGCAGCGGACGGGCCGAAAACGCCTGCTTGATGCCGTGGATCCAGCGCTGTGACCGGTCCGTCAGCTTGAAGCCCGATGTCATCGACCGCCCGCGCGTCACGAGGATGCCAAGATCCGCGCCTTCGTATCGGAAATCGCCCGGGCGCGCGATGCGCAGGAAGAACGCCTCGTTTTCGCTTTCGACCGCTCGGCGGTGATAGTCGAAGCGGTCATAGACGACCCGCCCGTCCTCAAGCATCCGGTAGATGCCCGATTGCGGCGCGTGGGTGACGATGTCGACCGTGTCCTCGGTGTGCTTGATCACCATCTGCGACCAGCTGTCGATCATCTCGGGGTCGGCCCAGCGGGCGTTCAGTTCGTCCACGTCCAGCTTGAACTTCTGGCCGGTGAACTCCAGCAGGTGGAACAGGAACAGCGGCGCGTCGGCATGGGCGAAGGCCGCGTGGTTCGTCATCGAGGATGCGCCCGTGATGCGCGGGTTCAACTCACCCAGCCAGATGTCGCCGGTCTTCTTGTCGACAAGGAAATCAAGCTCGAAATAGCCCCGGTAACCCTCCTTGCGAAGCTGCTCGCCGAACTGGAAGGTCAGCTCCCGCGCCCTTTGGCGGGTCTTGGCGGGGAAGGCGGTCGAAAAGATCTCGTTTCCGCACCAGCCGCCACGATACGGGGTCAGCTCCTTGAAGCCCACCAGTTCCGTCATCAGCGGACCGACGATCGTTCCTTCCTTGGTCGCGCAGGCCTCGATTGCCGAGCCGCGGCAGTCGATCCGCTTCATGATCTTGATTTCGCCCTGCCCGACGATCTCGTGTTCATGCCGGCGAAAATCGGCGGCGGACTTGATGAAGAATGTGGTGTGCCCGCTGTCGCCGAAGGCCGATTGCAGCACCAGGTCGCTTCCAAGACCGGCCTTTTCGCAGACCTTCGTCAAGTGGTCGTAGCTCTTGACCTCGGACAGCGTGTTGGGGACCGAGGGCACGCCCGCCTTGTTGCCGATGCGGACGGTGTTGATCTTGTTGTCGCAGTATTCGCGCAACTTCGCCTTCGGGAACCACAGTTCCCCGCCCAACTGCTTGACCAGTTCCTCGGTCTTCTTGTCGAACATCAGGAACACGAACTTGGGCTTTCCGCCGCGCCGCTTGACAAGGTCGATGACCTCCTTGTGGCTCAGCAGGTAGTTGTTGATGTCCTCGATCGACTGGAATTCCTCATGCGGGGCTTCAGAGGGGACAAAGACGTTCGGGTGGCGCCCGTCGAAGCAGTCGATGTAGCAGATGTACTTGAAGTTCTTCACCCACTCATCAAGTCCGAGCAGGTTGAAGTTGGTGGCCGACACGAAATAGATCGGGTCCTTGTTGGTGTGGAAGAAGCGGCGGATTTCCGAGATGTTGCCGAGTTCCTTCTTGGGCATCTGATCCTCCCTGTCCCTGTCTATCGATTGGCGGCGCGCGCGAGCGCGGCCTTGTTGAACACCCTCAACCCCAGATCGTGGCGGTAGCCATGGATCTCGCTCACGTCGAGCGCGCGCATGAAGGCCAGGATTTCGGCGCTGATGACCTGTCCCGGCATCAGGATCGGAAATCCGGGCGGGTAGGGGATGACGAAGGAGGCGGAAACAAGTTCCTCCCCCGCCTCGACGCGTTCGATCAGCGACTTGCTCAGCTCCTCGTAATCGCAATCGTCCTCGTCATAAGCGAGAAAGAACGCGCTGCGTATGTCACCCGCAGGCGTCCCCTCGGCGCTGCGGAAGGCGGCGTGAAAGCGCGAGAAATCGGGCAGCGGCGGGACGTGTTCGACAAGGCTTGTCACCCTGCGCTCGAATGCCATCCGTTCCATCCGCGAGGCGTCGTCAAGCAGCTCGTCCAGCTCCTTCGCGATCTCGACCAGCACCTCGATCAGGTAGGCGACCGAGGATCGCGTGGTGCCGATGTTCGTCATGAACAGCACCGTATTGCGAGAGGTCTTGTTGATCTGGATCCCGTACTTGTCCATCAGGATCTGCGTCTTGAACGTGTCGCCGTCCCAGCCGGTGCCGCCCACGGCAAGCGTGATCCGCGTGGGGTCCAGCACGAATTCGTCCTGCGCCCAGCTGTGCCAGATGTCCTGCCAGCCCTGTTCGGGGTCGTAGTAGCTGGTCATGCCGCTTTCGCGGTATTCCGCCGGGATCATGTCACCTGCGGTCAGCACCTTGAAATACTTCTGCAAAAGCGGATGGGTCGCAACCGCGCGGCGGATCGACATCGCACTTTCGATCTGGCGCTGGACGAACTCGAAGCCCTCAAGTTCGACCTGCCGCCGGCCCACGTCGAGCGATGCGATGATCTGGTAGTTCGGCGAGGTCGAAGTGTGGGTCATGTAGGCTTCGTGGAAGCTTTGTTCCACCTCGCCCTTGAAGTCCTGGTCGTTGACATGGATCATCGATCCCTGCCTCAGCGCGGTCAGCGTCTTGTGGGTCGAATGGGTCGCGTAGACGCGCACGCGGGCGTCCGGTGGCGGAGCCAGCCGGGTCCTGATCCAGACGTCGTCCGCCGCTCCTTGAAGCGCCTTTGCCTGCTTTTCGAACGCCTTTGCCGTTGCGGGGCGTTTCAGGTTTTCGCGCAGGTTGTTCGCGGCATTCATCGCGGTTCGCTGGCGGTATGTCGGGCCGAAACGCGCGAAGGCGAACCAGGCTTCGTCCCACAGGAAGATCAGGTCCTTCTTGATGGCAAGACATTCCGACATGACGCGTTCGACGTCGTAGACGATGCCGTCGAACGTGCAATTCGTCAGCAGGACCATGCGGACCTTCTCAAGCTTGCCCGCCGCGCGAAGCGCAAGAAGCTTTCCCTTGATCTCGCTCAGCGGCACCGCGCCGTACATCGAATAGGGATGAAGCGGATAGCTTTCCATGTAGACGACGCTCGCCCCCGCAAGCACCATGCCGTAGTGATGCGACTTGTGGCAGTCCCGGTCGATCAGGACGATGTCGCCCGGACGCACCAGCGCCTGAACCACGATCTTGTTGCAGGTGGATGTGCCGTTGGTGGCAAAGAAGGTCTGCTTTGCGCCAAACGCGCGGGCAGCCAGTTCCTGCGCCTCCTTGATCGGGCCGCGCGGCTCAAGCAGGCTGTCGAGCCCTCCCGATGTCGCGGAGGTTTCCGCGAGGAAGATGTTGGGGCCGTAGAAAGCCCCCATGTCCTGGATCCAGTGACTGCGGGAAATCGACTTGCCGCGGCTGATGGGCAGCGCGTGAAAGACGCCCGTCGGTTGCCGTGAATATTCCTTGAGGGCGTTGAAGAAGGGCGTCTTGAAGCGCCGGTTCACGCCCCGCAGCAGGTTCAGGTGCAATTCAAGAAAGTCTTCCTGATTGTAGAAGACGCGACGGCACCGGCCCAGGTCCAGTCCGGCGATTTCCTCGGCCGAGCGATCCGTGACCAGGTAGGCGTCAAGCTCGGGGCGGACCTTCGCGATCAGGCGGCAGGCCTCGGGTCCGTAGTCGCTTGGCTCCAGCGCGTCCACGTCCTCTTCCTCGCCGACGCGGCGCAGGTACTTGTTGAGGATCTCCAGGGTGTTGCGGGACTTCAGCGTCAATCCTGGGCGGACGACGACCGCCTGGACGTTGTGGTTGAACAGGATGCCGATGAGCGCATCCTCAAGCGAGGGCACGATGACGGCCTCGTAGATGAACGGGTCCTCGGGCCGGCGCATCCGCTGCAGGCTCGATTTCAGGAACCTTTCCTGGTGTTCGTTCACATGATCGACGATCATGATCTCGAAGTAGGGCCGACCAAGCGCGCGCGCCTCGGGCGCGAGCGCGCCTTCGTCCTCGTAATCCTCCGCATCCGCTTCGTTGGCCACAAGGGGAATGCTGCGGCGGCGGTAGGCGCCCGAGGTCAGGGCCCGCACCACACGCCGTATGACGGTCGTCAGGTCTTCGAAGTTGCGGTTTTCAAGCAGGCGGCGCAGATGGTCGAAGGCCCCCGCGCCCGGAAACGCCCAGTAGAGCTCGATGGGGGCCAAGGCTTCGAAAAGCTCCTCGACCGAGGCGAGTATCTTCTGGCCCTGACGACCCTCGACACCGTGGCGGCTCAACGCCTCGACCGCTTCGCGCAGCGCGCTCCATCTGTCCGCCCGAAGCTGCGTGGCGCTGTAATAGTCGCCGATGCTCGGTATCTTGCGGCCGTGGGTCTGAGCGTTCATCCCTTCTCCCTCCGTGGCGACGCCGACGGGGCGTCTAGTCGATGGCCGATCTCCCCTTCAGATAGGTCACCTGACCGATGCTGGTCTGCTTGTCGGTCAGCGCCGACAGGGCGCTGCGGGGGTTGTCGGCATGCACACCAAGGCGCGATCCCTTCTGGGGCATGGCCAGCGGCCCAAGCGTGTGCAGATAGGCGTCGGCGCCGCTGGTGCGGTCGTAGACGGAGAAGTCCGCTTCCCGGTCGCGGAAGCTTTTCAGCACCTGGCCCAGGCCCTTGATGCCCGTTTCCCGTTGCCGCCGGACGTAGTCCAGATCGATCTCGATCGGGAAGATGTCCTCCTGGCCCGCCGACTGGTGCAACACCGTCGCGGTCGGGTCCACCACCAGCGACCGGCCCACGCCGCCTGCGCCCAGACCGTTGACGTCGATGACATAGCACTGGAATTGCGCCGCGGTCGCGCGCGCAATGGCCAGTTCGGCGTCGCGGTCCGTGGTGCCCGTCAGCACAGGGTGCAGCAGGACCTCAACGCCCTGGGACGTGAGCTGCCGCGTGGTTTCCGGAAACCAGATGTCATAACAGATCGAAAGCCCGAACCGCCCGACCTCTGGCACGTCGAACACGCAGAACTCGGTTCCCGCGGAAATGCCGGCCTCATACGGGCGGAAAGGGAACATCTTGGAGTACTTCGCGACGATCTCGCCCTCGGGGTTGATCACGACAGAGGTGTTGAAGATCCGCCCGTCGGGCGTCTTTTCGAACATCGAGCCGGGGATCAGCCAGATGCCGAAGCGGCGCGCATCGACGCAGAACTGGTCGAGCACCTGGTTGGGGAAGGGCTGGGCGTAATGGTCCAGAGGGCCAAAGGGCGCAAGCTCGGAGAACAGGACCATCTGTGTCCAGGGAAATCGCGCCATGGCGATCTCTATCCGGTGGCGCATGGCCTCGACGTTCGAATGGACCGCCGCGACATGCATCTGGATGCCGGCGATGGCGAAGGGCGTCATGCTTTAGACTGCTCCGTTTGCGCGCTGTTACCCAAGTGATTGCACACATTAACGGAGGGCACCAGAGGCATGGCACAGTCAAGTGGCACGGTTCCCTTGCGTCAATCCGGCAGGATCAACCCGGCATCGGTCGGCCAATGCAACCAAAGACCGCCTGCGCCGGCGGCTGGCATGTCCTCGGCCGAAGGCCCGCTTTGGACCGTGATCTGCTGGCCGCTGGCCGTGCTCGTCAGGACATGCAGGCTGCGGTCACCCAGGTACGAACTGGCCTGAAGCCGCGCCGAAACGCCGTTTGCGCCGGCCTCGGGCGCGGCAGCATTGATCCGTATGCGTTCGGGCCGCACAGCGGCGACGGCTGCGTCTCCGGCCTTGAAGCCAGATCTGGCCGTTCCGCGGAACGTGCCCTCGGCCCCCTCGATCTCGACGGTGCCGTCCGGGTCGATGCGGGTGACGCGGCCCGAAAAAAGGTTCATCGAACCGATGAATTCGGCCACGGTTCGGTTCGCGGGCCGCTCGTACAACCCGCGCGGAGTGTCGATCTGAAGGACGTGGCCCCGGTCCATCACCGCGATCCTGTCCGACAGCGTCAGAGCCTCTTCCTGATCATGGGTGACGAAGACGAAGGTGATCCCCACGGTGCGCTGCAGTGCGCGCAGCTCCAGCTGCATCTCTTCCCTGAGCTTCTTGTCCAGCGCTGAAAGCGGTTCATCCAGCAGCAGGACCTTGGGACGGCACACCAGCGCGCGCGCAAGTGCAACCCGCTGTCGCTGGCCGCCCGAAAGCTGGTGCGCGTTGCGTTTGCCAAGGCCCTCGAGCTTGACGAGCGATATCGCCTCGGCGACCCGCTCTGCCGCCTCGGCCCTGGATATCGCGATGTTCTTCAGCCCGTAGCCGATGTTTTCCTCGACATTCAGATGCGGAAAGATCGCGTAGCTTTGAAAGACCATGTTTGTGGGGCGCTTGTTCGCCGGAACGCCCGACATGGACTGCCCATCGATCAGCAGCGCCCCCTCGGACGGCTGCTCGATCCCCGCCAGGATGCGCAGCAGCGTTGTCTTGCCGCAGCCGGACGGGCCAAGCAGCGAAAAGAACTCCCCCCGCTCGATGTTGAAGTCGATGCCGTGCAGCACCGTCAGCGTTCCGAAACGCTTCACGAGGCCGGACATCGCGATGATCGGGGCAGTCTGGGTCATGGGTCACAGGTCTCCGGGGTTGCCCGACTGCACGCCGCGCTTGCGGATGATCTCGGCCACGACGACGAGCACGGCCGATACAAGCAGGATGAGCGAGCCAAGCGCCAGCGTGCCGGGCAGTTTGTTCGGAAAGCGCAGCTGGCTGTAAAGATAGACGGGCAGCGTGTTTTCGGTGCCGGTCAGGAAGAAGGCGATGACGAATTCGTCGAACGAGATGATGAACCCCATCAGCAGGCTCGAGATCACACCCGGCATGGCCAGGGGCAGGGTGACCCGCACGAAGGTCTGCCAGGCGTTGCAGCCAAGGTCGCGCGAAGCCTCCTCAAGCGAGGGGTCGAACCCCTCAAGCCGCGACATCAGGACGGACATGCAGTAAGGCAGGCAGATCAGGATGTGCCCGGCCGCCACCGTCCAAAGCGAAAGCTGAATGCCAAGAAACTTCAGGATGATCACCAGCAGCGCCACGCCCATCACGATCGACGGGATCACGAGCGGCAGCATCATGAAGCTGACGATCGAGCGCGACCCCGGCAGCCTGAAGCGCGTCAGCGCAAGGGCCGCCGGAATGCCCAGGCCCGTGGATACCACCGACACGACGACCGCGATCTTGAGGCTGTTTTCCAGCGCGAGGATCATCGAGGTATTCGCCGCCATCGAACTGTAGTGGCGCAGCGTGAACCCCTTCAGCGGAAAGGTGGCGAAGTTGCCGTCGTTCAGGCTGAAGAGCGGCATCAGCAGCACGGGGCCGTAAAGGAACGCGATGAAGACGATCGCGTAGACCCAGAGGAAGTCGGGACGCCTGAGCATTGTCACGACCTCCTCGCCCTGAGCTTGCCGTAGCCGATGGCCCAGAGGAACAAGAGCACAAGCACCGCGATGATCAGCATCATCACGATCGACACCGCCGCGCCGAGGGGGGCGTTGTTCTGCTTCAGGAACAGGTCCTGCACGAGGCTGCCGATCATCGTGCCGCCCGGCCCACCGACAAGTGCGGGCGTCACGTAGTCGCCCACGGTCGGAATGAATACCAGCAGCGATGCCGCGATCGTGCCGGGCGCGGACAGCGGCAACGTGATGCGGAAGAAACGCTTGAGCCGGGAATCGCCCAGGTCGGACGCGGCTTCAAGCAGGTTCCGGTCGATCTTTTCCAGCGAAACATAGATCGGGAGGATCGCGAAGGCGACCCAGGCGTGCGCCAGCGTGATGACGACGGCGGTGGGGTTGTAAAGCAGGAACTCAAGCGGCTCTTCGATCAGCCCCATCGCCTTGAGGCCCGAGTTTATGGCCCCGTTGAAGCCAAGCACGATCTTCCACGAAAAGACGCGCAGCAGGTAGCTTGTCCAGAAGGGGATCGTGATGAGGATGATCCAAAGCGCCTTGTGGCGCGTGACCCGGAATGCCATGAAATAGGCCATCGGGTAGGACACCGCGATCACTGCGATCGTCGCGACTAGCGACATCGCCAGCGACTTCAGCATGAGGATCGCCGGAACCGGATAGGCGAGTGGAAAGGGGATGCCGTACCACCAGGTCGTTTCGTCCGATGGCGCGACAAGCTGGCGGTAGTTTTCCAGCGAGATGCTGCGGTCAAGCTCGAACCCGCTCTGGGTCCAGAAACTCATCAAAACCAGCGCCACGACTGGCAGCGCCAGCATCATGAACATGAGTACGAGCGCCGGCGCAAGCAACCCGAAACCGGCAAGCCGCTTCCTGATGACGGCGGGGTCGCTGCGCGGCCCCGCCGGTCTTTCCGCGGGTCTTTCGATCGATGCGGTGGTCACGGCGGAGGTCAGCCCTTCAGCGCCTTGGTATCCGACCACACCTTGTTGAAGCCTTCCTGAACCTCGTCCGTCGGCGTCTTGAAGACGATGGTGTCCTTCATCATTTCGACCGGATCGGTGATGCCCATGTTGGCGATCGCTTCGGGATCGGAGATCTCGAACGCCTTCATGTTGGCGTGGCCGTAGCCCGAACCCTCGATCAGGGCCTTGCCGGTTTCAGGCGACAGCCAGGCGTCGATGAAATCGTAGGCCGCCTGTTCGTCCGCCTTGCCGGTGTTCAGAAGCGTCAGCCCGCAGAACCATGTGAACATGCCCTCTTTCGGCTTCGCGAAAGTCACCGGCACGCCCTCGGCGCGCAGGTTCGCGACCAGGTCGTTCCAGGCATAGCAGGCGACGATCTCGCCCGATGCCATGGCCTGCTGCACTTCCGAACTGTCGTTCCACAGGAAGCGGCTGACATTGACGGCCTTGGCACCCCATTCCTTGGCGGCCGCCTCGAGCGCCGCGCCTTCCAGCTTGTAAGCTTCGTCGTAGGGCATCCCGCCGACCATGGCGCCGATGATGATCGCCATCTCGTTGTCGTTCATCGCGACCTTGCCCTTGTAGGCCTCGTCGTAGAAGATCGCCCAGGTCGGATCCTCGGCGAATTCGGCGGGCATGAGATCGGGCCGGAACGCAAGCGAGGAATTGCCCCAGTCGGCTGGCGCCATCACCGTCTTGCCTTCCCAGATAACGCCCTCGGCCGATTGCAGCGCGGGGAAGACGTCGTTCCAGTGCGACAGGCGCGATGTGTCAAGCTCACTGGCGACACCTGCGTTCACGAACCTGGCGACGGAATAGTTGCAGGGGTGCATGACGTCGGCGGCAAAACCCGCAAGTACCTTGGCCAGAGCGTCCTCTTCGCCCGCGAAGATCGAGAAGTTGGGCTGGGCGCCATACTTGTCGACATAGGCCTGGAAGTAATCGGCGGAGTCGTAGCCGCCCCATTCGAGGCAGGTCAGCACTTCTGCGGCGTTTGCCACCTTCGGCAGGACCAGCGTACCCACCCCGAACGCGGTTGCCGCCTTCATCATCTCACGCCGGCTGACCTTGCCCTGGCTCATCCGGTCAATGAACTTGATCCGCTGCATTTGATCGTCTCCCCGTTGTGATTTTGATGGAAGCGTAACACCGGATTTCCGTCTGGGAAGTACAAAACGTATGGCGGCCATCGTCATTTTGGTGGAATTTTCAAAATCTTTCGGCAGTCTGCATCATTCACTTGCGTATCAAGGGGTTCGCGCTGAAAGATACGGCCTTGTCCGATGGGAGTTACCCGATGCGCCGCGCCGAGCTTGTCCTTCTGAACGCCGACATCCGGACAATGGACCCCTTGCAGCCCAGGGCGACGGCGCTTGCGGTGGCGGGGGGCAGAATTCTCGCTATGGGTGCAGACGCCGAGATATCTGCGCTGGCGGGCGAGGGCGCGGAAGTGATCGATGCGCGGGGCAGGCAGGTCCTGCCGGGATTTCACGACACGCATCTACACGTGCAGGACGGTGGGCAGCACTACGCCGAAAGCGCCGACCTGTCCGCCGCGATGTCGGTCCAGATGGTGCAACAGGTGTTGCGCGACTTCGCCGCGACGCATCAGCGCCCCTGGGTGCTGGGCGGCTTCTACTATTCCGGCGTTCTTGGAGAGCACAATCTGGACCGTCATGTGCTGGACGCGGCGGTCCCGGATCGTCCCTGCCTGATCATGGCCTCTGACGGTCACAACGGCTGCCTGAACAGCAAGGGATGCGAGGCGGTCGGGCTGGTCAAGGGCACGCCCGACCCGGAAAACGGGCATTTCGTGGTGGACGCGAACGGGGTTCCGACGGGGCTTTTGCATGAAACCGCGACGATGTGGGCCGAACACAGGATGCCTCCGGTCCCGGATTCGTCCTACGAGGGCGGCGTGCTTTTTGCGCAGGCTCACGCGAACCGGAACGGGTTCACAGGGCTTCTGGACGCCTCGATCGGGGAACGCCATGCGCGCGTCTACAAGCGGTTGGTGGAGCGCGATGCGCTGACGGCGCGCATTCTGGCGACCGTTCGGGTCGAAGCCTCGGAGACGACCGAGGGGGCGCTTGCCAGGGTCAGCGCGTTGCGCGCGGCGCACCAGTCCGAGATGTTTCGCATTCATTCGGCCAAGTTCTTTCTGGACGGGGTGATCGAAAACCGAACGGCCGCGATGATCCGGGACTATTCGGACGCCGAGGGCGGAAACGCGGATCTGATGTTTTCCCCCGACCAGATCAGCGACATGTTCACCGCCTTCGACGCGGCAAGGTTCCAGATCCACGTGCACGCCATCGGCGACCTTGCGGTGCGCGCGGCGCTGGATGGGATGGCGGCCGCGCGCAGGGCGAATGCACCGTGGCCAAGCTGGCACCAGATCGCGCACATCCAATGCATCGACCCCACCGACGTCCCGCGCTTCGCAGAGCTTGGGGTCGTTGCGAACATCCAACCTCTCTGGGCGCGCCTGGAGCCCTCCGTTTCCGAGGTCGCCTTGCCAATGGTGGGACCAGAGCGTGGGCGCTGGATGTACGCCTTCCGCTCGCTCGTCGACGCGGGTGCGATGGCGGCGCTGTCCAGCGACTGGACGGTTTCGACCCTGAACCCGTTCCAGATCATGGAAACCGCGATCACCCGCCAGCCGCCGAAGGCCGAGGGCGACTTCCCCGTCTTCCTGCCCGAACAGCGCCTGACTCTGGACGAATGCGTCGCGGGCTACACGATCAACGCCGCCCGCGCAGGCTGGCGGGAGGCTACGACCGGCTCGCTGGCGCCGGGCAAGTGGGCCGACCTGATCGTGATCGACCGCGACCTCTGGGTGACGGATCCACGCGACATCGGTGACACCGAGGTGCTGATGACCATGCTCGGAGGAAAGGTGGTTCACGGCGGGATCGGCTGATGCGGCGTCAGTTCGACGCGGCCATGGTCGAGATGAAGAAATACACCCATTCGCCCTTGAAGTCGGGGTCTTGTGCCCGCGCCACCGCGACGGCGTTCCTCAGCCAGTCAAGGTAGGGGCCAGCCGGTTCCACGACCGGGCGCGGCGCGTCCGAGAGCCGGGAGGAGGCTGCGAAGGCCGCTGCGATTTCCTGTCCGAAGGGCGGGCCGACAGTGATGCGGAAGGCGGCCGCGCCTGTGTCAGCGCCAACCACCAGACGCGAGGCCGGTTCCAGCAAGCTCAGCGCGGCGTATTCCGACGGCACAAGGTGCACGACATTGCCGTCGGCGTCGAAGAAGTCGACATAGACGAAGGCGGGATAGTCGGGCGTGACGAGGTCGAAGGTCAACCGTTCGCCCTCGGCGTAGGCATATTCGCGGGCATGGGCGTTTTCGCCCACGAGGCGCTCGTCGGTGTCCTGGTCGGTCGACTGTGGCAGTCCGGCCGCTGCGATGCCGGACAGCGCGCCGCACTGGGGCCGCGGCAGGATCAGCACATTGTCGGTCACCGGAATGGCGTCGCCGATCTGCGCCCGCAAGGCGTCAAGCACAGGGCCGCGCAACCCCTCCTCAGGCACATGCCCGCGCAGTTCCAACGCGCCGGATTCGGGGATGAATGCTGCCTGCAGCCGCGCGCAGGGGACCGAGGCCAGAAGCTGCCCGATCGCGTCTCGCACATCGCCCGCGTTCGATTGGGAGGCAGCCGCATCGCCGGGTTCCATGAAGGACTGTATCGCGGCAATCGAGACTGGGTCGACGATCGCGTCCCCGTCGCCGCTCCATGCCAGCGTGGCGGTCGCGCGTTCGCCCGGAATATCTGATGGCGGCGTGTCCACGGACGGCGGGGGCGCGGCCAGCAGCGGCGCGCCTTCGGGGGTGATCTGGTTCGGGCGATCGCCCCCCGCAAACTCAGCCGCGGCGAGGACAACCGGCGCGGGTGCGGCGGCAGCCAGCGCGTCGGCGTCGGGCAAATCCGCCTTGGTTGCGGCGGGCGCGGCTGCGGGCGCGATCCGGTCGGCCTCGATCGGCGCGGTGGCGGCCTGGCTGATTTCGGGCGCGAAGGGTTCGGCCCGCACGACAGGCACCACATCCTGGCGCGCCCGCACACCGGTCGTGTTGGCCTCTGGGGCAGCCTCGCCCTCGGCTTCCCTTGGAACCGCTTCGCCGCGGGCGACCTCATAGGTGGTCATCTCGAGCTTCGCTTCCGGCATCGGCTGGTCCTCGACCGGATCAGGCGCCCAAAGGCCGGGCAGCACAAGCACCGCCGCCCCGTGAAAGGCAAGCGACACCGACCCGCCCAGCAGCCAAGGCGCCACGCCGCGCATCACGGCTCCTTCGGGGTGACGATCAGCACGATGTCCTTCACCCCCATCTCGTCCAGGCGACCGGTCAGCGCCAGCGTGTGCCGCAGTTCGGCGTCGCGGTGGGCGTTGATGCGCACCACCAGCTCCGGATTGCGCCGGACGGCTTCGGCCAGCGCGTCCTCAAGCGCGGCGGGCCCGATCTCATGCCCGTTCAGCGCCATGCGCCCATCAGCGGCTATGGCCACGGTCGCGCCCCCAGCGGGCAGGTCCTGACCTGTCCGGGCCGTCGAAGGGAACACCATGAAGGGCGCGGTCGCATCCATCCGTCCGATCAGCATGAAGAAGATCAGCAGGAACAACACCACGTCGATCAGTGCGACGATGGTTTCCTGCTCGTTGCGGTGCGGGGCGCGACGAAGTTTCATGGCGCCCCCTGCAACCGAACGATCCTCAGCCGTTGAACCCCGACGCCGGTCGCAAGGTCCATCACCGAAACCAGCGCTTGTGTGGGCGCGTGGCCCGAGGGAAGGATCAGAACCTGAAGGCCCGGGTCCCGCAACAGGCGCTCGGCCAGAAGCGCGCCGAAGCCTGCGCGGTCCAGGCTTCTGGCGCCGACACGAAGCGTCCCATCCGCGCCGATGCGCACGAACAGAGGACCGCCGCCGTCCCCGCCCCCCACCGAAGGCGCGGTCGCAGTTTCATCCTGCCGCTCCAGCATGGGCACCATGTCCAGGTCCAGGTAGCTTGACGTGACCATGAAGAAGACGAGCAGGATCAGCATCACGTCGATCATCGGCACCAGAGAGATCAGCCGCCTCTCTTGTGATCGCCGACGCAGTTCCACGCGCGCCCCCTTTCAGACCTCAGCTTTCCAGACGGTGGCCGTCCGCGGCCACCAGAAGCGCACCGACGGATTGTTCGATCATCGCCGCCGCACCCTCTGCGCGCCCGGACAGGATCGAGGCCGCGATCGCCGCAGGAATGGCGACGACAAGCCCTGCGGCGGTGGTCAGAAGCGCCTGCCAGATCCCGCCGGCCAGAACCGATGCATTGGCCGCACCTTCGGCCGCCGCAAGTTCCTGGAAGGACTGGATCATCCCGGTGACGGTGCCCAGAAGCCCCAGAAGCGGGCTGATGACGGCGATCAGTTCGAGCAGCCGGATGTGGCGCGTCATGCGGTCCAGCTCGGCGTTCCCGCGGCGCGTGAGCTCGGCGACCAGATGTTCGCGCGGCATGCCCGACTGAAGACCCGCCATTGCCGCGGCCGTAACCCGATCCGCCGGGGCCTTGCCGGAAAGCACGGCGGCCCGCGCACCCGTCGTGTCGCCCGCCGCCCATTTTGCGATCGCGCCCCTGCGAAGAGATTCGCCGGAACGACAGGTCCACAGGTCCAGCGTCTTGACCACGATCAGGGCCAGCGATGCGATCGAGAGCAGCGCGAGGACGGCCAGGATCGGACCGCCGGACTTGAGCATCTCCAGGGAAAGCCCGCCCATGTCATTCAACCAGACGCGCGCTGGCCTTGGAGGACAGCGACAGGAACGAATAGCAGTCCACCGGATCGGCGTTCTGCGGCTTGCATGCCGGAATGTCATGCATGAGGATTTCCGAAACCGCATCGCAGCCAAGTCCCGGAATTTCGAACAGTTTCAATGTCGTGCGATGGGCGGGCAGGGGGGCCGCGTCGATCGTCAGCAGCCTGTCGATGACGCCGCCCTGATCCAGAACGGCAAGCGACATCTCGAACTGCTCAAGCGCCATGCCGGTTTCATTTCGGAACAGGAAGAACGCGCGGCATCCGCCGCCTTCAGCCGATTCGAACTTGTTCAGCTCGACGGTCAGCCGGCCCTCCTGAGCCGCTGCGGCGGACACCTGCGAGACCGCAAGCGCGACGCAGATGGAAATTTCGCGAAACTTTCCCATTCCTCGCTCCCCTGTCCAGATCCTACCTTGCATCTTGGGCACGGTGCCTGTCTCGATGCAAGAAACGGCGACGGTCAAGATGCGTCCGGAAGCCTCAGCGTAATGGATTTGGGCGCGGGGGGGCCTTAAAAATACCGCATTTGAGGCTATGCAAGGTGTCACGAATTCGCCAATACTGTTTGTTAACGTAGCGTAATAAGAAACGATGGCGCAGCAGCCAGATGCGCCCGACAGGTCGGTGCCAGTGGAGGGAACATGGACGTGACTTCGCTCTTGCGAAGCTTCGGTGACGCGGAGCCCAGCGGCGAAAACCTGGAGTATGATCCGGTTTTCACAGAGATGGAGCTTGCGGCAGCGCCGGGCGAAGAGCGTCAGATGGGCGACAGCGTGCTTGCCGCCGAGGAACCCGACTGGCGGGAGGTCGCGGAAAAAGCGACAGCCGTTCTCGAGCAGAGCCATGATCTGCGTGCCGCCGTCTACCTTGCCACTGCCGAACTTGCGCTGCGCGGGCTGCCCGGCTTTGCCGAAGTGACGGGCTATATCCGCGGTTGCCTGCAGGATTACTGGGATACCTGCCACCCGCAGCTTGACGCCGACGATGATGACGACCCGACGATGCGGGTCAACGCCGTGCTGGCGCTTGCCGATGCGAACACCATCCTTCGCGGGCTGCGCCGCGCGCCCCTCACCGATAGCCGCGCCTTCGGGCGCTTCACGCTGCGCGACGTCCTGATCGCCGAGGGCGAGATCGTCGCTGGCCCCGAGGATGAAAACGTCCCGGACACGACGCTGATCGGCGCGGCATTCCAGGAAACCGGCCCCGAAAAGATGGGCGCGTTGCGCGACGCGGCAGAGCGCGCGGCGGACAACATCAAGGCGATCTCGGCGCGCTTCGACGAGATGACACCGGGTCAGGGCCCCGATCTTGAGCCACTGACGCGCATGATGAACCAGATCGTCGCGCGGCTTCGCAACGCGATGGGCGGCGGCGCCGAGTCTGATCCGGCCGCAGAAGGCGAGGGCGCCGTAGCCGAGGCCGCGCCTGCCGCCGCGCCGCGCGCGGGGCAGCCGGCCGCCGCTGGCGGCGGCGCGATCAATTCGCCCAATGATGTTTCGAACGCGTTGGACCGCATCATCGCCTACTACAAGCGCGCGGAGCCTTCGAGTCCGGTGCCGATCCTGCTGGTGCGGGCAAAGCGCCTTGTTAACGCCGATTTTCTAACGATTATCAAGGACATGGCGCCCAGGGGCGTCGAGAACGTCAACCTGATCGGCGGGCTTGACGACGATTGATTTTTTTAATGACCACCGGCCCCGGGAACCGGAGCGGCAAGACGTAAGAGGGAGTTCTAGATGGCGGGAAGTTCACAGAAGTTCATAGCGCGCAATCGCGCGCCAAGGGTGCAGATCGAATACGACGTCGAGCTCTATGGCGCCGAAAAGAAGGTTCAGCTGCCGTTCGTGATGGGCGTGATGTCCGATCTCGCTGGCAAGTCCGAGGCGCCGCAGCCCGGCGTGGCAGACCGCAAGTTCCTGGAAATCGACGTCGACAACTTTGACGACAGGATGAAGTCCATGAAGCCGCGCGCGGCCTTCACGGTGCCGAACACCCTGACGGGCGACGGCAACCTCGCGGTGGATATCACCTTCGAAAGCATGGACGATTTTTCGCCCGCCGCGATCGCCCGCAAGGTCGAGCCGCTGCGCAAGCTTCTGGATGCGCGCTCCCAGCTGTCGAACCTGATGACCTACATGGACGGCAAGACGGGTGCCGAGAACCTGATCGGCAAGATCATCCAGGATCCCGCTCTCTTGAAGGCGCTGGCCTCGACGCCCGCGCCGAAGGCGGACGAAGCGGAAGGGACGGAGTAAGACATGGCCGAAGCTGAACAAGTCCAATCTGGCGCCGCGACGGAAACCGCCTTCGGGTCGTCCGATTTCGCAAACCTCCTGCAGAAGGAGTTCCGCCCGAAGTCGGATCAGGCCAAGTCCGCGGTCGAGCAGGCCGTCAAGACGCTGGCCCAGCAGGCGCTGGAAAACACCGCACTGATCTCCGACGACGCGCTGCGCTCGATCGAAAGCATCATCTCGGTGATCGACCAGAAGCTGACCGAACAGGTCAACCTGATCCTGCACCACGAGGATTTCCAGCAGCTGGAAAGCGCGTGGCGCGGTCTGCACTACCTGGTGAACAACACCGAGACCGACGAACAACTCAAGATCCGCGTCATGAACATCTCCAAGAAGGACATGCACAAGACGCTGCGCAAGTTCAAAGGAACGGCCTGGGATCAGTCGCCGATCTTCAAGAAGGTCTACGAAGAGGAATTCGGCCAGTTCGGTGGTGAGCCGTATGGCTGCCTGGTTGCCGATTACCATTTCGACCATTCGCCCCCCGACGTCGAGCTGCTGGGCGAAATGGCCAAGATCGCCGCAGCGGCCCACGCCCCCCTGATCACCGGCGCCAAGCCTTCGCTTTTCCAGATGGACAGCTGGTCTGAACTGGCCAACCCGCGCGACCTGACCAAGATCTTCCAGACGCCGGAGTACGCGTCCTGGCGCAGCCTGCGCGAAAGCGAGGATTCAAAGTACGTCGGCCTTGCGATGCCGCGCTTCCTGGGCCGTCTGCCCTACGGGTCCAAGACCGATCCGGTCGAGGAGTTCGCGTTCGAGGAGGACACCGAGGGCGCGGATTCCAACAAGTATGGCTGGGTCAATGCGGCCTTCGGCATGGCGGTCAACATCAACCGTTCGTTCAAGCAGTATGGCTGGTGTTCCCGCATCCGCGGGATCGAGTCTGGCGGCGCGGTTGAGAACCTGCCCTCGCACACCTTCCCGACCGACGATGGCGGCGTGGACCAGAAGTGCCCCACCGAGATCGCGATTTCGGACCGTCGCGAAGCGGAACTGGCCAAGAACGGCATGATGCCGCTGATCCACCGCAAGAACTCGGACGTGGCGGCCTTCATCGGCGCACAGTCGCTGCACAAGCCGGCGGAATACGACGACTCGGACGCAACGGCGAACGCCAACCTCGCTGCGCGTCTGCCCTACCTGTTCGCGACCTGCCGCTTCGCGCACTACCTGAAGTGCATCGTTCGCGACAAGATCGGGTCGTACAAGAGCCGGTCGGACATGCAGGCGTGGCTGCAGGACTGGATCAACCAGTACGTCGACTTCTCGGCCGACACATCGGCGGAAAGCGAAAAGGCCAAGCGTCCGCTGGCCGCGGCGGAGGTCGTGGTCGAGGAGGTCGAGGGCAACCCGGGTTATTACACTTCCAAGTTCTTCCTTAGACCGCACTATCAGCTTGAGGGGCTCTCTGTGTCGCTTCGTCTCGTGTCGAAGCTGCCGTCGGAGAAAGGTTGACATCAGGGCGACCCGGACAGGGTCGCCCTGCAAAAACAATAAGTTGCAAATCTGAAACTCAGGAGAACACCAAATGTCGTTTGACGCTTTCTGCTACTCGACCACCAACGCTGAAGACATTCCCGGCGAAACCCAGGACGAGACCTATAACGAGAAAAAGGCGTTCGAGATCATCTCGTTCGAACTCGGTGCCGAGAACAACATCAACATCGGCTCGATCTCGGGCGGCGGCGGCGCCGGCAAGGCGACCTTCAAGGAAGTTTCGATCACCAAGAAGACCGACACCGCGTCCACGGGCCTGTTCCACGCGCTGGTGACGGGCAAGCACTTCGACAACATGATCATCGAACTGCGCCGTTCGGGTCACGAAGACACCAAATCCGGCGGCGTGTTCATGAAGTTCGAAATGCATCTCGTGATGGTGCAGGACATTTCCTGGTCGGGTTCGGACGGCGACGACGTCTGCGAAGAAACCGTCGTTCTTCAGTACGGCGCGATCAAGATCCACTACATGGCGCAGGACGGGAAGGGCAAGATGGGCGCCCCGAAGGAAGCCATGTGGAACCGCGTCAAGAACAACAAGTCGATGATCTACTGATCAAGAACTTCCGGGCCGTCCGGGATTTCGGGCGGCCCTTGCCATTCTGAATACGAGTTTCCGGGAAGGACCGATTATGCGCGCCGAAGAACTGTTGAAAACAGGGGACCTGGACGGCGCCCTTCAGGAACTGCAGGCCGAGGTGCGCAAGCGCGCCTCAGATCCCAAGCTGCGCATTTTCCTTTTTCAGCTTCTGTGCGTACGCGGCGACTGGACCCGCGCCGTCGCTCAGTTGAAACTGTCGGCGGAGATGGAGCCATCCGCTGTACCGATGGCCCAGACCTACCGCGAAGCGATCATCTGCGAGGTGTTCCGCGAAAAGGTCTTCGCCGGTGAAAAGAGCCCGCTTATCTTCGGTGAGCCCCAGGAATGGGCGGCCCTGATGGTCGAGGCGGTCAAGGTGCTGGGGCAGGGGCGCCCCGAAGAGGCCGCGGCACTTCGCGAACGCGCTTTCGACGCGGCCCCCGCCGCGCGCGGCGAAATCAACGGCATGCCTTTCGAATGGATCGCCGACGCCGACATGCGGCTTGGCCCGCTGCTAGAGATCATCGTCAACGGGCGCTACTTCTGGATGCCTTTCACCGCGATCGGTTCGATGATCGTCGAACCGCCCAAGGATCTGCGCGATTGCGTCTGGATGCCGGCAACACTGACGCTGCGCAACGGCGGCGACGTCGTGGCGCTGGTTCCGACGCGCTATCCGGGAACGCTTGCCCAGGGAGACGACGCCGCCAAGCTCGCCCGTTCGACGGACTGGCGTGACGCGGGCGCCGACACGTTCCTTGGTGTCGGGCAGCGGCTTCTGGCGACGGATGCCGGCGAAACGCCGATCATGGAACTGCGGACGCTGTCAATCCATCAGGATGAGAGCGGGGAAGCGGGGGGCAATGGCTGACCTGACGATCACCGAGCGGCTTCAGCCGTCTCTGCTCGACAGGCTGACTGATACCGACCCGACCAATCCGAACGAAACACGCGACAGCCGTGTCATCGACATCCGCAGGCTGAGGGACATCATCCAGCGCGACCTGTCCTGGCTGTTGAATTCGCAGAACGCGGAAAACCTGATCGACGCGACGCGGTTTCCGAATGCGTCGAAATCGGTGCTGAACTACGGGCTCAAGGAGGTGACGGGAGAGTATTCCTCGGTCGAGCGCGCGCAGATGATCCGCGCCGCGATCAACCGCGCGATCACCCTGTTCGAGCCGCGCATCGCCGCCGGCTCGCTTGATGTCGAACTGCTGCCGGGCGACAGCGCGCGCCAGTCGATTGTCACCTTCGAGATCCGGGCCGACATGTGGGCGCAACCGGTGCCGATGGAGCTTTATCTGCGCTCCGAGGTCGACGTGACCACAGGCGAACTGAAACTGGAACGGAGAGGCTGAGATGGATACCCGGCTTCTTCGACATTACGAGGGCGAGCTTGCCTTTCTACGCGAAATGGGCGCCGAATTCTCCAAGGCGTTTCCGAAGATCGCGGCGCGGCTGGGGATGGAGGGGCTCGAGGTGGTCGACCCCTATGTCGAACGCCTGCTCGAGGGTGCGGCCTTTCTGTCCGCGCGGGTTCAGCTTGAACTTGAGCTGCAGTTTCCCACGCTGACCTCTCATCTTCTGGAAATCGTTTATCCTCATTATCTTGCGCCGACGCCGTCGGTCATGGTGACCTCGTTCCAGCCCGATCCGTCGAAAGCGCCGATGGTGGATGGCTTCACCCTGCCGCGCGGAACAAGCCTGCGCAGCAAGATCGCCGAGGGCGCGCAGACCGCCTGCCAGTTCCGCACTGCCCATGATGTGACGCTTTGGCCGATCGAGATCTCCGAGGCGGAATATATTGATGGCCGCGGGGAACTGGTCGCCGCTGGCGTCGCCAAGGACGTTGAGGCCAAGGCGGGCATCCGGCTCAGGCTGCGCACGCTTGGCCAGATCCCGATGGCGGATCTGGCGCTGGACAGGCTGAGCCTGTTCCTTAACAGCCAGTCCGGCGCGAACTGGCAACTGCACGAGATTCTGTGCACCGAAGTGACGGGGATCATCGGCCGCTCGACCGACCGCCGCGCGGACTGGACCTTGCAGCTGCCGGAAGGAGAGACGCGACCCCGCGGCTTCGATCGGTCCGAGGCGTTGTTGCCGACACCGCGCAGGTCGTTCGACGGCTACAGGCTGCTTCAGGAATACTTCGCGATGCCTGAGCGGTTCCACTTTGTAGACCTTTGCGGTCTTTCCCCTGCGGTCCGCAAGTCCGCCAATGACCAGCTGGATCTTTACATCCTTCTGCGCGAGGGCCGGCCCAGCATCGCGGCCGATATCTCTGCGTCCGCGTTCACGCTGTTCGCGACGCCGGCGATAAACCTGTTCCAGCGGCGCTGCGACCGCATACATCTCAAGGCCAGTGACGTCGAACAGCATGTCGTCGCCGACCGCACCGCGCCCCTGGATTACGAGATTTACCAGATCGAATCCGTGACCGGGATCAGCGGCGAGGGCGAGGATGACGTCAAGTTCCGGCCGTTCTATTCCTCGGACGACTTCACCGCCGCGGGTGACGTCTGGCCTGCCTATTACACGCAGCACCGGCGGATGCGGCAACGGTCGGAAAAGGAAAGGCTGCGGGGCGTTCGCACGTCCTACCTGGGATCCGAGATGTATGTCTCGCTTGTCGACAGCAGGCAGGCGCCGTACTCGGCGAACCTGAACCAGCTTGCCGTCACGGCGCAGTGCAGCAATCGCGACCTTCCCCTGCTGCTCGCGACCGGGTCCGACAACGTCTTCCATCTGCCCGAGGGTGGTCCGGTCAAGACGGTTCGCACCCCCGTGCCGCCGACGCGACCCCGGCCCACGATGGCACAGGGCGATACGGCCTGGCGCCTCATCAGTCACCTGAGCCTCAACTATCTTTCGGTCGCCGACACGACCCAGGGCGGCGGCATCGAGGCGCTGAAAGAACTGATCGGCATCTACGCGCCCCAAGGGGACAGGGTGATGGAAAAGCAGCTTGAAGGCATTCTGTCGGTCACGAGCCGCCCCATCGTTCGCCGTATCCAGGATGAGGTCCTGTCGACCGCGATCCGCGGCATCGAGATCAAGATCGATTTCGACGAATCCTTCTTCGAGGGGACCAGCGTCTATCTTCTGGGTGCCGTGCTTCAGAAGTTCTTCGAAAAATATGTGGCCGTTAACAGCTTCACCGAAACCGTTCTGACCACCCACCAACGAGGAGAGATCGCGCGATGGCGTCCGGCAAAGGGACTGGGCCGGATCATCTGACGCATCTCGCTCAGCTGACCGGAAACCCCCAGTCCTTCCACATCTTCCACGCTCTCAGGGTGATCGAGGCCGCCCATCCGGCCTCGCCCCGGCTGGGCGAAAGCCGCCGGCCCTCTCAGGACCGCGTGCGTCTGGGCCAGGAGGCAGAGCTGGCCTTTCCGCCCTCGACGATCGCCGCGTTCGAGCCGCCGACCGATGCCAACCCCGGTTCGCTGACCAACCGGTTCTTCGGTTTCTTCGGTCCGAACGGTCCGCTGCCGCTGCACATGACGGAATATGCCCGTGACCGTCAACGCAATCACCGCGATCCGACATTCGTCGCCTTCGCGAACATGCTGACGCACCGGTTCATGGGCCTTCTTTACCGTGCATGGACCTCGGCTCAGCCTGCGCCGTCTTTCGACCGGCCAGCCAATGACCCCGTACAGCGCAAGATCGCCGCGATTTCCGGTCACGTCGGCAAGGGCCTTGCCGAGCGCGACGCGATGCCGGACCTGGCCAAACGGTACTTCGCCGGCCACCTGGCGGTCGGCGCCAAGAACGCCGAGGGGCTGGTCGCGGTCCTCTCCGCCTTCTTTCGCGTCCCGGTGCATCTGCGCCAGTTCGTGGGCTCCTGGCTTGAACTTGAGCCGGACGACCGCTGGCAACTGGGCGGGCGGGCCGGACTGGGACGGGCGACAAGCATCGGTCAGAAGGTCTGGTCGCGCAGCGCCAAGTTTCGCGTGATGATCGGGCCCCTTACACTGGCAGACTACCAGCGGCTCTTGCCGGGCAGCGATTCCCTGGCGCGGGTCGAGGCCATCGTGCGGAACTACATCGGCGATACGCTGGACTGGGATGTGAACCTGATCCTCAAGTCCGAGGAGGTTCCAAGGGCACGGCTTGGTGCGGATACACAGCTGGGCCAGACGTCGTGGATCGGCAGGCGGCTGGAAAAGGGCGACGCAGGTGACCTCTGCGTCGTTCCAAGGTCGCGATTGGGATAACGGGACCGGAGCTACCGGCCCACCGGAGGGAGTGAAAGAGATGAGCGAGATCAGCAGGGTTGCCCTGTTCGGCAAACTGAACCGCCTGGCTTATCAGGCGATCGAAAGCGCGACCGTCTTCTGCAAGATGCGCGGCAACCCCTATGTGGAACTCGTCCATTGGCTTCACCAGATCCTGCAGGGCCAGGACAGTGACATCCACCGGATCATCCGGCACTTCGACCTTGACCCCGGCCGGATCGCCGCCGACATGACGCGCGCGCTGGATGCTCTGCCCCGCGGCGCCAGCGCGATTTCGGACCTGTCCGAGCACCTTGACGACGCAACCGAGCGCGCCTGGGTCTATGGTTCGCTCCAGTTCAATTCGGGCCAGATCAGGACCGGTTTCCTGATGCTCGGCATGCTGCGCACCAAGCACCTGCGGGCGATCCTGACCGGGATTTCGCCGGAGTTCGGAAAGATCAAGGCAGATGACCTGGCCGACAGTTTCGCCGCTGCGGTCGAGGGTTCTCCCGAGGACGGGCTGCGCGCGCAGGACGGGTCCGTCATGGGCGGTGGGGCCGAGCCGGGCGAGGCCTCGGGCGCGCGTGCACCCGCGCAGATGGGCAAGGAAGAGGCGCTGGCCCAGTTCTGCACCGACATGACCCAGCAGGCGCGGGACGGAAAGATCGACCCGATCGTCGGCCGGGACGAGGAAATCCGACAGGTCGTCGACGTGCTGATGCGGCGGCGGCAGAACAACCCGATCCTGACCGGCGAGGCCGGCGTGGGCAAGACCGCCGTCGTCGAGGGCTTTGCCCTGCGCATCGCGCGCGGGGACGTGCCACCATCGTTGAAGGACGCGCGGCTTCTGTCGCTGGACGTGGGGCTCTTGCAGGCCGGCGCCTCGATGAAGGGCGAGTTCGAGAACCGCCTGCGCCAGGTGATCGAAGAGGTGCAGGCCAGCACCGTGCCGATCATCATGTTCGTCGACGAAACCCATACGCTTGTGGGGGCCGGCGGGGCCGCGGGCACGGGCGATGCGGCGAACCTGCTCAAGCCCGCGCTTGCGCGCGGCACGCTGCGCACCATCGGCGCGACGACCTGGGCCGAATACAAGAAGCACATCGAAAAGGACCCCGCGCTGACCCGCCGCTTCCAGGTGGTGCAGGTCGAGGAGCCGGACGTGCCCAAGGCCATCCGCATGATGCGCGGCATCGCGTCGATGCTGGAAAAGCACCACCGGGTTCAGGTTCTGGACGAGGGGATCGAGGCGGCGGTGTCGCTGTCCGCCCGCTACATCCCCGCGCGGCAGCTGCCCGACAAGTCGGTCAGCGTGCTGGACACCGCCTGCGCGCGTGTCGCCATCAGCCAACATGCGGTCCCCGCCGAGGTCGATGACAGCAGGAAGCGGATCGAGGGTCTGCAGATCGAGCTTGAAATCATCGACCGGGACGAGAGCGCGGGCTACGATGTCGCCGAGCGCCGGGCGGCCGTCAGTCACGCCAAGGCCGAGGAAGACGCCCGCCTGGCTGGTCTGAACGATCGCTGGGAAAAGGAAAAGGCGGTGGTCGAGGACATCCTTGCCATCCGCGCCAAGCTGCGCGAGGGCGGCGCGCCGGTCGATGCGCCGAACGCCGCGGGCGAGGAAGCCGCGAAGGCCAGTCCGCTGTCGGCTGAAGAACGCGCCAAACTGGTCGAGGATCTGCGGGCAAAGAATGCGGAGCTGACCGCCATCCAGGGGGAAAGCCCCCTGATCCTGCCGATCGTCGACGCTCAGGCCGTGGCGACGGTTGTCGGGGACTGGACCGGCATTCCCGTCGGCCGCATGATGAAGGATGAAATCGACACCGTCCTTCACTTGGAAGACCACCTGGCCAAGCGCGTGATCGGACAGGACCACGCGATGAAGATGATTGCCAAGCGCATCCGCACCAGCCGGGCTGGGCTCGACAACCCGTCGAAGCCCATCGGGGTCTTCATGCTTGCCGGCACCTCGGGTGTGGGCAAGACGGAAACCGCGCTGGCGCTGGCCGAACTGCTGTACGGTGGAGAGCACAACGTCATCACCATCAACATGTCGGAATACCAGGAAGCCCACACGGTGTCCTCGCTGAAGGGCGCGCCTCCGGGCTACGTGGGATATGGAGAGGGTGGCGTGCTGACCGAGGCCGTGCGCCGCAAGCCCTATTCGGTCGTCCTCCTGGACGAGGTCGAAAAGGCCCATCCCGACGTGCACGAGATCTTCTTCCAGGTCTTCGACAAGGGCGTGATGGAGGATGGCGAGGGCCGGCTGATCGACTTCAAGAACACGTTGATCCTGCTGACATCGAACGCCGGGTCGGATCTGATCATGGACATGTGTTCGGATCCCGAACTGATGCCCGACCCGGAAGAGATCGCGAAAGCCCTGCGGGAACCGTTGCTGAAGATCTTCCCCGCGGCGCTGCTGGGACGGCTTGTCACAATCCCCTACTATCCGCTTTCGCCCTCGATGATCGCGGCGATCACGCGGTTGCAGCTGGACCGGATCCGGAAGAGGGTGAAATCCACCCACAATGTCCCCTTCTCCTACACCGACGCGGTGGTGGATACGATCGTATCACGGTGTCAGGAACTGGAGAGTGGTGGCCGCATGATCGACGCGATCGTTACCAACACCATGCTGCCCGATATTTCGGGAGAGTTCCTCATGCGGATGATGGCGGGGGAAGAGGTGAAGAAGGTCGAAATCGACGTGGCCGATGGTGACTTCAGTTACTCGTTCGAGTGAGACAGGAAACGGGAGGTCGAGATGGCAGGCAAGAAGATGATGGTGGCGGAGCTGAAGATCAGCCCAAGCTCCGAGTTCACCAAGAAGTCGAAGGACTGGATCAAGTCGAACCCGGATCTTGCAAAGCTTTTCAAGGAACCCCTCGAGCATTCCGAGTCGCTTGAGCTTGATGACTCGAAATGGAGCGAAAAGAAGCTGGCCAAGGCCCTTGAGGGCCTTGTCGTCTACGAACTGAAGTACCTCGCCTCGGCGGTCGGCAATGCGCAGAAGGAGGCGGAGAAGTCGCCCGACAAGCTGAAGAAGATCATCGACAAGGATCTTGATGCCGCGCTCAAGGACACCAAGAAGCTGATCAAGAAGAAGTGCAAGAAGGCGCTTGAGGAGCTCAAGAACCAGGGCGCCGCGGAGGAGAAGAAATTCCTGAAGGAAGGGCTGGAATTCGTTCGGGAAATCTCTTCCGTTTCGCTCAAGGGCGTTTTCAGCGGCCCCGCGGGTGAGTTCACCGTGGCCTACAATGCCCTGATCAAGGAACTGGGCAAGGCCGAGGCGGACGAGGCGCTTGGCAAGGATGAAGAGGACGACAAGAAGAAGCGGGCGTTCCAGAAAGCTGCCGACAAGCGCCGGGACGCTGCCTATACCCGTTGCGCGCGAACGATGAAGCAGGTGAAGGACAAGTACGAAAAGAACGTCAAGCAGATCATCTCGGCCGTCGATGCGCTCGAAGGGCTTCGCAAGAGCCTCAAGCGGATGGACATTCCGGAGGTCGAGGGTTTCGCGAAAGACGTGGACGGCAAGATCCCGGCGATGCGGAAGCTTCAGAAGCAGCTTGAAAAATTCGAGAATTATCTGATGGATGCCTGCGGCGAGGTCGAAGCTGGCAGAGACGACTGCGACAACGTCAAGAGTGATCTCAAGGACTTCGAACGGAAGACCGGCGGTCTTGACAGCAAGGCCGATCAGGCGCGCAAGGACTTTGCTGATCTGGCCGCGCATTTCAAGCGGGTCGAAGGGAAACTTGGTTAAAGTCGCCAGCGGGCACGCTGGTTCGACCGGGGGAAAAGATGGCAGGCAACGGTGTCGTAAGTCACGAAAGGTCGCTAAGGGATGCGGTGAGGGAGTTCGTCGAGCGCGAAAGCGTCCGCAACGCGATCCTTGCCGTCATCATCTTCAACGCGATCACGCTTGGCATATCCACCACTCAGTGGGCCAAGGCCCACCTGGGCGGCGCGCTGCCACTGATCGACAACCTTGTGCTGACAATCTTCGTCCTTGAACTGGGGATGAAGTTCTTTGCCTACCGCTTGTCCTTCTTCCGGTCCGCCTGGAACATCTTCGACCTTGCGGTCGTGACGGTCGGCTTGCTGCCAGCGACGGAAAGCCTGTCCGCCCTTCGTGCGCTGCGCGTCATCCGCGCTCTGCGACTGCTGTCGATCGTTCCGCAGATGCGCGCCGTCGTTCAGGCGCTTTTCGATGCGTTGCCCGGCATGGGCGCGGTCATCATCATGCTGGGGATCGTCTATTACGTCTTCGGGGTCATGGCGACGATCATCTTCGGCGCGGCGTTCGACGAATGGTTTGGCACGCTCGGGCGCTCGCTCTACTCGCTCTTCCAGATCATGACTCTGGAAAGCTGGTCGATGGGCATCGTGCGCCCCGTGATGGAGGAATTCCCCTACGCCTGGGCCTTTTTCGTGCCCTTCATCATCATCACCGCGTTCTCCGTCCTCAACCTCTTCATCGGCCTGCTGGTCAACACCATGCAAAGCGCGGTGGAAGCGGAGGAACAGCAGGAGTTCGAGGTTCTGCGCGAGCTTGTGCGCAGCGAAACCGACCAGGTCGATGCGCATGTTCTTGAGCTGAAGGACGAGATCAGCGCGCTCCGGCGCGAGATCGCGGGACTCAGGGGGCGAACCGATGGCTAGCGGATCGCAGAAATTCATCGCCCGAAACCGCGCTCCGCGCGTGCAGATCGAATACGACGTGGAGCTTTACGGCTCCGAAAAGAAGGTGCAGTTGCCCTTCGTCATGGGGGTCCTGTCCGATCTTGCCGGCAAGTCGTCGGTGCCTCAGCCGGCTGTGGGCGACCGCAAGTTTCTTGAGATCGACATCGACAACTTCGACGAGCGGATGCGCGCGATGGCGCCGCGCGCGAGCTTTGCGGTGGCGAACACGCTGACCGGTGAAGGCAACCTTCCGGTCGATTTGACATTCGAGAGCATGCAGGATTTTTCCCCTGCCGCCGTCGCGGCCAAGGTGGAACCCTTGCGCGCCCTGCTGGAGGCGCGAACGCAGCTGCAAAACCTTCTGACCTACATGGACGGAAAGGCGGGCGCGGAATCGCTCATTGAAAAGCTTCTCACGGATCCGACGCTCTTGGCCGCGCTGGCCAACGCGGCGCCCGCGGATGGTTCGGGTGGGGATGCAGTGCTGGACGCCATGCGGCGGCGCGCCCCTGATGAAGCGCAGCATGATGATGCGGCAAGCGGTGTGCTCGCAGCGCTTCGCGACGCGGCTCCGCAGGCAGAAGAGGCGCCGGACGGGGCCGATGACGCGCTCGCCGCGCTGCGCGAGGCAGCTCCTGCAGAAGAACCAGAGGCCGACGATACCGCCGACATTCTTTCCGGGCTTGCGGACGCCGCGCCGGTTGACGTGGCAGAGCCTGACGGCACGGACGACATTCTGGGCGGTCTGGCCGCTGTCGCGGGCGATGACGCGCCCGAGGCAGATCAGGCCGCGGATATCCTCGGATCGCTGCGCGACCTGCCGGTTGACGAGGCGGAGCCGGAGGACGTCGACGGCGTCCTTGCTGGTCTTGCGACGGACGAAGCCGACACACCAGAGGCCGACGATACCGCCGACATTCTTTCCGGGCTTGCGGACGCCGCGCCGGTTGACGTGGCAGAGCCTGACGGCACGGACGACATTCTGGGCGGTCTGGCCGCTGTCGCGGGCGATGACGCGCCCGGGGCAGATCAGACCGCGGATATCCTCGGATCGCTGCGCGACCTGCCGGTCGACGAGGCCCAGCCGGAGGACGTCGACGGCGTCCTTGCCGGGCTTGCGACGGACGAAGCCGACACACCAGAGGCCGACGACACCGCCGACATTCTTTCCGGGCTTGCGGACGCCGCGCCGGTTGACGTGGCAGAGCGTGACGGCACGGACGACATTCTGGGCGGTCTGGCCGCTGTCGCGGGCGATGGCGCGCCCGAGGCAGATCAGGCTGCGGATATCCTCGGATCGCTGCGCGACCTGCCGGTTGACGAGGCCCAGCCGGAGGACGTCGACGGCGTCCTTGCCGGGCTTGCGACGGACGAAGCCGACACACCAGAGGCCGACGACACCGCCGACATTCTTTCCGGGCTTGCGGACGCCGCGCCGGTCGACGTGGCAGAGCGTGACGGCACGGACGACATTCTGGGCGGTCTGGCCGCTGTCGCGCCGGATGAGGTCGTGCAGGACGATGCGGATGATGCCGTGCTGACGGATATGGCCACCCTCGCCGGGGACGACGAACCCGACCAAGACCTCGACGATGAGGTTCTTTCTGCTCTGGCTCAGACGGCTTCGGATGAAACTGCGGCGGAAGCGGACCTGGATGACCTGCTGTCGGGCATGGCAGGGACCGTGGGCGATGATGCGCCGAACGGCGACGACGATATCGCGGACATCCTGGGTGGGCTGCACATCGAACAGGATGACGCCCCTGAAGGGGAAGCGGATACTTCCGAGAGCGTGCTGGCGGCCCTTGCGGACTCCGATCTTGACCAAGCGCCTGCCGGTGATGGCGCCGACGATGATCTTGCCGATCTTCTGGCCGACCTGCAGGGCGAACCGGAGGAAGGTGTCGTGGGTCTGGATGAGGCTCTGACGGTCGCTGCGGTAGAGGACACCGACACCGACCTTGATGCTTTGCTGTCGGATGATGGTGACAGCGCTGACCTTGACGCGTTGCTGTCTGGCGATGGCTCTGACGACGCTGACAGTGAACTGGATACTTTGCTGGCGGGTGACGGGGCTGCCGACGCGGACCTCGACGCGGTACTGTCGGGGGGCGACGCTGAACCCGACCTTGATGCCTTGCTGTCGGATGATGGTGACAGCGCTGACCTTGACGCGTTGCTGTCTGGCGATGGCACGGACGACGCTGACACTGATCTGGATACTTTGTTGGCGGGTGACGGGGCTGCCGACGCGGACCTCGACGCGGTACTGTCGGGGGGCGACGCTGACCCCGACCTTGATGCTTTGCTGTCGGATGATGGTGACAGCGCTGACCTTGACGCGTTGCTGTCTGGCGATGGCTCGGACGACGCTGACACTGATCTGGATACTTTGCTGGCAGGTGACGACGACGCTGCGTCGGACCTCGACGCGCTTCTGGCGGATAACGGATCCGACGACACTGACACCGACCTGGATACTTTGCTGTCAGGGGACGCCGCCGCCGATGCGGATCTCGACACGCTGCTGGCCGATGACCCGGCGGATGACGAGACCGATTTATCCGATCTGGATGCGCTTCTGGCCGGCGACGGGGAAGACAGCTCCGACCTTGATGCATTGCTCGCCGGTGACGAAGAAACGGACGCGGACACCGATCTGGACGCGCTTCTGGCGGACGTGGATGCGGACGAGGATGCGGCGGGCGAAGAGGCAGACACATCCGGGGACGAAGGTGGGGAAGATATGCCAGATCTGTCCGAAAGTCGCGACACCGGGTCGAAGGACGTCGCCACCGCGAGGAAGGTCGAGCACCCCTACGGCTTCATCTCTGCGCCGCGGCCGGCACCCGAGGAGCTGCGGCGCACAGGCTTTCGCATGGCGATCTTCGGCGATTTCACCGGCCGTGCGGCGCGCGGCCTGATCGAGCCCGGCGATGCGCTTGCGAACCGTCGGGCGATACCCTTGGACGTCGACACCGTCGAGGAGGTGATCGAGGGCTTCGCGACCGATCTGATCCTTCCTGTCGGTCAGGACGGCGCGGGCATCAAGGTAAGCCTTTCGGATCTGGATTCCCTTCACCCGGACGAACTGTTCGACAATGTCGAGATATTCGCGGGCATCTCGGGGCTGCGCCAGAGACTGAAAAGCGCCTCGCTTGCGCCTGCCGCCATGGCGCAGCTTCAAAAATGGGGCGAGGCGCATGGCCAGCGCCTGCATGCGCCGCGGCGAAGCTCCTCGGGGTCCGCGGTGCCTGCGAACCTCAAGCTCGGTGCGTTCCAGCAGCTGATCGGTGATACCGGCGGACGATTGACCGAGGCGTCGCCGATCGACGACATGGTGGCGCGCATAATCGGCCCGCATGTGGTCGAGGCGCCTAACCCGGACGCTGGCGCGATGCTCAGCGCGGTCGATGCCGCGCTTTCGTCCGCGATGCGCCTGATCCTGCACCACCCGGAGTTCCAGTCGGTCGAGGCGCTGTGGCGTTCACTCGATTTCCTGGCGCGCCGGATCGAGACCGACGTCAAGCTGACGATCGATCTCTACGACGTCTCGGCCGAGGAACTGGCGGTCGATCTTGCGGCCGCGGATGACCTGTCGGAAAGCGGTTTCCTTCGGCTTCTGACCGACCGGCCGCTGGGGGAAGAGGGTCCGGGGGGGTACTCGGCCCTGTTCGGCCTCTACACATTCGAGGAAACGCCACCCCATGCCGAACTTCTGGCGCGAATAGCGCAGGCAGCGGCGCATGTGGACGCGCCCTTCTTCACGGCAATTTCCCCCGCCTTCCTCGAGGTCGCGAAGGAGGATCGGCACCCGCTGGTGGCCAAGGCCTGGGACGAACTGCGCGCCTTGCCAGAGGCCGCATATCTGGGCATGGCCTCACCGCGCTTCCTGCTCAGGCGCCCCTACGGAGAGCGGACCGACCCGATCGACGCCTTCGACTTCGAGGAGTTCACCGAGGCCGAGGGTCTGTCGGGCATGCTGTGGGCCAACCCGGTCCTGCTTGTCGCCGTCCTTCTGGGCATGGGCTGGTCGAAGCATGGCAAGCAGATGAGCCTTGGGTCCGTGATGTCGATCGGCGACATTCCGTTCCACTACGTCAGGGACCGGCACGGCGATCAGGTCGCGCTGCCGCATACCGAGCGCAACCTGACAACGTCCAAGGTCCAGCATGTCGTGACACGGGGCTTCCAGCCCGTGCTGTCGATCCGCGGCCGGGATGAGATCCGGCTTGGCTCGTTCCAGTCTCTGGCCGGAGACGAGATCCGCGGCCGCTGGACCGGCGTGCCGATGCCCGCAAGGACCCCGCCACCGTCCATGCCAGGCACGCCTGCAAGGCCCGCGGACATTGAGATGGATATTCCCGCGCCCAAGGACGAGGGCGACGACGATCTTGATTCATTGCTGTCGGGTCTGGACGCGGACGCCGATGCCGGCTCGTCCGGGGACGATGATCTGGACGCGCTGCTGGCTGGGCTGGATACCGGTTCGGATGACGGGTCCCAGGGGGGGGACGACGACCTTGACGCGCTGCTGGCGGGATTTGACGACTTGGGGGCCTCGGACGGCGGATCGGATGAGATGGACCCCGAGCTTGCGGCGCTGCTGGAGGGGCTTTGATGACGACGGGAAACGGACAGGAACCGCGGATGATCCTTCTCAGGATCAACGAGACCTACTGGCTCTTCGAGGGAGAGGAGTTCCTTTCGCCCATGCTCAAGGGCAGCGGATATTTCCCGACTCCGGTGATTTGCTACCGTTTCGAGGATCACCTTACCCTGCGCGCCTTCATCGGCGCGGGGCGGCCCATGACCGATTTCTGGGGGATCAACCCCGACATCGTGGAACGGTTGCGCCGCGACGAACACCTGCTTGAAACCGAAGCGCCGCTTGGCTGACCTTTGCCGAACGGCAGGAGGAACCTGAAATGCCCAACGTGAACCCCGTCTTCGAAAACCGCCAGTTGCGGCTCGATAGCGACATTGCCGATACGTTCCTCAAGTCGGCGGTGGTCGAGGAGGGTTTCAACAAGATCACCGAGATGACGGTGGAGTTCCTTGCCAAGGACAGGGCCCTGGACCTGGCGACCGTCGCCGGCAAGAAGATGACCGTCGTCGTCACCGCCGAGGACGAGAGCGAGCGCAATTTCACAGGAACCTGCACAGCGGTCCGTTTCCTTGGGCTTTACGAGGGCTTCGGTCATTTCGAGGCCAAGGTGCACGGCTGGCCCTGGTTCCTGACCAAGCGGCGGGACAACCGCATCTACCAGGACATGACGGCGGTCGACATCATCAAGGACGTGTTTTCGGCTGCGGGTTTCACCGACTACACCGACTCCCTTTCAGGCACCTACCCGCCAAGGGTTTATTGCGTCCAGTATCGCGAAACGGATTTCGACTTCGTTTCCCGGCTGATGGAGGAGGAGGGGATCTACTTCTTCTTCGATCACAGCGGATCCAACGAAAAGCTTGTGCTGGCCGATGGCGTGGGCGCGCATTCGGTGGTGCCCGGCCCGACGCCGATCGAGTTCCACTTCCGCGAAAAGAAGTATCGGCGCGACATGGACCACATCTTCGAGTGGGCGCCCTCGGAAGCGGTGGTCGGCGGCAAGGTGGCGATGACCGACTACAATTTCGAAACCCCAAGTGCGAACCTGATGAGCATGACGGTGATCGAAAAGGGCACCCACAGCCACAAGAGCTACGAGATCTATCACTATCCGGGCCATTTCGATGACTCCGATAGGGGCTCTGTGCTGGCGCGCATGGTGCAGGAGGGCGAAGCCGCCCGACACCAATCGTTCCGGGGCGCGGCGAACGTGCGCACGTTGGGCGTGGGCATGACGTTCCAGATGTCGAACCACCCCCGCGTGAATGACCAGACCGAATTCCTGGTCACGCGGGCGACGCACCATCTGAAGATCGAGACCGACTACGACGACGATGAAATGACGCGCCCTGTGCTTGAGCGCAGCGCGCAACAGGTCACCGAAGATCAGGTGGACACCTATCGCTGCATCTTCGAGGTGATCCCGAAGTCAACGCAGTATCGCGCGCCCAAGACGACCCCTTGGCCCCAGATTGCGGGGATGCAGACCGCCCTGGTCGTCGGCCCCTCGGGTGAAGAGATCTACACGGACGACTACGGTCGCATCAAGGTGCAGTTCTACTGGGACCGCGTCGGCGAGAAGAACGAGAACACGACCTGTTGGGTGCGTTGCGTCATGCCCTGGACCGGCAGCGGCTGGGGGATGATCGCCGTTCCAAGGATCGGCCAGGAAGTCGCCATCATGTTCGAGGAGGGCAATCCCGACCGCCCGATCTGCACCGGCATGCTCTACAACGCCGAAACGATGCCGCCCTACGCGCTGCCCGCCAACATGACCCAGACCGGGATCAAGACGCGCAGCACGAAAAGCGGCGGGGAGACCAATTTCAACGAGCTGGTATTCGAGGACAAGAAGGACGCGGAATTCGTCCGGCTTCAGTCCGAGAAGGACTATTTCGAGATCATCAAGAACAACGCCACCATCACCATCGGGATGGAGACACAGGACGCAGGCGACTACACCCAGACGATCTACAACAACCGGACCGAGACGGTGAAGCAGGGCGATAGCACCTTCACCGTGGAGACCGGCAATGAAATCCGCTCGATCGCGACGGACCAGACCGAGGACATCGGCAACGACGTCACCCGAACCGTCGGCAACAACCGCACCGAGACCATTTCGAACGATCACACCGAGGATATCGGGAACAACCAGACGCTGACGATCGGCAACGATACTTCGGTGTCGATCGGCAATAACCTGACCGAGGATGTCGGCTCAAACATCACGATCGATGCCGGGCAGAAGATCACGGTGACCGCAGGCACCGAGATCTTGTTAAAGGTGGGATCGAATTCGGTGAAGATCGACAGCTCGGGCGTCACGATCAAGGGCACAATGGTCAAGATCGAAGGAACGGCCATGCTTGAAGCCAAGTCCCCGATGACCACGGTCAAGGGCGACGGGATTCTGACGCTCAAGGGCGGCCTTACGATGATCAACTGAGGGCATCATGAGCGAACGTTTTTCAGATCTGAAGAAAATCCCCAGGGAACCCGCCGCGCGGATGCTGGCCATGGCCAACGCCAAGCTGCAGACGAAGCTGTCGCTGCCTGCAAGCGCCCCGGTTCAGAAGGTGCTCGAGACGCTGGAGGCCGAGGGCGCCACGGTCGACATCATCCGGCTCCTGTCGGTCGCGCTTCCCGCGCGCGAGCGTGTCTGGTGGGCGTGCCTGGCCGCGCGGGACTACATCGGCGAGGCGCCGGAGAACAACACGCCCTCGCTTGCCGCGGCCGAGGCCTGGGTTTTCAAGCCGACGGCCGAGAACTGCGAACGTGCCCGCGCGACGCTGGACACGGCCGAAGTGGATGACGACACGGTCTATCTGGCGAATGCCGTCGTCTTTGCCGACGGGACGCTTGGTCCGGGCGAGTTGTCCCATCATCAAGGCCCGGTCGGCGCGTCCGAGGTGTCGGCTTTTGCGATGAACATCGTGGCAATGGGCAAGCACTCTGATAAGTTTGAGCAATACACTCAGATGGTGATCGACCGCGCGGTTGACATCGCGCGTGGCGGAAATGGTCGGATCGAGCCCGGCAAGCAGAAGGCAAAGGAGGGGTAGATGGGGTTTCCGCAAGCACGCCTGACCGACCTGCACGGCTGCATGGCGCCGTCGATTCCGCCCCCGCCGGTTCTGCCGGTCCCGCTGCCGATCGCGATGCCGGGCGCGCCTACCGTCCTTGTCGGCTCACTTCCGGCGGCTCGGCTGACCGACAACACTGCGTCGGTGCCGCCGCACCCGATCATCAAGGGATCAGCCACGGTGCTGATCTGCAGCCTTCCTGCCGCGCGCGTGCTTGACAATTGCGCCTGCGGCGGGCCGATAACGCTCGGATGTTTCACGGTACTGACGGGCGGATAAGATAGAAGAATGGCAGTAACGCTTAGATTCCAGTCTACAGGCACGGTGCCGGGCCAGGCGCAGCCCGTGGTCATGCATGGCACGAACCTGACCATTGGTCGGGGGCCTGAAAACGACCTGGTTCTGCCCGATCCGGACCGGATGATCTCGAAGCGCCATTGCGTGATCGAGGATCATAACGGCAACGTCGTGGTGATCGACCTTTCGACCAACGGCACCTTCCTGAACTACGGCAAGGTGCCACTTGGCAACGTACCGACACCGTTGAACGACGGGGATATCCTCAGCCTTGGCGGGTACGAGCTTCTGGTCAGCTTCGGCCAGGCGCCGCGCGATCCGATGGCGCATATTCCCGATCCGCTGGGCGAAGGCCCCGTTTCGCACGGCCGCGCCACCCAGGCGCCGGATCCGCTGGCGTTGCTCGAGGATACGCATGAAGGGGGCAAGGGCGACTTTCTGGACGATCTCCTGGGGACCCCGCAGCCTACCGGACCCAAGGGGTTGAAGCGGGAAGAACCCGATGATCCGCTGCTTCCGCCCTTGGGCGAGGACGATCTGCTAGCCCCCGCTCCGGAACCGGAATGGGACCGGCCGACCCAGAAGTATCACAATCCTTCGATCGAGGATTCCTTCACGCCTTCCAAGCGCGCGTCGATCATCCCCGATGACTGGGACGAGGACTTCCTGGCCCCAAGCGCGCCGAAGGATGCCGCGCCGCCTGCGCCGCCCGCCAGACCCGCGCCCCCGCCGCAGAACGTGACGGATTTCGACGACGATTTCCTGGCCCCGGCAGAGCCCCCTGAACCTGCGGCGCCGTCCGTTCCTGATGCCGCACCCGAACCTTCCGAAGCGCCGGAGGACGTGCGGCCGCCCGAGGCGCCGGTGACGCCGGCCAAGCCCGTCGCGCCCGCTGAACCCAGGGCGCCGCAGACCCCCGCGGCGAGGCCGGACGCTTCGGACGCGGCGGCCGCAAGGGCGTTCCTGGACTCGCTGGGCGTTGCCGAGCTGAGCCTCAAGGACGAGGACCTTGCCGCCACGCTTGGCCGCATGGGCTCCGTCCTGAAACTGATGATCGAGGGGATCCGGGAAATCCTGATGACCCGGACCTCGATCAAGGGCGAATTCCGGATCAACCAGACCATGATCAGCGCGGGCGGCAACAACCCGCTGAAGTTCTCGATCAGCCCCGAACAGGCGGTCGAGGCGATGGTCAAGCCGACGCAGCGCGGTTACCTGGCCGCCACCGCCGCCACCGAACAGGCGCTGAACGATATCAAGGCGCACGAGGTCGCGATGGTGACCGGGATGGAGGCCGCATTGAAAGGCGTGCTGAAGCGGCTTGACCCCAAGGCGCTCGAGGAAAAGATCCAGGGCGGCGGCGGCATCGGAGACTTCCTGAAGGGCAAGAAGGCGCGCTACTGGGAGGTCTATGAAAAGATGTATGCGGAAATCTCCGATCAGGCCGAGAACGATTTCCACGACCTTTTCGCGCGCGAGTTTTCGCGCGCCTATCAGGAACAGCTGGACCGGCTGAAGTAGGCGGGTCCACAACAAAGTCATTCGTGCCGCCAAGTTCGGCCGGAGAAAGCAGGGAGAAGCGCGTTTGTCCTGGGAAAGCAAGGTTCTGTGGACCGAAGGCCTGTTCCTTCAGCCGCATCATTTCCAGCAATCGGACCGGTACGCCGAGGCGCTGGTCTCGGGCATGGCGCGGCGGGTCGTGCCGTATTTCTGGGGCTGTTCGACGCTCGAAATCGACGATGAACTGCTCAAGATCGGCAAATTCGCGATCCGCTCTTGCTCTGGCATCACGCCGGACGGCGCTGTCTTCCGCGTGCCTCAGGTCGAAGACCATCCGATCTCGCTTGAGGTTCCCGAAACGGTCAAGGATTGCGTCGTCTATCTGACGGTGCCCCAGAGACGCGCCGGCGCGGTCGAAGTGGACCTGTCGGGCGCGGATCAGTCGGCCAGCCGGTACAAGCCCGCCGAGTTGGAGATCATGGATTCCATGGGCCGTGATCGCAAGGCAACCAACATCGGCGTCGCCAAGTTGCGCCTGTCCTTCGCGCTGGCGGTGGACGATCTTGCCGACCGGCTTGTGATGCCCATCGCGCGCATCATCGAGGTGAAGTCGGATCGCGAGATCGTGCTCGACCGGGGGTTCATCGCTTCGGCGCTGGACCTGAGCGCGGCGCCTCCGCTGAACGATTTCGTCCGCGAGATCGAGGGGCTTCTGGCGCACCGCATGGTGGCCCTGTCGGGTCGCCTGGCCGAGGGCGGCGCGAAGGGCGTGGCGGATGTGTCCGACTTCCTTCTGCTGACCGTGATCAACCGCGCGCTTCCGGTGTTCCGTCATCTGCTTTCGATCGAGAACGTTCACCCCGAACGCGCCTACCGCGAATGCGTGGCCCTCGCGGGCGAGCTTGCGACCTTCATGGCGGGCGAAAAGCACCCGCCGGAATTCCCGCCCTATCGTCATGGCGAACTGACCTCGACCTTCAACCCGGTGATACGGACGCTAAGGCAGTACCTGTCTTCGGTGATCGAACAGACCGCCATCGCGATCGCCCTGGACCCGCGCAAGTACGGGATCAGCGTCGGCATCATCGCCGACCGCAAGCTGATCAGCCGCGCGGGCTTCGTCCTGGCGGTCAAGGCCGATGTGCCGGCCGAAACCATCCGGCGGCACTTTTCCGGCCACGCGAAGATCGGTCCGGTCGAGGAGATCCGGCAGCTTGTGAACTCCGCCCTGCCGGGCATCACGCTGCGACCGCTTCCCGTGGCGCCGCGCCAGATCCCGTATCACGCAGGCGTCGTCTATTTCGAATTGGACAGCGAAAGCGCATACTGGGGCAAGATGACGACCTCGGGAGGTATCGCGGTGCATGTGTCGGGCGATTATCCCGGACTCTCGATGGAGCTTTGGGCGATCCGTCAGGGCTGATGGGGGAAGGAACGGAAGATGTCGAACAAGGACCCCTTTGCCGAACCGGATGACAACGAACGGACTGTGATCCGGCCGAACCCCGGTGGGCGGCGCACGCCCGGCGGGGCAAGCCCGGCCCAGCCCGGATACCCGCCGCAGGCCGGATATCCCCAGCAACCCGGCTATCCCCCGCAGCAACCCGGACACGCGCCGCAAGGTGGCTACCCGCCGCAGCAGCCCGCACCGGGTCAGGACGCCATGGCCGATCCGATGTCCTATGGCGTGCCGCAGCAGCCGCAGCGCGCCGCGTCGCCTGGACCACGCCAGGACGCCGACGGCGAAGCGGCGCTGGCGCTCTCGATGACGGGGATGAACACGCTGAACGCCTGCGCAGCGACTTTGTTTTCGCTCATCGGCCGCATCCGCAACCGCGCGCAGCACATGGATGCCGACAAGCTGCGCCAAAGCGTGATCGCCGAGGTGCGCGCCTTTGAAAACCGCGCGCTCCAGGCCGGGATCGAGGCGCAGACCGTCAAGGTCGCGCGCTATGCGCTGTGCGCCACGATCGACGACGTTGTGCTGAATACGCCTTGGGGCGGACAGTCATCCTGGGCGGTGCAGTCCATGGTGGCGACGTTCCACCGTGAAACCGTGGGCGGTGACCGCTTCTACGACCTTCTGGCGCGCATGGAGCAGGCGCCCGGGCCGAACATCGACATGCTCGAGTTTCTCTACATGTGCCTGTCGCTTGGTTTCGAAGGGCGGCTTCGCGTCGAGCAGGGCGGGGGGGAAAAGCATCTCCAGATCCGCAATGGCCTTGCGCGGATCATCCGCGGCCAGCGCGGCCCGGTCGAGCGCGACCTGTCGCCCCACTGGGCCGGGCTCGACATGCCGCACAAGCCGCTGTCGGCATGGAAGGCACTGTGGATCGCGGCCGGGGTCGCGACCGTGATCATGTCGCTGGGATACGCCGGCCTTTCCTACGCGCTTGGCGTGCGCTCAGAGCGGCTCATCGGCCAGCTTTCGGCGCTTGAGACCTCGGTCGTGCCGGAACTTCAGCGGCGCGCCCCGCCACCTCCGCCGCCGCCTCCGCAGCCCGAAAGCGAATCCGTCAAGGTTGCCGAGTTCCTGAAGCCCGAAATCGAAGAGGGCCTGGTGACGGTTCTGGACAAGGGCAACACCATCACCGTCCGGATCGCAGGCGCGGGGATGTTCGGGTCCGGCTCCGACCAGGTGAAGGATGAATTCCTGACCAAGCTGGAACGAGTCGCCACGGCGTTGAACGATTCCAAGGGGCCCATCATCGTGGTGGGCCATTCGGACAACGTACCCATCAAGTCGTCGCGCTTCCCCTCGAACATGCACCTGTCCCTCGCGCGCGCCGAAAGCGTGATGAAGGTGCTTGCGCAAAAGCTCGAGGACACCTCGCGCATGAGCGCGGAGGGGCGCGCCGACAAGGAACCCATCGATAGCAACGACACCAAAGAGGGGCGGGCAAAGAACCGCCGCATCGAGGTTCTTCTGGTGAAGGCTGACGGCTAATGATCTTTCGCAGAATCCGCCACATTCTTGGCACGCTGAACTTCGTCATCCTGCTTTTGGCGGTGATCTTCGGCGGCCTGACATGGTACTTCGGACCGCTGTTCCACTGGGGCGACTGGAGACCGCTGGACACGGTCATGTCGCGCGTCGTGGCGATCGCGGTGATCGTGTTCATCGCGCTTTTCGTGATCACCTTGCGCTGGTACCTGCGCCGCCGCCGCAATCGCAAGATGGAAGAGGACCTGACCTCGGTCGAGGCAGAGCCCGACATGACGGCGCAGGAACTTGCCGAACTGCGCGACAAGATGAAGACCGCGCTTGGCGCGCTTCGCAAGTCAAAGCTGGGGCGCCGGCACCTCTACGAACTGCCCTGGTACGTCATGATCGGACCGCCGGGCGCGGGCAAGACCACGGCCATCGTAAACTCCGGCCTTCAGTTCCCGTTGGCCGATGCGATGGGCAAGACGGCTGTCGGCGGTGTCGGTGGCACGCGCAACTGCGACTGGTGGTTCACCGACAACGCCGTGATGATTGATACTGCGGGCCGTTATACCACCCAGGAAAGCGACGCCGAGACCGACGGCGGAACCTGGCTCGGCTTCCTTGGCCTGCTCAAGAAATACCGCAAGCGGCAGCCGATCAACGGGGCCATGATCGCTATCTCGCTTTCGGACCTGTCGATGCAGGACGAAACCACGCAGAAGGAACATGCGAACGCGGTGCGCAGGCGCCTGCACGAACTGCGCGAAAAGCTGGGGGTGCGTTTCCCGGTCTATGTCCTGTTCACCAAGGCCGACCTGATTGCCGGGTTCACCGAGTTCTATGACACACTTGGCAAGGAGGACCGCGAGCAGGTCTGGGGCTTCACATTCCCGCTTGAGAAATCCAAGGGCGAAGTCTCTCCGATCGCGAACTTCGAGCAGGAGTTCTCGCTTCTGCTGCAGCGGCTCAACGCGCAATCGCTGGAGAAGCTGCAGGCGGAAACCGATCACCAGCGCCGCAGCCTGATCGCCGCTTTCCCCGGCCAGGTGGCCTCGGTCCGGCAGGTGGCGCGTGATTTCCTTGCGCAGGTCTTCCAGGACAACCGCTTTGAACAGCGCCACATGCTGCGCGGGGTCTATTTCACCTCCGGCACCCAGGAAGGCACGCCCATCGACCGCCTGATGATGAACATGGCGCGCACCTTCGGGATCGGGCGCCAGGCCATCGGGTCGGGCCGCGGCACCGGCCGGTCCTTCTTCCTGACCCGCCTGTTCGACAACGTGATCTTCCGCGAGGCGGGGCTGGTTTCGGCCGACGACAAGGTCGAACGCCGGTACCGCTGGACCAAGCGCATCGCCATCGCCGCAATGACACTACTGGCGATCGGCGCCTTCGGCTTGTGGACCCGCAGTTTCCTTGGCAATCGCGACATGATCGCCAATGCCGCGACCCAGGCCGACACCTTCCAGCAGATGGCCCAGTCCATTCCCGGCAGCCCGATCGGCGACACGGATCTGCCGTCGATCGTGCCGGCGCTCAACATCCTGCGCGACATGCCCGGAAACCCCGCACTTGGCGACCCGGAGCCCGACGGAGCCCTGACCTGGGGCCTGTACCAGGGCCAGGTGATCGGCACGCAGGCGCACCAGACCTATCGCTCGGCGCTCAACACCCACTTCCTGCCTCGTCTGCTTCTGCGTCTTGAGGAGCAGATGCAGGCGAACATGAACAACCACGACTTCCTGTACGAGGCGCTCAAGATATACCTGATGCTTGGCCTGCAGGGGCCGATGAACAAGGACATGATCACTGAGTGGATGAACATCGACTGGTCGCTTGCCTATCCGGGGCCCGCGCGCGAACAGATGCGCGCCGATCTTTCGCAGCATCTTGAGGCGCTCTTGACCCAGCCCATGCAGGAGATCCTGCTGAACGGTCCCCTGGTCGAGCAGGTGCAGGGTATACTGTCTGAAATGTCGCTGGCGCAGCGCATCTACAACGGCATCGTGAACAGCCCTGCCGCGACAGCCTTGCCGGAATGGCGGCCCTCTGACGTGGGCGGGCCGGCAATGTCTCGGGTGATGATCCGCAATTCGGGCAAGGCCCTGACAGACGGCGTCGAAGGGATCTATACCTACAACGGCTTCAACAACGTCTTCCTGGGCGAGGCCCTGGGGGTCGCCAAGCGCATCCAGAGCGAAAGCTGGGTGCTGGGGCCGCGCGGCGCGTCCGAGCAGAGCGAAGCAGCGCTTCTTGCCATCAGCCGCGATGTGCTTGACCTTTATTACAATGACTACATCGCGCGGTATGACGGCATCCTGTCGGATCTGGACATCGTGCCAATGGAGTCGCTCAGCCACGCGGTGGAGGTCACGAACGTTCTGTCCGGTCCGACCTCGCCCATCACCAACGTGCTGACCGCGATCTCGGCCGAAACGAACCTGACGCAAAAACGAGGTCTGGTTGACTCCAGCGGCGTGACCGAAGGACTGACCGAGGTCGGTCAGCTGGAACTGCACTCGAACCTCGACGTGCAAAGCCAGATCTTTCTGCAAGCACTGTCCAGCAGCACCGTTCTTCAGGGCGAACAGACCGTCGCCCCGAAAGAGCCGGGCGAATATGTCACCGACAGGTTCAGCTGGCTGCACGATCTGGTGGCGCGCGGCGAAGGCCAGCCTTCGCAGCTGGACCTTCTGATGCAGACGCTGACGCTGGTTTACCAGGAACTGAACAAGATGTCCTTCTCGGGCGGCGTCGCTCAGCCAACCGGAGAGGTCAGTGCGTTGCAGCAGTTCCAGCAGGAGGCCGGTCGACTGCCCGGGCCGATGCAGCGCTGGGCGGCGCAGATCGCGACGGGGTCCTCGGGGATCACCGCCGGCGGCACGCGCGCCTCGATCAACGCGCGCTGGCAGGCGACGGTTCTGCCCTTCTGCGAACAGGCGCTGGACAACCGCTATCCCTTCACCCGCGGATCACGCGCCGACATCGCGCTGGCGGACTTCGCCAAGCTGTTCGCGCCGAACGGCATGATAGACAGCTTCTTCAACGAGAACCTGTTCCAGTACGTCGATACGCGCTCACGCCCGTGGAGCTGGAAGACGGTCAATGACGTCGACCTGGGCATCTCAGCCTCGGTGCTGCAGCAGTTCCAGTACGCGGCAGAGATCAGGGACGCCTTCTTCGCCGGCGGGCCGACACCCGCGGTCAGCTTCCAGGTCACGCCAGAGGCGCTTGACCCCAAGGCCAAGAAGGTGACGCTGAACATCGACGGAACCGAGATCACGTTCAACCATCGGGAACCCTCGCCCACGGCCGTCGCCTGGCCCGGCGGTGTCGGCGTCGCAAAGCTTGAGCTCGAACCGTCGGCCAAGAACGCCGAGAGCAGCTTCATGAAGGACGGACCCTGGGCCTGGTTCCGCATGTTGGACGCCGCGGATGTGCGGGCGACAAACGTGGCCGACCGCAACCGCGTCATCTTCAACGTAGGCGGCCGGATCGCGATCTTCCAGCTGCAGGCGGGATCGGTGTTCAATCCCTTTGCCCTGCCGGCGCTGTCCAAGTTTGCCTGTCCGAAGTCGTTCTGATGGCAGGAGCTTTCGGCGCCTTCGGAAAAATGCCTGCGCTTGGCGACTTCTTCCGGCTGGAGGTCGCGCCGGGGTTCGTCACTGCCTGGGACGGCTGGCTTCAGAATGCCATCCTGGCCGCGCGCGATCGGCTGGGTGACGCCTGGCACGACTGCTATATGTCCGCGCCGATATGGCGGTTTACACTTTCGCCGGGCCTGGCAGGCGGCAATCCGACGATCGGGGTCCTGATGCCCTCGGTCGATCGCGTGGGACGGCAGTTTCCGCTGACTCTGGTCGCGACGCTGCAGACCGGGATGGACCCAATCGCCGCCCATTTCGCGGCGGTACCCCTGTTCCAGGAGCTTGAGAGCCTGGCGCTCGATGCGCTGGACGATATGGCGCGGGATGCGCTGGCCGAGCGTCTGGGCCAGATCGTTTGGCATTTCGAGGCCGAACCTGACCGGGTGGAGTTGTCACCCGGCCGCGCCGTCGTGTCTGGATCTTCGCCTGGGGGGGCGTTGCCGGCTTTGGCGGCGCGAAGCCTCGCGCGCGATTTCCGTGCGCCCAGCGTCTGGAGCGCCGAGACGGACGCCGGTCCACGTCTGATGGTCCTTGAGGGATTGCCCGACGAAAGCGCTTCGGTCGGATTGTTCGACCTGTCCGCCGCGATCTGGCAGAAAAGGGAGGCCGCATGAGTTCAGGCTTTCACGTGCGCTTCAGCGCGACGACCCATGTCGGCCGTGTCCGCAAACTGAATGAGGATTCCATCCTGGCGATGCCAGAGCAGGACGTTTGGGTCGTGTCGGACGGGATGGGCGGTCACGAGGGCGGCGAGTTCGCAAGCCAGAGCGTAGTCGACGCCATCGCGATGCTGCCTGCGGGGCTAGAGCCGCGCGAAAAGATGCAGGAACTCAGGGCTGCGATCCACCGTGCCCATGCCGTGATCCGTCAGGAGGCGGATCGGAGGGGCGTTTCGACGATCGGCGCGACGGTCGTGACCCTGATGCTGGCGAATGGTCATTTCCTGTGTTTCTGGGCGGGGGACAGCAGGCTTTACCGCTTCCGCGATGGACAGGTCGAGGTGCTGACCACCGATCATTCTTTCGTCGCGCAGTACGTTCTTTCCGGCCAGATGACCTGGGACGAGGCCGATGCCCATCCCCAGTCGAATGCGATCACGCGTGCGGTCGGCGTCGGGGACGAGCTGGAACTGGACAAGATCCGGGGCGAGGTCATGCCCGGCGACCGCTTCCTCATATGCTCGGATGGGCTGAACAAGTACGCGACGACCGACATGATCCGCCGCATCCTTGCGCGCGAACCAATCGAAACCGTGGCCGACACCCTGCTTCAGGTCGCACTGGAAGGCGGGGGGGCCGACAACATCTCGGTCATCGTGGTCGATGTCATCTGAAGGCCCGCCTCAGGGCTGGGCCGTCGTCAGGATGCGGCTGTCGATCGAGGCGACCGACGTGTCGCCGCCTGCCTGAAGATCGGCAAGCGCCTGCGCGTAAGTTGCTGCGGGTTCCGAGATGTCCCGCATCTTTTCGAACAGCGGCGTCTTCGAGTAGAGCACCAGGACCTTGCTTTTTCCAAGCGAACTGGCGTCGACCGTGAAGGCCAGTTTCGACGTTCCCTGAGCTTCGGCAAGGCCATAGGCCACGCGCACGGGAAAGTCGCCCGACTGGCCGCCCCGAAGCGCGGAAACCGAGTTGTCGGTCCGGGTCTGGTTCGGCAGCAGGTGGAAGACATTCCCTGACACGTCGAGCACAGAGACATAGATGTATCCATCAGTGACGTCGGCGGGGATGTTCACGTCGATGACAGGGTTTTCGCCGACGAAATACCGGCCCGAAGGATTGGGATCGGAACTGTCGCCGAAGCCGAACTTGATGTCGAACCCGCCACCGGGTGCCGCGGGCAGCCGCGACTCGATCAGGCAAAGCGCGGGGTTCAGAATCTCGGCGTCGATCACCACATCCCGCTCGGCCGAAATCTCGCGCAGGGCATCGTAAAGGCGGATCCGCGAACCGTTGTCCGCCAGCCTGCCCGAAACCACGATCTTGTCGCCCTCGGCGTATCCGCCAGCCGGGACGTCCTGCTGGGACAACGGCCCGCAATCGGCGACCTGGTCCATGATCGCCTGCAATTTAGGGGCTTCCAGAACCTGTATCTTCCGCGTGATGTCGACGGTCCCGCTCATTCCGCCCGGCAGGGCGGTGTTCAGAAGCGCGGTGACGCTTTCCTCCTTGGCCGCGTCCGAGGTCTGCCCGGAGACGGTGAAGGTCATATCGTTCACGCTCAGCGCCCAGTCGTCCAGAACCGCGACCGTCGACAAAAGCAGGCCGACATCCGAGCCCCAGCCTTCACCGATGTCGCCCCGGGCGAGCGAAAGCTCGGCAGTGCCGCTCTGTCGCGCGATCTCTTGTGTCAGGGCACGCTGCACATCCTGCGAGGGCGCGTATCCCGTCGCCTCCGGCACACCGCCATCGGTCTTGGAAGCCGTGAAAACGAACGGATCGGCAAGCGGCAGCGAAGGCGTCAATATCCCGGAAAAGTAGACACCCGCACCGCCCCCGCCAGCCAGAAGCAGCACGGCCGCCATCGCAATGGGAAGCCGGCTTTTCTTCGCCGCCGTTTGGGGTTTGCTGGGCGTGGCCGTCGCGATGGCCGGGGGCGCTTCGCTCTTGCGGTTTGGAACGATGACGGTGCGGTCCTCAAGCGCGCTGGCCGAGGTGACGCTGCCGCCCGACCGGATCGCCGAGACGACCTCAGCCGCGGTCTGGAACCGCTTGTCCGGATCCGGATGCGACATCTTTTCGATCAGCGACTTCAGCGGTTCGGGCACGCCCTCGGTGTCAAGAGGCTCGCCCTTCTTCTGCAGCACCTCCATCGGGTTCGAGCCCGCGTTAGGCGGGCGTCCGCGGAAGGTCGCCAGAAGCAGAGCGCCCAGGGAATAAAGGTCGGACCGCGCATCGGTCCTGCCGCTAAGCTGCTCGGGCGCAGCGTAGGCGTACTTCCCGGCGAATTCGTTGCCGACGATCGTCGCCGCGCCGGGATTGGTATCCTTGGCGATCCCGAAGTCGATGATCACCGCCTCGGCCGGGTTGCCGTTGCGCAGGATGATGTTGTCCGGCGACAGATCGCGGTGAACGATGTTCTTTGAATGTGCGGCCTCAAGCCCCTCGGCCACGCGCGCGCCGATGACCAGCAGGTCCTCGGCCGACATGCCGCCTTCGCGCAGTTTCCGGTCCAGGCCGGGGCCGTCGACGTAGTCCATCACCAGGTAGACCGTGCCTTCGGGCGTTCTCTGGTTGTCGGAATAGCGCACGACTGCGTCATGGCGGATGTCGCGCATCTCCTCTTCCCGCGTCATCAACAGCAGGAAGTCCTCATTGCCCGAAAACTCGGACCGAAGCGCCTTGAGCGCGACGACCCGGCCCGAGATTTCGCTTCTTGCGCGATACACCTCGGACGTGCCGCCGCGCCCCAGCAGCGCTTCGATTCGGTAGGTGTTGTTAAGAAGGTCCCCGGGCCGGAAGGCGTCGCCTGGGCGTGACTCGTTCATCGGCGGCTATCCGTCTTCACGTTCCGGGGGGAGTATCAGCCAAGCGCCTGGAACTCGACGCGGCGGTTCACGTCCGCGCCCGGGTTCGCAGCATCAAGCGGCGACGATTCTCCTGCGCCAACCGCCATCAACTGGTCCGCGGCGATGCCGCAGTCGTTGACAAGGTACTGCACGACCGCTTCGGCGCGCGCCTCGGACAGCGATTGGTTGTACGCCTCGCTGCCCGAAGAATCGGTGTGTCCGATGACCTGGAAGCGGTTGACGTCCACCGATTTCATCACTTCGCACATCGTGGCAAGCTTCGGCGTCTGGTCCGCGCGCAGGGACGACGAGTTGTAGTCGAACGAGATGCTCAGGTTGATCTGTTCCTCGGCGGCCACCGGCTGGTAGGCCGGCTCGGTCGCGGCGGCGGCGGCGGTGTCGGTAACGGTCGTGGCCGCCGTCGAAGGCGCCAGCACCAGACCGCGGGTCTTCTGCTTGGCGAAAAGCTCCGCGATTTCCTCGGCGGTCAGTTCACCGTCTGCCGACTGGGCGTGAATGGGGGCGCCTGCCAGGGATACTGCCAGTGCAATGCCGGCAACAAAAAGCGCGTTTCTATGCATCGTATTGTACTTTCCCGGTTTCTTCGCGGTTATCGCCGGAAGTCTATACCAGTGCCATGCGGGCGACAACGAATTTGCGTCCCGTCGTTGACGTGATCGCGCCTTTGTTGACTTGTATCGCTGCCTGAAACAGAATCATCAGGTTCGCCCCGAAGGCGGACGCACAAGAGAGTTTGTCATGCGTTTCTTGCCGGCCATCCTGATCGCGATCGCCATCTTGCTTGCCCCCGTCATCTGGTACGTCACCCCCATGGTTTTCAGCCCCGAGGATGACTTCGGCGGACCTGCGGTCGACAGCGGCGCGCGGATCGAGATCGAGATGCTGCGCGAACAGGTCGAGGCCCTTCGCACGACAGTCGACCGCCTTCAGGGAGAGGTGGCGCGGATTGGTTCGGCCCCGATGGCGAACCTCGCACCCGACCAGCAGGGATTTGTCGACAACTTCGGCCCGAACGGCATCATCGACAGCTACGCCCAGGTCGTGCTGGTCGCCGGACGCAGGGAACTGAACACAACGCTTCACGCACCGACGACGAACTTCCTGATCGATATGTTCGGCCATCCGCGTGAAGACTACAGCGACCAGTGTCAGGATATGACGAACCCGACGCTGGCAGCGATGCTCGTGACCGAACAGGTGGGACCCGTTCGGGTCAAGATGCTGAAACCCGCGGTCGATAGCCTGCGCGAGGTGTTCGAGCGCATCCGCGCCACCGATCAGGACCTCTATGACCGTATCAATACGGCGGGGTCGCTGTGCGTGCGCTTCGTGCGCGGGTCGGAAAGCTCGCTTTCGTCGCATGCCTTCGGCTTGTCGATCGACCTGAACATCGATGGCCGCCTGGACACGCTGGGCGACGGCCAGACGCAGCTTGGCCTGACGATCCTTGCGGACTTCTTCCGCGATGCCGGCTGGATCTGGGGCGCGGGCTTTGGCCGCGAGGACAGCATGCATTTCGAGGTCAGCCGCGAAAAGCTTGAAGAGTGGCGGGCAGAGGGAAAGATCTGACCCCAAAGGCCACATCTGCGGCCCCTTGCGCGCCAGTTGATCGGCAGGGCAATCTGACCCTGCCCGAGGCACGGGCGACTCGGTTCCTATGGAAAGGGCAGCCATGATCCCCGTGTTCGACGGTCACAACGACTTTCTGCTGCGTCTGCTTCGCGATCCCGCCAACCGTCAAGAGATCTGGAACCCGGGCGAGGGCAAGGGGCATCTAGACCTGCCGCGGATGCGGGCGGGCGGGTTCGTCGGTGGCTTCTTCGCAATCTACATCCCTTCGCCCGAAGAGCTCGACAGCGGCGATTACGAGGCGATCATGGATGCGCCGCCCTACGACCTGCCGCTGGGCGCCTTGATCGGGGTGGATGAGGCGCTGCCGGTCGCGATGGCCATGGCAGGGCACCTGATGTGGCTTGAGCGAACGGGCGATCTGACGATCTGCCGCTCGGTCGCCGACATCCGCCGGGCGATGGACGCGGGCCGGATAGCGGCGGTCATGCACATGGAAGGCGCCGAGGCGATCGGCGAGGATCTGGACGCCCTGCACGTCTGGCACGCGGCTGGCCTGCGATCGCTTGGGCCCGTGTGGTCCCGCCCGACCGTCTTCGGCCACGGCGTGCCGTTCCGCTTCCCCGGCGGTCCCGACACGGGCGACGGGTTGACGGAGGCCGGCAAGCGGCTGGTCAAGGAATGCAACCAGCTTCGGATCATGCTGGACCTCAGCCATCTGAACGAAAAGGGTTTCGACGACATCGCCGCGATCTCGGATGCGCCGCTGGTCGCGACGCATTCAAACGCCCATGCGGTCACGCCCTCGACCCGCAACCTTACCGATCGGCAGTTGCGCGTCATACGCGACACGAACGGTATGGTGGGGCTGAACTACGCGACGATCTTCCTGCGGGAGGACGGGCGCAAATCCACGTTCGAGGGCTGGGACCCGATCCTGCGCCACCTTGATCATCTGATCGGGGTCCTTGGCGAGGATCGTGTCGGCCTTGGATCGGATTTCGACGGGGCCACCATGCCGGCGTCTATCGGCGACGTGTCGGGCCAGCAGGCCCTTCTGACCGCCTTGGCCCAGCACGGATACGGCGAAGAGCTGGTGCGAAAGATCGCGCATGAAAACTGGCTTGCGCTTCTTCAGCGCACATGGGGCGGCTAAGGGATCATTCCAGCGACTGACGGTCGGTGATCCCGGTGCCGTCCTCGATACGGTCGCTTGGGTGGGTGATCACCTGCACGCCTTCCTGAAGGCCCTCAAGCACCTCTGCGACCGTGTCGTTCATGTGGCCGACCCTCACCTGCGTCAAGGCCGCATGACCGTCCTGGGCAGTGAAGACGGCCCAGCCGCCGTTTGCGCGGAACAGCGCGCCGATCGGCACAAGCAGCGCCGCGTCGGTGCTCCATTCGACGATGCGGGCAAAGACCGAAAAGCCATCACCCAGGCCGGCGCGCATCTCGACCGGGCTTTCAAGGTCCAGGATGACGTTGACCCGCTGTTCCTCGATGCCAAGCGCGCTGACCTTGGTGAAACCGGCGGGCTCGACTTCGCGCACCGTTGCCGCAAGGGCGCCTTCGCCACCCCACCGCAGGATCTCGGCGCGCGCTCCGGCTTCCACGCGAACCGCGTCCGACGACAGCAGGTCGACCACGATCTCCAGGTCCCGCGGCTGCCCGACGGACAATAGCACGGTTCCCGGAATCACCGGGCGCTCGCTGGCATTGGCCAGCGAAAGCACGGCGCCGTCCGCTGGGGCCGCGATTTCGACGCAGCAGGTTCCTGTCATCCCGTCGCTCTCCGGCCCGATCAGCGCGGCGCGCGCCCGTTCAAGCGCGCCGATGGAAAGCTGGTGCTGCGCGCGGGCGGCCGCCAGGGCGGCCTCCTGAACCTTCAGAAGCTGGGCGGCATCTTCCAGCTGGGTCAGGGAAAAGACACCGCGGTTCGAAAGCGCCTCGGCCCGGTCGTACTGAGACCTTGCATAGTCCACGTCCGCCTCGGCCTTGGCGATCTGCGTCAGCGCCAGGCTGACGGCGGCCTCGGCCTCCTTGACGGCGGCCTCGGCCTGGTTGCGGCTGCGCCGGTCCAGCAGGCCGGGGTCCACGGGCTCGACCCGGGCGACGATGGTCTTGCCCGCGACGACGGTGTCGCCCACCTCGACCGGAGAGCGCAGCGCCTTTCCCGCCACGGGCGCCGCCACCTCGTAGATGTTGCGTATGCGGGTCACGCCGTCACCGTTGATCGTGACCTCCATCGCGCCCGTCGTGACGGTCGCGAGATCCACCGGCACGGTTTCGGGGCGCACCGCGACCCAGATCAGCGCGCCGACCGCACCCGCGGCGGCGACCCCCATCGCAATCGAACGCAACTTCGTCGGCATGTTCACTCCCGTGTTTTCATGACAGCCACAAGGTCCAGGCTGTCGATCCGCCGCCTGACGATCAGCGCAGATGCGGCGGATGCCGCCAGCACGACCAGGCTGGCCTTGGCGTAGGTTGCAGGGTTCATCACGAATGGCAGCGAATAAAGGTCCGATGAAAAGGATTTTACCTGCGCATAGGCAAAAGCCCATCCCAGCAGCCAGCCGACCGGTTGCGCCAGGATGCTGAGCAGCATCAGCTCGCCCATGAGGATGTAGGAAACCTCGGCCCGGCTGAAGCCCAGGATGCGCAGGCTGGCCAGTTCGCGGGCCCGTTCCGAAAGCTGGATGCGCGCGCCGTTGTAGGTCACGCCCACGGTGATGAGCACGGCGATCAGGATGTAGACGACGGTCGTGTTCAGCACGTTGCGTGAAATGGTTTCGCGGAAGGATGCGCGCGTCTGAAACAGCAGCACCGTCCCCGCCAGGCCCGGTGTTTCCTTGGCGGCGGCATAAAGCGCGTCGGCCCTTTGCCTGTCCATCGCGATGTTGACGACGCTCGCCTGCGGCGGCGAGCGCAGAAGCCGCGCCAGTGCCCCGCGATCCATGTAGGCGCCAAGGCCGAAGTAGACCGTGGCGATGTCGGTGACCGGAACGGTCAGTGTGTCGCGCCGTCCGGTCAGGACCTCGACCTGCACCTTGTCGCCGGGCTTGACGGCCAGGCGCTCCGCCAGCCGGTCGGACAGGATTATTCCGCCGCCGGCGGGCGCGACCGGCTGGCCGGATGCGTCCGTCACGCGGCTGAGCGTCGCATCCGGGTCCCGCGCTTCGATGGCGATGCGGCGCGACAGGTGCCCATGGCGCAGCACCACGGGCAGGTATTGCATCGGTTCCGCCGCAATCACGCCGGGCAGGTGGCGCACATCCTCGACGACATTTTCGGTTTGGTCCCGCGTCAGGATCAGCATCGCGTCCTGCCGATTCTGGCGAAAGAAGCTGGTGTCGATGATCTCGTCCAGCGAATCCGGAAAGAAGGAGGCCGACATCAGCATCGCCACCGCGGCCGATATCGCGAGCACCGAAAACGTGGCGCGTCCCGGCCAGCGGGTGATCCCGCGCAGCACCATCATCGAGGGTTGCGAGAAGCGCGCCCATGTCGCCAGGCGATCCGAAAGCCCACGCTTGAAGGTGGGCGGGGCAGGGGGCACCATGGCAACCGCAGGGGGCATCCTGACCGCGCGGCGCACGCCCTGGACGGCCCCCAGACCAGCCGCGACAAGGCCCGCGGCCGCCGAGATTGCGTAGCTGTCGCCCCTTGGGTCGAAGACGAGATAGGGAAACTCGAAGAATTCCGTATAAAGCCGCGCCATCCCCTGCGCGAGCCAGCTTCCTACCGCCCAGCCGATCACGATGCCGATGGCGGCGACAAGGCTCGCGAACTTGAGGAAGTGGCCCGCGACGGCCAGGTCGGAATAGCCAAGTGCCTTGAGCAAGCCGATCACTCCGCGTTCAAGCGTCACGATCCGTGCAAGCACCATGTTCACGAGAAAGGCGGAAATCACGAAGAAAATCGGCGGCAGGATTTGGGCCAGCGCGCGCAGCTGGGTCAGCTCGCCCTCGATGAAGATGTGCGAAGCCTGTTCGGCGCGACCGTAGGCGCCGGCGCCGCCATAGGGCGCGAGGATGCGGTCCAGGGCGGGGATGACCTCTTCGGCGCGCCCTTCGCGCGTCAGCGCCAGCGACACATCGTTGAAGGCGCCCTGCAGGTCGAAGGCCGCCGCCAGCGCCCGCCGCGGCATCCACAGGACGCCGAAGCGGCGGTTGTCGGGCAGCATCGCACCCGGCCCCAGGACGTAGATGTATTCCGGCGACAGGGCGGTGCCGGTGATCGTCAGTTCGCGTTTACGCCCGTTCAGGTTGGCGGAAAAACGATCGCCTGCGACGAAGCCGTTTGCATCCGCGAAGGCGCGGGTGACCATCACCTCGTCCACGGAATCCTGCGCGGGCGGACGGCCGGTCACAACCAGCGGCAGGTTCAGGGCCGGGACATCGATCTCGGGCAAAGAGATGACGCGTCCCGCCGCCGGTTCGGAAAGCCCCGGCACGTCCAGAACGACCTGCCCGACGATCCGCGTCTCGGCGACCCGAACGCCCGGCAGCGCCCGGATTTCGCCCAGCAGGCTTTCCGGCGCGCGCTTTGCCCCCGAAAACACCTCGGCGAAACGGTTGCGTTCGTAGTAGGCATCAAGTGTGTCCTGCAGCGACCGCTGCACCCCGATCGCCAGCACGAGGATCATGACCCCGCAGGCCAGAACCAGCGCGATGGCCAGAACCTGTGCCCACATGCGCTTCAGGTCGCGAAGGAGTTTACGGTCGAGAACATGCATCGCCATCACCAGGTGATGTCCGAGGGCTGGGCGCGGCTGTCATTCTCACGCACCTCGCTGATCCGTCCGTCGGCGAAGAACACGACGCGGTGCGCCATCGCCTGGATGCCCGCGTTGTGGGTGATCACGATCGTCGTCGTGCCCAGTTCGGTGTTGATGCGTTCCAGTGCCTCCAGAACCTGCACGCCCGTCTTGCTGTCGAGGGCGCCGGTTGGTTCGTCGCACAGCAGGACCTCGGGCCGCTTGGCGATGGCGCGGGCGATTGCCACACGCTGTTGTTCGCCGCCCGAAAGCTGTGCAGGGAAGTGGTCAAGCCGCTTGTCGAGCCCGACCATCGCCAGTGCCTCGGCGGCGGGCATCGGGTCCTTGGCGATTTCAGTCACAAGCTCGACGTTTTCCCGCGCCGTCAGGGACGCCACCAGGTTGTAGAACTGAAAGACGAAGCCGACGTGATCGCGGCGATAGACGGTCAGTTCGCGGTCCGTCATGGCGGTCAGTTCGGCATCGCGGAACCAGGCCTGGCCCTCGCTTGCGCGGTCAAGCCCGCCAAGGATGTTCAGAAGCGTCGACTTGCCGCTTCCGGAAGGGCCAAGCAGCACGGTCAGTTCACCCGCATGCAGGCGCAGATCCACACCCCGCAGCGCGTACACGCTGACGTCGCCCGTGCGATAGACCTTGGTCAGACCCTCGCTTCGGAAAATCAGTTCGCTCATCCCGCCCTGCTTTCGCTGGGCCAGAGATGCAGGAAGCCGTGGCATCCCGCGTTGATCTGGCGCAAGGATTTCCCCAGTCTGGCAGTCCGTCGCGTCCGGCACAACGGTTGCGATGCACAAGCTATTCCAACCTGCCACGTTCCGTGCTTAGTGGCGCCAGTCATGCATCGGAGAGCGGCGATGAAAGCGATCCAGAACCTTTGGCGGATGACCTGCGGCCCCGCGCTGAACCTTGCCCCGGTCGAGGGAGAGGTAGCGGCCGATGTCGTCGTGATCGGCGGCGGCTTCACGGGGCTGTCGGCCGCCCTGCACCTGGCCGAGTCCGGCGTGCGCGTCGTGCTGCTGGAAGCCGAAACCATCGGCCATGGCGGCTCGGGTCGCAACGTGGGGCTGGTGAACGCCGGGCTCTGGACGCCACCGGACGAGGTCGAAGCGGCAATGGGCGTTGCGGACGGGCAGCGCCTGAACGCGGCGCTGGCGGCAGGTCCCGAACTGGTCTTCGATCTGATTTCACGCCACGGGATCGATTGCGAGGCCGTTCGCAACGGAACGCTGCATCTGGCCCATAGCGCCGCCGGGCTGCGCGACCTTCGGTCCCGCCACGAACAGCAGGTGCGCCGCCAGGCGCCGGTCCGGTTGCTGGATGCGGCCGAAACCGCCAGGCGGGTTGGCAGCGATCGCTTCGCCGGTGCGCTTTGGGACGGTCGGGCTGGCACGATCCAGCCCTTGGCCTATGCCATGGGACTGGCGCGCGCGGCCATCGCGGCGGGTGCGAAGATACACGAAGCCAGCCCCGCCACGTCCATCGAGCGGGACGGCGGGCAGTGGACGGTGCGCACCGCGACTGGCAAGGTGCGGGCTGAAAGGCTGATCCAGGCCACCAACGGCTACGCCGCCGGCGCGGCCCGTCCGGGCCCGTTCACGCCGGTCCACTACTTCCAACTGGCGACCGAACCCCTGAGCCCGGCGCAGCGCGGCTCCATCCTTCCCGGCGGCGAGGGGTGCTGGGATACCGCGACCGTCATGACCTCTTACCGGCTGGATCGGGCGGGTCGGTTGTTGTTGGGCTCGGTGGGCAACCTTGAGGATCTGGGCGCCCGCGTTCATCGGAATTGGGCGCGGCGCAGGATCGCTGCAACCTTTCCGTCGCTTGCCGGTATCGGGATCGAGGCCGCCTGGTCAGGCCGGATCGCCATGACCGGCGATCACATGCCCAAGGTCGCGGAAATCGGGCCGGGCGCGGTTTCGATCTGGGGCTATTCCGGGCGCGGGATTTCGCCCGGCACGGTCTTTGGCCGTGCCGCGGCAGGCTGGGCAATGGGCGATTCCGATACCTTCCCGGTTCCGATCCGGCCCGAGCAGCCTGAGACGCTTCCGAAGCTGCGCGCGCTTTACTACGAAACCGGCGCGGTGCTGACCCACATGCTGCCGGCCTGAAGCCGCCTCTAGCTGGCGACCTTCAGCGAGGTGTTCGCTTCCTTGAGGGCCTGGGCGATAATCGGTGGCGGGGCGCGGTCGGTCACCAGCATGTCAAGATCGCTGAAGCCGCAGACATGGATCAGGCCCCTTCGCCCGAACTTCGTCTGGTCGGTTACAACCATCCGCCGTTCTGCGCGTGATAACAGCAGCCGCCCGATCTCGGCCTCCTCAAGGTCGAAGTCCATGACGCCGGTCTGGTCCACCGCGCTGGCCGAGATGATGGCATGGGTGACGGCGAAGCGGCTGACGAAGTCCAGGGCCGACTTGCCGAAAGCGGCGCCCGAGTCACTGCGCAGTTCCCCCCCGGCCATGTAGACCCTGTTGCCGTTCACCGTCGCCAGCGTGCGCGCGATGTCCGACGAATTGGTGACAACAGTCAGCCGCCTGCGCCGTGTCAGTTCGCGCGCGACATAGCTGGTGGTTGTGCCTGTATCCAGCATGACGGAATCTCCGTCACGGATCATTTCCGTCACGGCGCGCGCGATCGCCTGCTTGGCGGCGGCGTTTTCCCGCATCCGCTTCTGGAAGGGTGCCTCTCCGATCTGGCCGGCCAGCCCGACGGCGCCGTGGATGCGCACGACGGTTCCCGCCTCGCTCAGCGGCTTGACGTCGCGGCGCACGGTCTCAAGCGAAACGCCCAGACGCTCGGCCAGCGCCGAGATTGAGACCGAACCCTCTGTCTCAAGGATCTGAAGGATGTCCGCGTGGCGTTTTGACAGCATGTTGTGACCGTAATTTTTGCAGATCATAGAAAATCCCACGAAAACACACAATCATCAGTCGCCAATCGGGCACAAAAAACACAAGAAGCCACAAATCGGGATTGACGGAATCGTTTGCCCGGTCCCTACTTGACGTAAGGGGCGGCCGCAGGATGCTTGTCCACGCAGTGTCGTCCCAACTTGACCGGCAAAGTCCGGCCGAACAGGGAGATTGTCATGCCGAAGACCTTTCTCAAGTTGAGCCTTGCCGCTTCTGCCGTAGCCTTGATGGCCGGCTCGGGCTGGGCGCAGGAATCAAGCGACCCGATCAAGCTGACGTTGCACGACTGGACCGGCCAGCTCATCACCACCAACCTGATGGGAGAGGTGCTGAAGCAGGCGGGCTACAATGTCGAATATGTCCAGGCCGACTATCTTGCGCAGTTCGCGGGACTGGAAAGCGGCGACCTTCATGTCGCGATGGAAATGTGGGAAACGACGGGCCGCGACGCCATGGACGCCTCGACCGCGACCGGCAAGACCGAGGTGTTCGGCCCGACCGGCATGAAAGCCAAGGAGGAATGGTGGTATCCGTCCTACATGAAGGAAAAGTGCCCCGGTCTGCCAAACTGGGAGGCGTTGAAGGACGAAGCCTGCGCCGAGGCATTCTCGACCGCCGAGACCGCGCCGAAAGGGCGCTATCTGGGTGGTCCCGTCACCTGGGGCGGGTTTGATGACGAGCGTGTCGAGGCGCTGGATCTGCCGTTCGAGGTGATCCACGCTGGGACCGACGCGGCGCTGTTCGCGGAACTGGAAAGCGCCTATCAACGCCAGGCTCCGATCATGCTGTGGATCTACGCTCCGCATTGGGCGCCCGCGAAATACGAGGGCGAATGGGTCGAATTCCCGGAATACACGGCCGAGTGCTACAATGATCCGGCATGGGGATCGAACCCCGACATGGCCTATGACTGCGGCAAGCCCTTCGGTGAAATCTGGAAGGTCGGCTGGGCCGGCGTCAAGGACAAGTGGCCGGGCGCCTATGATGCGATCAAGGCCTTCACCATCGACAATGATGAGATGGGCCAGATGATCACCGAGGTCGACCTGGACGGCAAGACGGTCGAACAGGTGACGGCCGAGTGGATGGCGGCGAACGAAGGCCGCTGGAAGGCCTGGATCGGTCAGTAACGAACCTGCCGGATGAAACGCCGGACCGCCCGCGTTGCGCGGGCGGCCGGGATGCTGCGCCCTCAGGATGCCCATGACCGAATTGCCTGCCCCCGATGCGATCAGCGCCAATGCGGCCGAAGGCGCGAAACTCGTCTGCCGGAATTTGTGGAAGCTGTTCGGCCCGCGTGCGCGCGAAACGCTTGCGGCACTCGGCGATGCGGCAACGCCGGAACGCCTTGCCGCGTCGGGCCTGGTGCCTGCCGTTCGCGATGTCACCCTTTCGGTGCGCGAGGGCGAGATCTTCGTGATCATGGGGCTTTCGGGGTCGGGCAAGTCCACACTTGTCCGCCTGATGTCCCGGCTGGTTGAACCCACGGCGGGAGAGGTCCTATTTCACAACCGCGACCTGCTGTCCGCCTCGGACGCCGAGATGATCGAGATCCGCCGGCACAAGATGGGGATGGTGTTTCAGCACTTTGCGCTGCTGCCGCATCTGACCGTGCTGGACAACGTCGCCTTTCCGCTGGACGTGCAGGGCGTGCCCAGGGCCGAACGGGAAGCGCGCGCAAGAAAGATGATCGCGCTCGTGGGGCTGGGCGGACGAGAAAGCTCGTTGCCGCGCCAGTTGTCGGGCGGGCAGCAGCAGCGCGTGGGCATCGCGCGCTCGCTTGCCGTCGAGCCGGAACTCTGGTTCCTGGATGAGCCGTTTTCCGCGCTGGACCCCCTGATCCGGCGCGAGATGCAGGATGAGTTCATCCGCCTGCAATCGGTTCTGAAAAAGACCATCGTCTTCATTACCCACGATTTCGACGAGGCGATCCGGCTGGCGGACCGCATCGCGATCATGAAGGACGGCGCGATCGTCCAGCAGGGCACGCCAGAGGAAATCGTGCTCCAGCCCGCGACCGACTATGTGCGCGAGTTCACTCGGGCAGTCCCACGTGCGAAGGTCGTCAGGGTCGCGACCGCCATGCGGAAGGCAAGCGGGGCAGAACCCGCCGGCACGATTTCCGCCCGCGCGACGATTGCCGAGGCCGCGCCCAAGTTCCTTGAGGGGGCCACGGCGCTGCGCGTCACGGATGACGACGGGCGGACGGTCGGGCACCTGATCCGTGAAGATGTCGTTGCGCTGATGCTGGGGGGCTGAACCATGAGGCGGCGCCCGACTGACGAACGCGACCTTTCCGGCTGGGCGGGCTGGGCCCTGACCCTCGCCCTGTTCGTGGGGCTTTGGCTTTATGGGGGCCAGCTTTTCCCCTGGGCATTCGACTATCCCAGGTCGATCAGCATTCCCGCGGCGCGCTGGATAACGTCCTTCACCAAGTGGTTGCTGAACGAGGCGACCTTTGGACTGTTCACCTTCGCGGAACTGACCCGCTTCATTGCCGCCGTGCTGGATGTGCCCTATCGCTTCGTGCTCAGTCTGCTTTCGACCGGTTTCCAGAGCGGCGAGGGATCGCAGGCGGTGCAGATCCTGCCACCGCTGTCCTGGGTCGCGGTCATCGGAACGGGCGCGATCCTGGGCGGATACGCGGGCGGCGCGCGTCTTGCCGCGCTGGTGGCCGGGTGCCTGACCTTCGTCCTTGTCTTCGGGCAGTGGCAAAGCGCGATGGTCACGCTGGCCTCGATCCTGGTCGCAGTTCCCTTGGGCGTGGCGGGCGGGCTCTTGCTTGGCATCCTGGCCTTCCGCCATTCCTGGTTCGAACGTGCGATCCGTCCGGTTCTGGACCTCATGCAGACCATACCGGTGTTTGCATACCTGGTTCCGATCCTGATCCTGTTCGGCTTCGGGCCCACGGCTGCGGTGGTGGCCACGCTGATCTATGCCATGCCGCCGATGACCCGCATCACTGAACTGGCGCTGCGGCGGGTGCCCGCCGAATTGACCGATCTCGGCCGCATGGTCGGCTGCACGCGTCGGCAGATGATGTGGCGCGTGCTGGTGCCCGCATCCAAGGATCCCCTGATGGTCGGGGTCAACCAGGTCATCATGCTGAGCCTGAACATGGTCATCATCGCGTCCATGATCGGGGCCGGGGGGCTGGGCTTCGACGTCCTGGCCGCACTTCGGCGGCTGGATTTCGGCGCGGGGCTCGAGGCGGGGCTGGCGATCGTCGCATTGGCTGTCGCTCTGGACCGCCTGAGCCAGGCCTTTGCCCGTCTTCGCAACGAACCGGCAAGGGGGAACGGCCCGGTCGCGCGCCATCCCTACCTTCTGTCGGGCGTGGCGCTGATCCTTGCCGCCGGATTGGCGGGGCTGGCCGTTCCCGCGTTGCAGACCTGGCCGGACGCGTTCGAACTGTCGACCGGCGCGTTCTGGAGCAACGTCGTCCAGTGGATCAACGTCAACTTCTTCGACACGATCGAGGCGGTCAAGAACGCGGTGCTTCTGAACCTGCTGGTGCCGTTCAAGCGCTTCCTTGGCGGCCTGCCCTGGGCCGGTGTGACCGCGCTTCTGGCTTATGTCGGCTGGCGTCTGGGCGGCTGGCGTCTGGCGGTCCTCGTGGCGTCCCTGGCCGGGCTGATCGCGGCGACGGGCCAGTGGGAAAAGGCCGCGATCACCGTTTACCTGTGCGGGATTTCCACCGTGTTCGCGATGCTGATCGGCGTTCCCATCGGCATCCTCGCGTCCGAGCGCGAAGGCGTGTGGGCGCCCGTTCGCATCATCATCGACACGCTGCAGACACTGCCCTCCTTCGTCTATCTGATGCCTGCGGTGATGCTGTTCCGCGTGGGCGACTTCACCGCGATGATCGCCGTCGTGGCCTATGCCGTCGTGCCCGCCGTTCGTTACACGGTTCTTGGGCTGAAGGGCGTGGATCCGCGCCTGACCGAGGCGGGGCGCGCCATGGGCTGCACGCCCGGGCAGATTCTTTGGCGAATCAAATTGCGCCTTGCGCTTCCCGAAATCCTGCTTGGTCTTAACCAGACCGTGATGTTCGCGTTGTCGATGCTGGTGATCACCGCGCTCGTCGGCACGCGCGACCTGGGGCAGGAGGTCTATATCGCGCTGACCAAGGCCGACCCCGGCCGTGGCCTGGTCGCGGGCCTTGCAGTCGCTTTCATAGCCATCATCACCGATCGGCTGATTTCGGCCTCGGCCCGCGCTGCGCGGGCGCGGCTGGGGCTGGAGGCGGCATGACCCGGCTGACCGGAAAGATGCGGGCAGGGCGCGCGGGCCGGCCCGAGTCGTGGAAGCTTGAAAGGACGGAAGGATGAGCCTGAGACGCATCCGCTCTTTGCCCTGCTGGCAGGGCGAGATCAGGGCCGTGCGGCTTCAGGGCGGCCTTTCGAACGAAAGCTGGAAGGTGACCGACGCGCAAGGCGACCATGTGGTGCGCTTCGGCAAGGATTTTCCGTTTCACCATGTGAGCCGTGCCGCCGAGGTCATGGCCGCCCGCGCGGCGCACCAGGCAGGTTTTGCCCCCAGGGTTGAACATTCTGGGCGCGGCGTGATGGTGTCCGAATTTCTGGAGGCCCGGACCTGGTCCGAGACCGACATGCGGGCGAATCCCGGCCGCATCGGCCGGCTGCTGCGCGACTTCCACACCAGGATGCCGGCCCAGGTGTCCGGTCCGGGAATGATCTTCTGGGTGTTCCACGTCATCCGCGACTATGCCCGGACGCTCGTCGATCATGGCAGCCGCTTCGGCCAGGACCTGCCTTGGCTGACCGGCGTGGCGGCCGAGATGGAGGCGGCGCAGGTGCCGCTGCCGATCATCTTCGGTCATCACGATCTGCTTCCCGGAAATTTCCTAGAAAGTCCCGGCGGCCAGCTTTGGCTGATCGATTTCGAATACGCCGCCTTCGGCACGGCGATGTTCGACCTTGCCGGTGCGGCGTCGAACGCGGGGATGAGCGCGCAAGAGGCGCGCGCCATGCTGATCGCCTATTTCGGGACGGTCCCGGACGAGGCGATGCTGCGCGCCTTCGAGGCGATGCAATGCGCCTCCCTCGCGCGCGAGGCAATGTGGGCGATGGTCTCGGAAATCTTCCTGGCTGCGCCGGGCGCCGATTACGACGCCCACGCCCGCGACTACCTGGGCCGGCTTGGCGCCGCGCTTGACCGCTATCACTCCCGTTACGGAAAGACCCAGTCATGACTGTACCCACCCACGCCCAGATCGTCGTCATCGGCGGCGGGATCATCGGATGTTCGACGGCCTATCATCTGGCCCGCGACCACAAGGCCGATGTCGTGCTGCTTGAGCAGGGCAAGCTGACGTCGGGGTCCACCTGGCACGCGGCAGGACTGGTTGGACAGCTCCGCTCATCGGCCTCGATCACCAGGGTGCTGAAGTACTCGGTCGAGCTTTACAAGGAGCTTGCCGCCGAGACGGGGCTTGAGACCGGATGGAAGATGACCGGCTGCCTTCGCCTCGCGACGAACCAGGACCGATGGACGGAATACAAGCGGCTGGCCACGACCGCGCGGTCCTTCGGGATGGAAATGCACCTGATCTCTCCGCAAGAGGTAAGTCGGATGTGGCCGCTGATGGAAACATCGGATTTGGTCGGCGCCAGCTGGCTGCCCACGGACGGGCAGGCCAGCCCCTCGGACATCACGCAGTCGCTGGCCAAGGGCGCGCGGATACACGGCGCGAAGATCATCGAAGAAGTCGGCGTCACCGGCTTCGCGATGAATGGAAACCGCATCACGACGGTCAGGACCACGCAGGGTGATATCGCCTGCGAAAAGGTGGTGAACTGCGCGGGGCAGTGGGCGCGGCAGGTGGGGGCGATGGCCGGGATCAACGTGCCCCTTCAGGCCGTCCGCCACCAGTATATCGTGACCGAGAAGATCCCGGGCCTTGCCACCGATGCGGCCACCATCCGTGACCCCGACCGGAGGACGTATTTCAAGGAAGAGGTCGGCGGGCTGGTCATGGGCGGATACGAGCCGAACCCGCAACCCCTGCCCACGGGCGATATCCCCAATGACTGGCAGTTCCACCTGTTCGAAGACGACTACGACCATTTCGAACAGCACCTCGTGCAGGCGATCGAGCGGGTGCCGGCACTGGCCGAGGTTGGGGTCAAGCAGATGATCAACGGCCCCGAAAGCTTTACACCGGACGGCAACTTCATCCTGGGCCCCGCGCCCGAATGCGCGAACATGTACGTAGGCGCGGGGTTCAACGCCTTCGGTATCGCCTCGGGCGGGGGCGCGGGCTGGGTTCTGGCCGACTGGGTAATGAACGACGAGGCGCCGCTTGACCTGTGGGTCGTGGACATACGCCGCTTTTCCGACATGCACCGCGACCGGCAGTGGGTGTCGGACCGGACGTGCGAGGCCTATGGCAAACACTATACCATCGGCTTTCCGCATGAAGAGTACACATCGGGTCGCCCGCGGATCGTTTCGCCGCTGTACGAGCGGCTGAAGGCCCGCCGCGCGGTCTTCGGGTCGAAGCTTGGCTGGGAAAGGCCGAACTGGTTCGCGCCCGAAGGGGTGGAAACGCGCGACGTCTATTCCATGGGCCGGCAGAACTGGTTCCCCTACGTAGGCGAGGAGCACCGGCACGTGCGTGAGGCGGTCGGTCTTTTCGACCAGTCGTCCTTTGCCAAATACGAGGTGACCGGGCGCGACGCGGCCCGCGCGCTGGACCACGTCTGCGCCAACGATGTGACCAGGGCGCCGGGGCGTCTGACCTACACGCAGCTTCTGAACTCGCGCGGCGGGATCGAGGCCGACCTGACCGTCGCAAGACTGGCGGAAGACCGCTTCTACATCGTGACCGGCACCGGGTTTCGAACCCATGACCTTGCCTGGATCGCCGAACATATGCCCCAAGGCGACGTCGCGATCCGTGACATCACCGAAGATTGGGGCACGCTGTCTCTGATGGGTCCACGGTCGCGGGATGTGCTGGCGCGCGCGACGGATGCCGACGTGTCCAACACCGCATTCCCCTTCGGCCACGTCCGTGAAATCGTGATCGCGGGCGCCACGGTTCGGGCGCTGAGGATCACCTACGTGGGGGAACTTGGTTGGGAACTGCATGTGCCCATCGCCGCGACCGGCGCGGTGTTCGACGCGCTTATGGCGGCAGGGGCAGATCAGGGCATCCGGCCCGTGGGCTACCGCGCGATCGAGTCCCTGCGGCTTGAAAAGGGATACCGGGCGTGGTCTTCGGATATCACGCCGAACGACACGCCGTTCGAAGCGGGGCTGGGCTGGGCGGTGAAGATGCGGCGGAACGCCGATTTCATCGGGCGAAGCGCGCTTGAGGCAGTCGCTGGCCAGCCCCTGAAGAAGCGGCTCGTGGGCTTCACGCTGGATGATAGGGACGCCGTGCTGGTCGGTCGCGAGACGATCCTGAGGGACGGTCAGGCGGTGGGCTACCTGACCTCGGGCGGCTACGGCTACACGCTTGGCCAGTCGATCGGTTATGGCTACGTGCGAAATCCCGACGGCGTCAGCGACGATTACCTGGCTTTGGGCCGCTACGAACTGGTGGTGGCCAACGAACGAATTCCGGCGCGGATCGCGCTGACATCGCTTTACGACCCCGAAAATCTGAAGGTGAAGGCATGAAGGCTGACCGCCACGCCAAGATCGTGATCATCGGCGCGGGCGCCATCGGTTGTGCCATCGCCTACCACCTTGCCCGACAGGGCGAACGAGACGTGCTGGTGCTGGAAAAGGCGCAGGTGACGCACGGATCGACCTGGCACGCCGCGGGTCTGGTCGGACAGCTTCGGGGCAAGCGGTCGCTGACACGCCTGATGCAGAACTCGGTCGCGGTCTTCGACCGGTTGGCCGGTGAAAGCGGCATGGCGACCGACTGGAAAAAGGTGGGCTCGCTGCGTCTGGCCGCCTCGGACGCGCGGTGGAGCGAAATCCGCCGCTCGGTTCAGCTTGCCAAGAGCTTCGGGTTCGAGGCGCATCTGGTTTCCCCGGACGAGGCGCGGCGGATGTTTCCGCATATCGACCCGAAGGGCGTGGTCGGCGCCGCATGGATCCCGACGGACGGCTACATCGACCCCTACGCCGTCACCATGGCCTTCGCCTCCAGCGCGCGGAAAGGCGGCGTCCGGATCGAGGAAGGCGTGACCGTCACCGGCATCGTCGTCAAGGGGCGGCGCGCCTTGGGGGTGGTGACGGACCACGGCACGATCTCGGCCGATGTGGTGGTGAATGCCGCCGGCTACTGGGCGCGCCGGGTGGGCGCCATGGCCGGTGTCCCCGTCGCCGCGGGCGTGGTCGAACACCAGTACTTCGTCACGGAAAAGGGGCTGGACGTTCCCGACAACCTCACCACGCTTCGCGACCCGGACCACAACTTCTATCTGAAGCCCGAGGTCGGCGGATCCTGGGCAATCGGCGGGTGGGAGGAAGGAACGCGCGCGCTGTGGAACCAGTGGGCACCCTTCGACTTCGCACGCGAGCTTTTCCCAGCCAACATGGATCGGCTCGAACTTTTCGCGCTACCGGCCGCAGAGCGGCTTCCGGTGCTGAACGACATCGGCATCAAGACGGTGATCAATGGGCCCATCCCGGTTTCCGCGGATGGCGAGCCTATCATGGGGCTTGCGCCGGAATTGGACAATTTCTACCTCGCCTGCGGCTTCACCGCAGGTATCGCCGCCTCGGGCGGGGCGGGGGAGGCGATGGCGAACTGGATCCTGCACGGCGATCCGGGGCTTGACCTCTGGCCCTTCGATGCGCGCCGTTTCGGTGTCCCGCATGCACGCGCCTCGTGGCTGGCCGCCCGCGCGGCCGAAGCCTATGCCGCCTACTACAAGGTGCACTGGCCAGGCGAAGAACACCATGCAGGACGTGGACTTAGGCGATCACCTTTATACGAGCCGCTGAGGGCGGCCGGCGCTGTCTTCGGCGCGCGCTTCGGCTGGGAACGGGCCAACTGGTTCAAGTCGTCCGATGCGACCGCGACCGATACGCCCAGCTTCGAGGACAAGCCAGGCTGGCACGCTGCCGTCGCCGCCGAGGTCCGCGCGATCCGTGAAGGGGTGGCGCTGATCGACCAGACGTCATTTTCAAAATTCGAACTATCCGGGCCCGGCGCGCAGGCGGCGCTGAACCGCATCGCTGCCGCCGATATCGCGGGCGATCCGGGGCGCGCGATCTATACTCAGCTGTTGAATGACAAGGGCGGGATCGAGGCCGATCTGACGATCCTGCACAGGGGAGACGAGGATTTCCTGATCGTCACCGGGTCCGGATTCGGGGTGCGCGACGCGAACTGGATCACGCGGCAGTTGCCCGAGGGGATGGGCTTGCGCGACGTGACCAACGCCCACGTCGTCCTGAATATCTGCGGGCCGATGGCGCGAACCGTCCTGTCCTCGCTCACGGATGCGGATCTTTCGAACGGTGCCTTCCCCTTCCTTTCCGCCCGCGAGATCGTGGTGGGTCACGCCCCCGCCTACGCCGTCCGCGTGGGCTATGTCGGCGAACTTGGGTGGGAACTTTACATCCCGACCGAATACGCGGCCCATGTCTATGAAACGCTCAAGGCGGCGGGCGCGGCGGCGGGCATCCGCGACGTCGGCTATAGGGCCATCGAAAGCTGCCGCCTGGAGAAGGGCTACCTGTACTGGTCCGCCGATATCACGCCCGAAACGACGCCTTACGAGGCTGGGCTTGGGTTTGCCGTGGCGATGGGCAAAGGCGACTTCACCGGGCGCAAGGCGCTTGAGGCGGCCGACAAGCCGAAGCGGAAGCTTGTGACGCTGACGGTCGAGGGGTTCGCCCCGTTCCTGTCCGGAGAGACGGTCCTCTACGACGGCAAACCCGTCGCTTCGCTGACCAGCGCGGGCTATGGTCACCATTTGGGCAAGACCATCGGCTTCGCCTATCTTCCGGCAGAGCTTGCCGGTGAGCAGGGCTTCACGATCGAGGCCTTCGGCACCCCCTATGCCGCCACGCGCGGTCCGCGGTGCCTGTACGACGCAAAGATGGAAAGGCTGAAGGCATGAGCGATCTGGACCTTGCACGCGACACGATCCGGGGCATCCCGGCCCTTCATGGCTCGGGTCAACCCGAGCGTCTGGGCGGGCTGACGAACCTCGTGTTTCGTGTGGGCGACTGGTGCCTGCGCATCCCCGGCAAGGGAACCGAGGAATACATCGACCGGGCGAACGAAGCCGTCGCGGCGCAGGAGGCCGCCCGCGCGGGGGTAAGCCCGGAGGTCGCGCACATGGACGAGGCGACAGGTGTCATGGTCACGCGCTTCATCGAAGGAGCGGTGACGATGAGCCCGGAAACCTTCCGGAACCGCGGCGGCGCGCCCGGGAGGGCGGGAAAGGCATTTCGCAAGCTCCATGACTCCGGCGCGGTTTTTCCCTTCCGGTTCGAGCTTTTCGCAATGATCGACGAATACCTCGGCATTCTTGCCACCAAGGATGTCGCCCTGCCCGAAGGGTATCACGACGTGGTTGCCGAGGCCGAAGGGGTCCGCAGTGCGCTGGCCGCGCGTCCGCTGCCGCTGGCTCCGTGTCACTGCGATCCTTTGTGCGAAAACTTCCTGGATACCGGTGACAGGATGTGGATCGTCGACTGGGAATATTCCGGCATGAACGATCCCATGTGGGACCTGGGCGACCTGTCCGTCGAAGGCGGCTTCGACGCGGCGCAGGAGGAAGAGATGCTGCGCGCCTATTTCGGCGGGGGGCCCAGCCCGTTCGATCGCGGCAGGATGGTGATCTACAAGGCGATGTGCGACCTGTTGTGGACGCTGTGGGGCTTGATCCAGTTGGCCAATGACAATCCGGCGGACGATTTCCGCGCCTATGCCGACGGCCGGTTCGCCCGCTGCAAGGCGCTGATGGCAGATCCCGACTTCGCGCGTCACCTGGCCGCGGTCAGGGCCGGTTGAGCGGGATCCGGCCAGCCGTTCGCGCGACCGCACGCACCAAAGCAGGCACACGCCCGATCGGGCGTCGCGTTCCGCCGCCCTTGCTGTCTTCGGCCATGCCCATGATGACGATGGCGAACTGAACACCGGCAAACACGATGCCGTTCGAAACGAACAGCATCAGCACGCCGATCCAGCCGCCGTTCACGGCTGTCGCCAGATGGCGCAACCCCGCCACGTCGAGCCAGAGAAGCAGCCCGGTAAAGACCGCTGACAGGACAAAGCCGATCAAGACGTTGATGATGTAAAGACGGACCAGTGCGGGCATGGCGTCCTCCTGCAAGGGGGTATTCTACCCGATTGCCGGAAAACCGCCAGCGGCGCGTCGCCGCAGTTCAGAACGCCTCGGGCTTCGCCTCGCGCGCCATGTGGTCAAGAACGGCGTTCACGAACTTCGGCTCCTTGCCCTCGGGGAAGAAGGCGCGCGCAACGTCGACGTATTCGGTGATCACCACCTTGGGCGGGGTGGCGGGAAGCACAAGCTCGGCACCGGCGGCGCGGAACAGGGCGCGAAGCACGGGGTCGATGCGGTCGATCGGCCATTTGGCGACAAGCGCCCGATCTGTCATCTGGTCGATCTTGGCCTGCTGGCTGACCGCCTCTTCCAGGATGGCGCGGAACAGGCCCGGATCGCCCTCGGCCATTTCGTCGTCCTCGTAGACGGCGCCGAAACGATGCGTTTCGAATTCGCGCGCGACGCGGTCAAGCGCCTGGCCTGACGCCTCCATCTGGAACAGCGCCTGCACGGCGTAAAGCCGCGCGGCAGAGCGCATCTGGCGCTTTTCTTCGGTGGAAAGCTTTCGCGGCTTCTCGGTCATGCGCGGGTGGATCCTTCACTGTCTCCGGCGATCCGAAACTCCTCACCCGCAGGCTTGAAGCCGATCCCCTTGGTCTGGCGCGCCCATTTGCGGGAAAGCGCGACCAGATGCAAGGCCGCTGCCGCGGCGCCGCCGCCCTTGTTCTGACCGGCCGGATCCGCGCGCACGACCGCCTGGTCGCGGTTCTCAACCGTCAGGATGCCGTTGCCAACGCAGGCGCCCGACAGGCCCAGCATGGTCAGCCCGCGCGAGCTGTCGTTGCAGACCGTGTCGTAGTGCGTCGTTTCGCCCCTTATCACGCAGCCAAGGGCGACGAAGCCGTCGTAATCGGACATGCGGAAAGCCATGCCGATGGCCGTGGGAACCTCAAGCGCGCCGGGCACCTCGACCAGGTCGACGCTGGCGCCCGCCTCGACCGCGACGGCCTTTGCCCCCGCGACAAGGTTGTCGGCGATGTCCTTGTAGTAGGGCGCGACGACGATGAGCAGCTTCACCGGCTTGTCGAAGCGCGGCAGGTCCAGGATGTAATGGGTTTCGCTCGCGGCCATGGCTTAGTTCCCGGTGATCGGATGGGTGCCGACGATGTGAAGATCGTAGGCGTCAAGACCCACGTAGCGGGTCATCGGGGAATCCGTCAGCAGGATCAGCTGCCTGATGCCCATGTTCGAAAGGATCTGCGCGCCCAGACCGGTCTGCTTGACCGTGCGGGGACCTTCATCCTCGGCCACGACGAGCTTGGCGCGGGGGTCGCGGAACAGGCAGACCGCGCCGCGGCCCTTTTCGGCGATGATGCGCATGGCATGGGCCAGTTCGCCTTCCGGCGTCGGCCCAAGGGCCAGCACGTCCTCAAGCACGTTCAGGGAATGCGTGCGCACCAGCACGGGATCCGGCGTGGTGATGTCGCCCTTGGTAAGAACGACGTGCTCGGTGCCCTCGGTCTGGTCGGTAAAGATGCGCATGGTCCATTCGCCGCCGTAGGCGGAATGCACGACCCGGCGCTCGGTTTCCCGGACAAGGTTGTCGTGGCGCCGGCGATACGCGATCAGGTCGGAGATCGTGCCGATCTTCAGCCCGTGCTTCTTGGCGAATTTCACCAGGTCAGGCAGGCGCGCCATGGTGCCGTCCTCGTTCATGATCTCGCAGATCACGCCGGCGGGCATCAGCCCCGCAAGCCGCGCCACGTCGGTCGCGGCCTCGGTATGACCCGCGCGGACAAGGACGCCCCCATCGCGCGCGCGCAGCGGGAAGACGTGCCCGGGGGTCGCCAGGTCGGCCGGCCCTTTGGCCGGGTCGATGGCGACCGCGATGGTGCGGGCGCGGTCATAGGCGGATATGCCGGTTTCCACCCCCTCGCGCGCCTCGATGGACACGGTGAATGCGGTTTCGTGGCGCGAGGAATTCTTGATCGACATGAGAGACAGGCCCAAGGCGTCGATCCGCGCTTCGGTCAGCGTCAGGCAGATCAGGCCGCGCCCGTGGGTGGCCATGAAATTGATCGCCTCGGGCGTCGCCATCTGTGCGGGGATCACGAGGTCGCCTTCGTTTTCCCGGTCCTCGTGATCGACCAGGATGAACATTCGGCCCGCGCGGGCCTCTGCGATGATCTCGTCCGAAGGGGAGATGGCGGATTTGAGGTCGTCTGTCATCGTGCTCGCCAATGTCGGAAATGTCAGGACAGGCGATATCGGATGCGCGCAGGTTTTGCCAGCCCGGACGCGACGCTCAGGGCGTTTGCGACGCCACCGTCCGCGCAAAGTAGGCGTCAGCCGACACAAAGCCCGCCAGGCGCGCGGCGGCGACCCAGTCGCGTTCCAGCACGGTTTCACCGATCACCAGCACGCCGTCCGCGGGATACCCGCAGCCGGCCAGGAAGCCGCGCAGCCTTTGGCCGGTTTCGGACCAGCTGGCGGAAAGTCCGGGCGCGTGAAGCGCGTCCTGGATTGCGACGCCCTGATCCCGAAGCGCCTCGCGCGCGGCATCGGGCGAAAGGGGCGGCTGGACGGCCAGAAGGCGATCGGCGCCCGCGATCCGCGAAAGCCGGCGCGCCTCTTCCCGCCGCATTCGGTCGCTGTCGCGCAGAAGCCTGAGCGCGTTGGTCGAAAACAGGAAGGCCACGAGGTCGCGCCCCGTCGTCGCGCGGACGCCGGCGTAGGTCTTGTAGTCAAGTCCAAGCTCTGCGGCGCGGCGCACGCGGGTGCGCACGACCTCGATCGGCAGGGTGGGCAGAAGTGCGCTTCGCGCCGTGCGCCAGCAGTGGCGGCGCCAGCCCACGCCGGGTTCAAGCGAGGGGCCGCCGTTATGCCCCGGTCCGCTCACCGCCCAGCCCAGTCCTGAAGCCGCGCGACATATCGGGCCAGCGTGTCGATTTCCAGGTTCACCAGGTCACCCGCTTGCGCGGTGCCCCAGGTCGTCACCGCCTTTGTGTGCGGGATGATGTTGACGCCGAAGGTCGCTCCCTCGACCTCGTTTACGGTCAAGGAGGTGCCGTTCAACGCGACGGAGCCCTTGGGCGCGATGAAGCCCGCCAGATGGTCCGGCGCGCGAAAGGTGAAGCGCGTGGAATCGCCTTCCTGCACCGCGCTCAGGATCTCGGCGACGCCGTCGACGTGGCCTGAAACGATGTGGCCGCCCAGTTCATCCCCGACCTTGAGTGCGCGTTCCAGGTTGATCCGCTTTCCGATCCGCCACCCGTCGCGCCCGATGTTTGTCTTGGATACGGTCTCGGCCGAGATCTGCACGTCGAACCAGCCGCGCGGGCCGTTTCCCGTGTCGATCACGGTCAGGCACACGCCTTCGCAGGCGATCGAGGCGCCGATGTCGATCGTCTCGACCGGGTAGGCGGTCGCGATCCGCGCCTTCAGATCGCCCTGCTGCTCCAGCGCGATGATTTCGCCCATGTCGGTAACGATGCCGGTGAACATGTTCAGGCTCCTTGATCTGGTCAAATGCGTATCCCGAGCACGGCAGGGTCGCAAGCCCCGGCCAAAACTGGCCATTAATTAACCCCAATGCGATGAGAAAGGGCGCAAGCAGGCAATGATTGTGGTGACACAAACGATCATGGCGGTCTAATGAGGCGAAGATATTTGACAGGAACATTCGGAACAACTTGGAAAACCGGCGGGTATTGATGCTGCAAGGGCCGCATGGGCCCTTCTTCGGCCTTCTGGCCGATGCGCTCCGCTCTGCCGGCGCGACGGTTTGGCGTGTGGGCTTCAATCGTGGCGACGAGTTCTTCTGGCGCGGCCGCAAGAACTACGTCCCCTACCTTGGTCGGGCCGAGGACTGGCCGGGCGTGTGTTCGGACATGCTGGCCACGATGCGGATCACCGATCTGGTTCTTTATGGCGACACGCGCCCCATCCATGCCGAAGCGGTCCGTCAGGCGCGCGACCGGGGCATTCGCGTCCACGTGTTCGAGGAAGGGTACCTGAGGCCCTACTGGGTCACCTATGAACGTGGCGGATCGAACGGACATTCGCGGCTGATGGACACCGACGTGGCCACGATGCGCGTCGCGCTTGCCCGTAGCCGCGTCGACACACCCGAGGTCCCCGCGCTTTGGGGCGACCTCAGGCAGCATGTGTTCTACGGCGCGCTCTACCATTTCTTCGTGATGGCCCTGAACCGCCGCTACCAGAATTTCGTGCCCCATCGCGGTGTCTCTGTCAGGCAGGAGTTCCGCTTGCATCTGCGCCGCCTTCTCATGATGCCCATTCACCGCGTGGAACGCTGGATCAGCACGCGCCGGGTCAAGAATGGGGGCTTCCCGTACCACCTGGTTCTGTTGCAGCTTGAACACGACGCAAGCTTCCGAACGCATTCTCCCTTCGCGTCTCAGACCGAGTTCATCGAACTCTGCCTGGATGGCTTCGCGGCCGGAGCGCCGCGGCATCACCACCTGGTCTTCAAGGCGCATCCGCTTGAGGATGGCCGGGCCCCCGTCCGGGCGACCGTGCGCGCGGCGGCGCGGCGTCTGGGTGTCGCCGATCGCGTGCACTTCCTGCGTGGGGGCAAGCTGGCGTCGCTGCTGGGCGCCGCGCGATCGGTCGTCACGGTCAATTCCACTGCGGCGCAACAGGCGCTATGGCGCGGTCTGCCGCTAAGGGCTTTCGGGAAGGCGGTCTATTGCAAGCCCGAATTCGTCTCCGATCTGCCGATCGACCGCTTCTTCGCGTCCTGCGACCGCCCAGACATGGTGGCCTATTCGGACTATCGCCAGTACCTTCTTGAAACTTCGCAGATTCCTGGCGGCTTCTACTCAAGCCGGGGACGGCGTATTCTGCTGCGCCAAGTGGTGGACATGCTCTTGTCCGAGCTGGATCCCTACGACGCCCTGGCAGCGGGTATGGCTTCGCCGCGACAACCCCTGCGAAGCTCTGCTTAGGCACTTTTTTTTGACCGGGGACTTCATTAGTGTGCCCGCAAATTTGTTGAACAATACCGGGCAGACGGGGGACTCATTGAAACGCGCATATGGCCTTGGGACGAGATCGGTTGCCGTCCTGCTTCTTTCGGTCTCGCTTGCCGGTTGCGGCCTGCCGCGTTCGGGTCCCAGCAAGAGTGAAATTCTTGCCGGATCGGTCGAAAAACTGGGGACGACCTACATCGTGCCAGTTGACGCGCGGGTGGCGCGCGCGGCCTCGAAGTCGCCCGAACTTGGCTTCTCCGCGGACTTCGTGACGGCGGATGTCGTCGGGTCGGACGTGATTCACCCGGGCGACACGCTGTCGCTTGTCATCTGGGAAAACGTCGATGACGGCCTTCTGGCCAGCAAGGGCGTGAACGCGACCGAACTGCAGGAACTTCAGGTCGACGACGCGGGTTTCATCTTTGTGCCCTACGCAGGGCGGATCCGCGCATCGGGCAACACGCCCGAAACGCTGCGACAGGCGATCACCGACAAGCTCAAGGAACAGACGCCCGATCCGCAGGTGCTGGTCTCCCGCGCGGCGGGTGACGGTGCGACCGTTTCGGTCCTGGGCAATACCGGCGCGCAGGGCGTCTTCCCGATCGAAAGGCCGACACGCACGCTGTCGTCGATGCTCGCGCGCGCGGGCGGCATCGCCGTCGATCCCGAAACGGCGCAGATCACGGTAACCCGCCGCGGGCGCACGGGCAGCGTCTGGCTGAAGGACCTTTACAGGAATCCCAGGATGGACATCGCGCTGCGTGGTGGCGACGTGATCCTGGTCGAAAAGGACACGCGGACGTTCACCGCGCTTGGTGCGACCGGGGGACAGACCCGCGTCGATTTCGATTCGCCGAACATGACCGCGATCGAGGCGATCGCCAAGGTTGGCGGGCTCAACACCAACCTGGCAGATCCGAAGGGCGTCTTCATCATGCGCGACGAAACGCCCGAAATCGCTTCGGCGGTTCTGGGGCAGGCGGGCTTGAGGGAAACGCAGCGCGTCGCCTATGTGCTTGACCTGACCCAGCCGGACGGCATTTTCAACGCGCGCGATTTCATCATCCGCGACGGCGACACGATTTACGTGACCGAAGCGCCCTACGTCCAGTGGCAGAAGACGCTGTCGGTGCTGACCGGGACCGCAAGCTCTGCCAACGCGATCACAAATGCGGCCGGGGGCTGATGGCCCATCCGGGTTCAGAAGGGGCTGCCGGGGAAAAGGGCCGGAGGCTTTATGTCTTCAACGGCGGCTTTCTGACCAACCACCGCGTCCGCCGCATCCTGGCGCTTAGCGGATACGACCAGAGACTGGGCATTCCCGGCAAGGATGACCTGATCGCGGTCTGGGGCAAGAGCCCGACCGCGCCCCGGGGCGAGGCCGTGGCCGCGCGCACCGGGGCGGGCCTCTTGCGGATCGAGGATGCGTTCCTGCGTTCGATCCGGCCGGGCCGGTCGGGCGAGCCGCCGCTGGGCCTTCTGATCGACCCGGTGGGCATCCATTTCGACGGCTCCGCGCCCTCGCTGATCGAGGATATCATCCGCCGCGAACCGTTGGACGACGCTGCCGTTCTGACGCGCGCCCGCGACGGGATCGCGCGGCTGAAACACCTGCACCTGTCCAAGTACAACGGCTTCGACCCCGATCTTGAGGCCCCGCCTCCCGGCTATGTGCTGGTCCTGGACCAGACCCGCAACGACGCCTCGATCCGCCACGGCGGCGCATCCGAGGCGACGTTCCGGGAAATGCTGGTCATCGCACAGGAAGAACACCCCGGCGCGCGCATCGTGATCAAGGCGCACCCCGAGTCGGTCGCGGGACATCGGCTTGGGCATTACACCGAGCGTCACGGTCACGGGCGCATCAGCGTTCTACGCGATCCGATTTCGCCATGGACGCTTCTGGATGGCGCGATCGCGGTCTACACCGTCTCTTCCCAGATGGGGTTCGAGGCGATCCTGGCGGGTCATAAGCCGCGTGTATTCGGGCAGCCCTTCTATGCCGGCTGGGGACTGACACAGGACGAAAATCCCGTCGCGCGGCGCCAGAAGCGCCTGACGCGGGCGCAACTGTTCGCGGCTGCCATGATCCTTGCGCCCACGTGGTACGACCGTGCCCGGGACAGGCTGACCACGTTCGAAGAGGCCGTGGATCAGCTTGAGGCAGAAGTGCGCGCCTATCGCGACGACCGGCGCGGCCATGTCGCCGTGGGCATGCGGCTTTGGAAGCGGTCGCATCTGCAACGCGCATTCGGTCGGGAAAGGCGCGTCGCCTTCGTCGACGAACCGGGCCGGGCCGCGGCGCGGGCCCGTCGCGAGGGGCGCGATATCCTGGTCTGGGCGGGCAAGGACAGCCAGGCGCTGACCGAGGCCGCGGGCGACATTCCGATCCGCCGGGTCGAGGATGGGTTCCTGCGATCCCGCGGGCTGGGGGCAGAGCTTGTTCCGCCGTTGTCGCTTCTCGCAGACCGGGCCGGGATCTACTACGATCCTTCAAGACCCAGCAACCTTGAGCGGCTGATCCAGGCCGGGCCGCCGCCGGGGGGCGAGGCGCGGGCAGAGCGGCTGCTGCGCCGCCTGACGCTTTCGGGCTTGTCCAAGTACAATCTGGAAGCCCGTGAACTGCCCGAACTGCCGGAAGGACGCCGCATTGTCGTGCCCGGCCAGGTCGAGGATGACGCCTCGATCCGGCTTGGCGCGGGGCAGGAAAGGACGAACCTTGCCCTGCTGGCGCGGGTGCGGGCGGAAAACCCCGATGCCGTGATCCTTTACAAACCGCACCCGGACGTCGAAGCGGGGTTGAGGGCCGGGGCCGTGACCGAGAGCGACGCGCTGAAATACGCCGACGCTGTCATCGCCAATGGCGATCCCATACAGCTGATCGAAGCCGCTGACGAAATCTGGACCATGACCTCGGGTCTTGGGTTCGAGGCGCTGTTGCGCGGCAAGGCCGTGGTGACGCTGGGAATGCCGTTCTACGCTGGCTGGGGCTTGACGCGCGACCTGTTTCCGCAACCTGCGCGGCGGGGCAGGGCAAGCCTGCTGGCGCTGGCACATGCCGCGCTGATCTCCTATCCGCGCTACGTCGATCCGGTGACCAGGGTTCCTTGCCCGGTCGAGGTAATCGTCGACCGTCTGGTGAAGCACGATACTCCGGCTCCAGGCCCCGCGAACCGCGCGCTGTCCAAGCTGCAGGGGCTTTTTGCCAGCCAGAGCTGGCTCTGGCGTTAGACCCCGCGACTGGGCCCGTTCAGGCGCGCACCCAATGTGCGAGCGTGTCAGGACCGATGCTGCGCAGATCGCGCAGCATGAACCTGGGTGCTTCGGCCAGGGCGGGAAGCGCAAGCGCGCCAAGCGCGGGACGGCCGTCCGATCCAAGCGCCAGTCCGGCCGTGAAGTGCCTGATCTCATCCACAAGGCCCGCGCGCAAAAGCGCCGCCGCGAACTGTCCGCCGCCTTCGCAGAAGACGCGGGTCAGACCTTCGGCCCCCAGAGCAGCCAGAATGGCTTCCGGCGAAAGCGCAGTCTGGTCGTCCGGCACCTCGATCAGGCGTGCGCCAATATCTGTCCATGCAGACCGCGCCGAATGTGGCGCCGATGGGCCGTGCACCAGCCAGAGCGACGCATGTTCCGCGCTGCGTGCCAGGGTGCCCCAGGTCGGCAGGTCCAGATCGCGGGCGCACACGACGCGGACGGGCTGCCGCGCGATCCCCAGATCGCGCACCGTCAGCGCCGGATCGTCCGCGCGCGCCGTGCCGCCGCCGACCATGACGGCGTCATGCGTCGCGCGCATCGCGTGCACCATCCGGCGGGCCTCGGGGCCTGTGATCCACTTGCTTTCGCCCGTCGCGGTGGCGATCCGGCCGTCGAAGCTGGTGGCGAGCTTCAGCGTGACCATCGGTCGGCCATGCTGGATGCGCGTCAGAAAGCCGCTCTGCGCGGCGGCGGCGGCCTCGGCCATGACGCCAGTGGTGACAGAGACGCCGGCGCCGCGCAGGATTTCGTGGCCGCGTCCCGCGACGCGCGGGTCGGGATCGGTGATCGCGCTCACGACGCGCGCCACGCCGGCGTTGACCAGTGACACGGCGCAGGGCGGGGTCCGGCCGTGATGGGCGCAGGGCTCAAGGCTGACATAGGCGGTGGCGCCACGCGCCTGTGCGCCGGCCTGGGCCAGCGCCACGGTCTCGGCATGGGGGCGGCCACCGTCCTGTGTCCAGCCGCGCCCCACCACCCGGCCGTCCTTCACGATCACGCATCCGACGGCGGGATTGGGCCACACACGGCCCAGGCCCCGCGCACCAAGCGCGATGGAAAGCGCCATGAAGCGGCGGTCGTCTTGCGTACTCACTCGTCCGCCGGGGTGGCCGGGCGAAGTTCGGAAACGAACTTGTCGAAGTCGTCCGCTGCCTGGAAGTTCTTGTAAACGCTTGCGAAGCGAACATAGGCGACGGTGTCGATCCGGGCCAGAGTCTCCATCACGATTTCACCGATCGACTTCGACGGGATATCCGTGTCGCCCAGCGATTCAAGCCGCCGTACGATGCCGGAGATCATCTGGTCGATGCGTTCCGGTTCGATCGGGCGCTTCTGCATGGCGATGCGGATGGAGCGCTCCAGCTTGCCGCGGTCGAAATCCTCACGCTTGCCGGAGGACTTGATTACCACGAGGTCGCGCAGTTGCACCCGTTCGTAAGTGGTGAAGCGGCCGCCACAGGCCGGGCAGAACCTGCGCCTGCGGATTGCGACGTGATCTTCCGCCGGACGGCTATCCTTAACCTGCGTGTCGACATTTCCGCAAAACGGGCAGCGCATCGCCTCTCCCTCGGGGTCAGAGTGGGGTTTTCCACAGGCACTATAGGGGGCAAGCGATTCGTTGGGTAGTGGGTTGTCTGGGCCACCAGATCTTGAAGCGCGGATATGTGGCTTCCGGGACTCAGCCCAGATGCGCTGCGACCTCTCTGCGGTGGGGATCGTGGCGGTGTTCGAAAAGGTAAATGCCTTGCCAGGTCCCCAGAAGAGGGTGGCCCGATGCGACCGGGATGGAGAGGCTGACCGGCAGCAGCGCCGCTTTGATGTGCGCCGGCATGTCGTCAGGACCTTCGTAGGTATGCGTGAGGTAGGACATCTCCGGATGGTCCGAGGGCGGCACCAGCCGATGGAAGAACTCGGTCAGGTCGCGCCGAACCTCCGGGTCGGCGTTTTCCTGTATGGCGAGCGAACATGAGGTATGACGGACGAAAAGCGTCAGCAGGCCGTCGCCTTTGCCGCGCGCGAATGTCCGCACATGGTCGGTGAACTCGTAAAGACCGGGTCCGTCGGTTTCGATGGTGAAAAGTCGCTGCATCCGAACCCCCTGATCTTCTTGCCCCGTGACCGACGGCGCATCCGCTTGCGCCGGCAAGTCCAGAAATACTCCATGGCGGCCGTCCGGGCGACACGGGAATGCGCCGAGGCGCCGAATTTGCTTTGGCTTGGGGCGAACGCGGCTTAGATTCCCATGGTCGCACCGTCCGGAGTGCAGCCATGAGCGTCCCCGATCCCGGAATGTCAAAGCTGCGAAGCCCGGAAGCGCCGTTGCCCGGCCGGGGGGTTTTCTCCGGTCCGCTCGGCCAGGCCGCGGTCTTTTATATCCTCGCCTTCACGCTTGCCCTCGGGATTGCACTGGCCGCACCGCGGTTTGGGGAGGCGGTCGCGCTTTTGACCATGTTCACGCCGCTTGCCGCTGTTCTGATCTTGCGGCTTGTGCTGGTGAGGGACGGCTGGTCGCCGGCTGCGTGGGCCGACGCCGGTCTGCATCGGTTGGGTCTGGCGATGTGGCCTATGGCCGTCGCGTTCCCCGTCGCCCTGCTTCTGCCCGGCTACATCATCGTCTGGCTGATGCCGGATTCAGGTCCTGTACTGCCCCAGTGGTCCGACCTGCCGCGCGACCTTTTTCGACTGTGCGTCACAATTCTTGTGGGTGCCTGCCTGGGCGCATTGGGAGAGGAGATCGGCTGGCGCGGCTACCTTTTTCCGCGGCTGATGCATCTGGGGCCGGGCAGGGCCATGTTGCTGACCGGAGCCCTGCACGGCATCTGGCACCTTCCGCTGATGCTCCTCACCCCGTTTTACCATTCGGCCGGGGCGCCCTGGATTGTCGTGCCGCTGTTCCTGGGCGTCATGACGCTTGCAGGGACGTTCTACGGCCATCTGCGCCTCGCATCGGCCAGCATATGGCCCGTGGCGCTAGCGCATAGGACCGTGAACAGTCTGTGGGACCGGCTTGATACCGCAACGGTCGCGGAGCCCGAGTGGATGCTGGAGTACGTCGCCGGCGAAACGGGGGTGACCGTGCTGATCCTGCTCTTGGCTTACAACCTTGTCTTCTGGCGCCGCCGCGCCAGAGCCGTGAATGGAACGCTCACGCCACCGTGAGGCCCGGCACCGCCTTTCCATGCTAGCATCCAGGCTTTCAACGCCTGGGAGAACGCAATGACCCGATTGACAGCGCGTGATTTTGCGCCGGAATTGCTTGAACTTTATGATTTCTATGCCCATGGCATGATCACCAAGCGCGAGTTCCTGGAGCGCGCCGGCAAGTATGCGGTCGGCGGCCTGACCGCCTCGGCGATCCTTGGCATGATGAGCCCCAATTACGCGCTGGCCGAACAGGTCAGCCCGGATGATCCGGAGATAGTGGGAGACTACATCACCTATCCCTCGCCCAACGGCCACGGCGAGGTGCGCGGCTATCTGGTGCGCCCTGCCGGCGTCGACGGGCCTGCGCCCTCTGTCGTCGTGGTGCACGAGAACCGGGGCTTGAACCCCTATATCGAGGACGTGGCGCGGCGCCTTGCCAAGGTGGGGTTCATGGCTCTGGCGCCGGACGGGCTGAGTTCGGTCGGCGGCTACCCGGGCAATGACGACGCGGGGCGCGAGCTGCAAAAGCAGGTCGACCGGACCAAGCTGATGAACGATTTCTTCGCGGCGGTCGAAGTCCTGATGACGCACGATGGCTCAACGGGGAACGTCGGGATCGTCGGGTTCTGCTACGGCGGTGGCGTGGCCAATGCCGCCGCGGTCGCCTATCCGGAACTTAAGGCGGCGGTGCCGTTCTACGGCCGCCAGCCCGACGCGGCGGACGTGCCCAGGATCAAGGCATCGCTCCTGATCCATTACGCCGGCCTGGACGAGCGCGTGAACGCGGGATGGCCGGACTACGAAGCCGCGCTGGAAGCGGCGGGAACCGACTATCAGGTCCATTTCTACGAGGGCGCGAACCACGGTTTCCACAATGACACCACCCCGCGCTACGACGAAGAGGCGGCGAAACTCGCCTGGGATCGCACGGTGGAATTCTTCCGCGGGAAGCTGGTTTAGGGCAAGGAGCGGTTCCTTGCCCTTCGTGGCATCGCGGCACGTCCGGGGCGCTGACTTCCCTTAAGGACGAGAAGCCGACTGATTTGGGCGGTCAGGCGCGCTGCAACGAAGACGAGGGCGGGGTTCTGGATTGCCATCGAACAGCCGGGCGCGAGCATCGAACAGCCGGGCGCGAACATCGAATCCCGCGCGCGATCGTGTCCTTCCTTCGTCGGCGTGGCGGTGCCGTCAGGGCCGCGCCTTGTTCGTTGGCAGACAAAGGCGCGCACCGGCGGATTGAGTGAACCCGCCGCCAAACTCGCGCACCTGTCCATGTGCCGTTGGTGGCGCGGCCGCGCGGACACATCCTGCGTGCGGTCGCGGGCGAACCCGACTAGCATCCGCGAATCTTCGTGACGCCCGCGTTCATCCCGACGCTTGGACGGCGGCGTCAACAGCCGACCCTGATATCAGAGAGCCCCATGTCCCCATTCGAAACGCCTCCGCCCGCGCTAGATCCCGTCACGCTTGCCGAACTGGCGCGCCGCCATTGGGGGCTGCAGGGCACGATCCACTCCCTGATTTCAGAGCGTGATCAGAACGCGCGTCTTGATGCACCGGGGGGGCGGTACGTGCTGAAGGTGTCGAACGCGGGCGAAGACGCCGGTCAGATCGCGCTTCAGGCGGCGGTTCTGAAGCATCTTGAGGATCAGGGGCTTGCAGGCATTCCGCGCCTTGTTCCGACCCTTGCTGGAGAGGACGGGGCAGAGGTCGAAACCGGCCACGGGCCCGGAAGTGCAAGGATCGTGACCTGGGTCGACGGGCCGCTTCTTTCGTCCGCGCCAAGAACGCTTGCGCAGCTCGAAAGCCTGGGCCGCTTCATGGGGCGGCTGAGCCGCGCGATGCAGGGTTTCGGCCATCCCGCCGCGTTCCGCGATGAGTTCCTGTGGTCTCTCGACAACGCGGCTGGGATCGCCTCATGGGCGAGCGATATCGACAGCCCTGATCGGCGCGCGCTGGTCGAGGCTTTGTTTGATCGGTACCGCCGCCGCGTCGCGCCGCGGCTGGCTGGTTTGCGCGTGTCGGTCCTGCATCAGGACGCGAACGACAACAACGTCATCGTCGAGGCCGCGAACGCCAATGCGGTCGCGGGTCTGATCGACTTCGGCGACATGGCGCACGGGCGCACGATCAACGAACTGGCGATCACGATGGCCTATGCGTTGCTGGATGCGCCTGATCTTTACGCGGCGATGCGGTCGCTCATTTCGGGATATGTCGCGGCCTTTCCGATCACCGAAGACGAGGCAGAGGTGCTCTACGACCTCATGCGGATGCGCCTGGTGATGAGCGTGTGCATATCCTCGCGCCGCGCGAAGGAGAATGCGAACAACGCCTACCTGACGATCAGCCAACGGCCCGCCTTTGCCCTTCTGGAGCGGCTCGACGGCATCGATCCCGAGTTCATGGTGGCGCTTTGCCGCAAGGCCGCGGGCTTTGACGCGACGCGTGGGGCGGTTTCGGTTCGCGATTTCCTGGCGCAGGCAGGAGTTGCGCCGGTGGTTTCACCCGATCCGCAACGCGCGGCACGGGTGGCGCTGCTGACGGACGGCACGCATCCCGACATGCCCGCCTTTTTCGATCGTGCCTTCGACGCCTGGTTTTCGGCGCAGCGTCCGGCGGGACTGCCCGCCAACGTCGCCTTTTACGGTTTTGGCCCTTACGGAGAAAATCGGTCGGTCTACACCGCAAGCCACTTCGCCGACGCGGCCAGCCCGGAACGGCGAACGCGGCACACCGGGATCGACATCTTCGCCGCGAAGGGCACGCCGGTCAACGCACCGCTGGCCGGCAAGGTCACCAATGTCACCTACAACGCCGATCCGCTGGACTATGGGCACACGCTGATCCTTGAACACGAAACAAGCCAGGGCGTTCGCTTCTGGACGCTCTACGGTCATCTTGCCAGCACCTTGCCCACGATTGTCCAGCCGGGGCAACGGGTGGAAGCCGGCCAGCTGGTCGGCCATTTCGGCGACTGGCACGAAAACGGCGGCTGGTCGCCGCACCTGCATTTCCAGGTCATGTCCGACATGCTGGCGCAGGATCAAGGGAATTTCTTCGGCGTCGGCCATGACAGCCTTTGGGATCTGTGGTCCGACATCTGCATCGACCCCAACCTGATCCTGAGGCTGGCACCCGAAAGTTTCCGCGCCGATCCGCACCCCCCTGCCGAGCTTCTGGAGCGTCGGGCAAAGGCGATCGGCCCCTCGTTGTCGATCTCTTACGCCGAAAAGCTGAAGATCGTCAGGGGGCAGGGTCCCTGGCTTGTCGATCACACTGGACGGCGATTCCTGGACGCGGTGAACAACATCACCCACGTGGGCCACTGCCACCCCCATGTCGTCGCCGCGATCGCGCGGCAGGCGGGGATCCTGAACACCAACACGCGCTATCTGAGCGAACTGATGCTCGATTTCTCCGAACGGCTGACGGCGAAGCTGCCCGGAGATCTGAAGGTCGCCTATTTCGTGAACTCGGGAACCGAGGCGAACGAACTGGCCCTGCGCATAGCGCGCACTGCGATCGGCAAGAAATCGACCGTGGTGCTGGACTGGGCCTATCATGGCAATTCGGGGGGGATGGTCGACGTCAGCCCCTACAAGTTCAAGCGCAGGGGCGGCTATCCTCAGCCTGACTTCGTCGAGATCGCATCCTTCCCCGATCCCTACCGCGGCCCGCACAAGGGTAGGTCCGAGGCGGCGGGACGCGCCTATGCCAATGACGTCGCACGCTGCCTCGAACGGGTTCGCAGCAAGACTGGCAGCGCCGCTGCGGCCTTCATCGCCGAAAGCATATCCGGCGTCGGCGGGCAGGTGGGCTATCCCGACGGCTACCTCAGGGCCGCCTACGAACATGTCCGTGCCGCCGGCGGGGTCTGCATCGCGGACGAGGTGCAGTGCGGCTTCGGTCGCGTCGGCGCGGCCTTCTGGGGGTTCGAGTTGCAGGGCGTGGTCCCCGACGTCGTGGTGATGGGCAAGCCCATCGGCAACGGCCATCCGCTGGGCGCCGTCGTCACCACGCCTGACCTTGCGGCGAAGTTCGCCAACGGAATGGAATACTTCAACTCCTTCGGCGGGAACCCGGTGTCGATGGCCGTCGGCATGGCCGTACTGGATGTGATCGAGGGCGAGGGCTTGCAGGAGCGCGCACTGGAAACCGGCAGGTATATGCTGGACCGCTTTCACGATCTGGCAAAGCGCTGGCCTCTGATCGGCGATGTCCGGGGCTGGGGGCTTTTTTCGGGGGTCGAGCTGGTTCGGGACAGGCAGACGCTTGAGCCGGCCACGGACGAGGCGGGCTGGATCGTCAACCACATCCGACGGCAGGGTGTCCTTGCCTCGACCGACGGACCGTTTGACAACGTCTTGAAGTTCAAGCCGCCCATGGTTTTCGGAAGGGCGGAGGCCGACATCCTGTGCGACGCGCTCGAAGCCGCCTTTGCCGGGTTGGCCGCGATCGCGCCGGGCGCCTAGCGGGGCAGGTCGACCCGCGTTTCCGACAGCAAGGCGTGGCTTTGCGCGTCGAAGATCAGGATGCGGTCGTCGTCAGTCACGACCGCGTACCAGCCGCGTCCGAATGTGATCGCCTCGGGCGTTGCGTCATCGGGCAGATTCACCGCCTCGGGCAGGACCGGGGCCGGACGGTCGAGCGCCTGCAGGCGGATGACAAGCAGCGTGATGATCGTTATGAGGCCAAGGATCATCGTCCCGGCAAGCACCGTGACCAACCGCTTGAGAAATCTGAGATCGGCGGGGCTGACACCCGGCCCGGCCTCTGGAGCATCGTTCATGTCTGACCTTTCGGACCGCATCCTGAGCGTGACGATCGGGGAAAACCCGCCCGACCGCCTTGATAAGGCGCTGGCCCGCGATGTGCCAGAGGAAGCGGCGCTTTCGCGTTCGCGTCTTGCGAAGCTGTTGGCAGAAGGCGCGGTGCGGCGTGATGGCGCCTTGGTCGACAATCCCAAGGCCCGCGTGGCAGAGGGCGAAGTCTATGAGATTGTCCTTGGCCCGGCCGAAACCGTCGAAACGCGGGCGCAGGACATTCCGCTGGATGTCGTGTGGGAAGACGACGACCTGATCGTCATTGAAAAACCCGCGGGCATGGTCGTTCATCCCGCACCGGGTTCGCACGATGGCACGCTGGTGAACGCCCTGTTGCATCACTGCGCAAACACGTTGTCAGGGATCGGCGGCGAACGCCGGCCGGGCATCGTGCACCGCATCGACAAGGACACGACGGGTCTGCTGGTCGTCGCGAAATCCGATCGAGCGCACCACGGCCTCGCCCGGCAGTTCGAGAAGCACACCGTCAACCGGCGCTACCTTGCCATCGCCTACGGGGTGCCCGACGCCAACGACCCCAGGCTGCATGGCGTTAAGGGAACGAATTTTGAGCCGGGCGGCATCCTCAAGATCACGACCCAGCTGGCCCGGCACAAGACCGACCGCCAGCGTCAGGCGGTGCTGTTTCAGGGAGGGCGGCATGCGGTCACGCGTGTGAGGGTGCTTGAAATCCTTGGCGAACCGCCCGCTGCGGCCCTGGTCGAATGTTGGCTGGAAACCGGTCGCACGCACCAGATCCGCGTACACATGGCGCATGCGGGGCACGGGCTTGTCGGCGACCAGACCTACGGGGGGCGGCGGAAGCTTTCGGCCAAGGCGGTGGGCGACGCTGCCTCTCAAGCCGCGGCGGCCTTTCCGCGCCAAGCGCTACATGCGGCGACCCTGGGGTTTTCCCATCCGGTCACCGGCGAGTGGCTGGAATTCGAAAGCCCCCTTCCCGACGACATGGCCGCGCTGCTGTCCGCGTTGAGGCTGCGCGCCTGACAACCGCGTGATCTGAGTGACACAAACCTCGTAACGCGACGGCTGAATGTTCATCTGCAGTTAAAATAATGGTGTTAGTCACCGCCACTGCGGGTGGCTTCGCCTTGAACAAATCCCGGACCAGCCTTAATTTCGCGGGTCCGTAGGAAGAAACGGGGTCAGAATGACGAGTTATGCAAACCTTCCCGCGCCAAGCCCTGAACAGGGGCTGAACCGCTATCTTCAGGAGATCCGCAAGTTCCCCCTTCTGGAACCGGAAGAGGAATACATGCTTGCGAAACGCTGGGCCGACCACGAGGACACCGAGGCCGCGCACAAGATGGTCACGTCGCACCTTCGTCTCGCGGCGAAGATCGCCATGGGCTACCGGGGCTACGGCCTGCCCCAGGCCGAGGTCATCTCGGAGGCGAATGTGGGCCTGATGCAGGCGGTCAAGCGGTTCGACCCCGAAAAGGGCTTCCGGCTTGCAACTTATGCCATGTGGTGGATCAGGGCCTCGATCCAGGAGTACATCCTGCGGTCCTGGAGCCTTGTGAAGCTGGGCACGACTTCGGCCCAGAAGAAGCTGTTTTTCAATCTTCGCAAGGCCAAGTCCAAGATCGGCGCGCTGGAAGAGGGCGACCTTCGTCCCGAAAATGTCGCGCAGATCGCCAAGGACCTGAACGTGACCGAGGACGAAGTCATCGACATGAACCGGCGCCTGTCGGGGTCGGACGCCTCGCTCAACGCGCAGATCGGGGCCGAGGACGGTGGCAGCCAATGGCAGGATTGGCTTGAGGACGAGGACGCCGACCAAGCCGGAGCCTACGCCGAGGCCGAAGAGCTTGAGGCCCGCCGCGCACTTCTGGAGCGCGCGATGGACACGCTCAACGACCGGGAGCGCGACATCCTGATCGAGCGTCGGCTCCGGGACGATCCGATGACGCTCGAGGAGCTTTCGTCACGTTACGACGTCAGCCGTGAGCGCATCCGCCAGATCGAGGTGCGCGCGTTCGAAAAGATCCAGGCGCGCATGCAGCAGCTGGCCAAGGAACGGGGAATGCTGTCCGCAAGCTAGGACTTTCCGATCGCAAACCGAAGCGGCCGCACACCTGTGCGGCCGTTTTTCGTTTTGCGATCAGGTAAGGCGAATGCCCGCCGTTCCCCGCGCTTGGGGATTAGTTTTTCTGGTCTTTCACGCCGCGCTTCGCTACTGTTCAAGACAGACCCGGCAAACGGGCGTTCAGAGGCAGTGACGGCGGTATCCCATGACTGAAATGGTCTTCGGCTCCGTTCCCGCGCGCGCGGGTGAGCCCATCCTTCCACGTTGGTGGCGCACGATCGATCGCTGGGCGCTTGGCGCCGTCATAGCGCTTTTCGGCCTTGGCCTTCTTCTGGGGCTCGCGGCTTCGGTTCCGCTGGCCGAAAAGAACGGGCTTGATCCGTTCTACTACGTGTCGCGCCAGGCGGTCTTCGGCGCGGCCGCGATCGTGGCGATGACCATAACCTCGATGATGTCGCCCGACATGGTCCGACGCCTGGGCGTCCTGGGGTTTCTTGGCGCCTTCGTCGCGCTGACGCTGCTACCGATCCTCGGCACCGATTTCGGCAAGGGCGCGGTGCGCTGGTATTCGCTGGGCTTCGCCTCGTTCCAGCCGTCCGAGTTCCTCAAACCCGGCTACATTGTCCTGACGGCCTGGCTGATGGCTGCCGCGCAGGAAATCAACGGCCCGCCGGGCAGGCTCTATTCCTTCGTGCTGACGCTGGTCATCGTGCTTTTCCTGGCGTTTCAGCCAGATTTCGGACAAGCCTGCCTCGTGCTTTTTGCCTGGGGGGTCATGTATTTCGTGGGCGGCGCGCCCTTCCTGCTGTTGACCGTCCTCGCGGGCATGGTCGTTGCGGGCGGGTTGACCGCCTACAACGCGTCCGAACACTTCGCGCGCCGGATCGATGGCTTTCTGTCGTCTGAAATCGACCCGCGCACCCAGATCGGCTATGCCACGAACGCGATCCAGGAGGGCGGGATCTTCGGCGTCGGCGTGGGCGAGGGGACCGTGAAGTGGTCTCTGCCGGACGCGCATACCGATTTCATCATCGCCGTGGCGGCAGAGGAATACGGCCTGATCATGGTGCTGATCATCATCGCGCTCTATGCCTTCGTCACGGTGCGCTCGCTGTTCCGCCTGATGCGCGAACGCGACCCGTTCATCCGGCTGGCGGGCACGGGCCTGGCCTGCGCCTTCGGAGTGCAGGCACTGATCAACATGGGCGTGGCTGTCCGGCTTTTGCCGGCCAAGGGCATGACGCTTCCCTTCGTGAGCTACGGCGGGTCCTCGGTGATCGCCAGCGGCATTGCGGTTGGAATGCTGCTGGCGTTCACGCGCACGCGTCCGCAAGGGCGGATCAGCGACTTCATCGGCAGGCGGGGGCGCTGATGGCGCGGCTTCTGCTGATCGCCGCCGGGGGGACCGGCGGGCACATGTTTCCCGCGCAGGCGCTTGCCGAGGCGATGCTGGCGCAGGGTTGGCGCGTCAGGCTGTCCACGGACGAACGCGGCGCGCGCTACATCGGCGGGTTCCCAAAGGCGGTCGAGATCGAGACCGTCGCCTCGGCCACCTTCGCCCGGGGCGGGGTGCTGGCGAAACTCGTGGCGCCCTTCAGGATCGCAGGCGGGGTCATGTCGGCGATCATGCGTCTGCACGGGGACCGGCCCTCGGCGGTGGTGGGGTTTGGAGGTTATCCGACCATTCCCGCGCTGGCGGCAGCCACGATCCTGCGCCTGCCGCGCATGATCCATGAACAGAATGGCGTCCTGGGCCGCGTGAACCGGGTCTTTTCCCGGCGCGTCGACAGGATCGCCTGCGGCACCTGGCCCACGGACCTGCCCGAGGGCGCGCAGGCAACCCACACCGGAAACCCCGTGCGGGCTGCGGTGCTAGAGCGCGCTGGCGCACCCTATATCCCGCCGGGTGACTATCCGATGAGCGTGCTTGTCATCGGCGGCAGCCAGGGCGCGCGCATCCTGTCCGACGTGGTGCCTGCTGCCCTTGGGGGGCTTCCCGAAGCCTTGCGCAGACATTTGCGCGTTGCCCACCAGGCCCGTCCCGAAGACGCGGACCGCGTCACCGAAGCCTATGGCAAGGCCGGGATATCGGCCGAAGTCCAGCCTTTCTTCGCGGATGTTCCCAGACGCCTGTCAGAGGCGCAACTGGTCATTTCGCGGTCGGGCGCATCGTCGGTTGCCGATATCTCGGTCATCGGGCGCCCCTCCATCCTCATCCCCTTCGCCGCGGCTTCGGGCGACCACCAGACCGCGAACGCCCATGGGCTGGCCGCGGCCGATGCGGCTGTCCTGATCCCGGAATCGAAGCTTGACGCCGCGACGCTTTGCAGTCATGTCGCCGCCATCCTCGAAAACCCCGGTGCTGCGGTGAAGATGGCCCACGCGGCCCTTGCCTATGGCATCCCGGACGCGACCGGGCGGCTTGCCGCCATGGTCGAAGCTCTGGCAGCGAAAGAAAAGACATGAACGCAGCGGCGACGAAACTTCCCGGAGAGCTTGGCCCCATCCACTTCGTCGGCATCGGCGGCATCGGCATGTCCGGTATCGCCGAGGTCCTGATGACCCTGGGCTACCGCGTCCAGGGTTCGGACGCCAAGTCCTCCAAGATCACGGACCGGCTGGTGAAGCTGGGAGCGACCTTCTTCGAGGGTCAGAAGGAGGAAAACGTCAGCGACGCGGCTGTTGTCGTCATCTCATCCGCCATCAAGCGCGGCAATCCCGAGCTTGAGGAAGCGCGCCGTCGCGGGCTGCCGGTCGTGCGCCGGGCCGAGATGCTGGCCGAACTCATGCGCCTGAAATCGAACGTGGCGATAGCCGGGACGCACGGCAAGACCACGACCACGACCATGGTTGCGACTTTGCTGGACAAGGGGGGGCTTGACCCGACCGTGATCAATGGCGGGATCATCCACGCCTATGGGTCCAACGCGCGCGCGGGCGCAGGCGAATGGATGGTGGTTGAGGCCGATGAAAGCGACGGCAGCTTCAACCGCCTGCCAGCGACCATCGCCATCGTCACCAACATCGACCCCGAACACATGGAGCACTGGGGCACGATCGAGAACCTGCGCAAGGGATTTTACGATTTCGTGTCGAACATTCCCTTCTACGGGCTGGCCGTCTGCTGCACCGACCACCCCGAGGTCCAGGCGCTTGTCGGCCGCATCACGGATCGCCGATTTGTCACCTTCGGCTTCAATGCCCAGGCCGACGTGCGGGCGGTGAACCTGACGTACGAAGATGGCGTCGCCCATTTCGACGTGGCGCTTCAGGGCGAGGGCGAGGGGGCGGTGATCGAAGGCTGCACCCTGCCGATGCCGGGCGACCACAACGTGTCGAACGCTTTGGCGGCGATCGCGGTCGCACGTCACCTTGGCATGAAGAAGGATGAGATCCGCGCCGCACTGGCCGCCTTTGGTGGCGTGAACCGCCGCTTCACCAGGGTGGGCGAGGTGCACGGCGTCACCATAATCGACGACTACGGCCACCATCCGGTCGAGATCGCGGCGGTGCTGAAGGCCGCGCGCCAGGCCACCAAGGGCCGGGTGATCGCCGTTCACCAGCCCCACCGCTATTCGCGCCTTTCGAACCTGTTCGAGGATTTCTGCACCTGCTTCAACGAGGCAGACGTTGTCGCCATCGCCGAGGTCTATGCCGCGGGCGAGGACCCGATCCCCGGCGCCTCGCGCGATGACCTGGTGGCCGGGCTCATCGCCCACGGCCACCGCCATGCCCGCGCGATCATCGACGAAAGCGACCTGGAGCGACTGGTGCGCGAGCAGGGCCGTCCCGGCGACATGGTGGTCTGCCTTGGCGCGGGCACCATAAGCACCTGGGCAAATGCGCTGCCCGACCGTCTCAAGGGCTGAGGCGATCGCGATGGCCGCGACGGATGATGGTGTCTGCGCGGCGGCCGCAAGGGTGGCGGCGTGACGTTGCAGATCCTCATCTGCGCTTGGGTGATCATGGCCACCCTGACCGCCTTCCTGCCCATGCGGCGGCAAGTCGTGCCAGGGGTGTTCCTGCTGCTTGCAGCGCCGGTGCTGATCGTCCTGGCAACGCTCGACTATGGCGTATGGGCAGGCATTGCCGCCACGGTGGGGTTCGTCTCGATGTTCAGGCGGCCGCTCTTCTTTCTTGCGCGAAGGGCTTTGACGCGGGTGCGCGGCTGATGCTGGCGATCGGGGCCGCCGCCGCGTGGTTCGTCGTTGCGACGACGGTCGCGTTCACGCCCACGCGCGACCACCACTGGCGCGCGGCCTACGTGTTGATCGCGCTTGGCATTCCGATCCTCGTTGCGGTCTTCTGGCAAAGCGGACCCTGGGCCGGAATGGCCGTGCTGGCGGGTGCGATGTCGATTCTGCGCTGGCCGGTCATATACCTGTTCCGATGGCTTCGCAGGCTTGCAAGCGGGCGCTGAAAGCCGCGATTCCGGCGACTTGACCGCTGCGAACCGGGAAAAATCGGACAGAGTCCAAGATTGCAATTGACTCGCGCTTGGGGCGAACGCAGCCTTCTGGAAAACCACAGACGTTTCGGAAGGGGATGCACGATGTTCAGGAACATATTCGGGGCCTTGGCTGTGACGGTTGCGGCCAGCGGTACGGCGCTTGCGGGCGGTATGGCCGAACCCATCATGGAACAGGAACCGGTGATCGAGCAGGCCAGCTCTTCCAACGCCGGCATCGTCGTTCCATTGCTGCTTCTGCTGCTGATCGCAGCGGCTGCGTCCTCGGGTGGCGGCAGCACGCCTTCCCCGGGTTGATCCATCCGATTTGAAATTTCTCACCTCGGCAAGGGCGCCGGGGTTTTTAGCCATGGAGAGTTTTATGAAGTCCAAGATCATTGCCTGCGCCACCGCTCTGGCGATCATGTCAGGTCCGGCGCTTGCCGGGGGCATGGCCGAGCCAATCATGGAACAGGAACCGGTGATCGAACAGGCCAGTTCGTCCAGCGCCGGTATCGTGGTTCCGCTTCTGCTTCTGCTGCTGATTGCGGCGGCTGCGTCTTCGGGCAGCGGCGGCGCGACGGGCAGGTAGTCCGTCGGACCTCAAACCGGCCTTGTGCGGCGCGGCATGATCTGATTTGAGAAAGGGGCCGGCTATCGGCCCCCTTCACTTTTCCGACGGCAGACCATGACCGCCCTTCCCCCAGTTCGCGGCCAGCTTACACCCAACCGGCCCTTGGCAGATCTGACCTGGCTGCGCGTAGGCGGCCCCGCGGACTGGCTGTTCCAGCCCGCGGACGAAGAGGATCTGTCCACGTTCCTGGCCGCGCTCGATCCGTCGATTCCAGTCTTTCCGATGGGTGTCGGGTCCAACCTGATCGTGCGCGATGGCGGTCTTCGCGCCGTGGTCGTGCGCTTGGGGCGCGGGTTCAACACGATCAGTGTCGAGGGCAATCGCGTCACCGCGGGCGCTGCGGCGCTGGATGCGCATGTCGCGCGGCGCGCGGCAGAAGCGGGCGTGGACCTGACATTTCTGAGGACGATCCCCGGCGCTGTCGGGGGGGCGGTGCGAATGAACGCGGGCTGCTACGGGTCTTACGTCGCCGACCATTTCGTTTCCGCCACCGCGATACGCCGCGACGGGCGCCGCGTGACGCTGGGCGCCGGGGACCTGTGCTTCCGCTACCGGCAGACCGACCTGCCCGAGGGGTGGGTCATCACGTCGGCGACCTTGCAGGGCGATCTTGCCGATCCCGCAGCACTTGACGCCAGGATGGCCGATCAGATCGCAAGGCGGGATGCGAGCCAACCGACCAAGGAGCGTTCGGCAGGGTCCACGTTCCGCAATCCAGCGGGCTTTTCCTCGACCGGGCTGGCCGACGACACCCACGAACTCAAGGCATGGAAGGTGATCGACGATGCCGGTTTGCGCGGCGCGCGGCTGGGTGGTGCGCAGATGAGCGAAAAGCATTCGAACTTCCTCATCAACACGGGCGGCGCGACCGCGGCGGATCTTGAAGGATTGGGCGAAGAAGTCCGAAAAAGGGTTTTCCAACAAAGCGGTTTGACGCTAGAGTGGGAAATCATGCGCGTCGGTGTAACGGCGGCTGACAAGTAAACGAATTCAGGGCCGAAAATGGTCCGAAAACAGGGGCGACAAGCCCCGGACAGAGGCGGATTTGGCGGGCAGGTCGAGCAGGACAGCCCCCAAGGTTGCGGTGTTGATGGGCGGGCGCTCTGCCGAGCGCGAGGTCTCGCTTGTCAGTGGGCGCGAATGCGCGGCCGCGCTGCGGGAGGCAGGATACGAGGTGGTCGAGGTCGATGCCGGCCCCGACCTTGCCGCACGCCTGTCCGATCTCAGCCCCGACGTCTGTTTCAATGCCCTCCATGGCCGCTGGGGCGAGGATGGCTGCGTTCAGGGCCTGCTGGAATGGCTGGGCCTTGCCTATACCCATTCCGGAGTTCTTGCCTCGGCGCTTGCGATGGACAAGACCCGCGCCAAGGCGGCCTTCGCATCCGCCGGACTGCCCGTCGTCGAAAGCGTTATCGCGCCCAAGTCCCAGGTCATGGCCCGGCATGTGCTGAACACGCCCTATGTCGTCAAGCCCAACGCCGAAGGGTCGTCGGTCGGCGTCTATATCGTTTCCGAAAGTGCCAACACGCCGCCGCGGCTTGGGCCCGAGATGCCGGACGAGGTCATGGTCGAAGCCTACGTTCCGGGCCGCGAGTTGACCTGCACCATCCTTGGCGATCGGGCCTTCTGCGTGACCGAGATCGTGACCGCGGGCTGGTATGACTACCACGCGAAATATGCTCCGGGCGGGTCGCGGCACGTCTGCCCGGCCGATATCCCGACCGAGATCGCCGAGGCCTGCCGCGACTATGCGCTGCGGGCGCATCGGGCGCTGGGGTGCCGCGGTCTGTCGCGGTCCGATTTCCGCTGGGACGATGCGCGCGGTATCAAGGGACTGTTCATCCTGGAAACCAACACCCAGCCCGGCATGACCCCGACCTCGCTCGCGCCGGAACAGGCGGCGGCCGAGGGGATGAGCTTTGCCGAGCTTTGCCGCTGGATCGTGGAGGACGCGTCATGTGGGCGCTGAAGCCGCACGAGAGAGAGCGGTGGCAGGATAATGGGCGCGCAGACCCGGCGCCGTCGCGTCTGGCCTACAGGCTCAACCGGCTTTGGCTGACGCCGCTGGTGCGCAGCGCCACGCGCGTCGGTCTGCCGGCGCTTGTCCTGGCGCTGGCCACGGGGCTTTATCTGAAGGACGACGGCCGCCGGGCGCACCTGGCTTCGGGCTTCGAGCATCTGAAGCGCGACCTACAGGAGCGACCGGAGTTCATGGTGACGCTGATGCGGATCGATGGCGCGTCAGAGGCGGTCGCCGCCGGCATTCGCGCAATGCTGCCGGTCGAGCTTCCGGCATCGTCGTTCCGCATCGACCTGGAAACCTTTCGCGCCACGATCGCCCAGATCGATGCCGTTGCCTCGGTCGATCTGCGCATCAGGCCGGGCGGCGTGCTTCAGGTTGACGTGACGGAGCGGCAGGCGGCCATCCTGTGGCGCACCGCCGCCGGGCGGCTTGAGATGCTGGACGCGCAGGGGCACCGGGTCGCGACCCTGACCGCCCGCGACGCGCGCCCGGACCTTGCCGTAATCGCGGGCGAGGGCGCAGAGGATCACGTCCAGGACGCGCTTGTGCTGATCGCGCACGCGCGGCCGCTTGCGCCGCGGCTGCGCGGGCTAATCCTGGTCGGCGAGCGTCGCTGGGATCTGGTTCTTGATCGTGACCAGCGGATCATGTTGCCCGAAACGGATCCGATCGCGGCGCTGAACCACGTGATCGAACTGGACCGCGCCGAAGACCTGCTTTCGCGCGATGTCGCCGTCATCGACATGCGCAACGACTACCGTCCGACGATCCGGCTGAGCGAAGCCGCGATCGCCAGCCTCAGGGGGCAGACCGTGGATAAGACAAAGGTGAACGGGCAATGACCGATCTGTACCAGTCGCAAAGAGCCATGCGGAACATGCGTCAGGCCGCGATGCAGCGCGGCGTGATCGCGATCCTTGATGTCGGCACGTCGAAGATCGCCTGCCTGGTGCTGAAATTCGACGGGCCCGAACCCGAGCGTGAGGACGGGCTTGGGTCCCTGGCGGGTCAGTCCCAGTTTAGGGTGATCGGTGCCGCGACGACGCGGTCGCGCGGCGTGCGCTTCGGCGAAATTCACACGATGCAGGAAACCGAACGCGCGATCCGGACGGCCGTCCAGGCGGCACAGAAGATGGCGCAGGTGCGGGTCGACCATGTTATCGCCTGTTTTTCAGGTGCGCATCCGCGCAGCTATGGTCTGGCCGGAGAGGTGCAGCTGGCCGAAGGACAGGTCAGTGAGAACGACGTGGCCCGCGTCCTGGCAGCTTGCGATGTGCCCGACTACGGGCAAGGGCGCGAGGTTCTGCACGCCCACCCCGTCAACTTCGCGGTCGATCACCGGACCGGCTTCGGTGATCCGCGCGGGCATGTCGGCAACCGCCTGGCGGTGGACATGCATCTTCTGACAGTCGATACCCCCGCGGTTCAGAACCTGCTTTATTGCATCAAGCGCTGTGATCTTGAAATGGCAGGGCTCGCATCCTCTGCCTATGTTTCCGGTCTTGCGAGCCTCGTCGAGGACGAACAGGAACTTGGCGCCGCCTGCATCGACATGGGCGGTGGCGCGACGGGCGTGTCGATCTTCATCAAGAAACACATGATCTTCGCCGAAAGCGCGCGTCTTGGCGGCGATCATGTCACGTCCGATATCGCAAAGGGGCTGCAGGTGCCGGTGCCCGTGGCCGAACGGATCAAGACGATCCACGGTGGCGTCCATGCCACAGGGATGGATGACCGGGAGATGATCGAGATCGGCGGCGACAGCGGCGACTGGGAAAAGGACCGCCGCAAGATCAGCCGGACCGAGCTGATCGGTATCATGCGGCCAAGGATCGAAGAGATCCTGGAAGAGGTGCGCGCGATCCTTGACGTCGCGGGCTTCGACCACCTGCCCAGCCAGCAGATCGTCCTGACGGGCGGGGCAAGCCAGATCCCCGGCCTGGACGGTCTTGCCGCAAGGATCCTGGGCCACAACGTTCGCCTTGGCCGACCGCTGCGCGTCCAGGGCTTGCCGCAGGCGGCGACCGGGGCTGCGTTTTCTTCCTCGGTGGGGCTGTGCCTGTTCGCGGCGCACCCTCAGGACGAGTGGTGGGACTTCGAGATTCCAGCCGAGCGCTACCCGGCCCGATCGCTTCGGCGGGCCGTCAGGTGGTTCAAGGACAACTGGTAAACGCTACATGCTGACAGCTTGGCGAAATGCCGCCGAAAGCTGTAAGAATGTCTCTATATTTTGTGGTTTCCGGGCGTTTTTTTCGTGACCTCGGTGGCCGTAGTCTATAAAATCACCCCAATTGCGGGGCAAAATGGCCGAAACGGCCGGTAGCACAGGCGGGGACCGATGGCACTGAACCTGACGATGAGCGAGCATGAAGAGCTGAAGCCGCGGATCACGGTATTCGGAGTCGGCGGTGCGGGCGGCAATGCGGTCAACAACATGATCGCCAAGGCGCTTGAGGGCGTCGAATTCGTCGTCGCGAACACCGACGCGCAGGCGCTTCAGCAGTCCAAGGCGAATTCCCGCGTGCAGATGGGCGTGAAGGTCACCGAGGGGCTGGGCGCTGGCGCGCGTCCGGCTGTCGGCGCTGCGGCTGCGGAAGAAACCATCGAGGAAATCGTAGATCACCTTGCCGGCGCGCACATGTGTTTCATCACCGCGGGCATGGGCGGCGGCACCGGCACTGGCGCGGCCCCGATCATCGCGCAGGCTGCGCGCGAGCTTGGCGTTCTGACCGTCGGCGTGGTTACAAAGCCGTTCCAGTTCGAGGGCGCCAAGCGGATGCGCCAGGCGAACGAGGGGATCGAGGCGCTTCAGAAAGTCGTCGATACGCTGATCATCATTCCCAACCAGAACCTGTTCCGCCTGGCCAACGAAAAAACCACGTTCACCGAGGCCTTCGCGATGGCCGATGACGTACTTTACCAGGGCGTGAAGGGCGTGACAGATCTGATGGTTCGCCCCGGTCTCATCAACCTGGACTTCGCCGATGTGCGCTCGGTCATGGATGAGATGGGCAAGGCCATGATGGGCACGGGCGAGGCCAGCGGCGAGGATCGTGCGATCCAGGCTGCCGAAAAGGCGATTGCCAACCCGCTTCTGGACGAAATCAGCCTGCGTGGCGCCAAGGGCGTCCTGATCAACATCACCGGCGGTCCGGACCTGACACTGTTCGAGCTGGACGAGGCCGCAAACCGCATCCGCGAAGAAGTGGATCCCGACGCCAACATCATCGTGGGCTCGACCCTGGACGAGAAGATGGACGGGATGATGCGCGTGTCCGTCGTTGCCACCGGGATCGACGTTGCGACGGCCGAGGCGGAAACCCCTGCGCCGCGCCGCAGCTTGGCCGAGCCCCTGCCGCAGCGCAATCAGGCTGCGGTCGAGGCACCCCGCGCCGCCGAACCCGCGCCAGTCGTGGCCGCCCAGCCCACCCCGGAACCCGTGCGGCCCGAGCCCGCGCCACAGCCAGCAGCGGCGCAGGACCGCACTCTGTTCGACGCGCCCGCGGCATCGGTCGAGGATGATCTTCCTCCGCCGGCTTACCAGCCGCAGCCGACCGCCGCACAGGTCGCGCAGGCCCGCAGTGTTCATGTGGAAGACGACGCGGCGGCCTTCGTTGCGCCACGTCCGCGCGCACCCGGCACCCCTTCTGCCGAAGCGCTGGCTCGTTTGCAGGCTGCGGTGAGCCGCCAGCCCGCGCAGCCGCAACAGCGCCCGGCCCAGCCCCGTGCGGCCCAGTCCGCGCCGCAAGCCGCAGAACGCCCGCGTTTCGGAATAAACACCTTGATCAACCGGATGACCGGGCATTCGTCTGACCATACCGAACGCGCGGCTCCCGCCATGCGCCAACAGCCGCGCCTGAGCACGGCCTATGACGACGAGCAGGAGGTCGATCCTGATCAGGAGCGCATCGAAATTCCGGCATTCCTGCGTCGGCAAGCGAACTAAACCTGTAACATTTCGTTCACTAGGGCCGGAGATATCCGGCCCTTTTTCTTTTTATAACAGCGACTTGCGGGATCTTTTTGTCGCGTCGGCAACGCCTTGCCCAATCGTGAAGGTTTTGTTTCAGTTCGTTGCAAAGAGTGAATTGAGTGTTCAGCGCAGGATGGTTACCTCACCCTTGCCGAAAAGCATGCGGATTTCATTCCCAGCTTTCGGATCAAAGTTTCGGGGGCAGTCTTGCAGACGACCATAAGATCCACAGTGACATTCACCGGCGTCGGCCTTCACTCGGGCCGGCCTGCCCGGATGCGCGTGCATGCTGCGTCGGCCAACTTTGGCGTATGGTTTCGCCGCACCGATGTGATCGGCGCAGACCCCATGGTTCCTGCGATCTGGGATGCCGTCATCCCCGCCCAGCTTTGCACACGCATCGAAAACGCGTCTGGTGTTTCGGTTTCGACGATCGAACACATCATGGCGGCGCTTGCGGGTTGCGGTGTCCATAATGCCCTGATCGAGATCGACGGGCCCGAGGTTCCGATCCTGGACGGGTCCTCGGCGCCGTTCGTGTCGGGCATCCTGGCAAGGGGGCTGCGTTCCTTGGACCAGGACGTTCGCTGCTTTGAGATCCTGAAGCCCGTCGAGGTGCATGGCGGCGACGCCTATGCAAGGCTCGAGCCGGCCGAGACGCTTGAGATCGACTTCCGCATCCAGTTTGAGGACGCGGCGATCGGGCGGCAGGAAAAGCGCATGACGCTCGCCAACGGCGCTTTCGTGCGTGAGTTGTCCGACAGTCGGACCTTCTGCCGTCAGTCTGACGTCGATGCCATGCGCGCCAACGGGCTCGCCTTGGGTGGGACCTACGAAAACGCGGTCGTTGTCGATGGTGACCGTGTTCTCAGCCCCGGTGGCCTGCGCCATCAGGACGAAGCCGTGCGTCACAAGATGCTGGACGCGCTTGGTGATCTGGCCTTGGCAGGCGCACCGATTCTTGGCCGCTACACCGGGAACCGCGCCGGCCATGCGATGACGAACCGCCTATTGCGGGCGCTTTTCGCCGATCCCACGGCGTTCCGTGTCGTGGAGTGTGCCGCCGATCGCCGCGCGCGGCTTCCCGGCGTCGGTGTCAGCCGCGCCGACATCCCTGCCGTCGCCTGACGCTGAAGCGCCAAAGGCGTTTTGCGCAACGGATTTTTCTGTGCTAGGACGTGGCGAACCGGCGCGCCTTTGGGCGCGAACCACCAAGAATTGAAGCGGAATCGGGGTAGCGGCAGATGGCGCGGCGCATTGGAACGGCAAAGGGTGTCGCGAGCCTTGCGCTGGCCTTGTTTCTAGGAGCCTGTGGCAGCAGCGAGGTCAAGGATCAGCCCCTGGACCAGCTTGACGCCGAGTCGATCTTCAGACTGGGCGAGCAGTCGCTTGCGACCGAGAAGAAGGCAGAGAACGCGGTTTATTACTTCGCCGAGGTTGAACGGCTCTACCCCTATTCCGAGATGTCCAAGCGCGCGCTGATCATGCAGGCCTATGGGTATCACAAGGACAAGGACTACGAGAACAGCCGCGCCGCCGCGCAGCGCTATATCGACACCTACCCGGCCGAGGAAGACGCGGCCTATGCCAAGTACCTTCTGGCGCTCAGCTACTACGACCAGATCGACGAGGTTGGCCGCGACCAGGGTCTGACCTTCCAGGCTCTGCAGGCGCTGCGCGCAGTCATCGAGGAATACCCCGATACCGACTACGCTCGATCGGCGATCCTGAAGTTCGACCTTGCGTTCGACCACCTTGCGTCGAAAGAGATGGAGATCGGCCGCTACTACCTGCGTCGCAATCATTTCACCGCCGCGCTCAATCGTTTCCGCGTCGTGGTGGAGCAGTACCAGACCACGACCCACACCGCCGAGGCGCTTTACCGTCTGATCGAGTGCTACCTGTCGCTGGGGCTGACCGAAGAGGCGCAGACCGCCGGCGCGATCCTGGGCCACAACTACCAGTCCACGGTCTGGTACGAGGATGGCTACCGCCTGCTGACCAAGCAGGGTCTGCAGCCCGAGGCGCAGGGCGACAGTTGGCTTGCGATGATCTACCGTCGCGTGGTCAAGGGCGAATGGCTGTGACGATGCGCTGAAGCGCGGCCTTTTGGGGGCAAGGATGCTTCGGTCGCTGGACATTCGTGACATGTTGCTGATCGACCGGCTTGAGTTGGAGTTCAAGCCGGGTCTGAACGTGCTGACCGGTGAAACCGGCGCCGGAAAGTCGATCCTTCTGGATTGCCTGGGCTTCGTCCTGGGCTGGAGAGGTCGGGCGGAACTGGTGCGCGCCGGGGCCGCGCAAGGCGAAGTGACTGCGGTGTTCGACCTGCCCGATGGGCATCCGGCGCGCGCCATTCTTGCCGATGCGGGGATCGGCGCCGATGATGAACTGATCCTTCGCCGGGTGAATGCCGCAGACGGGCGCAAGACGGCCTATGTGAACGATCGCCGCACCACGGGCGAGGTTCTGCGCGCGCTGTCGGACGCGCTGATCGAATTGCATGGACAGCAGGACGATCGCGGGCTCCTGGATCCGCGCGGGCATCGGGCGATGCTGGACGCCTTCGCAGGCGCCGATGCCGCGCCCGTTCGCAGGGCCTGGTCGGCGCTTGGCAAGGCGCGGCAAGTGCTTGCGGAAGCCGAGCAAGGGCTTTCGGCGCTGAAGGCCGAAGAGGACTTCCTGCGTCATGCGGTGTCGGAACTCGACAAGCTTGACCCGCAGGCTGGCGAAGAGGCGGACCTGGACACGCGCAGACGTCAGATGCAGGCAGGCGTCCGCATCCGCGAGGACATCGCGCGGGCGCTGCAGGCCTTGGGCGGCGAAGGCGCCGAGGGCCTGATGGCGGACGCCGCGCGCTGGCTGGATGGAGCAGCGGCCAAGGCCGAAGGTCTGCTGGACGAATCCATCGCGGCCTTGTCCCGCGCGATTACGGAACTGGGCGAGGCGACGCAGGGCGTGGAAGACGCGCTTGACCGGCTCGACTTCGATCCGCGCGAGATGGAGCGCGTTGAAGAGCGGCTTTTCGCGATCCGGGCGCTGGCGCGCAAGCATGGGGTGCTGCCCGATGATCTGGGCGGGTTCGCCGACGGTTTGCGTGGTCGCCTGGCGGCGCTTGATGGCGGGGCGCGCGACATCGCGGGACTGAAAGACGCGGTGGATGCGGCCGGTGCCGCCTATGCGCAGGCCGCTCAGACCTTGGGCGCTGCGCGTCGCAGTGCGGCCGAAGCTCTGGATGCGGCCATCGCGGGCGAACTGGCCCCGCTGAAGATGGAGCGGGCGGTTTTCCGCACCCAGGTCCAGACGGCGGAACCCGGACCTGACGGTACCGAGGCCGTTTCCTTCACTGTCGCCACCAACCCCGGCGCCCCCTCGGGGCCCTTGAACCGGATCGCGTCGGGCGGGGAACTGTCGCGTTTTCTTCTGGCGCTCAAGGTTTGCCTTGCGCGCGGGGGCGAGGCGCTGACCATGATCTTCGACGAGATCGACCGCGGCGTCGGCGGGGCGACGGCCGATGCGGTCGGTCGGCGCCTTGAACGGCTGGCCGAAGGCGCGCAGATCCTGGTCGTGACCCACAGCCCGCAGGTCGCCGCCCGCGCCGCGCATCATTTCCGCGTGCAAAAGCAGGTGTCGGGCGGCATCACCACCTCGACCGTGGTGGCGCTGGCCCGTGACGAACGTGTGGACGAGCTTGCCCGGATGATTTCGGGCGAGACCATCACCGAAGCTGCGCGCGCAGCCGCCCAGGACCTGCTGGCGCAATAGGTCCGCACCTGCGTCATTGCACAGGCCGCGTGCCGCGATCCGCCTTGCCCGAACGTCCACCCGCGCCCATACTGGCCTCCGGAGGGCACGACAATGAAGAAGATCCAGAGCCAGGGCGTCCATCACATCACGCTGAACGGGGCGGACCGCCAGACCTCCATAGACTTCTGGGAAGGTGTTCTGGGCATGCCCTTCGTCTTTGACCAGCCGAACCTGGACAACCCGCGCGAAGGCCATCTGTACTTTGATCCCGGCGACGGGCGGCTGATCACGGTATTCACCAACGAGGACCGCAAGCCCGATCCTACCCGGACGCCCAACGATCCTGGCGCAGTTCATCACCTGGCGTTCAACGTCAGCCGGGCGACCTTCACCCATGCCAAGGACCGGCTCGAAGAGCGCGGCATCAGCGTCTACGGTCCGAAGGACCGCGGTTTCATGGACTCGATCTATTTCCGCGACCCGCTGGGCTTTCTGATCGAACTTGCCTGCTACCGCTTCGAACCGCCCGTTGGATGCACCCATGCCGATGTCATGATCGAGGCGCACAGGCTGCGCGTCGAGCGTGGCGACTACAACATCCACGAGGAACACCTGGCCGACGCGATCGAGCTTCTGGTCGCCCGGCGTCAGCAAAGCCTGTCTTCCGACCGGGCCGCGCGGAATCCGTACTGAGGCGGGGTCGGGCGGGGCGCATGGGGATGCAGGTCAGGACTCCGATCACCCAGGCGCTGCAAGACGGCGTGCTGACACGGCAGGAGCTGAAGCAATTCATGCGGCGATCCGACCTGCCCGCGCTCAGACATCTGGCTGGCTGGATCCTGATGCTTGGCTCGACCACCGCGGCTGTTCATCTGACGATGGGGACGCCTTGGATTTGGCCCGCGATGTTCGTGCACGGGATCGTGGTCGTCCATCATTTCGCGCTGCAGCACGAATGCTGCCACTACACGGTCTTTCGCACGCGATGGCTGAATGATGTTTTCGGAACGCTCTGCGGCCTGATCATCGCGCTTCCCCACCAGTATTTCCGGTATGAGCACTGCGATCATCACACGCACACGCAGCTCAAGGGGCACGACCCGGAACTGATCGAGCTGCCGGGCTCGCTGCGGGCCTATCTCTGGTACATCACGGCGGTTCCCTATTGGCGATCGAATCTGGGCGGTCTGTTCCTGCACGCGTTTGGGCGGATATCCGAGGCAGACCTGGTGTTCCTGCCAAGGGAGGCCCGCGCAACCGTCATATGGGAGGCGCGCGCTTATCTGGCGGTTTACGCCGTCGTGCTTGCCGGGTCCGTCGCCACGGGCAGCACGGCGGCGCATTGGTACTGGCTCCTTCCGTCGCTGCTGGGACAACCCGTCATGCGCGCGATCCGCATGACCGAGCATGTAGGGCGGCCGAACATCGCCGACATGCGGGAAAACACGCGCACGAACCTGACCAACCGGTTTCTAAGGTTCCTGGGTTGGAACATGAACTACCATGCCGAACATCATTATGCCGCTTCGGTTCCCTTCCATGCGCTGCCGCGCCTGCATGCGAAGTTGAACGGCTATGTCCATGTCGAGGCGGGGGGCTATTTCGGTGCGCACCGGGAAATCCTGCGGCAGCTTCGCGGTCGGGTGCCGCGTGCCGATCTGCGCGGCGAGGCTGTCGAATGACCAGCGCGGCGGCCGCGCCGGAACGGGCATGGCGCGACCTGATCGAGGTGTCTCGGCTGGAAAAGGGCGACGTCACCCCGGTTAGTCTGGGCACACGGGATCTTGCCGTCTATGACGGCGCAGGCGGGATCACGGTTTCCCATGCGCGCTGCACGCATGGCGCCGCAAATCTTTGCGACGGCTATTTCGACGGGCGGCGCATCGAGTGCCCTTTGCATCAGGGTCTGTTCGACGCACGATCCGGTGCCGCGCTGGCCAGCCCGGCGCGGCGTCCCCTGCGCATGATCCAGGCGCGCGTGCACGACGGAATGGTTCAGGTGCTGCTTTAGCGGGGCGGGACGTTGCGCGGATTGATCGCCCGGACGGGCCTTATCAAGGGTGAAGGCAGTTTGTGCGAATCGAATGAATGTAAGCAAAATCGGGAAAATGGCATCCGCGCGCGCGAACAGGGGCATGAATGACGGCCAGGCCGATCATTGAAATCCGCAACCTCGGCAAGTTCTACGATGGCTTCGAGGCGCTGAAGGATATCAACCTGACCGTCCTGTCAGGGGAGAAAGTCGTGGTCTGCGGGCCTTCGGGCTCGGGCAAGTCCACGCTGATCCGCTGCATCAACCGGCTTGAGGAACACAGTTCGGGGCGGATGATCGTCGACGGGATCGAACTGACCGAGGAAACCAAGGACATTCGGGCCGTGCGCCGCGAGGTCGGCATGGTGTTCCAGCAGTTCAACCTGTTTCCGCACATGACCGTCCTTGAAAACCTGACCATCGGCCCGATGCGGGTGCGCAAGATCCCCAAGGCCGAGGCAGAGGCGCGGGCGCGCAAGTACCTGGCGCGGGTCCACATCCCCGAACAGGCGGACAAGTATCCCGCGCAGCTTTCCGGTGGCCAGCAACAGCGGGTCGCGATCGCGCGCAGCCTGTGCATGGAGCCCCGGATCATGCTTTTTGACGAGCCGACCTCGGCGCTTGATCCCGAGATGATCAATGAGGTGCTGGATGTCATGGTGGAATTGGCCGGCACCGGCATGACGATGGTCGTCGTCACGCACGAGATGGGGTTCGCGCGCAAGGTCGCCGACCGCATGGTCTTCATGGAACGCGGAGAAATCGTGGAGGTCGCGCCCCCGGACGTGTTCTTCACCGCGCCGAAAAGCGAACGGTGCCGCGCCTTCCTGGACCAGATACTGGAGCACTGAGGGTGGCCGAGGCGAGCATTCCCGGGTCCGACGCACGCAGCAGGCGACTGACTCTGCGCCGGATGTTCGCGTCCCGAATCTTCTCGGTCGCCCTCTACGCCGTCGTCATCTGGCTGATCGTGCGCACCGCTTGGACGGGCGCCGAGGCGATGGGCTACAACTGGCAATGGTACCGCGTTCCGCAGTACCTGCTGCGCCGGACCGACGACGGGTTTGCCCTGGGCGAACTGGCCACGGGGCTGGGCGCGTCGCTGCTGCTGTCTGCGGTCGCGTTCACGCTTGCGCTGATCATCGGGCTTGTCGTGGCGCTGTTGCGGCTTTCCAATCTGGTCGTCGGCAAGGCCGTGGCGCGCGCCTTCCTTGAGATCGTGCGCAATATGCCGCTTCTGGTGCTGCTTTACCTCTTCTACTACGTCGGCGGGCCGATCTTCGGGCTCGACCGCTATGTTGCGTCGGTCCTGTGCCTTGGAGTCTTCCACGGCGCGATCCTGTCCGAGGTCTTCCGCGCCGGCATAAACTCGGTTGGCCGTGGCCAGTGGGAAGCCGCCATGTCCATTGGCATGACGCGGATGCAGTCCTATCGCTACATCATCCTGCCGCAGTCGGTCCGGTTCATGTTGCCGCCGATTACGGGTGAGGCGGTGAACATGATCAAAAGCTCTGCCATCGTTTCAGTCATTGCCGTCGCAGAACTGACCACCGCCGGACGCAACATCATTTCGGACACCTACATGAGCTTCGAGATCTGGTTCACCGTCGCCGTGATCTACCTGGCCGTGACGCTGTGCCTGTCTGTTTTCGTCTCGCATCTCGAACGCCGATTTGCCGTTGAAATCTGAAGAACATTTCCAACACGGAGAGAACTGCCATGACGACGAAACGAACCTTTCTAGCCGGTGTATTCGCGATCGCGACATCGGCCCTTGTCGCGTTGCCCGCGATCGCCCAACAGGCGACGCAGGCGTTGGCAAGCGAAAGCGTCATCGAAGGGATCAAGGAGCGCGGCGTGATCAAGATCGGCCTGTCGCTGTTCGTTCCCTGGTCGATGCGGGCCAAGAACGGCGACCTGATCGGGTTCGAACTTGATGTGGGCCGCAAGCTGGCCGAGGATATGGGGGTCGAGGTCGAATTTGTCGAAACCGCATGGGACGGGATCATCCCCGCGCTGGTCTCGGGCAAGTTCGACGTCATCATATCGGGGATGAGCTGGACGGCGCAGCGCAACCTGACGGTCAACTTTTCTGATCCGTACGCCTATTCGGGGCTGAAGATCCTCGCCAACAGGGCGATGGTCGAAGGCAAGTCGGTGGCCGATCTCAACGACGGCGCGATCACGTTCGCTGCCCGCCGCGGCGCGACGCCCGCGACCGTCATCGGGCAGATCTTCCCCAACGCCGCGCTCCTGCAGTTCGACGAGGACGGCGCCGCCACGCAAGAGGTCCTGAACGGCAACGCCCATGCAACCATGGCGGCCGAGCCGACGCCCTCGCTCGAGGCGCGCAAGCATCCAGAGACCTTGGTGGTCATGGACAGTCCGCTTTATGCGCAAAGCGGCGAAGGCTTCGTGTTCCGCAAGGGCGATCCGGACGCGGAAAACTACTTCAACAACTGGATCGCGCAGCAGTGGCGTTCGGGCTGGTTGCAAGAGCGGCACGACTACTGGTTCACGACCGAGGACTGGGCCGACCAGGTGCAGTGAAGCGAAACGCCCCGCTGGCCGGCTCGGCGGGGCATGGATGATCGGCGCGCCTCATGAACAGGCTTGGCAAACTGCACTGGCTCGATTGGGCGATCCTTGCCCTTCTGATCCTGTTCGCGGGCTATGTATGGTTTCGGATCGATGGCGCACTGAACTACAAGTGGCGTTGGGAGATCATCCCGCAGTACCTGTTCCGCTACGATGAGGAAAAGGGCCGCTGGGTCGCCAACATCCTGATGCAGGGGCTGATGAACACGGTGCGCATCTCGGTCCTCGCCGGGATGCTGGCTCTGGTGCTTGGCACGGTGCTGGGGCTGGCGCGGGTGGCGCAGAACCTGGCGGTGCGGATGCTGGCGCGAACCTACCTGGAGGTTCTGCGGAACGTTCCGGCCGTGGTTGTCATCTTCATCTTCTACTTCTTTCTGTCGGAACAGCTGATCGCCGCCTTCGGGGTCGAGTCCTGGGCCCGCGGCATCGCGCGCGGTGAAAACGCGTGGATCTGGGAAAGCTTCTTCGGCGACATGCGCCGCTTTCCCTCGCTCATCTCGGGGATCCTGGTGCTGGCGCTATTCGAAAGCGCGTTCGTCGGCGAAATCGTGCGCGCAGGCATCCAGTCGATCCCGAAAGGACAAAGAGAAGCGGCGCAGTCCATCGGCATGACCTGGGGCGACGAGATGAGGTTCATCGTCCTGCCGCAAGCGATGCGGAAGGTCGTGCCGCCCCTTGCCAGCGAATTCATCGCACTGGTGAAGAATTCGGCCATCGTATCGCTGATCTCGGTCCATGACCTGACCTACAAGACGGTGGAGTTGGTGTCCTCGACCCGCGCGATCTTCGAGGCCTGGATCACGACGGCAGTTCTGTATGGCGGACTGTGCTTCCTGCTGTCGCTTCTGTTCCGACGGCTGGAGCGCGGGAAGGGTTAGAGAAACCCCCTTGCGGTCAGGAATGAGCCGGGCAAGGATCGCCACGTCAACGAAAGGGGTCCGACGTGTCCTTGCCCAAGCTCGACCACGCCTACGTCCGCAGCCAGTTCCCGGCCTTTTCCGTCCCCGCGCTTGCGGACAAGGCGTTCTTCGAGAATGCCGGCGGGTCCTATGCCTGCGGGCCGGTCATCGATCGTCTGAACCGGTTCTACCGAGAGCGCAAGGTGCAGCCCTACGCCCCCTATGAGGCGGGCCGTCTTGGCGGCGATGAGATGGACGAGGCGCGCGCGCGGCTGGCGGCGATGATGGGCATCGCTGCGGATGAGCTGAGCTTCGGGCCTTCGACCACCGCCAATACCTATGTGCTGGCGCAGGCGTTCCGTCACCACCTGAAACCGGGAGAGGCCATCGTCGTCACCGATCAGGACCATGAAGCCAACTCCGGGCCGTGGCGGCGGCTGGGGGACGAGGGAATCGAAATCCGCGAATGGAAGATCGATCCAGATACCGGACATCTGGACCCAGAGTGGCTGAAGCCGCTTCTGGCCGATGGCAATGTGCGGCTTGTCGCCTTTCCGCACTGTTCGAACGTGGTGGCCGAGATCAACCCGGTGGCCGACATCGTCGCGATGGCCCATGCGGCAGGTGCGGCGACCTGCGTCGATGGTGTCAGCTACGCGCCACACGGCATCCCGGACGTTGCGGCACTTGGGACCGACATCTACCTCTTCTCGGCCTACAAGGTCTATGGGCCGCACCAGGGGATCATGGCGATACGCCGTGACCTGGGCGCGCGGCTTCCGAACCAGGGCCACTGGTTCAACGGCGAGACGCTTTACAAGCGCTTCACACCCGCTGGCCCAGACCATGCCCAGATCGCCGCCAGCGCCGGCATGGCGGATTACTTTGACGCCCTGCACACCCACCACTTCATCCGCGCCGAGGCCGACCCCAGGGCGCGCGGCCAGCAGGTGCACGACATGATCCGCGCACATGAAATCGCTTTGATCCAGCCCTTGCTGGATTACCTTTCAGCCCGCAATGACCTGCGCTTGCTGGGGCCCCGCGATGGAGCCAGGCGTGCGCCCACCGTTGCCGTTGCCCTTGACCGGCCGGCGGAACCGGTGTCGGCAGAGCTTGCGAAACATGGCATCAACTGCTGGGCGGGTGATTTCTACGCCGTCCGGCCGCTGACCGCGATGGGGGTCGATCTGGACAGGGGCGTGCTGCGCATGTCGGCCACGCATTACACCACTTCGGACGAGGTCGCGCGCCTGATCGGGGCGCTTGACCGGGTGCTGTGAGCGCCGGTTCGTGAGCGATAGGCCCATCATCCTCTGGTTCCGGCGCGACTTGCGGCTTGCGGACAACCCGATGCTGCACGAAGCCGCCCGCACCGGACGGCCGTTGATCCCCGTGGCGATCCTTGACCCGGTTGCCGAAAGCTGGGGCGCGGCCGCCAGATGGCGCTGGGGCGAAGGGTTGAGCGTGTTCGCCAAGTCGCTGGCGCAAAAGGGGGCGCGGCTGATCCTGAGGCGCGGAGAGGCGAGGGATATCCTTTCGCAACTCGTGGCCGAGACCGGGGCAGAGGCCGTCTGGTGGTCGCGCACATACGATCCGGACGGGCGCGCCCGCGACGTCGCGGCAAAGGCCAGGCTGCGGGCAAACGGCACGGGCGCGCGCAGCTTTCCCGGGCATCTGCTGTTCGAACCGGACGCGGTGACGACGGGGCAGGGCACGGGCTACAAGGTCTTTTCCGCCTATTGGCGGGCCGCGTCCCGCCTGGATCCCGGCCGGCCCTTGCCGGCGCCGGGCGTGCTTGTGCCTCCGTCTGGCTGGCCGGATTCCGACGATCTGTCTTCCTGGCGGTTGGCGGACGCGCTGCGTGCGGGTGAAGCCGTTCTGCGCCGCAATTCCGCGCCGGGGGAGCCGGAGGCGCTTGAGCGACTTTCGGATTTCCTGCGCTCCCGCGCCGCGGCCTACGCCGAGCGGCGCGATTTCCCCGCCGAGGACGCAACCTCGGGTCTGTCGGAATACCTGACATACGGAGAGATTTCCCCCCGCACCATCTGGTCCGAAACCGGCAAGGCCGGCGGCAACGCCAAGTTCCTGTCAGAGGTGGGCTGGCGAGAGTTCGCCTACCACCTTCTGCATCATTCGCCGGACATGGCGCGGGACAACTGGAACCGTGATTGGGACCGGTTCCCATGGCGCGCGGACAATGCCGACGCCGAGGCCTGGCGGCGGGGCATGACCGGCGAGCCGTTCGTCGACGCGGCGCTGCGCGAGATGTATGTGACTGGCCGGATGCACAACCGCGCGCGCATGGTCGCGGCCTCGTACCTGACCAAGCATCTGCTGACCGACTGGCGCGTCGGCCTTGCATGGTTCGCGGATTGCCTGACCGATTGGGACCCGGCGGCCAACGCGCTGGGCTGGCAGTGGGTCGCCGGTTCCGGCCCCGACGCGGCGCCGTATTTTCGCGTCTTCAACCCCGTGACTCAGGGCGAAAAGTTCGACCCTGAAGGCGCATACCGGCATCGCTGGATCGCCGAAGGCCGCAAGCAGCCGCAAGAGGATGCGCTGGCGTTCTTCGAGGCCGCGCCGAAATCATGGAAAATCGCACCAGACGCGCGATACCCCTCCCGCCGCATCGATCCCGCCGAGGGTCGCAAGCGCGCACTTGACGCCTATGAACGGTGGAAAGCACTGAAATTGTTGCCCTGAGGCAGAAGTTTCGGTTACTGATTCACCTTGAGGGGGGAGCCATGGACGCACTTTCTTCGATCGAAGGACAGAAGGACCTGCCGCGGTACTTCGCGCAAACTTTCCGGACCGCGACCGAACTGGAACGCGGGCGGCTGGATTTCGTGTTGCCGGACGGGCGGCGTTTTCGCGCCGAGGGCCGCGAGCCGGGCTATGTCGCCGAAATCCGGGTCCACGATCCGGACATCTTTGCGCGGCTGATCCGCGAGGGCGACCTGGGATTTTGCGACGCCTATCTTGAGGGCGGTTGGACAACGCCCGACTTGCAGGCGCTGATGGATCTGGTCCACGATCACAACGAACGGCTTTACGACGGCTTCCCCGGGATGGGCCTGGTGCGTTTCTACGAACGTATGCGCCACTTCCTGAAATCGAACTCCAAGAGCCAGGCGAAAAAGAACATCGCCTACCACTATGACCTTGGAAACGACTTCTACCGGCTTTGGCTGGACGACAGCATGACCTATTCCTCGGCGTTGTTCACCTCGGGCCAGGAAAGCCTTGAGGCGGCGCAGAAGGCCAAATACGCCTCGATGGTGGATCGCATGGGGGCGCGGCCGGGCGATCATGTGCTTGAAATTGGTTGCGGCTGGGGCGGTTTTTGCGAGTACGCTGCGGGCGAGCGGGGGCTTCGCGTCACCGCGCTGACCATTTCCAAGGCGCAGCGCGAATACGCGATCGAGCGCATGGCGCGCGCGGGACTGTCCGACCGGGTCGAGATCAAGCTGCAGGATTATCGGGACGAGCGCGGGACCTACGACGGCATCGCCTCGATCGAGATGTTCGAGGCCGTCGGCGAGAAGTACTGGCCGGTCTATTTCGACACGGTTCGCGAACGCCTGAAGCCCGGGAAAAGCGCGACGCTTCAGATCATCACGCTCCAGGACCGAAGGTTCGATGCCTACCGCAAGGGGGTCGACTTCATCCAGAAGTACATCTTCCCCGGCGGCATGCTGCCCAGTCCCACGGCGCTGCGCACCGAAATCGCCCGTGCGGGTCTGGGGCTTGTGGGATCCCTGGAATTCGGTGAAAGCTACAGCCAGACACTTCGCCGTTGGCACGAGACTTTCAATGCGCGTTGGGACGAGGTCGCAAGGATAGGATTTGACGAAAGGTTCAGGCGGATGTGGAACTTTTATCTGACGTCCTGCGCGGGTGCCTTCCATGGCGGCAACTGCGACGTGACACAGATCACCGTGACAAGGCCGCTTGCCTGATGCCGACAGCCGCAAAGCTCATGGGCGCGCTGGCTTTCGCTATGCTCGCATTCTTCACGGCTGAAATCGCAAAACCGCACATGCCGGAAAGCACGAATTTCGGCTACATGTCGCAGGTCGCAGCCTTGGTAGGGCTGGCATGCGGCTGGATGGTGATGGGGCCGATCGCGGGCAGGGGATATTACAGGTCCTTCGGATCCGGCATGAAGACCGCAGTGGTCACCGCAGCCTGGGCGCTGTTTGTCTTCGCGTTCGAGGAGATGCTGCAACAGACGCTTCGCAACATCTACGACGGCCCGATGGAGGCCGTGGTGGACGTCGCGCGGCTGTTCATCGAGTTCGGGGCCTATCTTCTGTTTGCCGACATGCTGGCGGTGTTGCTGATCGGTGGCGGGCTTGCCGGAATGCTGACCGAGTGGGCGGCAAAACGCTGGAAGTGACGCCGTGGCTGATCTGTTCTTCTACGGGACCCTGTGCCATCGGCCGCTTCTGTCTGTCGTGCTTGGCCGTGAGCCTGAGAGTGTGAAGGCGCGCCTGCCTGGTCATTCGGTTTTCTGGGCCGAGGGCGAGAACTTTCCGGTGATCGACGCCGGGGGCGAGGGTGCGCAGGGGCTTCTTGTCGAGGGGTTGGGCCCGGACGATCTGGCGCGGCTCGATCACTACGAGGCGGGGTTCGCCTACAGCACGCGCGAGCTGACGGTCGATGCGCAGGGGCGACAGGTCGTCGCGCGCGTCTACTTTCCCGAAGCGGGCAGCGTGAAGCCGGGGGCGCCGTGGCGGCTTGAGGACTGGGTCGACCGCTGGGGGGCCGTAACGGTCGAGGCGGCGGCGGACATCATGCGCCTGTTCGGCACCGTTCCCGCCAAGGAAGCCTTCCGCAGGTACCGCATGGTCCTGATGCAGGCGGCGTCGCGGCTTCGTGCCCGCGCGGTGCGGCCTTTGCGGCTGCGCCGCCATGCCCGCCCCGACGACGTGCAGGTCGATGCCTGGCGCCAGCCCTATGCCCGTTTCTTCGCGGTCGAGGAGTACGACCTGCGCTTCCGCCGCTTCGACGGCACCATGAGCGAGACCGTGAACCGCGCCGCCTTTATCTCTGCCGACGCGGCGGTGGTCCTTCCTTACGACCCGGTCCGCGACCGGGTTCTGCTGATCGAGCAGTTCCGTATGGGACCCTATGCCCGCGGCGACGCCGAGCCCTGGCAGATCGAGTCGATCGCGGGGCGCATCGATCCCGATGAGACACCAGAGGAGGCCGTTCGTCGCGAGGCGAAGGAAGAGGCGGGCCTGACCTTGTCCGAGCTTGTCCCGGCGGCGAACTACTATCCCACGCCGGGAGCCAAGGCAGAATACCTTTACACCTACATTGGCCTTGCCGACCTGCCGGACGGTGTCGCGGGCATCGGCGGCGTCGAGCACGAGGCCGAGGATATCCGCGCGCATCTCCTGTCCTTCGAGAACTTCATGGACCTGCTCGACAGCGGCGAGGTGGACAATGCGCCCTTGCTGGTTCTGGGGATGGTCCTTGCGCGCAAGCGCCCGGCGATCCGGAAGCGGCATCGATCCGGGGCTTGAGGTCCCGCGCCCGCCGTCCTAGGAATGAATCAACGAACCGGGGAGACGGGGCTTATGCGCATTCACAAGGACTTGGCCGATGCGGTCGGCAACACACCGCTGGTGCGCCTGAAAAAAGCCAGCGAGCTGACCGGGTGCGAGATTCTCGGCAAGGCAGAGTTCATGAACCCCGGCCAGTCGGTCAAGGACCGCGCGGCGCTGTTCATCATCCGTGACGCGGTGGCGAAGGGGCTTCTGAAGCCCGGCGGCACGATCGTCGAGGGTACGGCGGGCAACACCGGCATCGGCCTTGCGCTTGTCGGGGCGTCACTGGGCTTTCGCACCGTGATCGTCATCCCCGAAACCCAGAGCCAGGAAAAGAAGGACATGCTGCGCCTTGCCGGTGCCGAACTCGTGCAGGTTCCCGCGGCTCCCTATTCAAATCCCAACAACTACGTCCGTTATTCCGGTCGCCTGGCCGCGGCGTTGACGCAGAGCGAGCCGAACGGCGCGATCTGGGCCAATCAGTTCGACAACGTGGCCAACCGCCAGGCGCATGTCGAAACGACGGGACCCGAGGTATGGGAGCAGACCGGCGGCAAGGTCGATGGCTTTGTCTGCGCGGTTGGATCGGGCGGCACTCTTGCCGGCGTCGCCATGGCGCTTCAGCCCAAGGGCGTGAAGATCGGCCTTGCGGACCCCGATGGCGCCGCGCTTTTCAGCTACTACACCTCGGGCGTGCTCAAGGCCGAAGGATCCTCGATCACCGAGGGGATCGGCCAGGGGCGCATAACGGCCAACCTTGAAGGCATGACACCCGACATGGCCTGGCGCATCCCCGACAGCGAGGCCTTGCCGATCGTCTTTGACCTCTTGTCCGAAGAGGGGCTTTGCCTGGGCGGATCGTCGGGCATCAACATCGCCGGCGCCATCCGCATGGCGAAGGAAATGGGCCCCGGCCACACGATCGTGACGGTACTTTGTGACTACGGCAACAGGTACCAGTCCAAGCTTTTCAATCCCGATTTCCTGCGCGCGAAGGGGCTTCCGGTCCCGGCATGGCTAGATGGTGAGCCGAGGGACCTGCCCTCGGTCTTCGAAGGCTGATGGGGGGGCTTCGCCTTTTCCTGCTGGTGCTGCTGGCGATGCTCGCGGCGCCCACGGGCGTCGTGCTGCTGACGCCATCCGCCGCGATCGCGCAAGAGGCGCCGGCTGCACCAGATTACAAGCAGTGGGAAAAGGACGCCGCACTGGCCGAGCAGGTTCTTGAGGCCGATCGCGCGTCCAATCAGGCGCTTGAGCAACTGCGGACCCGTATCGACGACTGGCGGAGCAAGTTCGCCGCCTCGCAGACCGCGAACCAGCAGCGGATCGAAACGCTGCGCAACCAGATCACCGCGCTTGGCCCGGTTCCCGAAGATGGAAACGGCGAGGCGGACGAAATCGCATCACGCAGAGCGGAACTGAACGACCAGCTCAACAAGCTGCAGGCGCCGGGCATCGCCGCGGTCGAGGCGCACAGCCGCGCAGAAGGCATCATCAAGGAAATCGACACGAGGATTCGCGAAAGGCAGGCGGATGCTCTGCTGAAGCTGTCCCCATCGCCCGTGAACCCGATCAACTGGCCCGCGGGCGCGGCGGTTCTGACGCAGGGCATGAAGACGCTCTGGAAGGAATCCGTCGAAGCCTGGGAAAACCCCGCGCGTCGCACGGAGCTGCGCAACAACCTTCCGGTCATAATCCTTTACCTCGTGGTCGCGGGATTCCTGGTGCTGCGAGCCCCGGCGTTCATTGAGAGGATGACGGCCAGGCTGCGCCATTCCGCCTCGATGCGCACGCGCGACGTTGCCGCCTCGATCCTGTCGTTGGGACAGGTCGTGGTTCCGGTGATCGGTGTCTTCCTTCTGGTTCTTGCGGTCAAGGCGACCGGCATGACCGGGCTAAGATCCGGCGAACTGATCAGCGCGCTGCCCGATGCGGCGGCGGCGCTGTTCTTTGCAAGCTGGCTTGGGGCATCGGTCTTTTCGGGGGGCACGACGGCGCCGATCGTCGTGGATCGCCCTAGTGAGGCACGCTTCCACGCGAATATGCTGGGCCTCGCCGCCGCGCTTGAGGTGATGCGCATCGCGTTCGCGACCGACGTTCGTCCGCCCCTGTCCCAATCGGCGCAATCGGTCTGGGCGTTCCCGGTCGTGGTGCTGGTCGCGGTGTTCCTGTTCCGGCTTGGCCAGCTTATCCGGCGTGAAGGGGCCCGCGGCGCTGATGCCGGAAGCGCGTTCCGAGCGCGTGTCCAACGCCTGTTCGGGACCGGGCTGGTCGCGGCATCGATCATTTCGCCCGTTCTGGGCGCCGTGGGCTACGTCGCCGCGGCCAACGCCCTGATCTGGCCCGCGTTGGGGACGCTGGCTCTGGTCGGTCTTGTCATTTTCCTGCACAGGTTCCTGACCGACGTCTACCTGATCGTCTCTCGCTCCGGCGAAGAGGGGCGGGAGGCGCTGGTTCCGGTGTTGATCGGCCTGTTGCTGTCGGTCTGCGCTATTCCGGTTCTTGCCCTGATCTGGGGCGCCAGGATAGCCGACCTGACCGAAGCCTGGACGCGCTTCCGGGAAGGCGTGGTGCTGGGCGGCACGCGGATCTCGCCGACCTCATTCCTGACGCTGGTGGCGGTCTTCGTCATAGGCTACCTGGTGACGCGGCTCATACAGGGCGCGCTGAAGTCTTCGGTCCTGCCGCGCACCAAGCTTGACAAGGGCGTCCAGAACGCGCTTGCGGCCGGCGTCGGCTACGTCGGTATCGTCCTTGCCGCGGTCATCGCGATCACCGCGGCCGGGCTTGATCTTTCGTCGCTGGCCATCGTCGCCGGCGCGCTGTCGGTCGGGATCGGTTTCGGTCTGCAAAACATCGTGCAGAACTTCGTTTCGGGCATCATCCTCCTGATCGAACGGCCCATCTCGGAAGGCGACATGATCGAGGTCAACGGCCAGTTCGGCACCGTCAAGGGCATCTCGGTCCGGTCGACCTGGATCGAGACCTTCGACCGCACCGATGTGATCGTGCCGAACGGCGACCTGGTTTCCGGCGTGGTGACGAACCTCACGCGCGGGAACCTGACGGGGCGCCTGATCCTTAAGGTCGGGGTCGCTTACGGTACGGACACGCGGCGGGTCGACGCGATTCTCAAGGAAATCGCGGATGCTCAGCCGATGGCGCTGGTCGATCCCGAACCCTCAATCATCTTTACCGGCTTCGGGGCGGATTCGCTTGATTTCGAAATCCGCCTGATCCTGTCGGACGTCAATTACAAGCTGGTGGTCCAGTCCGAGATCAACCACGAGATCGCTCGCCGCTTCGCCGAGGAGGGGATTGAGATACCCTTCGCCCAGCGTGACATCTGGATCAGGAACCCCGAGGCGCTGCGCGGCGAGCAAAAGCCCAAGCCGGCCGCTGGCGCGGCCCAGCCGGCAGCCGAAAAGCCCGAGACCGATCCGCGCCTGATCCATAACGATCCTTCGGATGAGGATGATGGGCAATGACCGAGCCGCTGTTCCGGGCCGACGCCTATCTGCGTGAATCGACAGGTCGGGTTCTGGCGCACACGCCAGAAGGCGGCGTGATCCTGGACCGGACGATCTTTTACCCGACATCCGGCGGCCAGCCCGGCGACTGCGGCTTCCTGGTCCACGATGGTGCGAGGCTTGAGATCGAGACAGCGGTCAAGGGCGAAGGCGATGCGATCGTCCTGGTTCCCGCCACATCGGGCCCCTTGCCGCCGGTCGGGGGCGAAGTCCTTCAGCGTATCGACTGGGATCGCCGCCTCCGCCACATGCGTGTCCACACCGCCCTGCATCTGCTTTCAGTGGTCATCCCGCTGCCGGTGACAGGCGGGCAGATCGGAACGGAAAAGGGCCGGCTGGATTTCATGATGCCCGAACCTCCGACCGATCCGTCGGCGATCGAGGCCGCGCTGAACGATCTGATCGCGCTGGACCTTCCGGTAAGCGACGACTGGATCACCGACGAGCAGCTTCTGGCAAATCCAGGGCTGGTCAAGACAATGTCGGTGCAGCCTCCGATGGGGCAGGGCAGGGTGCGCCTGGTCAGGATCGGGCTTGCGGAAAACCAGGTGGATCTGCAGCCCTGTGGGGGCACCCATGTGGCGCGGACCAAAGAGATCGGACGCGTGACGCTTGGCAAGATCGAGAACAAGGGCAAGCAGAACCGCCGGGTGAACCTGTACCTTACCGATTAACCGTCAAATTTCCCCGGCGCCCCCTTGCAAATCGACCATATCCCCCTGTAAACAGCGCGCCACGGACAGATGGCCGAGTGGTCGAAGGCGCACGCCTGGAAAGTGTGTAGGCGGGGAACCGTCTCGAGGGTTCGAATCCCTCTCTGTCCGCCACAGCCCCATTTTTATCAATGGCATCGGTTGGGGTGCGAAGTCTCATCCCTCACTTTGACCGCCGCTGTCGCGCGTCAGCACTTTGAACTGCTTCACCAACGCGACGACGACGTGATCCATGGGACGGTCCGCTTCTGGCGGCATCACTTCGGCGCTGCGTTTGCCGCCCAGCCACGAATGGGCCGCATTGAAGCAATGAATTTCCGCCACTGGCGTCGGCGTCGCGATGACATCTTCCTGAAAACGGCCCGAGATCGTCAATGACTTTGGCGCTCGGTGGGCGGCGAAGGCGACGAGGCGACGCGGCGGCGATCGCGCCAACGCCGGAAAGACCTGTGGCGTGCGCCGATCAGGCTGTTCGGAACCATTCCCCGTCTGAAAACGTTGTGTCACATCACTGCGGAGAGGATTTTGCCAAGAGAACCGCTTCAATTTGAAAGCCGCGTTGAACGCCTGTCGATCCTGGATGAAGACGGCAAGGCGGACGAAGAACTTGTGCCCGAAATCCCCGATGATCTGCTTGTCCGCGGCTACCGCACGATGGTCAAGGCCCGCCGCTTCGATCAACGGCGGCTCAAGTTGCAGCGGTCGGGGCGGATCGGCACCTTCGCACCCGTGAATGGCCAGGAAGCGGCCCAGGTCGGCACGATCTCTGCCCTTGATGAAACGGACTGGTTCGTGCCGTCGTACCGCGAAACGGCTGCGCATTTCTGGCGCGGCACCGATCCCAAGGACATCCTGCTTTACGATGCCGGCTACAACGAGGGTGGCGCGCTTGCTGAAGACAGCCGCACCCTGCCGCTTGCCGTGCCGGTCGGCACGCAGATGCTGCACGCCGTGGGCATCGTGCACGCGGCGCGGCTTCTGGGCGAGGAAGAGATCGCCATGACCTATTTCGGCGATGGCGCCACAAGCCAGGGCGATTTTCACGAGGCGATGAACTTTGCCTCTGTCTTCGATTGCCCCGTCGTCTTCGTCTGCCAGAACAACCAATACGCGATCTCGGTGCCGCGGTCGCGCCAGACCCGATCGGAAACACTGGCGCAAAAGGCGATCGCCTACGGTGTGACCGGCATCCAGGTCGACGGCAATGACATCTTTGCCTGCCATGTCGCCGCCCGCGAGGCTGTCGATCGTGCCCGAAACGAAAGCCGACCAACGCTGATCGAGTGCGTGACCTACCGTCTTGAGATGCATACGACAGCCGACGATCCCAGCCGCTACCGCGACGAGGAAGAAGTGGCAAAATGGCGGCAGCGCGACCCGATCGAACGGTTCGGGAAGTGGCTGATGGCGCGCGGTCTTGTCGATGACAAGGGCATCGAGCGGATGGAGGAAGAGATCACCGATGAGATCCAGGCCGCCTGGAAGGCCACCGAGGCCCGGATCGAGACGCTGAAGGATGTCGGCCCGATGTTCGATCATGTCTTCGCCGAACTGACACCGGAACTCGCGCGGCAGCGCGCGCGCATGCAGGACGGGCACAGTCCCGGCGGGTGGAAGGATGGCTGAACTGACCATGGTCGAAGCGATCAACCTTGCGCTTGCCGAAGAAATGCGCCGGGACGAACGCGTCGTCATTCTTGGAGAGGATGTCGGCGTCGACGGCGGCATCTTCCGTGTGACCAAGGACCTGATCGAGGAATTCGGCGAAGAACGGGTGATCGACACGCCGCTGGCCGAAAGCGGGATCATGGGCGTGTCGGTCGGGATGGCCATGCGCGGGCTGCGCCCGGTTCCGGAGATGCAGTTTTCGGGCTTTTCCTATCTCGGCTTCCACCAGATCGAGTCGCACCTGTCGAGGATGCGCTGGCGAACGCAGGGCGGGCGTCAGGTGCCGGTGGTCGTCAGGATGCCCTATGGCGCGGGCGTGCGCGCACTCGAACACCACTCGGAAAGCCGCGAGGTTTTCTACACCCACATGCCGGGGATCAAGCTGGTGGTGCCATCCGGGCCGCGCGCCGCAAGAACCTTGCTGGTCGCGGCGATCCGGGATCCCGATCCGGTGGTGTTCTTCGAGCCCAAGGCCCTCTACCGCGCCTTTCGCGAAGAGGTGTCGGATGAGGAGGACGAACCGATCACGATCGGCAAGGCCATGATCCGGCGTGACGGGACCGATCTGACGCTCGTGGCCTATGGCGCCATGCTGCCGCGCGCCATGGAGGCCGCGAAGACGCTGGCCGACGGGGGGATCGAGGCCGAGGTGATCGATCTGCTCACGCTTTCTCCGCTCGACCATGAGGCGATTGCGGCCTCCGTGCGACGGACCGGGCGCTGCGTCGTCGTGCACGAGGCGCCGCTAAGCTATGGCCCGGGCGCCGAGATCGCGGCGCGTGTGATGGAGGGTGCCTTCCTCAAGCTGCAGGCGCCGGTCATGCGCGTGACCGGACCGGACGTGAACGTGCCTTATTTCGCGCGCGAACAACTCTACCTGCCGGATGCGGAACGCATCGCCGATGCTTGCCGCGCGACCATGAACTACTAGCCGGGAGATACATGATGCCCCACGAATTCCGACTGCAAGATCCCGGCGAAGGCATCCATGAGGCGGAGATCGTCGAGATCAATGTCGCAAAGGGCGACAAGGTCGCCGAGGGCGATGACGTGATCGTGGCCGAGACGGACAAGGCTGCGGTCGACATTCCCGCGCCAGTCAGCGGCACAGTCCAGGAGATCCGCGTCGCGGTGGGCGACATCGTCAATGTCGGCGATGTCCTGCTGGTGTTTTCGGAAGACGGGGATGGGGATGCAGACAAGGCCCAGTCACAGAACGGAGACCGCGAACCGGCCCCAACAGAAACGGCCCCAACAGAAACGGCCCCGGCGAAGGCGCGATCCGACGACGAACCGGAGGACCGCGCGCCTGAAGACGGCGAAGGCGAGTGGGACAGGGATGAAGGAGACACGGATGAAGGAGACACGGATGAAGGAGGCGGGGGCGAAGCCTCCGATGAGCCAGAGCGCAGTCGCGACAGGGACGAAAAGCTCAAACCCGACGAGGTTCTTGCGACACCGGCCGTGCGAGGGCTTGCGCGTGAACTTGGGGTGGATCTGACAAAGTTGGAAGCGACCGGCAAGGACGGGCGCGTCACCGAAAAGGCGGTCAGGGAGGCCGCGCAGACCACGCATGGCGAAGCGGATGACGACGCGGACGCGGCCGACGGCGAAGAGGATGTCTACGAATTGCGCTCGCTTCGCCGCACGACCGCCCGGCGCATGGAACAGGCCTGGCGCGATATCCCGCATGTGACCCATCACGACGTGATCGACATCACCGCGCTTGAACGTCTGCGCCGCAAACACGCACCGGAGATCGAGAAGAAAGGTGGCGCGCTCACGCTCACGCCGTTTCTGGTCAAGGCGCTGGCCGTGGCACTTGCCGACTTTCCAGACTTCAATGCCACGTTCGACGCCGAAGCCCGCGAGGTTCACCGAAAGAATCGCTTCGACGTCGGCGTGGCCCTGGATACGGAACGGGGGCTACTGGTGCCTGTGCTTCGCAATGCGGGCCAGGCCAGCATCATCGACATGGCGCACAACCTTGGCGAACTTGCAGAGCGCCTGCGCGAAGGCAAGGCCCGCGCGGAAGACCTGAGGGGGGCGACCTTCACGCTGACCAACATTGGCCCCATCGGCGGGACGGGGCTTTCTCCGATCATCAATCCGCCGCAAACCGCGATCTTCGGCGCGGCCCGAGCCGAGCTTCGCCAGCTTGTGAAGGGTGACCTTGACGACTACCGTTTCGAGCTTGCGCTCTGCCTGCCGGTGTGCCTGACCTTTGATCACCGCGTCGCCGACGGCGCGCAGGCGGCGCGTTTCGTGAACGCGGTGCGCGCGCTTCTGGGCGACCCCGAAAAGCTCATGCTTCATGGCTGAGGGTAGGCCTTCTGTGCGGGCCTGAACACGATTGCCATGACAGGCGTCAGCGATCCCGCTGCGCCAGTGCGCCAAGCACAAGCCATCTCAAGGCGAGTTCCCTTGGTGTGGCGGGCCGGTCCAGCTTCAGCCTGCGCAGGCATTCGGGGCCAGCGCTTGGCGATGCGTGCATGGCCCCCCTGAGCGCCAACATCGCAAGGCTTCGGGGCGAACCGGTCGCCTGCTTGATGCGCTGAAGCGCCGGAAGAAGGCGTTGTTCGGTTTCGCTGAAATCCGTGCCGAAGGGAAAATCCCGAAGCTCACCGCTTCGCCGGTAGCCTGCCAGCCATGCCGACAGGTTTTCGCTTGTGTTCTGGCGCCGCGCCTTGGGCACCTGCGCCCGAGCCGGCAGCTTGCCTGCGGACTTCGCCATTTCCAGTAGCTCCTCCTGGAAGCGTGAATCCGAGATCGCGATCATTGCCAGGATCGCATCGGCGTCCGGGCGTCCGCGCAGGTCGGCGATGCCGTATTGCGTGACGACGATATCCCGCAGATGGCGCGGGATGGTTTCATGCGGATGGTCCCAGACGATGTTCGAAACCGGACGGCCGCGCCGCACCCGTGTCGCGTCAAGCGCGATGACCGAGCGCGCGCCGTCCAGCGCATGGGCCTGGGCCACGAAATTGTACTGCCCGCCGACACCGCTGATCGTCTGGCCCTGCCGCGTGATGTCCGAGATCACCCCGCCCAGGGCCGTAACCTTCATCGCCGCATTGACGAAGCGCGCGTCGCGGCGCGCGGCGCGCTTGGCTGGCTCATCCCCGAAAAGGTCGTTCGTGAAGGAAACCGGCACCATCGCGATGCGTGCGCGATCCGTCGCAGACATTTCGCGCAGGGTCCGGTAGAAGGCGCGGCTGTCCAGGAAGAACCCCGCATGCACCAACGCCCCTTGGGCCTCGCGCCCGATGACCCCGGCCTTCAGCAACGCCAGGATGCCCTCGACCAGCATTTCCGTCACGACGTAAAGTCCGGTCCGGAACGGACCTGATTCATTGAAACCGGCCCCCTTGAAGTCCGGGGCGCGCGGAAACGGGGTATCGCGCCAGATGCTTGCTGCGACCTCCGGCCTTTCGTGCCTCAGCAGCAGCGCCGAGGAAACCGCATCGCCGATCTGGCCGATGCCGATCTGAAGCGTGCCGCCGTCCGGGACAAGGCGTCCGACGTGCAACCCGATCGCGTGATCGGCAAGCGAAAGCGGTCGCTTGACGACCGAAAAAAGTTCGAAGGCGTTGTCCGGGTCGTCTAGCAAGATGTCCACCTCGCCCCGGCCGATTTCGCCGGTTCCGCCCATGAAGGGCAGCTGACGGTTGACCTCGCCAACCATCAGAAAGCTTGCCTCGCCTCGGCTGCGGGCTTGCAGCAGATCGACCGTGATATCCGTGTTGCATGACAGGCTGAGCCGTCCGCGCTCTTCGGCCAGAAGCTGGGCCACGACATTGGGCCGGCGGGCGATCAGGTCGCCTAGCGCGTGGGTGTAGTTGGCCGTCACATGGGCCGCCTGCGCCCGGACGTTGCCAAGCCAGCGGCCCGCCATGAAGAAGAACTCGCTGACGGTGATGTTGCGAGGAAGGGCATCGCGGCGAAGAAGCTGGGCATAGCGGATATCCGGGTAGGCGCCGAACAGCCGGTCCATGGCAGGGCCAAGGAAGCGCGCGTGCAGGTCGGATTCGGGCTGCGGTCGTTCAAGCGTGAGCGCGGTGAATATGTCGAGCCGGATCGAACTGTCCTCTTCCGCAAGACGTGTCAGCGCGTTGGTGATGGTGACGGCCTTGCCAAGCCCCAGCGGCAGCGCAAGACGCACGTTCGGGCCGACGCGCGCGACGATGTCCCGTGCGATTTCCTGAGGATCCGTTCTGGAAGTCACGCCCGCCATCGTCACGCGAGATCCGACCATCCCGGGTCCGGCCGGAACCGTTCACCATGGATGTCGGCCAGTTCTTCCAGCCGATCGCGAACGGAGAGGGCCCCCCGGCTGCGCGCGTAGCGCATCGGTCCACCCCGGAAGGGGGCGAAGCCCGCGCCGAAGACCAGGGCGGCATCTACCTGATCCTCATCCTCCGCCACACCCTTGCGCAGACATTCGACGCAGGCATTCAGCATCGGCAGGATCAGCCTGTCCGTGAAGTCTTCCTTCGGCTCGTTGTTGCTGTCGATCTTCTGGACGTTTCCGTCCTTCCACAGGTAGAAGCCGCGCTGTGCCTTGCGGCCTGTATGTCGCTCTTGCCTTACCTTGTCGCGAAACCAGTCCGGGATTTCGGCCATCGGCTTGTCGAGTTGCGACCGAAGGCTGTCCGCGACGTCAAGGCAGATGTCCAGCCCGATGCGGTCCGCAAGCTCGACAGGACCCGTCGGCATCCCGAAGCGGGTGGCGGTCAGGTCGATCGCCTCGTTCTGGATCCCCTCGCCGATGAGCAGGACAGCCTCAAGCAGGTAAGGCGTGAGCGCGCGGTTGACCAGGTAGCCGGGCCCGTCCGAGACGCGGGCGGGAAGCTTGTCCACAGCTCCGCAGAACGCGGCCAGCGCGTCCTGAACCCGAACTTCGGTCTTGTCGGCGCTGACGACCTCGACCAGCGGCAGCTTTTCCACCGGGTTGAAGAAGTGCAGCCCCGCGAACTGACCGGGACGGCGCAGGTCGTGCGCAAGCCCTTCAAGCCCAAGGCTTGAAGTGTTTGTCGCCAGGATCGCGTCGGGCTTCAGGCGCGGCTCGACTTTGGCATAGATCTCCGCCTTGATCCCGGCGTCTTCCGGGCCGGCCTCGATCACCAGGTCGGCATGGGACGCGCCTTCGCCGTCGGGGTCCGGGATCAACCTGTCCAGCGCATCGCGCGTCTCCAGGCTGGAAAGATGCGCGCCTTCGCACAGTTTGACGGCGGCGGGCAGGGCTTTGCCTATCTGTTGCAGATCGGGGTCCGACAGGGTGACCGTCTTTCCCTTCATGGCGCACCAGGCGGCGATCGCGCCCCCCATCTGGCCCGCGCCGATGACATGCACATGCTCCACGCCATCCTCGTCCGGCGCGCGGGACTTGAGTTTCTGGCGCAGCCGGAAAAGCCGCATCAGGTTCCGCGCGGTGTCCGTTTCCAGAAGATCGACGAAGGAGTCTATCTCGGCCTCTTCCTGGGCCTCGCGGCCACCAACGTGTTGCTCCCAAAGGTCGATAAGCTTGAAAGGCGCGGGGTAGTGTTCCTGTGGCGCCTTGTCCTGGGTCTTTGCGCGCATCCGGCGCGCGACGATCGACCGGGCGGGTGCGATGGCCATCGCCCGATCCGCGAGGCCCGGCCCGTTTCGCTTGATTCCGTCCGCCAGCACCCCGCGGACCGCCGCTGCAAGATGGCGTTCCTGGGTCACGACATCGGCGATGCCCAGGTCCTTGGCCTTGCTCGTGTGCGCGGACCTGCCGGTCAGCATCATCTTCATGGCCTTCGTGTCGTTGATCCGCGCGGGTAGTCTGAAGGTGCCGCCCAGACCGGGATGAAGGCCAAGCTTGATCTCGGGGAAGCCGAAGCTTGCGCCGTCGATCGCGATGCAGGCATCACAGGCCAGCACGATCTCGAAGCCTGCGCCCAAGGCCGCGCCATGGACCACCGCGACGGTCGGGCAGGGCAGGTCTTCCAGCCGGTCAAGGATCGCGTGCGCATCGCGAAGGCGCTGACCCGCACCCTTGGGGTCGGTCATTGCGGCCAGCATTCCGACGTCCGCCCCGGCTGCGAACCCGCCCGGCTTCGCGGATCGTATGACAAGGCCGGACGGCGGATCGGCTTCGATCAGGCCAAGCTGATCCGAAAGGCCGCGAAGCACGTCTTCGTTGATCGTGTTCGTGTCCTGCCCCTCGACGTCGAGCAGAAGCCAGCACACGCCTCCTGTGTCGGTCGCCGCGCGCCAATGCCGGTCGCGCTGCGCATCGCGGGCGGGGCCAAGTTCAAGCCGGTCGGGCCCGAGTTGCGAGGAGATGGGGCCGCTCATGCCGCCGCCTCCAGCAACATGGCGCCGCCTTGCCCGCCGCCGATGCACTCGGTGGCGATGCCGCGCCGGTCACCGCGCCTGCGCATCGCCTTCGCGAGGTGCAGGACGATGCGGTTACCGCTGGTTCCGACCGGGTGGCCAAGCGCGATCGCGCCGCCATCGACATTGAGGCGGCCTGGGTCGATCCGGCCGAAGGCATCATCCAGCTTCAGTACATCGCGGCAGAAAGCCTTGTCTTCCCATGCCGCAAGACAGGCCAGGACCTGGGCGGCGAACGCCTCATTCAACTCCCAAAGCCCGATGTCTTCGCGCGCAAGGCCGTGCCGCCGCACCAGGGATGTCGCACACAGGACGGGGCCAAGCCCCATGAAGGCGGGATCAAGCGCGGCCCATTCGCTGTCGACAATGCGCGCGATGGGCTCAAGGCCGCGCTTGCTCACGGCCTCCTCCGAGGCAAGGATCACCCATGACGCGCCGTCGGTGATCTGGGACGAGTTGCCGGGCGTGACGTTTCCGTATGGCTTCTCAAACGCCGGTTTCAATGCGGCCAGCGCCGCCGTCGAGGTGTCGGGCCGGATGCCATCATCCCGGTCGTGAACCTTCCCATCCCTGTCGAACGCCGGAAGAACCTCGGTGGCCAGCCAGCCTTCGTGTTGCGCGCGTTCAAGTCGGCGGTGGCTTTGGACGGCATAACTGTCGGCGGCTTCGCGGCTGATGCCGAAGCGGTAGGCGAGGATTTCCGCGGTCTGCCCCATGCTCAGATCGGTCACGGGATCGGTCAGGCCGCGTTCCAGGCCAATGACCGGTCGCAAGTGATCCGGGCGCAGGTCCGTCAGTTGCAGGGCCCGGTCGACGGGGCCCTTGGCGGTCGCCATCCCGGCGTACCAGTCCGCGGCGTCGGCGGACAGGACGAGCGGGGCGTGGCTCAGCGCCTCGGTCCCACCGGCAAGGACCAGGTCGCACCGCCCGTCGCGGATGTAGCGAAAGCCGGTGTCGATCGACTGCATTCCCGACCCGCAGTTGATTTGCACGGTGAAGGCCACCATCGCGTCGCCCATGCCCATCCGAAGCGCGGCGACGCGGGCCGGGTTCATCTCGTCCGCGATGACGTTGACGCAACCCAGTATGACCAGGTCGAAGTCGCGTCGGTCGATCGGCTGGCGCAGCAGAAGGGGGCGGCCGCACTGCACCGCAAGGTCCACCGGCGTGAACGGGCCGCGCCGTCCGCGTGCCTTGAGGAACGGCGTGCGGGCGCCATCGACGAGATACACGGGGCGATCCTTCATCGGGCAACCTCCTTGCTGCCTGGGGCGGGTTGGCTGGTGTCGCGTGGCTGCCGCGGCGCTTCGGGGAAAAGGCGCGCGATTTCGTCGGGGCCGAAGTCGTCGACACGGATCGCCTCTGCCACCTTGGTTTGCATGTTTTCGATCCGGGCCGCCTCGTCCTTGGAGAGGCAGCCATCTGCGCGTGCCTGCGCGATGCTCAGACCGGCTTTGCGAAGGCGCTTCAACAGGGGCTCACATGCGCTTGCCGCCTCGAAGGCCGCATTCACAAGCCGTATCCCGTCGCGTGCGCATCCGTCGTGACATGCGCCCTTGATCCGGTCGCGCGTCGGCCCGGCGTTCGAGACAAGGTCGGCGCAGGCCTTGGTCAGCCGGTCGGAGGGGCCGCGGCCATGCCTGCGTGGCAGGATGAGCGGCCTGAGAAACCAGGCGGCCCAACGGTCGGGCAAGTTCGCAAGAACCGCATCCAGGCTTCGGCCGATCCGGGCAAAGGCCGTCTGGGCGGCGAAATCGACCAGCGGGCGGTCTTCTTCGTGCGCCCCTTCGTCTTCCCACCGCTTGACCGTCGCCGAAAGGATGTAGAGTTCCGACAAGACATCCCCCAACCGCGCAGACAGCATTTCCCGACGCTTCAGGCTGCCCCCAAGTGTAAGCAGCGCGAAATCGGCCGTCAGCGCGAAGGCAGCGGACCAGCGCGCCATGAGTCGGTAGATGGGTCTCGCCGGGCTTTCATCGGGCGCGGGCGCGAACCTGCCGTTCGTCCAGGCGCGAACGGCGGCCAGTCTGAAGGTTCGGGCAAGGTGGCCGACATGCGCCCAGAATGCGCGGTCGAATTCGTCAAGCGATCTCTCGGTGTCATCTCGCGCAAGCGCGTCCATCTCGTCCAGAAGGTGCGGATGGGCGCGGATCACCCCCTGGCCGAATATGATCAGGCTTCGGGTCAGGATGTTCGCCCCCTCGACCGTAATCCCGATCGGCAGGGCCTTGTAGAGCATGGACAGGTAGTTGCGCGGCCCGTCGATTACCGCCTTGCCCGCATGGATGTCCATTGCGTCGATGACGGCGTCGCGCATCCGGTAGGTGCCGTGCGCCTTCATGATGCCCGAGATCACCGCAAGCCTGCGCCCCTCATCAAGGCCGGCGCAGGTCAGCTGCCGCGCGGCATCCAGTGCATAGGTTCCGGAGGCCAGCCGGGCGAGCCCTTCCTGCACGCCCCCGAATTCGGCGATCGGAACGCCGAACTGTTGGCGGATGCGGGCGTACGCGCCCGACGTTTGCGCCGAGATCGAGGCCGCTGCCGAAGCGAGCGAGGGCAGCGAGATGCCCCGCCCTGCGGCAAGCGCGCTCATCAGCATCATCCAGCCGCGACCGGCGAAATCCGGCCCGCCGATGATGTGATCCAGGGGAATGAACACCCCACTGCCGGTGGTCGGGCCGTTCTGGAACATCTGACCCGCCGGAATGTGGCGGCGGCCGATGCTCACACCATCCAGGTCCGTCGGAACCAAGGCGCAGGTAATGCCGATGTCCACCTTGCCGCCCAGAAGACGATCAGGATCGCGCATTCGGAATGCAAGGCCAAGGACCGTGCAGACGGGCGCAAGCGTGATGTAGCGCTTCGACCAGTCAAGGCGCAGACCAAGCACTTCTTTCCCATTCCAGCGCCCCTTGCAGACGACGCCGGTATCCACCATCGCCGCCGCGTCCGATCCGGCCTCTTCGCTGGTCAAGGCAAAGGCGGGCAGTTCGCGCCCGTCGGCGAGGCGAGGGAGCCAATGTTCCTTTTGCGCGTCGGTGCCGAATTGAAGGATCAGCTCGCCCGGACCCAGCGAGTTCGGCACCATCACGGTCACCGCCGCAACCAGCGACCGGGTCGAGATAAAGCGGACGACCTCGGAATGGGCATAGGCGGAAAAGCCAAGGCCACCATATGTCTTGGGGATGATCATGCCGAAGAAGCCCTGAGCGCGCATGAAATCCCAAGCGCGGTCGGGAAGAGTGGCGGTCAGCTGATTCACCTGCCATTCGTCGATCATGTCGCAAAGTTCGCGGCATGCGCCATCAAGGAAGGCCTTTTCCTCGCCGGTCAGGCGGGGCGGCGCAACCGACCGCAGCTTTGACCAGTCCGGATTGCCCGTGAAAAGGTCGGCCTCCCACCAGGTATCGCCGGCGTTGAGTGCCTCTTCCTCGGATTGCGAAAGCACGGGAAGGGCGTCCCGCGCCCAACGGTGAATTGGACGGGTCAGATAGTCGCGCCGGAGCGATCGCAGGGCCATCCGGTTTTCCTCCGCGGAATCAACGCGGCGAAGGGCGCCAAGGTTCCGGGCTCATTGCGGCTGACCTCAAGCCACGTCCGCCGCTTCGAAAAGCGCCGAGATCTCTATCTTGCGCATTCCCATCAGCGCCTCGAAGGTTCGGGCCACGGTCGCTTGGTCATGGCCTGACAAAAGCTCCGGCAGCGCTTCGGGAACGATCTGCCAGGACACGCCGAAGCGGTCCTTCAGCCAGCCGCACTGGCTTTCGGTCCCGCCGTCCGCGGTCAGCGCGTCCCAGAGCCGGTCCGTCTCTGCCTGGTCCCTGGTCAGGACCGAAATCGACGCCGCCTCGCTGTGCGTAAACTGTGGGCCGCCGTTCAGCGCCTGATAGGGTGTCCCGGCCAGCGTGAAGTCCACGATCAGCGGCGGCTCATCGGGCCTTGGCGCAAAAGTCCGGTCAATGTGGCTGTCCGATATGAGCGAGACGTAGAACCGAGCGGCATCAAGTCCGTTCCCGTTGAACCACAGACACGTGCGAACCTTCGCGGTCATGTTTTACCCTCCCCGGGCTGCTGTTTGTTCAGTCGACGATGAAGGTCAGCTTCATGTTGACGCGGTACTGCGCCGCCGTCCCGTTCTTGACGTCGACCGATATATCCTTGACCCAGGCTTGCTCGATGTTGTGGATCGACTTCGAGGCCTTCGTGATCCCGTTGTCGATCGCCTCGGCAAGCGATGGGCCGGATGCGCTGATCTCGGTGTGTTTCGCGATGGACATCGTGTCTCCTTCCTTCGTTGTGGTGGTCGTGGTCGTGGTCGTGGTCGTGGTCGTGGTCGTGGTCGTGGTCGTGGTCGTTGAACCGCCCGCCCGCCGGTGCGTCAGTCCGGGTAGGCCATCGGACCCGTCTCCTGCACGTCAAGCTGGTTCAGGACGACAAGTATGCCCGGGACCGAGCTGACGCAGGCATCGGCCAGAACCCTCTGGTATTCATACGAAACCGTGCCGGTCAGAGTTGCGCAGCCGTCCCTGATGACGATGCTGATGGGTTCTTCCGCAAGCCGGCCATCCGCCGCGATCGCCGCATGAACAGCGGCGAGCAGGGCGCTGTCGCCGGGCTGGTCGGGCGGCGGATCGACAGGCGCATCCGCGATAGGATTGTGCGTCGCTTCAAAGGATTTCTTCATTCCGGCCTCCCTTCGGGGCAGCGCGCGCGTGGCCTTCAATCCCTGAACGCGCATCCGGCGGGGAACGTTCCGGTGGTCGGCCAAGTTATCTGTGCGAATGGATGAAAAGGAGACCGTCATGGCCGAATCCAAACCGCATGCGGGCCAAGGGTCCAAGGGCAAGGCCCCCGACGAACAGAGTGCCGCATCCGAAAGAAGCGAAACGCCGCCGGATGATGCCGAACGAAATCGGAAGGGCGGGCGACCGGCGGAAACAGAGGTGCCGGCGGGGCCCGGTGATGCTGGTGCGTCGGACGTTCCAGAGCGCCTGAAGACGCCGCCGCACATACATCCCGCACGCCGGAACGGCGGCATGCTCGTACCGTTGCTGGTCGGCATCGCCATCGTCCTGATCCTGACCCTGCTTTTCTGAGCACAGTCAAGCCCTGCGGCCTGATGGCCTTTTACTCCGACGCCTTGCGGGCGTGTTCCCAGGACATGAGCAGCACGCCTGCGAAGACCGTCGCGAAGCCGATCAGGTCCCGCCAGCGGAAAGCTTCGTCCAGAAGCACATAGGAGAGAACCAGGGCCGAGACTGGCATCAGACCCATGAAACCTGCCGCGATCGACCCTTCGGCCCGGGCGATGCCCGAATACCAAAGCCAGCTTCCCAGGGCGAGCGTGCCCGCCCCATACCACAGGATCGCCAGCCACCCTTGAAGTCCGAACTGCGGCCCATCCCATTGCCACACTGCAAACGGCAGAAAAATCGGGATGGACAGGATGGCGGCCAGCCATGCCACGAGGATCGGGTCGCTGCGCTCCGACATCCGTTTGCCGAGCAGCGTATAGATAGCCTCGCAGCAGACCGCGGTGAAGACCAGCGCGATGCCAAGAAGCGCGTTGCCGCCCGCGCCCTGCTCTCCGGTGCGGCCAAGGTGGAGGATCAGCACGCCCACCACCGCCAGCACCAGTGCCGCAAACTTGCGCCACGTCGGGCTTTCCCTGAGGAAGATCATGGCGGCAAGCCCGGTGACGGCCGGCGTGGTCGACATGACCGCGGCGCCGACGACGCCGGAAACCATCTGCATCCCGTAAAGCATGGCAGCCGTGAAGCCGAACATCCCGAAGAGTGAAATCAGGGCGATCCGGAACCAGTCCCCGCCAGCAAGCTCTGTCATTGCCTTGCGCTTGCGGATCGCGAAGGGCGCGAGCACCAGTGCGCCAAGCGCGACGCGAAACAAGGCCCCGACGAAGACCGGGGCGGCGGCGGCGACGATCTTGCTGACCGGGGTCGCAGAGCCGAAGATGATCATCCCCAGGGCAAGGCGCGCGCGCACCGAAAGCGCGGTGCCGCGATCGCCCGTCGTGCGCGCGTCTTTCGACCTTTCGTCGGGATCTTGCCGTTTCATGCTGCCCCCAACGTATCGCGCCAGCCGGAGGTTCCGATCCCGTTCGGCGCCCCGAAAATCGCGGCCCGGTCCCCGGAACCTTCGACAGCCGCAGTGCGTTCGGACCCAGGTGGGCTGTTATGCCCGCCCCAAGACGCATTCCGCGCCGCGGCGCCACGCGGTCGCGGAAGAAAGGAGACGATATGACCGACGCAATGGACGTGGTTCCGGGCCCGGAAAAAGTTGAAACCGGAGTTCGCAATGCCAAGGCGATTTCCCAGGCGCTGAACGGTGCGCTCGCGGATACCTACCGGCTGGTGTTCAAGACCCATGCCTACCACTGGAACGTGGAAGGTCCGCTTTTCTACGGGATCCATAACCTTACCGAAGATCAGTACAAGAACTTGTTCGACGCGGCCGACGAGATAGCCGAGCGCGCCCGCGCCCTGGGGCAGCTTGCCCCGGCCCGGATGAAGGACATCCTGGATTTCTCTGTGGTGAAGGACTGCGATGAGCTTCCCTCGGCCGAGGTCATGGTCGAGGAACTTGCCCGCGACCACGAGCAGGTCGCAAGGCGGATGCATGATGCGATCGCGCTGTCGGACGAACACAACGATCCGGTGACGGCCGATCTTCTGACGCAAAGGTCGGCATTCCATGAAACCGCTGCCTGGATGCTTCGGGCGATTGCGAAATAGGCGCGCGCCGGCGTGGCGAACGCCGCCAGCGTCAAGGCGGCGGTTCGCAGCGCCTTGCGCCGTCTCAGGCGGCAAGCGTCTCGGTCGAGGCGAAGAACATCGCTTGGCTGACGGCCGACCGAACCTGCTCCTCGGTAAAGGGCTTGGTGATCAGGAAGGCGGGTTCTGGCCTGTCGCCCGTGAGCAACCGTTCCGGAAAGGCCGTGATGAAGATCACCGGCAGCCTGTCGAAATGGCCCAGTATGTCGTTGACCGCATCGATGCCCGAGGAATTGTCCGCAAGCTTGATGTCCGCAAGGATCAGGTTCGGTTTCGCGCGCGCGGCAAGGCGCAGCGCTTCTTCATGGGTTCGCGCGATTCCCGTCACCGTGTGCCCGATTTCTTCGACGATCGCCGCAATGTCCAAAGCGATGATCGCCTCGTCCTCGATGATCATGACCTTGCCCCGGACCGCCGTGTCAAGCTCGCGCCGCGCGATGTCGACGCTTTCGCGCGCCTCGTCGCCAGTCAGGTCGAGTATTTGTCCGATCTCCTCGAAGTCGAACCCTTCGATCGCGTGCAGAAGCAGCGCTTCACGGGAATGCGGCGTCAGCTTGGACATGTTGTACTGCGCCCGCGCGGCAAGGGCGGTGTCGGGCGCACCCACGGGCGATCCGGCGCTAGACCAGACAAGGTGAAAGGCGCGAAACAGCATGACTTTCGGGGTATGGCCGTCGTCGATGTCAATCTGCTCATCGGCCAGAATGGCCTCAAGCGCCGCAGCGGCGTAGCGGTCGCCGGTCGGCTGGCTGCCGGTCAGCGCGCGCGCGTAGCGGCGAAGATACGGAACGCCTGCCGCGATGCCTTCGGTTTTTGAAACTTGGTCTTTCGTGGACATTTTTTGCTCCCGTACCGATTTTCTAGGGAACCCAACTCGGAACTTGGCGTTAGGTTCCGTATAGGAATGCCGAAATGCAAAAGAGAGTGTTGAGCGATGGCCCATGATGAGGGCAGGCCAAATCAGTGCGGTCCCAACGTGAAGGCTCTGATCGATCAGAACCTGAGACGAGTCTATCAGGAAGCGCTGGAAGAGGAAATTCCCGAACGGTTCAAGCTGCTGCTGGAGGAGCTTCGACGCAAGGCGGAAGGCCAGAAATGAGTGACGATCCCGCACATCTCGATCCGCGCGACGAGTTGCCCGAGCATCTGTCGGCCATGCGCGCGTTCGCGATCAGTCTGACGCGCAACGTGGCGGCGGCCGACGACCTCGTGCAGGACACGATCGTCAAGGCCTGGACCAATATCGACAAGTTCGAACCGGGCACGAACATGAGGGCCTGGCTGTTCACGATCCTGCGCAACACCTTCTTTTCGGAACGCCGCAAGCGCAAGCGCGAGGTTTCCGATCCGGACGGGGTTCACACCGCCCGACTTTACCATCGCCCGGCGCATGACGCGCATCTTGCATTTTCGGACTTCGCCGCAGCGTTCAATCAGCTGACGCCCGAACATCGGGAAGTCCTGATCCTGGTCGGCGCGTTGGGGTTTTCCTATGAGGAGGCGGCCTCGACGATCGGGGTCGCGATCGGCACCGTGAAAAGCCGGACCAACAGGGCGCGCGCGCGGCTTTGCGAATTGCTTGACCTCAAGGAGGGCGAAGACCCGATGTCGGGCAGCGACGATGCGATGATGGCCGTCATGGGACGATCAAAGGTTCAGGTGGCATGAATGCCCGCGCGGGGCTGAGCGGCCCGCGGTGGGCGAACAGACTGGGTTTCCAGATCGCATTCCTGCTGGCCGTCGTTCTGCTGCCGCTCGCGCTGGTCTCGGCCGTCAGATCCATTGCACTGGTGCAGGAGGCACAGGCAAGATCCGAGGCGGCGCTTCTGGGCGAAACCACGCGCGCCGCCGCCGAGGAACGGCGGATCATACAGGAGGCCGCCGGGATCGCGGCGACGCTTGCGCTTGCGGTCCGACATCATCTTGCCGATGACGCCGCCACATGCTCGGACCTGATGCGTTCCGTCATCCACACCAAGACGCATTTCGCCTTCGCGGGTTTCGTGCCAAGCAGCGGCGTGATCCGCTGTTCCTCCCACTCGGAACCGATGGACGTCAGCCAAGACCCTCTGTTCGATCGGATTGTCGACACAAGGACGCCACAGATCGTCTTGAACCGGTCGCCGCGCTTGTCCGACGAACCTGTCCTTTCCCTCACGGCGCCGGTTATTGACGCGACCGGCGCCTACGCCGGATTTGTCGCCGTATCGATACCCTTCACGTCCATCCGCGGCGGCAATGGCGATGAAGGGGCCGTCGCGCTCACGATATTCTCAAGCGACGGCAACATTCTGATGGGTCCACCGGACAGCACGAACCTCGACGAGGTGCTGCCGTCCGACCGGCCTCTTGCGGCGCTGGTAAGCGCAAGTCCCATGTCCTTTGCCGCCACCGACAACGGCGGAAACAGGCGCATCTATTCGGTCATTCCACTTATCCCGAACGAGGTCTACGCACTTGGCTCGCTTAGGGCATCGGCGGATGCGACGGGCAATCCATGGATCTCATCGATCCCCGTGCTGGTGCCCGCGCTGATGTGGTTTGCCAGCCTGATCGTCGCGCTGCTTGCCGTGGATCGCCTGGTGATCCGCAACATCAGCACACTGAGGAACGCGATCCGCGACTTCGCCAGCGGCTCGAGGGTCGTCGGCAAAGTCGCGATTGAGCGTGCCCCGACCGAACTGCGCGAGATCGCCGCCTCCTTCGATCGCATGATGGACAACGTCATTCACGACGAGGCCGAGCTTGAAAACATGGTCCGTGAGCGGGACGTGCTTTTGCGAGAGGTGCACCACCGGGTGAAGAACAACCTGCAGCTGATCGCCTCGTTCATGAACATGCAGCTTCGCCGCGTGTCCTCTGTCGAACTTCGCGACGAACTGAGGGTGGTGCAGGACCGGGTGCTGAGTCTCGCCAGCATCCATGACGAACTGTTCAGGGCCTCGGGCCTGCGCGAGGTCCCCGCGGACGAGGTCCTTGCGGACATCGCGAACCATCTGGCGCGGCGCGTGGATGAGCTGGGTCATGCCTATGATGTCCGGACGGATCTTGATCCGATCCGCATGACGGCGGACCAGATCGTGCCATTGGCGCTTCTCGCGACAGAGGCGCTGAACAACGCCATGCGTCATGCCGCGGTTTCATCAGGCGGTGCCCGGCGCATCGACCTCAGTTTCAAGAAGGGCCGCGACGACGAAGGCATTCTGAAGATCTTCAACGACGTGGCCAAGGACAAGCGCGTGGCGGATGACGCCCGCGGGAAAGGGGGGCTGGGGGAACAGCTGGTCTCGGCCTTCGGACGCCAGCTGAACGGCGAGTTGCAGCGCGGAATGGAGGGGTCGCGCTACGGCGTAACGATCCGTTTCGCGATCAAGCCCCCGCACGAGGAAGATGCGCTGCCGGTCTCCGGCTATCCGACCAGACTTGCCTGATCCTTTGCACGCAAGGGTTCGCGGCCGGACGTTTCCGATTTCGCGATCTTGCGCCATTCCTCCGCGATCCGTTGGAACCAGAGCGTGGAGAACCGCGTTCTTAACCCTGAAGAACGGGTGGTCCGTTCGAAAGGAGGAAGCATGAACTGGGACACGATCAAAGGGAACTGGAAGCAGCTGAAAGGCAAGGCCAGGGAGAAATGGGGCGACATAACCGACGACGACTGGCAGCGCATCGAAGGTAGCCGCGAAGAAATCGTGGGGCTCATCCAGGAACGCTACGGGCGCGCCCGTGACGAGGTCGAGCGCGAAGTCGACGAATGGTCGCGCTCGCTTTGAGGTAATTGACATGACCCTGAGAGAGAAGGTGCGCGACGATCCCCGTGCCACCCTGTTCGACGTCATGGAGGATCAACGGACCGGCATGCTTGGCATCGTCGGATCGGAACATGCCTTGCAGCCGATGGTCCATTTCGCGGACAGGGACAAGGCCGAGGTCTGGTTCATCTCGTCCGCGCAGACGGATCTTGTCCGCGACATCGGGCAGGGCACGCGCGCGCATCACTGCGTGGTGACGCCGAACGGAGAGTTCTATGCCTGCCTGACAGGCACATTGGAACAAAGCGATGACCGCAAGAAGCTGGATGAGCTGTGGTCGGCCCCAACGGCTGCATGGTTCAAGGGGGGGCGGGACGACCCGGACGTGTCGCTGCTCAGGCTCGCCTTGCAAGAGGCGGCCGTCTGGACTGCGACCCAGAATACGTTCATCTTCGGGCTCGAGGTCGCGCGCGCGAACATAGATGCCGAGCATACTCCGGACGTTGGCGAGCACCTGGTTCTGCGCTTCGACGCGACCGGGTGATCGCGGACAGCCTGACGTTCGCGCACGAATTTTAAGGGGCAGCGGATGCTGCCCCTTTCATATGCGCGCGTGCCGGTTCAAATCGCCCAGGTTCAAGTCGCCCAGGGCGGGCGTCACCCCAACTCGGCGCTCAGGCGCCTTTCGATCTCGTCCAGAGGCTGCGGCGTCAGGGTCTTCGCGATCTCGCCGATCACGCGATCGCGAACCGCCTTGTGGAGATTGGAACGCAGCGCGCCAAGGATTTCCGGCGCCGCGACCAGCACGATGGTGTCAAAGCGATTGGCGTGCGCCCTTTCATAGAGCAAGTCCGCCAGGTCCTGCGCGAAGCGCTCCTTCTGCAGCTGGTGCCAGTCGGCATCCGACAGCGCCGAACGGTGGACCGAGGGGCCGTCGTTCATGCGGCCAGGACGGTCCGTGCCCTGTTCGGACGTCGCGGGATTGTCCTGCTTTTCCTTGCGCACGACTTTCAGGTGCATCGCCTGTTCGTCGCCCACGTTTTCCAGGAACAACGCCTTCTGTCCGTCGGCGACCAGCACCCAGGTTCCTGTCTTCAGTCCCGTCATGATTCCTCCTGGCTTCCGCCGGTCTTGTCGCTCTTGCGGATCCGGGTCGTGCCCGCCGGCCGTTCCGTCGCGCGCTTCAACTCATCGCGCGAGCCGATGTCGCGGGCGTAGCGACCGCCTTCGCGGCCCTGCCCGGAAATCGAGCCCTTGGCGCCCGGCAGGCTTGTCGTGTCTCGGTTGTCTTCCTTGCCCTTGCGTGAAGGAGTTTTGTCCGGATTGCTCATGGTCGCTCCTTTTCCACGGTGGTGAACTGGACGCGCCGCATTGGTGTCGGCGTCCTTTTGGAAACGCGGCAGACGCCCAGTTGTTCCTGCCTTCCGGCCGGGCCTTGGGTGTATACTCAGATGATCGCGGTTTTCTATCAGGCTGATTCGCCTTTCGATCGGTCACCGGTCGGCAATATCGCGGGCGCCCGGCGCCATTGAGCGGGAAACTGAGCATTCGCCCAGTCGGGCGATGACCCCGGGTTTCGTGGTGGCGCAGATCGCTGTACCTATGATGAAACGGTTATCGTATTGATAAGTTTTGCAGGTGTGGGGGGCGTTCGGGTTGCCAGAGATGCTGGACAGTGTCGGGGCAGAAGCGATCTTGCATCGCACGAATCGCGTCATTCGGATTGGCGTCGGCTTGCTGCTGTCCATGATCATCGTTCTGGTAGGCCTTGTCGGCTATCTGCATCTGCAATCCTCGCGCAGCGCAACCGAGGCCCGGGTTGAAAGGACGGCGGCGGCGGCGGCCTCGCAGTTTTCCTGGATGTTCCACGCGGGCGTCCAGGCGCTGCAAAGGATCGAAACCGCTGTCGATTCCCGCAGTCAGGGCCCGGTGCCCGACGTCACTCTGAGCGAAGAGGTGGGCGGGCTTCCTGATGGCTTCCAGTATGCTCTCTACGATGCCTTCGGCCGTCTTGTCCGTTCCAGCTTCCGTGATGCCGGCCAGATCGACGTCAGCGACCGCAGCTATTTTCAAGGCGTACAGGGCGGAAGCGCGCTTTCCATATCTTCTTCGATCACCGAGCGCGTGTCGGGCGAAGAGGTCTTTGTTCTGGCACGCCGCATCGACGACGGCGGGCGGTTCGCCGGCGCGACGACGATCGCGGTGCCGGTCAGCACCTTGGCCGACATTGCCGAAAGCCTTGATCTTGGGCCGCCATCCGGTCTGGCGCTGACCCGACTCGATGGGTCAATCATTGCCCGGTGGCCCGTCGCCGAAGGCGCGGATGATTTCGACACCGCCATTCGCCTGCGTCTGGTGCAGGGAGCCGATGCCGATCGGGACCCAGACGGCGCGGACGCGCAGGGAGATCTGATCCTTGGCTACCGCAAGATGGAAGAATGGCCGGTGATAGCGGTCGTCGGGGTGAGCCGGGGAACCGTCTATCGCGAGTTCGGTCGCGACCTGGAGATCGCGCTGATCTTTGCCGCGCCGCTCATCATCGGCCTGAGCGCGGCGCTTGTGGGCCTGTTCGGCCTTCGGGCGCGCGATGAAAGAAGAGAGCGCGCCCTGGTTCAGGCGAACGAGAGGGCGGACGCGCTGATGGCCGAAATCGTCCACCGGGTGAAGAACAACCTTCAGACGGTCATGTCGCTGATCCGGCTTGAGCGTTTGCCGCCCGAGGCCGAGGCCGACCTGCTTGGTCGCATCTCGGCGATGGTCGCGGTGCATGAGGACATGTACTCAACCGGCTCGCAGAGTTCGATCGCCGCCCGACCGTACCTGACGCGCCTGGTCCGGAACGTCGCAAAGTCCTATTCGCAAGATGTCGATGTGCATGTCGACATTGCCGACGTGGACCTGTCGGGAGACCGGGCGATGCAGTTGGGGATGCTGACGAACGAAATCGTGTCGAACGCCTTCAAACATGCGCTTGGCGACGGCCGCGGCAGCCATCTGGAGGTCAGCCTTTCGCGCATGGGGCAAGGCCGGCTTCGCCTTAGGATCCGTGACGACGGCCCCGGAGTGAACCCCGACACCAACACGGAAAACCTCGGCTTGCAGCTTGTCCGGGCCTTCGTTGGCCAGATCGGCGGAACCATCACGCACGAAGCCGGCCAGGGCCACTGCGTGAACGTCGACTTTTCGATCGCGCTCGAGGCTTCGGAAGAACCGGGCAAGGGTTGACGTCTATTCCGGGGCAGTAGCTTTCGGTCAAAGGCCCACCCCAGACGGGTGGGCCTTCTTCATGTTGTCGGTGTGGCCGGGTCAGCCTTCGTATTTCGGGATCGCCTCCATCTGTTCCTTGGTCAGCGCGATGTACACGCGCACCTCGCTGCCATCGTCGGAACGCAGAATGTCGACGCTGCTCAGCTGGAGCTCGACCGGCTTTTCGCCGATGCCAAGGAAGCCGCCGACGTCGACGATGACCGACCTGACCCGACCTTCATCGGACAGAAGGATTTCGGACACTTCGCCGACCCACTTATCCTCGGTGTCGTAGGCGGGCGCGCCCGTCAGGCGTTCCGCCGTCAGGTCTTCTGCTTCAAGGGCGACAAAGCCTTCGCGCACGGTCGGCATCAGCCGGTCGTCGCTCATGGTCTGATCGCCGGACGCGGCCGTATCCGTCGCCATTCCGGTCGGCTCGGGCATTGCTTCGGCCTGCTCCATCATGCGCGACTCGGTATAGGTCGGTGCCTGTTGAAGCGTCTCGCGGGGTACGTTCAGGACCAGGAAGAAGTCCGAGTCATCGTCTGCGGTGGCGGTGTCAGAGGCGAAACGGATCGCATCCATCGACAACGCGACGCGATTTTCGCCCATGCCAAGAAATCCGCCGATGTCGACCAGCACCGCGTCGACCGATCCGTCGCGGCTGATGACGATGTCCTCGATTTCGCCGATGTCATCCCAGCCATCCTGGATGCCCATGTAAGTGGTTGTCTCTGCCGGATCGTCGACCCGGTAGACTCTCATGCCGATGAAGTCCGAGGCATTGAAGGCCATCGGATCGGCCTCGGCCCGGAACATGTCGGTGTTTTCCTGCGCCAGCGCCGGGTAACCCGTCGCGGCCAGGATCACGGTTGTGATAAGCAGCTTCTTCATCTCGTTGACCTCCTTCGGATCGGAATCCTTGTGGGTGGGTATGCAACAAGGAAACCCGCTCACCCCGGTCGGGGTTCCGCCGAGGGAAGCGGAATCAAGGGGCAGAGAAGGGCGAAGCGGGCGTCAGTCCGACCGCTGGCCGTCGCGCCACGTGGGAAGAAGCTGCTCGATGGCATCGACGTCCGGCGCGGGAAGGCGGGACTTGCGCAATTCTTCCAGCAATAGCCTGGAATGGGTCAGGATGGTCTGCTGGATGGTCGGCCCGCCGGCCTCGTAAAGCCGCGTGAAGGCGCGGGCAAGCCCCCGTGACATCAGCACGTTTTCCGCTGCCGCGACCCGCAGCGGCCGAAAGGCCTGGTCGACGAGAACCGGCAGTTCCGACCCCAGGACCACCACGCGCGGCTTGCCGGACTTGTCGAAGATCACTTCGGGGCCGGCTTCCAGACCCGCCAGATCGGCCATCGCGCCCGACAGCTTGTCCGTGACGGCAATGGCGGTGAACGTATCGTTGACACCCGGCGACAGGGCTCTGAGCGCGACCTCGACAAGAAGATTGATCGAGAAATGGACTGTTCTCGAATCTGATCTTGCCGCCTCGATCTGCACCAGGCCCCTCAGCTCGGCCAGTTCGTGGTCTTCCATGGGGCCGCAGACGCTTAGAATATTTCTTCCCGCAAGGACGAATTCGCCGGCCATCAGTTCGGTCCGGAGGACAACATCGGCGCGCGCTGCCAGGGCGCACAGCGCTTGGCGGTCGAAGCCCGCCACGTAGCCCGCATCAGTGGCGGCGGCAGCGGGCCAGAAGGCGGTGTCAGGCGGCAGTTCCACGTCAGAGACGCGATGCTTCTGCAATCGCATCATGTCCTCTGTCAGCCGGCCTGTGATCGCGGCGATCTCGTCGTCGACGGACACCGATTGCGCGACGTTGCGCACGAACCAGATCAGCTGGACGACCGAGGCGACAGCCAGAATGACGGCGCCGATCGCCGATGCACGCGGTGGATGATAGCCGGTCAGTGCAAGCGCGACGAGCGCGTAGATGAAGGTGCCGCCCAGAAGTCCGGCCGTAACCTGGTTCACGCGCTCGGTCGTGAAGCGCTTGAGAAGGCGCGGCCCGATGGAAGAGGCCGCAAGCGTGAAGACCACGAGCGTCAACGAATAGGTCAGCGACAGCGCAGTCATGGCGGCGGTCGCCACGACGACAAAGATCTGTCGCGCCTCATCGTGGCCCAGGCGGCCGGACCAACCCGTTTCGCCAACGAGATGATCGATCAGTGATGCCGGCAACGCGGTGGCCGCTATGGCCAACGCAATGGTCGCGGGTACCGTCATCAGAGCGGAAAAAGGGCTTGACCACCTCATCTTCCGGGGCCCGGTTCAACCGATCTGCGCACGCCGCCATCCTCTCGCCCAGTGCGTTCCAAGGCGCGAGCGCAGTGTCGCGCCTGATGACGCCTGCCTTACATCGGTGGCCGGCCACGAAGGGCGCGGACAATCATCGCGGCTATGAAAAGCACCAGGAAGATCACGAACAGGATCTTCGCGATGCCGGCCGAGGCGCCAGCGATACCCCCGAAGCCGAGTGCCGCGGCGATCAATGCGATAACGAGAAATGCGATAGCCCATCCAAGCATGAGTATGTCTCCTTTGTGGTCTGCTACAAAGTCAAATCTTCGACCTCCTGAACGCGCGAGTGCCAAAGAGGGTTCCCCCTCAGTCGCCTTTCGATTTCATCCTCGCCTCTGCCGCGCCAAGAACGCGGACGATGAACAGGCTCAGCGCCGTCACGGACAGCGCCAGGATCCATTGACCCAGTCCTACCGCTAGCCCGACGGACGCGGCCAGCCACAGGCTCGCCCCCGTCGTGAGGCCGCGAATCTCGCCGCGCGCAAACACAATGAGTCCGGCTGCCAGGAACGCCACGCCGCCCGTCACCGCGTTGACAAGCCGAAGCGGATCCAGGCTCACGTCGGCTTCGTAGCCACGGGCGATCAGGTCCAGCGCGGTGATGCAGTAACAGGCGGCCGCAAGGCCCACCAGCATATGTGTCCTGAGCCCCGCGGGGCGGTCGCGCGTCTCGCGCTCGAATCCGATCAGTCCCGTCAGGATGACGCTGCCGATGATGCGGGGCAGCATGATCGACAAGGGGACGTGGGGCGTTCCCAGAAACTCGGCCATGGCCGCATCAAGAAAGCCTTGCATGGTTCTTGCACCTCTCAGCTTCGCGGCAAGGCCCCCCGTGCGGACAGCAGGTGAGCCTGTGGTCCGGGCTTCATGCCGCGTCGGCGGCGCGGGGCCTGCTTTTCGGCCCCTTCGGATTGCGGCAGCTCGATGCGACCCGCGTCAGCCGCGGGGTGTCGACAACCTCGCGCGCAGGTTGTTCTGCACGTGACGCACGCCGGCGACCGAGTCCGCACAATCCTCGGCGCAGCGCTTGGCGAATTTCGAGTCGACCTCGCCTTCCAGCGTCACTTCGCCCTCGGCGACCGATACCGCGACATCCGTCGCGTCAAGATCAGGATCCGCTGTCAGGTTTTCGTTCACATCCTCGCGGATCCGATCGTCCGATCGCACATATCCCCTTGGACCCTTGCCGGTGTGATCTTCCTGCTCCAGGTCGCCGCCCAAGGTCTTCCAACCCGATTGAAGCCGACCGCGTGGTCTGCGTTGACGGAAACCGCTGGAAGCGCCGGTTTCCTCATCGCTGTAGGGCGCGCCGTAGAACGGCCCCGCGAAGTCGCCAGCCATCCGATACAGGGGCTGATCGGCCTGCCGATTTCCGTGGGTTTCCGGCGCGCGGGGATGGGACGTGCTGCCCCAAACGCCGCGGGACTCCATCTGGTGCCGTATGGTCTGCTGGCGAAGGGCTTCCTGCCTCCAGCGGGCCGGGTCGCGGTCTTCGGGGCGGGTGCCGGCGCCCTCGCGCCCGCGTTTTCTGTCCTGGGCCATGGTCGCCCTCCCTTCTGCGATCCCGATCGGATTGCAGATCCAAAACGACTGGACAGCGCGCGAAGTTCCCCGAGCCGGGCCGTTTCCGTCGGGCGCCATTGCGGCTGCGGCGACCCTCGGCGGCCTATGCGGCCTCCGACCATCGGCTGTCTGGATCTCTGCCAGCGGCAGGGGTCATCGGTTGCGCACGCGCAGGTTGTTCTGCACGTGGCCGACGCCCCTGACGTGGTCCGCGCAGTCCTCGGCGCGGCGTTTCTCGGGCAGGGTGTCGACTTCGCCGTCAAGGGTCACTTCGCCGTCCAGCACCTTCACCGTGATCTCGGATGCATCGACGATCGGGTCGTCGGTCAGGCGATCATGCAGGTCATCATTGATCCTGCTGTCGGGGCGCTGATAGTTTCTGGGGCCCACGCCGGTATAATCCGCCTTGCGCCGGCGCGCGGCATCCGGGTCGCCGAACCACGTCGCGATTTCGTCCGATATCCGGTCGCGAAGGTCCCGCTCGCGCCAATTCCATTCCGGGACCGACGGGTCATGGTCATCCGAGTAGTATCCCTCCAGATGCGGAGGGTGCCAGCCCGGCGTGCCGGGCACCGGCGCGGTGGCGTAGGGTGAATATGGCCACGGCTCCCGCGACATGCGCATCTCGTCGATCGTGGGTTCGCGCTCAAAAGGCGGCTCCTTCCAGGAACCGCGCATCTCACGCTCCCGGTCGAAGGCGCGCTCATTGCGATGGCGGTGGCGGGAGGCTTCAATGTCGTAAAGAGGATCGGTTCGGTATCTTGTCATCGGATGCTCCCTTCCGGTTGCCGTCGTGGATGTGCTTTGCTGACATTGGACAAACCGCGCAGGTCACGGCTGGTTCCTTGCCCGCCTGCCGCCCCTGGCCCCGGCACAAGGTGAACCAGCGGGCCCTGCGCACCGGAACTCAAGGCTTTGCCTTTGCGTTGCACAAGTGGCGACGCTTCCGTCCCGAGTGTGCCCGCGCCGGGCGAAGCGGTCAGCGCACGAAAACCACTGAAAGGAAAACCGGATGGCTGCTGCGGCTGAGAAAGCGACAATGGAGGGCCTGTTCCTGCATTGGCTGAACTCCATCTATCATGCCGAGCACAGGCTTGCCGAAGCCTTGCCGCAGTTGGCCGAACGGGCGTCCGCCGGCCCTCTGGAGCAGGGGCTTCGAACGCAGTTGCAGGAAGTGAAGGGGCAGATCGAACGGCTCCAACGCATCTACGAAATGATTGGTGAAACGCCCTCGCAGGGCACCTGCGCGGCGATGGACGAAATCGTCGGCGAAATGCAGCGGGTCGTTCCCGACGAGGCGGAGGACGACCTGCGCGACGCGGCGCTGGTCGCTGTGATGAAGACCGCCAAATCCTACGAGATCGCGCGCTATTCCACGCTGCTTGCCTGGGCCAAGGAACTTGCCCGCGAAGACTGCGTTGACCTGCTTGAACAGACGCTGGACGAAGAGCAGATGGAGGCCGAGATGTTTACCAAGGCGTCAGAGGAGCGTCTTAACCGCAGGGCCTGATCGCCGCTTTCCCTAGCTTACCCTTTGCCCGACGCTTCGCGGATCCGCGCGATCTGTTTTGCGATCATGTGCAGTTCCTGCTCGAACGCAGCCTCGATCGCGAAGGCCCGATCGGGCACCGCGCCGGGATCCTCGGCATGATGCGCGGGCGTCGCATCGCGTCGGCTGAGCCGCTCCGTAAGTTCCTTCGATCCGTCGCCGGCATAGGCGACAAGCAGGGCAAGCACTTCGCGATGTGCGTCAAGTCGGGCTTCAAGTCTTTCGGCATCAACTTCGCTGATGGTCATGGCAATCCCCCAAGGTCACTGGCGTCGGAACGTCCAAGCCGCGGGCCTTGTTCCGCGTTGCGCCGCCACTGTTGAAACGATTTGGCCGTTTCCGCGTTGACCCCTCGCAAAGACAGGTTCGCTCAAGGACTGGATCGGCGATGAAGAAAGACCACAAGCCTGTCGTCCTCATCACGGGTGCGGCGGGGCGAATAGGCAGGCGGCTGACCCGGCGCCTGTCCGACGCCTACAGGGTCATCGGCCTTGACCTTCCAGGCTCTGCCAAGGGCAAGGACATGTTCGGTTGCGATCTTACCGAACCCGGCTCGTCGGATCAGGCGATTGCCGCCGTCGTCGATGACGTCGGACGCGACATCGCTTCGGTTATACACCTTGCCGCCTATTTCGATTTCAGCGGCGAAGAACGCCCCCAATACGATGCGGTGAATGTTCAGGGCACAAGCAATCTGCTGGCCGCGCTCAAGCAGGCCAATGTCGAGCAGTTCGTCTACTCTGGCACGATGCTGGTCCACGCTCCGGGCGCGCCGGGGGAACGGATCAATGAAGACACGCCCCTTGCGCCCGGCTGGGCCTATCCGAAATCCAAGGCACGAACCGAGGAGGTGATCCGCCAGAAGGCGAAGGGCATGAATACCGTCTTTCTTCACCTCGCGGGGCTTTACGACGACCGGACCGCGGTTCCGACCCTGTCGCACCAGATCGCACGCATCTACGAGCGCGACTTCAAGAGCCATGTTTTCTCGGGCGACCTGAAAGCCGGTCAGTCCTTGATCCACATCGACGACATGCTGGACCTTTTCCGAAGGGTCGTCGACCGGCGAGGTGACCTGGATGGCGGCGAAGTGATCCTTGGAGGAGAGCCGGATACGCTAGGCTACGGCGTGCTTCAGGACCGTATCGGCACGCTGATCCACGGCGAGGCGGGTTGGCGGACGGTGGTCCTGCCCGCGCCGGTCGCGAGGCTTGGCGCGGCGCTTGAGGCGCGGGCCGAGCCGATCGTGCCCGACGCGCTGGACCAGGGCGAAAAGCCTTTCATCCGGCCCTTCATGATCGACATGGCAAGCGATCACTACGCGCTGGACATATCGAAGGCCGAAAGGCTTCTGGACTGGGTGCCACGCCACCGGATCGAAAGCCACCTGCCGAAGCTGGTCAAGGCGTTGAAGTCCGATCCGCTTGCCTGGTATCGCGACAACGGCATCACGCCGCCGCCCTGGCTTGAGGCGGCCGATGCGCGCGTCGACGATGCCGAAGCGCTGAGGGCGCGCCACGAGGTCGAATACCGCAGGCTTCATCGTGACAATATCTGGGGCGCCTGGACCAATGCCGGGCTTGGCGTCTGGATGATGACCGCGGGGCCGCTTCTTGGCTATGGTGGGGGGCTGGCGGTCAGCAACCTGATATCGGGTCTGGCGCTATTTGTCCTTGGGCTTCTGTCGCTGTCCTGGCGGCTTGTCTGGGCTCGGTTCGCCACCGCAACCATCGCCTGCTGGATCATGTTCGCGCCGCTCGTGTTCTGGACGCCAAGCGGCGCCGGCTACCTGAACGGCACGCTGGTGGGGATGCTGGCCTGTGCCTTCGCCCTGTGCCTGCCGCCGCCGCCCGGCGTCGCGCCCGTTGCCGCACAAACCGGGCCCACGATCCCCAAAGGGTGGCATTATTCGCCATCCGACTGGTTCCAGAGACTGCCTGTGATCATGCTGGCCCTCGTGGGCCTTCTGGTGTCTCGCTATCTCGCGGCCTACCAGCTTGGCACCATCGATGCCGTGTGGGAGCCATTCTTTGCAGGCACGCTGCCCGACAGAAACGGTACCGAGCAGATCATCACCTCGGACGTGTCCAGAAGCTGGCCGGTGCCCGATGCCGGTCTTGGCGGCTTGACCTACGCCCTTGAGATCCTGGTCGGCGCAGTAGGGTCGGCCCGGCGCTGGCGGACCATGCCTTGGCTTGTCGTCCTGTTCGGACTGCTGATCGTGCCGCTTGGCGCGGTGTCGATCTTCTTCATCGTGATCCAGCCGATCGTCATCGGAACCTATTCGACCCTGGCGCTGTTGGCGGCGCTCGCGATGGTCTGGCAGATTCCCTACTCGCTCGACGAACTGGCCGCGACCTACCAGTTCCTTCGTCGCCGGCACAAGGTGGGCCAACCTTGGCTGCGCGTCTTCTTCTCCGGCGATACCGACGAAGGCGACGACGACGCGACCAAGGAGGACTTCGAGCGCTCGCCGCGCGCGATCCTTGCCGACATGCTGACGGGGGGGCTGACCTTCTCTTGGACCCTGCTCGTCTCAATGGCGATCGGCGTGATGCTGATGCTTTCGCCGATCGGTCTTGGCTGGGATGCGGGCGGGGTCGCCGCGACAAACCACATCGTCGGCGCCTTGGTCGTGACGGTTTCGGTTGCAGCGCTTGCCCCGGTCGTGCGGCTTGCCAGGTTCCTGAACATGCTCATGGGAATCGTGCTTCTGTTCGCGCCGCTTGTCGCCGGCGCATCGATGACGGGACTTGCCTTCTCGGTCCTTTGCGGCCTCGCGCTGATCGGGCTGAGCGTTCGGCGCGGGCCGGTCCACGGCAGCTTCGGGACGTGGGACAGGTTCATAAGGTAGAGGGTCAAAGGGGGCCAGGTTCCCCTTTGCGGGCCCATCGGTCGCTACCCCGGCGCGCCTGGCCTGCAAGGCGCCTGGATCGTGTTTCGTGCCGAAAAGATGTCGCGGAAAGGAGAACGCAATGTCCAAACTCAAATCGCCCCCAAATTCCCCCCCGGCGCTGCGCGCGCCCGAGGAAGGAGACCGGATCTCTCGCAACGAGCTTCTGGATGTGCTGGCCGACGAAGGCTATTCGGCCGAACGGCGCAAGGCTTGGCTAAAACAGGTGCTCACCCGTCTGACGAACGAGCAGAACGAAGATCCCGATCCGGACCGGGAACATCTTGTCACCGAGATCAAGCGGATCCTGCACCGTCAGATCTCAGACAAGACGGAAGCGGATGACACGCTTTGAGCCAAGCGTAACCAGATCAGGATTCGGGTAGATCAGGATTCGGGCAGATCAGGATTCGGGCAGATCAGGATTCGGGCAGATCAGGATTCGGGCGTCTCGTGCCGAACGAACTCGACGAACCCTTCCAGGAAGTCAGCGAGCTTCTCGCGCGTTGCCTCATCGGTCAGGTTGCTGTCCGCATCGCACAGCTTTTCGGCGCGCGAAACCATCAGGCGACCCTCGAACCACGGGCGCATCCGCAGGGTCCGCAGAACCGGCAACCAGTGCGCCTGCGAAAGGATCGTTCCGAAACCGCCCGACGAGGCGCCGATCATCGCGACGGGCTTGCCTCTGAAGATGTCCAAGCCGCCCGGCGGCCGGCTCATCCAGTCGATGGCATTCTTGAAGACGCCTGGCACGCCGTTGTTGTACTCCGGCGTCACGAGCAAGAGCCCGTCCGCGGCCTTCAAGGCCTCTTTCAACTGCGCGACGGTCGCTGGCACGCCGTCGCGTTCCTCGTCGTCGGCGTTGTAAAGCGGGACGCCCTTGATCGACCGCGCATCCAGCACCACGCCCGCGGGCGCCAGCGCGACCGCGGCGCGAAGTAGCCCGGCGTTGAAGGACAGTTCCCTGAGGCTGCCGGATATGCCCAGGATACGCGTCATTCGTTCTTCCATGCCCTTAACCTTGGATTGTGTCTGTTCCCTTTCTGAACGGATCAGGCGGGGCCGGAGTTCCCGCGCGCATCCAAACCGCCCCTTCCGGGGCAGGGGATTGGACGGCCCCTGCCTGTCTTTCCTTGCTTACTCGGCGACGCAATCGGCAAAGTGTTGCGGCTGTCCGTTTTCCCCGATTTCCTGCACCAGGCCGTGGATGTCGGTTTCGAACCCCGGGCATTCACGCGCGAATTCGCGGTTGAAGCGCAGGTAGTCGACGATCTTGGCGTTGAAGACCTCGCCCGGGATCAGCAGCGGAATGCCGGGCGGGTAGGGTGTGACCAGGCTGGTCGTGATCCGGCCTTCCAGATCGTCGATCGCCACCCTTTCGGTCTTGCGCCGCGCGATGTGGGAAAACGCTTCGGAAGGGGTCATCGCGGGCCGGTGGTCGCCCAGGTAGATCTCTGTCGACAACCGCGCGACGTCGTACTTCGCGTAAAGCGTGTGGACGTGCTGGCACAAATCCTTCAGCCCCATCTTTTCATAGCGCGGCTGCTTGGCGCAGAATTCGGGCATCACGCGCCACAAGGGCTGATTTCGGTCGTAGTCGTCCTTGAACTGCTGAAGCGCCGCAAGAAGCGTGTTCCACCGGCCCTTGGTGATGCCGATCGTGAACATGATGAAGAAGCTGTAGAGCCCGGTCTTTTCGACGACGACGCCGTGTTCCGTCAGGTATTTCGAGACGATCGAAGCCGGGATGCCCGTCTCGTCGAAGCGACCGTCGATGTCGAGCCCCGGCGTGACGATCGTGGCCTTGATCGGGTCCAGCATGTTGAACCCCGGCGCCATGTCGCCAAAGCCGTGCCAGCTGTCTTCGCCGTCGGCGAGTTGCACGCCATCCTCGTCGGTCCGGCGCAGCACCCAGTCCTTGTTGCGGCCGATGCCCTCATCTTCCAGTTCCTGCGGACCCCAGACCTGGAACCACCAGTCGTCGGGGCCGAACTCGTCGTCGACCTTGCGCATCGCGCGCCTGAAATCGAGCGCTTCGAGGATGCTTTCCTCGACCAGCGCCGTTCCGCCCGGCGGTTCCATCATCGCTGCCGCGACGTCGCAGCTGGCGATGATCGAATATTGCGGGCTGGTCGATGTGTGCATCAGGTAGGATTCATTGAACAGGTGCCGATCCAGCTTCGTGCCCTGCGAATCCTGCACCAGCACATGGCTGGCCTGGCTGATTCCGGCCAGCAGCTTGTGAACCGACTGGGTGGCGTAGGTGACCGAATGCTTCGTGCGGCCCCTCTTGCGGCCCATCGCGTGATAGGTCCCGTAGAAGGGATGGAACGCCGCGTGGGGCAGCCAGGCCTCGTCGAAGTGCAGGTTGTCGACATATCCGTCGAGCAGCCGCTTGATCTCTTCGGTGTTGTAAAGCACCCCGTCATAGGTCGACTGGGTCAGCGTCATGATGCGCGGCTTCACGCTGTCGGGATCGGTGTCTTGCAAAAGAGGATTGGCGCGGATCTTCGCGCGGATCGAGTCCGGCTCGAACTCCGAGCGCGGGATGGGGCCGATGATGCCCCAATGGTTCCGGGTGGGCCGCAGGAAGACAGGCACCGCACCTGTCATGATGATCGAATGCAGGATCGACTTGTGGCAGTTGCGGTCGACGATCACGACATCGCCCGGCGCGACGGTGTGGTGCCAGACCATCTTGTTCGAGGTCGAAGTGCCATTTGTGACGAAGAAGCAATGATCGGCGTTGAATATCCGCGCGGCGTTGCGCTCCGATGCGCCGATGGCGCCGTTGTGATCCAGGAGCTGCCCCAGTTCCTCGACCGCATTGCAGACGTCGGCCCGCAGCATGTTTTCGCCGTAGAACTGGTGATACATCTGCCCGATCGGGCTTTTCAGGAACGCCACGCCGCCGGAGTGGCCCGGGCAGTGCCACGAATACGACCCGTCCTCGGCATAATCCAGAAGCGCCTTGAAGAACGGCGGCTGGATGCTTTCGAGGTAGCCCTTCGCCTCGCGGATGATGTGCTTGGCGACGAATTCCGGCGTATCCTCGAACATGTGGATGAAGCCGTGCAGTTCGCGCAGGATGTCGTTTGGCAGGTGGCGCGAGGTCTTGGTTTCGCCGTACACATAGATCGGCACGTCCTCGTTCTTGCGACGCACCTCGGCGATGAAGTTGCGAAGGTTCACGATCACCGGGTCCACGTCCGGGCCCGGGCTGAACTCTTCGTCATCGATCGAAAGCACGAAGGCGGCGGCTCGGCTTTGCTGCTGCGCGAACTGCGACAGGTCGCCGTAGCTGGTCGCGCCCAGGACCTCGAAGCCTTCGCTTTCGATGACTTCCGCCAAGGCGCGGATGCTGAGCCCCGAGGTGTTCTCGGATCGAAAATCCTCGTCGATGATAACGATTGGGAAACGGAACTTCATAATCCTCTCCTCAGGGGCGCGGTCCGGGCATTGGACCCCTTCTTTCCGCCCCTGTCGGTGACGTCAAGACCCGCAAGCGCGCTGTGCCATCGCCCTGGGTCGGCTTCGGCAAGGTTACACCGAGCGGAACGGATCGGCCAGAAACGCGCTGCCGGCGTCGCCGGGGTAGGGTGCCCTTGCCCAGGGGCTGACCGATCAGAAACCGTTCGGGCAAGCGATCCCGGCGGCGCATTCGTCATGTCTGCGCCGTGACGCCGATACGGTATGGCCAGCCCTTTGGCAGGCTGCTTCAGCGCATGACGAACGGGTCGGGGATCGGGTCATCCGACGTGCGCAGCCACACCGTCTTGATGGTCGTGTAATCAAGCGCGGCGGCAAGCCCGCCCTCTCGGCCGTGCCCTGACAGCCCGTGTCCGCCGAACGGCGCGATGGGCGAGACGGCGCGGTAGGTGTTCACCCAGACGACGCCCGCGCGGATGCCGCGGATCATCCGATGCGCGCGGGTCAGGCTGCGCGTGAAGACGCCGGAGGCCAGGCCGAATTGCGTGTCGTTGGCCATCGACAGGGCTTCGGCCTCATCTTCGAACGACACGACCGACAGGACAGGCCCGAAGAACTCTTCCCGCAGGGCGGGGGCGTCGGGGGCATCGGAACAATCAAGGATCGTCGGCGGAAAGTAGAACCCCGGCCCGTCGGGAACCTTGCCGCCCGTGACCACCCTTGCGCCGGCGGCCACGGATCTTTCGATCAGCAGGGCGATCCGGTCGCGCTGGCGCATCGTGCAAAGCGGCCCGACCTCGGTTTCCATGCGTTCCGGCGCCCCGATCGCGATGGCCTCGGCCTTGGCCGTCAAGCGCGCAAGGAAGTCGTGCTTGATACCCGACTGCACCAGAAGCCGCGATCCGGCGACGCAGCTTTGCCCGGTGGCGGCGAAGATGCCCGAGACCTGCGCGTTCGCGGCGCTGTCAAGGTCGGCATCGTCAAAGACGATGAAGGGCGACTTGCCTCCAAGCTCGAGCGAGGTCCGGGCGAGGTTTTCGGCCGAGGCGCGCACGATGTGGCGCGCCGTTTCAGGCCCGCCGGTAAAGGCGATATGCGCGACTTTCGGATGGGTGCTCAGCGTGTGACCGGCCTCCGGCCCACCCGTCAGGATGTTGACCACGCCCGCGGGAAATCCCGCCTCGTGAACCAGTCGCGCGAATTCCAGCAGCGGCGCAGGGCCGTCCTCGGACGCTTTCAGCACGACCGTGCAGCCGGCCGCAAGTGCCGGGCCAAGCTTCACGGCTGACAGGAACAGCTGGCTGTTCCAGGGAACGATCGCCGCCACCACGCCGACGGGCTCGCGCCGAAGCCAGACCTCCATGTCGGGCTTGTCGATCGGCAGATGCGCGCCCTCGATCTTGTCGGCAAGCCCCGCATAATACTGGTAGTAGTCCGCCACATAGGCGATCTGGGCAGAGGTTTCGCGGATGATCTTGCCGGTATCGCGCGTTTCGAGCGCTGCGAGCCTGGGGGCTGCCGCACGGACCAGTTCCGCGAGGCGGAACAGCAGTTTGCCGCGCGCCATGGCGGTCATCCCCGCCCATTCGGCCGAACCGAACGCGCGATGGGCCGCCTCCACCGCACGGTTCACGTCGGCGGGCGAGGCAAGTGGCATCTGCGCCCAAGGGGCGCCGCTGGCCGGGTCGATACTGGCAAAGGTGCCTTCGCCGTCCTCGAACGCGCCGTCGATGTAGTGCTGGAAGCGGTCCATCTTTTCCCCCGTCAGGCGAAAGCAGGCATGACGTCGCGGATCAGCCTTTCGAGCGACGCCTTTTTTCGCTCGAAGCTCATGCCGCTGTCCAGCCACATGCTGAACTCGTCATAGCCAAGGGCCTCATAGGACCTTATCCGCTCGATCACTTCGGGGGCTTCGCCGATGATCTGGTTCCTGCGCATCGCGGCGGCGGAATAGAAGGGGTGTGCCGCGATCTCGTCTTCGGTCAGTTGCTGGATCAGGCCCTGCGATATGGGCCGATCGTTTTTGAACCACGCGCCGAAATAGCAGTAGAAGCGGTTGATCTCTTCGGCGGCCAGTTCCGCGTCGGCCTCGCTGTCGGCCACATAGGTGTGGCGCAGTACCATGATCTTGGGGCGCGGCACCTCGGGGTGGGCGGCGCAGGCCGCGTTGAAGCGCTCCATCAGGCTGACGACCTCTTCGTCGCCCAGGTGCAGCGGCGTGACCTGCACGTTGCAACCGTTGGCGACAGCAAACTCATGGCTGTTCGGATCGCGCGCGGCGACCCAGATCGGCGGGCCCGGCTGTTGCAGGGGCTTCGGCGACGATGTCGTTTTCGGGAACTGCCAGTACTGTCCGTCGTGGCTGTAGTCTCCCTGCCAAAGCGCCTTGACGGCCGGGATCAGCTCTCGCATCCGGCCGCCCGCGTTCCAGGCGTCCAGCCCCGGCATGATGCGCTCATACTCGAAACTGTAGGCGCCGCGGGCGATGCCCAGGTCGAGCCGCCCGTCCATGATGATGTCGGCCATCGCGGCCTCGCCCGCGAGGCGGATCGGATGCCAGAACGGTGCGATCACCGTTCCGGTGCCAAGGCGCACGTTCTTCGTTCTCCGCGCGAGGTCGACAAGGTTCAGCAGCGGGTTCGGCGCGATGGTGAAGTTCATCCCATGATGCTCGCCCGTCCAGATGGCGTGCATGCCGCCCTCGTCGGCGATGCGGCAAAGCTCGATCATCTCGTCGTAAAGCCGCTTCTCGTCATCTTCGGCCGAGACGCGCTCCATGTGAATGAAAAGCGAGAATTTCATTTGCTCTTTTCCTCTGCGATGCGTTGGATACGCCCTTGATCGTATGTGCCGAAATAGACGCCGTAGTTGCCAAGACGGGATTCGTCGGCCAGACGTTCCAGCATCACGCGCAGCGCCGGATCCGTCACGTCGGCCACGCCCGATCGCGACAGTTCCACAAAGGCGCCCTTTGCCGGTTTGGCCGCCTCGGCCGGGCAGCGCAGCGCGATGTGTTGCGTGCCCAGCTTGGCGTCCTCGTAGACGGCATAGATCGATCCGGCTTCGGCGTGGATGCCGATGCTTTCGATCAGCTTGGCCAGCGCGGCCTGCATGCCCTCGCGCCCCACGCGCGCCGTCGGCACGCACAGCCCGCCCCGGCCATCGTCGACCAGAAGGACCTGTCCTTCGGCCTCGAGGATCGCCGAGATGACGACGTCGGGACCCGCGGGCAGTTCGACAGCGGTGGCTGCGGGCGTGACATAGGCCCCGCGGGAATACCCCAGGCCGGGATGAGAGGTCGACTCGAACGCGCCGATGCGTCCGATCAGGATGGTGTGATCACCGGCGGGCACCGCCTGCTCAAGCGTGCAGTCGAACCAGGCGGAAACCTCGGCGATCAGCGGCGATCCCACGGGGCCGTGACGCCAGTAGACCGATGCGAAACGATCGTCGGACCGCTTGGCGAAGGTTGTGGAGATGTCCTTCTGCCACTCTGACAGGATGTTGACCGCAAACCCCTTCCCCTGCGCGAAACTGCCCAGGTTCGATGAACTGTTCGCGATTGAAACCAAAAGGAGCGGCGGATCCATGGAGACCGATGAAAACGAGTTCGCGGTGAAGCCAAGCGGCTTGCCGGAAGGGTCCAGGGTGGTCACGACCGTAACGCCCGTCATGAAGCAGCCGAACGCGTCGCGCAGCGCGCGAGGGTCCACAGAGAGCGTGTCGGGCGTCGTCATGGGGCAGTCTCCTCGGTGGATAGCCAGCGGCGCAGTTCGGCGGTGACGATATCAGGTGCGGTCAGGTTCAGCATGTGCCGATGCCCCGGCACGACGACGGCCCGCCCCAAGGGGGCAAGCGCGGCCATGGCCCTGGTCATCTCGGGTGTCGAATTGGCGTCTTCGTCCGCGGTCATCACCAGAAGCGGGCAGCGGATCAAACCCAGACGCGCCGCGTAGACCTCATCGCCCTCGGCGAAGGCGCGGTAGGCGGCAGCGTAGCCCGATCGCGAAACGTTACGCAGCCAGCCTGCAACCTTGTCGCGTATTTCGGACTGCTCCGGGCCGAACCATCGGGCCAGGGGGGCCTCTATGCCGCCATGGCCTGCGCCGATCTCTGACGCGCGCGCCAGAACCGCAGCCTTCGCTTCGGGGGCGCGGCGATAGACCCCGTTCAGAAGTGCTGCGCGCCGCACAAGGTCGGGCCGCTCTGCAGCCAGTCCCGCCGCGATCAACGCGCCCATCGAGTGCCCCGCGACCGACACCGGGCCAAGGTCAAGCGCATCGACCACACGCGCCGCCCAGTCAACATAGTCCGGCAGGAGCGGCGCGCCGGGAAGCGGGTCACTGCCGCCATGACCCGGCATGTCGACCGCCAGCACGCGGTAATCTGCGCTCAGCGCCGCCGTCTGAGGCTCCCAGGCCCCGGCACACATGCCGACGCCGTGGATCAGCAGGACGGGCTCGCCCGAACCCGCCTCGACCACGTTTGCGCACAGCCCGTCAGACAGCCGCAGGGTTCGAGACATCATGTCCAAGGTCCCTCAGATCCTGGTAGCGGTCGCCAATGCGGTGGTGCGGCCGCCCACCCGTCGAAGCCCCAAGCGCCACGATCAGCTCATCCGCCGCGGGCGCGTCGGGGACCGAGAAGTGCACCGTCTGGTAATGGGACCGCCGGCCTTCGTCGTGCTTGTCCATCAGGGGGATCATGACAGAGCAGTTCGCGGGGCCGCGGACACTGGTGAAGGCCAGGTAGGTCTTGGCGCCGACGGCCTGCCGGTAATGATTGCCGAACCGCAGGGTGTGGATCAGTGCGTTGGCGTGTTCCAGTTCTCCGTCCAGGCCCACGACGGCGGCCTTGCCGTAGCCCTCGACCGCGTCGGCGCCGCCGGCGGCCTCAAGCACCATGCCCGTCAGAAGCGCGCCCAGGTCCGGTGCGACGGCATGGATCTCGGGTTTCAGGTCCTCGACAAACCCTCGACCCGCCCAGGGGTTGCGAAGGACGGCAACTGCCGCGATCAGCTTCAGCGGTCGCGGCGCGGCACGCCCTCCCTCGATCAATGTCGTTTCCACAAGTGTGAGTGTCTTGCGAATCTCTGCGGGCATCAGTCGCTCCTTTTTTCACTTGTATGTTGGTATACCAGAATATAGTCTGTCAATATTCAGTTGCGTTCGCCGCCGCCAATCCATAGGATTCGCGCATGGAAAACGCCGATGACATGCGGATCGACTACCCTGCGACGACCCTGCGGTCGCTTGCCGTCGATCGGCTGCGCCAGGCCATAATCACCGGGCGCTTTTCCGGCGGAGAGCGGCTGGTGGAGCGCAGTCTTTGCGACCTTCTGGGGGTTTCACGCTCCATCGTGCGCGAGGCGATCCGGTATCTTGAGGCGGAAGGGCTGGTCGAAACGCAGCCAAGGTCGGGGCCTGTCGTCGCGCTGCTGGATTGGCAGGGCGCGCGCCAGATCTACGACATACGCCGGCTGCTTGAGGCCGACGCCGCCGCCGCCTGCGCGCGCGTCTGCGATCAGGACATAGCAAATCGGCTCAGGGCGGCGCTTGAGGAACTCAACCGTGCCTTCGCCCATGGCGGCCCGCTTGAGCTCTACACCGCGACGACGGCGTATTACGAGGTCATCTTCACTGCGGCGGGCCACACCATCGCGTGGGAGATCGTCCAGCGGCTGAACGGCCGGATTTCGCGACTGCGCGCGCTGACGCTTGCCAGCAGCAACCGGCGCGTGTCGGGCCCCGCACACATGGCCCGGATCTGCGATGCGATCTGCGCAGGCCAACCCGAGGCCGCGGCGGCGGCGGTCAGCGACCATTTGCGCGACGCGGCCGAGATCGCGCGGCAAAGCCTGGAGAGCCAAGAATGAGCGCCTACTGGATCGCCCATGTCACCGTGACGGACGCCGAGGCCTACAAAGGCTATCAGCAGCGTGCCGCAGCCGCGCTTGCGCAACACGGGGCAACCTTCCTTGCGCGCGGCGGAGAGGCCGAGGTGCTTGAAGGTCCCGACCTTCAGCGCCACGTCGTGATCCGGTTCGCGTCCTTGGCGGCCGCGAAAGCCTGCTATGCCTCGGAAGCCTATCAGGACGCGTGCCGGCACCGCGAAGGTGCGGCCATCGTTCACCTGACGATCGTCGAAGGGCTGCCCGAGCCCTGAGGCAGGGTGGGGCAGGGACCGCCCGCAGCGGTGCCGATCTGCGGGAGCCTCGGCTGGCCGGATCAAGCCTCGACCGCCAACCCGAACGCGTCGTTCAGGCCGCAAGCGCCAGTTCGTTTTCCACCCAGCCGACCAGCGCCGACGCGGTGCAGTCCAGCCTTTCGGCACATCCCGCGCTGAATTCCAGAAAGGCATCCAGATTGAGGCCGTTCACGCCGAGGATCACGGGAAGACCGGCCTCGAGGGCGTTTGCGATGGGTTCGCGGAAGCCGCGTCCCTCGGCTTCGTGCTTGCCGAACTTGTTCAGGATCAGCACGTCCGCCTCGCCGCCCTGAAGCCGTGCAGAAACTTGCGCGACGGCCTGTTCCAGCGCGCCGGGATCCAGTCGGCAGCCGCGCGCGTTCGCGCCAAGGTCTTGCGTGATGTTGATCGTCGGCCCGTCGGGCAGCAGCACAAGGTCCATGTCGCAGTGAAACCGCTGGGGCCGCAGGATGTTCGTCTGGACGACCCCGGCCGGGCGAAGCCCGCGCTTCATCAGTTCATTGGCCGCTTCGGCCAGGACCCTGTCGGTCACGCCGCGCTCAAGGGAAGTGACGTAGGCAAGTCGCATGTCTGTTCCTTTCAGCGCCTGTCGGCGCCGCTTATGGTGCAGTCGAGGCTTCGAAGGACCCCGTCCCGGATGCCGTAGATCAGGCCGTGGATCAGGGGATAGTCGCCCTTGCTCCAGGCCCGGCGCAGGATCGGCGTCTCGGCGACACGGGCGACGCTTTCAAGGACGTTGAACTCGGCAAGACGGTCGCGGCGCTGTTCGATGTCCGCGATCTCGGACAGTTCCCGCGCATGGCGCTTGGCAAGTCGGCGGATCGGTTCAAGCCAGTGATCTGCCAGGCCGTGCGGAAGGTCCTCTTCGGTCGCGGCGCGCACGCCTCCGCAACCGTAGTGCCCGCAGACGATGATCTGGCGAATTCCAAGCGCGTCCACCGCAAATTCAAGCACCGACAGCAGGTTCATGTCGGACGAGTGCACGACATTCGCCACGTTCCGGTGGACGAAGACCTCACCCGGGGCGAGGCCCGAGATGACGTTCGCGGGAACGCGGCTGTCGGAACAGCCGATCCAGAGGAACTCCGGCGCCTGTTGTTCGGCCAGGCCGTCGAAATAGTCCGGCGACGCCGCGCGGATCTGCGCCGACCAATCCCGGTTCCTGTCCAGCAGCGCCTGCAGAACCTGGCCCATCTCATGCAGCCTTCAGGTCGATGCCGCTGACAGCGGCCCGGGCCGCAAGCGCTGCGACGAATTCACGGGCGGCCGTGGCCCAGGCCGCCTTCGCCAGCATTTCGCGGATGCGCGGGGCCACCGTTTCGTAGGGCAGGATCGCCCCTTCGGCGCGGGCATCAAGGCGGATGATGTGATACCCATAGCGCGTCGCGATCGGGGTTGCGGCGATCTCGCCCTCCGCCAGGGCGTTCAGCGCGTCCTCGAACTCGGGCACGGTGTCTCCGGTGGCGATCTGGCCCAGGCGTCCGCCGGCATCGCGGGATGCGCAGGCGGACAGGTCGCGTGCCAGCGTGTCGAAGTTGCGGGGGGCGCGAGCAAGTTCTGCCAGCGCCGCTTCGGCCCTGGCGCGTGCCTGTGCCCGGCCCTCGGTATCGTCGGGCCGGCAGGGAAACAAGATGTGCGCAGCCTCGTAAAGCGTGGGCGCGCGCCAACGGGCCGGATCGGCATCGTAGGCGGCGCGTGCCTTGGCTTCGTCCGCGGCATTGGGCTTCACAGCCAAGTCCAGAAGCTGACGCACCAACGCTTCGTCTTCTGTCTCTGCCAGGCCGCCATCGGTGACCGGCAAAGGTGCAAGCCCGCGCCGACGAGCCTCTTGCAAGAGCAAGGCGCGGACCGCGAGCGCCCGTCCCGCCGCCCGCCAGGCAAGACCCGGCTTGCCCTTGGGCGCGGCGTGCATCTGTGCCTCGGCGGCGATGGCGGCGGCGGGGATGACCTCGCCGTTCACCGTGATGTCGGTCAGAAGCGGTCCCATCTCAGGCCCCGCGCTTCTTCGTACGGACGATCTGGTAGCCGGGCCGCCACAGGTAGCGGACCGGCGCCGAAAGCATGTGCACCAGCCGCGTGAACGGGAACAGCAGGAAGATGGTCAGACCAAGGAAGATGTGCAGCTTGAACAGGATGTTGGCATCCCGAACGTAGCTGGCCGCGTTGCCATCGAAGGTGAAGATCCCCGAAGCCCAAGCCATGAACTTGGTCATCTCGTGCCCGTCCAGGTGCTGGAGCGAGACGAAGATCGTCAACATGCCAAGCACGAGCTGGATCAAGAGAAGCGCCAGGATACCCGTGTCGGCAAAGCTGGACGTCGCCCTGACGCGCGGATCCTTCAACCGACGGTGCAGAAGCATCGTTCCCCCTGTCAGGGCCATGACCCCCGCGATGCCACCCGCGACGACCGCCAGAAGCTGCTTCGCGCCGTGGCTGATGCCAAGCGCGTCGAAGACCTGGATGGGCGTCAGGAGGCCAACCAGGTGGCCGAAGAAGATCACCAGCACGCCCACATGAAAAAGGACAGAGCCGATGACAAGCTGCCTGCGGCGCAGAAGCTGAGAGGACGACGACTTCCATGTGAACGGGTCGCGTTCATAGCGCGCGATCGATCCCAGAAGCAGCACCGACAAGGCGATGTATGGGTAAATACCGAAGATGAACTGGTGCATCGTTAGCCCTCCTTCACTGGGGCGCTCCGGCCGTGGCCGGGTTCCTTGGGACGTCCATCCGCGCGAGGATGTCGCGCGAGATCGGGCATCCCGCGTTGGGATCCGGGGCGAAGGTCACCTGCGCCTCCTCGTAGATCGCGTCCAGCGCCTCGAGGTCCTCGGGATCGTCGTCGGCCTCGGACAATAGCGCCTCGGCCTCGGGGCTGTCGGACCCGGCTCCGGCAAGACGCGCCAGCGTGTCCAGGACCGCCGCATAGGGCGTGTCGCGCCGTGTCAGCCGTTCGGCCACCGCCGCGATGATGTGCCCGGCGTCGGCGAGAAGGCCCCGCGCCTCGGCGAGGGGCCGGGTCGAGAGGTATTCCAGCAAGACCGGCAGGTGATCCGGAAGCTCCGGCCCCGTCAGGTCGAAGCCGCCCGCCCGGTAGGTTTCCAGCAGGTCGACCATCGCGCCGCCGCGATCCCGGCTTTCGCCGTGGATATGCTCGAACAGGTTGAGCGAGAGCGTCCGCGAGCGGTCGAACAGGAGCACGTAGCGCTCCTGCAGATCATAGATGTCGGCGGATTCCAGGTCCGTCAGCAGCGGCTCCAGCGCGGTGCGCTGGCCGCGGCTCAGCAGGCCCTCGGCGTTCAGAACCTCGCGGATCGCGGGGATCGCAGACTTGAGGTCCTTCGAAGGGTAGGACAGCAGCGCCGACAGCGCCTTGAAGGTCTTCATTTCCAGCCCTCCGTGGGTGTGACGAACTTGCGGCTGCCGAAAAGCTTGCCGCCGGTCGATCCTGTCGAGCAGCCGTTGCCATCGGTGAAGCCGCAGCCGCCGCGCAGGTCGTAGGCGTCCTCGACCACCTCGCGGTGCGTCGTCGGGATGACGAAACGGTCCTCGTAGTTGGCGATGGCCATGATCCGGTACATCTCGTCGATCTGGTGGGGCGTGAGGCCGACACGGTTGGCGACGCCCAGGTTGACGACCCCGTCCACGGTCTTGGACCGCATGTACGAACGCATCGCCAGCATCCGTTCCAGCGCGGATATGATCGGCGCCTCGTCCCCTGCCGTCAGCATGTTGGCAAGGTAACGCACCGGAATGCGGAGCGATTTCACGTCCGGCATGTCGTCCTGGCTCGCGATCTGGCCCGCGGCGGCGGCGTTCTGGATCGGTGACAGTGGCGGGATGTACCACACCATCGGCAGCGTCCGGTATTCCGGGTGCAGCGGGAAGGCGATCTTCCAGTCCATCGCCATCTTCCAGATCGGCGACTTCCGGGCGCTTTCGATCCAGTCCTCGGGCACACCCTCGGAACGGGCGGCCTCGATCACCTTGGGATCGTTCGGGTCCAGGAACACGCCAAGCTGGGCGTCATACAGCTCCTTCTCGTCCGCGACTGACGCCGCATCCGCGATCTTGTCGGCGTCGTACAGCATCACGCCGATATAACGGATCCGGCCCACGCAGGTTTCCGAACAGACCGTCGGCATGCCGGATTCCAGGCGTGGATAGCACAGCGTGCACTTCTCGGACTTACCCGTCGACCAGTTGTAGTAGATCTTCTTGTAGGGACAGCCCGAGACGCACATCCGCCAGCCCCGGCATTTTTCCTGGTCGATCAGCACGACGCCGTCCTCTTCGCGCTTGTAGATCGCGCCCGAGGGGCAGGATGCGGCGCAGGCCGGGTTCAGGCAGTGTTCGCAAAGCCGCGGCAGGTACATCATGAACGTATTTTCATACTGCCCGTAGATGTCCTTCTGGATGCCCTCGAAGTTGTAGTCCTTGGACCGCTTTGCGAATTCTCCACCCAGGATCTCTTCCCAGTTGGGGCCCCATTCGATCTTCTCCATCCGCTCGCCCGAGACCTTGGAGCGCGGGCGCGCGGTCGGGAAGGCTTCCATCTCGGGTGCCGACTTCAGGTGGTCGTAGTCGAAGTCGAACGGTTCGTAGAAATCGTCGATCTCGGGTAGGTCGGGGTTGGCGAAGATGTTCGCCAGGATCCGCCACTTGCCGCCCTGCTTCGGGCGAAGGCCGCCCGATGCCGTGCGTTCCCAGCCGCCGTTCCAGCGCTTCTGGTTTTCCCAGTCTTTCGGGTAGCCGATGCCGGGCTTGGTCTCGACGTTGTTGAACCAGGCGTATTCGACGCCGTCGCGGCTGGTCCAGACGTTCTTGCAGGTGACCGAACAGGTGTGACACCCGATGCATTTGTCCAGGTTCAGCACCATGCCGATTTGTGCACGGACTTTCATTCCGCTGCCTCCGTTCTTGCTGCCGGCCGGTCGAGCCAGTCGACCTTCTCCATCTTGCGCACGACCACGAGTTCATCGCGGTTGGCGCCGACCGTGCCGTAGTAGTTGAAGCCGTAGGACTGCTGGGCGTAGCCGCCGATCATGTGCGTGGGTTTGACGACCGCGCGGGTGACGGAGTTGTGGATGCCCCCCCGCTTGCCGGTGATCTGCGATCCCGGCGTGTTCACGATCTTTTCCTGTGCGTGGTACATGAAGAGCGTTCCGTCCTTCATCCGCTGGCTGACGACCGCGCGCGCGGTCAGAACGCCGTTGGAGTTGAAGACCTCGACCCAGTCGTTGTCGACGATCCCCGCCGTGGCGGCGTCGTTTTCGGAGATCCAGACGACCGGCCCGCCCCTGTTCAGCGTGAGCATCAGCAGGTTGTCGGAATAGGTCGAGTGGATGCCCCATTTCTGGTGCGGGGTGATGAAGTTCAGCACGACGTGCTTTTCGCTGGCGCCAAGGGCGCTGGTCGCTGCCGCCGTGATGGTCTTGAGGTCGACCGGCGGGCGCCATGTCACGAAGAACTCGCCAAAGGCCTGCATCCATTCGTGGTCCTGGTAAAGCTGCTGGCGGCCCGAGACGGTGCGCCACGGGATCAGTTCATGGACGTTGGTCCAGCCGGCGTTGTAGCAGACCTCCTCGCTTTCGATGCCGGACCAGGTGGGCGACGAGATGATCTTGCGCGGCTGCGCGGCGATGTCACGGAAGCGGATCTTTTCGTCTTCCTTGACCTCGGCCAGGTGCGCGTGTTCGCGGCCCGTCGCCTTGGACAGCGCCTCCCAGGCCTTGACGGCGACCTCGCCGTTGGTTTCCGGCGCCAGCATCAGGATGACCTCGGCCGCGTCGATCGCGGTTTCGATCTTGGCCATGCCCTGCGTCGGACCCTCGTGGTGCGTGCCGTTCAGGTCCTTGAGGTGATGCACCTCCTCCTTGGTGTCCCAGGAGATGCCCTTGCCGCCATTGCCCACCTTCTCCATGAGCGGGCCGAGAGAGGTGAAGCGCGCGTAGAGGTTCGGGTAATCCCGTTCGACCGCGATGTAGTTCGGCGCGGTCTTGCCGGGGACCAGGTCGCATTCGCCCTTTTTCCAGTCCTTGACGGTCGACTGGGCGATTTCCATCGGGCTGTCGTGCTGCAGCGGCAGCTGCACCACATCGGTCTCGACGCCCAGGATTTCGGGCGCGACTTCGGAGAACTTCCTGGCGATCGCCTTGAAGATCTCCCAGTCGGTCTTCGACTCGTAGGCCGGATCGACCGCCGCCTGAAGCGGGTGGATGAACGGGTGCATGTCCGAGGTGTTGAGGTCGTCCTTCTCGTACCAGCTCGCCGTTGGCAGGACGATGTCGGAATAGACCGCCGTCGTGGACATCCGGAAGTCGAGCGTTACCAGAAGGTCGAGCTTGCCCTCGGGCGCCTTGTCGTGCCAGCGCGCCTCGACGGGCTTGGTCCGGCCTTCCTCTCCCAGGTCCTTGCCAAGCACGCCGTGGTCGGTGCCCAGAAGGTGCTTGAGGAAGTATTCGTGCCCCTTGCCCGACGATCCGAGCAGGTTCGAGCGCCAGACGAACAGGTTGCGCGGCCAGTTTTCCGGTGCGTCCGGGTCCTCGGCCGACATTTCCAGCGTCCCGGCCTTCAGTTGCTCGGCCACGTATTCCGGGATCGGCTTGCCCGCGTCCTTCGCGGCGCGGCCCACCTCAAGCGGGTTGGTGCGGAGTTGCGGTGCCGAGGGCAGCCAGCCCATACGCTCGGCCCGGATGTTGTAGTCGATCAGGCTCAGGTCCTTCCAGTCGCCATCCGGCGCGGTGGGCGACAGGATCTCGGACGAGGTCACGGTTTCGTACCGCCACTGGTCGGTATGGGCGTACCAGGCGCTGGTCGAGTTCATGTGCCGGGGTGGGCGCGCCCAATCCAGCGCGAAGGCCAAGGCCGTCCAGCCGGTCTGCGGGCGCAGCTTTTCCTGGCCCACATAATGCGCCCAGCCGCCGCCCGACTGCCCCACGCAGCCGCACATGACCAGCATGTTGATGGCGGCGCGGTAGTTCATGTCCATGTGGTACCAGTGGTTCATCGCCGCGCCGATGATGATCATCGACTTGCCGTTGGTCTTTTCGGCGTTCGACGCGAATTCCCGCGCGACCTGGATTATGCGGTCGCGCTTGACGCCCGTGATCCGTTCCGCCCATGCGGGCGTGAAGGGCACATCGGCGTCGTAGTCGTTGGTGACATGGTCGCCGTCCAGCCCGCGATCGAGGCTGTAGTTCGCGCAAAGCAGGTCGAAGACGGTGGCGACGTAGTGGTCCTGTCCGTCAGCCAGCCTGATCTTCTTCACCGGGACGTTGCGGGTCAGCACGTCGCCCCGCGCATCGTTCGCCCAGCCGTTGGTCGCCTGGCCGCCGAAGTAGGGGAAGTCGACGCCGATCACGTCGTCGCGGTCGGTGTCCAGGACAAGGCTCATCTTGAGCGTCACGTCCTTGCCACCGGCTGTTTCCTCAAGGTTCCAGCTGCCCTGTTCGCCCCAGCGGAAGCCGATTGACCCGTTCGGGACGACGATCTTGCCCGTCTTTTCGTCAAGGGCAACGGTCTTCCAGTCCGGGTTGTTCGACTGTCCGAGCGCACCGTCGAAATCGGCGGCACGAAGCTGCCTGCCCGGAACGAAGCTGTCGCCCTTCGGCTCCAGCTTCACCAGCATGGGCATGTCGGTGTACTTGCGGCAGTAGTCCTCGAAATAGGCTGCCTGCCGGTCCAGGTGGTATTCGCGCAGGATGACATGGCCCATCGCCATGCCGAGCGCCGCGTCGGTTCCCTGCTTGGCGTTCAGCCAGATGTCCGAGAACTTGGCGGCCTCGGAATAGTCGGGGCTGACGACTGCGGACTTGGTGCCGCGGTAGCGCGCCTCGGTATAGAAGTGGGCGTCCGGCGTCCGCGTCTGCGGCACGTTCGAACCCCACAGGATCAGGAAGCCGGCGTTGTACCAGTCGGCCGATTCCGGCACGTCCGTCTGTTCGCCCCAGGTCATGGGCGAGGCCGGCGGCAGGTCGCAGTACCAGTCGTAGAATGACATGCAGGTGCCGCCCAGCAGGCTCAGGTAGCGCGACCCGGCGGCATAACTGACCATCGACATCGCCGGGATCGGCGAAAAGCCGAAGACGCGGTCGGGGCCGTAGGTCTTGGCCGTATAGGCATTGGCGGCGGCCACGATCTCGGTCACCTCGTCCCAGCCGGCGCGGACGAAGCCGCCCTTGCCGCGGGTGCGCGTGTAGTCGGCGCGCTTGGCCGGGTCGGCCTGGATCGCCTTCCAGGCCTCGACCGGGGACAGTGTCTTGCGCAGGTCACGCCACATCCGCATGAGCCTGCCGCGCACCAGCGGCGTCTTTACCCGGTTGGCCGAGTAAAGATACCAGCTGTAGGACGCGCCGCGGGCGCAGCCGCGCGGTTCGTGGTTGGGCAGATCGGGCCGCGTGCGCGGATAGTCCGTCTGCTGGGTTTCCCAGGTCACGATCCCGGACTTGACGTAGATCTTCCAGGAACAGGACCCGGTGCAGTTCACACCATGGGTGGAGCGGACGATCTTGTCGTGCCGCCAGCGGTTCCGGTAAGTGTCCTCCCAGTCTCGGTTTTCAATCGTGGTCTGTCCGTGCCCGTCCGCAAAGGTATCCTTGCGGACGGATTTCAGGAAGTTCAGCCGGTCGAGTAGATGGCTCATCTTTCTCTCCTTTCCGTTCAGGCCTGCGCCGGGGCGGCCGGCATCCGGCCACGCTCGATGTCATGAAGAACGCCGCCCGGCCGCGTGTAGTAGAACCAGGTGAGAACCAGGCAGATCGCGTAGAAGGCAAGGAAGCCCCAGAGTGCCAGGAAGGGTGCGCCTGTCATCGCGATCGAGGTGCCGTAGGCCTTCGGGATGAAGAAGGCACCGTAGGCCGCGATCGCGCTGGTGAAGGCGATGATCGCCGCGCTTTCGCGTTCGGCCTGCCGGCGGCTCGCCGCCGCGTCCAGGTGCGGCATCAGGCGCGGGATTTCGCGGCCCATGATTGCCGGGATCATCTGGAAGGTCGAAGCATTGCCAACGCCGGTCAGGAAGAACAGCGCCATGAAGCAGGCGAAGAAGCCGGTGAAGCTTCCACCCGCGCCGCCGACCGGCAGGAAGTTGATGACGCCGAACACCGCCACGATCATGCCCAGGAAGGTCCAGAAGGTCACCCGGCCACCGCCGAACCTGTCCGAAACCCAGCCCGTTGCCGCGCGGGAAAGGGCGCCCACAAGCGGTCCGAGGAAGACATACTGCAGCGCGTTGACCTCGGGGAACATCAGCTTGGTCAGCAGCGGGAAGCCAGCCGAGTAGCCGATGAAGCTGCCGAAGGTCCCGGTGTAGAGAACGCACATGATCCAGTTGTGGAAGCGCGAGAAGATGATCGCCTGGTCGCGGAACGACGCCTTGGCCTCGGCAATGTCATTCATGCCCAGCCAGGCGGCGATGGTCGCAACGATGATGAAGGGCACCCAGACGAAGCCGGCGTTCTGCATCCACATTTCGGCGCCATCCGCGGTCGTCTGCGCCTCGCCGCCCATGGCGCCGAAGACGCCCGCGGTGATGACGATCGGAACAAGGAACTGCATGACCGACACGCCGAGGTTCCCAAGCCCTGCGTTCAGCGCCAGCGCGTTGCCCTTTTCAGCCTTCGGGAAGAAGTAGGCGATGTTGGCCATCGACGAGGCGAAGTTGCCGCCGCCCAGCCCGCACAGAAGCGCAAGCACCATGAAGATCAGGTAGGGTGTCTGGGGGTTCTGAACCGCGTATCCGATGCCGATCGCGGGCAGCAGCAGCGAGGCCGTCGATAGCGTCGTCCACAGGCGGCCGCCGAAGATCGGCACCATGAAGCTGTAGAATATCCGCAGGGTCGCGCCCGAGAGCCCCGGCAGCGCCGCCAGCCAGAACAGCTGGCCGGGGGTGAAATCGAAGCCGATGGCGGGAAGCCGCGCCACGACCATCGACCACACCATCCAGACCGAGAAGGCCAGAAGCAGGGCAGGGATCGATATCCACAGGTTCCGGCGCGCGATGCGGCGCCCCTTTTCGTCCCAGAACGCACGGTCCTCGGGGCGCCAGTCGTCCAGCGTGTGTGTCATTATGGTCTTTCCAGGTATGTGAATTTCCTGCAGCTCGGGAAGAGCGGGCAGGGTGTCGAGCATGTCGCCATGCGCAGCGCGTTCCATCGCGCGGATGGACAGGTGCATCCAGGCCAGCGCCACGGCGACCAGCACGAAGAGCAGCGCAAAGCAGCTGGTGTAGATGCCGGTCAGGTCAAGCAGCGCGCCGAACATGATCGGCAGGATGAAGCCGCCAAGGCCGCCGATCATCCCGACAAGGCCGCCCACCGCGCCGACGTGCGTCGGGTAATAGACAGGGATGTGCTTGTAGACCGCCGCCTTGCCCAGGCTCATGAAGAAACCGAGGCAGAACAGCGTGATGACGAACGGCCAGCGGCCCATCTCGGTCGAGAAGTGGATCGGGCCGTCCTTGCCCTGGATAACGTAATCCGTGGGCGGGTAGGAGAGCATGAACAGGAACACCAGCGAGAAGAGGAAGGTCCAGTACATCACCGACCTTGCGCCGAAGCGGTCCGACAGGTGCCCTCCGTAGGCGCGGAACAAAGAGGCGGAAAGCGAGAACGCCGCAGCCGACATGCCGGCCGTCTTGACGTCGACGCCGTAGACGTCGATCAGGTAGTGCGGCATCCAGAGAGCCAGCGCCACGAAGGCGCCGAAGACGAAGAAGTAGTAAAGGGAAAAGCGCCAGACCTGGAGCTTCTTCAGTGGCGCGAACTGCTCGGCAAGGCTTGGGGCGCGGACGCCCTTCTTGCGGCGTTCGACAAGCTCCGGATCGTCCTTGGCCAGGATGAAGAACAGCACGCCCATGATGGCGATGCCGGCCGCCCAGACTTGCGCCACGCCCTGCCAGCCATAGGCCACCATCACGAACGGGGCCAGGAACTTGGTCACGGCCGCTCCGACGTTGCCCGCGCCGAAGATGCCAAGCGCGGTGCCCTGCTTGCCGGCCTCATACCAGCGCGAAACATAGGCGACGCCGATGATGAACGACCCGCCGGCAAGGCCGATGCCAAGGGCGGCAACAAGGTACATGACGTAGGTGTGCGCCAAGGTCAGCGCCCAGGTCGCCAGACCCGTCAGGATCATCTGTGCCGAAAACACGAGCTTGCCGCCGTACTTTTCGGTCCAGACCCCAAGGATCAGCCGCGTGAGCGAGCCGGTCAGGATCGGTGTCGCTACCAGAAGGCCGAACTCGAACTCGCTCAGGCCAAGCTCTTTCTTGATGGCCACGCCGATGATGGAAAAGATCGTCCAGACTGCAAAGCAGACCGTGAACGCAATGGTGCTGAGTGCGAGGGCGCGATTCTGATCGCCCTTCGACACGTGCATTCCCTGCAGCATTGTCGCCTCCGTAACATGCGCAGAGTCAGTCCCCGCGCGACTGCCGCGACATGATCACCGGCGGCGTCAGTTTTTCTTGATCCAAGTCAAAAACTGAACATTTATGAAGTAAAATCAATTGCTTATGATAATAGTCATGCGCCGCCGCGAAATGCGTTGACCAGATCGGGTTAATTCTGATGGCTGAATGTCGACATGCGTCGGCATTTGCCTTAACAATTATCAAGAGTCGAAACCCTAGCCCCGGTGATTCATGCGAGACGCCGACCTCCAGGAGATCCGCGCCCTGCCGCTGTTTCGTGACATGGGGGAGGCGCCTTTTGCAGATCTGATGCGCGGCGCGTATCATCAGAACTTCCCGGCCCAAGTCACCCTGATCGAAGAGGGGCGGCCCGCCGACTTCCTGCACATCGTGACGGACGGGGCGGTCGAACTGTTCGCAAGGTGGAGCAATCGGGAAACCACCCTGGCCGTCGCGCGGCCCGTATCCACCTTCATTCTCGCGGCCTGTATCAATGATGCGCCCTACCTTATGTCCGCCCGCACCATGACGTCATCCCGCATCGCCATGGTTCCGGGCGCCGACCTTCGCGCGGCGTTTCTCAAGGATGCCGCCTTCGCGCAGGCGATCGTCGGGGAACTTGCGGGCTGCTATCGCAGCGTCGTGCGGCATGCGAAGAACATCAAGCTGCGATCGTCCAAGGAAAGGCTCGCCGCGTTCCTGATCGGCGAGGCCGAAAAGGCGGGGCAGGGGTCGTCCTTCGAGCTTCCGTTCGAAAAGCGGATCCTCGCGTCCTATCTGGGTATGACACCCGAAAACCTTTCGCGGGCGCTCAAGCAGCTCAAGGACGAAGGTGTCATGGTCGATGGTGCGACGGTCAGGTTCCATGACGTGGACCGTATCCGCGCGATCGCGATGCCGGGCCGCCTGATGGACGAATGCGTCTGATCGCCTGCGGCGAAGATCATCGTGACCGCGCGATCCGGGTTGGCATCGGCCCTTCACGACTTGTCGGGGCCCTTGCGCATCCTTTCGAAGCTCATCGAGATATGCGCCCTTTGTATCAGCGCGGCGGCATGCAGATCGCCGATCCGCAGCGCGCGCAGGATGTCGTCCACCTCTCTGCAGAAGACATCGACCTCGTCGATCAGGTCGATCGTTGAGGCGAAGACCGATTTCAGCCAGATCCGCGTCGTCTGGAAATAAAGACGTTCGCACACTTCGCGCAGCGGTTCGTTGGCGGTCAGGCACAGCAGCGCCAGGAAGAAGTCGACGTTGAGCTGGGCAAAGCGACGCGGATCAGGATCCGCGACAAGCGCGTGCGAACGGTCCGCAAGATCGCGGAAATGCTCCCAAAGCGCCGCGTCCGGGGCGACGGGATCAAGCTTGCCGGTCAGTTCCGCCAGTTCCAGGCGCAAGCGGTAGGTCTGTGCCAGCTCTTCGATCTCGACATCGGTGACAAACGTGCCGACCCCGTGAACCGACTGCACCAAGCCCTCGCCCTCGAGGCGGACAAGGACCCTGCGCAGCGGCGTGCGGCTGGTCCCGAATTCCGCTGCAAGAGCCTCTTCCGAAAGCCGAGTTCCCGGAGCGTAGTCGAGAAGGCAGATCCTGTTGCGGATCTCGTGGTGCATCCTCTCGAACCGTTCACGGGCGCTTTGGGTGACGTCTATCGGTTCAACATTCAATGTCTTGAAACCTCATGCGGTCTGGCGGTTGACGATGTAGACACCCGCCGCGGACAGGCCGAAGCCCACCAGCGCGAGTGATGTGACATGCTCTCCCAATGCGGCCCAGGCGATGATCATGGCCAGCGGCGGGACCAGATAGAGCAGCGAGGATATGCGGGTGGCATCACCACGCTGGATCAGCGCGATGAACAGCCCGATGGATATGATCGAGTTGGCGATCACAAGGTAGGTCATGGCGACGACAAGTTCCGGCTGCCAGTCAATCACCATGGTTTCGGTGATCATCGCCACCGGAAGCAGAACACAGAAGCCAACGACGTACTGGACGACCCCGCCGACGGCCGGGTCGGTCTTCAGCCCGTGCCACTTCTCGAACAGGGTGGCCAGCGTGATGCCCGCCAGTGCGCTGACGGCAAGCATGACCGCGACCCAGGGGCTTGGGCCAAGCGTCTGGCCCGACACGATGACAAGCAGGACACCCGCAAACCCCAGCAGCAAGCCCGCCCAAAGAAAACGCCCGCCGCGTTTCCCGGTCAGCAGCGGCGACAGCGCCGCGACAAGGATCGGCTGTAGCGACATGATGATCGCGGTGGTCCCGGCGTTCATCCCGCGCTTCATCGCAAGATAGGCAAGCCCGAAGTAGACGCACTGGATCAGGAACCCGGTCAGGGCAATCGCGACCCAGTGGCGCGGGCTCGCGGGCCAGCGGGCGGCGGGCCGCAGCAGGAAGGGCATCAGCGCCACGGCGGCAAGTCCGTAGCGCAGGGTCAGCATGGTCATCGGCTCGATATGCGCCAGGCCGAGCTTTGCAAAGGTGTAACCGCCGGACCAGAAGATCAGGAAAATGAACGGCGCCGCGCTCCAGAAGATCGCGTTGGCCCGGCTTTCCGTTCCTGTGGCGGTTTGCATCGCATCCTCACGCGGCGAGCTTGTCGCCCAGTCGTTCCAGCATGTTCAGGCATTGCTCAAGCTGGTCAAGCGAAAGGTATTCGTCCGGCTTGTGCGCCTGTTCTATGGATCCCGGACCGCAGACCACGGCTGCGGTGCCGAGCGATTGGAATATGCCTGCCTCGGTTCCGAAGGCCACGGTGTCGGCGCCATTGGCGCCGGTCAGTTCCATCAGGATCTCCTTGGCCTCGTTGTCGTCGGCCGGGATCAGGCCATCGACCTCACCGATGACCTCGGTCACGATATCGGCGTCCGGGGATACCGAACGCATCGCGGGGATCAGCGTGTGGGTGCAGAACTCATGCAGGTTCGATTTCACGAAGTCGGCGTCGCCGTTCTGGACGGGACGCATTTCCCAGTCGACCCGAGCCTTGCCGGGGATGACGTTGTGCGCCACGCCACCGATCAGCGCGCCGGTGTTGATCGTGGTCCAAGGCGGTTCGAACCGGCCGTTGGCAGGCGCGCGGCCCTTGAGCTGTTCCTTGAGTTCCAGAAGCCGCGCGACGTAGCGCACGGCGTATTCGACCGCGTTGACGCCCCTGTCGGGGCCCGAACCGTGGCCTTCGAGCCCGGTGAAGTGGGTCGAGTATTCGTAGCAGCCCTTGTGCCCCTCGATGATCCGCATCGACGTCGGCTCGCCAATGATCGCGATGCCGGGCCGGATGCCCTGCGCGCGCAGGACCTGCGCAAGCGCCTGCGCGCCAATGCAGCCGGTTTCCTCGTCATGGGTGAATGCGAAGTGGATCGGCCGGTCCTTGACACGTGCCGCATAGAAGGGCGCCATCGCCACTGCGGCGGCGATGAACCCTTTCATGTCGCATGTGCCACGGCCGTAGAGCTTGCCGTCACGCTCCACCATCTCGAAAGGATCGGTGGACCAGTTCTGGTCCGCCACCGGCACAACGTCCGAGTGTCCCGACAACAGGATGCCGCCATCCGTGTCGGGGCCGAGTGTCGCGAAAAGGTTGGCCTTCGCGCCTGTCGCGTCCCGGTGGATGTCCACCCGCGCGCCCACTGCACTCAGCTGATCGGCGAGGAACTCGATCATCGCAAGATTGCTGTCGGTCGAAACCGTGGGAAACGCGATCAGGTGGCGAAGAAGCGCCTTGGTGTCGTCAAGATGGTGCACGTCTGTCAGTCCTTCACGAAAAGCTTGCGTTCGACATCGCAGAAGGTTTCTGCAGGGCCGCTTTCCTTGATCAGGATCGACTCGGTCGTCTCAAGCCCCCAATCCTTCAACCACAGACCGGGCATGAAGTGGAAGGTCATGCCGGGCTCAAGCACGGTTTCGTCGGTGGCGCGGAAGGATGCGGTGCGTTCGCCCCAGTCGGGCGGGTAGGACAGACCGATCGGATAGCCGCAGCGGCCCGATCGCTTGATGCCGATCTTTTCAAGCTCGGCGCCTAGCGCGTTGGCCACGTCACGGGTCCGGTTGCCGGCGCGGGCGGCGTCCAGCCCGGCTTCAAGCCCGGCGGTCAGCGCCTCTGCCGCGTCGATCATGTCCTGCGGCGGCTTGCCAAGGTGCACGGTGCGGCACAACGGGGCGTGGTAGCGGCGATAACAGCCCGAAAGCTCGAAGAACGTCGCCTCACCGGACTTCATGGGTTCCCCGTTCCAGGTCAGATGCGGGGCGGTCGCGTCGACCCCCGACGGGGTCAGGGGGACGATCGCGGGGTAGTCGCCCCAGGCGTCGTCAACGCCAAGAATGCCGGCGCGGCTGATCTCTGCCACCAGTTCGTTCTTGCGCAGGCCCGGGCGGGCCAGCTCGATTCCAAGCCGGACGATCTTTTCCGAGATCTTCGCCGCATTGCGCATGAAGGCGATTTCGTCGGGCGACTTGACCATGCGCTGCCAGTTCACAAGCGCGGTCGCATCGACGAGCTTTGCGTTGGGCATCTCTGCCGAAAGGGCGAGGTACGCCTTGGCCGAGAAGTAGTAGTTCTCAAGCTCGACGCCGATCCTTGCGTTTGCGAAGCCCATGTCGGCAAGCCGCTTGGCCAGGTCCTCCATCGGGTGGCTCGTGGTGGACTGGATGTAGCGGTCGTCGTAGCCGATGATCTTGTCGTCATCCATCCAGACGGTTCGCAGGGCGCCGTTGGCGTCCTGGCTGCGGCCCCACCAGACCGGGTCCCCCTCCATCGGAAGGATCACGCCCTGGTGCACGTAGAAGGACCAGCCGTCGTAACCAGTCAGCCAGGCCTGATTCGAAGGATCCGTCGCGAAAAGAACGTCGATGCCGGCCTTTTCCATGGCTGCGCGCGTCTTCGCGATGCGACGCGCGTACTCGGCTGCACTGAAGGGTGCGTTTTCCAGTCCCATTGGCTCCTCACCTAAGGCTGCAGGGCAATTGTGCACAACGCTATGCACAAACGCTAATGCGAGCAAGATAAATGCGTGCATAATGCGCTTAATGCGCGGAAAATTTCTTGACACATGAAATGGTCAGGCAATGATGTGCACAACGAAGCGCTCTCGACTCTTCCGGTCGCGAGCATCCATCAGGGAGAACGGCATGAGAAAATCTCTAGTAATGACAACAATCGCCGCCGGTATCGCTTTGGGGGCGTCCACGGTCGCGGCCTTCGCCGGGCCCTTGATGGACCGGATCAACGCCGGCGAAACCATTCGCCTTGGCTTCGCGAACGAGGTTCCCTGGGCCTACCCCGGCGAAAACAATGCCCCGCTTGGCTTCGTCAACGCCTATGTGCTGGGCGTGCTTGGTCAGATGGGGCATGACAACATCGAGCCCGTCGTGACCGACTGGGGTGGGCTGATCCCGGGTCTTCAGGCAAACCGTTTCGACATGATCACGGGCGGAATGTACATCCTTGGCACGCGCTGCGAGAACGTGACCTTTTCCGAGCCCATGGCGAAGGTGTCCGACGCGTTCATCGTGAAGGCTGGCAACCCGGAAGGCATCTCGACCTACACCGATTTCGTGGCCAAGAACGCCACGATGGTGACCGGGGCGGGCTTCAACACGGTCGAGGCCGCCATGAAGGAAGGTGTGCCCGAGGCTCAGATCATGCAGGTTCCTGGACCGACCGAGATCCTGGCCGCCGTCAAGGCCGGTCGCGCTGCTGCCGGCGCGGTGACATTCTTCACCGCCCAGGAACTGGCCAAGAATTCGGGCGGCGAAATCGAAGTGACTGATCCCGGCGCGCTTCCGGACTGGACGCAGAACTGGGTCGGAATCGGGTTCCGTGACGATGACGCAGACTTTGTCGCCGCGTTCAACGAGGCCCAGGAAAAATACCTTGGATCGCCCGAAATGCTCGCTGCCGTCGCCGAATACGGCTACGATGAAAAGGTGTTGCCGGGCGACGAGACGACCGAATGGGTCTGCTCGAACCGCTGAGTTTCAGCTGATCTGAAGCCGCGACGGGCCCGGCGCCGGGCCCGTCACGTTTTATGAATGATCGGAGCGGCCATGTCTTATCCGGAGTTTCTGGCCGAATATGGCGGCCGCTATATCGATGGCGCCCTGATCACGGCCGCGCAGTTCATTCTGGCCGCGGCTCTGGCGATCGTCATGGCGCTGATCATGGGGCTGCTCAAGCTGTCCTCCAACCCGATCGCCAAGGGCGTCGCCGTCGTCTACATCGAATTCTTTCGCGGCACCTCGCTTCTGGTGCAGCTGTTCTGGCTGTTTTATGTCCTGCCGCTGTTCGGGCTGACGTTCGACAAGTTCACGACAGGCTTTGTCGCTGTTGGTCTGAACCTTGGCGCCTATGGGGCGGAACTTGTCCGGGGTGCGATCCAGTCGGTTCCGAAAGGCCAGTGGGAGGCCTCGTACGCGCTGTCCATGTCGCCTGCGGCCCAGATGCGGCGGATCATCCTGCCCCAGGCCTTCGTCGCGATGCTGCCGCCCTGGGGCAACCTTATCATTGAACTTCTCAAGGGCACCGCGCTTGTCGCGCTGATCGCCGTGTCGGACCTGATGTTCGAGGCGCGCCAGATCAACGGCTCGACCTATCTGTCGGCGCAGGCCTTCGGGACGGCCCTGATCATCTACTACATCTTTGCCCGCTTCCTCATCACGCCCTTCATGCGCTGGCTCGAACGGGTCATGGCGCGTCGCCTGGGGAGGGGCTGAGCGATGCAGTGGAGTTGGGAATTCACATACGAGATCATGCCCCGCATGCTCTGGGCGACGCTCAACACGCTGATGGCGGCGGGCATCGGCTACGCGATTGCGGTGGTGCTGGGGCTTGTGCTGGCGCTCGCGCAGCGCACGCCCTACCGCGGCTTGACCCTCGTCGTGCGGGAAGTCGTTGAGTTCATCCGGTCCACGCCGCTGGTTCTGCAGATCTTCTTCGTCTACTACGTCGGACCCCAGTATGGGCTGAACCTCAGCCCCTGGGTCGCGGGCATGATCGCCATCGGCCTTCACTACGCCTCATATCTTTCCGAGGTTTACCGGGGCGGGATCGAATCCGTGGCCAAGGGGCAGTGGGAAGCCTGCACCGCGCTGAACATGACGCCAATGAAAACCTACTTCCGCGTCATCATTCCGCAGGCCCTTCCCCCGTCCGTGGCGGGAATGGGCAACTATCTGGTCGGCATCGTCAAGGACACGCCGATGCTGTCGGTGATCGGGGTTGCTGAACTGATGCACGCCGCAAATGCGATCGGCGGACAGAACTACCGCTACCTTGAGCCTTACACGATCGTCGGCGTGGTATTCCTGATGATCTCACTGCCTTCGGCCGGCCTGATCCGCGCCTTCGAGGCCTGGGTGCGCCGAAAACTGGGGATGAGATGATGGAAGACATGTCGCAATATCCGCTGGAACTGACCGGGGCGGACGTTCCCATGGTGCGGTTCATGAACGTGACAAAGCGTTATGGTGCGCTGACGGTGCTTGACGATCTAAGCCTTGATGTCGCCGAGGGGGAGATGGTGACCATCATCGGCCCGTCGGGATCGGGCAAGACCACCGTTCTGCGGATGCTGATGACGCTCGAGACGATCAACGGCGGCGTGATCTATGTCGATGGCAAGCCGCTCACCCATATGCCGAAGAATGGCGTGCTGGTGCCGGCGGATGCGAAGTATCTGCGGCGTGCGCGATCCTCCATCGGGATGTGCTTTCAGCACTTCAATCTCTTCCCGCACATGACGGCGCTGCAAAACTGCATGGAGGGTCCGGTCCAGGTCCTGGGCCTGTCGAAACGCGAAGCACGGGAGCGCTCCGAGGAATTGCTGGAAATGGTCGGCATGATCGACAAGAAAGACCAGCACCCCTCGCGCCTGTCGGGCGGTCAGCAGCAGCGCGTGGCGATCGCGCGCGCCCTTGCGATGCGCCCCAAGGTCATGCTTTTCGACGAGGTCACGTCTGCGCTTGACCCCGAGGTGATCGGCGAAGTGACGAACGTCATCCGAAGACTGGTTTCCGAACACAACCTGACCATGCTGATGGTCACGCACCAGATGGGCTTCGCGCGCGATATCTCGGACCGGATCTGCTTCTTCTACGGCGGCAAGATCGAAGAGCAGGGCCCCCCCGACGATCTGTTTGGAAATCCCAGGCGGGACCGCACCAAGCAGTTCCTTTCCGCCGTCAAGGAAGCAGACTGAATGGATTTCTCACTGGCCGATATCCTCGCAGCGAGGCGGGTAATCCGGGGCGTTGCCGATGCGACACCCTTCGTCCCTTCGCCGTTCATGACTCGGGCCGCCGGACAAGAGTTCCTGCTGAAGCTCGAAAACATGCAGCCCATCGGTGCGTTCAAGCTGCGTGGCGCGGTCAACGCGGTCATGGCCCTGCCCGACACGGTCGGCGGGGTGACCTGCTGCTCGACCGGGAACCACGGACGCGGTGTCGCCTTTGCCGCGGCACGCCGGGGCATGAAGGCTGTGATCTGCATGTCGAAGCTGGTGCCGCAGGCCAAGGTCGACGGCATCCGCGCGCTTGGTGCCGACGTGCGCATCGTCGGCACGACGCAGGACGAGGCGATGTATGAAAGCCAGCGGCTGTGCGAGGCGGAGGGGCTGGTGGAAATCTCGCCCTTCGATGATCCCAAAGTGATTGCGGGGCAGGGGACCATCGGTTTCGAGATGCTGGAGGCCAGGCCCGACCTTGCGACGCTTCTGGTGCCGCTGTCTGGCGGCGGGCTTGCGGCGGGCGTGTCTGTCGCGGCCAAGTCGATCAATCCCGGGATCAGGGTCATCGGCATCACGATGGACCGGGGCGCGGCCATGCATGCCTCGATCAGTGCCGGACATCCGGTTGAGGTTCCCGAATACGCCTCGCTTGCCGACAGCCTTGGCGGGGGGATCGGGCTTGAGAACCGGCTGTCGTTCCCGCTTTGCCGCGACAATCTGGATGACGTGGTGCTTGTGACGGAGGAAGAGATCCGCCACGCGATGCAGGTCCTTTACTACGAAGACCGCATCGTGGCCGAGGGCGCTTCGTCAGTGGGTCTGGCGGCGGTGCTGGCAGGCAAGGTGGCCTCCGACGGGCCGATCGGCACGATCGTGACGGGGCGCAACCTCGACATGGTTACGTTCAACAGGATCATGGCGGGCGAAGATGTGCAGATCGGCGATCTGAGCGTGAAGGGAAAGCGTTATGGCGCATGACATCCAGATCGTCACCGAAGCCGAATTGCGGCAGGTCGTTCACCTGGACCTGACCACGGTCGACGTCATCGAGGCCGCCTTTGCCGCGCTGGCCCGAGGCGGTGTCGTGATGCCGCCGATCATGTCCATGGACCTGCACGAGGTGAACGGAGAAGTGGACGTCAAGACGGCCTACATCCCCGGCTTCGACGGATTCGCGATCAAGGTAAGCCCCGGTTTCTTCGATAACCCCAAGATCGGGCTGCCCAGCCTGAACGGATTGATGATCCTTTTTTCGGCCCGGACCGGATTGGTGGAATCGCTGTTCCTGGACAACGGGTATCTGACCGACATTCGCACCGCCGCCGCAGGCGCCGTCGCCGCGCGCCATCTGGCCCCGATGATGGTCGAGACCGCCGGCGTGATCGGCACCGGGGTCCAGGCGCGGCTTCAGATGCAGGCGGCACACCTGGTCCGTCCCTTTGCGCGCGTGCTTGTCCACGGGCGCGACATGGACAAGGCCCGCGCCTGCGCCTCTGATCTGGCATCCTTGCTTGGCATCGACGCCGAAGCGATCGCGGATCCCGCCGCGCTGGTCGCGCAAAGCCAGCTTGTCGTCACGACGACGCCGTCCCGCGAGCCGCTGATCAGGGCCGACTGGCTGCATCCCGGACTGCACATCACCGCCATGGGCTCGGACCAGACCGGCAAGAACGAGATCGAGCCAGCCGCGCTGATGGCCGCCGACGCCTATGTCTGCGACCGGGTCAGCCAGTGCGAGGTTTCGGGCGAACTGGAGGCCGCGCTGGCCGCGGGCGTCTGGACCAAAGGCACGCCCCCCGAGTTGGGAGAGATCATCGCCGGCCAGAAGCCGGGCCGCACGTCGTCCGACGACATCACCATCTGCGACCTGACCGGTACCGGCGTTCAGGATACCGCGATCGCAACCCATGTCCGCGCCCGGTTCGCCAAAGCGGGGACGATCATACGAGCATGAAAGATGTTCAAGAATCCCTTCTCAGACAAGGAACTTGCCCGCCGCGTCTCTGGCGTCCGCGTGGAAATGGCTGCGCGCGGCCTGGATATCGCGGTCTTCTCGGCGCCCGAAAGCGTCTTCTATCTGACGGGCCTTGATCATTGGGGCTATTTCGCGCCGCATCACCTGATCGTGCCGGCAGACGGCGAGATGGTGCTGGTTACCCGCCAGATGGAGCGGGTCACGATCGAGAACCAGGTGCGCAACGCCCGCTTTTCGGGCCACAGCGACAGCGTGACCCCGGCAAGCCATCTGGCCGGGGAACTGGGCAGCCTGTCCGGCAAGCGGGTGGGTTTCGAAACCTCATCCTCCGGGTTTTCCTTTGCCGCCGGGCGCGAGATCGCCAAGACGACCGGCGCGGGACAGTGGGATGACATCACCGACCTGACCGACGCCCTGCGCCTTGTGAAATCACCCGAGGAGCAGGCGATCATGCGCGCCGCCGCCAGGGCCTCGGACGCCGGAACCCTTGCCGCCATCGCCGCCATCCGCGACGGCGCGCGCGAGGCCGACGTGGCCGCCGAATGCACTGCCGCGATGATCCGCGCTGGATCGAACCCGCCCGGCTTCGGCCCGTTCATCCGCCCCGACCACCGCATCGCCGAGGAACACACGACCTGGGGCGACGGCACTTACATCAACGGTGGACGGGTCATGCTGGAACTCGCAGGCTGCGTTTCGCGCTACCATGCGCCGATGGGGCGTCTGATCCATCTGGGCCACATCCGCGACGAGGATGCCGAGATGGCCGAAATCTCGAAACGCGCGTTCGCGGCAAGCCTGAACGGCCTGCGCCCCGGAAGGCGCGCGCGCGACGTCTATGCCGACTGGCAGGCCGTAGTGGACGATGCGGGGCTGCCGCACTACCGCCGCCATCACTGCGGCTATCTGGTCGGCATCGGCTTCCCCCCCTCCTGGACGGGCGGCAACAAGGTCACCGGCCTGCGCCACGACAGCGACCTGGAGATCAAGGAGGGGATGAGCTTCCATCTTCTGTCATGGTTCACCGAAACAGGCCGCGGTGATTTCTTCGTCTCGAACTGCGCGCTTCTGGGGCCGAACGGGCCGGAGCTTCTGACCAACGCGCCCATGGGGCCGACGGTGCTTTGACCGATGAAGCTCGACGATCGCGACATCCAGATTCTGCGGGTCCTGTCCACGGAGGGGCGCATCACCAAGGCCGCGCTGGCCGAGAGGATCGGGCTGTCGCCCACGCCCTGCTGGGACCGGCTGAAGAAGCTGGAAAAGGCCGGACTGATCGAGGGATACCGCGCCGACATCAGCCTGAAGAAGCTGGGACCCCATGTGACGGTTTTCGTCGCGGCCGAATTGGCCGACCACACGTCGGCCAGCTTCCGCGCCTTCGAGGATGCGGTGAAGCGCTATGATGAGATCGTTGCCTGCTGGGCGCTTGGCGGCGGCTTCGACTACCTGCTTCAGATCGTCACCCGCGACATCGACGCCTATCAACGACTTATTGACGAAATGCTGGACGCGCGCATCGGCCTCGCGCGCTACTTCACCTACATCGTGACGAAGCCGGTGAAGGGTTACGGCGCCCCTCCGTTCGACGTGCTTCTTGACCTTGAGTGATCCGGTCTGAAAAGCGCGGCGTGGGCAGAGGAATCTTCTGCCGATGGCGCAAAGTTCGGTCCCGCCCTCTGCGAACAGCGGCGATGATCCCCCCGACACTCCCGATGAGGATCAGATGTTGGATAACGCGACCACGACCCTGGCACAGATCGAGGACAAGAAGCTTGTCCGCTGCTTTTCATATATTGGTGGCAAATGGTGCGCCGCGGAAACCGGCGACACCATCGCCGTGACCGACCCGGCTACCGGCGAAGCGATCGGCGAGGTCGCCAGCCTGTCCGGCACCGAGGCCGCGGGCGCCGTCGACGCCGCGCAACTGGCGTTTCCGGGCTGGTCCGGCCTTCTGCCGCAAGGCCGGTCCGCGATCCTTCGGCGCTGGTTCGAGCTGATCCTCGCGCACAAGGATGACCTTGCGCGGATCATGGTGCTGGAACAAGGCAAGCCCCTGTCCGAAGCAAGGGGGGAAATCGAATACGGCGCGGCCTTCATCGAATTCTACGCCGAGGAGGCGAAGCGACCGAACATCGAGGGCGTCACCAGCCACCTTCCGGACGCCGAGGTCGAACTTTGGCGCGAGCCGGTCGGCGTTGCCGCGCTGATCACGCCATGGAACTTCCCCTCGGCCATGCTGACGCGCAAGGCGGCGGCGGCGATGGCTGCGGGCTGCACGGTCGTCTGTCATCCCTCGGCTGAAACCCCCTTCTCGGCCCTCGCGCTGGCCGAACTGGCAGAGCGCGCCGGGGTTCCTCCCGGTGTCTTCAACGTCGTCACCGGCGTCGCGCCCGTCATCGTCGAGCCCTGGACAAGGGACACACGCGTGCGGGCTCTGTCCTTTACCGGATCGACCGAAGTGGGCCGGCTGCTTTACCGCCAGTCTGCCGACACCGTGAAGCGGCTCGTCATGGAGCTGGGCGGCCACGCCCCCGTGATCGTCTTCAAGGACGCGGATCTGGACAATGCGGTCGCCGAAACCATGAAGGCGAAATGGGCAACCTCGGGCCAGGACTGCCTTGGCGCCAACAGGATATACGTCGAGCGCGCGATCTATGATGAGTTCTGCAAGCGCTTCACCGAGGCCACCAAGGCCCTGACCATCGGGCCGGGTATGGAAGACCGCGACCTCGGCCCCCTGATGAACGAAAAGGCCGTCGCCAAGCAGGAAGAGCATGTGGCCGACGCGCTGGCCAAGGGCGCGAAGCTGGCATGCGGAGGCAAACGTCATGCGCTTGGCCCGCTGTTCTATGAGCCGACCGTGCTGGTGGATGTGCCCGCCGATGCCCGGATCCTGTCAGAGGAAACCTTCGGCCCGGTCGCGCCGATCCTTCCCTTCGACGCCGAGGATGCGGTGATCGCCCAGGCCAATGCGACCGAATACGGCCTTGTCGCCTATATCCACACCCAGGATCCGCGCCGCATCTACCGGCTGTCCCGCGCGCTTCAGTTCGGCATGGTCGCGGTGAACCGCACCAAGGTTACCGGCGCGCCGATCCCCTTTGGCGGAACCAAGCAATCCGGCCTTGGCCGCGAAGGTGCGCGACTGGGGATGGAGGAATTCACTGAAATCAAGTACGTCTGCCGCGATTGGGCGTGAGAGGGAGAAACCGAATGCTGAAGAACGATCAACTGGACCAGTGGGACCGCGAGAATTTCTTTCACCCGTCCACGCATCTTGCCCAACACGCGCGGGGCGAAAGCCCGAACCGCGTGATCCGCACCGCATCGGGCGTGCATATCGAGGACCGCGACGGCATCCGCCTGCTTGATGCCTTCGCGGGGCTCTACTGCGTAAACGTCGGTTACGGCCGGCAGGAGATCGCCGAGGCCATCGCCGCGCAGGCGAAGGAATTGGCCTACTACCACGCCTATGTCGGGCATGGCACCGAGGCCTCGATCACGCTGGCGAAGATGATCCTCGACCGCGCGCCCGCGAACATGTCCAAGGTCTACTTCGGCCTTGGCGGGTCGGACGCGAACGAAACCAACGTAAAGCTCGTCTGGTATTACAACAACATCCTTGGCCGGCCGGAGAAGAAGAAGATCATCTCGCGCTGGCGCGGCTATCACGGGTCGGGCCTGATGACCGGCTCGCTGACCGGGCTGGAGCTTTTCCACAAGAAGTTCGACCTGCCGCTGGCGCAGGTGATCCACACCGAGGCGCCCTATTACTACCGTCGCAAGGACCTGGCCCAAAGCGAGGCCGCGTTTGTCGCCCATTGCGTCGCCGAGCTTGAGGCGCTGATCGAACGCGAGGGCGCGGACACGATCGCGGCCTTCATCGGCGAGCCGGTACTGGGCACGGGTGGCATCGTGCCGCCCCCCGCCGGCTACTGGGAAGCCATCCAGAAAGTGCTGAAGAAGCACGACATCCTGCTGATCGTAGACGAGGTCGTGACCGGTTTCGGGCGTCTTGGGACCATGTTCGGCTCGGACCATTACGGGATCGAGGCCGACATCATCACCATCGCCAAGGGCCTGACCTCGGCCTATGCTCCGCTCTCCGGCTCCATCGTTTCGGACAGGGTCTGGAAGGTGCTGGAACAGGGCACGGACGAGTATGGCGCGATCGGCCACGGCTGGACCTATTCGGCCCACCCGATCGGCGCGGCGGCCGGCGTTGCGAACCTGAAGCTGATCGACGATCTGGGTCTCGTGAAGAACGCGGGCGAGGTTGGGGCCTATCTCAAGGCCCAGATGAGCGAGGCGCTCTCCGACCATCCCCACGTGGGCGATGTGCGCGGCGAGGGGATGCTGTGCGCCGTCGAGTTCGTCGAGGACAAGGACAGCCGAAGGTTCTTCGATCCCGCAAAGAAGATCGGCCCGCAGGTTTCCTCGGCGCTTCTGGCGCAGGACAAGGTCATTGCCCGCGCGATGCCGCAGGGCGACATCCTGGGCTTCGCGCCGCCCTTCTGCCTGTCCAAGGCCGAGGCTGATCAGGTCGTCGCGGCGACCGCCCGCGCTGTGAAGACGGTGCTGGGCTAAGCCACACCCAAAGGGCGCGTCACACGCTTGGGTGATGTGATGCGCCCGAATGGTCCGGCCGATAGCATGGTCAGGGCGGTCCTGTCAGCGACAGGCGCCGCCTGCGTCTTCTATGACCAGCTTGCAGGTTGGCACCCGAAAGACGGGTGCCACTTTGAACACGATCAGGCTTCCGCGCGGACGTCAGGCGAAGGCTGGCTTTCGGGCGCGCCAGGCGGATCTTCATAGACCGACCACCCGTGTCTGCGCCCGGTGGCCGGAAGTTCCTTCTTCCCGACGTTCCGGATGATGTAGGTCTTGGCGATGGAATTCGCGGTGATCGGCGCTGTCAGGAAAAGGAACAGCGTGATCAGGAGCTCGTGAAACGAAACGCTGCCCTTGACCGCGATGAAGTAGAGCATCGACGCGATCAGGACGCAGCCGATCCCGAGCGTTGTCGCCTTGGTCGGTCCATGCAGCCGCTGCATCGTGTCGCGCAGCTTGATCAACCCGAAGGAACCGACGAGGCCGAAGACGCCGCCAAGAACGATGAGAAGGGAAATCAGGGCTTCGGTCAGGGCGGGCATCTTGCACCTCACTCGATGATGTCGCCGCGCAGGACGAAGCGGCAATAGGCTACGGTGGAAACGAAGCCGACCATGGCGACCAGCATCGAGGCCTCGAAATAGACCGCGGTGCCATTCCAGATTCCATAAAGCACCAGCAAGGCGATCACGTTGATCACCATGGTGTCGAGCGCAAGGATCCTGTCGGATGCATCGGGCCCAATGGCGATCCGCCAGAGACAGAACAGCAGCCCAAGCCCGAAACAGCCGAACGCGGTCAGCATGGCAACGGTTATCATGCGAATACCTCCTTTAGCAGCTGTTCGTAGCGCTGCTTGATCCTGTCGCGTTCATGGTCCGGATCCTCGGTATGAAGGCAGTGGACAAGAATGGACCGGCCATCTGCGGACAGCATTGCCGAAACGGTGCCTGGAGTCATGGTGATGGTGCCCGCCAGCACGGTGATCGCCTCGGGCGAATGAAGCTCGAGCGGGATGTTGATCCAGTGCGACCGGAAATCGGCGTTTCGCTTGAACAGGATGATCCACGCAATCTGCACATTGGCGACGATGATGTCCCACAGCACGATCAGGATATATCTGGCAGCCACCAGCGGGCGGCGCAGCTTCGGACGGTTTGGCCAATAGGGCGCCGTGAACATCGGCACGACGAGCCCCAGGAAAGCGCCCAGCAGCAGATTGCCCAAGGTGACGGTGTTGACGAGGCCCAGCCAGACAAGCGCCAGAACGATGCTGAGAAGAGGGTGGGGGATCAGGCGGCGGATCATGTCAGGTCTCCCCATCCGGTCCAAGGACCGCGATGATGTAGCCGTCCCTGTCAAATAGCTGCGCCGTCGTGCCATCGAGATATCCGACAAGTTGTCCGGCAAAGGCTGTCAGCAGCACAAGCAAGGCGATGGCTGCGATAACGGGAGCCAGTTCGGCAGCGCCCGCTGGCCTGCCGACGCCGATCGGATCGGGAAGCGGATCTGGATGTCCGGCCACATCCTGCAGGACTGTCGTGGATTTCCAGAACAGCGTGCTTCCGGCTCTGGCGAACCCGACGATGGTCAGAAGCGACGCGATCAGGACCGCGCTCCAGGCCCAGACGATGGTTTCCGGTTCGCGCAGCGCGTCCAGCACCATCAGTTTTCCGACGAACCCGCTGAGCGGCGGCATCCCCGCCATGCCGATCGCCGCAGCAAAGAACAGCGTCGCGAACAACCCGTTCTGCACGACTGCTGGTCTCAGGACGAGCTGGTCGCCCGTGCGGCGCGCAACGACCAGGTCCGCGACAAGAAACAGCGATGCCGCCGCGAAGGTCGAGTGTACGAGGTAATAGAGCGCCGCCGTCGTCGCCAAGGGCGAGAAGTCGGAGATGGCGATCATCAGCGTGCCCATGGAACCCAGCACCGAGAAGGCGATCAACCGCGAAAGATGCCGCGCACCCAGAACACCGATCGCGCCGATGGCGATCGTGACAAGCGCCGCTGGAAACAGCCAGGTTTCGGCCACTCCCGCAGTCGCGTCGATGTCGGGGCCAAAGATCAAGGTGTGGATCCTTATTATCGCGTATGCCCCAACTTTGGTCATGATCGCAAAAAGCGCGGCGACCGGTCCCGGGGCGTTTGCATAGGTTTCCGGAAGCCAGAACTGCGCGGGAAACAGCGCGGCCTTCAGCGCGAAGACGATCATCAGCAGCATGGCGGCCACGCGGGTCAGCGCGGCTTCTTCGACCGGCACTTCCCGAAGGCGCTGCGCCAGATCCGCGATGTTCAGTGTGCCGGTGCTCGAATAAAGCACCCCGAGCGCGAACAGGAACAGCGTGGACCCCGCCAGGTTGATGACCACGTAATGCAGCCCGGCCCTCATCCTTTCGCGCCCGCCGGAATGGACCATCAGGCCGTAAGACGCGATCAGGAGGATCTCGAAGAACACGAACAGGTTGAAGATGTCGCCGGTCAGGAAAGCCCCCACGATCCCCATCAGCTGGAACTGGAAAAGCGCGTGGAAGTGCCGTCCCCGCGTGTCCCACCCGGTCGCGACGGCATGGATCAGCACCAGGAGCGCCAGCACTGTGGTGACCAGAACCATCAGCGCCGAAAGACGGTCAAGCACCAGGACGATGCCGAACGGAGCCGGCCAGTCGCCCAGATAATAGACCTGCGGGTCGCCGCCAGCGGCCGCGAAAAGCCCGATGGCCATGCCCAGAAGAACGACGGTTCCCGCGATCGAAGCCGTGCGCGCCAGCGGAATGTCGTGGCGCATAACGAAACCGATGATGGGTGCAAGCAGCGCGGGCAGGATGACAGGTGCGATGATCCAGTGGTTCATTGGGCCGCTTCTCCGTCGGTCTTGTCGTCTTCGTCGGGCGCCTGTGGCAGGTCGATCCGGTCGTCGTCCGATTCCAGGTATGCGCCAAGCGCGACCATCACCAGCACAGCGGTCATGCCGAAAGAGATCACGATCGCGGTCAGAACGAGAGCCTGGGGCAATGGGTCCGTGTAGCTTGCGTCGCCATAGGGCGACAGGATCGGCGGCAGGTCGATCGCAAGCCGGCCCGATGCGAACAGAAAGACGTTCACGGCATAGGACAGGAGCGCAAGCCCCAGGATCGTGGAAAACGCTCTCAGCCGGAGGATCAGGTAGATCCCTGCGGCAGTCAGCGTGCCCACGGAACTCGCCACGATGAATTCCACGCTAGTCTTCCTCCCTTGCGAACCGCACCAGCGCCGATGGGTCGTAATCCATGGGTTCGCGATTGACCGTTTCGCCTGCGTAGCGCGCGATGCGCGACAGGCTGTAAAGCATCAGCATCACCGCACCCAGAACCGTCAGAAACACTCCGAGGTCGAACAGCATCGCTGTGGCGAGCTCGAACTCCTCGATCGGCGGGAAGTGAAAATAGTCGTACCCACTGGTCAGGAAGGGTTTTCCGGCCAGCCAGGCGCCGGCGCCGGTCAGGCTGGCGATGACCACGCCCCAGCCGATCATCGAGTGATATTCGATCTGCTGGCGGCTTTGGGTCCACGCAAAGCCCGACGCCATGTATTGCATGAGCAGCGCGATCGACACGACGAGACCCGCGACGAACCCTCCACCGGGCTCATTGTGCCCGCGCAGGAAGATGTACACGCCCACCAGAACCGCGATCGGCATCATGACCCGAGTGGCAATCACCATCATCAGCGGATGCCTGTCACGAGACCGGTCGCGCGAGTAATCGGTGTTGCGCAGCTTGCGCGCCGCCGGACCGCTCAGCAAAGCCTCCATCACGGCATAGATGATCAGACCGGCGATCCCCAGCACGATGATTTCACCGTAGGTGTCATAACCGCGGAAATCGACGAGGATCACGTTGACCACGTTCGTTCCCCCGCCGCCCTCGTACGAGTTCGCGATGTGATAGTCCGAGATGGTGGGGATGTCGCGCAGCAGGAACATGTAGGCGAGCGCGCCCACCCCGCCCCCCGCCGCGAGGGCGATCGCACCATCCCTGATGCGACGGCCGACCGAGCTTTCGATGGGCGAAACCTTGGGCATGTAATGAAGCGCCAGCAGCAGCAGCATGATGGTCACGGTTTCCACCGAAATCTGCGTCAGCGCCAGGTCCGGGGCCGAGAGATAGACGAATCCGACCGAGATCGTCAGTCCGATAACCCCGATCACGATCAACGCCCGGAACCGGTCGCGGTGCATCAGCACGACCGACCCGGTCGCCACCAGCAGTAGCACCCAGCCCACCGCGACCACAGGCGGCACGGGCAAAGGCGCACGTGTGGGGGCTGGCAGTCCGCCGCCGCTCCAGGCGATGTAGCCCAGCACGGTCGCCGAGGCGACGAAGATCGCAAGGTAACGCGACATCGCCCCGTCATGGGTCAATTGCGTGATGCGCGCCGCGACCCCCGCCGCCCCGCCGATCATGCGATCGAACATCGCCTTGGCCTCAGGGCGGGGCAGGGCGATCCAGGCCCGATCCAGGGGGCGATGGGCCGCCAGAAGCGCCGCGCCGCCCAGAACCGCAATGACCGACATGAACAGCGCCGGCGTGATCCCGTGCCAGAGCTTCAGATGGAATTCAGGAAGGATGCCCCCTGTCACGGCGCCTGCGGCGACGCGCACTACGGGCTCGGCGACGCTCGGCATGATTCCGATCACGACGACAAGGACGACCAGCAGGGCGGGCGCACTCCACAGGCCGGGTGACGGATCGTGGGGTTCGTGGGCATAGTCATCGCGCACCGGCCCGAGAAAGACGTGCGCAATGAAGCGGAAAGAATAGGCGACGGACAACAGCGCGCCCAGCGTCGCAAGGACCGGCACTGCCAGATGACTGCCCGCCCAGCTTGTGTGCGAGGCCTCTTCCAGCATCATTTCCTTGGACAAGAAGCCATTCAACAGGGGGATGCCGGCCATCGAAAGCGCCGCGAGCATGCCTATGGCGAAGGTCACCGGCATCAGTGTCCTCAATCCGCCAAGCCGCTTGATGTCGCGCGTATGCGCCTCGTGGTCGACGATGCCTGCGGTCATGAAGAGCGCGGCCTTGAACGTGAGGTGGTTGATGGTGTGGAACACCGCCGCGACCGCCGCCATGGGTGTTCCAAAGCCCAGCAGCATCGTCAGCAGTCCAAGATGGCTTACGGTCGAATAGGCCAGCAGCGCCTTCAGGTCGTCCTTGAAAAGCGCGATCAACGCCCCAAGCACCATTGTCACGAAGCCGGTGGTCGTGACGATGTAGAACCACGCCTCCGTCCCGGCCAGCGCGGGCCACATCCGCGCCATCAGGAAGACGCCCGCCTTCACCATGGTCGCGGAATGAAGATAGGCGGATACCGGCGTCGGCGCGGCCATCGCATGCGGCAGCCAGAAGTGGAACGGGAACTGGGCCGATTTGGTGAATGCGCCGATCAGGATCAGGATCAAAGCCGGAAGGTACCAGTCCGAAGCCTGGATCGTTTCACCGGCTGCAAGGATGTCGGTCAGATTGTAGCTTCCCACGATGTCGCCAAGGATCAGCATCCCGGCGATCATGGCGAGCCCGCCTGAGCCCGTCACCGCCAGGGCCATCCGCGCGCCTTGACGCCCTTCGGGCAGGTGCTTCCAATAGCCGATCAGAAGGAAGGACGACAGGCTTGTCAGTTCCCAGAAGATCAAGAGAAGCAGGATGTTGTCCGACAGCACGATACCAAGCATCGCGCCCTGAAACAGCAGCAGGAACGTATAGAACTGCCCCATCGGATTGTCGCCCGACAGATAAAATCGCGCATAGAGCGTGATCAGCAGGCCCACGCCCAGGATCATCGTCGCGAACATGAGGCCAAGGCCGTCAAGAAAGAATGCCGCTGAAAGCCCGATCTGGGGCAGCCACGGAAGCTCGGCCGTGATCACCTGCCCGTCCATGACCGATGGAGCGAGCAGCAGCAGCATTGTCAGGGAAAGCGCTGTCGGCGCCGCAGTGAAGAACGCGCAGGCATTGCGACCCGCGCGGATCATGACTCCGGGAATCAACGCGCCTATGAACGGTAGCAGCGCGATGATGATGAGCGAATAGTCGTTTACGGCCACAAGCGCTTCCTGTCGGTTCGCAGTTGTCTTTTCAGGTGAATTGCGCAACGAGCCCCGCAGCGCAATCCGGTACTAGATCGATTTCCGGATGGTCGGCCTTTTCAGGTGGCAAGGGAAGCTGATATCACGCGGACTTGGCCCTTCCCTTCATCTGGGTATCCGCCAGATGGTCGCGCCCGAGATCGGCCGTGACCGAAGCGATACCTTTCGGGAACATGACGGGCGCGGTCACGCCGGCCGCGATCACGTCGGGCGTGAGAGCTGAAACCACCGGTTGGCACGGCCTGCGGACGCTTCGAACCCGGCCCCCGAGACCGGCGAGCGGCCTGTCCCACGACTGCATGCCTGATTGTCCGCGCGGGGGCCTCATGGGTTCGGGCAACGCCACAATGCCCTTGCACCGCGTGACCCGGCCGCTTTGAAAGGTCATGGGCAATCAGAATGGAATGGATGCTCATCCTCGCTGCTCCTGTTTCCGATCCGCAGGTTTGGCCTTCCGCGGGCGGAACCAAACGTGCCAAAATGGCATGTAGTTTAACTATACGCATACATAGAGCATTAAACGCAAATATCTACGGATGACTGATGGAAAATGGATGCTTCTGATGCCACGCGACCAGTACCAGACCGTCAAGGAAGTCAGCGACCGCTTGGAAGTCAGCGAAGCGACAGTGCGCGGCTGGATCAAGGACGGAACCCTGCGCGCGATCGATATCGGCAAGGGATGGAGGATCGCTGACCGGGACCTTGAAGACTTCTTGCAGCGCCACGCCACCCGCGCCCGGGATATCGAGCCCTAGGAATGATGTGCAGAACCGCGCGCCAAGGTCGGCGCGAAGGCTGCCATTGCCTGACGTCAATTGCTGGCAACCAATTCGAACCCGTTTCCGCTGGGGCAGCCCTTCCGGGACAAGAGCGAAGCGGGTCGACAGCTGTACATGTCATGGAGGCAAAAGCACGGGTCCAAAAACGACAAAGGGCAGGGCGAGCGTTTCGAGGGCGCAGGAACGGGGGTGGGCAAAGCAAACGTCCAGTTCAGGACAAACACGATGGCTGCGGCCCTTTAACCTCCGGCGAGCTTCGTCCGGATGGTGGGTGGCAGGACAATGATGCTGAAGTTCCGAAATATCCACTTTGACGCCTTCGCGTGCCTTGTCCTTGCGGCAACCATCATCAGCCTGTCAGCCGTTCCCGCGGTAGCGGAGAGCTGGAAAAAACTCGGCTCGCGCAACGTCATGGATCATAGGGAGCGCGACAGAATCCCTGTCGGCGGACGACGCTACGACGAAATCAGGATCTGCGTGAGTGACGCCCGCGTAACGTTCTACGACGTGGACGTGCGCTTTGAAAATGGCGGCAGCCAGAACGTGGTCATTCAGCGCACACTCCGCAATGGTGAATGCACAAGGGCAATCGACTTGCGCGGGAATGACCGAAACATCGACGTCGTCGTGTTTCGCTACGAGACCGGGACGCTGGGTATCGAGCGGGCGAAGGTCACGCTGTTTGGGCGTTGAGTCCGCTTGAGATTTTGCGTCCTGACCTGTCCCTCGTTGAAACCGAGGCACATACCTTTGATGTGCACAGTGTCCTGGTCGCAGCAAATGTTTGGGGCCACGTCGGCAAGGGCATGACGTTCCTCAGTTGCCGCAACTAGCCAAGTACCTCAGAGAAGACCTCTACGGCAAATTCCAGAAGACGGACAGCGCGCTATCTGGGTCCGTAATCCACCTGCTTTTCGCCCGCGGGATTGCCGGCGACCATAGAGCGCGGCGCCACCGGGCGGTTCACGACCGCGCCCGCCGCGATCACGGCACCGTCTCCGATCTCGATCCCGTCGATGACGACCGCTCCCGTGCCGATGGTCACCTGGCGTCCGATCCTGCAATTGCCCGAGATGATGCTGCCCGGATGAATGGTCGAACAGGCCCCGATCATCGTGTGATGTCCGATCGAGGTCCGGCGGCCGATGCGGACATGGGCGTCGATCGTGCTGAAGCCCGCAATTACGGCGCCCATGTCCACGGACACGCCGGCGGCCATCTCAGTGCGTGCCGACACAACCGACGAGGGGTGGACCAGCGTCGCGAAGCCGAAGCCGCGTTCTTCCATCTGCGCGATCCAGTCGGCGCGCCGCGTGGTGCCTAGAGCACAGGCCAAGAGATGGCTGTCCTTCATCGGGTCGATGTCTTCGAACCAGTGAATGGGCAGGTGTAGAATTCGCTCAGCACAGCGCGCGCGGTCGAGATTCTCGACGCAACCGTCGAAGCGAACGCCCTGGCAGGCTTCGAAACTGTCGACGAAGACGGCGGCATAGGGCGTCGTGCCCAGAACAAGGATCGGTTTCATCGGTCTCTCCTTTCACGGGCGAGGGCCAGAAGACGTTCGGCGAGGCGATCCAAAGACGCGCCCTGGGTCATGGTTGCTTCGATCCGGGCGCGGCTGGCTGCCAGCATGGCAAGGCGCCTGTCCTCGTTTCGCGCGAGTTCGGCCAGAAGCGCGGCCATCCCGCTCAAAGGGGCCTCGACATAATCGACGCCGGGGCGCAGCGGATCGGGAAGGCTCAGGGGTTCGCTGATGACGACGGCCCCATTGGCGGCGGCCAGACACCAGCGCATCCACGGCGTGTCCCAGTCGAACTGGTGGACATGCAGCAGCACGCGCGCGCGGTTGATCAACCGTGTCCTGTCTTCCCCCCAGACGGCGCCTTCCGGGACATGGACGGTCAGACCCTGCCCGCGCGCCGTGGCGAACAGGGACTTGAGCGCCGCCTGCCGCCGACGGGATTTCATCGAGCCGATGAACAGAAGGTCGATGTCCCTGTCGAGGCCCAGATCCCGGCCGAAAGCCGGCTGTTGCCCCACGGGCAGGAAGGTCGAAGGCACGCCCCAGTCCGCCAATTGCGCGCGCTTCTGCTCGGTACTGACAAAGACCGCGTCCAGCCAGCCCCGCTCGGTGCCACGAAAGGCAAAACTGGCGCTGTCAATGAAGAACCGCATGTTCGACGCCGAAAGGCCGCGTCCTGCGCGGCGGGCGAGCATCGCGTCGGTCGGCCAGGACAGGAAACGCATCAGGGGGCGGGTCCAGCGACGACCTGTTCGGATGGCGCTGAACCGTGTCGCGCGCCGGACGGTGTCGCAAGGCAATTCGGGCGGCGGTAAAGGTTCAAACAGCCAGGCCGCGACGCCGGGCCTGCCGGACCGCGCCCGTTCGATCCGACCGATCGTGGTACGCTGCGACGAGGGGCCGCCAAGCAGGAGGATCAAGTCCGAGCGCATCGCCTCGGGAGTTGCATCCTCCAGAAAGCGCGCCTGCAACCCGCGCGCTTCAAGTCCGTTTGCCACGGCCTCGCCGACCTCTGGCCGGACGTTGCTGCTGACGATGCTGACTGTCACGCTTGGCATTCAGTTGCCGTTTGCAAGGCCAAGACGACGGCGTGCCTCTGCGGGCGTCGCGAGGGTCCGTCCGGCCAGGCGCGCAAGCGTCGCAGCGAAGTTCGCCATGTCGGGATTTGAAGCCAGCGCGTTCTGGCCGGGCAGGCGGAAATTGTCCTCCACGCCGGTCCGCAGACCGTCAGTTGCGGCCAGCGCCAGAAGATGCGCCTTTCCCTGGGCCGAACCGATGCCACCAAGGCTGACGATCGCGTCCTGCGGAAGATTGGCAAGCACGGCTCCGACCGACAGCGGGTCCGCCTGAAGGCCGGCGACATTTCCAAGGATCACGTTTACATAATAGGGTGGCTCGACCAGACCCTCGTCGATCAGCCGGTGAAGAAATGCCACCATGCCAAGGTCGAAGACCTCCAGCTCCGGCCGAACGCCCGCCTTCAGCATCGACCGTGCCAGCGCGCGGATCGTGTCCGGGCCGTTGATCGAGGGGCCGCCGGCAAAATTCAGCGACGAGAGCGTCAGCGAGGCCATGTCGGGCCGCACCTCCGGCGGCAGCGACAAAACGGCGGCGCGTTCCTCTAGGGTCTGGCCGTGCCGGCCGCTGGTCGACGCAACGATGACCATCTCGGCAGTGTCGGGGCAGTCCCGCAATGCGGCAAAGAGATCGGCGTAGCGCGCAGGATCGTTGCATGCGCGGCCCGCATTGTCACGCACGTGAAAATGTCCGACGGAAGCGCCCGCCGCCACCGCCGCCCGCGAGTCGGCCACGATTTCGGCGGTCGTGTATGGGACCGCGGGATTCCTTGCCTTGTCAGACACCGCGCCTGTGAAGGCCACATTCAACAGGAAGCCCTTCTTCATGGTTCGGGAGCCCGTCAAGCGGCCGCCCTTCTGTCCGCGCACCAGCTCAGGACGGCCCCGGTCACGCGGTGAAGGTCGTCGCCAAGCCCGTTCCACAACGGCAGCCGCAAAAGGCACTCGCCGGCTCGATCGGTCATTGTCAGCGACCCCGAAGTCCGCCCGAACCGCCGTCCGGCAGGCGCCGTATGCAGCGGCACATAGTGCGGTGAGGCCGTGATCCCGTTCCGGGCAAGATGGGCCGACAGGTCGCGACGGGCGGAGGCATCGGGTAGCATCAGGAAGAAGATATGACCGTTGTGTTCGGCGTCTGCCGGCGGGTGGGGCAGTGTGAAATGACCGGCGCCCTCGGCCTCGCGCAGGGCATCCTGGTAGCCTTGCCAAAGGGCGAGTCGTTCGGACCGGATCGCGTCGGCCTGCAGCAGTTGAGCGTGCAGGAAGGCGGCGGTGAGCTCGCTGACGATCTGCGACGAGCCGACATCCTGCCAGCTATAGGCATCGACCTCACCGCGCAGGAACTTGCCACGATCAGTGCCCTTGTCGCGCAGGATCGCCGCTCGTTCGACCAGCGCGGGGTCGTTGACAACCAGCGCGCCGCCTTCGCCAGCGCCGATGTTTTTCGTCCCGTGGAAACTGAAGCCAGCCGCCGCCCCGTAGCTACCGGCCGGGCGTCCCCCGCGTTTCGCACCATAGGCCTGGGCGGCATCCTCTACGATGGCTAGCCCGTGTTCCGTCGCCAGCTTTCCCAGACGGTCCATATCCGCGACGACGCCCGCATAATGGACGACGAAAATTGCTTTCGTCCGTGGCGTGATCGCAGCCGCCGCCGCATCGGGGCAGAGGTTCAGTGTCACGGGATCGATATCAGCAAAAACAGGAATCGCGCCACGCAAGACCACGGAGGTCGCCGTCGAGACGAAGGTGAACGAGGGCATGATCACCTCGTCCCCCGGAGCGAGGCCGATCAGGAGCGCCGCCATTTCGAGAGCTGCCGTACAGGACGGCACGACCGCCGCCCAAGGGGCAGAGACCGTCTCCCGGATCTGCCTCTCACAGGCCTCGCTTTGCGGACCGGGGCCGGAAAGCCGCCCTGTTTCTATGGTTTTTTGAATGAAATCAATCTCATTTCCGTAGATATAAGTCCGCGAGAAAGGAATTGGGCTGGACCCGCCTGTCGTTTCCGGCACGATTGTAAGCCCCCTCCCACACTACCGGTCAGTCTAAGGCGAACGTATTGCTTTGGACAAAATTGCGCAATATCGAGCAGTGCTATCTGAGGGTGCCGCCAGACGAATTCGAACGCGTCTCAGTTCGCCTTGCCCGCGAGTTCCTCCAGGCGGCGAAGAAACCGTGCCACCCGTTTGGCAGGTGGTGTCAGACCAATTCGAACCTGTCTCCGCAAAGGGTGTCTGACGTCAGCGCCGATGGGACAGTTCAGGGAGATTTGACAAGAGAGGGTTTCTGGCACGTCGTCGTCCCAAGCGCGGCGCGCTGGACTTTGTCACTCAGAACTTTTCCTGGGATCAGGCGGTGCCTGCCGGTCAGCTTCGAGTAACGCCGCGCCGGAAAGGCGCGGATCGCTGTCGATCTGGTTCGATCCCGAGACGCAGTGGTTTGCCAAATCGACCGGCAAGCGCGGGCGGCAGCCCGTCTTCCCGGACGCGGCGATCCAGACCTGCCTGATGCTGAAGGCGCTCTTCGGGCGGCCGCTGCGGCAAGCGACCGGGATGGTGGGGAGCTTGCTGGACCTGGCCGGGCTCGATTGGCCGGTGCCGGATTCCAGCACGCTGAGCCGCCGCCAGAAGCATCTGGTCGTCCTGATCCCCTATAGGTCCAGTCGTAGGAGGTCTTATTCTGCGTGATCTGCGTGCCGCTTGGCTGGGTGCGCACATGCTGCTGATCCTTCGCCACGATGTTGCGGATCGTGTCGGAGGCCATGTTCAGCGTGAAGCTCTCGGTCTTGTTCGGCTGGTATTCCCAGGTCCCGGTCTCCCGGACCGATTCCATCGACTTATGACAAACGACAGGCCTCGATGGTTTTGCGAAGTGCTGCGCCGAGCGCTTCCTGATCACCCGACGACAGCGTGATACCGGGAAGCTTGGCTGTGATCGCCCCCTTTATCGAAGGCGACAGGGTCACATCCCCGTCCCGTTCCGCTGCTTGGGCGTACTTCACCTTTGAGAAGAAGCCCCTTGCGCGCGAAAAGCCGATCAACTCATGGGTCTTGACGTCGATAACATCACCCTTTTCATATTCGGGTGCCTTGAATTTGCTGTCCTGTCTGTGCCTCTCCAGCGCCTTGAGAAGCGCACTTCCGAGCGCGTCATCCGATGCCTCAAGACTAGTGACGACGGCTTTGTCGGGATCAGGAATTCGCGCCTTCCCGGTATTCACGCCTGGCACTAGTACAATTTTGTCTTTGTATTCAAATGCCTCCACCAGTCGAACTGAAGCATCGGGATGATACCCGGCTCCAGAGACTAAACCTTTCAGCCACGCTAACATCCGGTACTCTACTAGTAGTCGAATATCGTTAGAACTACACCCCGTTGGGCAACGTAGTCGACCATTTCTTGCAGGACTTCGCTCTGACCTGCCCCGCGGCCCGAAGCGGGTTGTTCCCATTGCCTCCGCCATTGCCGTTGCACCAGCCATTGCCCTGACCGTTATTGCCATTGGCATGACCAAGGCCCAGCCCGTTGCCGTTGGTCCAGCCCCAGGGCTCCGCCGCGCAGTTGGCGATCGGGTCGGGCGTGCCGTCGCCGTCGATATCCTTCGGCTGCTTGACCAGCTTCGAGACCAGCCGCGTGGACCCGGCGAAGACATGCTTCGTCCCCACCTCGCGGTTCCGCATGGTGAAGAACTCGGGATACAGGTCGTCTCACTCTGATATTAAAATATTAACAAACCAACCTCTTACATTACACATTAATACGCATTGCATAATAACAAAAATCCCTAATTGTGCAATGCGGTCACGAAGATGCAAACCTACCATTACCTATAACTCGTCCATCAAACAACGTAAAGACATCACCTCTTAAGTCTACAGGAAATATGTCATAGTGCAAAAACTCCACGCGACACTCCATCGATTCTCCGACCTCCCAATGTACGGTATCGTCAAAGAAAACCTTAACACTAAAGCCTTCAGCATCGGCTTCATTAAATTTAATATGTCCGAGGAACGGTGAATGCCGTATAGCCTCCTTTCTACCTCCTTCCTTTTTTAGTTTTATCTCTGCTTTATATTTCATTCTAGTCCACCAAAACTGGTATTGCTGGGGTCAATAGTGGCAACTCTGGATTCCAAACAACAACACTAGGAACTTTGCCTTCCCTAGTTGCGTCCTCAAAATACGAACCGTTATTCACTACCATAGATGGAGCAGTTGTTGCAACTACCACAAAACCTTCTGGGTGTAGCGCTCTACCTTCAATGGCTGCTCCCAAAGGATCAAGGGCAAAATATTTCCCTTCGCTGCCGTAAGGGCTAGGTGTAAACCTCCCTGCATTGGCGAGAAGTGCGGCCGCCTCCCCAGCTCCAACGGCGCGGAACAACGGAACTCGACCGGGCGGAGGAGCCGGAAGATCCTTGGCACGGATGTCGGGATGCGGGAGCGCTTGCGAAGTCGCACCGTTCCCCGTCATCCAGTTCCACAATCCGGCGGACTGATTTCCGACCCATTGGGCACCGGCAACAACATATGGGGACGACTCTTCAACAATCTCAGTTCCCAAGCCGACAATCGCACCACCCACACCGCCAATCACGCCGCCGCCAACGTAGCCCGCACCAGAGCAGGCCGGGGCACCAACGGTACAAACAGTACCCGCAGTGGCGAGGGTGGTTGATCCCAATGCCGCGCCCCCAAGTGTGAGGGCGGTCAGGCGATCCCAATCGAATTTGCCAACTTCCCGTCCGTCCGGATCAAATAGGACCACTGGCCGTTGATGAGAGTAGCCATACAAGCTCAGATTCATAGGAGAGTAGACACCAGAACCCGAGCCGCTTCCCCCCAAATAGCTCGCCAAGATCGGATCGGGGCTCTGCCACACGCTCGTCCTCGGGTCGTAATACCGCGCGCCGAAGTAGTAGAGCTGCGTCTTTTCATCCAGCTCCTTGCCGGTGAACAGATACGGCGTGCGCTGGGTGTTGGAGTGTTCCTCTACCCAGGTTTCGCCGAAGGGGAAGTATTCCAGGTGCTGGAAGATCTCGCCGTCGGCGTCGGTCACATAGCTCGACGAGCCGAGGTGGTCGGGGTGGAAGTAGTATTGCTGGAACTCGTAAAGCTCGGCGCCCGGCGGGTTGTTGCCGTTGCCGCCGCCGTTGCACCAGCCATTGCCCTGACCGTTATTGCCATTGGCATGACCAAGGCCCAGCCCGTTGCCATTGGTCCAGCCCCAGGGCTCCGCCGCGCAGTTGGCGATCGGGTCGGGCACCCCGTCCCCGTCGATGTCCTTCGGCTGCTTGACCAGCTTCGAGACCAGCCGCGTTGTGCCCGCGAAGACGTGTTTCGTCCCCACCTCGCAGTTCCGCATCGTGAAGAACTGGTTGACATAGGCCGTCTCGCCCTGAGGGCCGCGCTAGCTTCAGTCATCTTGCCGCGATTTGGAGACAACCATGAAGCTATGTTGAGAGAGCTATCCGGTATAGAGAATCTACAAAGCTTGCGTCTGGCGCGTTGATAGGACGTGCATAGTGCGCACCAACATCACTAAAAATACGCCGTGCACATTCTTCGACAGGTAGCCTGGCAAGGGCAGCCGCAAAAATGTAGCTCCAGAAAATATCAAAATGCCCCAAATCACAATTAATGAACCCGTTTCGCTCATGTGCACGGTAAAGTCCATCTGAAGAATTTAGTAGATCGTCGACATGAGCGAGAAAGGAGCAGAATCGTTTCTCTGATAAAGTGTCGAATCCAATAGGAACCAATGACTCTCTTTCCGAATATGGTTCCGAAATCAAAATCATGCTCTTGTCAAGCACATACCCCGGAAGATGAATTCCAAAACTGGCCTGCCCCAGTGTCGCGGGCCCCGGACTTTTTAGAGTATGCCTGACTTTTGGTAGTTTTTCTACAAATTCGGAAGACTGCTTTACTGCACTCAGAAACCTTTCGAAACGTTCAGATTGCAAGCGCACCAGCACATAATACGCCCCGAGAGATTCCGACCGGTTAGCCCGCTCAAGCGAAAGAAACGCATCGCGATAACGGTATCGGAGGCTCGCCCTTTTCCATTTCAGCGGGCGATCTTTCACAAAGCGACTAAGAGGGACAGAGTCGGTCATTGAACTGACATTTGCTCCATCAGGTCGTTCACGACGTTCTCTTTCACGCGATTGCGCTCTTCCGGGTCAGCGATCCTTTTGATAACGGAGAGGTTGATGATCTTTTCATCATTCTTGTCCCCCCAGAGCTCCCAGCGGATTACCACTTCCCCCTCCATCTCGGAAAGACCTTCCAATCCTCCTTGTGGAAGCTCTCTGCCCTCCAGATCGATATCAGATTTGAGTGTTGCGTCGAAATACAGTTGCGCAAGGGCTGTACCGGCTTCGAGCACCTTCTTCCCAGATGGCGCCTTTCGGAAAGGATCCAACGCCCTGCCAGCTTTGCGGACAAGTGATTTCCTTTTGTCCTCGTTCTCACGCCATTTGATTTCCGTCAGATAATAGGTGCCGTCCTTTACTGATACAACGTCGAAACGGCGGCTTTGTTGCGTAAATCGGGTGGAGGATTCACCTTGTGAATTCAGTCTGTTAGCCGGGCGGGATGAGCAGGCCGAAGCCTCCAGTCTACCGAACCACGAACTGGCATGACCATGACGCCGCGCCGGCAAGTCGCGGATCGCTGTCGATCTGGTTCGATCCTGAGACGCAGTGGTTTGCCAAACCGACCGGCAAGCGCGGGCGGCAGCCCGTCTTCCCGGACGCGGCGATCCAGACCTGCCTGACGCTGAAGGCGCTCTTCGGGCGGCCGCTGCGGCAAGCGACCGGGATGGAGGGGAGCTTGCCGGACCTGGCCGGGCTCGATTGGCCGGTGCCGGATTTCAGCACGCTGAGCCGCCGCCAGAAGCATCTGGTCGTCCTGATCCCCTATCGTCCGAGCGCGGGTTCTTTGCACCTGCTGATCGACAGCACCGGTATCAAGGCTGGGGGTGACGGTGAGTGGTTGGCCAAGAAACATGGGCCCTCCAAGCCGCGAGAATGGCGGAAGGTGCATCTCGGCATCGACGCCCAGCTTAACGTCAATCGGACAGCAAGCCAGCCTCAGAATCGGAGCGGCATGTGTTGACAGTGTGGGGGGCAAAATGGGGGATGGAGCCGAGTAACATCGGTCCAAGTTCATGATAAATATTACTTGATTGATCTTCAGTGGCGGAGGGAATGAGTCATCGAAAATCTCGGCTCAGAGTCCCGCAGTCATGCGCTGGCAGAACTGCACGAGATCGCTCGTCTTCAAGCGATTATTAATCATTTTCTCTCGGTTGCGTCCGTTCGGAACTTCCCAAAACCGGGGCGCTGATCGCCGCTTGGATTCCCCGCCGTCGCCAAACCAGACGCAATGCGCGGACTTGCGCAACTAACTGACTTGCCTCGCATTTTCTTTCACGCCTTCGTTCGGACGCAACCACACCGAGTTGCTTAGATGGAGTAAGACATGAAAAGCAATTGCCTGACGCAGAAAGAACTCGCCGACCGCTGGACCATCTCGCACCGTACCCTGGAACGGTGGCGGTGGGCGGGAGAGGGCCCTGCGTACATGAAGTTGGGCGGACGCGTCGTGTACCGCGTCTGCGACATCGAGGCGTTCGAGCAAGAGGCTATTCAATCCACGGTTGAGCAGCGTACCTCGGCTCACTAACACCACCACCAAGCTGAGGTTCAATTGTCAAATTCCCCGCGGTCGGAAAGAAGACACTCCGACCGCGATCCTCCTCGGCTCGCCGATCTATGACGCTACGCAACTTCAACAATATCCGGGTAGGCCTGGGCGATACGGTTCAGTACTTGCGAGACCTCGCTACCGCGATCGCTGAGAGTGATTACCAAAGTGTCGATGGGCCGCGTCATGGCCATTAGGCACCAGGTCCATGCCGCACGCCGCGCTCTCACCTCCGGCTCTATCGCGCCTCCTAGCGAAGATGGCTCCGCGAGTGCGTCTCGGTACTTGGCCGCCCACAGATCGTCCAGGGCGTCGAGAACTACCACCCAGCCCTCTAGACCTCGGCAAGATTCGTATTGAACGATACGGTTTTCTTTTGTTGACCTAGGAAAATCACGCCGAGCAACTGGATCCACGCCATCCCAAACAGACAGGCCTCGTTCTCCCATCGCCGCGCCAAGAACGCTGACCCGCCGGTTGCCACGCGTTACTACGCCTGCAGACGGGACGCAGTAAAGGCAATCGATCGGCTCGCAGCCATCGCTGCGCGCCTTTGCCAAGAGTTCTTCGTGCAGGTCCGGCATCTCTTTGAAGGCACCATCTCGGATGATCACTCTACCACCGGCTGCCTCCGAATTAGGGATAATTTTCCAGTTGAGCCCGGCTCGCTCCGCGACAATATTTGCAAATTGCCCTAGGTTTCCCTTCATCCGTAGGCATTCTTGAAGTGGGAGCTTCTTCGTTCCCTTGCGGTCGCGAACAGAGGACCGCCAATCTGTTGCTTTGCCCCTCACGAGCTGTGACATTCCATCAGCCAAAGAAATCGTATTTCCGCCGTACAATCGGACAAGAAGATCGGCTTCGGCTTGTGGCCAATCCTGCGCTTCGTCGATGAGGATTGCATCATAGTCGAACTCTTCGAAGTTCGTTGACTTTGCCAGTGCAATGTCTTCGTCACTCAAAAGCCCGTTTTCGAATAATTCTAGAGCTTTCTCACACTGCTCGCCGTAACGATCGAATTCAAAGTCTTTATCCTCGCCAATGGCGCCAAGCCTACGCAACCAAGAGTATACGAATGACATGACGGTCCGGGCATCGACACCCCCACAATCACCGCTGCTGGGAACTCCCAGCAGCGCCAAAACCCTCTGAATGTCGGCTGTTAAGGCGTGGTTGTATGTGAGAAAGAGTGAACGCTTCGCATGGGACCTGAAGGCCTCGTGCGCCGCCTGTGCCAAAAGAACGGTCTTTCCGGTCCCGCCCTCGCCGCGTAGATGAACGCGCTCATCGCCTATTAGGCCAGCTATCTCAATTGCCTCGGGCGGCCTAGCGGCAATTCGATCCATCTTCTTGCGGTCGAGGTTGGAAGGTACAACCTGCCTAAAGATCGAGGCCGAAAGAATAGACTCCATCGCCTCGGGCTTGGCGGACGAGATGGTGTACTCGTTTCCAATTTCTCCGATGCCATGGATGCCTACCATCGAGCAAAGCAAGCCGCCGAAATCAAAGTTCGCCGCGACAGCGCCGGCATCCGGCACTTGGCGCCCTCGATCTCTCGGAAGTTCATTGATGCCCGTGAGGAGTACGGAGCGATAAACCCACGGATTCTGACGTGTCAGATCGCTGAAGTAGCGTTTTAGCGCCTGCGCCTGGGCATCGTTTTGATCAGTCGCACTCTTCGAGCCCTCCTTGTAGGATACGCTAACGCCCCCGTTGCTTATGCTGAGTCCACTGGCGTCATGTCCCTTGACCTCTATGGCGGCCACCAAGGACAGAACACGGATCTTTGCGCCGGCGACTCTGCGCCCATCCTTGTCCTTGAGGGTAGATTTCGGTACGAAGTATCGTCCCCGGGCGAATTTGGCGGCGATAACGACGTCGATGTCACTTACCTTGTAGCCGGCTAACTTGGTATTGGCAGCGATTTTCACGTGATCTTGCTCGGCGGGCGAATCTTCAATGCCTGGCCAATAAGAAGCTAAGGCGGACCTTATCTTCAGCGCAGCTTCGTATTCGGGGCTTCCGCCATGTCCGATGACTTCGATCACGCGCGGAGCTCCATGTAGTAGACTGCCGGCCGGGCAGTGAAGTCGCGGACGTCGACGCACGTGGCCTCGATGCCCCTAGCACGCAGTTCATTCCGTGCATCGGTCTGCTGCGGCTGCCACAAGCCCTCACGCGTGTGCCACAGCGGATGCCCGAGGATAAGAGCCTTGGTGCCGGAAACGATCGCAGTGAGACCTTCTGCGTAGTCAATCTCGACGGGGAGGCCCGTGCTATCGCAAAACTTCTTGAACGATTGTGCGGCCCGGTCCTCTGGACCACCAATCCACCTGCTCGTGTCCAAGCCGCGACCAAGCGCTAGGTCCGCGAGGTCAAGGGCGAGGCGCCAGTCCAACAATCCGTGTATGAAGCGGTTGGCATAGCTTCTCAGGCAATCTGGGCATGAGCAGTCGCAGTCCCGCGAATGCGCGTCGTCCTGCCAAGTTCGTCCAACCCCATCATCGCCGTCCAAGAAGCGCTCGAGTGAGCGCCTCATGTTTTCGGGCTTCGCCGCCCAGCGTGAATACCCGGCACCGTTCTCTAGCTTGTCCGCGATGAAAACCTGCTCGGTTTCACAAGCACGTCCATCAAGCTTCAATCGTTGGCGACCAGAACGAAACTCCTCCGGGTCGATGTCCAGCTCGGTGGAAACGGCAAGCTTCACGAACTCCGCGAAAGAGGCAATCGCCGGCCGAGCGGATCGTTGTTCGACAACGTCAAGTACACCCCCGTTTCCGATGTCCTGAGCGCCGTCAAAATAGAAGCTTAGCACGTCGGTCGTGAAAACGGCCCCGATTGCTCCTCGATCGATTACCTCCCCTCCGTCGCCGGTGAACATGTAGTCGTCCCGGTAGAGCGAGCTATCACGGACGGTCACCTTGTCATAAGGTTCCTGCGTGAACTCGTAGAGATCGCCGCCATTGTCGTTGATCAAGGCAACTTGCCCCTGGCCGAGCGCGAGAAGCATAGGTCCACAACTGGTTAATGGGTCGTAGGGCTGGTCGAACGCGCGCACAGGTGGCGGGAGCGCGGGGCCGCGCTGACGTTGGCCATCGTAGTCCCGGGCTTTCCAGTGCGCCATGAATCCTTTCGGCTGGTACAGTGGGAATGTCTGCGCAGGATTTCCGCACACATGGCAGGTCTCGGCATTGCCTTGTGCAATGGTTCCGCACGCTTTTTCCGTGCATCTCCAGTAAGGTAAGGATGCGCCAAGCGGGGCGGCTTCGTTCACAACGCCCTGGTGGCCGTCTCTACGGAAGACAAACCCGCAGGCCGTGTAGAGCCTCTTGTCCTTTGGAATCTCGGCGCCCGGTGCAAAGGCCCAGATAGCATGGTCAAGCGGTCGATCGCTGATTACGGTGTCTTCGGCCCGGTTTGCCTTCTTGTCCCAGAAAAGGCTTCGAACCTGCGTCGGGAAGCCAAACATCGGAAGCAAGCCAGCAACTGCCAGTCGGTGGCTCAGTTCATCTTGGATGAATTGGCTGCTCTGAACACACTCGCCGATCTTGGTGATTAGTTGATTTCGAAGATACTGCTCGATTGCGTCAACTTGGGCCGGGCGTTCAAGTGGTGTGTAGGCGCAAATCCTCTCGACGATTTCCTTGACCTCCGGCGACGTGGCCAACCAGTTCGCAACGTCCGCGTGGTAAACCGGGAACCACTCGTCGACCCTTCCAAATGCGCCGTGCGCGCTCTCCGGGGTCCTTCCAGGCGGTTGAGCAAGGCTATTGAAAGCGCGCCTCAACGCTTCTGCGGCTGCCACCCGCTTGATGATCTCTGGACGCGATAGATCTAACTCGGGCTGGGGAGGAATATCCCCTGTCATGCGTTCCGGGTTGTTGAAGTAGTAATCATCATGAGCTGCGCCTCGCGAAATCGTCACGGCATATGAGAATGCCTGCCCGGCTCGACCAGCTCGACCAACACGTTGCTGATAGTTGAACCTCTGAGGCGGCATGTTGGCCATCATGACGAGTTTCAGGGAGCCGATGTCGACGCCGACTTCCATGGTGGTCGTGACCGACAAGGCGTCGAGACCATGCGTAATTTCGTGCTCCTCACCGACGAACGCTTCACCCTTGAACAGGCGCTGTCTCTTTCGCTGCTTCGACATTGGCTTAGTCTGTCCGGTCAACTCCTCCACCGACAGGCGATGGACAGGTTCCCTCGACACCCAGGCGTAGTAGTCTTCGCCTGGATTCGGGACCTCTACGAAATCCCGCGACGCACAATGCGGGGTCGTGCAAATATTCAGGGGAACCACCATCGTCGACTTGGCACAGGTCGCACATCTTTTCAGAGCGCGTTCGCCCCTTGGAACAAGCTTCAATGGGAACGACGCATGTCGTCCAATCGCCAAGAGCCATTGGTCGGTCAGCGCGTTCTTCTTGCGCAGGAGCTCCTTGATCGCTTCAGCGAGCTCCGCGGGTTGCCTGTTCGCCAAGGGCGCGAGTTTCTCAAGGTATTCTTTGACTTGGGTGGGCGGGTTCGTCGAGGAACGCGTTCTTTCGCCCTCGAGGAGACGTGCCTGCCCGAGGATCCTGATGACGTTGCCAACGATGCCCCTAGCCAACGCGTCGTCCATGCCAAGCTCTTTGCCGCAGTCAGAGTCGAGGTCGATCGTTGCCGTACCCATCGACTCGAGATCGCGTCCAGCTTGGTCAAACAGCGAGGAAGCAACTGTCCTCGACAAGTGCGCCATGAACTCGCGGCGGCCGTCGCTCGCCGCCGTTGCATCAAGCGTCGCCCATGTTGCGCCCTCTGGCGGATCGAAGAACTTCCACCACGGGGTGCCATCGCCATCGGGGCGGTCGGTAGCGCGACTGGCATCCGTGCCAGCGGGGTTTTGGCCGAGAGCCACTAGGGAATCACGAAGCGCGACCATCAAGGCAGGCCAAGCTATGGCTCCGGACCCAACAGCCGCGTCGTGCTTGGCGATCAACTCCCTGTCGGCCTCCTCGTCGACTCCGAACTCGATCTTCACCGAGGCGTCATAGATACCGGGTGTCTTCTTGTTCGCGGCTTCGCGTTGCGCGATGGCATCCGGATCACCGCTCTTGACGGCTTGGATGATCTTCCGGAGTTCGGCCGAAGTGGGTACGTTCTCCTCAGAGAACTGCTTGAAGACGAGCTGCCGCACCAGGTCGCGGAAGTGATGCAGTTCGAGGCCGGCCGCCAAGTCGGCGGCATCGTCTCGGCTATCCGTGAACGCAATCATCTTCTCGGCAGCCACGCCGTCACCGGTCGACAGCATCGCGCGATCGGCGATCAGCTGGGTCGTAACGTTCAAGCCGGTACGGAGGCCGCGAATCGGGGTTTGAACCGTGCCCCTGTAGAATGCCTTCAGGTCCCGTTGATTGCGTGAGCTATAAGAGCTCAAGCAGTGAGGGCACGTCTCAGGGAGACCAGCGACGGTGAGACCCTCGGGTAGGTTCGACGGCGCAGCTAAAACGACTCCAGTCGGATCGGGGTCGCCAGGCACAAGTAACCCTAGATTGTAGTCCAACCGGGCTGTTTGGAACTGGAATTTTCCGGAACCATTCCCGCTTGGAAACCCATGTGTCCAACTGGACGACCCTGCAGGTATTCGGCCACCCGGCCAATACCACCTGAACTCATCATGTGGTCGCTCATAAACCATTCCAGGATAGCCGCCACCCTCGACCGACTTGGTTGCCTCGAGAAAGATCTGGTCTTTCAAGGTCGGGCTGCTGGACGGGACCACGAACCCCGCTAGGAAGGCTTCTCCACAATCGTAACAGTACAAGAGTTCCAGAACTTGGCCGCCACACTCGCACTTCAATGCGGGTGACTTGAAGAGCCGACCGATCCTCCGCTCCTTCGACCGGTATTTCTCCTCGACCTCCGAGCAATCCGGGTTCGAACAAGCCCAAACCCCCTGCACTTGACGCATGAACATGTGCGATCGGAAGGTCGGCTTTGGGTTCTCCCAGCTCCCGCGGTCCTCATGAGTTGCCGCTATCATGATTGCATCAAGAAGCTCAGCCGAGCTGCTCGGGCCGAATAATGTACTCCCTATCCGAGAAAGCTTCGCGGGCCGGACTATAGAGACAGCTTCTGCTTCGCCCCCCGCCGGCGCGACGGTTAAACCAGCAGCTTTGCAAGCGGCTGCAAGAGCAGTCCGTGGTGAAAAATTCTGGCATACATTTTTTGAAGCGGCCTTTACCTTCTCTAATTCTCCCGAGTTCAGATCGATCAGGTTTTCTTCGAGGACATCCGTTTTTACCGGAAGGTTCATGGAGAATTCGTCGGGTTTGCCCGGTAGGATCGCGAAGGTTTTTCGGTCGACCCCGAAGAACTGCTCCAAGTACTCGATACCGCTATCGGGGTCCAAGGATGCGCTTGTGCCGATGCAGCGCAACTGGCACGAGTCAGGGCCAAGTCCAAGCCGATCGAGGAGGTTGCGCACGACCAACGCAACCTCAGTTCCCTGCGTGCCACGATAGCTGTGCAATTCGTCGACGACCAAGCTGAAGTGATTGGCTTCGTCGGCCTCGAGCCACTCGCGCGTCTTCTCGAAAATGGGATCTTCGACGTCACGAAGAAGCATGATGTTCAGCATGCTCGTGTTCGTGATCAGGATGTCAGGCGGCGCCGAGATCATGTCCCAACGCGTCAGCATCTCCCCGCAGTACGGGTCTTGGAACTGGCTGGCCGCATCAAGGATCTCCGTCGACGACTTGCCGGATACTTTGAGCGACTCCCTGAGTTCCCTTGCCTCTTTTGCAATTTCACGGATCTCTTTCGCGACCTTGTTGATCTTTCCCCGATCGTTTGACTTCAGGGACGCTGGCGGAACGTAGGTCTCACCAAGCGTCGCGCCGGTATACCTACCGAAAAAGAAGACTGGATCACCGGTCTCCTCGATCGCTCGCATGGCCGAACGCCTAAGGCGCGAAATTTGGTCTTCGACCAAGGCATTGGTCGGATACAGCACTAGGGCGCGAATGGCTGCATCCGACGGATCCCTGGCTAGCGCTCGGCTGTGGCTCCAAGCCTTGTCGTGTCGCTCGAGGTCTTTTTCCCACCAAGGTTTCATGGGGCCCCGAGTGCCCTTCTTGGTCCGCTCTTCCAATATCCCTGCCAAGACGGGGAGGAGGAAGCTCTCAGTCTTTCCCGAGCCGGTACCGGACGTAACCACAACGTTTCGTTGTCCCAGTCCGTTCCCGGACATAGCAGCGACGAGCGCTTCCGCTTGGTGCTGCCTCAGCTTAATCGATTGATCAGAGCCGAATACCAGTGGACCTAATCGCGATGCAGTTTCACTCGAGAGCCCGGCGCGTTTGCAGGCCTCTTCTATGGCTTCAACTGATGGGTACTGCGGAACGGCTTCCAAGAGCGGTTCCTGTGCCATCACGCCAGACGCTTGTAGGAGCTCGCGGCGTTCGGCCATGATGCCATCATCCCGCATCCAGAAAGCAGAATCGTAGTATTTCAGGTAGGCTTCTCGAATGTAGTCTTGAACTCGCGTCGGGGTGGCTTGCCTCATTCGATCAGCTTCCTTGAATAGAGATTAAACAGCACTGCTTGGCCGATTTCCGGCCGGACGTTTTCATAAATGGTCAACCCACTGTCATCCTTGCGCGGAAGACGACCACTGCAGGCCACCAACGCACGGGCGAGCAAGCCGACTGGCTCCGCTCCCCGCGTCGAAGTAAACTCGCGGGACTGTTCATTGTAGCGATGAAGGCGGCTACCACGCTGCCTTGCAGCTAGCAGCTTGATGACCTGCTGTGGTCCCATGAACTCACGGCCATCGGCGCCCCGGTAAACATAGACTCGCCCAGCGTGATCAAACCGGTAGGCGCCTTCGCCAGATATCGCCTCCGCGCGGCGCCAACGAGCGCCTTCGATGTCGAAAAACTGCAGGTGGCGGGGAGATGCGCCCGTTGAAATGGGTACTAATGAAGCCTCGAGCCCCGGGAGCGAGGTTATCGCTCTCACCAAGTCAAGTGCCGGTTGCTCGACGATCGAGAACGACCTTCCGAGGGGGTCTTCCAGGGCCCCTATACGTTCGGCGAGGTCGCCAAGATCGACGTTTCGAAAACCGATGTGACGTGGCGCGCCTTCTTGTTCAATGACCGAGGCGGTCCCACCCAAACCAACAAGCTCTTCTAGTGCCAAGTCGATAAGTGGATCACACCGAAATCCGGAGAAAAAGCCTTGGCCGTCCTCAGTCGCACATACTGCTGGTGGGGGCACGCTCCATTTCTTTGGGCGATGTGTCCCTGGCGCGTAAGATACATCGATCAAACCCAGAGATGCCCACGCGCCCGCCATCTCACCCAGTGTCCAAGGTGGGATGTCTTGACCGACAAGAAGCCTGTCCATGCGACCCCAGGACCCCGAGCCCAAGAAGCAAAGCGCGTCGAAGAGCAGGTCGAAATCAAGGTCGACCGCTTTTGGTGGTCTATCCCATTTCCCACGCGTGCTTTTGTGGGCGATGGGAGAACGCACCTCCTCCGGTTTCTTCTTTTTCCGCCCACGATTTCTTGCGATGACCGCGAGATGGCAGTCGACGCATTCCATCTTAAGCGGCGTGCTCATTACTTTCCTCAGTCCGGATGCTATCGCTTCGACGGGGGCAGATTCGCACCTCCAAATATGGTGCCCGCGGGCGGCACAGGACTGTGATTGAATGGCGACAACGTCTTCGTCTGCAAAGCCGTTTTCTTCGTCATCCAACACACCGTCGGCAATCGGAACCTTCTCCATACCATCCGCGTCTACTTTCGCGTGGTGCTCTACTGCTGGCGGTTTCGGGGAAACGATGAAGCCACGGATCATGCAAGGAAAGCCCTCCGCGGGAGGCTCTTTCGCTGAGAATACCTCCCCATGCGCGAGGCGGCCGACCATTTGGCGGTCAAGGGGACGCGCCCGTTCAGCAGAACGCAATACAACGAGGGTTTCGGCCACCTGCTTGGTACCGGTGTACCCACGCACGGTGTAACTCGCATCGCCGAGATCTTGCATTGGAAGGCTGCAGATACGCGAGTCAGATCGGGACTCTCGGGCCAACTGCAGGCCACCAATACTTGGCCTCTGTGCTTCCAGCCGGGTCGGGCCGCTATCGGTTACAAGGTCGACTGCTGGCGGTGCTTTTGAATGCCAAACTCCGCGAGCAAGCTGCAAGCCGCCAGAAATGACGAAACCCGCGCCCTCGGACATCGGAATTAACGGCTCCAAGTCCGTGTCAACCTCCCAGTCTGCTGCCCGAATTATCCGTACGTCCTTGTATAGCCGCCATCCGTCTGGAATACCGTCAAGTTCTTGCGAGGTAAGGTATGTCGCCTCACCTGTCGACGTGGCGGCGAGCAAGTTCTCCAGCGCTTCTACGAGGGTTTTCTTGTTGCGCACCAGCACGATAATTTCCGTTCCGATGCTGACCCTAGCGATCTCTGTCCAATATGGTCCCTCGCTCGACTTGGTTAGCGGGATCACGAGGCCAGAACTCCACCTAAGGTGATAGCTACTACCATTAAGGGAAATGCTGGAAGCTAGACCCGAGTTATTGCGCCCCATCGGGTTTGGTGAGATCGTGGCGAAAGCTCCAAATGTGGAATTGGATATGTCAAAAGAGTTTCCCGCGGCGTCCACTAAGCCGGTAACGGGTTCGCTCAATTCCATACTGCGACCAAGGTGCAGCGACAGCCTTTGCTTTGGAAAGGATGGCAGGACTTGCGCGACAAGGGTCAGTCGACGGGAGTGTTCCTTGGCTTGGCCTGTGGGCGAACCAAGGATATCGTTGGACCAATCTTGGAACTCATCGATCGCGATCTCACAGACACGATCACGTAATTCTTTCTGTTCCCAGGCCTTGCGAAGTCGCGCCGTGGAGTTGCTCGACCGGATCCAGTCGTCGACATAGGGATAAATATCGGCGACCGTTAGACGATCCCCGTTAGAGAACCCATAGGTATCGAACAGGTCGTGCATCGCGGCGCGATCCGTGGACCGCACGATCGCTTGCGACATAGCTAGCCCGACGTACTTCCAGGTACCGCGTGCTGAAGCCGTCGGGCGACCAAGCTCGTAATCATTCTCGGCCAGCCAAGTCTCCAGAAGACGCCAGAAGAGCTCGGTTTGCTTGCCTTGGTCGCGAAGATTTCCAGACGAACCCCCGACGAGGCTCGCCAACCGCGGGTAGTATGCGTTCGCCGCATATTCGCCGTCGTTAGCCATGAGCTCTGCAGCATGGGACATCACGTGCAATAGCGCGAGGAATGGAGGCGGGCCAACCATACCTTCGGAGGCCCACCGGCGGGCCTCTCGGCTCACTGTCAAGAACGGGTTTCGCCCCCTATCGAGCGCATCCCCGACGAGGCTTGCGCATAGTTCTTCAACACTGTCCTCGTCGACCCCGAGCCGCTTCGCGATCTCTTGGGCCTCTTGGACATCAAACGTGAAATAAACCGCTCGCCCGGCGTACTTGCCAGACAGCATTACTTCGAAAATTGCCTCGTTCGCATCTTTCAACGATGCGGTGGTTACGGAAGCGTCCATCGCCACATCGTTCAAAAGGCCTCGAAAACTGTCAAGATGGGAAGAAGCCTCCGCAGCGGCATCTGGCACGGCTCAGGTGCCCGCTGAGAGCAGCTGGCAGGGATCCCCAGCCGAACGGTCGCGCGACTGCGGCTAGGCTCAGACCTACAAAAAGGACGACAAGACATGCCGCCACGCTGCGGTGCACGGTCGTGCAGGAATATGGCGCATGATGGTCAATGATGTGTTAATTGGCGGCCCATCAATGCGGGCAAGTGGGGATTGATTAACAGCGCGCTCGCCTTACGTCCTCCGCCAGCTATCCGGCCTGTGCATTCCCGCCCCGTTTGAAATAACTGCACCGGGCGCTCACTGGGCAGGAAGTACAGAGCGGACTGCGTGAACGGCATATGAGTGCTGCGAAATCCAGTACGGCCCAGTTCACCTCTCGCGGATCTTGACGCACGAGCCAGTGGGCAGCTTCTTGCAGCCATTTGTCATGTCGGATGTCAGCGAGCTTCCGTGGGCGAACGAACCGCTCGATCACGCGGGCCATGTTCACGTCAAGCAAAGGTGCAGGCTGTCCGTGTTGGAATTGCATGATCGCATTGGAAACATATTGCCCGACCGCAGGGATCTGGCGATGTTCCAGGGGATCAGATGGGAATTGTCCTTCTTTCTCAGCAGCATACTTCGCAATACCAAGGAGGGACTGAGCCCGGCGACGCCACAACCCAAGAGGCCTAAGGAATTCCTCCAGGTCTTCGACATTGGCCGAGGCAAGCTGGCCCCAGCTGGGATATTTTGCAACGAAAGCTTCGAAAAATCCTGCCACGGCCGCGGCTGTCGTGCGCTGGAGGAGGACCTCGACGACGACCTGCTGGTATGTGTTGGCCTCGCTCGAGCGCCAAGGGAAGTCCCTGCCATTAACCTTCGCCCAGTGCTTCAGGTCCTTTGCTAGCCTAGTCAGCTTGCGCTTCTCGCCAGGTGTAACATGGTCAGGAGAGGGCATGAACTTCTGGTGGTGGGAAGAGAGCCCCGAGCTTGTCGGGGTGAATTTTGAACAGGTAGCCGTGGTCACGCGCGCGCGTCTCGGACTTCTTGTGGAGCGCATAGTCGACCGTGATGACGCCCGCTTCGACGAGTGCGACGAAGTTTGCAGTCATTGGTCGACGCGTACGCTGAACTTCGACGTAGTGGAACTCCTCGTCTTGGCCAGCTCCTCGGCACATCGCCCGAACCCAGAACGTCTGGCGATGCTTCGCTGCCAAGTCACTTTTCAGAACAGGGATTTCCCAGGTCACGTCATGGATCACAGTACGCGTTGATGGGCTATGGTAGACCTGGCGAAGCCAATCCTTTTCCGCGTCGATGTCGAGCGCGAGACCAAGCGAATTTGGCCCAAGCGCAGAAAGCGTGTGATAAAGCGAAAGGCGTCCGCCACTATCGACATAGCCACGGGCTTTGAGAAGGCCGAGAGCATTCCCGACCGGGCTCAACTTCCAGTTCGGGACTTTTGAAAACAATGTGGAGCGACTCTTGTCGGCACCAATCCGACTGCGCTTGGCCTTGATCTCGATCCCCTTATAATCGGGGGCTTGATTCGAATTCGCGGAGATTCCGAGCATTGTTTCAAGCGTGAAGCCGATCCCGGTGTCTCCGGGACGGAGCGTTCGCAAGTAACCCTTGGACGATATCTGTCGCAGAAGGCCGAGCAATTCGCTCGCCACCACATCACCCTGATCAGCGCGGTCGACCAACTTCCGGAACGGCGATCCAGCGTCATCCAGCGACACCTGCACGGACGGATCACTCATGTTCAGGACGTACAACGTGCCGCCGATCACGGTTAGGGCCAGCAAGTTGAAAGCACTGGCGTAAGAACGCACGGGATGTCCCAGCCAGATCCTGGGATCCCCGTTCTTTGTGGTCGGCCGGTAAAGCGAGACCTGCGATGGCTCCAGCGAATGCGGCCTCACGAGATAAGCTTGCTTCAGGACCTTGTGATCTTGCCCCTGAGCTTGCGTCGCGTAATCATGGTAGCCACGTTCCGCGAGGTATTCCCGCAGGCCGTCCGTCGCATCGAATATCGACTTCTCAAGGCCGGTCGGTGTTGGCACCAACAAGGCCGCCTCGATAGCGTGCCTGGTCAGCATCTCCAGCGCCGTCGCCGCTGGAAAGTCGGCCTTTGCCAGCATCGCCTATCGCATCCTCAAGCAAGAGCTTGAAGTGCGCGCCGACCCGCTCGGCCAACCCAACTGGAACGGCATTACCAATTTGCGTGTACTTGGGCACTTCACGGTCAAAGATGCCTTCTCTTGGGTTGCCAGCACGGCGGATACCGCCGGTCGTTCGCTTACCCATAAATCTGTACCAGTCCGGGAAGAGTTGCAACCTTGCCCACTCGCGAACCGTGAGGATGCGCGGCTGTGAATAATGGACATAGTCGTCGGGCATCGAAGTCGCAGTGATCGTCGGGCGCCCGTTACCCCAGGTCTTGGGAAGAACCTTCTGCGCAAACTTCTTCGTCCGTGCTCCCTCGGGGATCTCCCCGCCGTTCTTGATCATGTAAGAGAACTTGTCGACGATCCGCTTCGCGTGTTTCGAGTACTCGTGGTCCGTCAACTGGCCACTCCGTTCCTCGTGGGCAGGCGGCGCGGCCCGCAATTTCTCCTGAATTGAGGACTGCGGAGCGCGCGGGTACTCGCGGGTTTCGAATTTGCCTTTCGGGAAATCTTGCTTCTCGAGAGCGCGCTTAATCGCCGGATCGACGAGGTCGCCGAGCAGCTCCTCGATTCCCGGGGCTTCTGAAGGGTCACCTTTCGGCAGGAAGCCACATTTAACTGCATCCTCATCATCGGCAGAAAGGTCAACGAGCGAGCTGGCCTTGACGATATCTTCCCGAATGCCGACGAGCAGGACGCGCGGGCGGTTTTGCGGAACGCCGTAGTCCGATGCCTTTACGAGCGTGTAACGCACGTGGTACCCGGGGATCTTGCGGAATTCACCCCATACGTCGGGCCAAATCATATCATCGCCGTCTCGGGTCCATTTCGAGGTCAGAATCCCCCGAACATTCTCAAATAAGAAGATCCGTGGGCGCAACCTGCGGATAATTTTCGTCATCCGCCCAAAAAGCTGGTTCGAGGGAAGGTCCTTCTTGTCGACAGCGTAGGATCGGCGATGGCCGATACCAGAATAGCCTTGGCATGGGGGGCCACCGGCAAGCAGGTCGAGGTTGCCCTTGTTGCTCGCGCTTTCCGCCTCCGCCAAGTCGGGGAGCGTTAGCCCTAGCGCCGAGAGATCAGCCACCATCTTCTCGAGCCGCGGGCCTTGCAGCTCATTGGCATCATTGCAGTGAAGGTGGGCCTGATCGGCGAACGGTTTGCCACCGACTTGGTGGTGTCGATTGGCAAGATAGGTTGCCATCGCATCAGGGTTGAGTTCGTTTACGAAGACCGGCGTGAAGCCGGCGTTCTCCATGCCAAGCGATAATCCGCCGCAACCGGCAAAGAGGTCTACCATGGCGAATGGGATTTGCGACGTGTTTTTCATGAGTCTTTGAACGCTCAGTTTGGAGTGGCAGTCAGCGCGACCGTGCACGATTCAGGCGGCAAAGTCCAGGGGCATTCAACTTTGTTCCACGACACCTTGCTGCAACTGTGGGTGCGGCGGCTTGGAGTTGTCTAGCATTTTGCAGTGGATCCAAAGGGGCCGAAGAAACCCACACCAGAGGCTCGCCAGGTCGTCAGTGAGATACGAATCACGAACGTCTCGCACAGGAAGCGCGTCGTTCTTGACCGGAGTGTCGGGGTTCACTCACAAGCCCGCGCCTGTTCCCGCATCACGGCGTAGTCGACCATCATCTCCGCGATCGCCGAGCCCTCTGGCAGCAAGGTGAGTTCCTCGGCCGCGCGCGCCTGGAATTCCCGGCTGTACCAGACGACGGGCAGACATGAACCAGAGCTGCCACCGTCAGAACTGACCGTCGCGCAGCCGCTCAGCCAGATCGTCGCGAGAACGAGGCCGCCGCGCCGCAGCTTCGAGCATCCGCCTCTGTAAGTCATCAGTTCTCTCCATCGTCTCGAGCCGCTCGACCAGCCGGCCGGCCCGTTCACCTGAGCGGCGAAGGGCCAGCAGGAACAGACAGATCGCGAGCGCGGTGACGCCGTAGCGAATCTCCGCGCGCGCCCATGCCGATCCGACGAGCGCGGCGAGGAGCCCGCCGATCACCGCCGCCCCCGCTTCCAGTCATCGAGACGCGCGTAAATCGTGACCGCGATGCCGCCGAGCGCCACGGCGATGAACACCCAACGCAGGGTGTCGAGATACGGCACAAGCGGCAGGATTGCGGATTGCGTCTCCGCCAGCGCTTGCTGGGCCACCTCCACGCCGGCTGCGCCAAGCGTCGCCACTCCGGCTGCGCCACCCCCCTTCATGGTGCGGCTGTCAGCTAGAACCTCGCGCGCTGGAGGCGTTTCCGCCGCGAAAGCCGTCCCACGGACCGGGAATCGCTCGCCCCACTGCCGCGCGGGCCCGAGGTCAACATGGATGAACCCGGAGCGTGGGTAGAAGCCGAAGCCGAGGAACCCGACCTCCCGCGCCGCCGCCTCGAACGCAGCCGGGTCGTGGTTCGCCATGGCAATGTCGAAGGCGGCGCCGTCGAGGTGCTTGGAGCGGGTGGCGCCGTCGACAGCGCGATTATGCTCGGGGCTGCGATAGGCGGAGCGGACGATCAGCGGCTTGCCCAGCCGGTCGCGCAGCGCCTGCAGCTTGTCGAGTGCCGGTTCGTTGATGAGCAACTTGCCGGTGCCCCGGCAGGCGATCTCTGCCGGGCTGAAATTTGGCCAGCGCCAGGCTTTCTCCGGCACATCGCGCCAGTGGTCATAGTAGGTCGTGGTCATGGGGATCCTCCAGAAACAAAGAACCCGCCTCGCGGGCGGGTCTGGTGGTGACGAAATCGCTGCTCGGTCGGGTCAGGGGCTTCCGCCGAAGATCTTCAGCTTCAGCGCGATGCCGGCGAGAAGCGCGAGCATGATGCCGGTGGTGATGAGATGGACGGCTGTCTGCACGGCGGTGCGGCGGACGAAGCGGATGCAGTCGAGCAGCGAGCGGAGATCGCGGATGTCGAGGGCGGCGTCCTTGCCGTCGATGCCGGCATCGGCGAGCGCACGCTTCGCCCCCGCCTCAGCAGCTTCGGACAGGAGTGCGCTGAACTCGGCCTCCGACATCCTGAGCTCACCCTTTTCCGTGCGGGGCAAGATCATGACGAAACGATCCCCGCTTCCGCCGGCAGCGTTGCCGCCGTCCAGGGGGTGCTGTCCGCCGGGTTCAGATCCCAGCTCGAATAGATGGCGCTAGCCATGTCGGCTGAGGGCGTTCCCGGCGCCGCGTCGTAATCCACTCCTCCCATCCGAAGGAAGCCCGCGACGCCCGTCGGGCCGGCCGTGCCGAGCTGGGCCAGCTGCTTGACGTGCACACCCGCGATGGTCGTGGCCGCAACCGGGCCCGTCGGACCCGCGAGCGAGAAGGAAAGCCGCTGGCCGGCGATATCGCTCGCCACGCGGGTGACGATATCATCGTCCTTGATCGCTTCGATCCCGCCCGAGAAACCATCGTAGGTCGCGACCAGATCGGGCGTGCGCCGTGCGAAGCGTCGACCGATCGTGGAGACCCCATCGAGCACCGCGATATGGGCGTAATACCAGGTGGCCGTGGTGAAGTTGTCGAAGAGATGCAGATTGCGCCAGAGGCAGTGCACGGGACGGCCCTTTCCGCCGGCGTTGGCAGAGGTCGCCGTGCTGTAGAGCACGCCATCGACGTAGAACTCGATTGTGATGTTCGCGCCTACGGCGATCTTCACGTCAATCCAGTAGGTCTGGTTCGTCGCTGCAATGAAGGTCGAGGCACCATCGACGTTGGTATCCCCCGTCACCATGGCGCGGTAGCGATCGTCGTCGCGCTCGGTGCGGATCATCCCGATCTGGCGGCTCTGGCTGTCGGAGAACTCGAGAAAGAGGCCGTCCTGAGCGATCCACGCTGCGTTGGTCGAGGGTGCCCGATAGCGAAACCCGAGCCAGACATCTCCGGTGGGCTCGCGCCATCGCGCTGAAAACGGGATTGGCGTCCCGTTGGTCGTGGAGATCTTGATGCAGTTCACGTCATAGGCCGGATCGAACCCGACCGCGTCGGTGCTGATGAGACCTGCCACGCCGGAGAGGTCGCTGACCTGGTGGCCAAGATGGAGGATATGGGTCATGGGATTACCTCGATGAAGATATCGACACGGGCGGAGACCAGCCGCGCGTCTCGTCCGAGTTCGTGGAAAACATCGACACGCGCTGACACGAGGCGAGCGTCGCGACCGAGTTCATGGAAGACATCGGCCCGGTCTTGTCACACAAAACCGGCTTGAGGCGGGCTGATCGGTTTCGTAGCCTTGCCGGATGACAAAACGCAGTCCCTTTCGCTACTTCAAGACAAGTCCGGAAATCATTCGCCTGGCCGTCATGATGTATATCCGGTTTCCGCTATCACTCAGGAACGTTGAAGATCTCCTGCACGAGCGCGGCATCGACGTCAGCCATGAAACGGTTCGGTTCTGGTGGAACAGATTTGGCCCGATGTTTGCCGCCGAAATCCGGCGCAATCGGGCAAGCCGGATGCGCTCGCACTCGAACTGGCAGTGGCATCTGGATGAGGTTTTCGTGAAAATCAACGGCGAGGCACATTACCTGTGGCGGGCTGTGGATCACGAAGGCGAGGTGCTGGAAAGCTACGTCACCAAGCGCCGGGATCGCAAATCTGCATTGAAATTCCTCAGGAAATCAATGAAACGCCATGGCAATCCAAGAGTGATCGTGACGGATAAACTTCGCTCCTATGGCGCCGCGATGAAGGTCATTGGCAATGCGCCCAAGCAAGAAACGGGTCGCTGGCAGAACAACAGGGCCGAGAATTCTCACTTGCCGTTTCGACGACGGGAACGGGCGATGCTCCGCTTTCGGCAGATGCGAAGTTTGCAGAAATTTGTCGCCGTCCATTCATCAGTTCACAACCATTTCAACCAGGAACGCCACCTCTACTCACGCGACAATTTCAAGCTGAACCGCGCCGCCGCTCTCGCCGAGTGGCGCGACCTCTGCGCTGCCTGATATCGGGTGGGTTCGGGTAAACTGAGACTGGTTCGCATTCGTCTGACAGCACCGGGCCGGGTGTTCGACTGACCCAATAGAAAATCATTCCAAGCAATCAATTTCGGGGCTACCGTCAAAGCAAGTAACCTTTTTTGAGGTTGGTTTTGCTTGACGAGAGTGCACTGGGGCCCGGTTTTCCCGAATGGACAGAACTTGGGCAGGAGACGGGTCTTGATCCACTTGGGATGCAGCGACCAATCGAGGTCGTCTATCAATCCCTTTTGCCGGGCATCAGCACCATCACGCTTCGACTTCGCTACTATTCGTTTTTTCCCTGGCTTCTGGAGTCGTATGCGCGACGCAATGGAAGCACCGATATGCAGGAGTTTCGGTTCTTTCAACGAAAGGCGGAAGCTCTCTATGCGCTACTCTGTGCCCATGGTGACTATGAGCTCGGCATCGCCGGGATACTCTGGGCCGGTCGGGAACTGCAGGTTATGGCCGAAGAAGCCGATCCGAATGCAATAGTTGATTTCTCGTCAGCCGCAGACCCGGATTCCCGCCAGAACCGCTACCTTGAGAACAAGGGGGGTGCATTTGGCGGGATCTACGCCAGCCAGCTTCGTGAGATGGGCTTGGTGCGCGTCGATGACCCCAACATACCCATTCCGTATTGTACAAATGCTGCGATGGACCTGGCAGACGCCATGTCTGATCAGCTTGGCGATCTCGCAGAAGTCTTTCTCAGCGCTGTTGAGAAGGGCCAGGTAACGATTGAAGCACTCGACCGGCTTGCGCTGATGAAACCGTCGAGAGTGCCCGCCGACAGCGTCGAGCAAGAGGCGCTGGCTGCCGTCTTGATGGGACGACAGCAGATCGCGCGTGAGCCGGATGTCATGAGGCGCCAAACGCTCATTGAACTGCTGCGGTTAGCCGGCGAGCTAAAAAGAATTCCGCGGGCCGATGACGCGAAGTGGGCATGGTTGAATGAGGGAAATTCAAAAGAGACCGACCGCATCGATGTTCTCGGGCTTTGGTCTCTGTATCAAGCCAGCGACCTTTGCCGCCTCGCATATGAAGGCTTTCTGTCGGCAGCGCTTCAGTCGCTCGAGGCCGCCCCGTACCGCAGGAAAACACTTCGCGAGATTGTCGCCGATCTGATCGAGCCAACCGATTTGGAAAATACCACAACGCTCGCAGAATATCTGCGGAATCAGACGGCAGACGAAGAACCGGAAACCGTGGCGAAGCAGGCTGCTTCCGAACTTCTGGAGGCTGAAAAGACTTGCGACGTCGACGGTGAGGTCAGAGCGTCCATTCGTCTGCTTTCGGCGCTTTGGAGAAAGAGCTCGGATTATTCGAATTCCGTTCTCAGACGGCTCCGCTCGGCCGATCACTTTCAGTCGTATGCTACCGAGATACGCTTTCTTGAGCAGCGAATGTCGACACCGGCAAGATCCGCATTTGAGGAGATGATTTCCTCTCGCGTGATCAAGCGCCATCTGTGGGTGGCTTCGCGCAAGTTCCGCAATCAGAAGGCCTATACATTCCTCATGGAGCCGGACGACGGCCAGTTGCGCTTCCGCAGCCGGTTTTCCGTGTCTCCCAGCAGTCCACGGATCGATCAGGCAGTTCAGTTTCTGCACGACGCAAAATTGTTGGACGACAAAGGCCCAACGCCCCTTGGACTTGCTGAAATCGAGAGTCAATGAAGTATTACGAAGCTTTCTCGGGAAGTGGATACGACTCCGCTTTCATGACGACCTACGCCTTCTCGGCGCAGGCATTTGAAGATGTGCCGTTCCCGAGGCTGCGGGGTGGCGGATGCCGGAACATCACCGTTCTGGCGGACCGCGGAATGCTCAACATGAGCTTTGATGAGTTCGGACCGCCACGCTATGCCGGCACACTCTACCATGTGGTGAAGGCCACGATGCCTGGCGCCTTCCACCCCAAGATCACTCTTTTGGCAGGTGCCGCGAAGGGCCGGCTGATGATCGGTTCCGCAAACCTGACTGGATTGGGTCTTGGCGGAAATCGAGAATTGGTCGCCGATCTTGCCTACACCGCAGACAACCCTGAATTCATCCCGCTCTTCGGACAGGCAATGCGGTACATAGCGCGCCACGTGCCCAACGACGATCCGTGGTTTTCCTCGGCACTTGACCGAGCCTTGAGGCACGCATCTTGGCTGCGAACAGCCATGGCCGACGAAACCATGACCGACCGCGACGACATCCGTCTGATCATCGACCGTCCCGAGGACACCATTCTTGATCAGATCGCAGCCAGTATCGGTACTGACCCGATCCGCCGCCTCATTGTCCTGTCGCCTTATTGGGACGAAAGACTGGAAGGATTGAGACGCCTACGGTCGGTCCTGGGGATGCCGCCAACGGACATCCTTATTCAACCCGCTGCAGGCCTGTTTCCCGTTGAAAACCTCGGAAGGCATGAGAATCTGCGCATCTTCAATGCTGGGTCTGAGCGCTCGTCGCGCTTCACTCACGCCAAGCTCATTGTGGCCCTTGGTGAAGAGTCGGATCATGTGATCTCAGGCAGCATGAATTGCTCGACCCCTGCATTGCTTGGATCTGCCGATGTCCCGGGCAATGCCGAGGCCGGGATTTACAAACGCGTTCCAATCGGCACGGCGCTGGCAGCGCTCGACCTGGAGGGATACGAAGAAAACCCCGTCAGCCTGTCAGATTTGCCTGCACGCGAAGAGCGGGAGCGACCCGCATCTGTAGAAGTATTGCCCGCCGATGCAGGCAATTTCGAACTCCGTGGTGGAGAATTGGTCTGGCGCCCCCCGAACGATGGTGCGCTGGATGCTTCCGAAATCAGGTTGTTTGACCGCGACTACCAGGAACTGACGCAGGTACTTCAAATCGAAACCGGCGGAAACAACAGGTGGGCCATCGATCCTGATCTCCGACGCCCGAGGGTCGCACGCCTCGTTGGCCACGCCGGAACCTGGTCTGCACCAGCCTCAATCGTTGATCTTGAGATACTGTCGTCCTCCACGCTTCCTGTCCGAAGGGGGCGGAAGCGAACGCTTGTCGATAGCCTAGCCGAGCTCGACCAGGAAGATCTGACAATTTTAGAAGCTCTCAACGAACTGGAGATGCTCGAGGAATCCGAGCAGAGCAGGAACTCGGGCATCGTGTCATCCCGCAGCGTGACGCCGACTACGCAGACCGACACAGAGCAGTCCCATCAAGTGCTGCCCTACGAGGCGTTCGTGGCTGCACGCAATCGATCAAGAGCAGAGAAGGACACACAGACGGCGTGGTCTCGCACGCGCGAGGATGACCCGGCCGGGATGATCAATGCCTGCCTTAACCGCCTCATCGGCCTTGTATCTGAAGATCTGTCAGAAGACGAAGAACGCGCCATGCTGGAAGACGCAGCCACCGACCTGCGAACTACCGAACCGGCCAAGGCTGAGGATACAGATGCCGAAGGGCTGAATTCTGCTGACAATACAACCAATCCAGCTCGGCGAGCTCACGTCACAGCAACAGCCAAGAAGTATGTCGACGCTGTGAAGGCCTTTGAGAAGCGAACAACGGCGCTCAAGTGCAGCCCCATAACAACAGCTGAACTGGTTCGCTTGCGCGCCCTCCTGCAAATCGTCTTGGCTGGGGCGATGCCCGTTGCCGGACAAGCAAAAGACCATCAGGTGCTTCCATTGGAAACGAAGGATAGCACTGAGTGGCCGCGTCTGATTGGGCGATTGCTGCGCCAGCATTTTGGGACGATCCGCGCGCTACAGTCCCTTCAGGTCGAAGACGATGAGAGCGAGCACACGCGGGTTCTGGATTACCTCGCAACGGCGAAATTCGCAGCACAGATGGCCGTTCGAGGGGCTCAGGCCAGTCGGTCGCTTGCTCCGATTCAGAAAGCCCTCGGCGCGCTCACTGCAGACCTGGAAACTCAGATCAAGGCGATCGCCTCCGCCGACGAAGCTGACCTCGCCCGGCTGCAAGAACTGGACGCCAAACTGGCCTCGCGGTTTGGACCAGCGCTCGGGATATGAAACTGACTTCGCGCCCCGCATCTGCCGTCAGCATCACGTTGGTTGATGACCAACTGCGCCTCTCCGGTGTTACGGCTTTGTTCCCCACGAAGGGGATGGACACAAGGGGCGAAGTTTTGGCGGGGTTAAAACTCAGGTCATTGGAAAAACGAGGGAAAATCCGACCGAACCGATTTCGGCGAGGTTCGCTCGAACAGAGACGGAGCGCCGTTCAGAGCCCGGAATAGGCCCGGCGCGCGGCCTCAGAGGTTCGCATGGGAGTAGCAAAGCCCTTTGAAAACACGACTATTTCCGCGCCGCGATAGGCGCCTGTCGGTGTTCGCAACAGGGATTGTGGCGGAGTGGAAGGGATTCGAACCCTCGAGACGGTTTCCCGTCTGCACCCTTAGCAGGGGTGTGCCTTCGACCACTCGGCCACCACTCCGCCTGCCGCTCTATCAGGGGTAGGGGGGGCGAAACAAGGGCAAAGTCATGCTGTGTCTCGTGAAATATCCAGTGCGCGCCGACGGGCAATAGGGGGGCGACCATCGATGGCGAGGTCGTGATTTCCACGTGCTGTCCGGGACACGACCTTGCCCTTGGAAATCACCGCAAGCCGGGCAGGCCGCAGTCGCAGCGCCTCGGTCGGGCTGCCTGCGTCCAGGAGCACCAGTGATGCCTTCGCTCCGGGGCGTATTCCGTAGCCGTCGAGGTTCATGATCCGAGCGTTGCCCTCGGTCACCATGTCGAAGCATTTCGCCATCTCGGCCGGATGGGTCATCTGCGCGACGTGCAACCCCATGAAGGCAACGTCCAGCATGTCGGCGGTGCCAAGCGAATACCAGGGGTCGAGGACGCAATCCTGCCCCCAGCCCACAGTGATGCCGAGGCCCAGCATCTCTTTCACGCGGGTCAGTCCCCTGCGCTTGGGGAAAGTATCGTGACGACCCTGCAGCGTGATGTTGATCAGGGGGTTGGGGATCGCCGTCATGCCGCTTTCTGCGATCAGCGGCAGCAGTTTCGAGACGTAGTAGTTATCCATCGAGTGCATCGAGGTCAGGTGGCTGCCTGCCGCGCGTGCGCCAAGGCCGTGGCGCGTGACCTCGGCCGCGAGTGTTTCAACGTGACGGCTCATGGGGTCGTCGGTTTCGTCACAGTGCAGGTCCAGCATCAGCCCGCGGTCGGCGGCGATGCGCGCCAGGTCCCGTACGCTGTCGCGGCCGTCCTCCATCGTGCGTTCGAAATGCGGGATGCCGCCCACAACGTCGACACCCATGTCGAGCGCGCGGATCAGGTTTTCGCGCCCGGTCGTGGTGCGATAAAGCCCGTCCTGGGGAAAGGCCACGAGCTGCAGGTCGATGTAGTCCGCGACCCTGCGCTTGACCTCAAGCATCGCGGTGACGCCCCGCAAGTGGTCGGGGGTCGTGTCCACATGGGTGCGGATCGCCAGAAGGCCCATTCCAACCGCCCAGTCGCAATAGGCGAGCGCGCGTTCCACCATCTCTTCCACTGTCGCGATTTCCCGCAGCTCTCCCCAAAGCGCGATGCCCTCCAGGAGCGTGCCCGAAGCGTTTACGCGCGGCAGCCCGTAGGAAAGTGTCGCGTCCATGTGGAAATGGGGGTCCACGAAGGGTGGGCAGACAAGATCGCCCGTCGCATCGATCACCTCGCGCGCCTCGGCGTCCTCAAGCAGCTCGACCGCGGCGATCCGGTCGCCCTTGATCCCGATGTCGGTGACGCGGCCATCGGGCAGGGTGCCGCCCTTCACGATCAGATCGAACATCACCTTTCCCCCTTGTTGTAGGGCACCATGAGCGCCGCAGGAACCTCGGCTCGCCGCGACATCAGGATCAGCGCCAGGATCGAAAGCGCGAAGGGCATCATCAGGAAGACCTGGTAGGGCACATGCGCGCCGATCGGCGTCTGCTGGAGCCTGATCTGCAGCGCGTCGAATGCGGCGAAAAGGATCGCGCCCAACAGCGATTTCCAGGGCTTCCAGGCGCCGAACACTACCAGCGCGATGCAGATCCATCCGCGCCCGTTCACCATCTCGAAGAAGAAGGAATTGAAGGCCGACATCGTCAGGAACGCCCCCCCGACCGCCATGAGCCCGGATCCTGCCATGACCGCGCCGATCCGAAGGCCGGTGACGGACAATCCCTGCGCCTCGACCGAGGCCGGGTTTTCGCCGACCGCGCGCAGAGCAAGGCCGAGCGGCGTCCGGTGAAGGGTGAACGCCACCGCCGCGACTGTCGCGAAAGCGAGGTAGGTCAAGGGGGACTGGCTGAACAGCGCCGGGCCGACCAGCGGCAGGTCTGACAGAACTGGAACCGGCCATTCCGCAAAGGCCTCGATCCGTGGGGGCGAGGTTACCTCGGGCAGGGCGAGGCGGTAGGTGAAATAGGTCATCGAGGTCGCAAGCAGCGTGACGCCCAGGCCCACGACATGCTGCGACAGGCCGAAGGGCACCGTCAGCATGCCGTGCAGCGCGCCGAACGCCATCCCGATCAGAAGCGCCATCAAGACCCCGGCTGGCAGAGGCATGCCCGCGTAGACCGCGAACCAGCCGGTGAAGGCGCCCGCGATCATGATCCCCTCGATGCCCAGATTCAGGACGCCTGCGCGTTCGCAGATCAGCTCGCCCATCGTGGCGAAGATCAGCGGGCTCGCGATGCGGATTGCCGCGGCCCAGAAGGTTGCCGACAGAAGGATGTCGAGGATCTCCATCAGCCCCTCCTGACCCTCACCCGCGCCAGAAGCAGCGCGAGCACCATGAACAGAAGCGACGCAGCCAGCAGCGCATCGGCGATGTAGGTGGGCACGCCAATCGCCCGGCTCATGGAATCCGCGCCGACGAAGACGCCTGCGACAAACAGCGCGGACACCACCACGCCCAAAGGGTTCAGCAAGGCCAGCATCGCGACGATGATCCCGGTGTAGCCGAAGCCCGGCGACAGATCGAGCGTCAGGCTTCCTTTCAGGCCCGCGACCTCGGACCAGCCCGCAAGCGCGGCCAGCCCGCCCGATAGAAGCGCGGTCTTGATCATGATGCGGCCGACGGGCAGCCCGGCAAAGCGCGCGGCCGTTGGGTTCAGGCCGACGGCGCGCATTTCGTATCCGAGCGTGGTGCGGGTCTGGACGATCCAGACGCCCGCGGCCGCGATCAGCGCCAGGAGGAAGCCCCAGTGCAGCCTCAGACCATCCGCGATCCGGGGCAGCCGCGCGTCAGCGATCAGTCTTTGCGACTTGGGCCATCCCATGCCCGCAGGATCCTTCATCGGCCCTTCCAGCAGGTAGGACACGAACAGGAGCATGATGAAATTGAACAGCAGCGTGGTCACGACCTCATCCACGCCGAAGCGAAGTTTCAGCGTCGCGGGGCCCAGCAGCACCAGCGATCCTGCGACCGCGGCAGCCAGTGCGGACAGGGGTAGAAGAAGCGGCCAGGGCAGGGCGACCGCGCCGGTGCCCAGAAGCACGGCGATTATTGCGCCCGCGTAAAGCTGCGCCTCGGCGCCGATGTTCCACAGCTTCGCGCGAAACGCGACCGCGACCGCGAGCCCGGTGAAGATCAACGGCGTCGCGCGGTTCAGCGTTTCCAGAAGCGCGAATTTCGACCCCGCCGCGCCCTTTATCATCAGCCCCAGCACCACCAGCGGATCGGCGCCTGCCGCCATTGCCAGCGCCATCGCAAAGGCCAACGTCGCCGCAAGCGCCGCAGCAGGAAAGCCCAGTGTCCGGCCGAGGCCGGGGTCTGCAATCGGCTCAAGCCGCATGATCAGATCTTTCGAACCCGTGCCCGGCCATCCACACGCCCAGCTGCGCGGGTGTCATCGCGCCCCGCGCAAAGCCGGGGGACAGCCTGCCCTCGGAGATCACGTGGATCACGTCCGACAGCGCCATGACCTCGTCCAGGTCCTCGGAAATCAGCAGAACCGCCGCGCTCTCGTCGCGCGCTTGCAGAAGGCGCTGGTGAACATAGGTCACAGCCCCGATGTCGAGCCCGCGGACCGGCTGGTTCGCCAGGATGATCTTCGGCCCGCGCTCAAGAACGCGGCCCAGGATCAGCTTTTGCATGTTGCCCCCCGACAGAAGCCGGATGCGGGTGGCGGGGCCTGGGCAGCGCACGTCGTATCTTGCGATGATATCCTGTGCGAAGCCCTCCGCCGCGCGCCAGTCCATCCAGCCTTTCCGGCTGAACTTCGCATCGCCGTAGCTTTCCAGGATCGCGTTTTCCGTCAGCGTGAAATCCGCGACGGTGCCGGTCGTGTGCCGGTCCTCGGGGATGCGCGCCACGCCCGCATCGACCGCCTGGCGGGGTGACCAGCCCTCGACGCTTGCGCCGTCCAGCGTCATCTCGCCCTTGTCCGGCAACTCCAGGCCTCCGATCAGGGCGGCCAGCGCCGCCTGGCCGTTGCCCGACACGCCGGCAAGCCCTGTGATCTGGCCCGCGCGCAGGTCGAGCGTCACGTTCCGCAGACCCGTGACGTTGCCTCGCGCGGGTGTGGACACGCCTTTCAGGGCCAGCAGCACAGGGCCTGGCGCGTGTGGCCTGACCTCAAGCTCGGCCACCTCGGCGCCGACCATCATTGTCGCCAGTTGATGCTTGTCCGTGTCGGCGGTCCGAACCTCGCCCACCAGCTTGCCGTGGCGCAGGACCAGCACGCGCGACGAAATCGCCATCACCTCGTGCAGCTTGTGACTGATGAAGATGACGGACATGCCGCGCGCGACGGCCTTCTTCAGCGTCGCGAACAGGTCGTCCGCCTCCTGCGGGGTCAGAACGGCGGTCGGTTCGTCCAGGATGAGGATGCGCGCATCGCGGTAGAGCGCCTTGAGGATCTCGACCCGCTGCCGTTCGCCCACGCTCAGGTTGCCAACGCGCGCGTCCGGATGAACGGCCAGCCCGAAATCGCGCGACAGGTCTTCGACACGCTTGCGTGCCGCCGCGCGGCTTCGGCCCATCCGCCACAGCGGCTCCGTTCCCAGCGTGATGTTTTCTGTCACCGTCAGGTTGTCGGCAAGGGTGAAGTGCTGGTGCACCATGCCCACGCCCGCGGCCAGAGCCGCGCGCGGATTTCCGGGGGGCAAGGGGGCGCCGAACAATTTAACCGATCCTTCGTCGGCAGAGTAGTGGCCGAACAGGATGTTCATCAGCGTGGTCTTGCCCGCGCCGTTTTCGCCCAAAAGCGCGATCACCTCGCCCTCATGCAGGTCGAAGGTGATCGCGTCATTTGCCACAAGCGATCCGAACCGCTTCGTGATGCCCGAAAGGCGCAGGACGGCCCGCGCCTGCGCCTGCCCGCCCATCAGCCTGCGGTCGGTTCGCTGTCGTCGATCTCGACCGAGAAGCTGCCGTCCTTGATCGCCGCCTCGCGTTCCGCGACCAAAGCCATGGCCGCTTCGGGTACCTTGCCCTCGAACGTACCCAGGGGCGCGAGCGAACATCCGCCTTCCTTCATGTAGGAATAGACGCCGTAGTTGTCGGCGGTGAAGCTGCCGTCCTGTACCTTTGCCAGGGCGGCATTGAAGGACGGTTCGAAGTGCCACAGGGCCGAGGCGACGACGGTGTCGGGGTAATCGGCCTGCGTGTCGATCACGTTGCCGACGGCAAGCACGCCACGCTCCATCGCGGCGTCCGACACACCGAAGCGTTCGGCGTACATCACGTCCGCGCCCGCGTCGATCATCGCGAACGCGGTTTCCTTGGCCTTCGGGGGATCGAACCATGAGCCGATGAAGCTGACCTGGAACTTGGCGTCCGCCCGGGTTTCCCTGACGCCCGCCATGAAGGCGTTCATCAGACGGTTCACCTCGGGGATCGGAAAGCCGCCGACCATGCCGATGTTGCCGCTCTGGGTCATCGCGCCCGCGATGATGCCGGACAGGTAGGATGCGTCCTGGATGTAGTTGTCGAAGACGGCAAGGTTAGGATAGGCCGGGTCGTGCATGAAGCTGGACCCCATCAGGAAGGCCACTTCAGGATAATCGCCCACGACCTCGCGCGCCTCGTCCTCGACACCGAAGATTTCGCCCACGATCAGTTTCGCGCCGCCTTCGGCATATTCCCGCATCACGCGGGCGTAGTCGGTGTTCGCGGTGTTTTCCGAATAGGTGTAGGTTACCGCGCCGGCGTCCTGCTGGGACATCGCGGCCTTGTGGATGCGGCTGACCCACTGCTGTTCCACGGGGACGGTGTAGATGCCCGCCACGCTGACCGGCTCGGCGGCCAAGAGCCGCGAGGGCAGGCCGATAAGCCCGGTCGCGGTCAGCGCGCCGGTGGATTGAATCACCTTGCGGCGCGACAGCATCGCGCCCGCCTTGCTTTTGTTGGTCATGGTCATCCCCGCTGGTAATTTTTTACTATTTGGTCAAGGCCGGTCGATTCGGGCAAGTGCCTTTGCGACCCGGCCAGCATAGGTCGTGAACCACCCTCGGCCAAAGCTTCAGGATTTGTTCACTCCGTCTTGCGGCCGCCTGCGTCCAGGAACCAGTCTTCGGGGTAGGGATACCACCAGTCCTGCACCTGCGGCCTGTGATCCATGATCACCATCTTCGAGCGCCGGAAGGCATCCAGCCCTTGTCGACCCAGCTCACGTCCCAGGCCGGACGCCTTCCAGCCACCGAAGGGCAGGGCGTCGTTGTCGATCAGGGGGTTGTTGACCCAGACCATCCCGGCCTCCAGCCGGTCCGCCGCTTCCATCGCCTCGTCAAGCCGGGTGGTGAAGACCGATGCCCCCAATCCGAAGGGTGACGCGTTCGCACGCTCGATCGCCTCGTCGAAATCCCTGACCCGCACGACCGAGGCGACCGGCCCGAAGCACTCTGTCTGCAGGATCTCCATATCCTCGGAACACCCGGTCAGGATGGTTGGTTCGTAGAACCATCCCTTGAGCAGGTCCGGTGGGATGCGTCCGCCCGTCACCACCGTCGCGCCCCGCGCGCGGGCGTCATCGACAAGACGGATGACCTTGGCGCGGGCGGCCTCGCTGACCAGCGGACCGATTTCCGACCGTTCCAGCCCATTTCCGATTCGCAACTTGCGGGTATGGCGCGCGAACGCGGCGATGAAGGCGTCATGGATCGCATCCACAACATAGAAGCGCTCGGCCGAGGTGCAGACCTGTCCCGACAGGTGGAACGCCGCGGTGACGGCGCCTGCCGCCGCGACGTCAAGCGGGGCGCTTTCGCAGACGATCAGGGGATCGCTGCCGCCGGCTTCGATCACGGCGGGCTTCATGGCCGCAGCCGCCGCGGACCCCACCGCGCGTCCCGCCGCGACCGACCCGGTAAAGGCGACGGCATGGGTCATGGGAGAGGCGATCAGCCCTGCCGCCACGTCGGCCCCACCCGGCAGGCAAGCGACAAGATCCGCCGGCAGGCCGCTGAAATGCTTCATGAACTCCAGTGTCGAAAGAGTTGTCGCCGGGGCAGGCTTGACCACGCAGCCGTTCCCTGCCGCCAGAGACGCGGCGACCGTCCAGCACATCAGCAGGATCGGGAAATTGAATGGCATGATGTGGACAGACACGCCGTAGGGTTCGTAGCGCGCATATTGGAACGATCCTTCCTGCGTCGTGCCCGCGACCTTGCCTGCCTCATCCCGCGCCATTTCGGCGTAGTAGCGGAAGATCGGGGCACAGTTCGCGATCTCTCCGATCGCCTCGGGGTAGGGCTTGCCCATTTCCCGGCTCATCAGGATCGCGGCGGGGCGGTGGTCCGCCGCCTCGATCCGGTTCGCGAGGTCATGCAGCGCCCTTGCCCGCGACTTGGCGTCCAGCCGCTTCCATCCAGCCTGCGCGGCGTTCACGGCGCGCAGGACAGTGACGGCCTCTTCTTCGGTCGTCTCGGCGATGCGGCCGACCTCATCCATCGTGGCAGGGTCGATGACCGGCGAGGACATGCCAGAAAGCGGCCGGTATCCGGGTGCAAGAAAAAAGGTGGGCGTGGCGGGATCGAAGGTCATCGGGCCTCAGCGGATCATGTAGACTTTCTTGATCGTCTCGTGGACGGTGCAGACGCCGATCCAGTCTCTCGGAAAGAAGGCGGCGGTATCCGGCGTGATTTCAATCACTTCCCCGCTTTCGTGAACGTAGGTGCAGCGCCCCTCGAGGAAGTGGCAGAATTCGTCGCGCGTGACATGGCAGACCCACTTTCCGGGCGTGCAGACCCAAAGGCCGCACTCGCTCTCGCCATTCGTCCCCTTGTGGATCACGCGGCCCGAGGTGCGGCTTTCCCCTTCCAGCATGGTCGGGATCACGCCCCAGTCCACCAGATCGGTCTGGCCAAGCGGGTCCTGAAGAAGCGATGCCCCTTCAGCGGCCTTAACCGGCTCGTCCGCGGTCAGCATGTAGCTGTTTCGGATCGTCTCGTGCACCGTGCACTCGCCGCTCCAGCCGCCGGGGTACATCACGGCGGTGCCCGGTCCGACCTCGACGACCTCACCCGTGTCGCTGACGCTCGTGGCGCGGCCTGTGACGAAGTAGCAGAATTCGTCCCGTGGCACCTTCAGCCGCCAGCGTCCGGGCGTACAGACCCAGATGCCGATTTCGGGGCGATTGTCCGGTCCCTTGTGAACCAGCCGCCCGGTCGAGTGCGATGCGCCCTCGATGGCGTCCGGTTGCGGGCCCCAGTCGATCAGATCGGTGCGGGTCGAGGCGGCGGAAAGATGGGGGGCGGAGGATGTCATTTGAGCAGCCCTTCCAGAAGCTTCGCTGCCTTTGCCGGCCCGCTTTGCGCCTGCATGTGTGCAGAGGTCGCCGCAAGCTTCGCCCCCATCGCCGGGTCGGAGATGCAGGTTTCCAGCTTTGCCAGAAGCTCCGCCTCGGTCCAGTCGTAGCGCGGCATCTTGAAGCCGTGGCCCGTTTCCTGCACGCGCGTCGCGTTGTCATGCCCGTCCCAGACGTAGGGCATGATGATCGCGGGCTTGCCGAAGTACAGGCACTCGGTGAACGAGTTGTTGCCGCCGTGGTGGATCACCGCGTCAACCTGCGGGATGACCGAGGGTTGCGGGAACCAGCCTGCAACTTTAACATTTTCTGGCAGATCACTGTATTCACTTTCATAATCTCCAATGTTTACCAGAGCCCGGAAGCGCGATCTCCCGATGGTCGCAATGATCCGCTTCAGAAGCTCGGTGTCGCCGGCGCCGAGTGATCCGAAGGAGACATAGATCAGCGGGCCGTCATTGTTCCTGGCGAAGGTCGGCACAGTATAGGGCTCTTCCTTGCGCACGCAGCCTTCGAGGTACTGAAAGCGGGAGGGGTCCAGCGGTTCCTTGCGGTGGAACTTCACCGGTTCCGGATAAAGCAGCAGGTTCAGATCGGGCGAGGCTTCGAAGAACTGGCCGATGGGGTAGGCGTCTTCGCCGCACTCGCCAAGGAAGGCGTTGAAGTCGTCGTGGATCGGCTTGATCACTTCGTTGAACCGGTCGCGGAAGGCCTTGTGGCAGGCAAAGTCCTTTTCGCCGCAGCCCGACAGGTGGGGCGGGATGCCCTCGTCCTCGATCTCGTTTTCAGAACACGAGATGACGCGGACCCACGGCACGCCGTATTGCTTGATCGCCGGGAACAGGATGACGTTGTCAACCGCAATGACGTCGGGCTTCACCTTGGCAAGCACACCCGGCAGATCCTTCTGCGCCCATTTTGCGCTGTCGACGATCGCTTCCCAGCAGTCTTTCACATAGTTGTCGATCTGGTCGATCGGGGACTTTCTGAAGTTCGGGATGTGGCCGTTGATGAAGTCCTCCCAGAACTTGGCCATCTGCTCGGGCGGCATCGGTTCTGACAGCGCCACCGGATGCGCCTCGAACCCGTAGCCCTGATACACTTCGACAAAGCCGGGATCCGAGAGGAACACCGCCTTGTGGCCCAACGCCTCGACCGCCTGGGCGATGCCGACGGAGTTGAGCGCGGGGCCGAATGCCGCTTCGGGAAAGAAGGCAAAGGTCTTCTGGGCCATGTTTGTCTCCTTGGTCTAATCGGTGAAGGTTCGTGTGTCGGCATCGTTCCAGCCGAGCGTGACGGTGTCGCCCTGGGCCACCGGTCGGCGATCCGCGGCCTCGGCTGTCAGGCGCACGACAAGAGGCGTGGGAGAAAGCCCGGTCGCGACATGCAGCATTAGGTCCAACCCGTGATATGCCCGCGCTGTGACCCGGCCCTCGACGGTGCGGTCGGCGGTATCGGGAAAAAGGCGGATGCGCTCGGGGCGGATCGCAATGGTCCGCCCCGCGCTGTTGATGAAGTTCATAACTCCGATGAAGTCTGCGGCATAACGGCTTGCAGGAGCTTCATAAACCTCGTGCGGGGTTCCCACCTGCAACAGCCGTCCGTCCTTGAGGATTGCGATGCGGTCGGCCATGACCAGCGCCTCTTCCTGATCGTGGGTGACGACGATGAAGGTTATGCCCACCTCGTCCTGCAACCGCTTCAGTTCCAGCTGCATCGCGGCCCGCAGTTTCTTGTCGAGCGCACCCAGCGGTTCGTCCAGAAGCAGCAGCCGGGGTCGTTTGACCAGTGCGCGCGCCAGTGCGACGCGCTGCCTTTGTCCGCCTGACAGCTGGTCGGGCTTGCGCCGCGCCATTTGGGAAAGCTCGGTGATCTCCATGATCTCGCCGACGCGGGTGGCGATCTCGGCCCTTGGTAGGCGCTCCATTTCAAGTCCGTAGGCGATGTTGCCCTCGACCGTCATGTGCGGGAACAGCGCGTAGGACTGGAACATCAGGTTTACGGGCCGGCGGTTCGGTGGCACATGAGCAATGTCGGCGCCGTCCAGGCAGATCGCGCCTTCCTCGGGCGTCTCGAAACCCGCGAGCATGCGCAGAAGCGTGGTCTTGCCTGACCCCGAAGCGCCGAGCAGAGCAAAGAACTCGTTCTCCCGGATGTCCAGCGAAAGCCGGTCCACCGCCGTCACGCGGCCAAACCGCTTGGTCACGCCGTCGATGGATAGAAGCGTCGTCACGGCGCGATCACCCCCTTGTTGAGCCGTTGGGAAAGCGTCAGCGCGGTGACCGACACGATCATCACCAGCGTCGCCAGCGCATTGATCTCTGGTGTGACGCCAAAGCGGATCATGGCGAAGATCTGCATCGGCAGCGTGACCGATGATCGGCCCGCGCCGGCGGTGAAGAAGGCGATGATGAATTCGTCGATCGAAAGCGTGAAGGCCAGCAGGGCGCCCGCGACGACGGCGGGCAGGATCAGCGGCAGCGTCACCCGGCGGAACGTCGTGAACGCCGAGGCACCAAGATCCAGCGATGCCTCGGCCACCGACCAGTCAAAGGTCTTCAGGCGTGCGCGCACCACGGCCGAGACGAAGGCAAGGTTGAAGACGACGTGGCTGACAATGATGGTGTGCAGCCCCATCGGCAGCTTGAGCAGAGAAAAGAAGGACAGCAGCGCGATGGCCAGCACGATGTCGGGGATGATCATGGGGGCGAAGACCAGCGCCTCAAGCGCGCGGCCCTTTCGGCGGCGGGTTTCTATGCCAAGCGCCAGCAGCGTGCCCAGGACCGTCGCGATCAGGGTCGAGACCGCGCCGACGATCAGCGTGTTGCCCGCCGCCGAAAGGATGTCGCCATTGGACAGCAAGGCGCCGTACCACTTGACCGAAAAGCCGGTCCAGGCGGTGGGAAGCCCGCCTTCATTGAAAGACAGCGCGACAAGAACGCCTATCGGTATGTAGAGGAAGGCGAAGACGGCGGCCAGAAGTGCCGCCAAGCTGCGCCGGGTGGCGAGGGGGCGTTCAGCCATCCAGAACCTCCCGCCTTTCACCCGCGCCCTTTTCCGCGGCCATCGCCTGCAGCGTGAGCAGCCCCAGCATGATCGCGATCAGCGCCATCGACAGCGCCGCGCCAAAGGGCCAGTCGTTCGCCGTGAGGAACTGGGCGTAGATCAGGTTGCCGATCATCTGGAACCGTCCGCCTCCCAGGAGTGCCGGCGTGATGAAGTTCCCGATGGAAAGGACAAAGACGAACACCGCGCCGGCGGCTATCCCGTGCAGGGTCATCGGCAGGATCACGCGGCGGAAGGTGGTAAAGGCGCTGGCGCCCAGATCGCGCGACGCCTCGGCCAGTTCCGGGTTCAGCCGGGAAAGGGGCGCATAGCAGGCGAGGATGACAAAGGGCAGGTAGTTGTAGACCAGCCCCACTATCACCGCGCCCTCGGTGTAAAGAAGCGAGGGCGGCTCCCCCTCGTATCCCATCATTCGCAGAAACTGGGTGATCAGTCCTTCGCGGTTCAGAAGAACGATCCAGGCATAGGTGCGGATCAGGTAGTTCGACCAGAAGGGCAGGACGGCCAGGAACAAGAGAAGCGGCTGGCGGTGACGGGGAGCGGCGGCAATGGCGTAGGCGGCGGCATATCCGATGACGACCGCGATCAGTGTCGCCGTACCCGCGATCCTGGCCGAGGTCAGGAAGATGCCCGCGTAGAGCGGGTCAAGAAGAAGCGCGAAATTTTCAAGGGTGAAGCTGTATTCGATCCCTCCGTAGATCCCGCGCCGGAAGAACCCCAAGGCAAGGATCAGCCCGCAGGGAATGACCATCAGCGCGGTCAGCCAGGCCAGAGCCGGAGCCATCAGCGCGGTCGAGCGGGCATTGGATGCGTTCACGAGCGGATTCCGGGTGAAAGGGCGGGCCAGTAGGCCCGCCACAGTGCTCAGTTCGCGGCCTTGATGGCGGAAACCGCCTTGGCATAGGCGCGTGTGGCGTCGCCGACGTCGCGAAGCTGCTCAAGCTTCAGCAGATCGGCCGGTGTCATTCCCATGTTGGGGAATTGCGCGATCAGGTCCGGCGACAGCCCGTCCATCGCGGCCTGGTTCGGCACCTTGTAAAGGATGTTCTCGGCCGCCCAGCGATGATTTGCTGCGTCAAGGATGTAGTTGATGAACTTGAACGCGCCATCCTTGTTGTCGGACGCCTTCAGCACCACCATCGTATCGACCCACAGATCGGATCCTTCGGACGGTACGACGAACTTGATGTCGGGGTTTTCGGCGATACCGTAGTTGCACCATCCGTCCCAGGCATGAACCAGTGTCGCCTCCCCCGACACCAGTTTCGAATAGAAGGTGGTGTCGTCGAAGGCGAGCATGGTCTTCTTCGCCGCGATCAGGTCGGCCGTCACCTCATCAAGTTTCGCCTGGTCGGTTTCGTTCACCGAATAGCCATGCGCCAGGAAGCCGGCTGCCAGAAGCCAGCGGTCGGTTCCCAGAAGCGTGACCTTGCCCGCCTGCGCCTCGGCCGGGTGCAAGAGGTCGTTCCAGGACGCAGGCTCGGGCGACACGAGGTCCGAGCGATAGCAAAGCCCAGTCGTGCCCCATGCATAGGGCACGGAAAAACCATTGCCGGGATCGTGCGACAGGTTCGCGGCCTCGGGGTAGAGGTTGGCGAGGTTCGGCACCTTGTCGGCGTCGATCGGTTCCAGCAGGCCAAGGTTGTTCAGCACTTCCGCGAACGGAGATGACACGAAGGCGACGTCGAACCCTTCACCGCCCGAGGCGATGATCTTGCCCATGATCTCTTCGTTGGTGGCGTGCACGACCATCTCGGCCGGCTCTCCGGTCTCTGCGCTGAAGTTCGCGACTGCGTCCGGCGCCATGTACCCGTCCCAGTTCGAAATCACGAGATCGGCCAGCGCGGGGGCGGCGGGCAGCGAAAGCGCGGCGCCGGCGATCAATGTCCGCAAGGGCAAGAAGGGTCGGGTCATGGCTGTTCCTCTCTGGCTGGACTTTTGAGTTGGTCTTTTTTCCTTTATTCCGCCCGTCATTTCTAAATGAAGCGGCGCGTTTCTTGACCAAAGAGTATTATTGCGCGAAAAAATACGTCAACAGAAACCTTGCCGCGCGACAACGGCAACCGTGACGGTGCAGGAGCGAAATGGACAGATCCGCCAGCCCGGACCGCAAGACCAAGCCCCGCGCCAGCCATCTTGAGCTTGCGCAACAGATCCTTGAACACGTCCGCTCACGTGGGCTGGGGCCCGGTGCGCATCTGCCCGAGCAAGTGCTGGCCAGCGCCTGCAACGTGTCGCGCACGCCTGTGCGCGCGGCGCTGGATCTGTTGGTGGATCAAGGGCTTGCGCGGCATGAGACGTCAACCGGCTATCGGCTTGCGTCGGATTTCTCGCCCGCCTCGGTGTTGGCGGGCCAACTGCCGAATGCGGTTGAAACGGAACTGGCGGGGCGCATCCTGCGTGACCGCGCGGCGCGCCGGCTGGACGAAACGGTCACGGTCGGAGGGTTGATCCGCCGCTACGGCGCGGCGCGTTCAGCTGTGGCCAAGGCCGTGGCGCGGCTCGCCGAAGATGGGCTTCTGAGCCGCGCACCGGGACAGTCTTGGGTCTTCGCGCCGCTTCCCGACGCGCCCGAATCGCAGGCCGACAGCTTTGAATTCCGCCTGATGCTTGAACCCGAGGCGCTTTCCGCCCCCGGCTTCAAGCTGGACCCGGACCGCGCCGCCGCCCTGCGCCGGGCGATGGTCGCGTTCCTGGCTGAGCCTGACGACCGGCTCGACCCGCGCGGCTTTCAGGCGCTTGATGCCGAGTTTCACGGGCTGATCGCGCGTGGAGCCGCCAACCGTTTCGTGGCCGAGGCGCTGACGCAGCACCTGCGCCTGCGAGAGCTTCCGGGCGCAACCGCCCGCGCGAACGTGGTGCGGCTCAGGCAGGCGATGCAAGAGCATCTAAGCATATTGGATCAACTCGAGGCGGGGCGCTTTGACGTGGCGGCCGATCTCTTGCGGGTTCACCTGCGTCTCTCGCGCAGCCAGCGGCCGCAGGCCGCGAACCGTGGCGCGCCCCCGCTGTTCGGGCTGACCTTCCGGGGCGGTGGGGATGGCTGACGCCCCCGTCATCGCCTTCTTCCCCGAGGCGAGCTTCGGCGCCGCGTTGAACTGCGTGGGCATCGCGCGGGCGCTCAGGGCACGCGGCGCGCGGCCGGTGTTCATCTGCCATCCGGGGTTCACCGGCATATTCGCTGATTACGGTTTTCAGGAGCACCACCTGCCCGCGGTCGGGGCGCAGCCCTCGGCGGACTACTGGCAAGAGTTCATCCGCCGCCACCTGCCGCACTTCAATCTCTCCCCGATCGACCAGATCGAGACTTATGTCGCGCCCACTTGGGAGGCGATAGTCGACACCGCGATCCGTGCCGAAGCGCCGCTTGCGGCCCTGCTGGCGCGCATGCGCCCCGACGCCGTCGTCCTGGACAATGTCGTCATGTTCCCGGCCGTCGCGCGGGCGGGCTGCCCATGGGTGCGGGTGGTATCCTGTGCCGAAACGGAAATCGCGGACAAGGCGGTGCCGCCCTATTGTTCCGGTCTCGCCTCTGACGACACTGCCGGCTGGGCGGCCTTCAAGGCGCGCTACATGAAGTCCGTGGGTCCTGTTCAGGGCCGCTACAACCGGTTCCGCCTGGAGGCTGGCCTTGCCCCGTTGCCGGAAGGGGAATTTCTTGAGCCTTCGCCGTATCTCAACCTGATGTTGGCGCCAGCGATCCTGCGCCATGAACGTGTCAGTCCGCTTGATCCCGATCGTTTCGTAATGCTCGAGGGCGCGGTGCGGAAAGAGGGGCCGTTCGACATGCCGGATTTCCCCAAAGGAGAGGGGCCGCTGATCTACGTCTCGTTCGGCAGTCTTGGCGCGATGGATGTCGCGCTGATGGAGCGGATGATCGCCGCCTTCGCCAAGGTCCCCGCGCGTTTCCTGGTCAATGTCGGCGCGCTTCGCAGCCTATACCGCGCGGTGCCGGACAATGTGCATCTGGACAGCTGGTATCCGCAGCCTTCGGTCGTTGCGATGGCCGATCTCTTCATCCATCACGGCGGCAACAACAGCTTCTGTGAGGCGCTGTTTCACGGCGTGCCATCGCTGATCATGCCCTATTGCTGGGACGGCCATGACAACGCGGTGCGGGCCGTCGAAACAGGCACCGGAGGCCGCCTTGAGCGCGCGAACTGGACCGAGGATGCCTTGATCGGAGCCATCGAGGAGTTGTTGAACGATGCCGCGATGCGGGATCGATTGGCCTCGAACGCGGCCTGGATGCAGGCGCAGTCGGGTGTCGAGCTTGCGGCCGAACGCATCCTGATGCTGGCGCGGGAACAGGCACGCAGAACCGGGTAGGGGTCAAATGCGGTCGGCCAGGTGCGGCATCAGCAGCCGCAGATGGGCCAGCGCCTGTTCCAACGCCCGCTTGCGGGGCATCCGCGCACCATGAAGATGCATCTGCAGCCACAGGCCGTCGGTCATGGAATCGACTGCGCGCGCCAGAAGGCCGGCGTCCGGCCCGCCGTAAATGGCGACCAGATCGTGCGCGGCTTGCTCCATCGCCTGAGCCCGGTCGCGTTCTGCCGCTTCGCACAGGTCGCGATAGACCGGCCTGGCGGCAGCTTCGCCCCAGAACGCAAACCAAAGCGCGAGCGTGCGCCGGGTACAGATTTCTGGGCTGTAGTCCGCCCGAAGCAAGGCCAGAACGCGGTCCAGGGGATCGGCCTTTGTCTGCGCTTGCAGCCAGAGGTCCCGGTATTCGGCATTCTGTCGGCGCAGCGTCGCGGTCAGAAGCCCTTCCTTCGAGCGGAAATGAAAAACAAGCACCCCCTGCGACACGCCTGCCGTCTGCGCGACCAGGGCAAGCGTGGTCGCAGAGATTCCGTGTTCGGCCACGGTGTCGATCACCGCTTCGATGATGCGCGCCTGCATCCGGCGGCTGGTTGGGGAAAGCGGTGTGTCCGTGTCCATCATGCGCGCAGTATCCGCCGATTGTTGGTGCGGTCAATATATTTGAGTGTATGCTCAAAAAAAATTGACTCAGCGCTCAGTTATTTCTAGCCTTGCCGGATCTGCGGACCGGAGAATGCCGATGTTCGAGAATCCGACTGGCGAGAGGGAAAGACGAGGGGCACGCACACGCGCAGGCGGGCGGGCGGCGAGGCTTGCCCTTCGGGCGGCTGCCCCCGAGCCGGATCGCAAGCCCGTCTGGGCCGGGATCGAGGGCGGGCAATACAATCCGCTGTCCCCATCGGACCTGCTTTCGATCCACCGAGCCGCGCTTGAGCTTCTGGGCAGCGTCGGCATCGGGCAGGCAACACCCGAGGTGATCGAGATCGCGACAGCGAAGGGTTGCCACCTGAACGCTCACGGACGGCTCGTCTTCCCGTCCGCGCTGGTCGAGGATCTTCTGACGAAGGCTGCCAGAGAGTACATGATCTACAGTCGCGATCCTGCCCACGCCGATCTGAATGTCGGCGGTGGTCGCGTACACTACGCAACTTCGGGCGAGGCGGTTTCGGTCCTGGATTTCGGGGCGCGGCGATATCGTCCCTCGACCCTTCAGGACGTTTACGACACCGCCCGCGTGACCGACGCCCTGCCCAACATTCACCAGTACGGTCAGATGGTCGTGCCGACCGAGATCGAAGACCTGTTTGAGCACGACATCAACGTCGTCTATGCCGTCCTGTCCGGAACGACGAAGCCGGTTGAGCATACGTTCAACACCGTCGCGTCTTTGCCCGCCGCGATGGAACTTTATGCGATGGTCGCCGGATCAGAGAAGAGGTTCCGCGATCGGCCTTTTGTGTCCTTCGGAGGCTGTCCGATCGTTTCGCCCCTCAGGTTCGCGCCGGAAAATCTGGATGTGCTGGTGGCGACCAGTCGGCTGGGGCTTGTCAACGACATCGCCGTGGCGCCGCAGGCCGGGGCGACTGCGCCGGCCTATCTGGCGGGTACGCTGGCGCAGGTTGTGGCGGAAACGCTTGCCTGCCTTTCGGTCGTCAACATGGTCAATCCCGGTTGTCCCATGTCCTTCGCAGCTTGGCCTTTCGCGGTTGACCTGCGCAGCGGCGCCTTTTCCGGTGGCGCTGCCGAAGTGGCCGTTTCGATGGCGGCCATCGCCCAGATCGGACGCTTCTATGATCTGCCGACCACGGTTGCCGCGTCGATGACGGACGCCAAGATGCCCGATGCGCAAATGGGCTACGAAAAGGGCATCACTGCCGTTGTCGCCGGCCTTGCAGGCGCCAACCGCGTGCTGGAGTCGGCGGGCATGATGGCAAGCCTGATGGGCGTGTCCTATGAATCCCTTGTCATCGACAATGACATGCTGGGCATGGCGCAGCGGGTCATACGCGGGATCGAAGTCAATGAAGAGACGCTTTCGGTCGAGACAATCCGGGCGGCGGTGCTGGGGGAGGGGCACTTCCTTGGTGCTGCGGACACGCTGAAAAGCATGGAGACAGAGTTTGTCTATCCGCAGATGGCGGACCGCGCGCCGGCCCAGGTATGGGCCGGCGAAGGCGCCGCGACGATGGAGGAACGTGCAAGGGCCGCAGCGGCTTCGCTGCTGTCGGATCACTTTCCAGACGCGATCGGACCAGAACTGGATGCGCGCATTCGTGACCGGTTTCCGATCCGCCTGCCCGCCGAACGGATGCGGCCCATCGCAAAATGAAGCGGGCGGCCAGTGGCCGCCCGTTCCGGATCCGGTCGATATCGGCCGAATTATCCTTCGACCGGAAGCACTTCCTCGGCGGGGACTTCTTCGCCTTCAACGGCCGCGGCTTCTTCCTCGGGCGTCAGGTCCAGGCCCCATTTGTCGCCCATCTCATCGAAAAGCTGCTCTTGCTCGGCTTCGGACAGCGCCTTGTTCGACTCGTTGATGATGCGCTGCTTCGAGTCCTCAAGGAATTGATCGTAGGCTGCCTCGATCGCCTCGGCCTCAAGATCCTCGGCAATGCCATCGGCCTCGGCCTGCTTTTCGTCGATGGTCGACTGCTCGATCCCGTCGCAGTTGGCGTTACAGGACACTACACCATTTTCGTCGACGCCCCACTGCGGGTCCACACCCGGATCGGTTCCTTCGTTCAGAGCAGCGGCTACGGCTTCGGGATCCGCCATGATGTCGCTGGTGTCCACGAAGCCGGCGAGCGCCGCCATTTCCTCGGGCGTCAGCTCCGCGCCGCTTGCCGCCTTGGCGGCGAGATTGGCCTGAGCCAGCGCGCCGATCGTCCCGTTGAAGTTGCCGTTGGCGACATGAGCTGCCAGAGCCTGCGGGTTGGCGTTCATCGCGTTCCACTTGCCCTTCTTGTACGCAGGAAGGGTGGCCGTCTCCGTCTCAACCGAGGCGACAGCCGCAGCCTTGCCCTTGGAGGACGCGGACTTGCCGTTGTTGCCTTTGTTGCCGGAGTTGCCCTTGTTGCCGCCGTTCCCGTTGTTGCCGCCATTGCCGCCGGCGTTGTCCGATTTGGCGTGTGCCGCACCATCCCAGCCATCGCCCGCGAACGGCACGAAGCTCGGAGCCGCCGCCAAGACCACGGCCAGCGCGCAGCACGACAGCAGTGCGGCCAGGCTCGACCCATTTGTCTTTTCAAACTTTCCCATCACTCGGTTCCTTGCTCGTTTGGCGCGCCTTGCCTGCGCGCGGTGTCGGTACGGATCTGATAGATACAAAATATCCGACCGACGAGCTTTTCCGAGGCAATATTTTGTCTGAAAAATGACCTTTGGCGGCAATTCGCTGGACAATGCTTTTGAGTTGATCGGAATGTCGCTCAATCAGAATATTTAGCGAACTTTGAGCTTGCAAGCTGGGCAAAGTTTTGCCGAAACGGGAATGACCGTCACTTCTTGCGTGGCTACCATAGCTTGTGGAGCGCTCCAGATTCGCAACCATGCCGCGCAATCGGGCGCCGCGGTCGCTGCGCCGTCGGTTATCGAACCTTTGTGCCAAGCAGATTGGCGATCCCGGGAGGATTCGAACCCCCGACCTACTGCTTAGAAGGCAGCTGCTCTATCCAACTGAGCTACGGGACCGTGGCCCCCTTTTGCGCCAGACCGCGGCGTCACGCAAGTCGAAGCGTCATGAAGACGCTGCTTGGGTCATCGAGATACCCCTCGAACGGGGCGCATTCCGAAAAGCCCGCACGCGCGTAAAGAGAGCGCGCCGGTGCAAAACCCGGTTGCGACCCGGTCTCAAGACTCAGGCGCCCGTATCCTGCCGCGCGCGCCTCGGTCCGCAGATGGTCCAGCATCGCCTGCGCCAAGCCCCGTCCGCGTTCCTCTGCAAGAATGTGCATGGATTTGATTTCGGCGTGATCATCCGAGATCCGCTTGAGCGCGCCCATTCCCACCGCGCGACCGTCGGATTCTCGCATCACGAAGAAATCGATCCCCGGCACGGCAAGGGCGGATGCATCAAGCATGTGGATGCTTTCTGGCGGAGTCTCCGCATGCATTGCCGTGGAGTGGCGTTCCATCAGAAGCGAAAGGTCGGGGGTAAGCGGACTCTCGCGGCGGATGGCAGGCATTGTCAACTCCTTCGACCAGCGGGGCGAGTGCGGATTTGCCGCGCGTGGTCAAGTGGATACATGCGTTCAGGATCCTGCTGCAATCATCTTGTGGCCACGGCCCGCGGCGGCCGACCTCCGCTGCCCGCCAATGCGCGACGGTTTCTCTGGTCGCGGGTGCGGAGCCTCAGTTTTCGGGGGCGCCGATGCGCGGCGCGGCGATGTATGGCCGGTCACGCCCAGCCAAGCTGGCGCAGCGCTTGGGCATCGTTCCATATCTTGGTCATGTGCCGGATCCGGTCGCCATCGAAGTTGATGACATAGGCGTAGTCCGATGCGACAGTCCGGCCTGTCGGGACATCTGGGCCACCCGGTCCGGTCTGCTTGCCATGAAACACCGCCGTGGCGACGACGGTGCCGCGATCTGCATCGGTTGCGAAGGCGGTAAGCTCATAGTGCCCATCGGGTATCGGTCCCAGAATCCCCTTCGTCCATTCGGTATAGCCCGCCAAGGTCTTGGTGTCGGCCAGGGCATCCGCCTGACAGTCAAAGCCCGCGTCGTCGTGGCAATACGACTTGCATGCATCCCAACCCTTGCCCGTTTCGCAGGCCTCGAAAAAGTCGCGCGCTGTCTTTTCGATGGTCATCTGTCTGTCCTCCCTTGCGAACGGAAACAGGATGCGCCCGGCGCGTCTTTGGTCATATCGGGCAGATGCTGTAATCTGCAGGGCCATGATGCAGTATTTGCCTAAAGCATTTGCGGTATGCGAGGGGTTGCCAGGACGCCGAGGCTGGCTCAAGATTGACCCTTAGCGACCAAAACGGCGGTGCCATCGTGTCGCCCGAGAAATTGCTCAGCGCCAGAGAGGTCGAGGTCGCCCGCGCCTATGCGCAGGGCGATACCTATCAGATGATCTCGGAAAGGCTGAACATCGCGCCCTCCACGGTGCGAACCCACCTTGCACGGATCTATCGCAAGCTTGGCGTGTCGACCAAGCTGGAGCTGCGCAATCTGATCGAAACAAAAGCGGAGCGCGGTTCGGGAAACCTCACGCCCTTGCTATCCGGAAAGCCGTCGATCGCTGTCCTGCCGTTTGAGAACATGACGGGCGACCCCAGTCAGGACATACTTTCGGACGGGATCGCTGCGGACATCGTGACCGCGTTGTCCCGCTCGCCTTGGCTGTTCATCATCGCCCGTCACACGGCCTACACCTACAAGGGCCAGAGCGTTGACGTGCGTCGCGTCTCGGCAGAGCTTGGCGTGCGTTTCGTCCTGCAAGGCACCTTGTGCCGCGCCGACGACCGGGTGCGGATCACCGCAGAGTTGATTGACGGTTTGACCGGCGGCTATGTCTGGTGCGACCGGTACCAAGGCCAAACACGCGACCTGTTCGAGTTGCGGGACCTGATCACGCGGCAGGTGGTTGCATCGATCCAGACCGCCGTCCAGCGCCGCACGATCGAAGAGCCGGTCGAACGCCAATCCCGTCCGGACCTGACTGTTTGGGAGCTGACCATGCGGTCCTGGCGTCTGCTCTACGACTTCACACCCGAGTCCTACGCATCCGCCAGGATCCTGCTGAAAAGGGCGCTTGCGATGGATCCTGACAGCGCCGAAGCGAACATGGTGCTGTCGTTGATCCATCACCATGCAGCGCTGCTTGGCTTCGTGGCGAACCCAGGTCCTGCGATGGAGGCCGCCCACACCCTTGCGCGTTGCGCCACGAGGCTGGACCCCTGCAACGAATACGCGCAGTGGGCGCTGGGGATCAGCTGCCTGGGTCTGCGCCGGCCAGGGGAAGGGATCGCGGCGCTGGAAACTGCTGTTGAGCTTAACCCGAACTGCTCGGCCGCCTGCTGCGGTCTTGGCACCGCTCTCGTGATTACGGGACGGGTCGAGGATGCCATTTCGCACCTCATGACCGCCATGGAGATGAACCCGCGGGACCCAAGCATTTTCTTCTGCTTTTCAGGGCTCTCGCTGGCGTACTACATCGACGGCTGCCACGACCGGGCGATCGAATGGGCCTCTCACGCGATCCATCGCATGCCACGCTGGCATTTCGCCTATCTGGTGCTTGCGGCCAGCAACATGGCGCTGGGCCGAACCGAGCATGCCCGCGCCGCAGCCGATGCGTGTCATGAGGCGCTACCGTGGATCACGATCCTGGACGCGGAGCGCTTGCCTCTGGCCGACAATCGGATGCAGGAGCTTCGAACACGTCTGCGTGGCGCGGGATTCGCGAGTGCGCCGCAAGGCTGAGATAAGGGAAGTCGGCGGCCAGCCGGGTGTCAGTGAGTCCAGGCGCTCTTGCGGTCGGTGGCGAAGTTTTCACCGTAGCCACGCACGCGGATGTTCGGCGCGCGCTTGTGCGGCGCGATGACCGTGTAGTCGATCCCCTTGTCGCGCGCATAGGCTTCAGCGGCCTCGCGGCTGTCGAAGCGGAGCCGAACCTGCGCCTGCGTGTCCGAGGAGCCGGTCCAGCCCATCAGTGGATCGATCTCGCGCGATTCCGACTGCGGGAACTCAAGAATCCAGACCTTGGTTTTCGCCGTGCCGGACTGCATGGCATTGCGGGCCGGCTGATAGATACGCGCGCGCATTTGGACCTCCGAGGTATAGGTTCCTTATCCTGAAACCTGCCGCCGAAGGCAAGGGGGACAGGCGGCGCTTTTGCCTCGTGTCGCGTTCGTTCGTGATTGCGAGACCGATATCGGCGCGGGCTTCATCTTGAACCGGAACAAAAAGTGATCAACTTTGTCGGACCGCGAAGGGAATCGACCATGCCGCACAACAACACCAACATGCCGATGCACCGACCCGAGGTCCTGACACGGCCGAAACTGGAAGGTGGGCGGCGGTTCGTGATGAAGACCGACTTCGCCCCCGCGGGCGACCAGCCGACGGCGATCGCGGAACTCTCCGCAGGCGTAACCTCAGGCGAACGCGACCAGGTGCTGCTGGGCGCGACCGGTACCGGCAAGACCTTCACGATGGCCAAGGTGATCGAGGAAACCCAACGTCCGGCGATCATCCTTGCCCCCAACAAGACGCTGGCGGCCCAACTTTACGGCGAGTTCAAGGGCTTCTTTCCCGACAACGCGGTCGAATATTTCGTCAGTTACTATGACTACTATCAGCCCGAAGCCTATGTGCCCCGGACCGACACCTATATCGAGAAGGAAAGCCAGATCAACGAACAGATCGACCGGATGCGCCACTCGGCCACTCGGGCGCTGCTGGAGCGGGACGACGTGATCATCGTCGCCTCGGTGTCCTGCATCTACGGCATCGGTTCGGTCGAAACCTATTCCGCGATGACGCAGGATCTGGCGGTGGGCGGCATCTATGACCAGCGCAAGTTCCTGGCCGAATTGGTGGCGCAGCAATACCGCCGTCTGGACGCGGCCTTCCAGCGGGGCGCCTTCCGCGTGAAGGGCGATACCGTGGACCTGTGGCCCGCGCACCTTGAGGACCGCGCCTGGCGCTTTTCCTTCTTCGGAGAGGAACTTGAGGCGATCACCGAATTCGATCCCCTGACGGGATCGAAGACCGACAGCTTCGACAAGATCCGCATCTATGCGAACAGCCACTACGTGACCCCGCGACCCACGCTGCAGCAGGCGATCATCGGCATTCGCAAGGAACTGACCCTGCGGCTGAAGCAGCTGACCGAGGAAGGGAAACTGCTTGAGGCACAACGGCTTGAGCAACGCTGCAACTTCGACCTCGAGATGCTGGAGGCCACGGGTGTCTGCAACGGGATCGAGAACTATTCGCGCTACCTGACTGGCCGCGCACCGGGCGAGCCGCCGCCCACGCTCTTCGAATTCATCCCAGATCACGCGATCGTCTTCGCCGACGAAAGCCACGTTTCCGTCCCGCAGATCGGGGGCATGTACCGGGGCGACTACCGCCGCAAGTACACGCTGGCAGAACACGGATTCCGGCTGCCGTCCTGCATGGACAACCGCCCGCTGAAGTTCGAGGAATGGGACGCGATGCGCCCGCAATCGGTCTTCGTTTCCGCCACCCCGGCGGCGTGGGAACTTGAGCAGGCGGGCGGCGTCTTCACCGAACAGGTGATCCGACCCACCGGCCTGCTGGACCCTGAGGTCGAGATCCGGCCCGTCGAAACCCAGGTGGACGACCTTCTGGACGAAGTGCGCAAGGTCGCCGCCAAGGGCTATCGGACCCTTGTAACCACCCTGACCAAGCGCATGGCCGAGGATCTGACGGAATACATGCACGAGCAGGGCATCCGGGTCCGCTACATGCATTCCGACATCGACACGATCGAACGGATCGAGATCCTGCGCGATTTGCGCCTTGGCGCCTTCGATGTGCTGGTGGGCATCAACCTGCTTCGCGAGGGGTTGGATATTCCCGAGTGCGGCCTGGTCGCAATTCTGGACGCGGACAAGGAGGGGTTCCTGCGTTCGGAGACCTCTTTGATCCAGACGATCGGGCGGGCAGCGCGCAACGCCGATGGCCGCGTCATCATGTATGCCGACCGCATCACAGGCAGCATGGAGCGTGCCCTTGCCGAAACCAATCGGCGGCGGGAAAAGCAGATCGCCTACAACCTTGAACACGGGATCACGCCGGCGACGGTGAAGAAGAACGTCGAGGATATCCTGGCGGGGCTCTACAAGGGCGACACCGACCAGTCCCGCGTGACGGCCAAGGTGGAGCGGCCGATGGCGGGTGCGAACCTTGCCGCCCATCTGGACGCGCTGCGCCTGCAGATGCGCAAGGCCGCCGAGAACCTGGAGTTCGAAGAGGCCGCGAGGCTGCGTGACGAGATCAAGCGGCTTGAGGCCGTCGAGCTTGCCGTCGCCGATGATCCTCTCGCCCGCCAGTCCGCCGTGGACGAGGCGGTGGAGGCCGCCGTCAAATCCTCCGGCCGTTCGACCGCCGGGCGGGCGGGGCAGAGGGGGGGCAAGCGGAGGCGGGGGTGAGCGATTACATCGAGACCAGCCAGAACCGCTTCGGGCGGACCGCGGCCGCGGAATTCGCGGACTCATGCGTTCGGACTTTGACCGCGCGGTTGCGGGAGGCTTAGGCAGCTGCTCATCGCCCGAAGACCGCAACCGCAAGTGTGCGAGCGCACACGCTCGTTCGTCGGGCGATCCTGTCGCGTACAAAGTTGCTGATCGTGGAAGATATGGTGGGCGACCCTGGAATCGAACCAGGCGTGGGTCTCCCCGGCGGAGTTACAGTCCGCTGCCGCACCTTGCAGCTCGTCGCCCGCAGCCGGATGCTTGACCCGACGCGAGGCGGTGGATACCGCCCCGTCCGCTGGGCGTCAACTGCAAAATGGGGCTTGCGCGTGCAAAGGCTTGCCACCCGTTGCGGGGCATGTCAGAGCGGGTCGAAAGGGGACCGACATGGCCGGACAGAAGACCAAGAAACCCAAGTGGGTGATCGAGAAGGAACGCTCTCGCCGGGCCTCCGCCGCCGAGACGGTCTGGCTTTTCGGCCTGCACGCGGTGCGCGACGCTCTGGGCAACCCGATGCGCGACAAGCTTCGCCTGGTGCTGACCAAGAATGCCGCCGACCGACTGGGCGATGCCGTGGCGGCTTCGGGCCTGGCGCCAGAGATCGTCGATGCCCGCAGCTTCGACAGCCATGTTCCCATCGACGCGGAAAGCGTGCACCAGGGCGCCGCGCTTGAGGTTCGGCCGCTGGATTGGGGCAAGGTTGCCGACATCTGCGCGCCAGGCCGTGACGCACCGCTGGTGGTGCTTCTGGACCGTGTGACGGACCCGCACAACGTCGGCGCCATTCTTCGTTCGGCCGAGGTCTTCGGCGCGCGTGCGGTCATCGCCCCGCACCGCCATTCCGCGCCGGAGACCGGGGCCCTTGCCAAGACGGCAAGCGGCGCGCTTGAGCGTCAGCCCTATGTGCGCGTGGCCAACCTGGCCGATGCGATGGTGGCCTTGAAGGACATGGGCTATGTCCTTCTGGGGTTGGACGGTGAGGCAGAGACCACGCTGGCCGGGGCCTTATCCGATCTGGAGGGCAAGCCGGTCGGCCTGGTCCTGGGCGCAGAGGGGCCGGGTCTTCGGGACAAGACGCGCGAAACCTGCGACGCGCTGGTCAAGATCCCCTTCGCGGGCGGGTTCGGGTCGCTCAATGTTTCGAACGCTGCGGCGATATCCCTTTACGCCGCACGCAATCGGTAACGAACGCGCACCGGCCTTCACGGTTTCGGGAGCGTGGTTTTCAAGGCGTTCGCGCAGTGGCATCTTGTGACGCGACAACCCTGATCCGTCGGGGCCCAATCACTACGGAGAGATAGATGCGCTTCAGCCGTCGCGCCCTCTTGGCGGCCGCCGTCACCATTCCGGTCGCCGGCACGATCTTGCGGCCCGCCCTGGCGCAGGAACCGGTGATCTTCGCACCCGACGGCATTGCCCTGGGCGGTTACGATGTTGTCGCCTATTTTTCCGAGGGCCGGCCGGTTCTGGGATCTGAAGAGTTCGAAATCATGTGGCATGGCGCCATGTGGCGCTTTGCGTCCGCCGAAGCGCTGATGGAGTTCGAGATGAACCCGGCAGCCTTCGCGCCCCAGTACGGGGGCTACTGCGCCTACGCGGTCTCAAAGGGTGGAATCGCGTCTTCGATGCCTTGGGCTTTCATGGTGCTCGACGGGAAGCTTTACCTCAACCGCAGCCTCGAGGCGCTGTCGCTGTGGCGCGAGGATCTGGAGGCAAATATCGCGCATGCCGATTCCCATTGGCCGGCCGTGATCGGACGCTGACGATCACATTATGGCGATGGGGCTTTCATAAAGCCTTCAACATGCCAATATAGATCTACAGAGGCACGGCACCGGAACTGCCGAGCTTCAGTTCACTGTCCCTCGTTCCGCGACTGGCGCCCGGCCCCTTGGATCGGGCGCCTTTTTCTGGCAGGGGTACGTTATGCCAGATTATTCCGACGCCTTTCTTTCCCAGACGCTGAAAATGGTGCGAACCGTTGCGGTCGTGGGCTTTTCTCCGAACCCGGTGCGGCCGTCGTACTTCGTCGCGCGCTATCTTGGGTTGCGGGGATACCGGGTGATTCCCGTCAATCCCGGCCATGACGGGGAAACCGTGCTGGGCGAAACGATTCGCGCCGACCTGAGCTCGATCCCCAAGGTGGCCCGGGTCGATATGGTCGACATCTTTCGGCGGTCGGACGCCGTGCCCGCGATCGTCGAGGAAGCCCTGTACACCCTGCCGCACCTGAAGGTCATCTGGATGCAGATCGGCGTGGAAAACCCCGAGGCCGCCGCCATGGCCGAGGCGCGTGGCATTCGCGTAATTCAGAACCGTTGCCCCAAGATCGAATATCAGCGACTGTTCGGGGAACTCCGCAAGGGTGGTTTCGCGACCGGGGTGATTTCGTCAAAGCTCTGATAGGATCGCTGACCAAGGAGACATGGCCCCCGTGAGCGGCACAGTCAGCCGCGCGAGGCCTTTTCCGCAATGCCAGATGTGCCTTCGCGCCGCGCCAGTTCCGCCTCGACGTCCTGAAGCGTGACATCGCGTGCGGCGAGCATGACGAGGAGATGGTAAAGGACATCCGCCGCCTCAGCCGTCAGGCGCGCGCGGTCGCCCTTGACCGCCTCGATGATGGCTTCGACTGCCTCTTCGCCGAATTTCTCGGCGCATTTCTCGGGCCCCTTGGCCAGAAGCTTGGCGGTCCAGGAGCTTTCGGGATCGGCGCCCTTTCGGGCGGCGATGGTGGTAGCAAGGCGATCTAGCGGTGTCATTCCAGCCTCATCGGGATGCCGGCGCGGGCCATGTGTTCCTTGGCCTCGCGGATGGTGTGGGTGCCGAAGTGGAAGATGGATGCGGCGAGGACGGCCGAGGCATGGCCCTCGGTCACGCCTTCGACCAGGTGATCAAGCGTTCCGACGCCGCCCGAGGCGATCACCGGCAGGTCGACCGAATCGGCGATGGCGCGGGTCAGGGGCAGGTTGAAGCCCGCGCGCGTGCCGTCGCGATCCATCGAGGTCAGCAGGATTTCCCCCGCCCCCTTGGCCGCGACCGTTCGCGCGAACTCGACCGCGTCGATGCCGGTGGATTTGCGTCCGCCGTGGGTGAAGATTTCCCAACGTCCGGGTTCGACGGTCTTGGCGTCGATCGCCACGACGATGCACTGCGACCCGAAGCGGTCCGCGGCCTCGGCCACGACGTCGGGGTCCGCGACGGCGGCGGAGTTGAAGCTGACCTTGTCTGCCCCGGCCAGAAGCAGTGCGCGCACGTCCTCGTGGCTGCGCACGCCGCCACCCACGGTCAGGGGGATGTAGCATTGTTCGGCCGTGCGGGTGACAAGGTCGAACATCGTGCCGCGGTTTTCATGCGTCGCGTGGATGTCCAGAAAGCAAAGTTCGTCCGCGCCCGCCGCGTCATAGGCCTTCGCCGCCTCGACCGGGTCGCCCGCGTCGATCAGGTCGACGAAGTTTACGCCCTTGACCACGCGGCCATCAGCCACGTCAAGGCAGGGGATGATGCGGGTTTTCAGCATGGGCGGTCCTTTCGCTGCCGTGTCTAGACCGGATCGCGGGTCGCGCCAAGTCTTCGCCCCCTCGCGCCTGCCGGGAAATCACGCTATGGCCGGCGTATGGAACCTGCGAACGCCCCTTACGAGATCTTCCTTGCCGCCCTGCCGGGTTTTGAGCCGCTTCTGGCCTCGGAGGCGCGCGAGGCGGGCTTTTCAGGCATCGAGGAAAGCCCCGGTGGCGTGACCTGCCGCGGCGGCTGGTCCGAGGTCTGGCGCGCCAACCTGACCCTTCGCGGTGCAAGCCGCGTGCTGGTGCGTATCGGCGGGTTCCGGGCGTTTCACCTGGCGCAGCTTGACAAGCGCGCGCGGCGGTTTCCGTGGGCGAATTTCCTGCGCCCAGATCTGCCGGTAAAGGTCGAGGCAACCTGCCGCCGCTCCAAGATCTACCACGCAGGGGCTGCGACCCAGCGGATCGTGCGGGCGATCTTTGAGTCGGTGGGCGCGCGCGAGGCCGAGGACGGCGAGGCGGCGATCCGGATCATGGCACGGATCGAGGATGACCTGGTGACCTTTTCGCTGGACACCTCGGGCGAGCCTCTGCACCGACGCGGACACAAGGTGGCCGTGAACAAGGCGCCGCTGCGTGAAACCATGGCGGCGATGTTCCTGCGCGACTGCGGCTATATGGGGGCGGAGCCGGTCCTTGATCCGATGTGCGGATCGGGCACCTTCGTGATCGAGGCAGCAGAGATCGCGGCGGGCCTGATGCCGGGGCGAAGCCGCGCCTTCGCGTTCGAGGGTTTCGAGGGCTTCGATGCGGGCGCCTGGGCTACCATGAAGGCGGCGACAGGGCCGAAACGGCCCGCCGTGCGTTTCCATGGGTCGGACCGCGACGCGGGCGCGGTGCGCATGTCGAAGGACAATGCCGAAAGGGCAGGGGTGGCTGAATTCTGCACCTTCGCCTGCCATCCCGTCAGCGATCTGGTTCGTCCCGATGGCCCACCCGGCCTCGTGATGGTCAACCCGCCCTATGGGGCGCGGATCGGCGGCAACCGGAACCTGCTTTTCGGGCTTTACGCAGCCCTTGGAAGCGTCCTTAAAGAGCGGTTCGCTGGCTGGCGCGTGGGGCTTGTCACATCGGACGCGGGGCTGGCCAAGGCGACGGGGCTACCCTTCGTCGCGCCGGGGCCAGAGATCCCGCACGGCGGGATCAAGGTCAGGCTTTGGAAGACAGGGGCCTTGGGTTAGCGCAACGCCGCGATCGCCTGTCCCAGATCGATCGCGCCGTCATAAAGCGCTCGTCCCGATATCGCCCCAGCGATGACGCCCGTGTCGCGCAGCGCAATCAGGTCATCCAGAGACGACACGCCGCCCGAGGCGATGACGGGGATCGTGACGGCGCGGGCCAGCGCCTCGGTCGCCGCGATGTTGGGACCCTTCATTGCGCCGTCGCGCATGATGTCGGTGTAGATGATCGCGGCCACGCCCGCGTCCTCAAAGCTTCTCGCAAGGTCGGTGACCAGAACGTTGGTCTCTTCGGCCCAGCCCTTTGTCGCCACGCGGCCGCCGCGCGCGTCGATGCCGACCGCGATCTTGCCCGGGAAGGCACGCGCCGCTTCGCGCACTAGGTCCGGGTTTTCAACCGCGACGGTTCCAAGGATCACGCGCGCCAGCCCTTTCTCGAGCCAGGTCGAGATCGTCGCCATGTCCCGGATGCCGCCGCCCAACTGGCAGGGAACGGTCACGCGCGAAAGAATAGCCTCGACCGCCGCGGCGTTGACGGGCTGACCGGCGAATGCGCCGTTCAGGTCGACCAGGTGGATCCACTCGCAGCCGGCCTCCTGGAACTTCGCGGCCTGCGCGGCGGGATCGTCGCCAAAGACGGTGGCCTTGTCCATTTCTCCGTGCAGAAGCCGCACGCATTGGCCGTCTTTCAGGTCGATGGCGGGATACAGGATCATGGCTTTCTCCGTCAGGTCTTGGCGGGCTCATGCCACAGGGGGAGGTCGATGGAAAGAGGCGCTTGACCGCCGCAGCTCGCCCGCAGTCCAAGCCGCAGCTTAGGGCCGCCAGTTCAGGAAGTTGGCGATAAGCTTCAGCCCGACGGCCTGGCTTTTTTCCGGGTGGAATTGCGCGCCGACCATGTTGTCGCGCCCGACGATGGCGGTGATGTCGCCGCCGTAATCGACATGCGCAAGGCGGTGCGCAGTGTCGTCCACCTTGAAGTGGTAGGAGTGGACGAAGTAAGCGTGCTGGCCCGTCGCGATCCCTTCAAGCACCGGGTGCGGGTGATCTATCACCAGATCGTTCCAACCCATGTGCGGCACCTTCATGGCTGGGTCCGAGGGCGTGATCCGGACGACCTCGCCCGGTATCCAGCCGAAGCCTCGGGTATCTCGGTATTCCCGCCCCCAGGTCGCCAGCATCTGCATGCCGATGCAGATACCCAGGAAGGGGCGGCCGTTACGGGTGACCGCGTCCTCGATCGCTTCAAACAGGCCGGTGAAGCGGGTCAGCGCCTCCCGGCAGGACGGAAAGGCGCCATCGCCAGGCAGAACGATCCGGTCGGCGCGGGCCACGTCCTCGGGGCGCGATGATACGATCACAGCGCCGGCGCCGGTTTCCGCGGCCATCCGCTGAAACGCCTTTTCGGCGGAATGAAGGTTTCCGCTATCGTAGTCGACAAGGACCGTCAGGCTCACAGCGCACCTTTGGTGGAGGGAAGCGCGCCGCCCATGCGGGGGTCGGGTTCGACCGCCATCCGCAACGCCCGCGCGACCGCCTTGAAGGCCGCTTCCGCGATGTGGTGGCTGTTAAGGCCGTGGATCTTGTCTACGTTCAGCGTGATGCCGCCATGGGTCGACAGCGCCTGAAAGAACTCGCGCACCAGTTCGGTGTCGAAGGTGCCGATCTTGGCCGTCGGCATCTCGAGGTTCCACACCAGGTAGGGCCGTCCCGACAGGTCAAGCGCGCAGTCGACCTTCGCGTCGTCCATGGCCAGCGCGAAATGGCCGTAGCGGCGGATGCCACGCTTGTCGCCAAGCGCCTTCGCCAGAGCCTGCCCGATGGCGATGCCGGTGTCCTCGACAGTGTGGTGGTCGTCGATGTGCAGGTCGCCCTTGGCGCGCACTGAAAGGTCGATAAGCGAATGGCGCGAAAGCTGGTCCAGCATGTGGTCAAAGAAACCGACGCCGGTTTCATTCGAATACTCACCCGTCCCGTCGAGGTTCAGCGACACGCTGATTTCCGTTTCGGCAGTATTCCGCGTGATCTTGGCCTTACGCATGGCGATCCCCCGCTCGTGATCTTGCGCGCCTTATAGGCAGGACTTCCCTCCGCGCCAAGCGTTGGTTAGGCCGCTTCATACCTGACCAGCGTTTCCAAATCGGAAATCCAAGCCCGCAACTGTTCGTCATTCGCAGAAAAGACACCTTGCGGACCAATTTTCGCCACGCACCAGAGGCTTCCTCTTTCGTGGGGACAAAAGATGAGGCTGCCGATGCGGATGCGTCTTTCCAGAAACGGGACCGAACATGCGCGCGCGCCAGCGGGTCGCGCGGCTGCAAGGCTGGCCGTTGCCGCGGCTTTGGCGTGCGCCATCGGCGTACAAGGTGCGATGCCGGCGGTGGCGGCGGAAAACGGAGTTCTGAGCGCGCGCAAGGCCATTTCAGCACCCACGGGATTTGGTGATGTCTGCGACCGCTATCAGTGGGCTTGCGCCACTGGCCGCGACGATCGGATGAGCGCCAAGACGCTTCTGGCGCTTGCGCAAGACGTCAACACCAAGGTCAATCGCCGCTATCGCCAGGTCACGGATCGCCGTCAGTATGGAACGGAAGAGTTCTGGGCGCTGCCGACCGCGGCACGTGGCGGTGACTGCGAAGATTTCGCGCTGGCCAAGAAGATGGCCCTGATCGAGGCGGGGGTGTCCCCGGCGCGGCTTCTGATCGCCACGGCGCTGAACCGGAAGAAAGAGCTTCACGCGGTGCTGGTCTTGCGGACCGACGCGGGGGATTTCGTCCTGGACAACCTGCGCAATCGCATCAGCGGATGGAAGGACACCGGATACACCTTCCTGCGGATGCAGGATCCCAACGCGCCCTCGCGCTGGCAGGCAGTGTTCGCCGGCGGCATGTTCGAGCGTCAGAGCACCTGAGATGCCAGCAAAGGAAACCCGGCAACAATTGCACCGGGTTCCCCTTGCTGACGAACCGCAGATCAGCCGTTAGCGGTTATGGCCAGGATTGCCGGCATCTTCGCAGCCGCCACCCTTGCAGCCGCCCTCGTCGCCATTGCCAAGGCCGTTGTTATCCTTGCCCGGATCTTCAGGATCGGTTCCCGGGTCGGGATCCGTTCCGGGATCAGGATCGGTTCCCGGATCGGGATCGGTGCCCGGATCGGGATCTGTTCCCGGATCAGGATCGGTGCCCGGATCGGGATCGGGGGCGGGCGATGGTGGCGTTCCATCGCCGTCAGTCGTCGTCGGCGTGATCGCCGCTGTTGCCCCGTTGGTCAGGACAGCCGCCACCGCCGGGCAGTTCTCAAGCGTGTATTCAAGAAGGTCCGCGAAATACTCGCTTCTCTGGATTTGCGTCAGTTCGCTGCGTCTGAATTCCGTCCGCGCGCAAAGTTCATACAAGAAATCTTTGGACATCGAGATATTGCGTATCGCAGCGGAGCTGCTCGTCGCGTAAAGCGAGGCCGAAGTGGCCGTCGAAAGAACCAGTGCCGTGAACAGCATGGTTCCGGTCCTGATAGTCATCACATTACTCCCCACACCATCGGGCTGTGCCCGTTGCACGGCCCGTAACTTCGTTCAGTCTGCCCCGGACAAGCGGGGTCGTGTCAAGAATACGTCTAAATTGTGTCCAAAAAGTGACCATTAGGGTATCCTCTCTCGTCTCTATCCTTCGTTCCGGCATCTCGGCGCGTCGCGCCCACCTTACTTTCCTGCAGCTGCGGGCGCGCTGCCGGGTAGGACCGAGGTTGCTCCGTCCGTCAGGAGGGCGGCAACCTCGGGGCAGTATTCCAAAGTGAATTCAATGACATCCGCAAATATCGCGGACTTTCTGAGCGCGTCGATCTCTGCCGAGGAAAGGGCTGCGCCCTGGCACAGCAGCTGAAGTCCCTGGTCGGTGACGGTCTGATCCGGAAGCGATGCCTGCGCGCCAGAGACCATGGAAGTCGCCATGATCGCGACCAGGAGTGGCCGAAGGACAGCGGTTTTGGCTCTTACAACTGCACTCATACTCACAAACTCCGCAGCATAGCCGCTAGTTTGTGCAGCTATGCACCAACATGAGGACGCCTGAACGCACCAACAATGTCAAGAATAAGGCGAAAGCGACGAATAATGCCGATCCATACGGCAACAATCTGTCGCGAAGACATTAAAAAGACACAATTGAGAAATGACGACACCGCTCGGGTCAGTGTCCTTCCGGATCGTCGGATCTTCATATTTGGGAAGATTTGGAGCGGGCGATGAGATTCGAACTCACGACCCTAACCTTGGCAAGGTTATGCTCTACCCCTGAGCTACGCCCGCGCTCCGTGACGATCTGATAGCGCCGCCGCCAGCTGAGCGCAAGGCGAATTCGCGCGTTTTTTCATGGTCTTGTCCCGAAAAACAAAAAGGCACCCGAAGGTGCCTTGTTTGTTTGGAGCGGGCGATGAGATTCGAACTCACGACCCTAACCTTGGCAAGGTTATGCTCTACCCCTGAGCTACGCCCGCACTCCGTGGAGGGCGATTTATAAACTTCGGGGGGGGCGTGCAAGGGGGAAAACGAAGGGAAGGGCGATAAATTTTCGCGCGGGCCCCGGAAAGGCAGAAGGGGCGGACCATCGTCCGCCCCTTCGTCTTGTGCTACTGGAAACGCCTGCCAACGGGGCGCCGCCGGGTGCGCGGGCGGCCTCACTCCAGCTCGATAAGCAGGTCCTTGGCTTCGATCTGGCTGCCGGCCTGCACCAGCACGGCCTTGACGGTCGCGGCGCGTTCCGCGTGGATACCGGTTTCCATCTTCATCGCCTCGATCGTAAGCAGCAGGTCGCCTGCGTTGACCTTCTGGCCCGCGGTGACGGCGACAGAGGCGACCGAGCCGGGCATCGGCGCACCGATGTGGTTGGCGTTGCCGTCCTGTGCCTTGGGCTTCGCGACGGTCTTCGACTTGACCAGCCGGTTCGGAACCCGGATCACGCGGGGCTGGCCGTTGAGTTCGAAGAACACCTTGACCTCCCCCTGCGCGTCGGTGTCGCCAACGGTCTGAAGCCGGATCTCCAGTGTCTTGCCGGGGTCGATCTCGGCGGTGATCTCTTCGCCCGGCTGCATGCCATAGAAGAATGTGCGCGTCGGCAGCGTCCGGACGGGTCCGTAGAGGCGATGGCGTCCCATGTAGTCCAGGAAGACCTTGGGATACATCAGGTAGCCGTTCAGATCCTCGTCATCGACGGCGAAGCCCAGCAGCTCTTTCGACACGCTGCGGCGGACCGCCTCAAGGTCGACGGGCGGCAGGTGCTTGCCCGGACGCTCGGTGTTGGGTGTCTCGCCCTTGAGCACCTTCCTGACAATGCCATCGGGGAAGCCGCCCGGCGGCTGGCCCAGGTTGCCGCGCATCATGTCGACGACCGAGTCGGGGAAGGCCACGTCGACCGCGGGATCCTCGACCTGTTTGCGGGTGAGGTTCTGCGCGACCATCATCAGCGCCATGTCGCCCACGACCTTCGACGAGGGCGTGACCTTCACGATATCGCCGAACATCTGGTTCGCGTCGGCATAGGCCTGTGCGACCTCGTGCCAGCGTTCTTCAAGGCCCAGCGACCGTGCCTGCGCCTTGAGGTTGGTGAACTGACCGCCCGGCATTTCGTGCAGGTAGACCTCGGACGCGGGCGCCTCCAGCCCGGATTCGAAGGCGCGGTACTGGTGGCGAACCGCTTCCCAGTAGTTCGAAATCTCGCGGATCGCGGAAATGTCGATCCCGGTGTCGCGGTCGGTGTGGGCCATCGCCTCGACGATGGAGCCGAGGCAGGGCTGCGATGTCCCGCCCGAGAAGGCGTCCATCGCTGCGTCGACGGCGGCTACGCCCGCGTCGGCTGCAGCCAGGATCGTGGCGCCCGCGATGCCCGAGGTGTCGTGCGTGTGGAAGTGGATCGGAAGGCCAACCTCTTCCTTCAGCGCTTTGAACAGGACGCGCGCTGCGGCGGGCTTCAGAAGCCCCGCCATGTCCTTGAGCCCAAGCACATGTGCGCCCGCGTCGCGCAAGGCCTTGCCCATGTCGACATAGTAGTTCAGGTCATACTTGGCCCGGTCCGGGTTCAGGATGTCGCCTGTGTAGCAGATGGCGGCTTCGCAAACCTTGTTGTTCTCGATCACCGCATCCATCGCGACGCGCATGTTCTCGACCCAGTTCAGGCTGTCGAAGACGCGGAACACGTCGATGCCGGTCGTGGCCGCTTGTCGGACGAATTCCTGCACCACGTTGTCGGGATAGTTGGTGTAGCCCACGCCGTTCGAGGCGCGCAGCAGCATCTGCGTCATCAGGTTCGGCATGGCCTTGCGCAGGTCGCGCAGGCGCTGCCAGGGACATTCCTGAAGGAAGCGGTAGGCGACGTCGAACGTCGCGCCGCCCCAGCACTCGACGCTGAACAGCTCGGGCAGGTTCGCGGCATAGGTCGGCGCGATCTTGATCATGTCGATCGAGCGCATGCGCGTTGCCAGAAGGCTCTGGTGCCCGTCGCGCATGGTCGTGTCGGTCAGCAGAAGCTTCTTCTGGCTGGCCATCCAGTCGGCCACGGCCTGCGGGCCCTTTTCCTCAAGCAGGTTGCGCGTACCCTTGGCGGGCTCGGCCCTCAGCACGGGGACCTTCGGTCCGCGCGCTTCGGCCGGGGGCTTCGGGCGTCCGGCGGTTTCGGGGTGCCCGTTCACCGTGATGTCGGCGATGTAGGTCAGGATCTTGGTCGCGCGGTCACGGCGCTTCTTGAACTGGAACAGTTCGGGCGTCGTGTCGATGAACTTCGTCGTGTAGGTGTTGTCGAGGAAGGTCGGGTGCTTGAGCAGGTTCTCGACGAAGGCGATGTTCGTGGAGACGCCGCGGATCCGGAATTCGCGCAGCGCGCGGTCCATGCGGGCGATTGCCTGTTCCGGTGTCGGCGCCCAAGCGGTGACCTTCACCAGAAGGGAGTCGTAGTAGCGCGTGATGACGCCGCCTGCATAGGCCGTGCCGCCGTCAAGGCGGATGCCCATGCCGGTCGCGGAACGGTAGGCGGTGATGCGGCCGTAATCCGGGATGAAGTTGTTCTGGGGATCCTCGGTCGTCACGCGGCACTGAAGCGCGTGGCCCTTCAGCACGATATCCTCCTGCCGGGAAACGCCCGTCGCCTCGGCAAGCGTCTTGCCCTCGGCGATCTTGATCTGCGCCTGGACGATGTCGATGCCGGTCACCTCTTCGGTGACGGTGTGTTCGACCTGGACGCGGGGGTTCACCTCGATGAAGTAGAACTTGCCCGACTCCATATCCATCAGGAATTCTACGGTGCCCGCGCATTCGTAGTTCACATGGGCGCAGATCCGGCGGCCAAGCTCGCAGATCTCGGCGCGCTGCGCCTCGCTCAGGTAGGGGGCGGGCGCGCGTTCGACGACCTTCTGGTTGCGGCGCTGAACGGTGCAGTCGCGTTCGAAGAGATGGAAGATATTGCCGTGGCTGTCGCCCAGAATCTGCACCTCGACGTGGCGGGCGCGGGTGATCATCTTTTCCAGATAACCCTCGCCGTTGCCAAAGGCGGCCTCGGCCTCGCGCCGGCCCTCGCGGACCTTTTCGATTACCTCGTCGGGGCCGTTGATCGGGCGCATGCCGCGACCGCCACCGCCCCAGCTTGCCTTGAGCATCAGGGGATAGCCGATCTCGGCCGCTTCCTTCTTGATCGCGTCGAAGTCGTCGCCCAGCACTTCGGTCGCGGGGATCACCGGAACGCCCGCGGCGACAGCCACGCGCCGCGCGCTGGCCTTGTCGCCAAGGGCGCGCATGGTTTCGGCCTTGGGGCCGATGAAGGTGATGCCGTTCGCCGCGCAGGCTTCCACGAAGTCGGGGTTTTCCGACAGAAGCCCGTAGCCCGGGTGGATCGCGTCGGCGCCGCATTCCTTGGCGACGCGGATGATTTCCGGGATCGACAGGTAGGCTGCGACAGGCCCCAGCCCCGCGCCGATGCGGTAGGCCTCGTCCGCCTTGAAGCGGTGAAGCGACAGCTTGTCCTCCTCCGCATAGACCGCCACGGTCTTCTTGCCCAGTTCTGTCGCTGCCCGCATCACGCGGATCGCGATTTCGCCCCGGTTGGCGACAAGGATCTTTTTGAACTCGGTCATAGGCGGTCCTCCCAAACGACGGCGCGGACTTTAGGCTTGCCGCAGTGCGGCGCAAGACCCGGAATCGTCAAACCGTCAGAATTCGGTAACATTTCGTTCTGCATATCCCCCGTGGCCGCGCACTCTGACGCGCAAGCGAAGCAAAGCGTGCGAAACGCGACCTCAGCCGCGAAGCAGGCGTCCCGGAAGGTCCGAAATGCGCCGCGCGCCAAGCTGCCCCATGTTCGCCGTCATGTCCCTTGCCAGAAGGTCGGCCAGGTGCGCGGGTCCCCGGTCTCCCAACGCCCCAAGCGCGTAGTGCCAGGCGCGTCCCAGCATTACAAAGTCCGCGCCCGCGGCCAGCGCCCGCAGGATGTCGAGGCCGCCCTCGATGCCGCCGTCGAAGATGACCGGCAGCGTGGTGGCCGCGCGGATATCTGGCAGGGCCTCGATCGTCGAGGGCGCGGCGTCGAACTGTCGGCCGGCGTGGTTCGACACCCAGACCGCATCCACGCCTTCATCCTGCAGGCGGGCGGCATCGTCGGGGTTCAGCACTCCCTTGACTATCAGCGGCCCGTCCCAGGCATCGCGCAGGGCGCGCAGGTAGTCCCAGTCGGGCGAAGTGCGCAGCAGGTAGCCGATATGGGCGGTCGATGAGAGGCTGACCCGGTTTTCCGCGTAGCCGTCCATCAGCCGCATCCGGGGCATTCCGGTTCCAAGCGTGCCGAACGCCCAGGCCGGGCGCATCGCGACCTGCGCGAACAGCCGTGGCGTCAGGCGGGGCGGCTGCGTCAGGCCAGAGCGGGTCTGGCGCTCGCGTCGGCTGGCGACCGGCACGTCGGCAGTCAGGATCAGCGCCGAGAAACCGGCGGCCCGCGCGCGCTTCAGGATGTCGGCGCGGATTTCCGGGTCGCGCGGTGGGTAAAGCTGGAACCATCCGTGAGCGCCCAGGACGGGCGCAACATGTTCCGGCGTGCAGCTCGCCACGGTGGACAGGCAATAGGGCAGGTTGGTTTGCGCCGCCGACCGTGCCAGCCGGCGCTCGGCGTCGGGCCAGATCAGCCCGGACATGCCCACCGGCGCGATGCCGAAGGGCAGGGGGAAATCGTGCCCGAAGAGCCTGGTCGTCAGGTCCGGCGACAACTCTCCGTGAAGGATCGAGGGGCGGAACAGAATCTTGTCCATCTCGGCACGGTTGCGCCGCTGCGTCGCCTCGGTTCCCGTGGCGCTGTCAAGATATTCCCAGACGAAATGCGGGATGCGCGCCTGCGCGCGCGCTTTCAGGTCCGAGATCGCAGGATAGCGCTGGTGAAGGTCCATGGCGCAATCCATCGCCAAAGGCCGCGAAATGTCCAGTGCCGGAAAGGGGAACGGAATGTGAACGTATCTTTAATTTCCCGACGGCGCCGGTTAGATTGCCCCCATGAGCAGTTCCGACGAATTCGACGCCTTCGAAGGCCTATCCCTGTCCGCACGCGCCATGGCCGCGCGGCCCGCGCCTTATCTGGAAGGGCTTAACCCCGCGCAACGCGAGGCGGTCGAGGCGCTGGACGGTCCTGTCCTGATGCTGGCGGGGGCAGGGACGGGAAAGACGCGGGCGCTGACGGCGCGGATCGCGCACCTTTTGGCCCGCGGGCTGGCCCGCCCGAACGAGATCCTGGCGGTCACCTTCACCAACAAGGCCGCGCGGGAAATGAAGGAACGCGTGGGCAGACTGACTGGCGGAACGGTCGAGGGGATGCCCTGGATGGGCACCTTCCATTCGATCAGCGTCAAGATCCTGCGCCGCCATGCCGAACTGGTGGGCCTCAAGTCGAACTTCACCATCCTCGACACCGACGACCAGATCCGTCTGCTCAAGCAGGTGATCGCGGCGGCGAACATCGACGAAAAACGTTGGCCCGCCCGGCAGTTGGCGGGGCTGATCGATCACTGGAAGAACCGAGCGTGGGGCCCCGAACAGGTGCCGTCCGCGGAAGCCTCGGCCTTCAACCACATGGGGACCGAACTTTATGCAGCCTACCAGGCGCGTCTGCTGACGCTGAACGCCTGCGACTTCGGCGACCTGCTTCTTCACGTCGTGACGATCTTCCAGAAGCACCCGGATGTGCTGGAACAATACCAGCGCTGGTTCCGCTACATCCTGGTGGACGAATACCAGGACACCAACGTCGCCCAGTATCTTTGGCTGCGCCTTTTGGCCGCGAAGCACAAAAACATCTGCTGCGTCGGCGATGACGACCAGTCGATCTACGGCTGGCGCGGCGCCGAGGTCGGCAACATCCTGCGGTTCGAAAAGGACTTTCCCGGCGCCAAGGTCATTCGGCTGGAACAGAACTACCGCTCGGGCGAACACATCCTTGCCGCTGCCTCGGGTCTGATCGCAGCCAACGCCGGACGGCTTGGCAAGACGCTTTGGACCGAGGCAGAGGGCGGTGAAAAGGTCCGGTTGATCGGTCACTGGGACGGCGACGAAGAAGCGCGCTGGATCGGCGAAGAGGCCGAGGCGCTGCAGCGCGGCACCCGCGGGCTGGGCCCGTTCCGCCTGACGCAGCAAGCGATCCTCGTGCGTGCCTCCCACCAGATGCGCGCGTTCGAGGACCGCTTCCTGACCATCGGCCTTCCCTACCGTGTCGTGGGCGGCCCGCGGTTCTATGAACGGCTCGAGATTCGCGACGCAATGGCCTATTTCCGGCTTGCCGTGTCGCCTGCCGACGATCTTGCGTTCGAGCGGATCGTGAACACCCCCAAACGCGGCCTGGGCGACAAGGCCCAGCAGGTGATCCAGCGGCAGGCGCGTGAAGACGGCGTGAGCCTTCTGGAAGGCGCGCGCTACGTCGTGGCCTCGGGCCAGATCGGCGGCAAGGGCGGCGCGCAGCTGCGGCTGCTGGTTGAGCAGATCGACCGCTGGCACAAGGAGACGGCGGCGCCGGGCTATGATCACATTCGGCTGGCCGAAACGATCCTGGACGAATCCGGCTACACCGAGATGTGGCAGAACGACAAGACGCCCGAGGCGCCCGGCCGGCTGGAAAACCTCAAGGAACTCGTCAAGGCTCTGGAGAGTTTCGAGAACCTGCAAGGTTTCCTCGAACATGTCTCGCTGATCATGGACAATGACAGCGAGGATGCCGAGGACAAGATCACCATCATGACGCTTCACGCCGCCAAGGGGCTGGAGTTCCCGGTCGTCTTCCTGCCGGGGTGGGAAGACGGGCTTTTCCCCAGCCAGCGCAGCATGGACGAAAGCGGCCTGAGGGGGCTGGAGGAAGAACGCCGCCTGGCCTACGTCGGCATCACGCGGGCCGAGGAACTTTGCACTATTTCCTTCGCGGGCAATCGCCGCGTCTACGGTCAATGGCAAAGCCAGCTTCCTTCGCGCTTCATCGACGAACTTCCCGCCAGTCACGTCGAGGTGCTGACCCCGCCGGGCCTATACGGAGGCGGATTCGGGGCGGCGGCGCCGCGCGCGGGGGAAAGCGCCATGGAAGACCGGGCGACGCGCGCCGATGTCTACAACTCCCCCGGCTGGAAGCGGATGCAGGATCGCGCCGGGCATCGCAGCATCTCGCAGCCGCGCGACTCCCGAAACCAGATCATCGACCTTGAAGCCGTGTCCGCCTTCACCGAGGGTGACCGCGTATTTCACAAGAAGTTCGGCTACGGCACGGTCGAGGCGACCGAGGGCGACAAGCTGGAAATCGCCTTCGACAAGGCGGGCGTGAAGCACGTGGTGTCCAGCTTCGTCGTCGCCGCCGAAACTGCTGACGACGTTCCCTTCTGATCCCGCCAGTTGTTGCGCCACGCAGGAACGCCTGGCGCCACGCCCCGGTGAACGGCGCGCGCGAAGCGCCCCGCGGATGACGGCTTGCCGCCGGTATCCGGGCGCAGCCTGAAAGATCTGGACGAAAAAAAACGGCGGCCCCAGGGAGGAGGAGGGGCCGCCGTCATGACGCGAGCCCCAGGGAGGAGGAGGGGGCCCTCGTTATCGGGTGAAGGTCCGGTGGCAACCCTGGGAGGAGGTAGGGCTGCCACCGTCTTCACAGCGTCGCTCCAGGGAGGAGGAGGGAGCGATCGCATTCTTTCGGGCCCATCGGCCCTGAATTTGTCCGGCCATGTGCCGGGTGGAAGTCGCGGCGGTGGCAGGGAGGAGGTTGCCACCGCCGCGCTTCGTCGCGAAACCCCCAGGGAGGAGGAAGGGGGTCCGCGTATCTTGCGGCAGCATCAGGGAGGAGGTTGATGCCGCCGCTGTTCCCGGACCAGGGAGGAGGATTGGTCCGGAGAGTTCCTTACTTGCCGTAAGCGGCCTCCATCGCGATCGATGTGATCATCGAGGGGCTGATGCCCAGGTCGAGAAGTTCGCGTTCGGTCAGTGCGCTCAGTTCCTTGACAGTCTGGCGGTAGACCTTGTGGCGGCCGCGGGCGTCTTGCAGGTTGCGAAGGAACGCGCCGATCCGGTCCGTCAGGCCGAGCTCCATTCCGCTGAGCGCCGATACATTTGCCATTTGTTCACCTGTTCGTCTTCTTAGGCGCCGTCCTGGGCGCCGGTCGTCTGGCGCCGTCATTGGCGCTGTTGGGGCTAACATGCGTTCAATGCTGCAGGTGCACAATACCGCTTCGCATCAATGCCGCCATGCAGCAATTGCATAACGTATTCTGACGTATTATCGGGCGTTTGCCTTGTTTCTGAGTGATTTTCCAGCATGCCGCGGACGACGCCCCTTGCCCTTGCCGATTATCCGTCACAACTGTGTCGCGAAAGCGAAGGAGCCTGCGATGAGCCTGACACGTGACGCCGTTCTCAAAGCCCTTGGTCGCGTGACACTGCCCGAAGGCGGCGACGTCGTGACCCGTGACCTGGTCAGGGCGCTGGCGGTTGAGGGCGACAAGGTGCGCTTCGTGCTGGAGGCGCCCGATCCGGAAGCGGCCCGTCGCATGGAGCCCGTTCGCCAGGCCGCCGAGGCCGCCGTTCGCGCGCTTCCCGGCGTGGCCTCGGTGTCGGTTGTCCTGACCGCACACGGGCCCGCGCCGAAGGCTGCTGCGCCGGCGCCATCGCTCAAGATCGGCGGCCATCCCACGCCGCAGGCCGGTCCGCAGCCGGTGGCGGGCATAAACCGGATCATCGCGATCGCCTCGGGAAAGGGTGGGGTCGGCAAGTCCACGCTTTCGTCTAACCTGGCCGTCGCGCTTGCGCGGCAGGGGCGCAAGGTGGGGCTTCTGGACGCCGACATCTACGGCCCGTCGCAGCCTCGGATGATGGGCGTTTCCAAGCGGCCCGCCTCGCCCGATGGGAAGACGATCATCCCGCTGACGGCGCATGGCGTCACGATGATGTCGATCGGGCTGATGCTGAAAGAGGATGAGGCCGTCGTGTGGCGCGGCCCGATGCTCATGGGGGCGCTGCAGCAGATGCTGGGGCAGGTGGCCTGGGGCGAACTTGACGTGCTGATCGTCGATCTGCCGCCTGGAACCGGGGATGTGCAGCTTACACTGTGCCAGCGCACGCACCTGACCGGCGCCATCGTCGTGTCCACGCCGCAGGACGTGGCGCTTCTGGATGCGCGCCGCGCGATCGACATGTTCGGCAAGCTCAAGACCCCGATCCTGGGGCTGGTCGAGAACATGTCTACCTACGTCTGCCCCAACTGTGGGCACGAGGCGCACCTGTTCGGTCACGGCGGCGTCGCGGCAGAGGCGGCCAAGCTGGGCGTGCCGTTCCTGGGAGAAATACCGTTGAACCTCGACATTCGCCTTGCGGGCGACGCGGGCACGCCCATCGCTGCGGGTGAGGGGCCGGTTGCCGACGCCTACGCCCAGCTTGCGCGCCGCTTGATCGCGGGTGGAATGGCCTGATCCGGGAAATCACGGGAACGCTGCAGCGCGAATGGGATCTTATGGGAATAACGCCCGTCCTGTGTCGGATGCGTTGGCGAATCACATACGGACGGCGAAATCCTAGGCAGAATATCGATATCCGGCTGCCGATTTTCGGGCCCTGTCGAACTGATCCAGAAAATTTTTGGGATTTAATGGGAGTAATCTGATGCTCTCGTTGTTCCATATGTTGTGCTGTGAAATGTTCCTACCCCAATTTATGCCAGAGGGTGGCGTTCAAAGCGGCTGCCTCTGCTATTTATCCGCGCTTTCCACGCGTGTTTCCTTGGTTCTCAGGGCCAGATTTCTCTTGCTTCCCATGAATTCCCATGGCATCCCTTGTTTACGGATGAAGACGGGCTCTAAGGGCGAAAAGACCCAAACGGCAGAAGTCAGGTTTCATACAGGCACCCGCTTCATCGAACGACGAGATCCGGCGCTCATGCGAGCAGACATCCCCCAGGTGGCAGGGCAGTCGGACAACCCAGTAGTGGGAACGAGGGCGGCGGATCGGGCAGTGGCAGCAGCCCGATCCGCCGTTGTCGTTCCAGGGGACCGGAACTGGTCCGCTTGCTGGCGACGATATCTGGGGGAGGGGTAGTAGCAGGAGCGCGGGCCGGTGGCACGCAGGTTCAGAGGGTCGGATACGTTCAAGGTGGACGCGAAGGGTCGCGTTTCCATTCCCGCCCCCTTCCGCCGCGTCATCGAGGCATCCGATCCCGATTGGAAAGAGGGCCTGCGCCCCAACATCGTCATCGTCTACGGCCCCGACAGCCAGAACTGGCTTGAAGTCTTCTCCATGGAAGCCGTGCACGAGATGGACGAACAGATCGCGCTGATGCAGCGCGGATCAACCGAACGCCTGTTGGTCGAAGAGCGGATGTACGGTCAGTCGCTGGAAACCCAGATCGACGACGATGGCCGCCTGACAATTCCGCAGAAGCTGCGCGAAAAGGTGGGCCTGCAGGGGGAAGCCTTCTTCATCTCTGCGGGCGACTATTTCCGCATCTGGAGCCCCGCCGCCTACGAGGAAAAAGCCGCGCGCCGCAGCCAGCAGCTTTCCGACCAGTATCCCGAGGACTTCGACCCCAGAAGTCTTCTCCCGCCCCTGCCGCAGAAGGCGTGACGCATGGCCAATGCTCCTTCTCCAGGTGATGCCCCCCACAAACCCGTTCTGCTGCGGCCGCTGCTAAAGGCGGTCGCTCCTGTCTTTGGGGTTTGGGTTGACGGCACCTTCGGCGCAGGCGGTTATGCGCGGGGCCTGCTGGCGGCCGGTGCGGAAAAGGTCATCGGCATCGACCGCGATCCCAGCGTTTTCGAACTTTCCAAGCCTTGGGCGGGCGCGTTCGGGGACCGCCTGACGCTGGTCGAGGGTACGTTCTCCGACCTGGACGACCTTGCGGGCGTGCCTGTCGATGGTGTCGTGCTGGATCTGGGCGTCTCCTCGATGCAGCTTGATCAGGCAGAGCGCGGGTTCTCGTTCCAGAAGGACGGCCCCCTGGACATGCGGATGGCTGACAGCGGACCGACCGCCGCGGACCTGGTCAACACCGCGACCGAGGCGGAGATCGCCGACATCCTTTATCACTACGGCGAAGAACGCGCATCGCGCCGGATCGCAAGGGCGATCGCGGCCGCGCGTCCCTTTTCCCGGACGCTTGAGCTTGTGGCCGTGATCGAACGTTGCCTTCCGCGTCCGAAGCCCGGCCAAAGCCATCCCGCAACCCGCAGCTTCCAGGCACTGCGGATCGCCGTGAACGACGAGTTCGGGCAGCTCGTCAAGGGGCTGGAAGCGGCAGAGCGTGCGCTGAAGCCCGGCGGAAAGCTGGCCGTCGTCAGCTTTCACTCGCTTGAGGACCGCATCGTGAAGCGCTTTTTCCAGCAGCGCTCGGGCGGCGAGGGGCAGGGCAGCCGCTACGCACCCGCCCGCGAAGCCCGCGCCCCGGCCTTCACGCTGCTCACGCGGCGCGCCATCGGGCCGGATGAGCAGGAGCTGGCCGAAAACCCGCGCGCCCGATCCGCGCTTTTGCGCGTCGGCATCCGCACCGACGCTCCCGCCGAACCCGCCGACCGCTCTGCGCTTGGCCTTCCGAAACCCGCGCTGATGGGGCTTTGATCATGCGCAGCCTGCTTTACGTTCTGACCGCCTTCGCCGTGATGGGACTCGCCTTCTGGGCTTACCGGGAAAACTACCGGACCCAGGCCGAACTGGCTGAGGCGCGAAAGCTTCAGTCCGAGATCGCGGACCTGCGCGAACGTGTTGGCGTCCTGAAGGCGGAATGGGCGTATCTGAACAGGCCTGACCGCCTCAGAGTCCTGGCTGACATCAACTTTGCGCGCTTGGGCCTTCTGCCGATGGAGCCGCGACAGTTCGGCGACGTGCGCGAGGTTTCCTACCCCGGTCTGAGCCTTCTGCCGGTGAGCGAGGCAGTGGACGCCATCGCGATCACGGGGGGCAGCGAATGATCCGGACGCCGCTTCGCCCGCTTGCCCGCATCCTTTCGGCCCGCGCCAAGGGCGAGAACCCCGATGACATCGAGCGCGCGAACGTCCGCGAACGGCACGAGGCCATGCGCGACAAGGCCCGCGCGCGAGCCGAAGGCCGGCTTCTTCTTCTGGGTGCCGCGTTCTTTGCCGTGTTCTGCGTGGTGGGGATCCGCATGGGGGTCCTGGCGACAACCGAGCCGGAGGAACCTCAGGCGGTCGCCTCTGGCGCCTCGATCCTGGCGCAGCGGGCCGACATCGTGGACCGGCGCGGCAGGGTCCTTGCAACGAACCTTGTGACCCACGCGCTCTATGCCCAGCCTCAGCTGATGGTCGACCCCGCGCGCGCGGCCAAGGGGCTGGCGATGATCTTCCCCGACCTGGACGAGCAGAAGCTGGTCAAGGACTTCACGGGATCGCGCAAGTTCCTGTGGATCAAGAAGAAGATATCGCCCGAACAGATGCAGTTGGTGCATGAGATCGGCGACCCCGGCCTTCTGTTCGGGCCCCGCGAGATGCGACTTTATCCGAACGGCTCCATCGCGGCCCATGTCCTGGGCGGCGCGAGCTTCGGGCGCGAAGGCGTGGCTTCGGCCGAGGTCATCGGAACGGCCGGGGTGGAGCGCACCTTCGACGGTTGGCTGCGCGACCCGGCCAATGGCGGCGCGCCGCTGGAGCTGTCGCTGGACCTGACCGTGCAGTCGACGGTGGAAGAGGTTCTGGACGGCGGCATGAAGCTGATGAACGCCAAGGGCGCCGCGGCGGTCCTGATGAAGGTCGACACGGGCGAGATCATCTCGCTCGCCTCGCTTCCCGATTTCGACCCCAACGACCGGCCCGCACCGCTGACGAAGGGTGACGCAGGCGACAGCCCGCTGTTCAATCGTTCGGTCCAGGGCGTCTACGAACTTGGCTCCACCTTCAAGATATTCGCGGTTGGACAGGCGCTGGATATCGGGCTCGTCAATCCGGAAACCAGGGTGGAAACGCAAAGCCCGATGGTCTGGGGCAAGTTCCGGATCCGCGATTTCCACAATTACGGGCCATCGCTGACGGTCCGCGACGTGATCATCAAGTCTTCGAACATCGGCACCGCGCATATTGCCCAGCAGATCGGCGCCGAGCGCCAGCAGGAGTTCCTGAAGTCCCTGGGCTTCTTCGAGCCGACGGCCGTGGAACTGGCCGAGGCGGCCTCGGCGCGGCCAATCGTGCCCAAGAAATGGCCCGAGATCACGACGATGACGGTTTCCTACGGTCACGGCCTATCGGCAAGCCCCCTGCATCTCGCGGCGGCCTATGCCGGCATGGTCAATGGCGGGACGCGGGTGACGCCCACGCTGTTGCGCGCCAAGGCGCCCAAGACCGGTGCGCGCATCGTGTCCGAACAAACCTCGACCGAGATCCGCGGAATGCTGCGCGCAGTGGTCGTACGCGGAACCGCCACCTTCGCCGAGGTGCCGGGCTACGCCGTGGGCGGTAAGACCGGGACGGCGGACAAGCCGCTGCCGAACGGGGGCGGCTACTACAAGGACAAGGTGATGGCCACCTTCGCCTCGGTCTTCCCCGCGCATGATCCGCAATACGTGCTGGTGGTTTCCCTGGACGAACCGGTTGAAACCTCGGGCTCCGAGCCCCGGCGCACCGCCGGCTGGACCGCAGTGCCTGTCGCGGCGGAAATCATTCGGCGCGTCGCGCCGCTCATGGGGCTCAGACCCGAGGTTGAACCTTCCCCCGAGAGCGGAGTAACACTCGTCAGCAACTGAACCGGGTGCGGGGGCCCTCGACGATGACGAGCGCGACGAAATCGCTGGCGGAACTTGGGCTGACAGCGCAAGCCGGGCGCGAGGCGCGGGTAACGGGACTTGCGGTCGACAGCCGGGTTGTCAAGCCCGGCTACCTGTTCGCGGCCCTGCCCGGAAGCCGGGTGCATGGCGGCGAATTCATCCAGTATGCTCTGAGAATGGGCGCGGGCGCGATCCTGACCGACCGCAAGGGGGCCGAGATCGCGGCGGCGGAACTTGCAGGGTCGACCGCGGCCGTCGTCCTGACCGAGGACCCGCGCCATGCCCTGGCCTTCGCCGCGGCGCTGTGGTTTGGGCGTCAGCCCGAAACCGTCGTGGCGGTGACGGGCACTTCGGGGAAGACCTCGGTTGCGACCTTCACGCGACAGATCTGGCAGGCGCTTGGGCTGTCGGCGGCGAACCTGGGAACGATGGGGGTTCTGGGCGACTACACGGCGCCCCTGGCACACACCACGCCCGAGCCGATCACGCTTCACCGCGTCCTGGCGGACATGGTCGACGCCGGCATAACCCACACGGCGATGGAGGCGTCTTCGCATGGGCTGGATCAGGGGCGGCTTGACGGGGTGAACCTGAAGGCGGGGGCCTTCACGAACTTCAGCCAGGACCACCTGGATTATCACGCGACCTTCGAGGAGTATTTCGCGGCCAAGGCGGGGCTGTTCAACCGGGTGCTGCCCGATGACGCGACCGCCGTGATCAACATAGACGATGCCCGCGGGCGCGAGGTCGCCAAGATCGCCGGCGGTCGCGGGCTTGACCTGATCACGGTCGGGCGGACCCCGGTCGCGGATCTTTGCATCGCCTCGCAGCGCTTCGACGCCACGGGCCAGGACCTGCGGTTCACTTGGAAGGGTGCGCCCCATCTGGTGCGTCTGGCTCTGATCGGCGGCTTTCAGGCCGAAAACGTGCTGGCCGCCGCGGGGCTTGCCATCGCTGGCGGCGAAGAACCCGAAGCCGTCTTCAAAACGCTGCATGACCTGACGACGGTGCGCGGGCGGATGGAATTGGCCGCCAAGCGCGAAAACGGGGCGACGGTGTTCGTCGACTATTCGCACAAGCCTGGCGCGCTGGCCTCGGCGCTGCAATCGCTTCGGCCCCATGTCTTGGGGCGCATCGTCTGCGTCTTCGGGGCGGGCGGGGACCGCGACCGGCTGAAGCGCCCGCTGATGGGACAGGCGGCGGCGCAATTCGCCGACGTTGTGATCGTGACGGACGACAACCCCCGCAGCGAGGATCCGGCGGCGATCCGCTCCGAGGTCATGGCAGGCTGCCCCGAGGCGACCGAGGTCGCGGACCGGGCCGAGGCGATCCTGCGCGGCGTGGACGCGCTGCATCCGGGCGATGCGCTTCTGATTGCGGGCAAGGGGCACGAAACCGGGCAGATCATCGGCAACGACATCTACCCCTTCGATGACGCCGAACAGGCAAGCGTGGCGGTCGCGGCGCTGGACGGGAAAATCTGATGGAACCTATCTGGACAGCGTCAGAGGCAGAGGCCGCGACCGGCGGCCGTGCAACACGCGATTTCGCCGCGACGGGCGTCTCGATCGACACGCGTACCCTGCAGCCGGGCGATCTTTTCGTCGCCTTGAAGGACGTTCGCGACGGGCATGACTTTGTCGCCGACGCCTTGAAGAAGGGGGCGGCGGCGGCCTTCGTATCCCGCATCCCCGAGGGGTGTGACGACGACGCGCCGCTGCTGATCGTGCCCGACGTTCTGGAGGCGCTCGAAGCGCTTGGCCGCGCGGGCCGGGCCAGATCCTCCGCGCGGGTCGTCGCGGTCACGGGCTCGGTCGGAAAGACCTCGACCAAGGAAATGCTGCGCGCGGTGCTTGCCGCGCAGGGCAAGGTCCACGCCGCGGAAGCGAGCTACAACAATCACTGGGGGGTGCCGCTGACGCTTGCGCGCCTGCCCCGAGACGCCGATTTCGCCGTGATCGAGATCGGCATGAACCACCCGGGCGAGATTGCGCCGCTGTCGCGTATCGCGCGACCGCACGTAGCGATGATCACGACGGTCGCGCCCGTGCACCTAGAAGCCTTTGAAGATGGCGTCGAGGGGATCGCGCGGGAAAAAGCCGCGATCTTCGAAGGACTTGAGCGCGGTGGCATCGCGGTCATCCCCTCGGGGCTTTCCGTGACGCCGATCCTTGCCGATGCCGCCGCGATCGCGGCGCGGACGATCCGTTTCGGTGCCGAAGCGGATGACGATTGGCGCCTTGTGTCCGTTACGCTGTCGCAGGATGCAACCGTCGTGAAGGCCGAACACACCGGGCAGGTGGTGCTGTTCAAGCTTCGGACGGCGGGCCGGCACTTTGCCGCCAACGCGCTTGGCGTGCTGGCCGCCGCAGCCGCGCTTGGCGCCGATCCGGCGATCGCTGCCTGCGATCTTGGCCTGTGGGCTCCGCCCGCGGGGCGCGGGACGCGCGAACGCATCCAGCTGGACATCGTGGACGAAACGCTGTCCTTCGACCTTATCGACGACGCCTTCAACGCCAATCCCGCCTCCATGGCGGCGGCGCTGGATGTGCTGGGCGCGTCTCTGCCCCGCGATGGCGTGGGCCGGCGATACGAGGGACGGCGCATCGCCATACTGGGCGACATGCTTGAACTCGGGCCGACCGAGGCGGCGCTGCACGCCGACCTGGCTCGCCACCCCATGATCGCGGGCCTTCACCTGATTCACTGCGTCGGACCGCGCATGCGCCATCTTTGGACCGCGCTTCCGGCGACGAAGCGCGGCGAATGGCACGAAACGGCGGCTGAACTGGCGCAGCGTTCGCATCAGATCGTGGATGCGGGCGATGTGGTTCTGGTCAAGGGATCGAAAGGGTCGAAAGTCAGCATGGTTGTTGACGGCCTGAGGAAACTCGGGCAACCGGTCGCCTACGAAACGCGGGGAACCGACTAGATGCTTTATTGGCTTGAGCGCCTCTCGGATGGCGGGGATGTTTTCAACCTCTTCCGCTACATCACGTTCCGGGCGGGCGGCGCCTTCTTCACGGCGCTGCTGTTCGGCTTCCTGTTCGGCAAGCCGCTGATCAACCTGCTCAGGCGCAAGCAGAAGAAGGGCCAGCCGATCCGCAACGACGGACCGCAGACCCACTTCGCCAAGGCCGGAACGCCGACCATGGGGGGCTTGCTGATTCTGTCGGCGATCCTGGTGGCGACCCTTCTGTGGGCCCGGCTCGACAACGCCTATGTGTGGATCGTGCTGTTCGTGACCTATGCTTTCGGTCTGATCGGCTTTGCCGACGACTACGCCAAGGTGACGAAACAGAACACCAAGGGCGTGTCATCGCGCGTGCGCTTCATGATCGGGCTGGCGATCGCGGCGCTTGCCGGCGCGGCCGCGTCCTGGCTGCATCCTGCCGAGCTGACGAACCAGCTGGCGGTTCCGTTCTTCAAGAACCTGCTGATCAATCTCGGCATCGTCTTCGTGCCCTTCGCGATGATCGTGATCGTGGGGGCCGCGAACGCCGTGAACCTGACCGACGGTCTGGACGGTCTGGCGGTGATGCCGGTGATGATCGCCGCAGCCACGCTGGGCGTGATCGCCTACGCCGTGGGCCGGGTCGACTTCACCCAGTACCTTGAGGTTCACTATGTTCCCGGCACCGGCGAGATCCTGATCTTCTGTGCGGCCCTGATCGGGGGCGGGCTTGGTTTCCTTTGGTACAATGCGCCGCCCGCGGCGGTTTTCATGGGCGATACCGGTTCGCTCGCGCTGGGCGGCGCGCTTGGGGCGATCGCCGTCGTGACCAAGCACGAAATCGTGCTGGCCATCGTCGGCGGTCTGTTCGTGGTCGAGGCGCTTAGCGTGATCATCCAGGTCGTCTACTTCAAGCGCACCGGCAAGCGCGTGTTCCTGATGGCGCCGATTCACCACCATTTCGAAAAGAAGGGATGGGCCGAGCCGCAGATCGTGATCCGCTTCTGGATCATTTCTCTGATCCTCGCGCTCATCGGGCTCGCCACGCTCAAGCTGCGCTAGGCGTGCGGAATTTCCGCCTGCGGGCTGTTGCCTGCGGGCGGCTGGCGGCTATGATCGGGACATGTAATCCCGGGAGCGGCGGCGCGTGCACGTACCAGCATCCTTTCCGGCCGTCTCCTCGGAAGAGGCGCTGGCCATGGCGATCGACGCGGTTGGTCGTGCCGAGTTCGTGCCGGCGACGCTCGACTATCTGCGGCTGACCGCGCCGTTCCACGGATGCCTTGCGCTGATCTTCGAAAACGCCAAGCGCCCCGTTCACGTCTATGACAATGTCCGCGCCGAGCGTCGGGCGATCGTGATCGACCGCTACCTGGATGGCGCCTACCTGCTGGACCCGTTCAGGGAATATTTCCTGAGCGGCCGTGGGGACGCGGTCGCCCGCATGCGCGATGTCGCGCCGGACCGCTTCCGCAACTCGACCTATTACCAAAGCTACTACAGCCATATCCGGCTGAAGGACGAGATCGGCATCTTCGTCGCCCTGGCCAACGGCAAGACGCTGTTCTTCTCGATCGGTCCCATGGGCGCGGAGCGGGAGTTCACGGCGATCGACGTGCGTGCGCTCAAACGCGTGCTCCCGGTGCTTTCGGCGCTTTGTCGTCGCCACTTCGACCGCTACGAACCCGGCGAGGCGGGATCGCTTGCCGTCAACATCGAAGAGGTTCTGACCCAGGGCGCGGGCGCCTGCCTGTCGCCCCGTGAAAGCCAGATCGCGGCCCTGATCCTGAAGGGGCACTCGACCGAGGCGATCGCGCGGCTGATCGCCATCTCGGGGGGCACCGTCAAGCTGCATCGCAAGAACATCTACCGCAAGCTTGGCATTTCCTCGCAGGGTGAGCTTTTCAACCTGCTCCTGTCTGAAATGACCAAATCCTGAGCGATCCCGTTTTTCGGTCCCACCCCCGCAACACATATCCCAAGAGGGATATTTACAGCCGTTCGCTCGCCCCGCACTCTGGTGCCAAGGCAAGTCGCGCGCCACCGCGCACCACACTTGCTTGTACGAAGACGGACAAACGGAGGACGGGACTTGAGCTCGGACGACGGCCTGATCGAAATCGTAAACGTCACCAAGGCCTTCGGCACCGGAGAGCGCCGGTTTCTTGCGCTAGGCGGCGTGAACGCGACAATCCGAAAGGGCGAGTTCTTTACCCTTCTCGGACCTTCGGGTTGCGGCAAGACCACGCTGCTGCGGCTGATCGCCGGATTCGAACTTCCGACGTCGGGAGAGATCCTTCTGGACGGGCAGGAGATCGGCCATCTGCCGCCCTATCGCCGTCCCGTGAACACGGTTTTCCAGAACTACGCGCTGTTTCCGCACATGACAGTGGCCGAAAACATCAGCTTCGGCCTGGAAATGCTGAACAAGCCCAAGGCAGAGATCGCCTCGACGGTCGAGCGGATGCTGGCGCTGGTCAAGATGAGCGAACTGGCCGGCCGGCGCACCGATCAGCTTTCGGGCGGTCAGCAACAGCGCGTCGCGCTGGCGCGCGCCCTGGCTCCGCAGCCCAAGGTGCTGCTGCTGGACGAACCGCTTTCCGCGCTCGACCTCAAGCTGCGCAAGGAAATGCAGGTCGAACTGAAGCGTATCCAGCATGAAACCGGCATCACCTTCATCTTCGTCACGCACGACCAGGAAGAGGCGCTGACCATGTCCGACCGCATCGCGGTCATGGCGAAGGGAAACATCCTGCAGATCGGGTCGCCGTCCGAGATCTACAACGCGCCTGCCGCGCGCTTCGTGGCGGACTTCATCGGCGACATCAACTTCATCGAGGGTCAGGTCGTGGTGGCTGGCGAAAAGACGGCTCAGATCCGGCTGCCGGGCGGACAGGTTCTGACGGCGCGTGCGTCGCGGCCGGTCGAGGGGCCGGTGACGCTTGCGATCCGCCCCGAAAAGGTGGGCCTGCGTCACGCCGATGATGATGACGTGCCGCTGTCGGGCACGGTCACGAACCTGGTCTACTTCGGCTCGGGGACGAACGTGCATGTCGATGTGGGGCTGGGTGCCGACATCGTCGCGCGGGCGACCGCGCCCAAGGTTGCCTTGGGCGACCGCGTCGGGCTGGACCTGCACGTGACCGATCTTTCGGTCCTTGCGGAGTAGCGTGATGAGCGTCCGCCAGGAAATCGCCACGCCCGCCGAAGCCGACGCGGCCCTTCGCGCGGCCATACGCCAGAGGGAACGCGAAGCCTTTCGCAACCGCTGGCTTCTGCTGGCGCCCGCAGTCGGTCTGATCGGCTGCGTCGGCCTTCTGCCGCTGGCGCTGACCATGATCTATTCCTTCCTTGAGCCGGGCACCTATGGCGGCGTCACATGGTCGTTCTCAACCGGTGCCTATGAACAGTTCCTGTTCGACCGCGACCTTTTCGACGAGACGATCCTGACCTTCAACCCATCCTACGTCATCATCTTCGCCCGTTCGATTTTCCTTGCGCTGGTCGCGACGGTCGGGACGCTGATCGTCGGTTACCCGACGGCCTATTTCATCGCCACCCGCCCGCGCGAGAGCCGCAACCTCTGGCTGTTCCTGATCACGCTGCCATTCTGGACGAACCTGCTGATACGCACCTATGCGATGCTGCTCATCATCCGGGACGAAGGACTGGTGAATGCGCTGCTGATGGGCGTGGGTGTCGTCAATCAGCCCGTCGGCATCCTTTACACCGATTTCGCTGTGTTCCTGGGTCTCATCTACAGCTTCCTGCCTTTCATGGTGCTGCCGGTCTACGCCTCGCTCGAAAAGCTCGACTTTCGGCTGGTCGAGGCGGCCTACGACCTCTACGCGACGCGCTGGCGGGTGCTGCGCCGGGTCGTCATACCGGCGACGCGGCCGGGCATCATTGCGGGTTGCATCCTGGTCTTCATTCCCGGCCTTGGCGCCTACATCACGCCAGAGCTTCTGGGCGGGGGCAAGAAGCTGATGATCGGGAACATGATCGCCTTGCAGTTCGGCACGGCGCGTAACTGGCCCTTCGGTTCGGCGGCTGCGCTGATCCTGATGGCCATGGTCGTCCTGATGCTGTTCGTGGTGATGCGGCGCAGTGGAAGGCAGATGAGCCATGGCTAAGCGCAAGGGACGCCCCTTCGACCTGAAAAGCCAACCGGGGTTCACCCAGATCGCTTGGGGCTGCGTGGTCTTCCTTTACGCGCCGATCCTCGTGCTGATCGCGTTTTCGTTCAATGCCAACCGCTCGGTCGTGCGGTGGACCGAATTCAGCTTCGACTGGTACGTCGCCGCGTTCCAGAACGAAGGCATCCGCAATGCGGCGATCGTGTCGCTGAAGGTGGCGACATCGGCCACGCTGGTCGCCACGACCTTTGCCACCATGGCCGCCCTCGCAACCACGCGCACGGCGCCATTCAGGGGGCAGGGGGTCGCCTTCGGCATCATCAACCAACCGCTGATGGTTCCCGAGATCGTGACCGCCGTGGTGACGCTTAGTTTCTTTGCACTGGTCAAGCAGATCACCGGGCTGACCGGCATCGGCTACCTGATCCTGGCGCACACGGTCTTCTGCATTCCCTTCGCCTACATGCCCATCCGCGCGCGGCTCGAGGATATGAACCTGACGCTGGAACAGGCGGCGGCCGATCTTTACGCGACGCCGTTCCGCATATTCCGCAGGGTAACGCTGCCGCTGATGGCGCCCGGCATCCTTGCGGGGGCAATGCTGGCCTTCGTCGTCTCGCTTGATGACGTCATCATCACGCTGATGATTTCCGGCCCCGGCGAAACCACGTTGCCGATCTACATCTTCGGCCAGATCCGCCGCGGAATCACACCCGAGATCAATGCAGTTTCCACCGTCCTTCTGGGCGTCTCGGTGCTGCTTGTGTCGTCCTTCTTCCTGATCGGACGGAAGAAGGCGTAAAACCGCCCGCTTGGGCGCAACAAGGAGGTACGAACGTGAAAAACGGCAAGCGCGTCCTGATGGCGGCGACGGCGCTGGGGATGCTTCCCCTTGCGGCCTTCGCCGAAGGCAAACTGAACATCTACAACTGGGGCAACTACACCAGTCCCGAGCTGATCGAGAATTTCTCGAAAGAATACGGGGTCGAGGTCACGCTGGACGATTACGATTCAAACGAGATCATGCTGGCCAAGGTGCAGGAAGGGAACACCGGCTACGACATCGTGGTGCCTGGCGACTACATGATCAAGATCATGATCGAGCAGGGCCTTCTGGCCGAAGTCAAGCCCAACGAGATGGAGAACTTCAAGAACGTCGATCCCAAGTGGGTGGACGTCTGGTGGGATCCGGGCCGCAACTATTCGGTGCCGTGGCAGTGGGGTACGACCGCGTTTACGGTCGACACAGAGGTCTACAAGGGTGACATCAACACGCTGGCCCTCATGTTCGATCCCCCGGAAGAGCTGAAGGGCCGGATCAACATGCTCAACGACATGAACGACGTCATCAACGCCGGGCTCCGCTACCTGGGGTATTCGCGCTGCAACGGCAATCCAGACGAACTGCGCGAGGTGACCGACCTTCTGCTGAACGCGAAGCAGCACTGGCGCACGATGGACTATGCCACGATCGAGAAGCTGACTTCGAGGGACGTGGACCTGTCGCAGAACTGGAACGGCGCGGCGATGCGGGCGCGGGCCGACCGGCCCTCGCTGCAGTACGCCTATCCGAAGGAAGGCTTCACTGGCTGGATGGATAACGTCGCCGTCCTGGCAGATGCGCCGAACATGGAAAACGCTAAGCTGTTCATGAACTATATCATGGCGCCGGAAAACGCGGCCCTGATCTCGAACTTCGCGCGCTATGCGAATGGGATCATGGGGTCCGAGGCCTACATGGACGCCGAGATGCTTGACGCGCCCGAAATCGTCATGCCGGCCGATGCTCCGACGCCCGACTTCGTGCAGCCCTGTCCGCAGGAAGTCGTGGACATGTACAACAAGATCTGGACGCGCATCAAACAGTGATGCCGTTCGGACGCCGGGGGCGGGTCCGCCCCCGGCTTGTTCCTGGTGGAGCGTGTCATGCCCAGTCGCGGCCGCAAAGATAGCAACCCCGTTCCACGCACGGCGCGGGAGCTTGGGATAATGCAGGGGTTTCCTCCGGCGCCGGAAAAATGCCCCACGCCCTGGAACTGGGATCTGGCGCCCTTCAACCGCTATACGTTTCTGAACGTCCGAAGCTTCGTCCCCACGGTCGAGGTGCGCGCGAACCCGGCGAAAAGCAGGCCCTTGCCGCGCGCGGAACGGGATATGGCCGACCTGGCCTTCGACGCCGCGGACGGCACCCGCAAGACGGTCGATCAGATGCTGGCCGAAACATACACCGACGGCTTCATCGCGTTTTCGCGCGGCAGAATCGTGACCGAACACTATTTCAACGACATGACGCCCAATACGCTGCATCTGTCGCAGTCGGTTGCGAAGTCGATCACCGGAACGCTCGCCGGCGTCCTTTGGGGCGAGGGGCTGATCGACACGGAAGCCCCTGTCACGGACTATGTGCCGGAACTGGCGCAGTCGGGCTACCAAGGAGCGACGCTTGGTCATGTGCTGGACATGCAGTCCGGGGTCCGGTTCGTCGAGGATTATGCCGACACCGCTTCGGACATGGGGCATCTGGACGTGGCGGCCGGCTGGAAACCCGCCCCACCCCATTACTCAGGGCCGACGACGGTTCGGGAACAGATCCTTGGCCTGCGTCAGGCAAGGCCGCATGGCGCGCTTTTCGACTATCGCTCGATCGAAACCGATGTGCTGGCGTGGGTATTGGAGCGCGCCTCGGGCATGCGCCTTGCCGAACTTCTCAGCGATCGGATCTGGACCAAGATCGGCGCCGAGCGTGACGCGGCCTTCACCGTCGACCGGTCCGGCACGGCGCTGGCGGATGGCGGGTTCAACGCCACCTTGCGCGATTACGCGCGCTTCGGTCTGATGGTCGCTTCGGGGGGGCGTTGGGATGGGCAGCAGATTGTGCCCGAGGCCTGGATCGACGACATCGCGCGCGCCGAGCCAGAGAAGTTCACGGGCGAATATCGCGACCTTGCGCCGAACGGTGCGTACCGGCGGAAGTGGTGGGTCATGGACGTCGATCGCGGCGATCTGTGCGCGCGCGGCATCTTCGGTCAGATGATCTATGTCGACCGCAAGGCGGATTTCGTGGCGGTCAAGCTGTCGACTTGGCCGGACTACCTGATTCCCGCGTTCACGGCCGATGCGCTGGGCGCAATGCGTGCGATCAGAGACGCCTGCGCCTGAATTCCGTCGCAGTCCTGACCTTGACCTTCGCGCCCCGAGCGCGCTTATAAGGTGGGCAACAGTTTCCGCGCGAAAGGAGTACGATCATGTCCTTCACCCTTCCCGACCTTCCCTATGCGCACGACGCGCTTGCGTCGCTTGGCATGTCGAAGGAGACGCTAGAATATCACCACGACCTGCACCACAAGGCCTATGTCGACAACGGCAGCAAACTGGTCTCCGGGACCGAGTGGGAAGGCAAGTCGCTGGAAGACATCGTCCGCGGCACGTACCAGGGCGGCGCCGTCGCGCAGAACGGCATCTTCAACAACGCCAGCCAGCACTGGAACCACATGCAGTTCTGGGAAATGATGGGGCCGGGCGAAAACAAGAAGATGCCGGGCGAACTGGAAAAGGCGATCACGGACTCCTTCGGTTCCGTGCAGAAGTTCAAGGACGACTTCTCTGCCGCCGGCGCGGGCCAGTTCGGATCGGGCTGGTGCTGGCTGGTCAAGAACGCGGATGGCAGCCTTGCCGTCACCAAGACCGAAAACGGCGTCAATCCGCTGTGCTTCAATCAAACCGCGCTGCTTGGGTGCGACGTGTGGGAACATTCCTACTACATCGACTTCCGCAACAAGCGTCCGGCCTATCTCACGAACTTCCTCGACAAGCTCGTGAACTGGGAAAACGTCGCTTCGCGCCTGTGACCGGGGCGGCCGGGTGATCACCCGCCGTGGTATCTTGAAGGGCCTGCTGGGGATGATCCTGGCAGGTCTTTTCACGTCCGCCTATGCGTTCTTCGTGGAACCGGCGCTGCGCCTGCGCGTGAAGCGCTGGATCATCAAGCCCCACGGTTGGGCGGCTGGACCGCTGAAGATAGCGGTGATCGGTGATCTGCATGTCGGCGGCCCCTGGGTCACGCTTGACCGGCTTGAAAGGGTCGTGGCGCGAACCAACGCGTTGGGGGCCGATCTGACCGTCTTTCTTGGTGACCTCGAGGCGGGACATCGCTTCGTGCAAGAGGTGATCCTGCCCGAGGATGCCGCGCCCGTGCTTGCAAGGCTTCGGGCGCCGCTGGGCGTATACGCGATCCTTGGCAACAATGACTGGTGGCACGACCGGGACGCACAGTCACGCGGCGCGGGTCCCACCCGTGTTCAACTTGCGCTGGAACAGGCCAGCATCCCGGTGCTTGAAAACCGTGCAATCCGGATCGGCGAAGGCGCGCAGGCGTTTTGGCTGGCGGGCTTGGGTGACCAGTTGGCCCTTGCAAGGGATGGCGGCTGGAAGGGCGTCGACGATTTGCAGGGCACGCTTGAACAGGTCAACGGAAAGGCACCCATCATCCTGCTGGCGCATGAGCCCGATATCTTTCCGCAGGTGCCCAAGCGCGTGTCCCTGACATTGTCGGGGCATACGCATGGTGGCCAGGTCCGGCTTATGGGCTGGTCGCCAGTTGTTCCATCTCGCTTTGGCAACCGCAATGCTTACGGCCATGTCCAGGAGGATGGCCGCGACCTGATCGTCACCGGGGGGATCGGCTGTTCGATCCTACCCGTTCGCTTTGGCGTCGTCCCTGAAATCACGCTGGTGGAGCTGCAATGACGGCCGAGTTTCGCGGAATCGCCGCGCTGATCGCAGCCTGCACGGTGTGGGGGCTTTCCCCCATTTATTACAAGGCGCTGTCACATGTTCCGCCGCTGGAGGTGCTGACCCATCGCGCGCTGTGGTCCTTGGCGCTGTTCTCGGCATGGCTTGGTTTCAAGGGGCGTCTGGGCGAGGTGCGCGGGCTTCTGGCCGGCCCCGGCCGCTGGCTGCTTGCACTGGCGGCCTTCATGATCGGCATCAACTGGTTCGGCTACATTTCGGCCATTCAGGCCGGGCGCACGGTCGAGGCCAGCCTTGGCTACTACATCTTTCCGCTGATCGCGGTTCTGCTGGGGGTGATGCTTTTCGGCGAACCCTTCGCCCGCGCCAAGGGCGCGGCCGTGGCGCTTGCGGCCGCCGCGGTGATCCTGCTGACCTGGGGGTTGGGGGCCGCGCCCTGGATCGCGCTTTTCCTTGGCGGCACCTTTGCCATCTACGCGGCGATCAAGAAGCGCCTTGGCGCCGGTCCGGTCGTTTCGATCACGGTCGAGACACTGATGCTTGCCCCGCTGGCGCTGTTCTGGCTTTGGCACGTCACCTGGACGCAAACGGGACACTTTGGCGACAGCGCCCAGACCTCTGTCATGCTTGTCTTCAGCGGCGTGATAACGGCGGTGCCGCTGATGCTGTTTTCCTATGCCTCAAGACAGGTTTCCATGGCCGCGTTCGGCCTGACCCAATACCTCAACCCGACGCTGCAATTCCTTTGCGCGACGGTCGTCTTCCAGGAGCCCTTCACGGGCTGGCATCTTGCCGCGTTCGCGCTGATCTGGACCGCGGTCGCGATCTTTTCGCTGTCGGGCCTCAAATGGCCGGGCCGCGCGGGCATGACCTGAACGTCGTATCCGGGCCTATTGGTCAAGCGCCCCGGAAAGTGCTTCGGCAAGCGCAGTCACATCGGGGGCAATCTGGACGAAATCCCTCAGGGAAGGATCGGCGAAGCCCTCGTCCACGATCCGGTCGATCATGGCGATCAGCGGATCCCAGTAACCCTCGGTATTGAGGACAAGAATAGGCTTGGCGTGCAGCCCCAGCTGACGCCAGGTCAGCACCTCGAAGAACTCGTCCAGCGATCCGCCGCCGCCGGGAAGGACCACGATCGCGTCCGAGTTCATGAACATCACCTTCTTGCGCTCGTGCATCGTCTCGGTGACGACGAAGGCCGTCAGGTCGCGCTTGCCGACCTCGCGCTGAAAAAGGTGTTCCGGAATGACGCCGAAGGTCTGGCCCCCGGCCGCCTGCGTGGCGCGCGCGACTTCCCCCATCAAGCCGACGTCGCCGGCGCCATACACCAGACGCCAGCCTTTGCGGGCCAGCATCTCGCCTGTTTTACGCGCGGCTTCGGCATAGGTGGTCCTGCCGCCGTGGCGTGAGCCGCAATAGACACAGACGGATTTCATCGAAGCGGTCATGGTGGCAGGCCCTCAAGGTTCTTTTGACCGGTGATAGCGGCGTTGCTAAGGTCGCTCAAGCGCCGCGCGAGGGAAGTCGGCGAAGGGGATAGGAAACACATGAGCGAAGAAAGCAAGGGCGCTTCGTCTGGTGGCCGTGCGCTCTGGGCGGCGGCGGCGGCCGGCGTAGTGGCGGCCCTGGTGCTGATCTGGTTCTTTGGGTTGCGTCAGCAACCCGAACCGGTCGAGCAGGTTGCCGAGACGGTCGAACCGGCGGAAGAGGTGGCCGCATCCGTGGAAGCGGAGCCGGAACAGACCGCCCCGGAGGCCGAGGCCGCGCGCGAGCTTCCGGCAGAGCCGCCCGCACCGGCCTTTGACACGGTGCGCGTCGCCGCGGACGGTCTTGCCCTTGTTGCGGGGCGGGCTGCGCCGCGCTCCGAGGTGACGATCCGCGCTGACTCCGCCGAGGTCGCGCGGGCGATCGCCGACAGCAACGGAAGGTTCGCGGAACTGTTCACGCTTGACCCTTCCGACAATCCCCGTGTGCTGACGCTGACCATGAGCCTGCCAGAGGGCGGGACCCAGGAAAGCAAGGAAAGCGTGATCGTCGCCCCGATCGCCGCGCCGCAAACCGCGACCGAAGCGGCGACGGGCGCCCAACCCGCCGAGGTCGATGCGACAGTTGCCGTTTCCGACGAGCCGGCCGAGGAACCCGCAGAGCCGGCGGCCACAGCCGATGTGATCGTCGTCGGCGAAGACGGTGTCCGCAAGCTTGAGGAACCCGCGCCGAGCGTCTGGGTCGCGATCGACACGATCAGCTACGACATCCAGGGCAACGTCGTCATCGCCGGGCGCGGAACGCCGGGGAACTTCGTGCGGCTTTACCTGGACAACAAGCCCGTGGCGATCACAGAGGTGGCGCCAGGCGGATCCTGGAGCGTGGGGCTGGTCGGGATCGCGGCGGCGCTCTATCGTCTGCGCGCCGACCAGATCGACGCAAGCGGCAAGGTCATGTCGCGGGTCGAAACGCCGTTCCAGCGCGAAGCGCCTGAAACCGTTGCGGCGGCCTTGGCCAGCTCGGGCGCGGAAAGCACGGCGTCCGAAGCCGGGACCGCCACGGAAAATGCAGCGGAACCGACCGAAGCCGTGGACGTCACCGCATCCGTGGGCACCGCTGCCGAGCCGGTTCAGTCGGAAACTGTAGAGGCCGCAGCTGGTTCAACCGACCCGGCAGCGCAAGCTGCCGAGGTTCAGGCGGCCACGCCCGACGCACCGGGCAAGGTGACGGGCGCGCGGATCGTGACGGTGCAACCCGGCTTCACCCTGTGGGGCATCGCGACGGAAAACTACGGCAACGGGCTGCTATACGTCCGCGTGTACGAGGCCAACAAGGACCAGATCCGCGACCCGGACCTGATCTATCCCGGCCAGATCTTCACCGTGCCTGACGAAGGCAACTGACACCCGATGTTTTTGAGGGGCCGCTTCTGCGGCTTCACTCCCCGTCTTGTTCAGGGGGACTTGCGGCGTGGCGCGGTGTGCAACAGGCGCAGACTTCCGGGTGCGAGCGGCAGCAGTCGTTCAGAAGGTAGCCGATGACACGCCCGATGCCGACGGCATCGACGGAGTAGAACACGTTGCGCGATGCCTTGCGGCCGGTGATCAGCCCCGCCTGTTCAAGTTGCGACAGGTGGAACGACAGGCGCGATGCCGAAACGTCCAAGTCGCGCGCGATATCCCCCGCGGCCATGCCTTCGGGCCCCTGCTGGATCAGGCGGCGCACCAGTTCCAGCCGGGTTTCATTGGCCAGCGCGGATAGTGCGGCAAGGACTCGACTTTGTTCCACCCTTCAATTACTCATGAATTGTTAAAGCGATATATCCTTGATAGGCGAAGCGCGCGCTGCGATCAAGCGGCGTGCGAAACTGGCGGTGAACCACCATGAGCGAACGCAGGACGGAACGGCGCAGCAACCTGATGACCCTGCGGCGGGTGGCGCCATATCTTTGGCCGAAGGGCGAGGGGTGGGTTAAGCGCCGGGTGGTGCTGTCGCTGTTCGCCCTTCTGGTGGCGCGGTTCATTTCCGTCTCGACCCCATTCTTCTACAAGGCGGCAGTCGACGTTCTTGGCGGGGAAACCCGCGGCGAGGCCTGGCTGCTGGCCATCGGCGCTGTGGGTCTGACGGTCGCCTACGGAATCGCCCGGCTGAGCGCGGTCGGGTTCAACGAATTGCGCGACGCGATCTTCGTCCGCGTGGGGCAGCGTGCGCTCAGAAAGCTTGCGCTGGAAACCTTCAGCCACATCCATCGCCTGTCCATGCGCTACCACATCACCCGCAAGACCGGCGGCCTGTCGCGGATCATCGAGCGCGGGGTCAAGGGCGTGGATTTCCTTCTGCGCTTCATGCTCTTGTCGGTCGGGCCGCTGATACTGGAACTGTCGCTTGTGACGGTGATCTTCGCGGTGGTCTTCGACTGGCGCTATGCGGTCGTCGTGATGGTCACGATCGGTCTTTACGTCACCTACACCTTCAAGGTCACGGAATGGCGGGTGCGGATCCGGCGCCAGATGAACGAACAGGACACCGATGCCAACCAGAAGGCGATAGACAGTCTCTTGAACTTCGAAACCGTCAAGTATTTCGGCGCCGAAACGCGCGAGGCGAACCGCTATGACGCAGCCATGGCAGGCTACGAACAGGCAGCGATCAAGACGGGGCAATCGCTGTCGATGCTGAACTTCGGCCAGTCGCTGATCATCACCACGGGTCTGGTGATCGTGATGGTGATGGCCGCATTCGGCGTCCAGCAGGGAGTGCTGACCGTCGGCGATTTCGTCATGGTCAACGCCTACATGATCCAGATCACGATGCCCCTGAACTTCCTCGGCACTGTTTACCGCGAGATTCGCCAGGCGCTCGTGGACATGGGCGAGATGTTCGAACTTCTGGGCCAACCGGCCGAGATCGTGGACAAGCCGGGCGCACCCGACCTGAAGGTCAACGGCGGCAAGGTCGAGCTGGACGACGTGTCCTTCGCCTACGATCCGGCCCGGCCGATCCTGAAAGGGATCAGCCTGAAGGTCGGCGCGGGGGAAACGGTGGCGATCGTCGGCCCCTCCGGCTCGGGCAAGTCGACGATCGGCCGCCTTTTGTTTCGCTTCTACGACGTGACCGGCGGCGCGCTTCGGATCGACGGTCAGGACGTGCGTGACGTGACGCAGGACAGCGTTCACAGCCTGATCGGGGTCGTGCCTCAGGACACGGTGCTGTTCAACGACACGATCCACTACAACATCGCCTACGGTCGCCCCGACGCCCCGAGGGAAGAGCTGATCGCAGCGGCGAAGGCCGCGAAAATCCACGACTTCATCATGACCCTCCCCGAAGGGTACGAGACGAAGGTGGGCGAACGCGGGCTGAAGCTGTCAGGCGGCGAAAAACAGAGGGTCGGCATCGCGCGCACGATCCTCAAGAACCCGCCGATCCTGCTTCTGGACGAGGCGACATCGGCGCTGGACACCCAGACCGAGCGCGACATCCAGGAAAGCCTCAAGGAAATGGGGCAGGGCCGCACCGTCCTGACCATCGCGCACCGCCTCTCCACCATCGCCGACGCGGACCGGATCGTCGTGCTGGACAAGGGCGAGATCGTGGAGGAGGGCCGGCACGAGCAACTGCTGGCGCTGGGCGGGCGCTATGCCGCGATGTGGGCGCGCCAGTCGGCCGAGGAAGACACCCCGCGCGGACCTCGGCTCGTCAATCTGGAGGAGGCCGCAGCTTCGGGCGGGACTGCGGCAGAAGAAGGCGGCGATCTTCCGGCCGACCGCAACTACCGGTTCGCGCCCAAGGTCTGACGGAAGCGCGGGCGGCTATTCCGCCGCCTTGAGCGGGGAGGCGCTTTCGGTGCCTTCGCCTTCCTGCGTCTTCTGTTCGCCGGCCGGGTCCTCGTCCCAGATGATCTCCTGACTGCCGACCCTGCGCGCGGCGCTGGCCAGCGCGATGTCGCGTGCGGTCTGGCTGCCGGCACCCATCGACAGCGCCTTGAGCCGCCGGGCCGAACGGAACGCACCGGTTTCGATCCAGACCCTGAGCGCCAGAAGAGATGGCGTAAGCACCAGCGTCAGCAGGGTCGCAAGGCCCAGACCGAACACCACCGCGGTTGCCAGCTGCTTCCACCACAGCGCGGTGGGGCTGTCGACCGAATAGCCACCCCCGAAGAAATCCAGGCTCAGGCCGAACATCATGGGAGCAAGGCCGGCCATCGTCGTGATCGTGGTCAGCAGGACGGGGCGAATGCGCGCCTCGGCGGTGCGGGTGATCGCCTCGATCCGCGGCATGTACTGGCTGAACTCCTGATAGGTGTCGATCAGGACGATGTTGTTGTTCACCACGATCCCGGCCAGTGCCACGATCCCGGTTCCGGTCATGATGATGGAAAAGCTCTGATCCATGACCAGCATCCCGATCAGCACGCCCGTGGTCGACAGCACCACCGCGATAAGCACCAGTGCGGTGTTGTAGAACGAGTTGAACTGCGCCAGCAGGATCACGAACATGAGCCCGAGCGAACCGGCGAAGGCCTGCATCAGGAAAGCCTGGCTTTCGGCCTGTTCCTCCTGGTCGCCGGTCCATTGCCAGTCGACGCCGGTGGGCAGGGGGCGCTCTTCCTCAAGCCACCTGGTGACCAGGGCGATGCGCTCGTTCGCGTTGATGGGCTGGCCCTCGTCGTTGGTCAGCCCCGGCTTCACGTCCGCCTTGACGTCGAAGTAACGTTCCTGCCCGAACCGGTCGATGCGACCCAGCTTGGGCACGGGATGGCGGGTGATGAAGTTCGCCAGAGGAACCAGACCCTGCGACGTGCGGACCTTCATCGTGTCGAGCGTGCTCAGGAACCTGTCCTCCTCGGGCAGGCGCACCCGGATCTCGATCTCTTCGTCCGAGGTATCGACGCGCATCGTGTCCAGAAGGATGCCCCGGGTGACAAGCTGGACCATCCCGCCGACCGTCGCGACATCCGCGCCGTAGCGGCCTGCCTGTTCGACGTCGACGTCGATCTGCCAGTCGATGCCGGGCAGGGGGCGCGTATCCTCGATCGCGGTCACGCCGTCCAGGCTCGCGAACTTGGCTTCGACCGTTTCGACCGCGGTTTCCAGCGCGGTGAAATCGTCACCCGTCAGGCGCAGGTGCAGGGGCTTGCCCGACGACGGGCCCCGCGACTGGCTGAGGGACTCGATGCGGATTCCTGGTATCTGCTCAAGTCGCGCGACGAGCCTTTCAAGGACGAGATCGCCGTCAAGTTCCGCAATGTTCTTGCGCGTCTCCCAACGTTGCATTTCGACCTGGATCTGCGCCACGGTGTCCAGCGGCGCCTGCGCTCCGCCGTTGTTCTGGTTGATGCCCCCAGATCCCGCGAAGGCGAAGACCGAATGGATGCCGGGGGTCTCAAGCACGATGGCCTCGGCTTCGCGCAGGATCGCGTCCTTTTCCTCAAGCGAAAGGTTGCCGCGGGCGCGCAGGTAGATGATCGCCTGCTCGGTTTCGCTGTCCACGAAGAAATCGACGCCCTTGGCGTGTTGGCCGTAGTAGCTGAAGACCGAGATCACCAGAAACGCGACCGCCCCGATGGTCACGACCGGCATGATCGGGTTGCCGGCGATGACATGGATCACGCGCCCGAAAAGCGATCGGCGGTAGCCCGCGCGAATGGGTTTTCGCCGTGCGGGACGGCGCGCGGCCTCAAGCGTGATCGAGCCCAGGATCGAGCCCAATACGAAGACCAGCGCACCCGGAATTGCCTGCATCGGGCTTGGATCGGCAATCCGCTCACCGGTCAGGTAGCCCGGGTTGAGCGTCATCATCGCGCCGACGAAGATCGTGATCATCGCGGGGATGACCAGAAGCGCCCGAACCCCCCAGGGCAAGGGCTTCAGCAGGGCGGCGGCATGTTCGAACTTGCGCGTCATGCGGCCCGCGACGCCGCCCATCACAGGCAGGTAGATCAGCGCCACCACCAGCGAGGCCGACAAGACGAAGATCAGCGTGACTGGAAGCATCCCCATGAATTCACCCGGAATGCCGGGCCAGAACAGCATGGGAAGAAAGGCGCAAAGCGTCGTCGCGGTCGACGAGACCACCGGCCAGAACATCCGCTGCGCGGCCTCGGTATAGGCGCGCATCGGTCCCTGGCCTTCGGTTATGCGCTTGTCGGCATATTCGACGATGATGATGGCGCCGTCGACCAGCATGCCGACGGCCAGGATCAGGCCGAACATCACGATGTTGGAAATGGAAATGCCGAAGACGGCCAGCAACGCGAAGGTCAGCAGGAAAGAGGTTGGGATTGAGAAGCCCACCAGTAGCGCCGAGCGTGACCCGAGCGTCGCCAGCACGACGATCATCACCAGCGCGATCGCGGTGAGCACCGAACCTTCCAGCTGGCTGACCATCGCGCCCACGGTGACGGACTGATCCAGCGACGTGCCCAGGTTGACCGCCGCGCGCAGTTCCGGTGGCCAGCCTTCGCGCGCCTTTTCGACGGTTTCGCGCACGAGGTTCGCCGTGTCGATGACGTTGTAGCCCTTGCGCTTGACGACCTGCAGCGCCAGCGTCAGTTCCCCGTTGAAGCGTGCGGTGCCGGTGCGGTCCTCGAAGGTCAGTCGAATGTCCGCCAGCTCGCCCAGCGTCACCACACGGTCGCCATTCTTCTTGACCGGCAGGTCATAGACATCCTGCGGCGTCTCGAAGGACGAGGGGATCTTGACCGCGAAGGTGCCGGTGGCGCTGTCCACCTCACCTGCCGCGATCAGCTGGTTGTTGTTGCGCACGACCGAGATCAGTTCCCCCGCCGTGACGTTGTAGGCTTCCAGCCGCAGGGGGTCGATGACGACCTCAAGCATCTCGTCGCGCTGGCCGGCAAGCCCCGCCTCAAGCACGGGCTCCAGCGTTTCCAGCCGGTCCTGAAGATCCTTGGCCAGCCTCAGCAGCGTGCGCTCGGGCACCTTGCCCGACAGGTTCACGATGATGATCGGAAACTGGGAAAAGTTGATCTCGTTCAGCGTGTACTTGTCCGCGCCGTCGGGGAATTTGGCCTCGGCGGTGTTCATCGCATCGCGCACATCGGCGATGGTCTTGGTCTTGTCCCAGCCGAAATCGAACTCCAGCGCGACGCCGCCGTAGCCTTCGGCGGCGGTGCCGGTGATCTTCTTCAGCCCGTCGATATCGGCCAGCTCGGTCTCCATGACCTTGACCAGCAGCTTTTCGCTGTCCGCCGCAGAAATGCCGGGGAAGGGGACAGAGATGAACAGCGCGGGGATCTCGATGTCCGGCTCGCCCTCCTTGGGCAAGCCGATATAGGCGACCAGCCCCGCCAGGATCGACATGGCGATGAAGGCAAGGACCATCCTTGCCCGCGCGGCGGCCCATTCGACGATGCCGGTCATCCCGCAACCTCACGGAAGGTCGGAACGACGGCCACGCCATCGGTGACGTATTCCTGTCCGAGGACGATAACGTCGACGGCATCGGGCAGGCCCGAGACATAGACCCCCCGGGCGGTGTCACGGACGACCTCGACCGGCACGAAGGCGGCCTTCGATGCCTCGTCCACGGTGCGCAGGCCCAGCCGACCCGTGTCGTCCAGCGTCAGGGCGGAGGCAGGCACAAGGTGTGCCTCGGTTCCGTCAGCGGCGATCAGCACCTCGACCGTTTGTCCGTCGCGGATCGCAAGGTCCGCGTTCGGCACCTCGATCTCGACGCGGAATGTCCGCGTGTCGGGATCGGCCGAGCGCGACAGGAACGTGACCTGCCCCCGAACCTCGTGACCAGACACGAGGCGCGCGCCCGCCAGCGCGCCCACGCTTACCTCGTCGACCTCGGTTTCCGGCACGAATCCGACCAGCTTGATCGGATCAAGCGCGATGATCGTCGCGCAGAGCCCGCCCGTCGACAGCAGCGAACCGGTTTCCGCGGCATCCGTCTCCAGAACGCCTGCGAAGGGCGCCTTCATCTTGGTGCGCTCGATCTCCTTGCGCGCGGCTTCAACCCCGGCCTGTGCGGCCTGAAGCCCCGCCGCGGCCCCTGCCGCCGCCGTTTCCGAGGCGTAGCCGCCGGCCTGCAGCTTGGCGGCCGCGTTCGCGCTGATCTCGGCCTCTGCCAGCCGCGCCTCGGCCTCGGACAGCGCGGCGGGGCGCGTGCCCGCGTCGATTTCGCAAAGCGGTTCGCCCCCCTCGACCAGGGCCCCGCGGCGCAAGGGGGTGGAAACCACCGTTCCGGAAGTTTCTGCCCTGACCTCGACCTGGCGCGAGGCTTCTGTCTGGCCGCGCAACAGCACGCCGGTATCGATCGGCTCTGCCTTGGAATGAATCGCGACGACGGATACCGCCCCCGCAGCGGTTTCGGCCTCGGGCATCTCGGCCACCTCGGGCGCGTCGGTTTCGACCACCTCTCGCCCGGCAATGCCGAACAGTTGGTCTCTCTCGAAGATCAGGAAATAAAGGGTGACACTGACCAGCACGGCCGTGATGACCGGAAAAATGCGCATTTCGACCTCTGGCGGCAGGGACGCCGCATTTTCGGCTTAACATAAGCCTGTCGGGCCAATTGGCAAAGCCGTCAGGACATATCTGAACCAATCGGTTCAAATTACGCCGGGCCGATTGGCGATGCAAGAGCCCCGCCCTTGGGGAACACTTGGCAAGCCCAAGCGCTTGCGTGTAAGACGGTCGGCGAACGACGCCCGTGGAAGGGCGCGAAACGGCGGAGACGGGCGTGAGCGAAACCGACAGCTTCATCGAGGAAGTCGCCGAAGAGGTGCGTCGCGACCGGCTTTTCGCGCTGCTTCGCAAATATGGCTGGATCGGGATCCTGGCCGTCGTGCTGATCGTAGGCGGCGCGGCCTGGAACGAGTGGCAGAAGGCGCAGGCCAAGGCCGAGGCAGAAGCCTTCGGCGATGCGATTCTGGCGGCGCTGGACCAGGACGATCCTGCCGCGCGGGCCGAAACGCTGGCAACCATCCCCGCCGACCAGCCGGGGCAGGGCGCGCTTCTGGCCTTCCTTGCCGCGGAAGAGGCGCAGACCCAGGGCAACCTGGCTGCGGCGGAAGCCGCGCTGGAAGGCGTTGCCGGGGATGCGAGCGCGCCGGAATCCTATCGTCAGCTCGCGCAGTTGAAGCTGCTGATCCTGAAGGGCCCGTCGATGGCCGCTGACGAACGCGACCAGAAGCTGGCGGCGCTGGCGATGCCGGGCGCGCCCTACCGTCCGCTCGCGATGGAACAGCAAGGGCTCGCGCTTGTCGCCGAAGGCAAGACCGAAGACGCGCTGGCGCTGTTTCAGCAACTTGCGCAAGAGGCCGGCGTGACCGCTGGGCTTCGGCAGCGCGTTCTTCAGATGATCGTGGTGCTTGGGGGCGAGCCCGCGGGACAGTGACCAAGCCGCAAGGCGCGGAAGGGAAACAGGAAAGGGCAGGAACCGTGAAGATTACCCATGGGTTTTGCACAGTGGCGGTTCTGGCGCTTCTGGTGGGCTGCTCGGACGGAGAGCTGATTCTGCCGGGCGATCGGGTGATGCCGCGCGACGCAAGCCTGCCCGAGGGCGAGGCGACCCTGCGCATGTCGGCGGCCTCGAACGCTTCTGGGCCCGCGGCGGTTTCGCCCGTGGCGGTTCCGATCTCGCTTCCGGCAGCGGTTGCGAACGCCGATTGGCCGCAGCGCGGAGGTGGCGGCACCCACAAGGCGCCCCACGCCGCATTTTCTGCGGCGCCCTCGCTGGTCTGGAGCGCGTCGATCGGCGCGGGCGATAGCCGCAAGAACCGTATTACAGCGTCGCCCGTCGTTGCCGGCGGACGTGTCTTCACGCTTGACGCCGAGGCCACTGTCGCGGCGACGGGCACCAATGGCGCACCGCTCTGGCAAACGGACCTGACACCAGCGACGGACAGCGGTGGCGACGCCTCTGGTGGGGGGCTTGCCGCGGACGGGGGCCGCGTCTACGCGACCACCGGATTCGGAGAAGTCATAGCGATGGACGCCCAAACCGGCGCTGTGATCTGGCGCCAGCGGCTGGACGGCATCGCGTCCGGTGGCCCGTCGGTTTCCGACGGTCTGGTCTATGTCGCGACGCGCGACGGGTCCGCGACGGCGATTTCAGCCACCAACGGCCGGATCGCCTGGCAGATTCCCGCCGTGGCAAGTCAGTCGGGCGTGGTCGGCGTGTCGTCGCCGGCGTTCGACGGGCGTCTGGTCATATTCCCGTTCGCAAGCGGCCAGCTGATCGCGGTCGAGAAATCCTCGGGCACCGGGCTTTGGGCGGGGCAGGTTGCGGGCCGCAGGCTGGGCCGGGCCTATGCCTCGATCACCGACCTTACCGGCGATCCGATCATCGACGGATCCAGCGTCTACGCGGGCTCCGCGTCGGGCAGGCTCGCGTCCTTCAGCGCGGAAACCGGCCAGCAGGGTTGGACCGCTGATGATGGCGCCGCCGGTCTTTTCACCGTTGCGGGCGGAGCGATCTTCCTTGTCAACGACGAGGCGCAACTGGTGCGGCTTGATGCCGCCACGGGTGAATCCGTCTGGCGCGTGGACATGCCCTACTTCACCAAGGCGAAGGACAAGCGGCGCAAGTCCATTTACGCCCATTACGGTCCGGTTCTGGCCGGCGGGCGGCTGTGGGTCGCGTCCAGCGATGAAAGCCTGAAGGCGTTCGATCCCGCATCCGGCGCCATCGTGCAGCAGGTCCCGCTGCCTGCGGGCGCGGCCTCGGCCCCGGTTGTGGCGGGCGGAACGCTGTACGTCGTCTCGAAGAACGGCAAGCTTCTGGCTTTCCGATAGGGCAAAACCCGTGTAAGGGGGCGGCTTGCCCCCTTTCGCAGGACCAAGCACATGAGTTTCACCCTTGCCATCGTCGGCCGCCCCAATGTCGGCAAGTCGACGCTGTTCAATCGTCTGGTCGGCAAGCGGCTGGCGCTGGTCGATGATCAGCCAGGCGTGACGCGCGACCTGCGCGAGGGCGATGCGCGCCTGGGCCCCCTGCGGTTCATTGCCATCGACACGGCGGGTCTCGAGGACGCGAAGGACGACAGCCTCCAGGGCCGCATGCGGCGGCTGACCGAGCGCGCGGTCGAAATGGCCGATGTCTGCCTGTTCGTCGTCGATGCCCGCGCGGGCATCACGCCGACCGACCAGATCTTCGCCGAGATCCTGCGCCGCAAAAACGCCCATGTCATCCTTGCCGCCAACAAGGCCGAGGGCCGCGCGGGTGAGTCCGGTGCGCTTGAGGCCTACGCCCTGGGGCTGGGCGAGCCGCTTCGCATTTCGGCCGAACATGGCGAGGGGTTGGATGACCTTTACCGCGTGCTTGAGCCGCTGGCCGATCACTTCGCCGCACGCAACAAGCTGCAGGTGCCGGAGACCGACGTCGACGTCAGCGATGACGAGGGCGAGGACGAGGGGCCGCGCAAGCCCACCAAGGAAAAACCGCTTCAGATCGCCGTGATCGGGCGGCCGAACGCGGGCAAGTCGACGCTGATCAACAAGATCATCGGCGAGGACCGCCTGCTAACGGGGCCGGAGGCGGGGATCACCCGCGACGCGATCTCGGTCAGTGCGGAATTCATGGGCACGCCGATGCGGATCTTTGACACCGCCGGCATGAGAAAGCGCGCGAAAGTCACTGACAAGCTTGAAAAACTGTCGGTCGCCGACGGACTTCGCGCGGTCCGGTTCGCCGAGGTTGTCGTGGTTCTTCTGGACGTCGACATTCCCTTTGAACAGCAGGACCTGCGGATCGCCGATTTTGCCGAAACCGAGGGTCGTGCCGTGGTGGTCGCCGCGAACAAGTGGGACCTTGAGGAGGACAAGGCGGAAAAGCTCAAGGAACTGCGCGAGGCGTTCGAGCGGCTTCTGCCGCAGCTGAAGGGCGCGCCGCTTGTCACGGTGTCCGCCAAGACCGGCAAGGGGCTGGACCGGCTGCACAATGCGATCCTGAAGGCCTATGACGTCTGGAATCGCCGCGTCACGACCGCCAAGCTGAACCATTGGCTGGGCGCGATGACCGAGGCGCACCCGCCACCCGCGCCGGGCGGACGCCGCATCCGCCTGCGCTACATGACCCAGGTCAAGACCCGACCGCCGGCATTCGTCGTCATGTGCACCCATGCCGACCAGATCCCGGAAAGCTACGGACGCTACCTGATCAACGGGCTGCGTGACAGCTTCGACATGCCGGGCACGCCGATCCGGCTGATCTTCCGCGACCAGGGGGCCAAGAACCCCTACAAGGACAAGAAGAAGTCCATCCCGTCGCGGCTCAGGAAGCACGTCGAAAAGGGCGCAACGGGCCGCAAGGCCTGATGCGGAATTGCTGAACTATACCGAGAAGGCCGCGAGGGTTCCCCCCCGCGGCCTTTCTCGTCAGGCAAGTTTGCCTTCCGCGGTCAGGCGGGTCTTGCCGCCCAGATAGGGCACGAGAGCGTCGGGCATCGTGACCGACCCGTCCGCCTGCTGGCCATTTTCCAGCACCGCGATCAGGCAGCGGCCGACGGCCAGGCCCGACCCGTTCAGCGTGTGGACGAAGTCCGGCTTGCCGCCGCCCGCGGGGCGGTAGCGCGCGTTCATCCGCCGCGCCTGGAAGTCGCCGCAGACCGAGACCGAAGAAATTTCGCGATACTTGTTCTGCCCCGGCAGCCAGGCCTCGATGTCGTGCGTCTTGCGCGCGCCAAAGCCCATGTCGCCCGTGCACAGGACGACCGTGCGGTAGGGCAGGCCCAGACGCTCCAGCACGGCCTGCGCGCAAGACGTCATGCGGTCGTGTTCCGCCAGAGAACTTTCGGGCGTCGTGATCGACACCATTTCGACCTTTTCGAACTGGTGCTGACGCAGCATGCCCGAGGTGTCCTTGCCCGCGCTGCCGGCTTCGGAACGGAAGCACTGGGTATGCGCGGTCATGCGGATCGGCAGCGCGGCCTCATCGACGATGTCGCCGGCGACGGTGTTGGTCAGCGTGACCTCGGACGTCGGGATCAGCCACCAACCGTTCGTCGTCTGGTAGCTGTCCTCGGCGAATTTCGGCAGCTGGTTCGTGCCGTACATCGCGTCGTCCTTGACCAGAACGGGGGTCATCGTCTCGGTCAGGCCGTGTTCGGTCGTGTGCAGGTCCAGCATGAACTGTGCCAGCGCGCGGTGGATGCGTGCAATCCCGCCGCGCAGCAGGACGAAGCGTGCTCCCGAGAGCTTCGCGGCAGTCTCGAAATCCATCCCCGGCTTCACGCCCGCGATATCGTAATGCTCGACTGGCTTGAAGTCGAAGCTACGGGGCGTGCCCCAGCGGCGGATTTCCACGTTGTCGTTTTCGTCCGCCCCCATCGGCACGTCATCATGTGGCAGGTTGGGAATGCCCATGAGGATGTCGCGCAGCCGCGCGTCCTCTTCCACGGCCTCGGCGTTCAGCTTGGCAATTTCTGCCTTCTTTTCAGCGACCAGCGCGCGGAGCCGCTCAAACTCGGCCTCGTCGCCTTTCGCCTTGGCTGCGCCCACCTCTTTCGAGGCGGCGTTCTGCGCAGCCTGCGCCGTCTCGGCAGCCAGGATCCTGGCCCGGCGCGCCTCGTCGATGGCGAGGATCTCGGACGACATCCCCGAAAGCCCCCGGCGCGCAAGCGCGGCGTCGAAAGCGGCGGGATTATCGCGGATGGCGCGGATGTCGTGCATGATGGGCCTCTGGACTGGATATCGGCTGCCTATGCCATATCAGCGGCCATTGTGGAAGGGAACGCAGCCTATGCCGCGCATTCGCTGAGCAGGACGCGGTGGCCCAGCGAACATTCTGCGAGGCGCGCGTTCGGGCATAGGCGTTCCGGCGCGTTCCCGCTTGCGCACCCCTGCGCGGCAAAATATCTGGAAGGTGGGGTTAACGATTGTTTTTGAAGAAGGAAACCAATGATGCCATCTATTCGTGGGGTTGTCATCGCGGCTGCGTTGTTCTGTGTGTCGGGTGCGGCTGCCCAGGCAGAGGTGCTGGAGTGTCAGTTCGCGGACTATCGTGGTGACGGAAAAAGGGCTCTGGCCGAGTCCGTCGTGCCGCGGACGTCGACCCTGATCCTGGACGGCCTTGTTGCGCAGCTCAAGGAAACGGGTGTTTCAGGTGGGCTGACCTTTGATGGCAACGTCTTCAGGATTGAAATGCAGGATCGCATGCCCGCGCCGGTGTCGGGCGATGCCAAGATCATCTGGGAGATCAAACGATCCAACGGTGAGGCTCGGGTGAGAACGCGCGCCGTCCGTCAGAACCCGTGGGATGATTTCCCCGAAAGGAATGGTATCTTCATCATCAAAGGACGCTGCAGCGCCAGGTAGGGGCGGTCGGACGTCCGGGCGGCGTCGGCGCCGCCCGTGTTGGCGTGCATTTGCAGGCACCTCGTGGCCGTGTTGTGATAGACTGGCAGTGGGTGCGGCGCAGGTGGCGCCAGCGGCCCATTGCGGTGGGAGGAAAGGTCATGACAGCGATGAACGTCGTCAGGATGCGTGTGAAGCCTGGGCGGGAATCCGACTTCGTCGAACTGCACAAGAGCCGTGACATCAGGCAATGGTCTGGGATGCGCTCGCTCCGTGTCGTCAAGACCGGCGAGCGTGAATATGTCATCGTGGGCGAATGGGACGATATGGACGCCCTTGCCGCCGCTCGTCCGCAGATGGTCGAGATACTGGATTCGTTCCGCGGCGACCTGGAGAATCTGGGCGACGGATTGGGTGAAACCGACCCGCGTTCGGGCGAGGTCGTGGTCGATCGGACCGTCTGAAGCCGACGCCGGACCGGTGCCATGTGCGGTGGCCGGCATGCTCTGAGGCGTCCGAGCCATGCCAGGGCACCGGTGCGCCTTGCAAAGCCCCGATGGCGACTATAGGTTCCTGCGCGACCAAACGGGCGGGTGCGCCCGATCTGACGAGAGGACGCCTCATGCTCATTTCCCCCGCCTATGCCCAGGCTGCCGGCGAAAACGCCGGTGCAGGTGCGCTGCTGTCGCAACTTCCCTTCCTGCTTCTCTTGTTCGGGATCATGTATTTCTTCCTGATCCGTCCGCAGCAGAAGAAGATGAAAGAGCATCGCGCCATGGTCGAGGCGCTGCGTCGGGGCGACCAAGTGATCACGCAGGGCGGAATCATCGGCAAGATCTCTAAAGTCAAAGACGGCGACGGCGAGATCGAGGTCGAAATCGCGGACGGCGTGAAGGTCCGCGTCGTGCGCGCCACCATCGCCCAGGTCGTGTCCAAGACCGAACCGGCTGCAAACACGAACTGATCGCAAATGCTTCAGATCCCCCTTTGGAAGCGCATCGTCATCCTTGGGCTGTGCGCCCTGGGCGTGATCGGCGCTGCGCCGAACCTGTTCTACGACCGGGTCGAGCGGCACAATGACGCTGTCGCCGCAATCGAGCGAACGGGTGTCGAGACCGAGGAGCAGACCGCCGCGATGGCCCGATGGCCGTCCTGGTTGCCTTCGAACATCGTCAACCTGGGCCTGGACCTGAGGGGGGGGGCGCATCTTCTGGCGGAGGTGCAGGTCGCCGAAGTCTACAAACAGCGCATGGACGCGATGTGGCCCGAGGTCCGCCGCGCCCTGGTGAGCGAGGCCAAGGTCGCCGTGCGCCGCATAAAGGGCGCCCAGGACGAGCTGCGCGTCGAAATCGACAATCCCGATGCGATGGAAAGCGCGGTCGAGGTCGTGCGCGGCTTTGCCAGCCCCGTCGTGACCCTGACCGGAGTGGGGCAGAACGACCTCGACATCCGCACCGAGGGCAACCAGATCGTCATCACCCTGTCCGAGGCCGAACGCGTCGCTACCGACGACCGGACCATGCAGCAGTCGCTGGAAATCGTGCGCCGCCGCATCGACGCGGCAGGCACGCGCGAACCAACGATCCAGCGGCAGGGCCAGGACCGCATCCTTATCGAGGTGCCGGGCATCGGTTCGGCGGCGGAACTGAAGGAGCTGATCGGCACCACGGCGCAGCTGACCTTCAACCAGGTGATCCGCCGCACCGCGAACCAGGACGAACCCGCGGGCATCGGCAACGTGAACTATCCCTCTGCCGAGGAAGAGGGCGTGTACTACATCCTCGACGAGTTGCCCGTTGTCACCGGCGAGGAACTGGTGGATGCACGCCCGGACTTCGATCAGAACGGACGCCCTGCCGTGGCCTTCCGCTTCAACACCTCGGGCGCGCGCAAGTTCGGCGACTACACGGCCGCACATGTCGGCGAACTGTTCGCCATCGTGCTGGATGGCAAGGTGATTTCGGCCCCCCAGATTCGGACGCATATCGGCGGCGGATCGGGCATCATCACCGGCACGTTCACGCCCGAGGAAACCAACAATCTTGCCGTGCTTCTGCGCGCGGGTGCGCTGCCGGCCAAGATGGAATTCCTTGAGGAGCGCACCGTCGGGCCAGAGCTTGGGCAAGACAGCATCGACGCCGGCCGCGTGGCAGCGATCATCGGCACGGCCGCGGTCGTCTTCTTCATGATCGCGTCCTACGGGCTGTTCGGCGTCTTCGCCACGGTCGCTCTGGGGCTGAACATCTCGATGCTGTTCGCCATCCTGTCGACGATGGGGGCGACGCTGACCCTGCCGGGGATCGCGGGTGTGGTTCTGACGGTCGGCATGGCGGTGGATGCCAACGTGCTGGTCTTCGAACGCATCAAGGAAGAGCTCAAGACCGCAAGAGGACCCGCAAGGGCGATCGAGCTTGGTTATGAAAAGGCCATGTCCGCGATCATAGACGCGAACCTCACCACGGTCATCGCGGCGCTGATCCTGTTCTTCCTTGGCTCGGGCCCGGTCAAGGGCTTTGCCGTGACGCTGATGATCGGCCTGATCACTTCGGTGTTCACCGCGATTTTCGTCACGCGGCTTTTCGTCGTCACCTGGTTCGCGCGCAAGCGCCCCAAAACGCTTGTAGTCTGAGGATCCGGCCATGGCATTTCGTCTTCGACTGGTCCCCGAAAAGACCAACATCGACTTCTTCCGCTGGGCGCCGCTCACCTTTGGAGGGTCGGTCGCGCTGGTGATCGCCTCGATCGTCCTGGCCGCATTCCTGGGGCTGAACTTCGGCATCGACTTCCGTGGCGGAACCACGATCCGCACCGATTCCACCAACGCGGTGGATGTCGGCGCGTATCGCAACGCCATTACCCCGCTCAACCTTGGGGACGTGACGATCACCGAGGTGTTCGATCCGACCTTCCGTGACGATCAGCATGTCGCCCAGATCCGCATCCAGGCGCAGGAGGGGGATGAGGCCATCACCCCCGAAACCATCGCCGCGGTCGAAGCGGCGCTGCAGGCGCATGACCCGTCCATTACGTTCCCCTCTGTCGAATCGGTGGGGCCCAAGGTTTCGGGCGAACTGATCAAGACCGCGATCTACTCGATCCTGACGGCGACCGTTGCCATATGCGCCTACATCTGGCTGCGGTTCGAATGGCAGTTCTCGCTTGGCGCGGTGGTGGCGTTGATCCACGACATCGCGCTGACGGTGGGGATATTCTCGCTGTTCCAGATCAAGTTCGACCTGACCATCATCGCGGCACTGCTGACGATCCTTGGCTACTCGATCAACGACACCGTGGTGGTCTTTGACCGCCTTCGTGAAAACCTGATCAAGTACAAGACGATGCCGCTTCGTGACGTGATGAACCTTTCGGTGAACGAAACGCTGAGCCGGACGGTGCTGACCTCTGGCACGACGCTGATCGCGCTGATCGCGCTTCTGGTTTTCGGCGGCGACGTGATCCGGGGCTTCGTCTTCGCGATGACCTGGGGCGTAATCGTGGGCACCTATTCGTCGGTCTATGTCGCCAAGAACGTCGTGCTGATGCTGGGCGTCAAGCGCGACTGGGGCAAGAAATCCGAAGGCGGGCCCGGCGGAACCAAGTTCGCGGACGTCGACGCCTGATCCCGGCATGATCACCGCGTTCTACGAGGCGCTGCAGTCCGAAGGGCTGTGGCGCCTTTTGATTGCGGCCGCGGTCGGCGGACTGGTGCGCGGCTTCGCCGGATTTGGCGGTGCGCTGATCTACATGCCAGCTGCGGCGACGGTCCTTCCGCCGGTCTGGGCCCTGATCACCCTGACGCTGATGGACATCGCGGGTCCGCTTCCGAACCTCCGCGGCGCCTGGCAGGCGGCGCGGCGACGCGAGGTCGCGGTCCTGCTGTCCGGCGCGGTCGTGGCGCTGCCGATCGGCGTCTGGCTTCTGTCGCGCCTGCCCCAGGACCCGTTCCGTTGGGGCCTTTCCGTGCTTGTGGTTCTGGTCCTGGCGGTGATGGCGTCCGGCTGGCGCTATCGCCGCGCGATCGGCGAGCGTCTGGTTGCCGGCATCGGCGTTCTGGGGGGATTCATGGGCGGGCTGACCGGAATGGCGGGGCCGCCCGTCATCGTCTTCTACATGGCCGCGGGGCATTCGCCCCTGGTCATGCGCGCCAACCTGATCCTTTTCTTCATGGTGATCGATTGCCTGGTGCTGGGAATCCTGGGCGTCAGCGGCCTGTTGGAAAGCGTGCCGGTCTTCGTCGCGGTTCTGTCGGCGCCGGTCTACATGCTGGGAAACCTGCTGGGCGGGAGACTGTTTGACCCGGCCCACGCCCGGTTCTATCGGACGGTCGCCTATGGCGTCATCGCGGCCTCTGCGGTCCTTGGCCTGCCGCTTTGGGATTAGCCTGTCATGCCGGCGGCGCGGGCACTTCGGGCGCGGCGGACGTCCTCGGCCAGCGCGGAGGTATAGGCGGCAAGCTCTGCCAGGACGGTGTCCGCGGCGGTCGCATCACCCGCGTCGATCGCATCGGCGATGGCGGTATGCAGCGCGACGATCCTTTCCCTGGATCGTGCCGTGAACGTGATCATGTTCATCAGGGGCTGCATCGCTTCGACGGCGCCCGCAAGCTGGTAGGACAAGACCGGGTTCCCCGCCGCGTCGACCAGCGCGCGGTGAAAGGCGACGTCCGATGCGCAGAAGCTTTCGTCGGTCAGATCCGGCAGTGCCTGGCGCCGGATTTCCGCCCGCATCGCCACGACGTGATCCGCCTTGCGGCGGGCCGCCGCAAAGGGCACGCAGGCGCGCTCAAGCGCGTATCGCGCTTCGCAGGCGGTTTCGAAGTCCACGGCATTCATCGACAAGAGCAGGGTAGAGGTCGTGATCAATTGGCTCGCGGCATCGTCGTAGGACAGGCGGTTGACAAAGGCCCCGCCCGTCGCGCCACGCTGCGTTCGGATCAGGCTTTGCGCGGCCAGCCGCTTCAGCGCCTCGCGCACCGTCGGGCGTGACACGCCGAACTGTTCGGCCAGTTCCTGTTCGGATGGGAGGCGCTGATCCGAGATCAGCCGCCCCTCGACAATCGCGTCGCGGATTGCCGCAGCGATGCGGACCGGCAGTTCGCCTTCCTCGCCGAGTGTCAGTTTTTCCATGGCACCCCAATTGTCAGACATTAAATGTTTGACATTTGACCTGTTCAGCGAGAACTTAGGCGCGACGGTGGCCCTCGTCCACAAGTTTCATGGGTTGGGGCCGTCGCATCGGAAAGAATACCGTCCACCGCGGGCCTCCGCAGTTGCCAAGGGATCAGGAATGGCCACCGTTTTTCCGTCGCGCCGGGTCAGGCGCACTCCGTTCTCCGCAGGTGTCGAAGCCGCCGGGATGAGCGTCTGCACAATTTACAACCGGATGATCCTTCCCTCGGTTTTCGCAAGTCAGGAGGAGGATTACCGCCACCTCAAGACCCATGTGCAGGTCTGGGATGTCGCATGTGAGCGTCAGGTCGCAGTACAGGGGCCGGACGCACGCAGGCTGCTGGACCTGATCAGCCCGCGCGACCTCGACCGGATGGCGGCCGATCAGTGCTACTACATGCCCGCGATCGACCGCGAAGGCGGGATGCTGAACGACCCCGTTCTGGTGAAGCTGGCCGAGGATCATTTCTGGATCTCGCTCGCGGACAGCGACTATCTGCAATACGTCCTTGGCGTTTCCGACGGGCTGGGGATGGATGTTCATGTCTGGGAACCCGACGTCAGCCCGCTTGCCGTGCAGGGGCCGAAGTCGGACGAGTTGATGGCCCGCGTCTTCGGGGAGGAAGCCCGGTCTATCCGCTTCTTCCGCTACAAGCGCCTGGCGTTCGAGGGGCAAAGCTTCGTCGTCGCGCGCTCTGGCTATTCCAAGCAGGGCGGCTTCGAGATCTATGTCGAAGGCAGCGAACACGGGATGCCGCTCTGGAACGCGCTGATGAAAGCCGGCGAGGATCTGAACGTGCGCGCGGGCTGCCCCTCGACGATGGAGCGGGTCGAAGGCGGACTGCTGAGCTACGGCAACGACATGCGGCGGGAAAACACGCCGTTCGAGTGCGGCCTGGGCAAGTACGTCAACTCGCCGCGCGACTACATCGGCAAGGCGGGGCTGATGGCGCGGTCCGAACCTGAACGCCAGATCCGCCCGGTCGAGATATTCGGGGAAATCCCGCCCATCACCGCGCCCTGGCCGCTTCTGGCCGACGGCCGCAGGGTGGGGCAGGTCACAACCGCCGCGTGGTCGCCCGACTTCAAGACCAACGTTTCGATCGGCATGGTGGAACGGTCGCACTGGGATGCTGGCCAGAAGCTTGAAATCGAGACGCCACAAGGCATGCGCCGTGCCGAGGTCAAGGCCGGTTTCTGGATCTGAGCACCCCGTCTGGGGTATGTAGGACAAGGTTGTATGGACCCGAGGGGAGGAGCCGAGATGATCAAGGCGCTAGTCGTTCGCAAGGAGGGCGATGAAAAGCCGATGGCGGCGGTCGAAGATATCGCGATCGACGCGCTGCCCGAGGCAGAGGTCACGGTCGCCGTGGAATATTCCACCGTGAACTACAAGGACGGGCTATGCATCGGGCCGGGCGGCGGGCTGGTTCGCAACTACCCCCACATCCCGGGCATCGACTTTGCCGGCACGGTCGAGGCGTCCTCGGACAGCCGCTACAAGCCCGGCGACAAGGTTGTGTTGACCGGTTGGCGCGTCGGCGAGGCGCATTGGGGCGGGTACGCGCAGAAGGCGCGGGTGCGCGCCGACTGGCTGGTTCCGCTTCCCGATGGCCTGTCTACACGGCAGGCCATGGCGGTTGGTACGGCCGGCCTGACCGCGATGCTGGCGGTGATGGCACTTGAGGATCATGGGCTTGAAACCGGGCACGGTCCGGTTCTGGTGACCGGGGCCGCGGGTGGCGTGGGGTCGGTCGCGACGGCAATCCTCGCGAAGCTTGGTCACGAGGTCGCGGCGGTCACGGGGCGGCCGGAAACGACGGAGTACCTTGCGGGCCTGGGGGCCAGCCGCGTTGTCGCGCGCGAGGAACTGACAGAGGTCACGAAGCGGCCCCTGGAAAGCGAGACCTGGGCCGGCTGCGTGGACGCCGTTGCGGGGGCGATGCTGGGCCGCGTGCTTAAGCAGATGAAATACGGCAGCTCCGTCGCCGCGGTCGGCTTGGCGGGCGGCGCCGCGATCGATGGTGCGCTGATAACGCCGTTCATCCTGCGCGGCGTCAACCTTCTGGGCATCGACAGCGTCCTGCAGCCCTACGCCAATCGTCTGCGCGCCTGGGAACGCATCGCCAGCGACCTGCCGATGGACAAGCTTGAGGCGATGGTGCAGCCCGCGACGCTTGCCGATCTTCCCCAGCTTGGCCGCGATATTCTGAAAGGGCAGGTGCGGGGGCGGGTCGTGGTGGACGTGAACGCATGACGCGCGCCCCGGCCCTGGCGACGAAGCTGATCGAGGATGACGCGGTCTGTGTGACGCGCTTCGAGTTCGCGCCCGGTGCCGAAACCGGTTGGCACCGCCACGGTCACGACTACGTCATCACCGCGATCACCGAATGCAGGATGCTGCTTGAGGAGCCTGGCGGCACAAGCCGCGAGGTCACCGTCAAGGCGGGCGAGGCCTACAAGCGCCCCGAAGGTGTAGAGCACAATGTGATCAACGCAGGCGACGCGCCGATGAGCTTTATCGAAATAGAGTTGAAGTAGCGGCTCAGATGGACTCTCCGCCGTCGATGACCAGCGCGTGACCGGTCATGAAGGATGACGCATCGGAGGCAAGGAACACGATCGCTTCGGCAATCTCGCGTACATCGCCCCAGCGGCCCATGGGGATCGCCGTGGCGACGTAGCGCTCAAGCGCCTTGCGTCCCCCCATCTGGGACTCGAACCCCGCGTTGAAGGGCGTGTCGACGAATCCGGGACAGAGCGCGTTGATGCGGATGTTGAAACGCGCGTAATCCGCCGCCATCTGCCGCGTCATCGCGACTGCGGCGTGTTTCGTGGTTGCATAGGCGATCATCTCCCGGTCGAACTGGACGCCGGAATTGGACGCCGTGACGATGATGCTTCCGCCGCCCTGCGGCCGCATCAGGGCAACCGCCGCGCGGGCCGCCACGAAATGCGACCGCACGTTCAGCGCCCAGGACAGATCCATGTCGCTGGTCGTCACCTCTTCCAGCGACCCCTGGATCTGCACCCCGGCGTGGGAGTGCAGGATGTCGATCCGCCCGCGCGCCTTGGCGACTGCGCTGATTGCGGCAGTGACGGCATCTTCGTCCGCGACGTCCAGCACCGACCACTCGGCGCTTTCGCCCGCGTCGCGGATGGTATCGCGGGTTTCCCGTGCCCGGTCCGCGTCGCGGTCGGTCACGGAGACATGAGCGCCCGCCTTCGCCATCGCGATGGCGCCGGCCCGCCCGATGCCGGACCCCGCCCCGGTGACAAAGGCGACACGCCCGGCCAGCGGACGCGGGTCGGCGGACCTTGCGGCAAGCCCCGTCATCCGCGCCTCCTGCCAGAGCGCAAAAGCACCTGCGCAGTCACCAGAAGGATCAGCGAGGCCGCGAGGACCAGCGTGCCGATGGCGTTGATCTCTGGCGTCACACCCCTGCGGATCGAAGAGAACACGTAGATCGGCAGCGTCGTTTCAGAGCCGGCGACGAAGAAGGCGATGATGAAATCGTCAAAGCTGAAGGTGAAGCTCAACAGGAACCCGGCAAGGATCGCGGGGAAGATCAGCGGCAGCGTCACCTGCCGGAAGGTCCCCATGGGGGTTGCGTAGAGGTCTGACGATGCCTCGGCCAGCGCGCGGTCCATGCCCGCAAGGCGTGCCCGGATGATGATGATCACCAGCGCCATTGTGAAGAGCGTATGCGCGGCGATGAGAGAGCCGTAGCCCATTGAAAACTGCGGCGGCGTCCCGCTTGGCCAGATCGCCGCCAAGACGGGATTCAGCTGGTCGAACAGCGTGACCAGCCCGATCAGCGTCGCGATGCCGATGACGATTCCCGGGATCATCACCGCGACGTAGATCAGAAGGTCGAATGTGGTGCGCAACGGCCCCCTGATCCCCTGTAGCGCAACAGCCGCCATCGTGCCGAAGACGCTGGCGCAGGTGGCCGACACCAGGGCGACGATCAGGCTTGTCTGCAGCGCGTCCATGACGAAGGGGTTGTTCAGCGCCTTGCCGTACCACTGCGTGGAGAACCCCTGAAGCTGGCTCGCGTGGCGCCCCGCATTGAAGCTGAACAGCGCGATGACCCCGATCGGGAGGTAGAGGAAGATATAGACGAAGGCGGCGTAGATCCTCATCCCGACCTCACATCAATGCAACGTCTTCGCGCTGCGCGCCAAGCCGCCGGATGAGCCGCATATAGGCCGTGACCGTCACAAGCATCAGGATCACCAGCGTCGCCGCCACCGCCGATCCGAAGGCCCAGTTCCGCGACTGCAGGAACAGGTCGACCAGCGCGTTGCCGACGAAGAAGACCTTGCCGCCCCCCAGGATCGCGGGGATCAGGAATTCACCCATCAGCAGGATGAAGACCAGCAGGCAGCCCGTGGCGATGCCCGGCAGCGACATCGGCAGCGTGACCTGAAGGAAGGTCCGCCAGGGCGAGGCGCCAAGGTCCGAGGACGCCTCCAGCAGCCGTTTGTCCAGCCGGTCGAGGTTCACGAAGATCGGGAAGACCATCAGCGGCAGGTAGCCGTAAACGATCCCGATGAGGACCGCGAAGGGGGTGTTGATCAGCCGTACATCCTCGATCCCGATGGCCGCCAGAAGGGCAGGGATGCCGCGCCCGCCCAGAAGGAAGATCCACGCGTAGCTGCGGATCAGGATCGAGGTCCAGAAGGGCACGATCACCAGCACCAGCAGCACCGTCTTCCAGCGCGGGTCCGCGCGGACGGCCAGGTAGTAGGCCAGCGGATAGGCGATCAGAAGTGAGGCGAGCGTGCCCGCGGGTGCGAGGATTAGCGTATTCTTGAACGCCGCCCACCGCGCCGGAAGGTTCGCGTACTGATCAAGCGTGAAGGCGGGGACGTAGCCGCCGGCTGCCCCCCGCTCTCCGAAACTGAAGATCAGGACGACGGTCAGCGGAATGACAAGCATGACCAGGAACCACGCCCCTGCGGGCGCGAGAAGAAGAAGGTTCCGGCTGCGCTGCGTCATTCCGCCCTGCCTTTCCGTCAGGCCGACTTGAAGCGGGCCAGAAGCTCTGCCCGGTTGGGGTCGGTGAGCGTTGCCGCCGCGCCGAATTCAAGCGCGTCCAGCAGTTCCGCCGCCGGATAGAGGATGGGATCGTTCAGAACCTCGGCCGGAAGCAGCGCGTTGACGCGGGAATCCGCGACTGGATAGCCGTGGAACAGCGCCTCTTTCGCGTTGACCTCTGGCGTCAGCAGGAAGTCGATCAGAGCATAGGCTGCATCAAGATGCGGCGCGCCTTTGGGGATGGCGTAGAAGTCGCTCCAAAGCTCGCCGCCTTCCTTGCCCAGCACGTAGACGATCTCGGGCATGTCGCGGTTCATCTGCTTGCCGTCACCGGTCCAGCACATCGTCATCCACGCATCACCCGAACGCATCGAGGGCTGGTAGTCCGAATTGATCGCGAACAGGTGCGGCTTGGCGTCCAGAAGCAGCTTTTCCGCGTCGGCCAGCTCGGCCGGATCGACCGAGTTGAACGAATACCCAAAGTACTTTAGCGCGTTGCCGATCGTGGTCAGCTGGTAGTCGTGCACCATGGTCCGGCCCGAGAAGCTGTCCATGGTCATGTCCCAGAATTCCTTCCAGGACGTCGGTGTCACGTTGTCGTTCTTGCTGATGTTGATGGCATAGCCCGTGGTGCCCCAGTTCTTCGACACCGCGTAAAGCGTGTTGTCCACGATGCCGGGGCCTGCGAAGCGTGGATCGAAGGCGCTGGCGTCATAGTTCGCCATCCGGGCCGCATCCAGCGGATCTATCAACCCTTCGCCGACATAGGTCGTGATCGTGTAGTTCGTCGGCACGAACACGTCCCAGCCGGACCCGCCGGCCTGAAGCTTGGCCAGCATTTCCTCGTTCGATCCGAACACGTTGACATCGACCGCCGCGCCGGTCGCTTCGGTGAACGCCTCGAAGTTCGCGGGGTCGTGGTAGTTGGGCCAGGTCGCAAGCACCACGCGGTCGCCGATGTCGCCTTGCGCCCATGCACGGCGCGGGCGCAGGGCGGGCACAGCGGCGGCCAGAACCGCGCTTGCGGTGCCAAGCCCGGTCACGCCCAGGAAATGCCGGCGTGTCACTGATCCGCGCTTGTAGCGGTAGAGCTCCTCCATGAACTTGCGCTTCGAGATGTGGTCATTGTCCTTGGTCATGGCTTTCCCCGTCGGTTGGCTTGCGGTGCCTAGTCTTGTTTCAGGACAAGCGCGCCTCCGGCCTCCCACAGGGCCATCAGGCGCTCGCCGGCGTTGAACGGTCCGTCGCTCAGTTCCGCCTGCCTTGGCGTCAGCACCATGAATTCGCCAAGGCTTTCGTGCTTCACGAGATATTCCGTATGTTCCCCCAGGAAGATGCGGTTCAGGATGGTGACCGGCCATCCGGGCCGGTCAGCCGCGTTTGCGCGCTCAAGCCGGATCTGTTCGGGGCGCACGCTGACAGAGACCTCTTGTCCGACCGCGACGGGGGAAATCGCGCGCCCGGCAAGAACGATGCCGCCCTTGACCGATACCTGCGCCTGGTCTGCCGCGACGCTTTCCACCACGCCGTCAAAGAAGTTCGACGTGCCGACGAACCCCGCGACGTAGCGGTTGCGCGGCTGGTCGTATAGCTCGCGCGGGGTTCCGGTCTGGACGATGCGGCCGTCGCGCATGATGCAGATCCGGTCGCTCATCGACAGAGCCTCTTCCTGGTCGTGGGTAACCAGGATGAACGTCATGCCCAGGCGGCGCTGGATGTTCTGCAATTCGATCTGCATTTCCTTGCGCAGCTTCCGGTCAAGCGCCGCCATCGGTTCATCCAGCAGCAAGAGCTTCGGTTCGTTGACGATGGCGCGCGCCAAGGCCACCCGTTGCTGCTGCCCGCCGGACATTTCCCAGATTCGCCGGTCCTCGAACCCCTCCAGCCGTACGATTTCAAGCGCGGTCTTGACCTTGCGCTCAATCTCGTCGCGCGGCGGGCGGGGGCGGCGCTGGCGCAGGCCGTAGCCGATGTTCTGGGCGACGGTCAGATGGGGAAACAGGGCGTAGTGCTGAAAGACCATGTTGACCGGGCGGCGGAACGGATCCAAGTCATTCACGATCTCGCCGTCCAGCAGCACCTCGCCCGTCGTGGGGGCTTCGAATCCGGCAAGGATGCGCAGCGCCGTGGTCTTGCCGCAGCCCGAGGGGCCGAGGAACGACAGGAACTCCCCCGACATGATCGACAGGTCCAGCCCATCGGCCGCCAGAATGTCGCCAAACCGCTTGGAAACGTTCCGAAGCTCGGCGATCGGCCCGAGGGTTGCCTTTGAGGGGGGCGGTGCGTATGCCGCTTTGTTCATTATTTGACTTCTTTTCCCTGTTGGGTACATACACCCGAAACTGAGAAAACAGTAAGAAAGATGCGATATCGTGTATATATCCCGAATTGGGTAGACGTGCGCATCCAAACGCGGGGGGCGATGGGTGAAGGATTGGCTTGAACCGACCGGCGACGTGATCGCCGCCATCGGCCAGACGGAGTTTCCCCGCCGTCTTTCCCAAGCGCTGCGCGGCATAGCCCCCTTCGACTACACCGTCATCTTCGGCTATCGCGGCGCGTCGCGTCCTCTTGATCTTTTCGACGATTTTCCAATGGGTAAGCGTCGGATCTTCGTGGAGGACTATCAGGAGGGGCCCTATCTTCTCGACCCGTTCTACCTGGCCTCCACGCAGCCTGTTTCAGGCGGCTTCTACCGGATGAGGGACCTTGCGCCCGATCGGTTTTACCAGGGTGAGTACTTCCGCAACTACTACATCCAGACCGGATTGGCCGAAGAGGCCGGATACTTCGTCGATCTGCCGGGAGGGGCGGTGGTAGTGATATCGCTGATGCGCGCGCAAAAGGCATTTTCTGTCAAGGAGATACGGGACTTTCGTCAGTATTGGCCGGTCATCAGCGCCGCCTGCCGCCAGCACTGGTCCGACATCGAGCCTTCGCAGGCCAAGGCCACGGAGGCCGCGCCCGAATCCCGGATGCAGGACAGCGTCGAGCAAGCCTTCATGAATTTCGGCGAAGGTACGCTGACGCCGCGTGAAAGGGCGGTCGCGGAATACACGCTGAAGGGGCATTCGGCGGACGCGGTCGGGCGCATCCTTGGCATATCCCCGGGCACCGTCCGCATCCATCGGCGCAACATCTACGCCAAGCTGCGAATCCGCTCTCAGGGAGAGCTGTTTTCGCGTTTCATAGAAACATTGGCGAGCGAGGGGGAAGGCGCCTGACCCGACGGTCAGGCCGTTGGCGTCTTGTGGTAAAGCGCGCCGTAGGCACTGGGCCGAAAGGTGTCCAGCGCCGCGTCGGTGTAGGTCGCGCGCTCAAGCCAAGCCGGATTGATCTCCACTCCCCAGCCCGGGGTGTCCGAGACCGTAACGGAACCATCCGTGACCGCGAAGGGCTGGCCCAGGAACAGATCGCGCTGCCAGGGGTAGTAGTCGTCACCCTCGATCGACAGTTCCAGGTACTTGCCCGCATTGGGCAGGGCGGCCAGCAGATGCATCGTGCACAGCGTCACCAGCGAGAGGTTCGCGGCATGGGGCGTGCAGGGCAGCCCTGCGGCCTCGGCCATCCGCGCGACCTGCAAGGTTCGCGACAGGCCGCCCAGGTACATCACGTCGGGTTGGACGATGTCGACCGCGCGCATGTCGATCATGCGCTTCCAGGTGCCCATGTCCCAGTCCTGTTCGCCCCCCGTGACGTCGATCGAGACGGCCTCGGTGACGGCGCGGGTCGCTTCCAGGTCCCAGTAGGGCACTGGTTCCTCGTAGTGGCCGACGCCCGCATCAGCGAGCATCTGGCCCACCTTGATCGCGCGGGGCACCGAGAAGCCGGAATTCGCATCCACGAGCTTGTCGATGTCATCGCCAAGCGCCTTTGCCACGGCGGGAATGATCTCTTCTGTCCGGCCCGGCCATTCGTCCACGTCTTCGCCGCATTCGGCGCCGATGCGCCACTTGGCGGCGGTGAATCCCTGCTCGGCGCACAGCCGGGTCAGGCGCTCTGCCTCGTCCTTGGGCGTGATGTCGCGCTTCATCGAGCTTGCGTAGGCGCGAACGCGGCCTGGTCCGCCGCCGATCAGGCTGGCCACCGGCTTTTCCACGCGCCGTCCCGCCATGTCCCACAGCGCGGTGTCAAGCCCCGCGAGCGCCCGGCAACGGTAGGTGCCAGGATATTTGTGTTCCCGTCGTTCGATCAGCGCGACAAGCCCCGAGATGTCGCCGGCATCCGCGCCAAGCGCCCAGGGCACGATCTGCCGGTGCAGAACCTGTGCGGTGATGTCGGCATTGTAGGTCGATGTCTGGCCCCAGCCGAAGGCGCCGTCATCGGATGTGACGCGCACGAAGCAGACGAATTCGGTGTGGAAGGTCTCGATACGGGCGATACGGGGCATGGTATGACCTGACGTGATGGCGCTGACCTGCCAAGCGATAGCGGGGCCGCGCGGCTGCGGCAATGTCGGCGGTGCTCAGGCGGGGTTGTCCCTGACCAAGGCCTCGGCCTCGATCTCGACCTTGTATTGTCCGATGAGCCCGGCGACGACCACAAGCGTGTTCGCGGGCTTGATCGCGCCGAACACGCGGCCGTGGGCGCGCGACACCGCAAGTGCGTCGGACTCGTCCGTGATGAAGATGCGCGTGCGGATCACGTCCTCGGCGCTGGCGCCAAGGGCCATGAGCGCTGCCTGGATCTTGTCCAGAACGAAGGTCGTCTGGGCCGCTGCGTCCTCGGGCGCGACAGGCCGGCTGGACCCGGCGGTTGCGGTGGTGCCTGACACGACGATGCGGTCGCCGATGCGCTGCGCACGGCAGTAGCCCGCGATATCCTCCCACTCCGAACCGGTCGCCACGCGGGTCGCGCCTGCCCGGTGCGGCACAGGCGACGTGTCGCAGGCCAGCGGCATCGTGTTCAGGTGATGGCTCAGGTCGCCCGAGGCCGTCAGGAACGGCGGCTTGCGGTATTCATCGCCGCAGTCTCCGGGTATCGGCCGTGTCGCCGCGAAGGCGTCGTCCAGGCGCGCGTTGTCTTCGCCGTCCAGCGCGAAACGGAAGGGGCCCAGATTGTCGGCCATGTGTTCGCTTTGGCCCAGCCGAGCGCCGACGATGGTGCCCGCGACGCCTGCCTGGTCGAGCACCCACCGGGTTGCAACGTTGGAAATCGACACACCGTGTTTCTTCGCGATCTCCGCAGCGGCCGAAAGGATTCGCTGGAATGGCTCCCATCCCCCGGCGGCGTCGATGAAGCGCTTGTACTTCATCTTGGACCAGTCGGCGATGTCCTGCGGTTCGGGCTTGCCCAGCCAGCGCTCCGACAGGAAGCCGCCGCAGAGCGTGCCGTATGCCAGAAGGCGCAGACCCGATCGTGCGCACAGCTCTGCCAGAGCCCCCGCCGCGCGCCTGTCGACCAGCGAGAACGAGACCTGGTTCGTGCGGATGGGAATGCCGTCGGCAAGCGCAACATGAAGATGCGCCGCGTCGAAATTCGTCACGCCGATCTCTCCGATCAGGCCCTCGTGTCGCAGGGCAGCCATTTCGTGCAGCGCGTCCAGCCAACCCGGATGTTCGTAGGCCCACCAGTGAAACTGCAGCAGGTCGATGCGGGAAACCCCCAGGCGGTCCAGGCGTTCCTGAACGCCCGCGCGCACGACCGCCGCCGTCATCGGGCCAGGCGCGGGGCACCACTTGGTAAAGGCCAGGGGGCGGGCGGCCCCTTGGCCATAACGCGACAGAAGCCTGCCCGCGATGATCTCTGATGTGCCGTAATGGTCGGCCATGTCGAAAGTGGAAAAGCCTGCCTCCACATAGGTGGCAAGCGCATCCGCGCCCCGGTCCGGGTCGATGATGGTCCCGTCCTTTTCGATGTCGGCGACCTGCCAGAGACCGGTCAGAACCCGGCTGATCTCAAGCCCCGGCGCAAGCTGGTAGCGTTCCGGTCCCGTGATCCGGTTCATCTCGATACCCTCTGGCCGCCGTCCGATGCGATGACCTGGAAGCTGCGTTCGATATCCGCGGCCAAGGCCCTTTGCGCCGCCGCCCTGTCGCCTTGGCGCAGTGCATGAATGATTTCGTTGTGATGCTTGTGCTGGTCGATCTTGCCCGCGTCCTGATGGTGGATGATCAGGTTCAGGTAGGCGCCATACTGAAGCCAAAGCGCCTCGACCAGCGGAAGAAGCACTTCCGATCCGCTTTGCCGGTAGAGCGCGAAGTGGAAGTCGTAGTTCTGCTGCAGGTCCGGCGTGGTATCGCCGCCGCGCGGCTCGGCGGCCAGGATCGCCTCCATTTCGTCGATCTTGTCCGCGCTTATCCGGTCCATCGCCTGCTCAAGGACCAGCGACTCGAGCGCAAGGCGCGCCTTCTTGAGGTCCTGCATCCGGTTGGAATCAAAGGGCGGAACCATCAGCGTGCGGCTCGGGGTGTCGATCAGCGCACCCTCTGCCACAAGGCGTCGCACCGCCTCGCGCACGGGGGTCATCGACGTGCCGAGCTGATCCGAGAGGATGCGGAGGCTGACGATGTCGCCCGGAGCGAACTCCCCCCGGGTGAAGGCGTCGCGCAGGGCATAGTAGACGTTTTCGCGCAGTTTCGACTGATCGATCTTGGCGATGCGTGGCGCTGGCATGGCTATCCTTGCGTCGTGATCCTGCGCCTTAGTCTGCGCTGCGGAAAGCCGATTGACAAGACAGTGATCACATACCTACGATCAAATATCACAGATAACGGCGAGGGCGGGCTGTGACTGCTTCGGAAAACGACGGCTTCTGGCTCTACGATCTCAAGGTCGAGACGGTGCTTGATGGTCGAGCGCCCGTCTGTCGTCATATCGAGGGCGAAAGCTTCCGCGTAGAGGGGGAGGCGCTGGTGTTCGAAGCCGGGCAGCGCGTGTCGATGTATGCCTTGGCGGCCCTTCTGCCGTTGCTTCCCGCCAAGCAGCGCGAAACCGCGGCGCATGACTGGATGACGACGGACGCCGAGATCGCTTGCCCCGACCCGCACTGTGGCGGGCGCTTCCGCGTAACGCGTCTTGGGAGGCGTTGGTTCGGTCATGCCGAGACCACCGGCCTGCCGGAGGCTCGCGAAACGCCTTACTGGCGGAAGGAGCGTGGGGAATGACGACCGTGGAGACGGCTGAACTGCGACCGGGCTACCGCATTTCGCGGGTCATCAAGGGCGGCTGGCAGCTTGCGGGCGACCATGGCGCTGTCGATCGCGATGCGGCCATCACGGACATGGACGCGTTCCTTGAGGCGGGCATCACCACCTTCGATTGCGCCGATATCTACAAGGGCGTGGAGGAGATGATCGGCGCCTTCATCGCCGATGTGCGCCGCCGCCGTGGCTCCGCGGTGGCGGAGCGCGTGCAGGTTCATACCAAGCTTGTTCCTGACCTGGGGCGTCTGGCTGATCTCAGGGCAGACGAGGTCGAAGCCATTGTCGACCGCTCACTGTCACGTCTTGGGATCGAGTGCCTGCATCTTGTGCAATTCTTCTGGTGGGACCTGTCCGTCGGCAGCCCGATTGCGGCGCTTGAGGTTCTGCGGCGCTGTCAGGCCAAGGGCAAGATCGCCCATCTTGGCATCACCAACTGGGATGTCTCGGCCATCGCCCCGTTCGTCGATGCCGGCAACGACATCGTTTCGGCGCAGGTCCAGTATTCGGTGTTGGATCGTCGGCCGGCAAACGGACTTGTCGACTGGGCGCGGTCCAAGGACATGCAGCTGTTGTGCTATGGCACGCTGGCGGGCGGGTTCCTGACCGAAGGCTGGCTGGGCAAGCCCGATCCGGGGTTCGCCTTCGAAAACAGGTCGTTGGTCAAATACAGGCTTATCATCGACGAATTCGGGCCATGGAGCCTGTTCCAGGAGCTTCTTGCGGCGCTAAAGGCTGTCGGAGACAGGCACGGTGTGTCGCTAAGTGCCGTCGCCACGCGCTGGGTGCTCGATCAGCCGCAGGTTGCGGCGGCCATCGTGGGCGCTCGCTATGCGCGCCATCTGCCCAAGACGCTGCAGGTCTTCGACTTCGCGCTGGACGATCACGACCGCGCGCGGATCGCGTCGGTCCTGGATCAGGCGGCGGGGCCGGGCGGGCCGGTTTACGGGTTGGAATCCGATCGGACCGGGCGTCACGGGCGGATCATGAAGTACAACCTCAATGCGCGGCCCGACGACCAGATACTTGGGGCGACGAATGGCTGAGCCGATCCTGTCCATCCGCGGGTTGACCCGCGACTTCGGCCCGTTTCGGGCGGTGGACGGTGTGACGCTGGACATTCGTACCGGCTCGATGACAGGCCTCATCGGTCCGAACGGGGCGGGCAAGTCCACCCTGTTCAATCTGCTGACGGGCGCGCTTGCCCCGAATGCGGGCAGCGTCAGCTTGAAGGGGCGGGACGTGACGGGCCTTTCACCCGACCGGCTGTTTGCCCTGGGCCTTGGCCGCACCTTCCAGATCCCGCGTCCCTTCGCGCGGATGAGCGTTCTGGAAAACGTCATGTTGGCCCCGACGGGACAGACCGGAGAGCGCATCCTTGGCCCCTTCCTGTCAGCCGGACGCGTTCGGGCCGAGGAAGCGCGCATCCGCCAACGCGCGATGGAGGTGCTGGAATTCGTCACGTTGGCGCCCCTGGCGGATCAGCCGGCGGGCAAGATATCGGGCGGGCAGATGAAGCTTCTGGAACTGGCCCGCGTGCTGATGGGCGATCCCGAGGTGATCTTGCTGGACGAACCGGCGGCCGGGGTCAATCCGTCCCTGACCCGGATCCTGATCGACAAGATCGAAGAGCTGAACCGCGGCGGCAAGACCTTCGTGATCATCGAGCACGACATGGACTTCGTGATGAGCCATTGCGACCCGGTGATCGCCCTGGCCGAGGGGCGCGTGCTGTTCCAGGGGACGGCAGCCGAGGCACGGGCCAATCCTGTCCTGCTTGACGCCTATCTGGGGGCCATGGCCGATGGGTGATGCGGTGCTCAGGGCCGAGGGCGTCGTCGCGGGCTATGTTCCCGACCTGCCGATCCTGAAGGCTGTCGACCTTGCGGTGCGGCGGGCCTCGGTCACGGTGATCATCGGGCCGAACGGGGCGGGCAAATCGACCCTGATCAAGACCATCGCGGGGCTGGTTCCGCTGTCGTCGGGGCGCATCATCCACGACGGCGCGGACATCAGCCGCATCCGGCCCGACAGGCTGGCCGCGCAGGGCATCGCCTATGTTCCGCAGATGGACAATATCTTCCGGACGTTGACGATCCGGCAGAACCTGGACCTTGCGCTGCGCCGTGCGGGTGCCGAAGCAGCCGGGCGGCTTGAGGATCTTTACGCCCGCTTCCCGCCGCTGGCGGACAAGCGCAACGAAAAGGCGGGGGCCCTTTCGGGTGGGCAACGGCAGTTTCTGGCCGTGGCAATGGCGCTGGCGGCGCGACCCAGCCTGATCCTGATGGACGAACCGTCGGCGGGACTGTCGCCCAAGGCCGCGCAAGAGGTTCTGGAATGCGCGCGCGGACTGACCGAGCAGGGCGTGACGATCCTGCTGGTGGAACAGAACGTCAAGCAGGCACTGAGACTTGCAGACCATTGCTACATCCTGGCCGAGGGCAGGAACCAGCTCGACGGCTCTGCGGCGGATCTGCTGAGCGATCCGGTCGTCGGAGAAATCTATCTGGGCGCGCGGCGCAAGGGGGCCGCATGATCCAGAACCTTGCCGACGGTATCCTCGTGGGGTCGGTCCTGTCTCTGGGCGCGATCGGGCTGACGCTGGTCATGCACATGCTGCGCTTCGCCAACTTCAGCCATGCCGAGCTTCTGTCGATCGGCGCCTATGCCGCCTTGGTGTTCGACGCGGTCTTCGCGGCGATCCTGCCGCCCCTTGCCGCGAAGATCGGACCGCTGTCGATGACCTGGGCCCTTGCCCTTGCGCTTCTTGCGGCCATTGCCATCACCGGCGCATCCGCGCTTCTGATCGACCGGCTGGTGTTCCGCCGGGTCAGGTCCAAGGGGTCCGAGCTGTCGATGGTCTTCGCATCCTTTGGCGTGGCGATGATCGTGCGCAACGTCACGGGCCTGCTCTTCGGCCTTGGAACGCAGCTTTATTCCAGGGACATCGTCTTTGCCGTTGTCGTCAGCCGCGATCCGCTGCTTCTGATCAAGCCCGACCAGGTCTTCGTGCTGGCGGCCGCGCTTCTGGTCATGGTGGCGCTTCACCTGGTGCTGACGCGCACGACACTGGGCTTTGCGCTGCGGGCGGTCGCGGAAAACCCGACGCTGGCGCAGGTCAACGGCGTCAATCTTGGCAGGATGATCGCGCTTGTCTGGGTTCTGGGCGGGGGGCTCGCGGCCATCGCCGGGGTCTTCTACGGGCTCACGAACCAGATCAGCCCGATGATCGGGCGTGACCTTGTGCTGCCGGTCTTCGCCGCGACGATCGTGGGCGGCATCGGCAGCGTCTATGGCGCGGTCCTGGGCGGTTTCATCGTCGGTGTCGCGGCGAACGTCGCTCTTGCCGTGCTGCCTTCGGGCTACAGCCCGTCGGTGCCTTTCCTGATCATCCTTGCCGTGCTGCTGGTCAGGCCCAACGGCCTTTTCGGGGAGGCGCGGGCATGATCGGGTTCATATCCTACGCCGTCTTCTTTTCGACCGTGGCGTCGATCCTGGCCATCGCGGTGCTGGGGCTGAACCTGCAATGGGGCTTCACGGGGCTGTTCAACGGCGGGGTCGTGGCCTTCTTCGGTGCCGGAGCCTATGGCACGCTGATCCTGGGCGGCACGCCGCAGGCTGACCATCTTGGCGGCTTTGGGCTGATCTATCCGCTGGCGCTGGCCGGCGGCGCGGCGGTTGCGGGGCTTCTGGCCTGGGTCGTGGGCATCCTGACGCTTCGGCTCAGGCAGGACTACCTTGCCATCGCCACCTTCGGCATCGCCGTCACATTCGAAAATGTGATGCGCAACGCCGAGGCGCTGTCGGGCGGGGCCAAGGGCTTTCGCGGGTTCGAGCGCCCCTTGCGCGACCTTTTCGGCGACGGCTTCGGCTACAACCTCGCGTTCTTCTGCTTCGTGCTTGCGCTGCTGGTGGGGGTCTTCCTGTTTCTGGAGCGTCTCGTGCGCTCCCCCTTCGGTCGCCTGTTGCGCGCGATCCGGGAAGACGAGGATGCGGCGCGCTCGCTTGGCAAGTCGCCCGCGCGCGTACGGCTGGTGTCCTTTGTCACGGGTTCGGTCATCATCGGGCTTGCGGGCGGGCTCTACGCCACGTTCTACGCCTTCATCAGCCCGCAGGACGTGCTGCCGACGCTGACCTTCCAGATCTGGGCGATGCTGATCGTGGGCGGCGCGGGCAACAACCGGGGCGCGGTGTTCGGCGCCTTCCTGATCTGGGGTGGATGGACGTCCAGTGGATGGGCGCTGTCGCGCTTCGCCCCGGTCGAGGCGCAGCTTTACACGGGATCGATTCAGTACATCCTGATCGGGTCCATCATCGTCACCATGCTGCTTTGGCGCCCCCAGGGCCTCTTGCCAGAGCGGCTGGTCATTTCGCAGGCGGGGCAACCCCGAAAACCACGCACAACAGGGAGCATGACATGACGGCACTCAACATCAAACGCGGCGGGCGCATCGCCCTTGCGGTCGCCTTGGCGACCACGGCGCTGACGGGCGCTGCCGCGGCGCAGGACTGCACCACGAAGATCGGCGCGGTGCTGCCCACCTCGGTCGACTGGGGAAAGCCCATCGCCGAAACGGCGCAGTTCGTCGTCGACCAGGTGAACGAGGCTGGCGGCGTCCAGGGCTGCAAGATCGAAATGGTCCTGCGCGATACCCAGGTCGATCCCAAGGTCGGCGTGGACGCGGCCAAGGCGCTGGTCGACCTGGACGGCGTGCAGGTTCTGCTTGGCGCAGTGTCCAGCGGCGTTTCGATGCCCATCCTGACCTCGGTCACGGTGCCGGCCGGTGTCGCGCAGTTTTCCTGCTGCTCGTCCTCGGGTGCGTTCACGACGCTGGCCGAGGAGGGCAAGACCAAGGGGCTGTGGTTCCGCACCTTTGCGACGTCGAACGTCCAGGCCCTGGTCGGGGCCAAGGTGGCCAAGGACCAGGGCTACAAATCCGTGGCGGTCCTTTACAAGAACGACGACTGGGGCCAGGACATCGGCAAGCTGGTCGCCCAACACCTTGAGGCGCAGGGGATCACCGTTACGGCGACTGTCGCGATCAATGACGCACAGCCCTCCTACCGGGCCGAGGTCACGGACGCGATCGCGGGCCAGCCCGAGGCGATCTACCTGGCGCTTTACCCGACCGAGGGGATTTCGGTCGTGCGCGAATGGCTGTCGCTGGGCGGATCGCAGAACATGATCCTGGCCAATTCGCTTAAGTCGGACGAATTCCGCGACGCGGTCGGGCTTCAGTACCTGGGTTCTGCGCATGGCACCGACACGTCCTCTCCGCGCGTCGAATCCGCCGATGCCTTCGTCGCGCGCTACAAGGAGCGGTTCGGATCCGAGCCGAACGGTCCGGGCCTGTCGAACAGCTACGATGCGACGATGATCGCGCTTCTGGCCATGGAGGCGGCTGGCAAGGACGCCAAGGGATCGGAGGTCGCGGCGGCGGTCGCCCGCGTGACCGATCCGGCGGGAACGCCCGTGACGGCGGACGCGGCCGGCTTTACGGCCGCGCGCGACGTTCTGGCCGGGGGTGGCACCGTCCTTTACCAGGGAGCGACCGGCAACGTCCGTTTCGATGAGAACGGCGATGTCTCGGCGCCCGCGGTGATCTGGAGCTTCACCGAAAGCGGCACCCAAGAAGACAGCTACATCTCTCTTGAAGAGGTGGACGCGCTGGCCGGGGCAGGCAACTGATCCGCGCGTGACGCCTGTGCCCGGTGGCGCGCGGACGATCAGTATCATCGGGGCCGGTCGGATCGGCCTGGCGGTGATCGGATACGTCCGCGCGACGCCCGGCCTGGCCCTTGGCCGCGTACTGACCCGAGGCGGTTTGCCCGACACCGGGGATCCGCGGACGTTTTTCGACACGCCCGCCGACCTGGTCATCGACACGGCCGGCCCGGAGGCGCTTCGCGCTTTCGGGCCGGTCGCGCTGGCACGCGCAGAGCTTTGGACGGTGGGTGCGGCAGCCCTGGCGGACCCGCTGTTCCGCGCAGATATCGAACGGGCTGCCGCTCGGGGCGGCACCGCGATCCGGCTGTTTTCGCCCTGGTTCGCGGGCGTTGGACATGGCGCGCCGGGAAACGCGCGCGGGTTGCACGTCCGCGCCGAAAGGCCGGGAATCGGCAAGGGCTGGTCAGGCCCGCTGAGCGATGCGGTAAGCCTGTTCCCGGACGATCTGAACTCTGCCGTGGCGGCGGCGCTGTGCGGCCCAGGCATCCAGGCGACGACGGTCGAGCTGGCCGACAGCGGCCCGAACGGCGCGCACAGGATCGAGGCGCGGCTCGAGGCTGACTTCGCGACGTTCCATTCCGCGGCGGTCTTCCGCGACACGCCCGGCGCTTTGCATCCGACCGCCGCGGCGATCATCGGCAGGCTCAGAAATCTGGCGGGTGGTTTCATGTATGGCTGAAAGCCCGGCGCTGTCCGGCGTTGCGTGCATCCGGTTGCCGGCCCGGCTTTCGCGCAATTTCCGCCGGGCCGTGGAAACTGGCGCTGGAAATGGCGGCCCGCTTCGGCGAAGAAGTCCGCAGGTATCCGCGCGCGCATCCGCGCAAGGTCGCCTGAGATACGACCATCGCAAGAGGAAGCCCAATGCCCGTCATCCGCATCGAAATGTATGAAGGCCGGACCGTCGAACAGAAACGCGCCTGCGCAGCGGCCGTCACCCAAGCCTTCATCGACACGTGCGGGGGCAATCCTCAGTCGATCAACGTCATCTTCAGCGACGTGCCGAAGCAGGACTGGGCGATCGGCGGGCGTCTTGGCATCGACCCCAAGCCGGAATAGGCGGCGGCGATCGGCGCCTAAAGACGAACGATGTGATTGTCCCAGGCGCGGTTCGCGCGGCTGTGTCCTGCCGGAACGCGGTCCCGCATCAGGACAAAGGCGCCGTGGCCATCCGTCATCGCCAGAAGATCCCCGTCCGCCGCAAGACCGCAGACATCGGCGCGCAGCACCTCGTAGGCATACTGTCCTTGCGCATCGAAGACCTGGACCCGCCCGCCCTTGGGGGATGAGATCGCGACCTTGCGGCCATCCTCGAAGAACGTGACCGAACCCGCATAGCCCTGCATTGCCGCGTGGCTGTTGTCCGGTGCTCGGACAAGCATGGGCGCGTGATCGCCCTGCTGGTGCAGTCCCAACAGCGCGGGCGACAGATCCATCGGGCCTTCCCATTGCATCGCGAAGGCGACGCGGCCCATCGCGTCAAGCGACAGGTGCCGGATCGAAGCCTTGTGCATGCCTGGTGAGAGGCGGACCTGTTCGTCGATCGTGCCATCGGGCGCCAGGTAGGTCAGGTTCGGCGCCATCGTGTCCAGATTGAGCTTTTCCCTGTCGCCCGGACCAGTTCGGATGCCGCCGTTCGCGACGACCAGCGTTTCGGATCCCGGAAGGCGGCGGATCTCATGCGGGCCGATCCCGCCCGAGGCGATCTCACCGACGCGCGCATACCCGTCCGATCGGGACCAAAGCGCGATCCGGCCCTCGCCCGTATCCGCGACGACCTCGGAGGTGTAAAGCACGTCTCCGCCCATGGAATAGACGCCGTGGCCGTTGAATTCACGTCCGGCCGCGGCGGCAAGGCGCGCGATGACCGCGCCTGTCACGCAGTTCAGCACCAGCGCATAAGTGCCAGGTCGACGGGCGAAGGCCACGGCCTCGGGCGCTTCCGGGTGCGCCGTCGCGGCATGGCCGCGCGCGGGCAGGGGGACGCGGAACAGGTCCTGGCCGTCGGCTGACAGCCCGAAAAGCGCGTGGCCGCCGTCAGGTTCCTGCGCCGCGGAAAGAAACGTGGGGCTGCCCGCATCCGCCCAGCCCAGGCGCGGAAGGGCCGCGGCGGCCACCAATGATCCCAGAAAGCTGCGGCGTGTCGTCATGGACCTAGTCCCCGTCGAGGGCGTTCAGACCCATCGTGACGCCAAGCGCTGCCGACAACTCCTCATTCGCTTCCGCACGCAAAAGCGTCAGCGCGGTTTGCACCGCCTCAAGCCGGAAGCGGCCCATCGGGTCCTCCACAGCCGAAAAATCGGGATCGTCAAGTTTCGAAGCCATCCAGCGGACCCGCTCGAAATCCTCTTCGGTCATGGTCGCGCCTTCGGGAACAAGCGCAAGCGCCAGTGCTTGATGCGCGGCCAGCGCCAGTTCCAGGTTGTGCTGGGAACGCTGCGACAGCCGACCTTCGGCACGCGTCGGGCGCGGGGTGTCGGGTGTGCCAAGGGGAAGGCCTAGCCGTTCGGTGATGTCGAACTGCAGCGATGTCAGGAGCGCGGTGAAGATCACTTGCCGTGCCTCGATTTCGTCCAGAAAGCGCGGGTTGCCGGCTTCACCGGCGGTCCTGAGCGTTTCCGCAAAACCCGTGTTCCAGTCCGTCGCGACGTCCCGCGCGGTGCGGGCGAGGTCGGCCGTGGCGGCCCTGACGAGTGCGCATCCGGGATCCGTCGCGCCGTAGGTGTTGAACCTCGGGTCGTAAAGCATCGCCTCGATCGCATAGAGCCCCCGGACCGACACCGGCTGTTCGCCGTAGCGTTCGGGCGTCGTCAGTGCCGGGTCCTGACTTGACAGGATCCGTGACAGCGCCTTGGGGCGGTGTCCGCTCTTGTCCGGCCAATAGGCAATGACCTGGCGGCGTGCGCCGTCTTCAAGCGGGCCGAAGCGCAGGTCGGCGATGGCGAACCAGGCATCCATCGCCCCGTTCCATGCCGTTCGCAGATCGGCGGATTCTGCCCGGCAGTCCGCCTGCGCTGCCTGATCCAATGCGTCCGTCGCCGCCACGAACCGCGACAGGCCCGGCGTGACGACTTGCCCCAGCACGCGGTCGATGGCCGGATCGGCTTGCGCCGCCAGCGGGACGAGGAGGAGGAGGGCAGTCAGGATACGCATGTCAAAGGCTCCCAAGGAAACGGATGAGGGCGTCGCGATCCTCTTGCGAGAGAGTGTAGACCCGGTCGCGGGCCGGCTGCGCCTCGCCCCCGTGCCACATCACAGCCTCGATCAGCGATGTCGCGCGGCCGTCGTGAAGATAGCTTTCACGGCCCGAAACCTGCGCTGTCAGCCCGATACCCCAAAGCGGCGCGGTGCGCCATTCGGTGCCGGTCGCGCGTCCTTCGGGGCGGTGGTCGGCCAGACCTTCGCCCATGTCATGCAACAGAAGATCGGAGTAGGGCCAGATAAGCTGAAACGACTGCGCGGGGGCATCTTTCATTCTGCCCGTGACGTACTTGGGCACATGACAGTCGGCACAGCCCGCCGCGTAGAAGATGGCCTTACCGCGCAGAACCTGCTGATCGTCGACATCGCGTCGTTCAGGTACGCCAAGGTTGCGGGCGTAGAAGGTCACGAGGTCAAGGTTTTCCGCCGACACTTCCAGCCCGTCGGTGTCCGCGCCAGTTTCGGCCAAGACGCAGGCTGCCTGCCGTGCCGTGCAGTCGCCATGACCTGATGGGTGAAGCGGCGTCGATAGCCCCATGTCGCCAGAAAATGCGGCGGCGCTTTGTTCTTCGATTGTCGGCATTCCTGCCTTGTGACCGAAACGACCCAGCATGGGCGCGTGGTGCCGCCGTGACATCACGATGTTCGCGCGTCCCGATATGCCGTCGCCGTCCGCGTCGTCGGGATCGGCATGTGCCAGGATCTCGGCCGCGGGGATCGCCTCGAGCAGGCCAAGCCCTATCATCTGCTGGGCCACCCGGGGCGAAACCATCAGGCCGGGCGCGGGCGCCCCGTAGCCCGGATCGGCAAGGCTGTAGCTTGGCAGGTGCATCGTGATCGTCGCGCCATCCGGGAAGGTCAGCGGGACTTCGGTCGTCTCGACCTGCATCCGGCCCTCGGCGGGAATGCCCGCCAGGCTGAAGTTCTGCAGCTGGCCGCCGTAGATCGGGTCGGGGCTGGTCGCGATCCAGTCGGGGATAAGCCCGGTTTCCGACGAAGTGTCGGAGGGCACCGACAAGCGCAGGAACAGGGCCACCGCATCCTCGTCAGCGCTTGCGGGCGGAAGCCCTCGTCCGTCCTTCAGGTGGCAAAGCTGACAGGCGCGCGCGTTGAAAAGCGGCCCCAGCCCGTCGGAAGAAGCGGTGGAGGAGGGGGCAGAGACCCATGGCTTGGTGAAAAGGCCGTTGCCCAGGTTGAAGGTCATCCGACCCTCCAGCCCGATGTTGGCTGAAGGGTCGGAGAAAGCGTCCGCGGTCGACCGCGCGCGCACTGTGGCGGCGCCGGCCGGCTTTGCCTCGAACCGCTCAGGCGCGGTGAAATCGCCCGTCGGTGCCGTCACGGCCCTGATACGGGCGGCTTCGTCAGCCGTGCGTGGCAGAAGCGGCAGCTGCAGATCCCTCAGGTCGACGGTTTGGGCCCCTCCAGGAAGTCCCGCAAGGCAGGCAATCGCAAGGGCCGCAGGCCGAAGCCCGAGGATGGATGTCATTGGAACACCTCAGCCGCACCGTCCAGCGTTTCATCACCTTCGACGACGACACCCGCAAGACCCAGTGCGGTCGAGGCACGCTCAATGGACCGGGATTGTGCGACCAGCGCATCGATGACGGCGTTGATCGCGGCCTCGCCCTGATTGTTGCCTACCTGAAGCAGCATGTCGTAGCTCTGCCCTTGCGCGGCAAGAATGCGCAGGTCGTCGGCTGCGGCAAGGCTTTGGGCGATCTCTTCGCCAAGCGCCTGGGCCAGCGCGGGATCGGACTCCGCCAGCGCGTCCCTCAGCCCCGGCCCGGAAACGATCGAACCGTCGATCCGGGTGTATTTCCCGAGATAGACGTTCTCCATGCCCTTGATGTCGAAGTAGTGGCTTTGCGGGGTGTTGTCCGAAAAGCAGTCATGCTCTTCCTCGGGATCGTGCAGGATCAGCCCCAGCTTGACGCGCTGCCCGGCCATTTCGCCATATGACAGGTTGCCAAGGCCGGTCAGGATCGCGCCAAGCGCCGCCTCGGGGCTTGAGGACACGGCCGCGCGCGCGGCGCCGTCTTCGGCCCACTGTGCGGTCATCCAGTCAAGGTCGGACACCAGCAGATCGGTTGCAGCCTTCAGGTATTCTGCCCGACGGTCGCAGTTTCCACCCGTGCAGTTCGCCCCTTGCGCGAAGTCGGTCCAGGGCCTTTGCCCTGCGACGGGCGCATCGCTGACCAGGTCCTGCCCCCACAGCAGAAACTCGATCGCGTGATAGCCGGTCGCTACGTTGGCCTCGTTCTCGCCCGCTTCCTGCAGCACGTCCGTGAGCAGCGCAGGCGTGATCGCCGAGGCATCGACCTGTTGCCCCGAAAGCGTGAAGGTCGGGTTGGCAATGACGTTCAACTGCGATTGGGCGTTTTCCTCGGACCCGAAATAGGCGGCGTCGACGTAGTCGATCAACCCTTCGTCCAAAGGCCAGGCATTCACCTTGCCTTCCCAATCGTCCACGATCGGATTGCCGAAGCGGAACACCTCGGTCTGCATGTAGGGATCGCGCGCCATCCGCCACGCGGCACGAGCCGCTTCAAGCGTTTCCTGCGAGGGCGCCGCGATCAGCGTCTCGACCGCCGTCTGCAACACGCGTGCGGAAGCAAGGCTGTCCTGGTAGCCCGCCTCGGCGATATCCGCGTAAGTCCGGGCGATGGCGTCGCGGTCGGCTGCGAATGCGGGCGGCGCCAGAAGCAGCAGCGCGAAGGGGGCGCAGCTGAAAAGCGGATTGGGTCGCATGGCTGGAAACTCCGATTCTGTCCTGTTCGCGCTTGATACCTACTGTTTTTGTCGGAATTGTAAATCTTATAGAATCTGTCTGATAATTTGCGTGCGGCTCCTTCAGCGCTGCCGTGACGGTGCACGCGCGTCTTTCACCATCCGGCGTCAATAAAGCTTGTCGTTGCCCTTATGCGGCAACAGAAATACGTTGCGGTCGCCATCGCGACGCCCGTCCAAGGAGAGCCCATGACAGATTTTGTTTTTCCGGTGCCACCCGTCGCACAGATTCCCGTCGTGGACTCAGGCGCTTTCCCGGTCCGCCGGATCTACTGTATCGGTCGCAACTACGCGGCCCACGCGATCGAGATGGGGCATGATCCCGATCGTGAGCCGCCCTTCTTTTTCCAGAAGAATCCCGACAGCCTGGACGCATCCGGCACCTTTCCCTATCCCCGCATGACCGACGATGTTCACCATGAGGTCGAGTTGGTCGTAGCATTGAAGTCGGGCGGCACCGATATTCAGCTTGACACGGCGCTGGACCACGTCTGGGGCTATGCCGTCGGTCTGGACATGACCCGGCGCGACCTGCAGGGCGAAGCGAAGAAGCTGGGCCGGCCGTGGGAAATCGGAAAATCCTTTGAACACGCGGCGCCCGTCGGACCGCTGCACCCGGTTTCGGAAATCGGGCACCCGGACAGGGGCCGGATCGCCTTGACGGTCAACGGAGAGCTGCGCCAGCAAGGCGATCTGGACCAGATGATATGGAAGGTGCCCGAAATCATCGGCTACCTTTCGCGGTACTTTGAGTTGGCCGCGGGTGATGTCATCATGACGGGCACCCCCTCAGGGGTTGGGCCGGTGAAACGCGGAGACCGGATCGAGGCGGAGATCGACGGCCTTGGGACGCTGAGTGTACAGGTGGTGTGATGCCCTGCCGCCAGGCAGAGCAACCGAATTGCGGCGTTGCCAAAGCGCCGCATTGGCTTCGCCTGAGGAAGCAGTGTATACCATTGTGTACGAATGGGAACGATTCTAGAACATTTGCGAGGACGATCCGAAATGACGGCCGATAGCTCGACCCCCGACATCATCTACACCAAAGTCGACGAAGCCCCCGAACTGGCCTCGGCGTCGCTTCTGCCGGTCATTCAGGCCTTTGCCGGCGCGGCCGGCGTATCGGTCGGAACGCGCGACATCTCGCTGGCAGGCCGCATCATCGCGGCTTTCCCGGAACGGCTGACCGAGACGCAGCGGCAGTCCGACGACCTGGCGATCCTGGGCGACCTGGTCAAGCAGCCAGAGGCCAACGTGATCAAGCTGCCGAACATCTCGGCCTCGGTTCCCCAGCTTGTCGCTGCGATCAAGGAGCTTCAGGCGCAGGGCTACGACATTCCGGACTACTCCGAGGATCCATCCACCGACGCCGACAGGGAGGCCCGCGCGCGCTACGATGCGATCAAGGGCTCGGCCGTGAATCCGGTGCTTCGCGAAGGCAACTCTGACCGCCGCGCGGCAAGCGCCGTCAAGAACTATGCCCAGGCCAATCCGCACCGGATGGGCGACTGGAGCAAGGACAGCAAGACCCGCGTCGCGGCGATGTCGGGCGACGACTTCTTCTCGAATGAAAAATCGGCGACGCTGGACAAGGCCGCGACCGCAAGGATCGTCCTTGAAACCGCCAAGGGCGAGGTCGTCCTGAAAGAGGGGGTCAAGTATCCTGCGGGCACCGTGGTCGACGCGACCTTCATGTCGGCAAGCGCGCTGGACAGCTTCCTTGCGTCCGAGATCGAAAGGACCAAGGCCGAGTCCGGCGTGCTGTTCTCGATCCACCTCAAGGCCACGATGATGAAGGTGTCGGACCCGATCATCTTCGGTCACGCGGTGAAGGCCTGGCTTGCCCCGGTGTTCAAGGAGTTCGGCGTGCGGATGGCGGCGCTTGGCGTCAATCCGAATTCGGGACTGGGCGACCTTCTGGCCCGCGTGAAGGGCGACCAGGAAATCATGGCCGCGATCGACGCGGTGATGGCCGAACGCCCGCCCATGTACATGGTGAACTCGGACAAGGGCATCACCAACCTGCACGTGCCCTCGGACGTCATCATCGACGCGTCGATGCCCGCGCTGATCCGCGCTGGCGGCAAGGGGTGGGGCCCTGACGGGAAAGAGGCGGACTGCGTCTGCGTGATCCCCGACAATTCATACGCGCCGGTCTATGACGCTGCGATCGAGTTCTTCAAGGCGAACGGCAAGCTTGACCCGGCTACCGCCGGAACCGTGCAGAACATCGGCCTGATGGCGCAGAAGGCCGAGGAGTACGGCAGCCACCCGACCACGTTCGAGATACCCGAAGCCGGAACTGTCCGCATGATCCTTGAGGACGGCACCGTTCTTCATGAACACAAGGTCGAGGCTGGCGACATCTGGCGGTCGGCCTCGGCCCGCAAGGCGCCGATCGAGGATTGGGTGAACCTGGCGATCGACCGTCAGCGCCTGACCGGCTACCGAGCGATCTTCTGGCTGGACGCCGAACGTGCGCACGACGCCGAGATCATCGGATACGTCAAGCCCATCCTGGAAGCCAAGGGCGTCGCCGACAAGTTCGAGATCATGGCCCCGCGCGAAGCCACCCGGGCCTCCTTGGAAACGATCACGAAGGGCGAAAACACCATCGCCATCACCGGCAACGTGCTGCGCGATTATCTGACCGACCTGTTCCCGATCCTTGAACTTGCGACCAGCGCCAAGATGCTGTCCATCGTCAAGCTCATGCAGGGCGGCGGGCTGTTCGAAACCGGGGCCGGCGGCTCTGCCCCCAAGCATGTTCAGCAGCTGGTCGAGGAAAACCACCTACGCTGGGATTCGCTGGGCGAGTTCTGCGCGCTGGGCGAAAGCTTCCGCTTCCTGGCCGAGGCCAAGGGCAATGCAGGGGCGAAAGTGCTGGGTGACGCTGTGGACGCCGCGACGCAGGGCATTCTTGACCACGACCGTTCGCCCGGCCGCAAGGTCGGCCAGCCGGACAACCGCGACAGCCACTACTGGTTCGCGCGCTATTGGGCCGAGGCGCTGGCCGCGCAGAGCGATGACGCGGATATGGCTTCCCGGTTCAAGTCTGTTGCGCAATCTCTGGCCGAGAGCGAGGACGCCATCGTTGCCGAACTGGCGGCGGTGCAGGGCAAGCCAGCCGATCTTGGCGGCTACTACCATGCCGACCCTGAAAAGGTCGCGAAGGTGATGCGTCCCTCCGCCACCTTCAACGCGATCATCGCTTCGCTGGGATAAGGCAGCGATTGGCGCCGCGCTGGCAAGGTGCGGCGACAGCAAGGATCACGGCGCCGGGGCTGTCCCCGGCGCCTTCCATTTCAGGCGCTGTCCCCAGATGCCCGGCGCGACAGGAAGTCCTCGAAAACCTCCAGCGTCGCCTGAGAGACGAGCCCTGAAAGGGGAGTTGCGCGGATGGCGCAGCCGCCTTGTGTTCGCGGGCCCGGCGATCATCGCATCGGTCGCCTACATGGATCCGGGCAACTACGCGACCAACATCCAGGCCGGCGCGGGTTACGGCTACTCGCTGCTTTGGGTCGTCGTGCTGGCGAACCTGATCGCGATGCTGTTTCAGGCGCTTTCGGCCCGCCTTGGCATCGTCACCGGCAAGAACCTCGCGGAGCTTTCGCGCGACAGCTTTCCGCGCACCATCGTCTGGGCCATGTGGGCGGTCAGCGAGGTCGCGGCCATGGCGACGGACCTTGCGGAGTTCCTGGGCGGCGCGATCGGGTTGGCGCTGCTGTTCGATCTGCCGCTGATTGTCGGAATGGCGATCAGGGCGATCATCACCTATGCCATTCTCGTGCTTGAACGCGGCGGCTTCCGCCCGATGGAGATCGTCATCGCCGCGCTTGTCGGGCTGATCGGCCTTTGTTACCTGGCAGAGATCCTGATCGCACCGATCGACTGGCGTGCGGCGGGGCGTGGCATCCTGCAGCCCGCGCTGCCGGATGCTGCCGCCCTGACCATAGCCGTGGGGATCATCGGCGCCACCGTCATGCCGCACGCGATCTACCTGCTCTCTGGCCTGACGCAAGCGCGGGCCGATATCCAGGACGACGAGGACCGCCGCAAGGTTCTGCGCTTCTCCAATGTCGAGGTCGTGGTCGCTTTGGCGGTGGCCGGTCTTGTCAACATGGCCATGGTTATGATGGCCGCCAGTGCCTTCCACCTGGGCTACTCCGAGGTGGCCGAGATCGAGACCGCCTATCACACGCTGACCCCGCTTCTGGGCGCCGCCGCCGCCGGGATCTTTCTGACGTCGCTGATCGCCTCGGGTATTTCCAGTTCCGTGGTTGGAACCATGGCGGGCCAGATGATCTTGCAAGGTTTCCTGCACATCCGGGTGCCGATCTGGGTGCGCCGCCTGGTGACGATGCTGCCGGCCTTTGCCGTCGTCGCGGCAGGCGTGAATGCCACTCAGGCGCTGGTCGTCAGCCAGGTCGTGCTGTCGATAGCACTTCCCGTGCCGATGATCGCTCTCATCATCTTCTCGTCCCGACGCTCGGTGATGCGGGATTTCGCGATCGGCCCCGTTCTGCGCATCTGCGCGCTGGCGGGCGCTGCGGCGGTTCTGAGCCTGAACTTCGTCCTGCTGGCCGACACCTTCGGCATGGCTGTCCCTTTCCTCGACTGATCCGCGCCTTGCGGAAAGCTGCTTAGATTTATCCTAATCATGGCGGATGAACCTATTACTTGTCGCCAAAGCAAAGTTCTCTCACCTTCTGCCCGGAACGCGGGGTGCGCCAGGCGCCCCGATCCAGTGAAACGCAAGCGGCGGCGGGGCGGCTGGCCGCCAGGAAGGGAACGGCAATGGCAACGGAAAAAATTGACACGCTGGTCGTCGGCGCAGGTCAGGCCGGCGTCGCGATGAGCGAGCATCTGGGAAACGCCGGCATCCCGCACATCGTGCTTGAGCGGGATCGCATCGCCGAACGCTGGCGGACCCAACGCTGGGACTCGCTGGTCGCCAACGGCCCTGCCTGGCACGACCGTTTTCCGGGGATGGAGTTTTCCGGCGACGGGCCCGAGGACTTCGTGCCGAAGGAAAGGGTCGCAGACTATTTCGTCGCGTATGCCGAAAGGATCAAGGCCCCGATCCGCTGCGGCGTCGAGGTCCTGAAGGTGACGCGCAACGAAGGACGGCCCGGCTTTGCCGTGGAAACGTCGCAAGGCGTGATCGAGGCCGAAAGGGTCGTGTCGGCGACCGGGCCGTTCCAGCGGCCCGTCATCCCTGCGATCGCCCCCAAGGACGGGGGCCTGTTCCAGATCCACTCGGCCAATTACCGCAATCCTGCGCAGCTGCCCGATGGCGCGGTCCTTGTGGTCGGGGCGGGGTCGTCGGGAACCCAGATCGCGGACGAACTTCGCCGTGCGGGACGCCAGGTCTATCTTTCGGTCGGGGCGCATGAGCGTCCGCCGCGCGCCTATCGCGGTCGCGATTTCGTATGGTGGCTGGGTGTGCTTGGCCTGTGGGACATCGAGGCGATGGCGCCCGGCACGGAACATGTCACGATCGCGGTCAGCGGCGCCTATGGCGGCAGGACCGTCGACTTCCGCCGCCTCGCACATGAAGGCGTCACTCTGGTCGGCCTGACGGGCGGCATCGCGGCCGGGAAGGTGTCGTTCCAGCCGAACCTTGCGGAAAACATCGCGCGCGGCGATGCGTATTACCTGTCGCTTCTCGACAAGGCGGATGCCTATGTCCGGCGCAACGGCCTTGACCTGCCGGAAGAGCCTGACGCGCGTCGGTTCCTGCCCGATCCCGACTGCGTGAAGAACCCGATACTGGAGCTTGATCTGGCCCGGGCCGGGATCACGTCGATCATCTGGGCGACGGGCTTCGCGCTGGACTTCTCCTGGCTGCAGGTCGACGCCTTCGATGAAAGGGGCAAGCCCCGGCACCAGCGTGGCGTGTCATCCGAACCGGGTGTCTACTTCGTTGGTCTGCCCTGGCTATCCCGGCGCGGGTCCAGCTTCATCTGGGGTGTCTGGCACGATGCGAAGCATGTCGCGGACCACATTGCCACGCAGCGCAAGTACAGGGATTACCCCGGCCCGCAGCAGTCGGCAGAGAATGTCGCGTGACCCCGGCACGACGATCATGCCCGGCGGGATCCGCTTGACTTCGGCGGGTTCGCCGCGGGACTGATCAGCGCAGGCCAGGACCGCCAGAGCCGCATCAACGCTTCCAGGAGACATCAAATGGCGCACTACCGCCACCGCAAGTTCAACACCAAGGATACCTACCCCGAGCAACAGCTCGACAATGACCTGTGTCAGGCGGTCGTGACGCAAGGCGGGCGCACGATCTGGATGCGCGGACAGTGTCCGCAGGATCTGGACACCGCGAAGAACATCGAAAGCCATGACCCGGTCGAGCAGACCCACAAGGTGATGCGGAACATTCGCCAGTTGGTCGAGGAATGCGGCGGGCGGATGGAGCATGTGGTGAAGGTGGTCGTCTACATCACCGATGTGCGGCACAGGGAGGCCGTTTATCGCACGATGGGCGAATACCTGAAGGGCGTTCACCCGGTGTCGACCGGCCTTGTCGTGAACGCGTTGGCCCGGCCGGACTGGCTGGTGGAGATCGACGCGACGGCGGTCATCCCGGATTGAGCGCGGGCTGTCCGCGGTTGCCCGTGGACTGCCTCCACGATTTTTCAGCATTGAATCACGGAGCTGGGCAATGACCTTTTCGCTGGTGGCGCGCTGCGAACGGACGGGGATGTTCGGGGTGGCGATCTCATCATCCTCGCCCGCGGTGGCGGCGCGCTGTTCGCACGCGCGCGCTGGCGTCGGCGCCGTCGCGTCGCAGAACGTGACCGATCCCGAGCTGGGGCCGTTGACGCTTGATCTGATGCAGGGCGGGATGTCGGCGGCAGAGGCGGTCGGGGAAATCCGACGGCAGGGGCGATTCATGGAGTATCGGCAGGTTCTGGCGGTGGACGGCGCTGGCGGAACGGCGATTCATTCGGGGCCGAACGCGCTTGGCATCTGGGCCGAGGCGCGGGCGGCGAATGTCGCCTCTGGCGGGAACCTCCTGGCCAACGACGGCGTGCCGCAGGCGATCGTCGCAGCGTTCCAGGGGGCAACGGGCCATCTTGGCGACCGCCTGGTAGCGGCGCTGCGGGCGGGGCTTGCCGCCGGGGGAGAGGCCGGTCCGGTTCATTCGGCCGGGTTGAAAATCGTGGACCGCCAGTCCTGGCCCGTGGCAGACCTGCGCTGCGACTGGACCGAAGCCTGCCCGATCGAGGCCGTGGCAACCGCATGGGACATCTACAAGCCCCAGCTCGAGGCATATGTCCAACGCGCGCTCGACCCGCGGACCGCGCCGTCGTACGGGGTGCCCGGCGACGAATGAGACAGGCCGGGCGCGCCGCGGATCGGGCTTGATCCCCCGCGGGCCGCAAAGGATAGTCGGCCCATGCCGTTGCGTTTCACCCTTCGCCAGCTCGAGTATTTCGTCGCCGTCGGCGAGGCGGGGTCGATCGCTCTTGCCTCTGAAAAGGTCCATGTCTCTTCGCCGTCGATTTCGACCGCGATTGCCCAACTTGAGGCAGAGTTCGGTCTTGCGCTTTTCGTGCGCAAGCACGCCCAGGGTCTGGCCTTGACGCAGGCGGGGCGGCAACTGATGGACCAGGCGCGCCATGTCCTGCGCGAGGCCGATGCGCTGAACCGTCTGACGGGGGAAATCACCGGCTGCGTGCAAGGACCGCTTGCGGTTGGCTGCCTTCTGACATTTGCGCAGATCGTCCTGCCGGCGCTTCGCCGCGGGTTCGAGACGCGCCACCCGGAAGTGCGGGTGCGCCAGTCCGAACTGAACCAGCAGCAGATATTCGAAGCGCTGCGCAGCGGCGCGCTTGACGTCGCCCTGACCTACGATCTGGGCCTGCCCGACGACCTGAGGTTCTTTCCGCTCGCGACTCTGCCGCCCTATGCGCTTTTTCCCGACGGTCACCCGCTGGCGGACCGGTCCAGCGTCCTGGTCGGGGATCTTAGGGACCATCCCATGGTGCTGCTCGATCTTCCGCTCAGCGCGGATTACTTCCTGTCGTTCTTCCGCGCGGCCGGCATCCGGCCCGTCATCGCCGAACGCACCCGCGACATTGCCGTGATGCACAGCCTGGTCGGCAACGGCTTTGGATACTCCATCGCCAATTTCAGACCGCCCAACGACCTGTCTCCGGACGGGCGGAAGCTGCGCTTCGTCCCGCTGCTCGGTAAGGTGCGTCCCATGGTCATGGGCCTGCTGACAGCCGAGGGGGCGGAAAGCGTCCTGACGGTGCGCAGCTTCATGGATCATTGCCGCGGTGTCGTCGCGCAGGGGGGCATGCCCGGCATCAGCCCCGCGGGTCCCGAAGCGGCGTCCTGATCCGGAAGAATGGCATAGGCATCCCCTAATCACAGCTTCCGCATCCGCAACTGTAACCGAAGCCGCGTCGCGCTAAAGTCGCCCGCGCATGTGACCACAGGAGGCCCGATTGCGCGACCCCCGTTACGATATCCTGTTCGAGCCTTTGGCGATCGGTCCGCTTCGCGCGAAGAACCGGTTCTACCAGGTGCCACATTGCAATGGCGGCGGTTATCGCGACCCATCGGCAGCCGCCGCGATGCGGGGGATCAAGGCCGAAGGCGGCTGGGGCGTGATCTTCACTGAACAGACCGAGATGCACCACACGTCCGAGATCACGCCGTTCATCGAGCTGCGCCTTTGGGATGACAAGGACATCCCCGCGCTGCGCAAGATGTCCGCGGCGATGAAGTCGCATGGCGCGCTTGCCGGGATCCAGCTTGCCTATTCCGGCATCAATGGTTCGAACCTCTACACCAAGGAGGTGCCTCTGGCGCCGACTGCGCTGCCGATCCGAACCTTCACGAACGATCCCGTGCAGGCGCGCGCGATGGACAAGGCCGACATCCGCAACCTGCGGCGTTGGTTCGTGAACGCGGCCAGGCGGTCGAAGGCGGCCGGGTTCGACCTGATCTGCCTTTATGGCGCGCACGGCTTCGGCATCTTCCAGCACTTTCTGTCGCGCGCGACGAACCAGAGGGGCGATGAATACGGCGGCAGCCTGGAAAACCGGTCCCGCTTCGCGCGGGAAGTGATCGCGGACATGCGCGACGCGGTGGGTGACACGATGGCGCTGACGCTGCGCGTGTCGCTGGACGAAAGCATCGGCGAACTGGGGTTTTCCAACGCCGAGGTCCGCGACTTCATCGAGATGAACCGCGACCTGCCCGACCTCTGGGACCTTGCGCAAGGGACCTGGGAGGATTGCTCAGGCCCATCGCGCTTCAAGGAGGAAGCCGCGCAAGAGGCATTGGTCAGGGGCATCAGGGACCTGACGGACAAGCCCGTGGTGGGTGTCGGCCGCTTCACCTCGCCCGATGTCATGGCGCGGATGATCCGGCAGGGCACGCTTGACTTCATCGGTTGCGCGCGCCCCTCGATCGCGGACCCGTTCCTGCCGAGGAAGGTCGAGGAGGGAAGGGTCGAGGACATCCGGGAATGCATCGGCTGCAACATATGCATCACGGGCGACATGACCATGTCGATCAGCCGGTGCACACAGAACCCGACCTTCATGGAAGAGTGGCGCAAGGGCTGGCATCCCGAACGGATGAACGCCAAGGGCGGCAGCGCGAATGTGCTGGTCGTGGGCTCCGGGCCCGCCGGGCTTGAGGCCGCCCGCGCGCTGTCGCTCAGGGGCTACGACGTCGCCATCGCGGAGGCGCGCGATCAGATCGGCGGCCGCGTCGCGCGCGAACGGCTTCTGCCGGGGCTGTCGGCCTGGGGCAGGGTGGTCGACTACAGGCAGTACCAGCTGTCCCAGCGGCCCAACGTCGAAACCTATATCGGATCCCCGCTGGACGCGGCGCAGATCCTTGAGTTCGGATTCGAGAATGTCTGCATCGTCACCGGCGCGTCCTGGCGCGCCGACGGGGTCGGCCGGCAGCATGTGGTGCCGATGCCCATGGACCCGGCGATGCCGGTCTTCACCCCAGACGACATCATGGAGGGGCGCGTGCCCAGTGGTCGGGTGGTCGTCTATGACGACGATCACTACTACATGGGTGGGGTCGTGGCAGAGCTTCTGGCAGGAAAAGGGTGCGAAGTCACGCTGATCACGCCGGCGCCCTATGTGTCAGATTGGGCGCGCAACACGCTGGAGCAGCACGCGATCCACGTGCGGTTGGCCGGGGCGGGCGTGACGATCGTGCTGAACCGCGGCGTGACGGCGATCCGTCCGGACGGCGTCGAAACGAACTGCACCTACACCGATCGGCGCGACTTGACGGGCTGCGATGCGGTGGTCGTGGTGGCGGCCCGCCACCCGAACGACGGGCTTTACCACGCGCTGGCGGCGCGGCAGGCGGACTGGGCCGACGGCGGCATCCGGACGGTCAGGCTGATCGGCGACGCCGCGGCGCCCGGACCGATCGCATGGGCCACCTACGCGGGCCACCGCTACGCGCGCGAGCTGGACGAACCCGATATCGGCGACGATCTTCCGTTCCGCCGCGAACTGGCCGAACTGGCGGCGGACTAGGGCGGGGGACAACGAAGATGCGCACCGTGGAAATCCTGGACCGTCTGATCGCCTTTCCCTCGGTCAGCAGCGAAAGCAACCTTCCGATTCTGGACTACATCTCCGGCTTTCTGGTCGAATGCGGCGCAACCGTTCATCACGTTCAGGATCGGACGGGAACCAAGGGCGGGTTGTTTGCCTGCATGGGGCCCGCTGGTGCAGGGGGCATCATGCTGTCCGGGCACACCGACGTGGTGCCCGTGACCGGCCAAAGCTGGTCCGCAGATCCCTTCCGGATGCGGCGAGAGGGAAGCCGGCTCTACGGGCGCGGCGCTACGGACATGAAGGGTTTTCTGGCCGCAATGCTTTCCGCCGCCGAACGCGCATCGCGCCGTCGGCTTGTCAAACCGCTGAAGCTTGCCTTTTCCTGGGATGAGGAGGTCGGTTGCCTGGGTATCCCGATGATGCTGCCCGTGCTTGCGGCGTCCATCGGAAAGCCGCGCCTGTGCGTTGTGGGGGAGCCCACGCAGATGCAGATCGCTGTCGGCCACAAGGGCAAGGTCGCCCTGCGCGCCACCTGCCACGGTGAGGCAGGCCATTCCGCGCTCGCACCGGACTTCGTCAACGCGATCCACCTTGCCGTCGACTTCGTGGCCGGGCTGCGGCGTCTTCAGGATGACCTTGCCCGGCATGGCGCGCGCGAACCGGGCTACGACATCCCCTATGCGACCGTTCACGCGGGCCGGATTTCGGGGGGCACCGCGTTGAACATCGTGCCTGACCGGGCCGTCGTCGATCTTGAGTTCCGCTATCCCGCAGCGCAGTCCGCCGAGGATGTCAAAGCCGCGATCGACGGGATCGCCGAGACGGCGTCGGCGCCCTTCCGGACGGCGTTCACCGGGGCGCGGATTGAGGTCGAAACCGTTAGCGCCTACCCGGGTCTTGGCGCGGGCGATGATCCCGATGCGCTGGACATGATGCGAAGCCTGGTGCCGACAGCTGCCACGACCAAGGTTGCCTACGGGACCGAGGCGGGCCACTTCGAAGCCGCCGGCATCCCGAGTTTCGTGTGCGGTCCGGGATCAATGGAGCAGGGGCACAAGCCTGACGAGTTCATCGAACTGGATCAGCTATCTGCCTGCGACGCCATGTGCGACCGGTTGATCGGTCTGCTGTCCTAGATCCCCAGGGCGAACGCGGCGCTGTTTCATCAGCGCATCGCGTTCCGGGCGTCCTGTCCCGGCGGTCAGCCGGCGGCTGTCGTCCCGGCCTTGGCCAGTTGCTGCACAAGCTGCCAAAGCGCGGGCGCGACCTCGACCGCATCGAGCCGGGTGCGCTGTTTGCCGGGGATGCGCACGCCCGGATCGTCGGCCACCGCTTCGGCAACGCGGCTTATGCGCTCGGCCAGGGACGCGGCATGGGTGTCTGGGTCGATGAGGATGTAGAATTGCCCAAGGTCGTGGGGCGGACCGGCCTCGGCCTTGAGTCCTTTGACGTCAAGCGAATTGACCGACCCGGTCAGCCCGGCCGCCAGGAACTCGACCAGAAGACCAAGCGCCCAGCCCTTGTAGTCCGCCGCGCTCACCAACGAGCCTGATAGCGCCTCGGCCGGGTCGGTCGTGGGCTTTCCGTTCCGGTCCACCGCCCAACCCAGCGGGATGCGTTCGCCCGCCGCCTGCGCCTTGGTGATCTTGCCCAATGCGACTGCCGCCGTCGAAAAATCGGCATGCATCGCGATCCCGTCCGGGCCGGGGATCGTGAAGGCGATAGGGTTGGTGCCGATCACCGGGCGCTTGCCGCCAGGTCCGGCAACGATGGCCGAGGCATTGGTGACCCCGATCGCGATCAACCCCTTGGCGGCGATCTGTTCCGTGAAATAGCCAAGCGAGGTGCAGGTGTGCGAATGGCAGACCGCAAGGCTCGCGATGCCGCAGGCCCGCGCCGCCTCGATCGCGGGCTGAAGGCCGCGCGAAAACGCGGGCTGCGCGAAACCGAACCTTGCATCCACCGTGACGGCGCCGGGGCGGGGCAGGGTAACGACTGGCTCGACCCGGCCATCGACCCGGCCCGACACGAGCTGCCGGCAGTAGCTTTCCAGGTAGTAGAGACCGCAGATCACGTTGCCGGTTTCCTCGGCCCGGGCGACCGCGCGCGCGACCTCGCTTGCCTGCCACGCGCCCGCGCCATGGGCCAGCAGGGCCTGTTCGCTCATCCGCGCGATGTCGTCGATGCCTATCCGCATGCTGGCCTCTTTTCCGTCAGTCATTGTCGCTTGTTCCGGCGCCCGCATCCGCCCGCGATCGGTCGGACGGGGGAACCGTGGTCTTCATCGCCAGGTCGTTAAGCCTGGACAGAACCGGGCTTTCGCAGCCCGCCGGTCCCCTCGATTCCGCATCGGCTGCACCCTCCAGCAATTCGAGCGTCAGGGTGGCAGCGGACAGGCCGGTGAAGCAGCCCAGATCGCCGGTGATCGCACCTGTGCCGTCGACGCCGACGGCCCCACCGGGAAAGGTCAACGCGATGCGCTGGCCATGCCGCTCTGCGATGCGCGACAGAAAGGGCACCAGAAGCACGGGCCGACTTACGTCCGCGATCTTCAAGCCTTGGGACAGCGACCCTTCGGGCAGATCGACAAAGTCGCTTAGCGCCGCGCCGACGGCGATGGGGCATAGCGGCCCTTCGCCCTGCTGCCGCCAATGTCTAGGGCCGACGATCGGGCAGACATCGTGCCAGGGCTTGCCCGCCGCGCTCTCCAGTTGCGCCAGAAGCGCCGCCGACCCGTCGACGCCGTGTTCGTGAAGCCAGCCGGCCGCAAAGCCGGCTTCCTCGGCCTGGCCCCAGCTCATCCCTGCGCCGCGGGCGGCCTTGGTGCTCAGGCTCTCGATCTCGTTGCGCGAGAGGACGAGGAAGGTGGGCGCGTCGGCGAACGAAGACCCCGAGGCGGTCGGGTCATTGGGTTCTGTTGTCATGGCCTGCCCTTCCCTTGCATGTCGAGCGGGTAGGGCGCGCCCTGAAACAGGCTTATACGCACCCACTTGTCGGACCTGGGGTCGAAGTGGCTTGCGCCGAAGAACGCGAGCTTGCAGCGCATCAGGTCGATGGGCAGCATGTCCTTGGCGATCAGGTTGTCCTGAACCTCGGCATAGGGATGGTCGGCGGCGATCTGCGCGCGCCGCGCCATGTAGCGATGTTCGGGGTGGCGCAGCAGAAAGGCCGCGACCGTTTCGGTAGCCGGCCAGGCCGACAGATCCGCGTAAAGCTCCTTGGCAAGGCGCGCGATGCACAGCGGCTGCTCAAGCTCCGCTCCTTCCTCGCTTGCACGTTCGCCCAGCCGGGGTTCAAGCTTCTCTTCGGACACGTACCAGAAGCGGGCCTGGGCCTCGGCCGGCTGAAAGTCGATGCTCAGCGCCCAGCCGTAGCGGTCGCGGAATATGGCCTGGAGGGTCCCGACCTTCATTGCGCCGTCCAGCGTGAAGGCCACATGTTCGTCCGCGCTCATCCCTTGCGCCAGGTTGTCCACGACGGCGCCGTGCGGCTCGATCAGAAGGGCGAACAGCATTTCCTGCCCTTCGAGCGTCAGCTGCCTTTCACCCCATCGCCAGAGCGCGTCCCACGGAAGCGCCTCTTCGTCGGGGAAGGAGCCCAACCGCTCGCCGATCCGCGCAAGGTCGCGGCGCAGGTCCTGCAGCTTGGCGATCTGGATCGGATGTTCGGAACGCCAGCTGTCGGCGTTATCGCAGGCCGCGGTGTAGGCCAGGTGCAGGGCCGCGACGGCGTCGGGCGTTGCGTCGGCCAAAGCACGGACACGGGCCAGCGCCGTTTCCCGCATGGCCATCCAGTTGTTCATCAGCATCGGGTGGCGCACCAGGAAAGGCGCCATGCCAAGACCCGTGGAGTTGCCGACGCCAAGGCGGCGCTTGATCTGGTCAGACAGTCGAACGGCGCGTTCGCCGCCCTTCGCGGCAGCCAGATGTTCTACGATGTCCACCGTGAACTGCCGGGTCAGCCAGACCGACAGCATCTCGGCCTGGAAGGGGCCGTGCAGTTCCGGGCGCTCCGCGATCTCGCGCCGGTCGGCGGCGCCGAACTTGCCCGAACCATAGACCGCGGTCGTGCGCATCAGGTAGCCGACGGCGTCGATTTCCGACATCTCCGGCTGGTGCCCCGCCGCCAGGCTGTCCACCACATGCGCCCAGAGCCGCACCGAACGGTTGGCGCGGCTCAGCGAAAGTTCTCGCGCCGAGACGCGGCCGGCCTCTTGCAGGGGCACGTTCCTCTGCAGGCGGTCCAGATCCTGTGTCGTCGGCGTACCATCGAACAGGGCGAAGGTGGCGTCCCAGGCCGTGGCGATCACCCGGTCTGAGCGCATGTGATCGGGCAGGTCGTGCGAAAAGGCCACCAGGCTGTATGTCCTGGCGGGCCCGATCGCGCGGTAGACGGCGCGCCCCACGCCCTTGGCGTCGACGTCCCAAACCGGGCGGTCAAAGCGCCAGCCCTCATCCCGTACCCTGCGAAGAAGCACGCGCAGGAAGGACAGCCGCGTGGGATGCGCCGATCCCATGCGGGCCAGCCGCATGACGGTTTCGGGCGCCCGCAGGCCGACTTTCAGGTCATGCTGGGCCAAAGGAAGGGACGCGTCGGTCATGGGTCAAGCCCCTTTCTGTTTCGGTTGGGTGCCGGGCATGTGCAGAACACGCCCGGCAGCAGCAGCTATTTCCGTCCCAATGCCAAGGTGATGCGTGCAGCATCCCACAGGGACGGCAGAAGCACGAGCGATACCGGCACCGCGGTCACCACGATGAAGCTCTGAAGCTTGCCGATCCCGCCCGCGTCTGTCGAGATCAGGATCAGCGCCATGACGCCCATGGCAAGACCCCAGAACGCCCGCAGCGGGGCCGACGGGTTGTCGTCGGACATTGCCGTCGCGATGACAAAGCTCATCGAGTCGCTGGTCGTGGCCACGAAAATCATGGTCAGGACAAGGAAGAGAAGCGACAGGATGAAGCCCATCGGCATCGCCTGGGTGATGGCCAGAAGGCCCGCAGGCAGGTTGAAGCCTTCGAACGGTGCCGAGATGACACCGGCCGTCGCCTGCTCCAGCGCGATGCCCGATCCTCCGATGATGGTGAACCAGAAGTTCGTGATCAGCGGCGCCACGATGGACAGCATGATGATGATCGAGCGGATCGAACGGCCACGACTGACACGCGCGATGAAGATCGCCATCAGCGGCCCGTAGCCCAGGAACCAGCCCCAGAAGAAGACCGTCCACCATCCCAGCCACCCCGGCTCTCCGAAGATCCCGGCCTCGCCGCGGTACATCGACATCGAGAAGAAGTTGGACAGATAGGTGCCAAGCCCGCCAAGAAAGCTCTTGAAGATGAAGGCGGTGGATCCGACGACCAGCATGAATGCCAGCAGGGCGAAGGCAAGGATGACGTTCGCCTTCGACAGGAACTGGATGCCCCGTTCAAGACCGGAAATCGCAGAGATCGTGTAGATTCCGACAAGCGCCAGGATCACGACGGCCTGGGTCGCGAAGCTGTCGGGGATGCCGAAAAGCGCGTTCAGCCCGTAGGACATCTGCAGGCCAAGGAAACCGATGGGGCCAACGGTGCCGGCGACGACGGCGATGATGCAGGACGCGTCGGCGATCAGGCCGATGGGGCCCTTGAGCGCGCGATCACCGAACACGGGGTAGAGCAGCGTGCGCGGTGCAAGCGGCAGCCCCTTGTCGTAGTGATAGTGCATCAGCATGATCGTGGTCAGCGCGCCAAGGATCGCCCAGGCAAGGAAGCCCCAGTGCAGGTATGCCTGCGCGAGCGCGGCGTTGGCGCGCGCGGCCGGATCGGCCGAAAGGTCACCGAAAAGCGGAGGTGTCCAAAGATAGTGCGCGATGGGCTCACCCGCCGCCCAGAAGACGCCGCCGCCGGCCAGCAGCGTGCACATGATCATCGAGGCCCACTGGAACGTGCTGAATTCCGGCTTGTCCAGCGTGCCCAGAACGGCCCGGCTTCCCGGCAGCAGGCAGATGGCAAGTCCGATGAGGAAGGTCGCCAGAAGCAGAACCTGCCAGTAGAGCCCGAAGTAGGTGGCGGCGAAATTGAAGCCCCAGTCGACCATCGCCGTAAGGCTGTCCATGCTGACAAGCGCCATGCCGCAGAAGAGCAGGATGAATCCACCCGTCACAGCAAGAAGTGGCTTGTCCAAACCTGCCAGGCGCGATCGTCCGCACTGGCTTGCCGTGATGTCTGTCATCTTGCCCCCGTCCTGCTAGATGGGTGTTTCCGTGCCCTTTTGCAGTCAGTCTGCGGCTTCGCTGAGCCTGCCTTCGGGACCTTTGTTCGCGCCGAAGCTCTTGTCGAAAAAGCGCAGCCAGTTGCCCCCCATCACGGCGGCGACATCCGCGTCGGCCATGCCGGTGGCTTGCAAGCCATCCGCGATCTTGCCGAAGTTGCGGTTGTCCGCGAACCAGTCAGGCATCGGCGGGAAGCCCGGCGCATCCTTGCTCCCCTCGCCGTAGTCGATGGTCTTGGTCCAGCGACCGACGCGCATCCATTCGACGACGCTGTCGGGCTGGTCCTGGCACAGATCGGTGCCGATGCCGACCTGGTCGATCCCCATCAGGTCGGCGGTCCGCGCGATCATTTCGCAGAAGTCCCGAAGGGTGCAGGCGCTGCCACCGCGCAGGTGGTGGGGATAGACCGAAAAGCCCAGCATTCCGCCGCTTTCGGCCAGCGCGCGCAGGACGTTTTCGGACTTGTTGCGAAGCGCGGAGTGCCAGCCAGCCGGGTTGGCGTGGGTGATCGCGATCGGACGGGTCGAATGTTCGATCGCCTCAAGCGTGGAGCGTTCGCCGGAATGGCTCATGTCGACCACAAGGCCCACGCGGTTCATCTCGGCCACGACTTCGCGCCCCATCCGGGTCAGGCCGGCGTCGTCGGCCTCGTAGCAGCCCGAAGCCAGAAGGGACTGGTTGTTGTAGGTCAGCTGCATGAAGCGCAGGCCAAGGGTGTGCAACACCTCGACGAGGCCGATGTCATCCTCGATGCACGACGGGTTCTGCGAGCCGAAGAAGATCGCGGTGCGGCCCGTTTCGCGCGCAAGGGTCACATCGGCCGCCGTCCTGCCTTGGAAGATCAGGTCGGGAAACCGCTCGAACCAGCGGTTCCAACGCTCGATGTTCAGGACCGTCTCGCGGAAGTTTTCGTGATAGGTGATGGTGACGTGGACAGCGTTCACGCCGCCTTCGCGCATCTGGCGAAAGATCTTCTCGGACCAGTTGGCGTATTGAAGGCCGTCGATAAGCGGGGTCATTCCGGCAACCCCGCCGAAACATAGGCCGTCTTGACCGTCGTATAGAACTCGGCGGCGTAGCGGCCCTGTTCGCGCGGCCCGAAGGACGATGCGCCGCGCCCGCCGAAGGGAACGTGGTAGTCCGTTCCCGCCGTCGGCAGGTTCACCATGACGCAGCCCGCGCGCATGTGGGCGCGGAAGTGGCTGGCCCGCGCAAGCGAGCGGGTCATGATGCCGGCGGTCAGTCCGAATTCGCTGTCATTGGCGATGCCCAGAGCCTCGTCATAGCTGCCTGCCTTGATCACGCAGGTGATGGGGGCGAACATCTCTTCGCGGTTGATGCGCATGTCGTTGCGCGTTCCCGCGAAGACGGCGGGGGCCATGTAGTATCCCTCGGTCGGCCGCTCCAGCCGGTCGCCGCCGCACAGAAGCTCTGCCCCTTCCGACTTGCCGATGGCCACGTAGTCAAGGTTCTGGGCCAGCTGCTCGCCCGACACCGCGGGCCCGATCTGCGTGCCCGCCTCAAGCGCGTGACCGACCTTTAGCGCCTGCGCGGCGGCCACCAGTTTTTCGACAAAGGCGTCATGCACGGCCTCGTGCACAATCAGGCGCGAGGCGGCGGTACATTTCTGCCCCGTGCCGCCGAAGGCCGCGTTGGCGGCATGGGCCACGGCCAGGTCCAGATCGGCGTCGTCCATGATCAGCATGGGGTTCTTCGACCCCATCTCCATCTGGACCTTGGTCATGTTGGCGACCGCGCTGGCCGCGATGCCGCGCCCGACCGAGACCGAGCCGGTAAAGCTGATCGCGTCGATCTCGCGGCTTTCGACCAGCCGCTGACCCACGGCCCGGCCCGGTCCGGTCACCAGGTTGAACAGGCCCGCCGGAATGTCCTGCCTTGCGATGACCTCGGTCAGGGCAACCGCGCTGGCCGGCGTCAGGTTCGCGGGTTTCCAGACCAAGGCGTTCCCGAAGGCAAGGGCTGGCGCGATCTTCCACGCGGGCGTAGCGACCGGGAAGTTCCAGGGCGAGACGATCGCGACGACGCCCACCGGTTCGCGCCGGACGTCGATTTCGATCCCCGGGCGAACGCTTTCCGCCAGGTCGCCGTGAAGGCGCAGCGCCTCGGCCGCGAAATAGGTGAAGAACTGGCCGGCGCGGTAGACCTCGCCCTTGCCTTCGGCCAGGGGCTTTCCCTCTTCGCGCGACAGCAGGCGGCCGATCTCTTCGGCGCGCGCCATCAGTTCGGTCCCGATCGCCATCAGCACGTCGTGCCGCTTCTGGACGCCCGCCGCCCACCAGACCGGCTGCGCCTTGCGCGCCGCGGCCAGCGCCGCGTCCAGTTGGGAGCTGTCGGCCTGGGCGTATTCACCGATGATGTCGGACAGATCAGAGGGGTTGCGGTTCTCGATGACCGCCGCGCCGTCCTGCCATTCGCCTGCAATGAAAAGGCCGTTCGTCTGTGCCATGTCGCGCTCCTGTGATTTCGGGGACCCTAGACACAGCACGTTGCTTCAGGCAATCTGAAATAACTTAACAATCCTTCAGGAAATCTGAATTGGCGATCAAGCTGGAAATGCTGCGCGCCTTCCGCGTCGTAGCCGAGCAGGGGTCGCTGGCCGAGGCGGCGGGGGTGCTTGGGCGGACACCGTCCGCAGTCTCGATGACCCTCGCGCAACTTGAGGCCAACATCGGTGCGCCGCTGTTCGAGACCGACCGCAAGAACCGGCTGACCAAGCTGGGTGAGCTGATCCTGGCCGAGGCCGTGCGCGCAACCGACGTATTCGACAGCAGCACCGGAACGATCCGGCGGCTTACGACGTCGATCGCGGGTACCGTGCGCATCGCCGCCGTGCCCTCGGTGATCGCGACGCTGCTGCCCGGCGCCATCGCGCGCTTCAGGGAATCGCATCCCGAGGTCCGTCTTGAAATCAGCGATCTCGACAGCGACTCCGTCCGGCAGCGCATCCGCTTCGACCAGGCGGATATCGGCATCCTGACCGCCTCGGTCGACGAACCGGGGGAGGGCGTGACGATCGCGTCCGACTGTCTGGGAATCGTCTATCGCGAAGGCGGCCGCATCGCCCGCGCTCTTGCGGAGTCCGAGGGGCCGGCATCGTGGTCGCTGATGCGGCTGGAGCCGCTTATCGCGAACCCGCTGTGCGCGATGGTCGCCCATGATGACATCGCGGGGCTTCTGGACGGCTGCAACCTCGAGGCGCGCAACACCACGGCGCTGCTGTCCTTCGTGCGGGAGGGCTTGGGCGCCACGATCCTGCCCGAAGGCGCGGTTCCCATCATCGGCGGCGGAACCGGCTTTGTCAGTCCTGCGGATCCCAAAACCCTGCGCGAGCTGCGCATGATCTGCAGTTCGGATCGCAAGCTTGGCCCGGCAGCGCTGGAATTCTGGAACACGTTGCTCTGACAGCCGCGCAGGGAGGCGGCGCCGATTTTCCCGTCTGACCGCAATTCAGCACTCGAATTCCGCGATGAGATCGTCACAATGACCCGCGATTGGCAGGTGAGGTCACAGATGGTTCAGTCGGCATCCGCATTCCGTTTTTCCGAGTATGGTGGCACCTCGGTTCTGGCTTGGCGGGAGGTCGACCTTCCCGATCCCGCCGCAGGCGAGGTTCAGCTTCGTCACGAAGCGATCGGCCTCAATTACATCGACATATACCACAGGAAGGGCATCTACGCGCCGCCGTTGTCCCTGCCGGCCGGGCTGGGTGTCGAGGGCGTCGGCGTCGTCACGGCGGTGGGCTCTGGCGTGGGCAATGTCTCGGTCGGCGACCGCGTGGCCTATGTCGGGGGGCCGCCCGGCGCCTATGCGACGGCGCGCAACATACCGGCGGTCCGCGCCCTCAAGGTGCCCGATGCCCTGACGTCCGAAATCGTCGCCGCGTTGATCTTCAAGGGCCTGACCGTCGAGTATCTGATCAATCGCTGCGTGCCCCTTTCAGGGGGCGACACGGTGCTTTGGCACGCTGCGGCGGGCGGCGTGGGGTCGATCGCGGCGCAGTGGCTTCGCCACAAGGGTGTGACAGTGATTGGAACCGTTGGATCCGCCGACAAGGCAGAGATCGCGAGGTCCAAGGGCTGCGCCCATGTCATCAACTACCGGGAAGAGGATTTCCGCGACCGCGTGCGGGAAATCACCGAAGGCAGGGGCGTTCGCGCGGTCTTCGACGCGGTGGGTGCCGATACCTTCGCCGGTTCGCTCGACTGCCTGCGCCCGCGCGGCACGCTTGTCAGCTTTGGCGAGGCATCGGGCCCCGTCCCGCCGCTGAAGGTCGCGGACCTCGGCGCGAAGGGATCGCTGTTCGTGACGCGGCCCTCGATCGCGCACTACACCGCCGACCGCTCGGAGTATGAGGCTGCCGCGGCCAACCTCTTCGACGCGATCGGCAACGGCTTCATAGCGGCACCCGAGGTGACGACCTATGCGCTTGGCGATGCGCCCAGGGCGCAGGCGGACATGGAGGGGCGCCGCACGACGGGCTCGGTCATCCTGCTGCCCTGAGACAGGGGACGCGCCGCCGGAAACCCTGTCCAGCAACCGGGAGTGTCATGAACACGGATGTCGGAGAGTTTGACTTCATCATCGTCGGGGCGGGAACCGCCGGCTGTCTGCTTGCGAACCGCCTGTCCGAAAACAGTCGCAACCGTGTCCTGCTGATCGAGGCCGGCAAACGCGACACCTATCCCTGGATTCACGTTCCGGCAGGATATCTGTATTGCATCGGAAACCCACGTACCGACTGGTGTTTCCAGACCGCACCGGTTGCCGACCTGAACAACCGAAGCATGGGCTACGCCCGCGGCAAAGGCCTGGGCGGCTGTTCCTCGATCAACGGCATGATCTACATCCGCGGTCAGGCGCTCGACTACGACGGCTGGGCGCAGATGGGAAACACCGGCTGGGGGTGGGACGACCTTCTGCCGCTTTTCCGCAGGCATGAGGATCACTACGCCGGCGAAGACGATATGCATGGTGTGGGCGGAGAGGTGCCGATCCGCAGGCAGCGCCTCCGGTGGGACATCCTCGACGCCATCCGGGCGGCGCTGGTCGAAAATGGTATCCCCCTGACGCGGGATTTCAATCGCGGCGACAATGAAGGTGTCGGGTATTTCGACGTGACGCAGAACAAGGGTCTCCGCGTCAGCGCCGCGAGCGCGTTTCTGAAGCCCGCCCGAAAACGGCCGAACCTGCGCATCCTGACGCAGGCGCATGTGTTGCGCGTTGTTTTCGAGGGGCGCTGCGCGACAGGGGTCGAGGTGCGGTTCGGCGGGGAACACAGGATTATTCCCGCTCGTGCCGAGGTCATCCTGTCAAGCGGTGCGATCGGGTCGCCTCATTTGCTCGAGCTTTCGGGCATAGGCCAGGCCGAACGTCTGGCCTCGCTCGGCATCGCCGTCGTCGCGGACAGACGGGCCGTCGGGGAAAACCTTCAGGATCACCTGCAGATGCGCCCGGTATTCCGTGTCCGCAACGCGAAGACCCTGAACACGCTTGCCGGCAGCCTTGTGGGCAAGGCGCGGATCGGGATCGAATATGCGCTGCGCCGAACCGGTCCCCTGTCGATGGCGCCGAGCCAGTTGGGGGCCTTCGTCCGCTCTGGCCCGGAGGTCGCCTCGGCCGATCTGCAGTACCACTTCCAGCCTCTGTCGCTCGAGAAGTTCGGTGGCGCTCTGGACGCCTTTCCTGCGATCACCGCCAGCGTCTGCAATCTTCGTCCCGCAAGTCGCGGGTCGGTGCATGCGACGTCAGCCGACGCGATGGCGGCCCCGGCAATTGATCCGAATTACCTGTCCGCGCCGGAGGACCGGCAAAAGATGGTTTCGGCGCTGAAGCTGACGCGGCGCCTGATGCAGGCAAGGGCGCTTCAGCCCCACGCGCCCGAAGAGGTACGGCCCGGCGCCGAACTGACCGGCGACGAGCAACTCGTGGTCGCAGCGATGCAGCATGCGTCGACCATCTTTCATCCGGTGAGCACCTGCGCCATGGGCCCGGCGGAGGACGCGGTCGTGGACCCGCGCCTGAGGGTGCGCGGCGTAGAGGCGTTGCGTGTGATCGACGCCTCGGTCATGCCGCGCATCACCTCGGGCAACACGAACGCACCGACCATGGTAATTGCCGAGAAGGGCGCGGCCATGATCATCCAGGATCACCGCGCATAGCCGGTCGCCGCGCCGAGTCTTCCGCGGCTGTCCCTGATTGCGAAACAAAGACGGCGATGTCCGGCCATTTTGCCCGGTTCCAGCTTGGCTGGCGGCCTTTCCCATTCGCGCTTCGCGGTCGCTGTTACCGCCTGCCATCCACCTGAAATCCCACGATTCAAGGACTTCGCGTCGGTCTTGGGCGTGTCCGGATCGGCAGGCTGCCGTCCGGGCAGATCGGAACCGGGCCAGGGGATTGTGTCGAAACCGGCAAGATGCTTACTCTGCCTCCATCCGTCCGAAAATGTGTGCGAGGGTGCGTGCCGTTGGAATCTGCCCGCAAAGTGGTGGCGATTGTCGGGACCGGATATGTCGCCGATCTCTACATGCGGTCCCGCGACCTGCATCCCGATATCCAGGTGGCGGGCGCGTTCGACATCCGGCAGGACCGGCTGGCTGCCTTCTGCAACTATTGGAACCTGACGCCTTTCGCGTCCTTGAGTGACCTGCTGCGCGCCTTGCCGAAGGGTGGCATCGTGCTGAACCTGACGAACCCGGCCGCACACCACGACGTCACCAGGGCCTGCCTTGAGGCGGACCACCATGTCTATTCCGAAAAGCCGCTCGCGATGGAGCTTGGTCAGGCAAGGGAACTGGTGGATCTGGCCCGGCGCACCGGAAAGTTGCTGGGCGGGGCGCCGTGCAGCCATCTGTCCGAGGCGGCGCAGACGTTGGCGACAGCCACGAGGACGGGGACCTGCGGCCCGGTCCGCCTGGTCTATGCAGAGCTGGATGACGGCTTCATCCCGCAAGCCCCGCACCAGAAGTGGCTAAGCGAAAGCGGCGCGCCTTGGCCCTATGAAAACGAGATGCAGACGGGCTGCACGCTTGAGCATGCAGGCTATGTCCTGACCTGGCTGGTCGCCATGTTCGGCTCGATCCACTCGATCACCGCCTTCTCGGCGGCGACCGTCGACAAGGGGCTGGAGCCCGAATGCCGGGTGCCGGACACCTCGATCGGCATCCTGAAATTCCGCTCGGGCCCGATCGTCCGCCTGACCTGCACCATCGTCGCCCCACATGACCACAGGGTGCTCCTGACGGGGGACAGGGGCACGCTTGAGGTCAGGGATACCTGGGACAACAACGCCAAGGTGCATTTCCGCCGGCGCTTCGTGGTGCGGCGGCGCCTGCTTGAATCGCCCATTCCCCGTCGGTTGCGGCTGGCACAGGGGCCTGCCGGGCGCCGCGCCAAGAGGCGCGGGGCAGCCTCGATGGATTTCCTTCTGGGGCCGGAGGAAATGTTCAGGCACTTGTCGCAGGGCGGCGTGAACCGGTGCGCCGACCAGATGGCGCTGCACGTGACCGAGGCTGCGCTGCATTTGCAGAATGCGGGGGAAGCCAGCGAAACCTACCTCATGCAGACCGCGTGTGATCCAGTGCCTGCCATGGAATGGGCCGGCAGCCTGCGATAAGCCCAGCGAGGAGATGACGGCGAATGCGTCTTGGAATTGTCGGAACCGGAAGGATGGCGTCCGAGGTGGCGCGCGCGGCGACGCATGTTCCGGGTCTGGAGGTATCGGCGGTTCTGTCGCGAAGCGCTGACCGCGCCCGCGAATTTTGCGACCGGTTCGCGCCCAAGGCTCAGGCGGAGCAGGACATGGATGCGTTTTTGCGCGCCGTCGACGCCGTCTATGTCGCGACGCCCCCGGACAGCCATGCAAGCTGCCTGAATGGCGCGATCTCAAGAAAGGTCCCGGTTCTTTGCGAAAAGCCCCTTGCGCCATCGGCCTCGGCCTGCCGCGACGTCCTGTCAAGGGCGCAGGGCGAAGGCGTGCTGGTGATGGAGGCGATCTGGACGCTCGCGCTGCCCGCCTATCGCGCGCTGCGCGATCTGGTGCGCGAGAAAGGCGGATTGGGTGTTGGAACACAGCTTTTCTTCGACTTTTCGATGCCCCTCATCGCCGCGGAAGATGCCCACTACTTCAGCCCGCGGCAGGGCGGCGTTCTGCTGGATCGCGCGGTGTACGGTTACGCGGCGGCGATCAGCGTGAACGGGCCCGTGCGGCACCAGCAGGCGCATGTCACGCGGCGGGCGGATGGGCTTGATACCTCTGCGGACCTGAGGCTGACGCACGAAGAGGGGGGCACGTCCTTCATCACGCTGTCGTTCGACCGGCTTGGACCCAACCGTCTTGACGTCGCGACCGGGCAGGGGTTGGCAGGCGTGGGGCCGGGATCGCTTGCCTGCGAGGTGCTTTCCTGGAAAGCCGCCGACCGTTCGGCGCCGATCGCGGGGCATGGGGAGGGCGGGGGCCTGAAGGCCCGGCTTCGGTCCATGTCCCTGTTGCGCGCGATCAAGGCAAGGGCGCCTGCGGGCGGGCGGTTCATGGGCTATGGCGCGTCGCGCTTCTGCCCGATCCTGATCGAGTTCATGCGGGCAGTCGAGTCCGGAAAGGCGGAAAGCGATCTTGTCCCACACGCCTTGAGTCAGAGCATCGCCGACCTCACGCAAGCCGCACGGCAGGTGGCGGAGTGCACAGGCGGGGATGGCGCGCTGGAATGAAACTCGGCTATTTCCTCAACGCCTATCCGATGACCAGCACGACCTTCATCCGCCGAGAGATCGAGGCGCATGAACGGTCGGGGATCACGATCGACAGGTTCGCCATCCGCCGATGGGATCAGCCGCTTGTCGACCCGCGGGACTCAGACGACGCGAAAAAGACCTTCTACCTGCTGGAACAGGCTCCCTTGCACATCCTTCGCTCGGTCCTGTCCCAATCCATCCGGCATCCCTTGCGGACGTCCAGGGCGCTTGCCGCCGCCGTAGCGATGGCCGCGCGCGCGCGCGGCAAGCGCTTGAAGCACATCGCCTATTTCATCGAGGCCGCCGCCCTGAAACAGGAGGCGACGCGCCGTCGGATCGACCATCTGCACACGCATTTTTCCACGAACTCCGCCACCGTCGCGCTTTTGTCCCATCTCATGGGCGGGCCGAGCTACAGCTTGACGATACACGGACCGGACGAACTGTGGGAGATGCGGGAAAATTCGCTGGCCCTGAAGGTCCGGCACGCGACCTTTGTCGCCGCGATCAGCAACTACTGCCTATCCGTGGTGAACGAGTTCACCCGGCGCCAATACGAGGGCAAGATCCGGATCGTGCGCTGCGGGCTGGACCTGCGTGACTTCCCTCGGCCCAGCGACGTTCCGGACAGCCATACACTGGTTTGCGTCGGGCGGCTTTGCAAGGCAAAGGCGCAGGTCTTGCTGGTCGAGGCCTTTGCGGGCGTGGTGGGAAAATTCCCGCGGGCCCGGCTGGTGCTGATCGGTGACGGGGAACTGAGGTCAGCGATCGAAGAGCGGATCGCCAGGCTGGACCTGGGGGAAAATGTCGTGCTGGCAGGCTGGAAGAAGAACCCCGAAGTGGCCGAGGCGCTGACGAATGCGCGCGCGCTGGTTCTGCCCAGCCTGGCCGAAGGCCTGCCGATCGTGATCATGGAAAGCTTCGCTTTGGGGCGACCTGTCCTGACAACCCGGATCAACGGTATCCCGGAGCTGGTGGATGCAACTTGCGGATGGCTCGCCGAGCCGGGGGATCCGAGCAGCTTGCAGGACTGCCTTGAACAGCTGCTTTCGGCCGAGCCGCAGGCGCTGTCCGAAATGGGGCGGGCCGGCCGCGTGCGGGTCGAACAATGGCACGACCAGGACAGGAACGCAGCCGAACTGCGGGGCCACATCCGGTCCTTCTTGCGCGATCGGGCGTAGGCGACCGCTGTCCACCGCTTCAGAACGTCTGCAGAAGGCGCGTCGTTTCCGGGTCAAGAAAACCCGCGACAGTCGCGTCGGTCTCAAGCTCCAGCGCCCGCTGAAGGCCGCCCGCCGTCGCCTGGTTCAGGACGCGCTTCATCGCCCGGACCGAGAGTGTGGGAAGCGCCGCAAGCTGCGCCGCGACCTTGCCCGCCTCGTCGCGCAGATCGGCGTCGGGGACGACCTTCCAGGCCACGCCGCAGTCCTTCAGGTCGGCCGCGGTGTAGCGCTGACCCAGGAACAGCATCTCCTTCGCCTTGACCGGGCCGACGATGCCCGGCAGCAGCGAGGTTACCGCGCCGGTCACGAACAGGTTCAGCGACACTTCGGGGAAGAACCCCTTGGCGCTTTCGGCCCAGATCGGGAAATCGCAGTTGATGGCCCATTCGAAGCCGCCGCCCACGGCCCAGCCGTTGATCGCACCCACCACCGGCTTCGCGCCGAAGACGATCGCCATCGTCGCCCGTTGGATCGCGTCGACCAGATCGCGCGCCTGCTCTTCGGTTTCGGGGTGGACATGTTCATGCCGGTCGTCGCCCGCGCAAAACGCGCGCCCCTCGCCGGTAAAGACGATTGCGCGCGTTTCGGGGTCGCGGTTCGCATCGTCGAAGGCCAGCGCCACCTCGTCGATCAGCCTGCGGTTCATCGCGTTCAGCGACCTGGGCCTGTTCAACGCGATGGTGCGCACGCCTTCGCCGGTCATGGTGGACAGGATCGTGTCATAGGTGAAAGCGGTCATGGGTGGCTCCTGATCACGCGTTTGGTCTTGCCTTCGGTCACAGGAAAGGTGCCCGAGGGAACGATGGTCACGCGGGCGGTTGCGCCCAGCTTGGTCTTGAATGCCGTTTCCAGCCGCCGGGCCAGGTCACCGTCATCGTCGCGGCCCTTCGCCAGTTCCGCCTGTACGGGCAGCGCGTCGTAGGGGGGCGGGCTGTCCAGGACGATGCGGTAGTCGCCCGACAATTCGGCAAAGCTCGTGACGACCGCCGCGACCATGGTCGGGAACATGTTCAGCCCCCGGACGACCACCATGTCGTCCGACCGCCCCACGACGCGGAAGCGGAACCCGGCGCAGCCGCAGCGGCAGGTCTCGGTTGCCTCGACGGCGATGATGTCGCCGGTACGGAAGCGGACCAGCGGCTGGCAGTCCCGTTCCAGATGCGTCAGCACCAGTTCGCCTTCGGCGCCCGGTTCGATCTGCCGGACGGCGTCGGTGTCGGGATGGATCACCTCGGCATGCAGGACATCATGGGCGACGAAGTGCAATGCCGTGTCGTGTTCGCACTGCGCGGCGAAGTTGCAGAAAACGTCGGACACGCCGTAGTTCGAATTGCGCGGCTCCATGCCCCAGGTGTCGCGGAAGCGCTGGCGGAAGGCGGGGTCGTCCAGCCCCGGTTCGCCGCCGAAGAGCCCCAGCCGCAGACCGAGGTCGGCGGGTTTCAGGCCGGGGAACCTGTCGGCCACGACCCGTTCAAGGACCGCAGGGTAGGAGGGGGTGCAGGAAATCGCAGTGATCCCGGTTTCCAGGATCGTGCGCACCAGCAGTTCGGTTGAGCCAACTCCGAAGGGCACGACCGTCGCGCCGGTGCGTTCCAGCGTCAGGTGGTCTGTCAGGCCGCCCATCCACATCTGATAGTTCAGGCAATGCACGACCATCATGCCCGGCCTCAGCCCTGCAAGCGATTGCGCCCGGCCGCCGACGGTCTCGGTGATCTCGCAATCGCGTGCGCTCATGGCAAGGTTCATTGCCTGGCCTGTGGTGCCCGAGGTGCGGTGCAGACGGCTGACGCGGTCGCGCGGTGCAGCCAGATAGTCGCCGAAGGGGGGATGTGAAGGCTGCGACAGACGCAGATCCGACTTGTCCGAAAACGGCAGTTCCGGCAGGTCCTCAAGCCGCTTGGGTGGCGCCTTTCCTTGCCAAAGCCGCTGATAAAAAGCGGAATTTGACGCGACGTACCGGCCTTGCCTTTCCCACGCCGCCTGGCGGTGACTGCCCAGGTCTTTCAGTGCAATCCGATGTCCGTTGTCGATCAGGCTCATGGCGCCATGCCTCGTTTCCAAAGGTCTGTGAGCATCTCCAACACCGCTTCCCGATCTTCGGACAGGGCCCTAACCCAGGGGTCTCCGGTGATGAAAAGGGCGGAAAGGTACTGATCGACCATGCCGCCCAGGGCATAGGCGCGGCGCATCAGATCATCTTGTGGCCGGTCGGGGCCTTCGCGGCGGCGGGTGGCGCGTACGACGGTTTCGGCCCACTCTCGGTTCAGACGCTGGAACGCCCCGCGCGCCTCTGGAAAGGCGTCCACGCCGACCACAAGGCATTTCATCAGGCCCGCGTTGTCCTCGAACAGCTGAAGATAGGCAGCGGTGGTGTTGCGGGCCGCGTCGCCCGGCAGGTGCGCGGCGGCCCGCATGCGCCCCTGGACATAGTCGACGAACGCGCCAAGAACTTCGTTCGCCAGCGCGTTCTTGTCGGGGAAGTAAAGGTAGAACGTGCCGTGCGCGACCCCGGCGGATTTGCAGATCGCGGCAACGGTCAGCCGCTCAAGCGGTTCACGGGCCAGGAAGTTGGCGCCGGCAGTGACCAGTTCGGCCCTGGTGCGTTCGCCTTTGCGCATGTCCTCGCGTCCGTGCTGAAGCCAGTCCGCAAAGCCGGACGGGAGCACGGGTTGCGATGAGTGTTCTTGGTCGGAATCGGACATGCTCACCGCGTTGCCTAAAAACTGATACTGATATCATATTTAGTTTTCGTGCTTGTCAAGGGTCCGTCGTGCTTTGCGTCGGTTCGGCGCGGGGCAGGCCTTGCAGGGGCGGGCGAAGGAGAACGGGATGGATGCCGGGACGGACCATGTGGATGATACGGCAGCACATCAAGAGAAACGAACCAGTGAGCTGCGAGGATGTCGGCACGCCGGTCTTCTGTCGGGGCCACACCCTGCTTGTTCGGGTAGAGCGATTGGTCCGGAAACGGGGGATCGAACGCCGCGTGGTCGGTGACTGCCGTGTGCCCTCGAACCGCAGAACATGCCGTGCTTGAGGGCTTGGGGCCGGGCGTGCCCTCTGACGGCCTGCGCCTGGCAAACCGAGGACGCAGGGCGCGCCTTTGGCTGCGGTGAGCGGCCTCGCACCCCGCGCCGTCGTCACGGCAAGGCCGTTTGCCGCGCCGCGTGTCATTTTTCGCCATTAATGAGGCGGAATCTGGCCTCCGAATGGCATCAGTCGAAGGCATTGTCCCGGACAGATTCACATGCCCCTCTAGTGCAAGGCCGCCTATCATGATGTCAAACTCCGAGGTCCTCTCGCTCCTCCTCTCCCGGCGCCCGTGGCACTCGTTGCCGCAAGCCTTCTACCGCGATGCCGGTGCCTATGAAGCCGACTTGGCGAATATCTGGTACAAGGACTGGATCTATGCCGTCGCGGGCCCCGAACTGCCCAAGACCGGCAGCTATGTCACCGTACAGATCGGCACCTATTCCGTGATCGTCGTGCGTGGCTCTGACGGTGTCGCGCGGGCGTTCCACAACTCGTGCCGTCACCGCGGCAGCCGGATCTGTTCGGCCGAAAAGGGCACCGCCGCCAAGCTCGTCTGCCCCTATCACCAGTGGACCTACGAACTGGACGGCCGTCTGCTGTGGGCCCGCGAAATGGGCCCGGACTTCAAGCCCGCCGATCACGGTCTGGGTTCGGTCCACTGCCGCGAGATCCAAGGCATGATCTTCATCTGCCTGGGCAAGGACGCGCCCGACACCTCGGCTCTCGAGGCTCAGGCCGCGCGCTATCTCGCGCCGCATGATCTGTCCAACCTCAAGGTCGCGCACCAGTCCAAGATCATCGAAAAGGCGAACTGGAAGCTGGTGCTTGAAAACAACCGGGAATGCTACCACTGCGGCGGCAACCACCCGGCGCTTTGCGTGACCTTCCCGGACGATCCCAACATGGTCGGCGCCGACGATTCAACCTCGTCCAACATCGGCAAGGCGCATGTGGAACGGTGTGAGGCCGCCGGTCTGCCTTCGAAATACGTGATCGACCCGTCCGAACAGTGGCGCTTTGTCCGGATCCCGTTCCTGGGCGAGGGCGTCAGCTACACGATGGACGGCAAGGCCGCAGTATCCAAGCGCGTCGGCACCGTGCCCTTCGACAACGCCGGGTCGTGCCTCTACTTCCACTACCCGAACACCTGGAATCACTTCCTGTCGGACCAGGTTCTGACTTTCCGCGTGATGCCGCTTGGCCCCGAGGAAACCGAAGTCACGACCACCTGGATGGTGCACAAGGATGCGGTGGAAGGGGTCGACTACGACCTGAAACGCCTGACCGAGGTCTGGATCGCCACCAACGACGAAGACCGCCGCATCGTCGAGGAGAACCAGAAGGGCATCAACACCCCGGCCTATGTGCCCGGCCCCTACAGCCAGGTTGAGGAAAGCGGCGTGAACCAGTTCGTCGACTGGTACTGCCGCACCCTGCAGAACCGGCTTGTTGGCCGCACTGCCGTCGCTGCGGAGTGATCCGATGATCCCTATGCCCCGCGAAGACACGCCGGTCTGGACAGACAGCGAGCCTCTGGAATGCGTGATGGTCATTCCCGAAGCGCCGGACGTGAAGACCTTCTCCTTCCGGCCGCCTTCGGGCGCGACCTTCGTCTACCGCGCAGGCCAGTTCATCACGCTGGACCTGCCGGTGCCGGGCGGAAACATTCAGCGTACCTACACCATCTCGTCTTCCCCGGTTTCCAGCGCCTACATCACGGTCACGGTGAAGGCGCAGCCGGGGTCGGTCGCCACGCGCTGGATGATCGACCATCTCAAGCCCGGCATGCGGATCAAGGCCTATGGCCCCGCGGGCCTGTTCCATCTGCCGCGCCAGCCGGATGGCAAGTACCTGTTCATCTCGGCCGGATCGGGCGTCACGCCGATGATGTCGATGGCGACGACGCTTTTCGAACGGGGCGAAGATCCGAACATCTGCTTCATCCAGTGCGCGAACCGGCCGGTCGAACTGATCTTCCGCCGCAAGCTTGAGTTCATGGCGGGCCGGATAAGCGGCCTTCAGCTGCATTTCGTCGTCCAGAACAGCGATCCCTACGAGGTCTGGACCGGGTATCGCGGCACCTTCAACCAGCTGATGCTGGGCCTGATGTGCCAGGACTATCTGGAGCGCGACGTCTACTGCTGCGGGCCCGAGGGCTTCATGACGGCGGTGCGCGAGATCCTGATCTCGCTCGGCTACGACATGGGCCGCTACCACCAGGAATCCTTCGCCGCGCCTGCCGAGACGGTCGAGGACATCACCGTCTTCGACGACTTCGTCCCCGCCGACGAGGTGCGCGCCGAGATCCGCTTCGCCCGCGCGGGTATCTCGGTCGACTGCTCCGAGACGGACACCGTGCTTCAGGTCGCCAAGGGATCGGGCCTGCCGGTGCCTTCGGGCTGCAATTTCGGGATCTGCGGGACCTGCAAGGTCAAGAAAATCTCTGGCGAGGTCCTCATGGTGCACAACGGCGGTATCAGCGAGGAAGATATCGAGGCGGGCTATATCCTGGCCTGCTGCTCGAAGCCGATCGGAACGGTGGAGGTCGACGCCTGAGGGCAGCGATTTCCGTTCGGAAGTGAAAGCCCGGCGTGGTTCCCACGCCGGGCTTTTTCGTCAGACGTGGCGTACGAGGCGGATCGCGTCGTAGATCGCGGCATGCGTGTTGCGCGCCGAGACCGCGTCGCCGATCCGGAACAGCTGGTAGGTGCCTTTCGGGTTCCGTGTGACGGTCTGCGGTTCGCCCGCGACCAGCGCTTCGTAGTCCACCTCGCCCTGGTTGACCGAACCGTCGCGCAAGTCGAAGTAGAGATCGTCAAGCGGCCGCGTGCCGTGGTTGACGATGACCTGGTCCACGCGACGTTCCCGGCTGACCCCGCCGTAGTCGCTGCCGAGGGTCGCGATCAACTCGTTGCCGTCGCGGCGCACCGCGTCGAGCTTCCAGGTGACCGTGAAGGTCACGTCACGCTTTTGCAGTTCGCGCATCGATGGGGTCAGCGACATGGCCATGACCTCGGGCACGAAGGTCCGGTCGCGGGTCATGATCTCGACCTTGGCGCCGGTCGCTGCGATCTTTTCGGCCGCCTGAAGGGCAGGGTAGTCGCCGGCGTCGTCGTAGATCAGGACATTGGAGCCGGGCTGGGCGTCGCCCGCAAGAATGTCCCAGGTCGACACGACAAGTGCGTTGCCATCTCCCAGGATCTCGGTGTGCGGCAGGCCGCCGGTCGCCACGATCACGACGTCGGGCTTTTCGGCGACGACCATGTCGGCATCGGCGAAGCTGTTGAAGTGGAAGGTCACGCCGAGGCGCGTGCATTCCTCGAACCGCCACTGGATCAGCTGGATCATCTCGGCGCGGCGTGGGGTCTGCGCCGTCAGGCGCACCTGGCCACCCGGATCGTTCGCGGCTTCGTGCACGATCACCTCGTGCCCGCGTTCGGCCGCCACGCGGGCAGCCTCCAGCCCTGCCGGGCCCGCGCCGATGATGACCACGCGCTTGCGGGTCTCGGCCTTGGCGATGTCGTGCGGCTGCTCCAGTTCGCGCCCGGTCGAGGGGTTGTGCAGGCAGAGCGCCATGCCGCCCTGGTAGATCCGGTCAAGGCAGTAGTTCGCGCCGACACAGGGGCGGATGCGCTCTTCCTCGCCGCGCATGATCTTGGCGATGATGTGCGGATCGGCCATATGCGCGCGGGTCATGCCGACCATGTCCAGCTTGCCCGACGCGATCGCATGGCGCGCCGTGGCCACGTCCTGGATCTTGGCGGCGTGGAATGTAGGGAACTTGGTCGCCGCCCGAACTTCGCCCGCGAAATCAAGGTGGGGCGCGCTGCGCATGCCCTGCACCGGGATCACGTCGGTCAGCGCCGCGTCGGTGTCGATATGGCCCTTGATGACGTTCAGGAAGTCGACCATCCCGCTGTCCTTGAGCCGGCGGGAAATCTCGATCCCGTCTTCCTTGGTCAGGCCGCCCGGCATGTCTTCATCCGCGGTATAGCGGATGCCCACGATGAACTCGGACCCGACCCGGTCGCGGATCGCCTTGAGCGTATCGAAGGTGAAGCGCAGGCGGTTGTCCAGGCTGCCGCCATAGGGACCTTCCAGAGAGTTGGTCAGCGGCGACCAGAACTGGTCCATCAGGTGGCCATAGGCCTGCAGTTCGATCCCGTCGAGCCCGGCGTCCCTCATCCGCTCGGCGGCGTCGGCATAGTCCTCGATGATGCGCGCGATGTCCCAATCCTCGGCCTTCTTCGGAAACGCCTTGTGCGAGGGTTCGCGTTCGTGGCTGGGCGAGACGACCGGCAGCCAGTCCGCCTTGTCCCAGCGGGTGCGGCGGCCAAGGTGCGTCAGCTGGATCATCACGGCGCAGCCGTGGTCGTGGCATTCGTCGGTCAGCTTCTTCATCCAGCCCACGACCTCGTCCTTCCAGGCGAGGATATTGTTGAAGACGGGCGGGCTGTCGCGCGCGACCGACGCCGAACCAGCGGTCATCGTCATGGCGACGCCAGCGCGCGCGCGCTCGACGTGATAGGCGCGGTAGCGGTCCTTGGGCATGCCATCTTCCGGGTAGGCCGGTTCGTGGCTGGTGATGATCATCCGGTTCTTAAGCGTCAGGTGTTTCAGCTGATATGGCTGCAGGAGCGGATCATTGGACATCGGGGCCTCCCTTTGGTGCTGCCGCAAAATCCAAAAAATGTTCACATATGTCAAGATTAAGTTCACATGCGTCAATTCCTGTTTGACGCCGGGTGGTCGTGCGGTATTGTCGGGCCATGGATCAGATGCGGCAAGATGATGAGGACAGGAAACCCTCGGGCTGGCGCGGCTCGCGCGAGGGGTGGCTTGAGGCCGCGAAGGCCGCGTTCCTGGAAAGCGGGATCGAAGCGGTCAAGATTCAGCCCCTGGCCAACCATCTGAACTTGTCCAGGACCAGTTTCTACTGGTTTTTCAAGGACCGAGCGGCAATTCTTGATGCATTGCTTGAAGACTGGGATCAGACCAATACCGGGGCCTTGGTCGCGGCTTGCGACGCCTATGCCGAAACGATCGCCGAGGCGGTGCTGAACGTGATTGGCGTCTTTCTTGACGAGAGCCGTTTTCAGCCGCGTCTGGATTTCGCGATCCGGGGCTGGGCACATCAGTCCGATGCCGTCATGGCCCGCGTTGCCGCAGCGGATGAACGGCGGCTGGCGGCGATCCGCGCGATGTTCGAACGGTTCGGCTACGGCGCCGAGGACGCCGATGTGCGTGCGCGAACCGTCTATCTGGTCCAGATCGGCTACATCTCGATGCAGGTCAGGGAAAGCGTCGCGACGCGCATGGCGCGCATTCCGGCCTATGTCAAAACCTACTCGGGCCAGGCGCCGACGGACCGCGAGTTCGCCCGGTTCCAGGCAAGCCTGGGCTTCGACCCCGACCGGGATTGACGCCCGGAGCGGCCCCGGTCCGCCATTCCCGACGGCCGTATGGCGGCGTCTGTGACACGGCGCGCGCGCTGTCGCTGATGGCGGGGCAACCGGCCCCGATCTGGCGACTGGCCGACCCCGTCCCTATGCGCTTCGACGTGACCGATGTAACCCCCTTCTACGACAGCCTTTGAGAGTGGACGAAATGATCACAACCGATATCCGCATCGCCCTGATCGCCGCCGGCCCGCGAGAGATCGGCGGCCCGCGCCAGATGATGAAGGCCGCCCCGATCGCCAAGGCGTCAGGGCTCAGGATATGCATCCATTTTCGTCGCGCGGGCGGGTTTCTGTTCCAGACCACGCAGGCTGTCAGGCCTGGTGGACGATGACGCGCGGCTCGTCGCGCCCCCTGAAGGGAACGTCGATGGCATAGACCAGTCCCTGGGCGGAATCCGGTTGATCCATCCCCTCCTGCGCGGTCGTGGCGAACAGCGTGCCCAGACCAGGGCCGCCGAAGGCCGGGCAGGAACAATGACGTCCGGGCACCTCGAACGCGCGGTCGAAGGTTCCGTCGGGGCGATAGCGCGCCACCCGTCCGGCGCCCCACTGTGCATTCCACAGGCAGCCTTCCGCGTCGACGACCGCCCCATCCGGGTTCAGTCCCTCGTCCCGCAGATCGGCGAACACCTCCGGCGCCGCCCTGGGCCATCCTTCGGCGTCAAGGGCCTGGCGACGGATCGTGCGAGAACGCGTGCATGCGAAATAGGCATAGGCACCATCGGGAGAAAAGCAGATGGCGTTTGGGATCGTCAGCCCTGCGTGAAGCTGACGCAACTCTCCCTTGAAGTAACGATAGATCGCCCCTTGTTCGGGTTCGGCGCGCTTGCCCATCGTTCCGATCCAGAATCCGCCGTAAGGGTCCGCGCGGCCGTCGTTGGACCGCGTGTCGGGACGGTCCGCCTCCAGCGTCTTGACCGGCGTCCGCGCGCCGGTCGCGATGTCAAAGCGCCAAAGCCCCGTTTCCGAAGCGATCAGAAGCGTCTTGTCGTCGATGATGCCCGCGGCAGAATGGCATTCGTCGAACTGCCAGTCACGCGGCCCATCGGGCCCTCGCGCCAGAAGCCGCTTGTTGATGATGTCGAACCAGAACAGCGTTCGAAGGCCGGAATGCCAGATCGGCCCCTCGCCAAGATAACAGCTGCGGTCGTCGAAAACCCGAACGTTCATGTCATTGCCCCCCGGAACTTGCGTCGAACGCCGCAACAACCGCCTGCGCCTTCTTGCGGACGCCTGCCGCCGTGTCGCCCGGCCGATACAGCGCGGTTCCGATCCCGAAGCCGCTTGCCCCCGCCGCCATCCACTGGACGAAATTGTCCGGTGCTGCCCCGCCCACGGCAAGGACCTCGGTCGCGGTGGGCAGCACGGCGCGAAGGGCCCGCAGGCCATCGGGTCCGATCAGGGATCCGGGAAAAAGCTTAAGCCCGCTCGCACCGGCGTCGAGGGCTGCGAAACATTCCGTCGGTGTCATCACGCCAGGATAGGATCTCATTCCCGCCGAACGTGTCGCGCGGATGACGTCGGGGTTCATGTTCGGTGAAACGACCAGCCTCGCCCCGCAGTCGTGCAGACGCGCCACCTCGTCCACGGTGAGGACCGTGCCGCCACCGATCAGCGCCACGGCTCCGAACCGACTGGCCAGCCGTTCGATCGAGGCAAAGGCGTCGGGGGAGTTCAGCGGCACCTCGATCCTCGTGATCCCGCAGTCGACAAGAGCCTCCGAGACCGCTTCGACCTCGGGCGGCGTCACCCCGCGCAGGATCGCGACTATGTTGCGTGACAATGTCAAGTCTCCTTCATCTTCGCGAAGGCTGCCCGAAGACCTTGCAGCACCATGTCGCTGCCGTCGAACATTTCAGCCGCGCAGCCCGCTTGGGCAAGTGCCGCGCGATAGCGTTCGGACAATGCCGGATCGCCGATGATCGCGATTGGGTTGGCGGACCAGAGCGGCCGCATCGCGGCCAGTTCGTGGCCGATCAGCAAGCCGGACAAGGCAGAGCGGGCGGTTCCACCCGGCAGCTCGGCAAGCAGGCTGTCCGCCCGCAGCGAAAACAGCGCCGACGTAAGGTCCTGTGGCGCCGATAGCGAGTGATGAAGCGCCCGATCGAATGCGTCGGGTCGCCATGGATCGTTCTCGGCCATCGAAAGCCGCAGGACGGACGCGCCTGACAGCAGCGCGTAAAGCTCCCCCGTCATGACGGTGCGGAAGTGTTCCACCTTGCCGCCGCGCACCCGCACCCATTTCGTATGGGTGCCCGGAAGGCACAGCACGCCGTCGAAGACCGTCCGCGCCGCCAGGAAACCGGCGATCTGGGTTTCTTCTCCGCGCATCACATCCGCAGGCTCGGCCTGCGACAATCCGGGCAGGATGTGCACCGAAAGCCGCGGGTCGCGGGTTTCGGCGCGCACCGCGCCGGCGGTGCCCGGGGCGCAGGGGACCGGAAGATAGGGCGCCTCGCGCCAGCCGGAGCGGGCCCCGGCCATTCCGCAGATCAGCACATCGGCTGATCCGGCCGCCGCGACCAGATCGCCTGCCAGGTCAAGAAAGGCTGTCTCGAACTCCGATGGGGAAAGCTTGCCCATCCCCCTGCCAGACCGCCTGTGGATCATCGCGGCTCCGTCGGGCGCCAGTGTCCACAGCCGCAAGGTGGTGGTGCCCCAATCGACGGCGACCCGCAGCGTCATGTCACGCCAGGTCCTGCGGCAGGATGGCCTCGGGGATGTTCTGGTAGCAGACGGGGCGCAGGAAGCGGCGGATCGACAGAGTGCCGACCGACGTCGCGCCAAAGTTGGTCGAGGCGGGATAGGGGCCGCCATGAACCATGCTGTCGCAGACCTCAACTCCCGTGGGAAAGCCGTTCGCAAGCACGCGGCCCGCCTTGCGTTCCAGCACCGGCATCAAGCGGCGCGCAAGCGTCACGTCACCGTCGTCCATATGCAGCGTCGCGGTCAACTGGCCGGCGAAGCTGTGCGCAACCGTCAGCATCGCCTCCGTATCCTCTGCGACGACAACAAGACCGAGCGGGCCGAACACCTCTTCGGACAGCGCGTGATTGCCCAGCCAGTCGCGCGCCTGGACCTTGAACAGGAACGGCTTTGCCTGGCGCCTGTCGCACATCGAGGTCAGAAGATCCTGCACGCCTGCCGCGCCGCCCACACGTTCGGAGCCGCGGGCATAAGCTGCGGCGATCCCGTCGCTCAGCATGACCTGCGGACCGGTTTGCGAGAGCGCGGCGCGGGTGGCCTCGATGAAGCCATCGGCCGCTTGCCCGCCGATCACCACGGCGATGCCGGGGTTCGTGCAGAACTGGCCGGCCCCCATGGTCAGGGAGGCGGCCCAACCCTTGCCAAGGGCACCGCCCCGCCGCACAAGCGCATCGGGTAACATGAACATCGGGTTGACCGAGCCAAGTTCGCCGAAGAAGGGGATCGGCTCGGGCCGCGATGCGCACAGGTCAAACAGCGCCCTTCCGCCAGCAAGCGAGCCGGTGAAACCCACGGCCTTGATCAATGGGTGCCGCACCAGCGCCTGCCCGACGTCGCGGTTACCGCCCTGGACAAGCGAAAACACGCCCTGCGGCATTCCGGTGCTCTGAATCGCGGCATGGATCGCCTCGGCCACGATCTCGCCGGTGCCGGGATGCGCGCCATGACCCTTGACAACGACCGGGCAGCCCGCAGCAAGGGCCGCCGCCGCGTCACCGCCCGCGGTCGAGAAGGCAAGCGGGAAGTTCGACGCGCCAAAGACCGCCACGGGGCCGATCGGGCGTTGCATCATGCGCAGATCGGGCCGGGGCAGGGGCTGGCGGTCGGGCAGGGCCGCGTCATGGCGGCGGTCAAGATAGTCGCCCTTCAGGATATGCTTGGCGAACAGGCGAAGCTGGCTGGTGGTGCGCCCGCGCTCGCCCTGAAGACGGGCTTCAGGCAGACCGGTTTCCTGGCTGCCGATCCGGGTGATCGCCTCGGCGCGGGCCTCGATCTCATCCGCGATGGCGTCAAGGAACGCGGCGCGGTCTTCGCGCGTCGAATAGCCGTAGGACCAGAACGCCTGTTCCGCGGCCTCGCAGGCGCGATCGACCAGCTGGGGCGTGCCAACGGAAAATGCATGCGCCGGGCCGTACGCCGGTTCGGAAGCAAAGCGGGTTTCGGTGCCGACCCATTCGCCTGCGATCAGGTGCTTGCCGTGCGGGGTGAACGTCATCATGGGCTTCACTTGCCCCACTTGAGGGCGATCACGTCGAGTTCCCGGCAAAGCTCCAGCAGCCGGGCCTTGGTCCGCTCGCTCATCGGCTGAAGCGGCGCGCGGACATGGTCTGACCTGATCACGCCGCCCTCCATCATCACGGTCTTTGCCGCGCGAAGTCCGCATTGCCGGTTTTCATGGTTGATCAGCGGCAGGCAGAGCCGCCACTGGTCAAGCGCTGCATCGACGTTTCCGGCGCGATACTCGGTCAGGATCGGCCGGATCTTTTCCGGCTGGAGGGCAGAGGTCATGGTGCCCGTGCAGCCTGCGTCAAGGTCCGCCAGCAGCGTCACGGCCTCTTCGCCGTCGAAGGGGCCCACGATATGTTCTCCGCCTTGTTCGATCAGCGCGGCAAGCTTGTCGGCGGCAAAAGGCATCTCCATCTTGAAGTAGGAGACGTTCGCGATCTCCCTTGCCATGCGCACCAGGAGTGGAACGGACAACGTGACCCCCGAGAGCGGCGCATCCTGCACCATGATCGGGATATTGATCGCGTCCGACACCGCCTTGAACTGGCCGAAGATGGCATGTTCCGGTGGGACCAGGCCGACGCCGTGGTAGGGCGGCATCATCATCACCATCGCGGCGCCAAGCGACTCCGCCTCGACGGCGCGCCTGACCGCGATCTGGGTGGCGAAATGCGAAATCGTCACGATAACGGGCACCCGCCCCGCGACATGTTCCAGCGAAAGGCGGGTCAGGGTTGCGCGCTCCTCGTCAGACAGGACGAACTGTTCCGAGTAGTTGGCAAGAACGCAGATGGCGTCGACGCCCTGGTCGATCATGCAGTCGAGGATGCGCTTCATGCCCTCTTCATCCACGCGACCGTCGTCGAAGAACGGCGTCGGGGCGACGGGAAGGATACCTGTTAGGGGCTGTTTCATGTCGTGGCTGCTTTCGGTTTATTCGATGAACGGGGCGACGCTGTTGCGCCGGCCAAGCGCCAGCGCGTCGCAGACGTGGATCATCGGGCGCAGGTCCATGTCGATGCCGCCCGTGGACAGCAGCCGGGCCATCCTCGCGTAAAGACGGGGATACTCGCCGGCCAGAGGGTTTTCGTCCTTCACCGCGTCCTCGACCCCGTCGATCTGGATGCGCGCACCGCCGTCCAGAAGCGTCAGGGTGCCCTGGTCTGTCACCGCCTCGATCGTCCAGATCTGTTCGCCTTCCTGCCGCCAGTCGAAGATGGCGCCGACCCTGGCGCCCTGCGGGTGGTAGAAGCTCAACTCGGCGCCGATGGGGGTCTGCCGGTTGGCCGGGACGTCCAGCGTCGCTTCGGTCAGGTGGATATCGTCGGGCAGGATCTCGGTCACGATGGACAGCGCGTTGATGCCGGGGTCGAACACACCCATGCCGCCCGGCTCCCAGATCCAGTCCTGACCGGGATGCCAGCGCCGGACGTCCTCTTTCCAGGTCACCTGCAATGAGGTCAGGCGCTTGTCGGCCAGCCATGCCTTGGCCAGGGCGACCTTGTCCGCCTCGCGCGAATGCCAGGTTGCGAAAAGGCAGACCTTGTGCTCTTTCGCGAGCTTGATAAGCGCGTGGCATTCCGCCAGCGTCGCACCCGGCGGTTTCTCAAGCATGACGTGCCGGCCAGCCCGGATGGCCTTGGCCGCAGCTTCGAACCGCGGAACAGGCGGCAGGCACAAGGAAACAACCCTGATGTCGTCGCGCGCGGCAAGCAGTTCTGCTATTTCGGTGAAGCTTTCGACACCTTCGACGCGGCCGTGTCGGGACACCGTCGCCGCCAGCGAAAAGTCGGGCGAGGCCGCGATCGCCGGGACGTGCTGGTCGATCGCGATCTTTCCGATGCCGATGAGTGCGATATCCATCAATGGCTGTCCTTTCCGACCGGATTTCCGCGGCACCCTTTCAGAAAGCCGAGATCCGCGCCGGTGTCCGCGCCTTCGACATGCTGTTGGTGCAGCCAGGCGTAGCCGCTGGTCGGCTGGTCCGGCAGCGGGGTCCACTTGGCAAGGCGCGCGGCCAGTTCCTCGTCGGAAATGTCGAGGTGAAGCCTCCGGTTCTTGACGTCAAGTTCGATGATGTCGCCGTTCTGAACGACGGCCAGCGGACCGCCGGCGGCGGCCTCGGGCGAGGTGTGCAGAACCACCGTGCCATAGGCGGTGCCGGACATGCGCGCATCCGAGATGCGAACCATGTCGGTGATGCCCTTTTGCAGGACCTTGGGCGGCAGGCCCATGTTCCCGACCTCGGCCATGCCCGGATAGCCCTTCGGACCGCAGTTCTTCATGACCATGACGCAGGTCTCGTCGATGTCGAGGTCCGGGTCCGCGATCTTGGCCTTGTAGTCGTCGATGTCCTCGAACACGACGGCGCGGCCGCGGTGCTGAAGCAGCGAGGCCGTCGCCGCCGAGGGCTTCAGCACCGCGCCCTTGGGCGCAAGATTGCCCTTCAGGACCACGATGCCGCCCGATTGGGTCAGGGCCTTGTCGGTGGGCAGGATCACGTCCTCGTTGTGGTTGATGGCGTCCTTGACCTCGTCCCAGATCGTCTGGCCGGATACAGTCAGGGCGTCCTTGTGAAGCAGGCCGCCTTCGCCAAGTCGCCTCAGCACGACGGGCAGGCCGCCGGCATAGAAGAACTCCTCCATCAGGTATTTGCCCGAAGGCATCAGGTTCACGATGGTCGGCACGTCGCGCCCGCAGCGGTCCCAGTCCTCCAGCGTCAGGTCGATGCCGACGCGCCCGGCCAGAGCCAGGATATGGATCACCGCGTTGGTGGACCCGCCAATGGCCGCGTTGGTGCGGATCGCGTTTTCGAAGGCCTCCTTGGTCAGGATGTCGGAGGGCTTCATGTCGTCCTTGACCATCTGCACGATGCGCCGGCCCGAGAGTTGCGCCATCACGCGGCGGCGGCTGTCGACCGCCGGGATCGCGGCATTGCCCGACAGCGCCATGCCAAGACTTTCCGCCATGGAGGCCATGGTCGAGGCGGTGCCCATCGTGTTGCAGGTGCCCGTCGAGCGCGACATGGACGCCTCGGCCTCCAGGAATTCTTCCTGCGTCATCTCACCCGCCTTCACGGCTTCCGAGAACTTCCAAAGGTGGGTGCCAGAGCCGACACGTTCGCCCCGGTAGTAGCCGTTCAGCATCGGTCCGCCTGTCACCACGATGGAGGGGATGTCGCAGGACGCCGCCGCCATCATCAGCGAGGGCGTGGTCTTGTCGCAGCCCACCATCAGAACAGCGCCGTCCATCGGTTGTCCGCGTATGGTCTCTTCGATCGCAAGGGCCGCCAGGTTGCGGAACATCATCGCGGACGGGCGGAATGTGTTTTCCGAGACCGAGAACACCGGAACCTCGACCGGGAAGCCGCCCGCCTCCCAGATGCCGGCTTTGATCTTTTCCGCCAGCTCCTTCATGTGGATGCCGTTGCAGGGCGACAGTTCCGAAAAGGTGTTGAGGATGCCGATGATCGGGCGTCCGTCGAACAGGTCATGCGGGTAGCCCTGGTTCTTCAGCCAGCCGCGATGGTAGATCGTGTCGCGTGACGTGCCGCCGTACCATTCCTGCGAACGCAGCTTGCGCGGCCAATGCGCCGGTTTGAACGCCATGGGAGTATCCTTTCCCTGCCAGCCTTCAGGCTTGCTTGTTCTTGTTGTAGACGTCGAAGAAGACAGCGGCGAGCAGCACCAACCCCTTGATCACCTGCTGGTAATCGATGCCGATGCCCATGATGGACATGCCGTTGTTCATCACGCCCATGATGAACGCGCCCACGACCGCGCCGATGATCTTGCCCGATCCGCCCGACATCGACGCGCCGCCAATGAAGACCGCCGCGATGACGTCCAGTTCAAGCGCGAAGCCGGCCTTGGGTGTCGCCGTGTTCAGGCGCGCCGCAAAGATCAACCCCGCAAGGGCGGCCAGCACGCCCATGTTGACGAAGGCAAGGAATGTCAGCCGCTCGGTCTTGATGCCGGACAGCTTGGCGGCCTTCTCGTTCCCGCCAAGCGCATAGACGCGGCGGCCGATCACCGTCTTTTCGGTAATGAAGGTGTAGATCAGGATGAGAACGCCCATCGTCACCACGACGTTCGGAAGGCCGCGGAAGGTGGACAGCTTGAACATCAGGAAGATGATCGCGGCGGCGATGATCGCCGTGCGCGCCCAGAACAGGCCGATCGGTTCGTCCGCGATGCCGTATTGCGCGTTGCGCGCGCGCTTCTTGAGGCCCATCCGGACGACCACGGCCGCGGCGATCAGGCCAAGCGCGAAGGACAGCACGTTGAAATTGCGCGTGTCGAAGGCAGAGGCGAGTGCTTCTCCGATGGAGGCGGGGAAGATTTCGGGGACGAAGCCGGTCGAAAGGATCTGGAAGCTTTTGGGGAAGGGGCCAACGGACTGACCCTCAAGAAGCCAAAGGGACAGGCCGCGGAACACCAGCATGCCGGCCAGCGTCACGATGAAAGAGGGGATGCGCCACATCGCCACGAAGTAGCCCTGCGCGGCGCCGATCGCCGCGCCGACAAGCAGGCAGAGCGCGACCGTGATGGGGATCGGAACGTCGTGGTTGACGATCAGCACGGCTGCCAGCGCGCCCACGAAGCCCATGACGGATCCGACGGAAAGGTCGATATGGCCCGACACGATGACGATCAGCATCCCGAGCGCCATGATGATGATGTAGCTGTTCTGCAGGAACAGGTTGGTGATGTTCACCGGGCGCATCAGCGTGCCGCCCGTCACGATCTGGAAGAAGACCATGATGGCGATCAGCGCGAACAGAAGGCCGAACTCGCGCATGTGAGAGGCGAGATAGCTCTTTAGCCCTTTCCTCTCCGATGCCGCGGCGCCGGCATTCGTCGCCATGTCGTTCGTGTCCGTCGTCATCCCTTTATCCCCTTTCGTCCACGATGAGCGACATGATGCGCTCCTGGCTGGCCTCGCTCGCGGAAAGCTCCCCGACAAAGGCGCCCTCGTTCATGACGTAGATCCGGTCGCACATCCCCAGAAGCTCCGGCATCTCGGACGAGATCAGGACGACCCCTTTGCCCTCGGCCGACAGTTCGTTGATGATCGCATAGATTTCGTATTTTGCGCCGACGTCGATTCCGCGGGTCGGTTCGTCCAGGATCAGGACCTCGGGCGCGGTGTTCAGCCACTTGGCGAGCACGACCTTTTGCTGGTTGCCGCCGGACAGGTTGCCGACCTTCTGGAAGACCGAAGGTGTCCGCGTGCGCAGCATGGCGCGGTACTTCTCGGCGACCTCGGTTTCCTCGTTTGCATCCAGGACCCCGTTCGAGGAGACGCTTTGCAGGTTGGAGAGCGTGGTGTTGAACCGGATCGTCTCGTCCAGGATCAGGCCAAGCCGCTTGCGGTCCTCGGTCACATAGGCCAGCCCCGACGAGATCGCCCGGTCGACGCGCGAAACGTCGGCGTCGCGCCCGTGCAGCTTGACCGTGCCCGAAATGCGGCGCCCGTAGGACCGGCCGAAAATCGACATGGCAAGCTCGGTCCGGCCGGAGCCCATCAGGCCAGCGATGCCCACGACCTCGCCCGCCCGCACGTTCATCGAGATGTTCTTGATGATCTGGCGCTCGGCATGTTCGGGATGCCAGACGTTCCAGTTTTCGACTTCCATGATGATGTCGCCGGCCCGGCGGTTGCGCTCGGGGTAGCGGTCCGACATCTCTCGTCCGACCATGTCGCGGACGATGTCGTCCTCGGACAACCCCTTCTTGGCGTCGAGCGTCGAGACCGACATGCCGTCGCGAATGACGGTCACGGTATCCGCGACGTAGCGGACCTCGTTCAGCTTGTGCGAGATGATGATGCAGGTGACGCCTTGCGACTTCAGTTCGAGCATCAGGTCAAGAAGCTTCTTCGAGTCGTTTTCCTGCAGCGCCGCCGTCGGCTCGTCCAGGATCAGAAGCTTCACGTCCTTGGACAGCGCCTTGGCGATTTCGACAAGCTGCTGCTTGCCGACGCCCAGGCTGTCGACCAGCGTCATCGGGCTTTCCTTAAGGCCGACCTTCTTCAGAAGGGCCTCGGTGCGATGGTTCGCCTCGTGCCAGTCGATGATGCCGCCGCGCGCGGTTTCATTTCCCAGAAAGATGTTTTCGGCGATCGAGAGCTGCGGAACCAGGGCAAGTTCCTGGTGGATGATGATGATGCCCCGATGTTCGCTGTCACGGATGCCGCGGAATTCCGCCAGCCGGCCTTCGTAATGGATTTCTCCATCGTAGCTGCCCACGGGATAGACGCCCGACAGAACCTTCATCAGCGTCGACTTGCCGGCACCGTTTTCGCCACAGATCGCGTGGATTTCGCCTTCCTTCACCTCCAGGTTCACTCGGTCAAGCGCCTTGACCCCCGGGAACTCCTTGGTGATGGAACGCATTTCAAGAAGCGCGGTCATGCTGGCCTCTTTGCATTGCGGGAACCGTCCGCCCAAGCTGGGACAGATGGGCGGACGGGTCTTGGGGAGTGGCTTACTGGATCTGATCCGCGGTGTAGTAGCCGGAACCGATCAGCACTTCTTCCCAGTTGGACGCGTCGACCGAGACCGGCTCGAGCAGGTAGGAGGGCACGACCTTGACGCCATTGTCATAGGTCTCGGTGTCGTTGATCTCGGGCTCGGTGCCCTCAAGAACGGCATTGACCATGCCCACGGTGACTTTCGCAAGCTCGCGGGTGTCCTTGAAGATGGTCGAATACTGCTCGCCCGCGAGGATCGACTTGATCGAGGGGACCTCGGCGTCCTGACCGGTCACGATCGGCATCTTCAGGTCGCCCGAACCATAGCCGACACCCTTGAGCGAGGACAGGATGCCGATGGACAGGCCGTCGTAGGGGGCCAGCACGCCGTGCACTTCCTTGTCGGTGTAGTTGGCCGACAGGATGTTGTCCATGCGCGCCTGCGCCACGGCGCCGTCCCAGCGAAGGGTGCCGACCTTGTCCATGCCCATCTGGCCGGACTGGATCACGACGGTGCCGTTGTCGATCAGCGGCTGCAGCACGCTCATCGCGCCGTTGTAGAAGAAATAGGCGTTGTTGTCGTCGGGCGATCCGCCGAACAGTTCGACGTTGTAGGGGCCGTCTCCGAAGCGCTCTTTCAGGCCGTTGACAAGGCTTGTGGCCTGCTGGACCCCGACTTTGAAGTTGTCGAAGGTGGCGTAATAGTCGACGTCTCCGGAGTCGCGGATCAGACGGTCATAGGCGATGACCTTGACGCCCGCTGCCGCCGCGTTTTCCAGCGCGTTCGACAGCGTCGTGCCGTCGATCGCCGCGATCACCAGCACGTCGACACCCTTGGTGATCATGTTCTCGATCTGCGAAAGCTGGTTGGGGATGTCATCCTCTGCATACTGCAGGTCGGTTTCGTATCCCGCGGCCTGCAGCTCCTTGACCATGTTGTCGCCGTCGGCGATCCAGCGTGCCGAGGACTTGGTCGGCATGGCGATGCCGACAAGACCGTCCGCGTAGGCCGCAGACGCAAAAGCAATAGCCGCGGTGGCCGCGGTCAGTATCGTCCTGATCTTCATTTTATCCTCCCGAAAGACGCGAGCCACTCCCTTGCTGCCGCATGCCCGCTCTTCTGTGTGTCCACGGACCGCAATCGGGCCGTGAGAGCGAGTTAGACGGAAAATTACATCACTGTAAAATTGGATTATGTGATAACTGCATATCACGAATGGTATACGAAAGGCCCGCAATGCGCTTCATCAGGCAGATCAAGCCAACGCATCTGCAGTTGCTGCTCAAGATTCACGAGGTCGGGCAGCTTCAGGTTGCGGCCCGCGCGCTCAACATGTCCCAGCCCGCCGCATCGCGCATCCTGAGCGAGGTCGAAAGGATGTGCGGCAGTCCGATCTTCAAGCGCACGCCGAAGGGTATGGAGACGACACAGGTCGGAGAGGCCTTCGCGCGTCACGCGCGCATCGTGCTGTCGGGGCTCGAGAGCCTGGAGAAGGAGGTGACCTCGCTTTCCAGCGGTGTCGCGGGGGACGTGCGGATCGGGTCGGTCACGGGCCCTGCCGTTGGCATCCTGTTGCCTGCGATGGCCGTGATGCGCGAGATCGCGCCGGACATCTCGCTGTCCATCGATGTTGGCCCGTCGACCGATCTTGTGCGCGGTCTGAACGAAGGCCGTTTCGACTTCATCATGGCCCGCGTGCCCGCCACGCAGGACAGCCGCGACCTGCTTGTGCACCCCGCCCGATCCGAGGCCGTTCGCCTTTTGGTGCGAGAGGGGCATCCGCTGGCGCATCGGAAGGGTGTCGGGCTTGAGGAGCTGGTGGCCTATGAATGGGTGATCCAGGAACGCGGGTCGCCAATTCGTGAAGCGGTGGAACAGGCCTTCTATGCGGCCGGGATCGCGGTGCCGCACAAGGTGATCAATTCCTCCTCGCTCTTGATGGTCGAGGCGCTTCTGGCGACATCCGATGTGATCGCGCCCCAGTCGCGTGAGGTCGCCGAGCTTCTGACTGGCCATGATTTCGGTGCGCGCCTGACGATGATCGACACGGCGACCGAATTGTCGGTGACGCCGTACTTCGTGGTGCGCGACAGGACCCGAGAACTGCCCCGCAGCGCGCAGCTTTTCTATGAGCAGGTGCTGAGAAAGCTTTGATCGGCGGGCGGCGCCCGCCGCGCCTGCCGGAGCGGCTTGCCGGGACTGCGGCGGCGGTTGCGCGATTCACCCGTGATCTACATTCCCATCGCTAGGCTGCGCGCCTCGTAGATGGCCATGCTGGCCGTTCTGGCCTGCACCGTGTCGCCGATCGCATGCACCGAAAGCTGGGTGTCCTCATGCAGTTCCCGCGTCAGGCGGTCTTCGCGTTCGTTCGTCAGCGCCATGACAAGGCTGTCGAAATCCCGCTCTTCCACGTCCCCCGTATAGAGGTTCACAATCCGCGCGGTTCGCCCGTCCCAGCTTTCAAGGGCCGAGGCCAGGATCACCTCCACGCCATACTTCGCGAAACGCTCGCGCGTCGTGTCACCCGTCAGGCTGATGTCAAGCTGGGCCGCCGCCTTCTCCGAGGCTGTGAGCGCGGTGACCATGTGCCTTTGCCGGGCAAGGTGGATCGCCGTTCCCGAGGCGGGCCACCAGCCATTGATGTCGTCAAGAAGAAGGACGTTGGTACCGGGATCCACCGAACCGTCAAGGATGTCTTGGATGGTGTGGACGTTGGGCAGGTCCGCGCCCGGCAAACGCTCCTGATGCGGGAAGGGCCGCTGGTAGCCGCTGCGCGAGGGAACGGAACCGGTACAGAGTATGACCTCGTCCGCGCCGCTTTCGCGGATGTCGTCGGCGGTCATGTCCTTGCCCAGCTCCACCTTCACTTGGAGCTTTGTCAGCTGTGTCTGAAGCCAGGTCAGATACGCCCCGATCTCGCCGCGCTCGGGCTGGCCCGAGGCAAGGCGGAATTGTCCGCCCAGTTCGCGTGTCCTTTCGACCAGCCTGACGCGGTGGCCGCGTTCCGCGGCGACGCGGGCGGCCTCCATCCCGGCGGGACCGCCACCGACCAGAAGCACGTGCTTTTGCCTTTCGGCCGGGCGGACGGTGTCGCCGTCCCATTCGTGTTCCCTGGAAACCGACGGGTTGATCAGGCAGGAAACGTAGTAGTCCCTGAGCCGGCGGCCGATGCAAATCTGGTTGCAGGAGATGCAGGGCCGGATGTCCTCGGCGCGTCCTTGGCTGGCCTTGTTCGCAAGATGGGGGTCTGCGATCTGCCCGCGCACGATCGAATCGAGGTCGGACTTGCCCGCGCTCAGAACCTCTTCCGCGTTCGAGGGGGTCTTGATGCGAGCCTCGGCGGTGACCTTGGCGTGGGAAACGACCTCCTTGATCGCGGCGGCGTCATCACGGCCCAGGAACATGCCGAAGTGGAAGCTGGGCACGATCTTGGAAAACTGGTTCAGGTAGCTGCCGGTCCCGACCGAGCAGTCGTCGACCAGGCCGCGCTGATCGAGCCAGCTCACGATTTCCTGCTTGTCTTCCAGCGACAGCCCGCCGGGGTACTTCTTGGCGCCGGAAATGGTCATGCCGATGATGAAATCCGCTCCCGCCATCTTTCGGATGCCCTCGACGATACGCACACCGAAACGCAGCCGGTTCTCAAGCGATCCGCCCCATCTGTCGGTCCTCTTGTTGGTGATCGGGGACCAGAACTGGTCGATGATGCAGTTGTAGCCGGCGAAAAGGTCCACGCCGTCGAACCCCGCGTCGCGGTCGCGTCGCGCGGCTTGAACGAAAGCCTCGATCAGTTTCTCGATCTCGGCGTCGGTCATCGCATGGCTGCCGCAGGGATCATGCATCGAGGGCAGGCCCGACGGCGACCAGTAGGGCTGCCAGCTGTTGTCCTGATCCCCGTGCCCGCCGACATGGAAGATCTGGTGGACCATGACGGTGCCGTGGTCATGGCATTCATCGGTGATCTTGCGGAAATGCGGGATCACCTCGTCGCTTTCGGCCAGGAAGTTGCCGCGGATCAAGACGCCGGTCCGATGTGCAGGCGAAGGCTCCACCACGATCATCGCCGCCCCGCCGCGTGCGCGTTCCCGGTAGTAGCCAAAGTGCCGCGGCGCCGGTATGCCCTCGTGGCTCATGTTGACGGTGCGCGCGCCGAAAACGATCCTGTTCTTCAGCGTCTTGTGGCGAAGCTGGAGTGGGAAGAACAGCGTCGGATAGGACATGGTCATCTCGCTTTCAGAAAATGGAGGGAGGGCGGGCTTGCGTTCAGGCATCTTTCCGATCGGCAAAGCCCTTGAGCACGGCAAGCAGATCGGCCTTCCTCAAGAAGGCCCGAACGTTCGATGCGGCGCCTGTTCGCCTCGCGGCGCGAATGCGGCAGCCGCGCACCGGGCTGCGTGGTGATCGACTGTGCCAGCGCGCGGATGGTCGCGTGAAACGAGCGGCCTGCGAACCGATCGGGATCCAGCGCAATGAAGGGCTGGCCGCAGCCGAGCGGCTTGCCGTGGCAAAGGAGCTGCTGGTCAGCGAAGGCGTCGCCGAGGTCAAGGTTCTGGCGATTGGTGAGCGCCTGGGCGTGTCGCGGTCAAGCTTCTACTGGTACTTCAAGAGCCGCCGCGATTTGATGCGCTGCTTGAGGATTGGGAGTCCTCCAACACCACTGCGCTGAAGCGTCACGCCGAGATGCCGGCGGATACGATCACCGGGGCGGTGTGCAACGTGTTCCGGTGTTGGGTCGATCCCGGATTTTCAATCACAAGCTCGACTTCGCGGTGCGAGAATGGGCTCGGCGTGACGGGCCGTCCGGCGCGTCATCGACCGCACGGACGCGGCCCGGATTTCGGCCTTTGCTGCAATGTTCGAGCGGTTCGGCTACAATCCCGCCGAGGCGGAGGTACGCGCGCGCATCTTCTACTTCATGCACGTGGGTTACTACGCGCTGGAACTGTCAGAGCCGCTGGAAGAGTGCCTGAAACGGGTGGAAAATACCTGCTTGGCTTCACCGGGCTTGAACCGCGCCCGGAAGAGGTCGAGGCCTTTGTCACCTATGCCCGAAAGGTAGCCGGGAACGTCTGAACGCCATTAGGAACCGATGCTTGCGCCGCAAGGCCGGCCGGTCATCGCGGATGGCGCCCGGGCCGGGGCGATCAGGTCTTGGGGCCTTCCCGATCCCACCGGCCAGCAGCATTCGTGGAAACTGATGCGCAGACTGGAAGCATCCACGCGCCTGCTCTTGGCGCGATGACTTGCGCGCAGGCGGTCGCGCATCCGCTTCGGGCCGAAACGCATCCTGGCGTGCTTTTGATGCAGCAGGCCGCCCGAGGCGAAAGCGTAATGCGGGCGATGACCGACGCGTTCACTGCCGCCAATCCGGGCGCAAGCGTGGCGATCGACTTCGTGCCATGCATCCGTGTTTTTCGCGCCCGGGTCTTCACAATCGCGTGTGCGGCTCCATATATTCAGGAAGCCATATCTGTCCCGCCTTCGTGACGGGCCGTTGATGGCCCGAAGCGGATGGCGGCAGCGCATCCTGTCACGCGCCAGTTGACGCAGTCTGGCGAGGTGCAGGAAGAAAAAGGCGGGTCGCCAAGGAATGGCCCCGAACATGTGCCAGCATCCAGCTGGCATGGTCGGAGCACACGAGCGGGAGAAAGGCAGATGCGAGCAAGCGGAACGGCGATCCTTGCCTTGGGGGCGGTCGTGATGATGTCGGGATGCGTCCAGGATACGGCCGCGCAGGCACAGCGGGCGCAGTTGAGGCTGCCCGAGCAACCGGCCCAGACGCCGGGGGTCAGGCAGGTTTCGGCCGCGGCACCGCGCAACTTTCCCATATACCTGACGGGCTACACCTATTGGGACAACACCCCGCCGGGATCGGCGGCCATCGCCCGTCCTGTCGTGCACCGGCGCGCGGGTGGAAGCGGGACCTGGGCCGATCCGGTCACGATCGCGGTCGGTCACCGGATCGACAACGGACGGCAATCGCTGGACTATCCTGCCGGCACGCGCTTCTACCTGCCCCGCCTGCGCAAATACGCGATCGTCGAGGACGTCTGCGGCGATGGCGCCAAGCCGCAGGACGGCCCCTGCCACACCGGTCACCGCGGACATCCGTGGCTTGATATCTGGATCGGCGGGCGCGGCCAGTCGCAAGAGGCCTCAGACCTGTGCGCGCGCCGGATCACGGCGGTCCAGCAGGCGATCATCAATCCGCCACGGGATCTTCCGGTCGAGGTCGGCGAGATCGCGGCCGAAGGATGCCGCGTCTTCGGCTGACGGCAGCCGAGGGGCCGGTCACTTCGAAGGGCCTGGCAGGGCCGTTCCGCGCCTGACCAGCTTGCCCCAGGCGGCGACGTGACCGACCAGCACCCGTCCCACGGCGCGCCAGACCGTCAGGTATAGCAAGGGCCTGTAGAAAAGCCGCTGAAGCGGAAACAGAAGCAGCAATCCCTTGTTTTCGCGGCGCTCTAACATCAATGCCGTCGCAATGAAAACCAGGTCCGTCGCGGGCAGGGCCAGCCATGCGATCATGAGCGGCAGGTGCCATTCCGGCATGGATGCCAGCCCCGTTTCGAGCAGTTGCAACCCCGCATCGGCCAAGGCCCATAGAAACACCAGGTCGGCAACAGGCGCCAGCAGGCCCAGGACGACCCCCGTCAGGAACAGGTCGGGAATCGAAAACAGGCCCGCGCCTGGCGCCGTGCCAGCTGCCCGGCGGTGCTTCCAGGCCGTCTGCATCATGCCAAAGGTCCAGCGCAGGCGCTGACGCAGAAACGCGCGGACGGTTTCCGGGACCTCGGTGCGTGAGCAGGCATGTTCCTCGAAAACGACGCGGTAGCCTGCCCGCAGGACGGCGACGGTCAGGTCTGCATCTTCGGTGATGGTGTCGCCGGAATAGAGCCCCGCCTTGACGGCGGCCGAGACGCGCCAGGCGCCGATCGAGCCAGGCACGACCAGGATCGCATTCAGCCGCTCGGCCGCGCGCCGGTCGATGTTCTGCGCTGTAACGTATTCAAGGGACTGGAGCCGGGTCAGAAGGCCGCCTTGGTTCCCGACCTTCACATTGCCCGCGACGGCGCCGACCTCGGGATCGGCGAAGTGGCGGGCGAGCAACCCGATCGCATCGGGCAACAGAAGCGTGTCGGCGTCGATGGCGACCACGATTTCGGTCTGCACGTGCGCGTAGGCCGCGTTGATCGCGTTCCACTTGCCCCCGTTTTCCTGCCGGATCAGGGTGACGCGCGGATCCTTTTCGAACGCCCGCGTCACACGGGACGCCGTGTCGTCGGTCGAGCCATCGTCGACGACGATGACGCGCAGGTCCGGGTGGTCGGACGAAAGCACAGCCTCGATCCCTTCGACGATGACATTCTCTTCGTTCAGGGCGGGGATCACGACGGTGACAGGGGGTGTTTGCCTCGGTTCAGCCGGTTGGTGACGCCGCCGTAGCAGAGCAAGGGTCAGCACCAGTGCGGATCGCATGACCCCAAAGAGGATCGCGATCCAGAACACCCAGTAGAGCACCGAGCCGATGCTGGCCAGAACCGTGAAGGCGACGTCGTCCACGAATCCGTAGCGCACGCCCACCGTAGGCATCACCTGGTCGCGGCTGAGGCCGATCAGGGATGCGAGCGGGACGAACGTAAACCCCTCAGCCCGCAAACGTTCGACGATGAGCCCGACCGAGGCCGCGGTCGCGGCCCTGTCGCCGCCCGCATCATGCAGGACGATGACCTGGCTGCCCCCGGCGCGCGCGCCTTCGCTGACCTGCTGAGCGATCCGCTCGGCGCTCAGACCCTCCCAGTCACGGGGCACGATGTCGGCGCCGGTCAGGAGGTAGCCAAGGTCCTCTACCACCTTCATCGGGATGGCCTCGGACGACGTCAGCGGACCCTCGCTGCGACCGTATGGCATGCGGAAAAGGTAGGTTGTCCGGCCTGTCAGGCTGGCAAGCAGGCGCTGGAAGGAATTCAACTCAAGCCGTAGTCGTTCTTGCCCAAGGTCGCCATTCTCCGGGTGAAGGAAGGTGTGGGATCCGACCTCGTGCCCCTCGGCGACCATGCGTCTGACGATGTCAGGTTCCTTCAGCATTCCGCTTCCGACAAGAAAGAAGGTCGCGGGAACGCCGGTCTGCTTCAGCGTGTCCAGGATGGCGGTCGTGTATTCGGGGTCCGGGCCGTCGTCGAATGTCAGGGCGACCACCTTGTCATCCCGCTTGCCGTAGCGCTGAACCAGAAACGGCTGCGGCGTGCGGTCATACCGGACGCCATTCACAAGGCCCGTCCTGGCATCCTTGAACAGACGCCGCTGACCCTCGACCGCGGCCTGGATGATCGTGCGGAAGGGGCCTTCGCCTTCATATGCCACGAAGTCGTCCAGGCGAACGGTCTGGATATCGGAGGCGGTGACGGGCGTCGTGCCGCCCAGAAGCAAGGGCCACACGCCGGGATCCTCAAGCCCGGTCGACCACAGGACGATGTCCGCCGTGTCATGCCCCTGAAGGGCAAGCAACTGGTTTCGGATCGAAATGGCGTCCAGCAACCAAATTTCGCGCCTGCGACCGTCGGTGCCATCGAAGACGATATGGGTGTTGAGATCCGGCGCAGAGAATTCGATTGCGGCACCGTTGCGCGCTGCCAGCCCCATTGCATCGGCATAGGAAAGCGGCACGGGTTCCGCGCGGCCGTCGACCCAAAGCCGCCCGAAGGAGCCGAGCGCAAGTCGCAGCTTTTCAGGGCCGATGGTGTCCTCGGCTTCGGCCAGCAGCGACTGGAACCAGGCCTGCGGCGCAAGCGCCCCGGCCGGGTCCGCTCCATTCGGGTCCCGGAAGGTCTGAAGCACGACGCTGTCCACATTGTCGATGATCGACCGATCGCGCCAAAGCGGGCCATCGCTTTCTGCGACAAGGCAGGTTCGCAGGTCGCGCGGCAGCGCCGAGCGCAGATCCTTGAGCAGCGCGACCAGCCCCGTGCGATGAATGTCGCTGTAACCTTCCGGATAAAGGCAGAGACCCGAATATGGACCCGACGACAGCATGTCGATGAGCGCGTTCAGTATGTCGTGGCGCACGGCGGGCTTTTCCAGTGCCTGCGCCCCAAGAGAAAACGCCGAAGGCAGTTCCACCCGTGCGACAAGTTCAAAGCTTGTCGTTGGTGCGGTTCGCGCCAGGGCGCGCAGTGCGTCGTCGGTTCGGGACTCGCTCAACCACTCCACCGCCTGCGACCTGACGTCGATCGTCACCCATTCGGCCAGCACATGAGAGAAAAGGCCGCATTTCGGCGCAAGGGACGCGATCGACGAATCCGGTTGCACGCGAAGATAGGCCGATGCCGACCTTCCGTGCGGGTCGACCAGCCAATCCGTCTTCGCGAAGGGTTCGCCCTCGCAGACGGGCAGGGGGGCGGCAGCGGCCTTACGGGGATCGCCGGACTGTTCGGCCATCAAGGTGTTTTCCGGCAGGACCCGGACATAGTAAAGGTTCAGCGCAAAGGCGGCCGCCCAGGCAACGGCGATCATCACCGCCAGCGCCGCCATTCCCTTCACGAGCCGCGCGCGAAGGGACCTGTTGTCCTGAAAAACCGGGTTGCGGTGTCGCGACCTCAGGCGCGCGCGCACGCGGTTACTGCTCGGCGCCATGCTTTTCTCCCTTGGTCGCCCGGCAGGACGCCTTGCACGATAATCGGCGCGTTCATCTGTGCTATATCAAAGTGCGCCGCCGCAAAAGTTATACAAATGACGCAGGTTCACATGTCGCGGGACGGCGGACGGGGGAGACGACGCAGGAATGGAATGCCGCGGGCCGATTGGGATTTATCGACGAACCTTGCTGAAGTGGGTCGTGCCAAGTGTTGTCGGTCCATTCCTTGACGCGCGCCTTTGGGCCTCAGGCGGTCCCGAGCCCTTGTTCGTGCTTGTCGACGGACTGGCTGAGATGGCCACGCCAGACGGCCTTGAGGCGGTGTTGGAGCCATTGCTGGTGGCAAGCGTTCCGATCGCGCTCGTGCTTTCGCCAGAAGCGCTTGGAAGCGCCGGATCGCGCGGTGCAGCGGCGCTTGTTCGCCATCTGGTGACCGGGTTCCCCCAGCTTGTCGAGCCCGTTCTGGCCTTGCCCGGTCTTTCCGGCATGTCACCGTATTTTCAGCGCCGCACCGCCAGCGAAGCCCTGGCCGGGCTGAACGCCCTGCTTTCGGATGGGGCGGCTGACACGGAGGCAGGTGTCACGCCGCTCGCGCCGCTGACCGTCGCGACCGCGGCAAGCGGCCAGGTCAATTTCGATCCCCTTCGCGCGCTTGGCATAAGACAGGTCATCGACACGGCAGCGAACGGCATGGTCACATCGACCGGCTGCGCCAGCCGGACTATCTGCATGTTGGGCGGCGCGCGTCTTGACCTGGTATCGGAAGCGGACGCGGATCGTTGGATCGCGCGGACGCTTGCGAAGCCAGGCTGGGCTATGATCGTCCTCGATCTGACGGGCAGCCAAGGGTTGGAGCCGGATGTTCTGCGGCGGCGCGCTGAATTGATCGTCGCGGCGATCGAGGGCGATGTTCAGGCCGGCCACCGTTTCGTGTCGTTGCCGCGTGCGCAGATCGGGTGGTTCGGCTCAAGCCAGCCGCGCAGGATCGCGCTGCGTCTTGCCCGGCCCGATGCTGGGGATGAGGTCGCGGCCAAGGCGTTCGCCGAAATGAGAAACGCCTTGCTGAGCAAAGGAGTGCCACACTCCATCGCGGGCAAGCCGTGGGATGGCGCATCATCCGACGACTGCCTAGCGCTTGAACTGACCGACACGGCGGACGCCCGCAAATGGGTCGCTGACAGGCCGGAGGCCGACCCTGTCTGTGCGGTTGAGCGCGCGGGCGGGAACGCCCCGCCCGCGCTGGCCGCCGGCGTCGACCTCGTTCTTGGCGGTCGCGCCTGGCCCAGCTTCGACGGCACCGGCCCCTTCCGCATCGGAGAGACGCGCCTGCTGGAACGGCCCGGCGACGAAGATATCGCACGCCTTCGCGATGCGGTGATCGTGCTCGATGACGACGCCTATGTGCAGGCAGAGGCGCGGGAAAGATCGCTGGCCGCGGTGGAGAGTCTCTGCTGCGAAAGCGATACGGTCCTTTCGGACGTGCCCGACCTTGCCGCAGCAATCATCGCTCCCGATCCCTTGTTCGAGGTTCTGCGCGATACCTACCGACAGCCGCCGGAGCCACCTTCGGGCCCCGATGGCTTGTCGGGCGAAGAGCTTCTGGCCGATGCGCGTCAAGCCTGGCAGTTCTTCGAAAGGTATTCCAGGGTCGAAAGCGGTCTATGTGTCGCGACCGCGCACGAAGCCGAGGGGGCGACCTACCTGCATCAGGAACTGACGATGTGGGACTTGGCCAGCCTGCTGGCGGCGATCATGTCGGCGCATGAACTTGCCCTGATCACCGACGCAGAGTTCGCCTCCAGGGCCGGGCGGATCGTCGCGGCCATCCCGTCGGCGCAGGTCGGCGAATGGCGATTGCCCGCGGCTGTCATTTCTGCGGGGTCCGCCTCGATCCTGTCGAACGACTTCAATGCCTGCGACACCGGCCGATTGCTCAGTGTGTTGCGCGAGCTGGACATGCATCCACTGACGCAAGGCATCGCGGCTGAGGTCGTCGGGCGGTGGCATCTGGACGCGGTGATCTCCGATGGCCGGGTCCACTCGGTTGTCGGCGGGCGCATGGTCGACCAGTCCCAAACGCATTGCAGCCACTACACCGCGCGCGCGTTCCGCCACTGGGGTCTGCCGCTCCGGTCCCCTTACATGGTCGCAGAAGACGGAACCGTCATGGATCGGCAGATGCGGCTGATGCAGCGCGTCGCCGAGATCGGCCCCTTTGGCGCCGAGCCGCTTTTGCTCGAAGCGGTCGAGATGCCGGTTTCGGAACCATCTTCGTTCCTTGCCGATGTCTTGCTGGACCAGCAGCGCAGGACCTTCGAGCGGACGGGAGAGCTTTTGTGCGTGTCCGAGTCGCCGCTCGATCGGGCGCCTTGGTTCATGTATCAGGGCCTGAGCCTTGCGACGCCCGGGCAGCCTTGGGTCGTCAGCACCGTCGACAACGCGCGCGAGTGGCAGGCAGAGTCCTTCCGGCGCGAGGTTCTGCTGGTGAACACCAAGGCGTCGTACCTTTGGGCGGCCGTCAGGCCTGGTGCCTTTTCGAACAAACTGGCCCGACACGTGCGAGAGCGCGCACGCTTCGATGGGGGAGGTTTCTGCCCGGGGGTGTTTTCAGCCTCGGGCGAGCCGATGAAGGGATATGTCGATGTCAACACCAACGGGATCATGCTGCAGGCGATCGCCTACATTCTTCGCGGCCGCAAACCGCGTTTCGACTAGCGCGGGATCGGCCGTGAAAGGCGACGGGTGGGCACTTCGCGCAACGATGCCGCGGCCGGAATTCGTGTCCACGCCCAAGAGTTGTCCGAAGCCGGTCACGTTGCGGCCCGCGTTTGATGCTTCCAGTTTCACACGGCTTTCCCATTGCCGCCCCTTGCCGGACGGCTTCCAACCCACAAGACAGGACGTGCCACGCGATGCCCCGCCCGTATGATCTTCCCTCCTGGTACGACGAGGTAAGTTCCGCCCTCTCGTACTCTGACCATCTGGTGTTGTCGGGCAACCTTGGTGATGTCTACCCCGGCCCCGATGACACGCGAGAAGAGTTTCTGGAGTTGCACGCCATCTTGTGGGCGCAACTCAAGGCGACCGGCTTCGGCGCGCTGTTGCGCTACGATCCGGCGGATGGGCTTGGCGTCCTAGCGGCTGCCGAACACATCGACGCCGAAGCGTTGCGCAGGGTCGGCCTGCCTATGGGCAAGGGCGCGTCGACACTGGCCGATGTCGGAGCGATGCACGCGGCGGTCGCCGACTTTGGCGCATTTCCCGTCGCGCTGCTTCTGGATCATGCGTCGCACCTTGCGACCAGCGCGCGTGACGACGGCGACAGTTTCTTTGTCACCATCGACGCGACGTCGCGCGAACGGCGGCGGGCGAAAACCGGCACACGGTTGAACCCGACCATCTGGCTGGTCGATCATCCGGCGGACCTGCCCGACTGGTTCGTCCTGCAGAATCCGTCGCTGCGCGAGATACAGCTTGAGCTTCCGAACCTGGAAGACCGCTTTCGCTATGCACGGCATCTGGCGGGAACCCTGGGCTGGCTGAATGACGTGTCTGTTCTGGATCAGGACAGGCTTCTGCAGCAGTTCGCGCTGGAATGCGACGGCAAGCCGCTTCTGGCGATGGAGGCGATCGCGAAGATCGCGCGCGACGAAGGGCTTGGCCTTGCGCATATCTCCGACGCGATCCGGGTCTTCCGGACCGGATCGCGCCGCAACCCCTGGACCTCTCCGGTCCTGCGCAAGCGGATGCAGAATGCGGGCGATATCCTGGGCGCGCGGATCAAGGGACAGTCACACGCGGTCGAGAAGACCCTGGACATCCTTGCGCGCTCGATCCTGGGGCTCTCCGGCGCGCAGTCCGGAGCGATGCACACCCGTCCAAGGGGGGCGCTGTTTCTTGTCGGGCCCACGGGCGTCGGCAAGACCGAGCTGGCCAAGGCGGTGACCGAGCTTCTGTTTGGGGATGAGACTCTGTGCCACCGCTTCGACATGTCCGAGTTCATGGCGGAAAACTCCGTCGCGCGGCTGCTTGGCGCGCCGCCGGGGCACCTTGGGCACGAAAATGGCGGCGAGCTTGTGAATGCCGCAAACCGCCGCCCCTTCAGCGTCTTCCTGTTCGATGAGGTGGAAAAGGCGCATCCTCGGGTGCTGGACGTCTTTCTTCAGATCCTGGACGAAGGACGTCTGACCGATGCGCGGGGAATGACGGCCTATTTTTCCGAGGCGCTGATCATCTTCACCTCGAACATCGGCGTGGCCAGCGGATCGCGGGCCAGTAACATGGGCATGAACGTCCTTCCCTCGGACAGCTATACCGAACTGTCCCACAAGATCGGCCGCGCGGTCGAGGATCACTTCCGCACGGAACTGAAGCGGCCTGAACTTCTGAACCGCATCGGCCAGAACATCGTCGTGTTCGATTTCCTGAAGGGGCCGGGAATGGCGCAGATATTCGAGGCCCTGCTGCAGAAGGTCGTCAGACGGATCGAGATGATGCATCGGATCACCGTCAGCCTGACCCCCGAAGCCACGAGTTCGCTAAGGCTGCTCTGCACGCAGGATTTCTTTGAAGGCGGGCGCGGCATCGCGAACCGGATCGAGACGCATTTCATAAATCCTCTGGCACGCAAGATGTTCCTGGATGGCGCGATGGGCGACATCTGCATCACCGATGTCCGGGAGGTCGACGGGAAAACGGTTCTGGAGATCGAAGACGACGCCTTGGGCGACAAGGCGCCGGCGAAGGTCGAACCGCGCCGCCTTGTTCAGGCTGATCCGCCGCGTTATCCGCAGCGGGTCGTTCCCGGAAACGATCGCTGGCGCGCCCGCTTCGAAAGGGGTTAGTTTGCAGGCGCATGGCGGGTGCCGGCGCCGCGCCCATGGGCCTCTACGCCTTTCCCCCTGCGCTGCGATAGGCGTCGGCGATGATCTGCGCCCCTTCGTGCTGCATCATCGCGCTCGCCAGCGCGACGGTGATTTCGGTGTGGGTGTGTTCGGCGGCCGGACCGAACTGGTTCATCACGATGATCTTGGCCGCGTGAACATAGGCCTCGGCCCGCGCTTGCGACAGCGCCAACATGGCCTCGAGTTGTGAAGCGGACATGTTCCTTGTCTCCTTGTCAGTTCGGGACAATCTGACACATATCGGGGAAAAGCCCACGGCTATTCACGCCGGCCCGCCCGAAAAGTCCTGTCATGATCGCGACCGGCGATACTGCGACATGCACACCAGGGCGAGCAGGGCGAAGCCAAGAAGGTAGACAACCTCCTTTGGCGGCAGATCGGGCTGTTCGACGTCAATGGCAGTCACGACATCCGCAAAGTCCATCCCGGCAGTCGCGGCGGGCCCAGTAAAGGCAAGCGCGTGCACGATCCACCGCCCGCTTTCGTCCTGGGCGAGCGTTACCCCGAACGGACCCTGCTGCTGCCGCGCTCCGGCTTCGGGGGCGGGCAGGGCGAACAGCTTCAGCCGGTCGCCGTAGGCGGTCTCCCGGGTGACGTGAAAACGCACGATCTGCCCCGGCGCGGCCGTGAACGTGCCGCTGGCAAAGGTCGCCGTCGGCACCATGGCGAAGGGCGGATAGACCTGGTCCATGAAAAGGCTTGGCCGGAACAGCGCGAATATCACGAGCACCAGCGCGACGCTTTCCCACAGCCGGTTGCGCACAAGCATCCAGTTCTGGGTCAGCGAGGCGAAGGCGAGGATGGCCAGCAGCGACGCGACAAAGACCACAAGCGCGTGCCAGACGCTGTCGACCCCGATCAACAGCAGCGTCGGGTTGAAGATGAACACGACCGGCAGGATCGCGGTGCGGATGTCATAAAGAAACGACTGGACCCCGGTTCTGAGCGGCGAGGCGCCCGAGATCGCCGAGGCCGCGAAGGCCGCAAGGCAGACGGGGGGCGTGGAATCCGCCAGAAGCCCGAAGAACAGAACGTAAAGATGCACCGCGATCAGCGGAAGCACGAGCCCCGCGGCGCTGCCAAGTTCGACCAGAACACCCGCCATCAGCGAGGCCACGACAAGATAGTTGGCGGTGGTTGGCAAGCCCATGCCAAGCACGATGCACAGCAGGGCCGTCAAGCCCAGCAGGACATAGACATTGCCGCCGGCGATGGTTTCCATCACCCCTATCAGCGCGTTGGAAAGCCCCGTCGAGGACACCGAGCCCACGATTATCCCCGCGGCGCCCACCGCGATCGCGATGCCGACCATGTTGCGCGCGCCTTCGATCATGCCCCAGACGCAGTCGGCCGCGCCGCGGGTCATGGCCTCGCCGATGCGCGATCCGCCGTCCCGCAGTTCCATGACCACAGGACGCACCAGTATGATCGCGAACAACGCGAGGATCGCGTAGAAGACCGAGCTGGACGGGCTCCAGCGTTTCACGATCAGCAGGTACACCAGGATCGCAAGCGGTATCAGGTAGTGAAGCCCCTTGCGGAACGTCGCGCCCAAGGGGGGGATCTCGGATCTGGGCAAACCACGCAGGCCAAGTTTCAGCGCCTCGAGATGCGAGATGTAGATCAGAGCCATGTAGCTGATGACGGCCGGAATGAATGCCGCCTTGATGACCTCGAAGTAGGATATGCCGACGAACTCGGCGATGATGAAGGCCGCCGCCCCCATGATCGGCGGCATCAGTTGCCCGTTGGTCGAGGCGGCCACCTCGATCGCGCCAGCCTTGACCGCGGGCAATCCGGTCTTGCGCATGACCGGGATGGTGAAGGTTCCCGTGGTCACGACGTTCGCGATCGAGGAGCCGGAGATCATGCCGGTCATGCCCGAGGCAAGGATGGCGGCCTTCGCAGGCCCGCCGCGCATCCGACCGACCATCGCGAAAGCCAGGTCCAGGAAGTATTGCCCCGCGCCCGCCCGTTCCAGAAGCGCGCCGAAGAACACGAAGAGGAACACGAAACTGACCGAAACGCTCAGCGGTATGCCGAATACCGCCTCTCCGCCCAGCCACTGATAGCCGATCAGCCGTTCCAGCGAGACGCCCTTGTGCGAGATCACCAGGGGCATCTGCTGCCCGAAGACTGAATACAGCAGGAACAGCGCGCAAACGATGACAAGGGGCAAACCGATGACGCGGCGGGTCGCTTCCAGCAGCACGAGAATGCCGACGCCGCCGATGATGGCCTCGACCGGGATCGCCGCCCCGGCCAAGTGCCACTCGAACAGCACCCCCTGCCTTCGGACTATCCCGTCATAGCCAAAGAAGATGTAAAGCGTGGCCGCCGCTGCCAGAAGCGCCAGAGCGACGTCATGCCACGCGATCGGCCGATCGCGCAGCGCCGGTCGCGCCGGGAAGATGAGGAAGGCAAGCGTTAGCCCGAAGGCCAGGTGCAGCGCGCGCGCCGGCACGTCGGTGATGATCCCGAAGCCGAACATGTAGGGCAACGGCGAGGCGATCCAGAGCTGGAACAGGGACCAGAGAACGGCCAAGCCGATGATGACGCGGCTCCATCCCGCGGTCGGGACGCGCGCGCCCTCCAGCCGTGCCGAGACATCGGCACCTGCGGTTCGGGGCCGGTCGGGAACCTTGTCGTTGCTCATGTCTCGCCCATTCGCAGGCACCCGAACGCGCCCCTGTCACGTCGACAAGGGCAATAGCCTATGCACAGGACTGCGCCGCGGCTTACCAACCCATCTCGTCGTAGTAGCGCTGCGCGCCCGGATGGATGGGCGCCGACAACGCGTCGGTTGTCATCTTGGCTGGATCAAGATTGGCGAAGGCAGGATGCAGCGATCGGAAATCGTCCAGATTTTCGAACACGGCGCGCGTCACCTCATAGACGACGTCGTCGGGCACGCTGGCGCTGGTGACGAAGGTCGCCATCACGCCAAAGGTCGTCACGTCCTTGTCGGTCGTGAAGTAGGTGCCGGCCGGGATCGTGTTGAAGGCGTAGTAGTCGTGCTGCGCCACCAGTTCCTGCGCCACCGGGTCTTCGCCCATGTCGACGATGTAGGCGTCGCAACCGTCGGTCGCGACCGCAACGCCGGCATTGGGAACGCCGACGGTGTAGCCGAATGCGTCGATGTTGCCGTCGCAAAGGGCGCTGGCCTGCTCGGTCGAAGTCAACTCGGTCGCGACCGCGAAGTCATCCAGCGTCCAGCCATGGCCCTCGATCAGTTCCTCGGTCGTACCGCGCTGACCCGAACCCGGGTTGCCGATATTGAAGCGCTTACCCTTCAGGTCATTCCAGGACATGATGCCGGAATCCTTGGCGGCGAGGATCTGGTACGGCTCGGGGTGGACGCTGAAGACCGCTCTCAGGTCCGGGCAGGCGTTGACCCTGTCGGGTGCCGAGCCGTTGTAGGCATGGTATTGCCAGTCGGACTGGGCCACGCCGAAATCAAGCTCTCCGGCGCAGATCTGTCCGATGTTGTAGGTCGATCCGGCCGTGGACGGGGCCGAGCATCTGAGCCCATGTTGCCGTCCCTCCGTGCGGCCCTCGGCCGCTTCCTTGTGGACCATCCGGCAGACCGAGTTGCCGACAACGAAGTAGACGCCTGTCGGTCCGCCCGTGCCGACCGTGATGAAGCGCGTTTCCTGCGCGGCGACGGGGGCTGCCGCGGTGGAAAGCGCCACCGCGATGACGCCCAAGGTCTGGGCGCGTGTTTGGGTGCAATTCATCGCATCCTCCCTGTTTGCCGGGGATGCCCGGCCTTGTGGGGATGTCCCTTCGATCCACCGGCGTCCATGCGCGGTGCGCTTCTGTTGGCGCTGACCTGTCGCGCCGCCCGGTTGCGACGCCTGATGCGCGTTGGTGCGCGAATGCGAAGGCCGACTGATGCTTCGGCGTCGTGCCGGCCATCGGTTGCTCACACCATACGAAGCGGCCAGATCCCCTGCCGCTTCGTCCGTTCATCACACGGATGAACCACCAAGGCTAACCATAACAAAAAACGCCACTTTTTGCAACGAAGGGGCCGCGTGACGCTGCCGGGACGATATCGCAGCGCCTGCGGGGTCCGATCCGATGCCCTGAGACGGATCGCCGGGCCGCCGTGCTGACGACCATGACGCAATTCCTTTCGCGTTGCGCAACGACACTCCGCTTTCCAGGGCGAACGGCGGGATGTCCGGCGGGGACGCTACCAGAGTTGCGCCGGCGCAAGTGGCTTGTCGGTCCGGTTCAACTGCCCCTTCCGGCGAAGTCCCGCATGACTTGCCGCAACCAGGGCTGCGCAGTCGTCAAGCGCGCCCGACAGCCAGCGATGGCTTTCCGCGGTCAGAAGGCGCGCGGCAAGCCTGTCTTCGCCCGCCTCTAGAAGGATCTGGGCGCTGCGCAGGACGTCTGTCAGTTCCGCATCCAGCGACGCCTCAAGACGGCGCCAGTGCGATGACACCTCGTTCAGCAGGGCCGGGTCGTGGAAGGACAGGTGCATGAGCCGCTTGAACTGGTAAACCGCGCTGTCGGCGACCTCGATCCCCTGGGCCACGTGCGAAACGGTGTCGGGGTTCTTCGTCTCTTTCCGCCGGTCGAGAAAGCGGTGCGCCTCGCCATGCGTAAGGTAGCGGTGCTGGGCGTATTCGTCCGGCACCTCGGTCATGCCAAGGAAGACCGGAACCAGCGGGGCTGTGACCGGGCCGATGGGTGCGTGCCACATGACGCGCAGCGCATCATGCGCGGGATGGACCAGCGGAACCGCCTGGCCATAGCCCGCCGTATCGCCCGTCAGCCTGTCGTTCGATATGGCCCAGAAGACGTCCTCGCGGCTGATCTTCCGTTGCGCGGCGCGGGCGCGCATGTCGTCTTCGATCCAGGCCACGCCCTCCCAGCGACCCTTGCCGTCGCCATAGACGGCGTTGACGTCGAAGGGGCCGCGGGACTGGTCGTACCACCCAAGCTCGATCGCGGTGTCGATGAAGTGGGGCGGATAGCGGAACCTGTCATCGGCGGCGTCAGGGATGACGCCGATGTAGCCGGGACGTGAGGCGCGGATGTCGTCCGGCCCCAGACGTTCCGCCGCCCATAGCTTGCGGCCGCCGGCGAACTGGATCACCACCCAAGCTTCGTCGGGGTCCGCGATCAGGTGGGAATTGCCGCCGTAGGTCGAATACCCATGCTCTGCGATCAACGCGCCGATGATTTCGACCCCTTCGCGTGCGGTGCGGGCGCGCTCAAGCACGATCCGCGCAAGATCCGAATAGTTCGGGCCGGTCTGGTCGGCCGGCGTCATCCGGATAAGATCGGGACGCGAGGGCGACCATATGTCACGAACCGCGACGCCGAATTCGTTCAGGCCGCCATTGGTGATCGGGGCGGGGACGCCCAGGAAGTAGCTGTAGCTGACGCGCAGGTGTCGGGCGGTATCCCGCACCTGGGGAATGGATGTCCTGCGTCCGGGCATGTCCGCATCGGGGCCAACACCCACCTCGATTACCGCGTCCTCCGCGTGGGTGGCGCGCGGCACGACCTCAAGCCAGTGACTCGACGGTTCGTCGCCATAGCCGGCAAGCCAGGCGACTCCGTCCTGGGTGTGATTGCGCCCGATATAGATGGCGTAGCTCATCGTCGCTCCGTTCGTGTCAGTTGTGGGTCAGCGGAAACAGGCAGGCGTGCTGGCGCCCGGCCGGCGCGTCGAAGTGGGGTGGTTTTTCGACACGGCACCGGTCCTGCACATAGGGGCAGCGCGTCGCGAAATCGCAGCCGGGCGGACGCCTGAGAAGGCTTGGAACCTCGCCCGAGATGGACACGTGCTTGCGCCGGCGATCCGGGTCGGGCTTGGGCACGCCCTCGACAAGCGCCTGGGTGTAGGGATGCAGAGGGTTTGCGAAGATGGCGCCGGTAGGGCCCTGTTCGACGATGCGGCCAAGGTACATGATGGCAAGCCGGTCGGCGATGTGGCGGATGACCGGCAGGTTGTGGGTGATGATCAGGTAGCTCAAACCGTGTTCGGCCTGCAGTTCGGCCATCAGGTTCAGGATTTCCCCCTGGACCGACACATCCAGCCCGGCCGTCGGCTCATCGGCGATGATCAGTTTGGGATTGAGCGCGAGCGCGCGCGCGACGCCCACGCGGCGCGCCTGGCCGCCCGAAAGCTCGTGCGGATACCGGGTCAGGAAGGGTTTGGGCAGGCGCACCATGTCGGCCAGCCGCTCTGCCTCGACGTCAAGGTCGCGCCCGGTGATGCCATGGATCAGAAGCGGCTCGGTGATCAGCGCGCGCACCGATTTGCGCGGGCTGAGCGATCCGACCGGATCCTGGAACATCATCGCCATGTCGCGTCTGAGCGGCTTGAACCGGCTCTCGGGCATGTTGCGGATGTCCTGTCCCTCGAAGGTGGCGGTGCCGGCTTCGGACCTGAGAAGGTTGAGAATGGTTCGGCCAAGCGTCGTCTTGCCGGATCCGCTTTCGCCGACAAGGCCGACGGTCTCGCCCGGGCGAACCGACAGGCTGACATCCAGCACCGCGTCGACGAACGGATCATCGATGCCGCGCAGCCGGGCGCGGATCGGCCCCATCGTGCGAAACCGCACGTTGAGATCGCGCACGTCAAGCAGCGGAGTGCCCGCCGGGTCAGGGCGGGGCGGCAGATCCTCGGTGCCGCGGCCGACGGTCAGGACGCTGGCTGGGGGCGGCCATGTCGGGTCCGCGTGCGGCCCTTCCAGCAGATGGCACCGCGCAAACTGCCCGGGCGCGGTCGCAGCGGTTGGCGGGTCGACGTCATGGCAGGTGGGCATGGCGCGCTGGCATCTGGGCGAATAGATGCAACCCTTGCGCGGGCGCGTCAGATCCGGGATGTCGCCCGGGATGACCGGCAGGCGCCTGGTGACCTTTTCCACGCGCGCGGGATCGCATTCCAGCAATGCGCGCGTGTAGGGGTGACGCGCGTGGTGGAAGATGTCGTGTACTTCACCCGCCTCGATGACTTCGCCGGCGTACATGACCACGACGTCGTCGCACAGTTCGGCGATCAGGCCCAGGTTGTGCGACACCACCACGATCGTCGCGCCGAACTCGCTCTGAAGTCCCTGCAGAAGATGGATGATCTGCGCTTCCATCGTGACGTCGAGCGCCGTGGTCGGCTCGTCCGCCAGAAGCAGTTTCGGGCCGGTGAGCAGCGCCATCGCGATGCCAGCACGCTGACGCATGCCCCCCGAAAACTGGTGGGGATACTGATCGACCCGCGCTTCCGGATCGGGAATGCCGACGCGGCGCATCATGTCGATCGCAGCTTCGCGCTTCTGGGCGCGGCTGAGGTTCGGGCGCCGATAGAGGATGTCGAACATCTGGCGCGCATAGGTCAGGACCGGGATCTGCGACGTCATCGGATCCTGGAAGACCACCGAAATCTCCTCGCCCCGCGCCGCGCGGCGCGAGGATTCGCTCAGCGTCAGCATGTTGCGGTCTTCGAACAGGATCTCGCCGCCAGTGACCTCGGCATTCCCGGCAAGCAGCCCCATGATCGACCACAGGATCGTGCTCTTGCCCGAGCCGCTTTCGCCGACGATGCCGATGATGCGGCCCTTGCGGACCGGAAAGCTGATGTCGCGCAGCGCCTTGACGCGGCCCCGCGTGGTGCGGAAATCAAGCGACAGGTTGCGGATGTCCAGCAGCGTGTCCATCACCGCCCCCTTCCCATGCGTGGATCGAACACGTCGCGCAGCGCCTCTCCCAGAAAGGTGAACCCAAGCGTGGTCAGGATCAGCGGAATGCCCCCCGCGATCACCATCCAGGGCGTGTCGCGGATGACCAGGTAGCCTTCGTTCAGGATCGTTCCCCAGCTTGCGGTGGGTGGAAGCACGCCAAGGCCAAGAAAGCTGAGGCCGGCTTCCACCGTGACGATCACCGGCACGTCCATCGCCCCGAGGATCAGAAGCGGGCCCATCACGTTAGGCGTGACGTGGTGCCAGAGGATCCGGCCAAGGCCAGCGCCCAATGAGCGTTCGGCCATGATGAAGTCCGTGTTGCGCAGTGAAAGCGCCGCGGTGCGGGCGATGCGGGCATAGCTCGGGATCGAGGTGACGATGACGATCGCAAGCACGACGGCAAGGCTGGGTCCGGTCAGCGCGACGGTGGCAAGCGCAAGGATGACGGTGGGAAACGCGCGCACGGTGTCGAATACAAGCAGCAGCAGGTTGTCCAGCCACCGCGGGCCGAAGCCCGCGATCATTCCCAGCAAAAGCCCCACGACAAGCGAGACCGACACCCCGATCGCCGCGATCTTGAGCGCCACCCTGCCGCCGTAGAGGATGCGGGAAAACGTATCTCGGCCAAGCTGGTCCGTGCCCGCAAGGTGGATCGCGCTCGGTTTCGAGAGCCGCGCGGGAATGTCGATCGCATTCGGATCGTAGGGCGCGATCCAGGGCGCGAAGATCGCGCTGGCAAAGAACAGCAGGACAAGGATAAGGCCGAACACCCCCTGCCAGTTCGTCAGGAAAAGCTTCAGCTTCTCACGGCGCTCTCGCGCGGCGGATTCGCGCATGTCGCCGGCCTCCAGGTGATCTGGCAGGCGGGATGCGTCTACGGCCGGAAGGCCGGTTTCGGAGTCAGAGCGAGTCACGGACACGGGGATCCAGCATTGCTATGAGGATGTCGGAAATCAGGACGACAAGGATGTACAGCGCGGTCGCCACAAGGACGGCGCCCTGCACCACGGGGAAGTTCCGGGCCATCACCGAGTCGAAGATCAGCTTGCCGATCCCCGGGCGGGCGAAGATGATCTCGGCAAAGACCGTGGCCGAGATCAGCCCGCCGAAGCCCATGCCGATCAGCGTGATCGTGGGCAGGATGGCAACCCGCAGCGCGTAGCCGAAAATCACCTTGTTGGGCTTCAGCCCGAAGGCGCGCGCGGACCGGATGTAGGGTTCGCCCATCACCTCAAGCATCGAGGCGCGCACCATGCGGGCAAGATATCCGACCCAACCCAGGCCGACGGCGAAGGCGGGCATGATCAGGTGCAAGAACTGGTCGCCCAGATCACCCGGCTCGCCCGCGCCGATTGCGGGCAGCCATCGCAAGCCGACCGCGAAGATCAGAAGGGCCCAGATCGACACCAGGAAGGACGGCACCGCGATGGTCGCCACGGATATCACGCCGGTGATCCAGTCGAGCCAAGTATTGGGCTTCACCGCCGCAAGGCAGCCCAGCGGAATGCCAAGCACGGCGGCCCAACCCATTCCCGCGAAAACCAGCGACATGGAAAAGCCAAGACGTTCCAGGATCATCGTTGTCACGGGACGTTCGGAAAAGACATCGACGCCCAGGTCGCCCGTCACCGCGTTGCCGACGTAGATCACGAGCTGCTTCCACACCGGCTGGTCCAAATGCATCTTCGCGGCGTAGCGCGCGATCGCTTCGGGTGTCGCGCGAGGACCAAGCGCGATGGTCGCCGGATCGCCCGGGATCATGTGCAGAAGCGAAAAAAGCACCACGACAACGGCAAGGACGACCGCCATCGACAGTCCTAATCGTTTGAAAAGATAGGCTGTCATTTGGCGGGCACTCCGTCAGTGTGCCCGCGCGCATTTCGCGCGCGGGGTCTTGTTGCGATCATGCCAGATTGAAGCGCCGGTAGTTCAATTCGCCCGAGGGCGCCGCGTTGATCGTGATGTCGGCGCGATGGGCATAGGCTTCGGGCTCGTGGTTGATCCACACGTAGGCGCCCGTGTCCTCCATGATCTGCTGCATGCGCAGATAGATGTCGGCACGTTTCGCACCGTCGGTTTCCGCGATGCCTTCCTTGTAGAGCCTGTCGAACTCTTCGTCGGTCCAGCGTTCCCAGTTCCAGATGCCAACCTGGTCCGAGACGAACCACTGCGTCGCCTCGTAGGGATCGGGCACGGTGCCGTAGCGCATGAGCCAAAGCTCAAGCTCCTTCCAGGTGTCGCCCTTTTCCTCGATCCCCATTTCCCAGAACGGACCGCTGTCGACGGGCAGCACGGTGACGGTGATGCCGATCGCGGCAAGGTTCGCCTGGATGATCTGCGCGGCCAGCATCCGTTCCTGGTTGTTGAGCGTGCGCAGCGTCAGTTCCAGCCCGGAGGCACCCGCCTCGTCCAGCAGCGCCTTGGCCTTGGCCGGATCGTAGCTGTAGGAGCTTTCGGTGCGGTGGCCCAGCAGGCCCGGACAGATGATGCCATGGGACTTCGCGGTCGTGTTCGAATACGCGCCGGCCAGAATCGAGTCGACATCGACGGCATGCTGGATCGCCTGGCGAACCTTGATATCCTTCAGCTTCTCATGCTCGGTGTTCATGCCGAGCCACATGTACTGAAGCTGCCCTGCCGTGGTGATGGCGGTATTGTCCGGCATCGCCCCCTGGTAGCGTGCCATGGTGTCGGCGCCCAGTTCCGTGCAGTCCAGTTCCCCCGCCTCGTAGGCGAGTTCCGATGCCTTCACCTCGGTGATGACATTGCCTTCGATCCGGTCGAAATCGGGCAGGGGGCCGGTCCATTCCGGGTTGCGTTCGAACACGACGCGCTGGCCCGGTGTCGCCGAATAGGTGTAGGGGCCGCAGATCGCGGGGAAGTCCGTGGTGAACCGCCCGCCGGCATCCTCCACCGCCTTTTCACAGACGATCGCGCCCGGACCGTGGCAAAGCGTGACCATGATGAAGGGCGCGAATGCCTGGTTCAGGACAATCGTGCCGGTCAGGTCGCCCGTCACCTCGACCGTCTCAAGCGCGTCGAAGTAGCCCGACCAGTCGCTGGTCTTCATGCGGTTGTAGGAATAGGCCACGTCCGATGCCTTGAGCGTGCCGTAGCCGTTCGACCAGGCCAGACCGTCGACCAGTTCGAAATCGATATGCGTCGGATCGCGCTGTTCCAGCTTCGTCACGTACTGGCTGGGACGCCAGGTGAACGTGTCGCCTTCGCGAACGTATTCCGCCAAGAACGGCAGGCATTGCAGCTGTGCTTCGACCTCGGTGCCGCCGACCATGTAGCCGGGATCCAGCACGTTGTTGTCGCCATCAAGGCGGATGCGCAGAACCTTTCCTTCCTGCGCGCGCAGCATGGAAGGCACCCCCCCGACAAGTCCGACCGCGCCAAGGGCGCCGGTCGTGGCCAGGAAGTGGCGGCGTGTTGTGGTCAGTCTCTTCATCTGATCCTCCCTGCGGATCTTGGTTTTGATAGAATCATTAAGACACAGCTTGACCGTTCAATCCAGTTCGCAAGCTTTCGCGATACTGCGCTTCAAAAGCGTCACATCGCGAAGTCAGACCAGCTGGCGCGGGATTTTTTCGTCCCACTCCCGCTTGGCCACGACGGTGTCGCCCTCCCAAACGATCATTTTCGCGCGGATCATGAAGGCGTCGCGATCGACCGTCAGTTCGGTCCAGGTCTCGGACCGGGTATGCCAGTCGCCTCGGGACAGGCCGATGACGCATTCCGATGTCCCGCGGGCGCTGTCGGGATCCTCGGCGCTGACGGAGTGGCGCTCATATCCTTGTTCCTCCATCGTTATGTCGTTGCCCAGGATGCGCACCTTGCCCGCCCCGCTTGCGATGGTCATGGTGTGCGCGCCAGTAGCCGCGTCTTCTTCGATCCGGACGTGGTTTTCGCCCTCTGCGATCACCTCGCGCGCCAGCGGCGGCGCAGTTACGGCGGGCTCGTAGGGGTCCAGGGTGTCGTCCAGCGGAGAGGGCGCGCGCAGTGGAAGCTCCAGATGACTGCCCTCGGGGTGAACCGTCACCGTCACCTTTTCCGGCGCAGGCCAGATCATCGGGAAATAGCTGGTCGAAATGGCCAGCCTCAGCCGGTGCCCCTCGGGGATCTGCTGGGCCACATGCTTCATTGGGATGACGACGTCGTAGACCTTTCCCGGCTCCAGCGGCTCGGGGAATTCGTCGCTGTCGCGATGCGTCAGGTTGAGGACGCCGAAGCTGACCCTGGTCGAGCGTCCTTCGGGATCGACATCGCAGGTCCGCGCGGCCAGCTGCGCCACCGGCCGGTCGACCGACACCCGCAGGTGAACGTTGGCGTCGCCTGCGAATTCCATCGGCGCCTGAAGTGGCGCGGTGTCGAAGCACAGGCTTCCGGCATCGTCGCGGCGCTGGTCGACCGGTGCGTCGCCGGGGTTGGAGTAGCCGCACCATTTGCCCGAGCCCATCCCCACCCAAAGGGGCGAGCTGTGCGCAAGGGGGCCTGCTTTCATTGACTTTTCACGCCCCAGGGATCCGTCCGCGCCCAGATGGAAGGGCGTTCGATGGATGTTGGGCGAGGGCCAGGACGGCTCTGCCACCCATCGGCCGGGCCGTTCGGCGTACCAGCCGGCGGGTGGCACGCTGTCCTGGATGTAAAGCCGCAGCGGCGGTTCGTCCATGATGCCGGTGTCGCGGCCCTTGAGCCAATGGTCCCACCAGCGCAATTCTTCCTTGAGGAAGTGCATCGCGGGATCGGGCTGGCCGATGTGCGGATACCGATGCGCCCAGGGGCCAACGAGACCCTTCTTCGGGCCCTGCAGGTGCTCCATCAGCCGGAACACGGCGCGGCAATAGCCGTCGGCCCAGCCCGACACGGCGTAGACAGGGATCTTGATCCTGGACCAGTCCTCGCAGACCGAGCCCTGCTTCCAGAAGTCGTCGCGCGTCTGGTGTTCGAACCAGTTCTTCACCCAGAGGCCGCTGCCTTCCAGCCGCTCGTGCCACATGTCGCGCCAGCGGTCACCCACATTGGCCGGGTCGGGGGCAAGCGTGTTGCGGGCGAACATGACCGCCGCCCAGGTCATCTGTTCGCTCAGAACGCAGCCGCCCATGTAATGCACGTCGTCTGCATAGCGGTCGTCGGTCGAGCAGAGGGTTATGATCGTCTTGAGCGAAGGCGGTTGAAGTGCGGCAACCTGCAATCCGTTGAAACCGCCCCAGGAAATCCCGATCATGCCGACGTTGCCATCGCACCATGGCTGGCGCGCGATCCATTCGATCGCATCGTAGCCGTCCTGCTGTTCCTGCGGCAGGTATTCGTCGGCCATCACTCCTTCGCTGTCGCCCGCGCCGCGCAGGTCCAGCCGCACCACGGCATAGCCATGCCCGGCAAGATAGGGCTGCATCGTCGCGTCCCGTGCGGCAGTAAAGTCGTTCTTGCGATAGGGCAGGTATTCCAGGATCGCCGGCACGGGGTTCCTTGCCGCATCCTTCGGTCGCCATATCCTCGCGCCAAGACGACACCCGTCGGGCATCGGGATCTCGGTGTGGAGGATCTCTTCGATCGCGTGGGGATAGTCTGATTGCACAGTCATCTGTTCCTCGCTGTCGGATGGTGTTCTTTCACAGCATCGTCGCGCAAATGTCGCTTCAAAGCCATTTCGCGTTGTTTCGCGACTTGACACTTTCAGAGCGTCAGGGTGCGATAGGCCATGTCCGAGTTTGCCGTGAATCTTTCCAGCCTGTGCGCGCGCCATCGCTCGATCGCCGAAGTGTGCCGGCGCATCGGCATCAATCGCCAGCAGTTCAACAAGTATCTTGCCGGACAGGCACACCCGTCGCGCCACAACATGCGGAGGCTTTGCGGCTTCTTCGGCGTAAGCGAATCCGAGATCCTGCTGCCCGCGTCCCGGTTCGATGCGCTGATCGCGCTGCGCGACCAACCGCTTGACGCCACCGCGCTGGAGGGGCCGCTGCGCCACCTGGACAGGCTCTATGCGCGCAGCAATCCGATGGACAAGTACGCAGGCTTCTACTTCCGCTACTTCTTTTCCTTCGGCAACAAGGGGCAGATCATACGATCCCTCGCTGCCATCACGATCGAGCACGGACATGCCTATTGGAAGAACATCGAACTTCTGAGGGATCCGGTCTCGGGCCGGCGTGGCGGCGTGAACAAATACGAAGGCACGGCCTTTCAGCTGTCGGACCGCATCTACGTGATGGAATACGAAACGCTGCAGATGCATTCGATCACGCAGATGACGCTATATCCCAGCTACCAGCAGCGACTGGATGTGCTGATGGGCATCCAGACCGGTGGTCCGACACGCCGCGGGCGCAAGCCCGGCGCGTCGCGCGTCGCGCTGGAGTTTCTGGGCCGCGACGTGAACGTGCGTCGCGCGCTGCGTCAGACCGGCCTTTTCAGTCCCGGCGACCCGTCGCTTCGCCAAGAGATCGTGCATGCCATCCGCAACAGCATCGCCGAGGGTGATTACGTGCTGGAAGTCGACGCGCCCTGAGTAACGCGCGCCGCATGGTTGAGCGGGCGTTTGCCATACCTGATGGCCCCGCTGGGCGGCTGCTTTGCCGTCGTGGCAGGAAAGTTGTATGAAAATGAGATGTTTATTCCACGGCCAAGGGAACAATGCCGGCCGGCATGACATTTCCAGAGGCACCACATTGGCTACTTGGGAGATCCGAAATGCGCAAGTCCTTGAAGAACAGCGTCGCCTTATCACTCATCTTGTGTATGTCGATGCCGGTTTCCGGCTGGTCACAGGCCGCCGACCCGGATTGCGATCCGTCGGTCGATCCGGGCTGTCCGGCGCCCGAACAAACTCCGGATCCCGCGGCAGAAACGCCTGAGCAGGCAGAGGCGGGCGAAGAAAGCCCCGAGGAGGCTCCGGCTGAGCAGGCCGAGCAGGCCGAGCAGGAAGCTCCGGCCGAGCAGGCCGAGCAGGAAGCTCCGGCCGAGCAGGCCGAAAGCGATGAGGCAGGAGAAGCCGCACCCGAGGCCACCGCCGAAGAGAGCGAGCCGATGACGGAGCCTGAGTCGGCCGAGGCGGAAGGCGCTGCTGAGGGCGCCGCGCCCGAGGCTGAGGAAATGCCCGCCGAGTCTCAGGCGGCAACGCCAGAGGCCGCGTCCGAGGGTGAAGCTGAAGCCGAAGCCGAAGCTGCGGCGGACTCCGAAGCCGGTGCGGATACCGAAACCGCTGAGGAACCGGCCGTCGCAACACAAGAGCCGCAGCCTGACGCGGCGACGGAAGAGCCGGACGCTGCCGTGGCGACCGAGGAACAGCAGGAGCCCGCCACGGACGAGACAATGGCGGAGGAGGCCGATACGGAAGGTGCCGCGCCAGTGGAAGCCGCCGGTGAAACCGGCGAAATGCTGGATATAGAGGAGCCCGAAACAGTCCTGTCCGAGGACGCCGGCCTTACCGAAGAGGCCGCCGCCGCCGAAGCCGCCGCCGCGGAAGAGATGAACGGCGACGAGTCGGCTGTGGCAGCGGCGGCAGCGGCTGACGATGCGGATGCTGGCGCCGAAGCCGCGGCCGAGGCAGAGACCGAGGTTACGACGGTGACGGAAGAAACCGCCCGTTCGAGCCAAGAGGAGTTCGCTGCGGCCGATGATGACGACGGTGGCCTGTCGACACTGGAAAAGGTGCTGATCGCCGGTGTCGGGGCCGCCGTCGTGGGCGCGCTGATCAACAATAACCGGGTCGTCCAGAACACCGGCGACCGGGTTGTTCTGCAGCGAGATGACGGTTCCCTTTACGTCCTGAGGGACGACGACGCGTTGCTTCGCCGGCCGGGTTACGAAGTCGTGACGCGGACCTATGGGGACGGCTCGACCGTTTCCGAATACACGAAGTCTGATGGTTCGGTCGTGCGCACGGTTCGGGACCCCAAGGGCTATGTCCTTCGCCGGACGCGCATTCTGCCTTCCGGTCAGGAAATCGTACTGTTCGACGACACGCGCAATTTCCAGCCGGTCGAGGTGCAGAATCTGCCGCTTCGCCGGTCCTCCAGCCTCGATTACCGGGATGCCGACGTGTCGCTGGAAGAGGCGTTGTCGGCGGGCATGGTCGCAGACGTCGGGCGGACCTTCTCGCTCAGCCAGATCAGGAACATTCGGGCGGTGCGCGAACTCGTGCCTGTGGTCGACCTCGATGCGATCACCTTCGATACGAACTCTGCCGCGATCCGGCCCTCGGAGGCACGCAAGCTTGACCGTCTGGGCAGCGCGATGAAGTCGATCATCGACCGGCGCCCGTGGGAGGTCTTCCTGATCGAAGGCCATACGGATGCCGTGGGCAGCGCCGTGTCCAACCTTACGCTTTCGGACCGCAGGGCAGAGTCGCTTGCCCTTGCGCTGAACGAATACTACGACATCCCGTCCGAAAATCTGGTGGTGCAGGGGTATGGCGAACAGTATCTGAAAGTGCCGGTCAGTACCGATGAACGCGCCAACCGCCGCGTCACTGTCCGCCGGATCACGCCTTTGCTTGGCATGGACGCCACCGCGGCGAACTGACCCTCATCATCGGCGCAGGCCAGAGATCTCGCCTGCGCCGATGGCAGGATCGCTTGACTGAATTTGAGCGGTCACCTTACAGTCAAAAGATCAGCTTTTTGCAGGAGTTTCATCCCGGTGCCCGCGGCGGACCGGGGCTTGGGGGGAGGCGTTGGGACTGACCGCGCAGCAAAGACGATTTGCAGAAGCCTACCTGGTGGGACCCAACGCGCCGTCGGCTTCGCGGGGCAGGGACAACCCGGCGGAGGGCGGCCATCCTGCTCTGATGAAAGCTGCCTCCGAAAGCCGCAAGATCTGGGTCGAGGCCAAGGACAGCGTGGATGCGGGCATCGAACGGCTCGTGGCGCGCCTGGCCAAGGAGTCCGACCCGGAGCTGGGCGAAATCGCCGGCGCCATTCGCGACCTTGCGTCCGCAGGCTTGCCGGGCATCTCAGACGGCGCGCAGACCGAGTTGCTGTCGGGCATCATGGAACTGGAAGGCGGCGCGCCTGCGGCTGCCTCGCTGGCGAAGTCCCTAGCCGCTCTGCAAAGATACCGCGCCGCGCTAAGCGGCAATCCATTCATCGAGATATGCGAAGAAAACCCGTTCGGGGTAAACGTTCCGATCACCGCGACCATGACGGGGGCGCTGGACGAAATGGAAAAGCGCCTGTCGGCGGCCTGATACAAGGCGTCTGATGAAAGGGGCACAAGGATGGTGGAAGTTGCGCAGCACGCGGGCGAGGATCCCAATGTCCGCTCCTGGAAGACCAAGGCAAAGCGTGTCCTGAGCCTCAAGGCCCTGCGCGAACGTCGTGACGCGGCAGGCGGCGACCTCGACCCTCGCTACCAGTCCGCCACCGCTCGGGTTGCCGCCTTGCGAAATACGCTCGAAGGCGTGCCGGGCTGCCGCGATGCCACCCTACTTCCGCTTGATACGCTGTCAGAGCGGGCGGCGGGGCTGCATCAGGCGGGCGATGTGGCCGAAGCGGTAAAGGTGCTGGAGGCCGCGCAAAAGGTCGCAAGCAACATCGCAAACCGGCTCGAGGGTGCCTGGAAGGAGATCTACAAGCGCGAACGCAAGGCTGCTGATGATACGATCAAGGTCGTCCACAAGCACGGAGACACACGCAAGAAGGCGGACACCCAGCAGATCGTGGCGCAGTGGAAGCTTGCCGAAGCGCAGGCGGAAAAGCTGCTGATCGACAGCGATGGGCTGCAGATCCGCGACTATGCCGGCGCGTCGGAAGGGATGAAGAAGTGCCGCGCGATGATGGACCGTCTGCTGCCCGAAGACTGGCGCACCGAGGGTGCGCAGGCCGGTGATCCGGACGCCTCGGCGGACAAGCGGCTGGCCGAGGCAAAGTACGATGAGCTTCTGAGACAGCTCGCGCCGCTCAAGGACGCGCTGCTTGAGTTGCCGCGCTGCAACACGGCGATGCTGAAGCCGCTTGACACGATCGCCGCAGAGGCGGCGGACCTGCACGACGACGCGCTGCACGATGCCGTCGCGCTTCTGGGCGGCTTGCATGGCAAGGCGGTGGAGATCGCCGCCGGGCTTGAGGCGACGGCCAGGCAGGACTTTGACAGGGAGCGCGGGCTGACCGACAAGGCGGTCAAGCTGGTCTTCAAGCACAAGGAAACCCGCAAGCAGGCGGATAGATCCGGCATCGTCGCGAAGTGGAAAGAGGCGGAGGCGCTGCGGAAGACGCTTAAGCTGGACAAGCTGGGCCTTCAGGTGCGCGACTACTGGAAGGCGGCGGAAGCCATGATGGCGTGCCGGGCCCTGCTGAACAACCTGCTGCCCGAGGAATTGCGCGCGCGCGAATCCGCGCGTGCGCAGGATCAGGCGGCGATGCGCAACCAGGTCGACCTGGATGCCGCGCTTCCGCCCGTTGCCGAAAGGGGGATGGAGCTTGCCGACGCCGTCCTGACCGCGCTTGCCCCGCCGGATGAAGACTTCGAGCTTTTCGCCCAGACCTTCGCCCTTCAGGAGCACATCGACCAACCGTCTCAGGAAGCCGCCCGCGCCCGGTACGAAGCGCAAGTCGCGGCGCTTCGCCAGGCGCAGACCGAGCGCGCAAATCATCCGCTTGCGCAGGACGCGCGACGCATCGCCGAGCAGATCAAGGGGCTTGATCCGGAAACGGATGCCGATCAGATCGCCGACCTTTACGATGATCTTCAGCGGGTGAAGATAGACCTTGACGATGCCATGAGCGCTGCTGCGCGGGACAAGGTTCTTGATGACGCCGAACAGATCACGGCGGCATTCACCGCACTGAGCGAAGACGAAGATTTTGACGTCTACCTGGACGCCCATGCCTTCGATGCCACCGACGAAAACGGCAATCCGAAGCCAGAGCTTGTGGCCGCCAAGGAACAGATGGACAAGGTGATCGCGGCGACAGCGGTCATCAAGGCCAACGGCGGCAACCTGGCAGACATCGCGGCGCTTTGGGACACCGTGCCCGAAGCCTTCCGCCCCGACGAGGTTGTCGAGGAACTTCGGCCCTACGCAATTGCGCGCAAGGCGATCCTGGGTGAATCCGCGGAAAGCCGGGCTGAATCGGCCACGCGCTTCAAGCAGGGCATCGGCAAGATTGCGTTGACGGTCACCGATGTCATCGACACCGTCCTTACGGCGACGTTGGACAACAGCACCTTCCAGCAGCTGGTCGAGGAAGGCACGCTTCTGGATGGGGCGGGATCGGGCGACCAGCCCGCGGACGACGAATGGTTCGATGTTCAGGACAGCAAGTTCAGCGCCTGGGTCATTGCCGGAACCGAACTGCACGCCGGAATATGCGCCACCACGATCGGCGTCGAGCGCACGGGGCGCAAGGCCGCTTTGGCGGACGGACTGGATCGCAACAATCCCGAGGTTCTGCTGGAACTTGAACGTGCGCGAAGCGGACGCATCAAGATGGCGCAGCATCTGCGCGAGGGCCGCAAGATGGCTGACGCCGTGGTCTCGACCGTCAAGGTGTTTGCGGTTCACCCGGCTTTGTCCGGGTTCCTGACCATGGTGAAGGGCGTCCTGAAGCTGATCAAGGCTTTCGAATACGCGCTGGAGCGGTTGGAGGCCGCCGAAAAGGAACTGATGGTGATGACGACGCAGCGCGACGTCGATCGCACCAATCCGGTGAACCAGTCGGCCGAGGCGATGCGCGCCGCCCTGACACAGAACAAGAAACACGCGGAGCGGCTTGAAAAGGCTAACAAGATCGCCGCCGCGGGGCAGATCCTGCGCGGCGGCAGCACCGTGGTTGCCGGAACCGGAGAACCCGGAACCGCGATCGCCGGCCTGGCCGGAATGGGCGTCGGCGGCGGGATGGAAGCCGTGGGGGTCACGCTGGTCACGCGTGCCGAATACAAGAACTTCAAGACCAACAAGGCCGAAGAGACGCGCTGCATCGAACTCTTGCAGCGCGCGGCGGCAGGCGACTCCGAGGCCAAGAAATCGGTGATGAAGGAATCCAGCTTCTATTCCGCGATGTATCTGGCCTTGGCGGCCAAGGAAGGCGACGCCATCGCCATGCGGATACTGAACGACATGCACTTCACCGCGGAAGATATTGAAAAGAATAACGTATACATCCTTCGCAAGGCGATGCTCTGGGCGGCCAAAAAGGATGACCGCAGCCCCGATGAAGCTGGTATGGTCGGCATCGGCGTGGGCAAGGTCAAAAGCGCCGGCTCCAAGTTCATGGCGGGCGTCGAGACCGCTGGCGATATCCTGACGCGTCAGAACCGGACGGACGATCGCGTGGTCGTCGCCGAGTTCGTCGCCGAGTTCACCTTGCAGAACTGGGAGGAGACCAAGAAGGCCGCCTATGCGTCAGGCGTCCGCGAAAGAAAGACCGGCATCGCCAAGGAGTTCGGAAATCTTGACCGGGCGATGGCCGAAATCATGCTGACCGGCCCCACCGCCCCGGCGGAAGAGAACCAAGGTGAAAAATCTGCCGCCAAGCGCCGGGCAAAGTTCGAAAAGGCCCTTCAGGATGCGCTGAACGCGCTGGACGCGCTATTCCACCTGTTCGGCAGCGTCGATCCCGAATGGATTTCGCCGCGACCGGATGGGCAATCCCCGGTCGGGTTCGCCGAATATCTTCAAGAGATGCGGAACCTTGCGGCCGAGCATCGGACCGAACTGCTGAACCTCATGGAGAACTCGGGTGCCGATCTCAGGGCGCCGGCCTACCGCATTCTGCCGTCGCTCGATCCCGCAAGGTTTGACGAGGCCTGCAAGATCGCTTCCCTCAATGGCGTTCAGTTGGACGACCGCGTGAAGGCCGCGCGGAAGCTGATCGTCAGCTGCCATTTCGAATATCCGAAGATCATAGAGCTGACGAACAACTTCGATGGCGACGCCAAGAAGAACCAGAAGCAGCGCGAAAAGATCGTCGAATTCATCGCCCTTGCGCGCAGCCTGTCCGCCGCGCTCAGCCAGTGCGCGCCGAAGAACCTGCACAGCGCGCAGATCGACACGGTGTTCAGGCAGTTCGCAAGCGATCTGAGCCAGACGGCGATCGAGGAATACGTGAGCCCGATCGAGGAGGTCGCGGATGCCGCGCGCGAAACCTTCGCCACCCAGAACCCGCCCGCGGTTGAACTGGTCGCGGGGACCATCCGTTTGGCCTACAGGCGGGCGCGCGAAGAATGCCTGATGACCAACGAGTTGCCCGATGCGCTTGACAAGGCTCTGGACCAGTTGCCCGCGCTGATGACGCATCCCTCCCGCCAGCTTTCCGACGATGATCTGGGAGCCGACAACATCATCGACTTCGATGAGCAGGCCCAGGTATTTCTGAAGATTGAAAGCGGTCTGCGCGAATGGGGGCGGTCCATCAAGGACCACAAGCCGTTCTTCAAGTACCTGATGTCCGTCGCGGCGCTGGCCGGCGGCGAAGCCAGGGAGGCCGACCGGAAGAAAGCGATCTGCGTCCAGAAACGCGATGGCCAGCCGCCGGACCAGAACCTTGGGGTTCGTCCCCGGCTGGCCTCATCGGAATGGCTTCGCTGGCTCGCCGCCGCCCGGGCGGACATGGAGAAGAGCGGAGACAAGAAGCCGGTCAAATACGACAAGAGCGCGGCTGCAGGCACGACGCAAGCGTTCAAGAACTACGAGAAGGCACCTCCGCTTCTTTCGGTCGACGAGCTGGAAGAAGATGTGAAACACGCCCGCAAGGTCTTCAAGAAGCGTCGCCACGCGCTCAAGTCCCTTGATATTCTGCTCGCCCGCCTGATGAAGGTTGAGGGCGACCCGCTATGCGAAGCGATAGACGGGTTCCTGATGGCCGTCGCGACTGAGGGCGCCCTGATCGACGAGGCCGAGGTTGCGATCGAGGACTACGTAGCGGAGCAGAAACGGCAAAGGCGCGCCTGAGCGGCGGGTTCCCTTGGTACTTGTGTAGCGCACGGACCTCCGTGCCTTGGCGCCGACCGACGCAGCCGATTGCTGGCGCGCGGGAACTTGTTCCGAATGTCGGGGTTGGTCTTCTCAGACAGCCAAGGAGATGACCATGCTTGAACTTTCGGGCCTAGGCGCCTTCATCCTTCTGGTGCTTGACGTGTGGGCACTTGTTTCCATCCTCGGATCTTCCGCTTCCACGGGGCGCAAGGTGCTTTGGGCGCTTCTCGTCATCATACTGCCCTTGATCGGTTTCATCATCTGGCTGATCGCCGGTCCCAGTTCGGCGGCGCGCCGAACCTGACGGCGCGATGCCCCGCAAGGACCAAATGCTTGCCGCTGCCCGCGCGGTCTGGGGCCGCATGGACGATCTGAACCTGTCGCTCATTTCCGCGGGCGTCGGGTTCTTTGCGGTTATGGCACTCTTCCCGGCGCTTGGCCTGGTCGTGTTCTTCTGGAGCTTCCTGGCCGATCCGTCGACGATCCATGCCCTGCTCGACTCCGGCAAGGCGATGATGCCGGATACCGTCCATCAGATTTTCGTCGCGCAGGTGAACACCCTGATCCGGTCCAAAACCAGCAGCGCATTCGGCCTTGCCACCTTGCTGACCATCGGGTTCGCCACCTGGTCGACGCTGTCGGGTGTCGCATCGCTGAACCGGGGCATAAACGCGGCCTACGGGATCGCAAATCGGCCCAGTCTTTTCAGGCGCCTGCTGTCTGCGACCGGACTTGCGCTTGCGCTTTGTGGGCCGGTGCTTCTGGCGGCAACCGTGATCGCGGTCGCCCCCGTCGTGCTTGCCTTCGTCAATCTGGGGCCGATCACGGAATTCGCGATCTCGATCCTGCGCTGGGCGGTCGCGCTGTGCGTGGTCATCTTCGCCTTTGCGCTGGTCTATCGATATTCGCCCAACCGACGGGGCGATCGTCCCGCATGGCTTACGCCGGGCGCGGTGATCGCCGGGCTTGTCTGGCTGGTCGTGTCGGTGGGGTTTTCTATCTACCTGGGGAACTACGGAAACTACAACAAGGTCTATGGTTCGCTTGGCGCCGCTGTCGCCCTGTTCATGTGGTTCTATCTTTCCGCCTATGTCGTCCTGATAGGTGCGGTGTTCAACGCCCAGTTGGAACGGATCCGCTCCGAAGAGGATTCTGCCGATGAGCCCGCCTGACGGGAACCCGTGGCCGTTCCGCGGGTTAGTCATCCTGAAAGCGGAGGCGCCGCACCATCCCGCGCGGCAACCCGGCAAAGCACGGAGGCCCGAGACGATGACAACCAGGGAAATCAGGCAGACCTCGGCTGAAATGGCCGAAGCGGCCAGGGAAAAGGGCGCCGAGGCGATGAAGGCGGCCCGGAAGCAGACAGAGGAGATTGCGCAGGACGCCGGGCAGGCGTTGAAACGTGTCTCGAAGGACCGCGCCGAGTCCGGCAAGGATGCGCTCGCGGACCAGGGCGAAGCGCTTGCCTCGAAGTTGCGGCACGAAGCCGCGGGGGACGGCACACTCAGGTCACGGCTTCTTGGGGTCGTGGCGGATGGAGTGGGCGAGGCCTCGGAGGATCTTCGCGACCAGAGCCTGAGTTCCCTTCTATCCAGGGCCGAGTCCTTTGCGCGCCAGCACCCCGGCGTGTTTGTCGCCGGGGCCGCGGTCGCAGGTTTTGCGCTTGCGCGCTTCGCGCAGGCAAGCGGTCAGGCAGGCGTCCCTGTGACCGGATCCGGTGGGCGTGACTCCCGCCCGAATGTTCGGCGCGGGCCGGAAGGCAAGGACCAACCCGATGACCCGGCGGTCCTGGTTGCGGGCCATCCCGACAAGCAAGAGGCATCCGGGGGGAAGACGCCGTGATGACGGACCAACGCTCAACCGGCGACGTGCTGAAGGATCTCTTGCAGCAGATCACGCGCATCCTGCGCGGCGAGGTGGCGCTGGCCCGGGCCGAGGTCGGGCAAAGCGTCCGGGAAGCGGGCAGGGGCATTGCTCTTGTCGTGGCTGCCGTGGTCATCGCCCTTTCGGCGCTGAACGTTCTGTCGGCCGCACTTGTCACGGCACTGGTTGAGCTTGGCCTGACCCCGATGTGGGCCGCCGCCGCCGTGGCCGCGCTGCTGTGCGCGGTGGCGCTGATATTCGCGGTGTTGGGGATCAGGAAGCTCCAACCCTCCCACCTTGCCCCGGACAAGACGGTTGAAAACGTCCGTCGCGATGCGGACAGGATAAAGGAGATTTTTGACAATGGCTCATCAGACTGATGTTCGTGACCGCGAAGCCGAACTTGAACGCGACCGTGCTTCGCTCGCTTCCACGCTTAACGAATTGCAGGACAGGGTGTCGGTGGAACACCTGGCGCGCGAGGCTTTGGGCATGATCCGAAGCAATGCCAACACCTATGCGAGTTCCATCGATTCCGCGATCCGCGCCAACCCGATGGCGGTTGCGCTGACGTGCGCGGGGGTCGCCTGGCTGATCTTCGGCGGGCGGAAGAATTCGGAAGCGGGGGAAGAAGGATCCGCAGGTCAGCATTCGGCCGGCGGCGCGTCCCCACGGGGCCATCTGTCGCGGGGCTACGATCCCTATGCGTCATCCGGGGACCATCGCTGGTCCTCGCGCATCGACGAGCTGCGCCAGCGTGCATCGGACGCGCTTGATGAGGCCGAACGCAAGGCGAAGGGGTTCGCCGAGGACCAGCGCGACTATCTGGCCGAGCGTGGCCGCATCCTGTCCGACTTCACGGCCGATCTGGCCGATAGCCTCCGCGATGGCCTGGAGGATCTGTCCGCGGCCGCGCGGGACCGGGTGGTCCAGGCGCGCCAGAAGGCCTATGCCGCCAGTCTGCGCGCCGGGCGGAGCGCCCGCGCGGGTGGCCGCGAGGCAGGACATCTGATCGAAGAACACCCCCTGGTCGCCGGTGCGATCGCGCTGGCCCTCGGGGCCGCCTTTGCCGCGGCACTGCCGCGGACGCGGACCGAGGACAGGGCATTCGGTGCGGAAAGCGATCGGCTGATGGCTGCCGCCGCCGACGCGCTGCGCGAAGAGCGGGAACGCCTGTCCCACGTCGCCCAGGAATTCGCACAGGACGTCAAGAGCGCGGCGAAAGATGCGGCAGGCGCAGCTGCCGCAGGGGCAAAGGCCGACAGCGCCAGTGACCGGCAGAGCGCTGCCAAAGCCAAGACGGCCAAGGCGGAAAAGACAGAGACCAAGGGCTGATCGGCGCGCGGTCTTGCACGCCCTTTGACGCCAGCAGACGGCATCGGCACAGGCTGCGGACTTGGGGCCCGCGGCCTGTGCTTTTGGGGCTTTGGCAGGATCGTCACGGCCTGTGCAGTGCCAGGCAGCGCGTTCGCCGCTGCCTGGCCCCGGCCAGACGATCGGCGTCAGGGCCGCGGAGCCGGGGTGAAGTAGTAATAGTAGATCGTCGGGACGCGGTCAGAGCCGCTGCCGTCCTGGGCCGTCCCCTCAGCGCTTTCGGCTGCCGTCATGGACGAATCCCACCTCCGGTTGGCGTAGTGGTCGTACTCGCTCCGGCTGATCGCGCCATCCCCGTCCGAATCCATCTCGTCGAAGTCGAGGTTCAACCATGCGTTCATGTTGTCCCAGCCGGCCTTGTCGATTTCGTCCTTCGTGATCTCTCTGTTGGAGTCCGCGTCCAGGGTGCGAAACTTGCCAGCGGCCGAGGCCGCCACCTGGGATTCGGTCATCATGCCCATGTCTTCATCGCTGACACCCGAGGGGACAAGGATGAACCGCCGCAGGATCATGATGCCGTCGCCGACCCCTTCGGCGGCCTGACGATGGGCAGCGTTGGCGGCCGACATGTATTCCTCGGCCGACACGCTTCCGCTTGCGTCCACGTCAGCGGCTTCCATGTACTGCGCGGATTGTTCGGTCGTAATCTCGTCTTCGCCGGTATCGATCCTCATGCAGTCAACGAACTCCTCGCGGCTGAGCTGGCCATCGCCATCGGCGTCGAGGCTCTTGAAACCGACGTCGTTCCAGGTCTCGAATTCGGACCGCGTGATCGTGCCGTCGTTGTCGCTGTCGGATATGGCGAAGGTCGCGTTGCAGGCGGTGCCCGGCACGAGTGTACTGATCATGCCGCCATCCGAGGCCTGAGCGTGGGCGAACCCGGTCACCGTGAACCCGGCGATGGCCACACCGCAAGTTGCTGCGGCAACTGTCGAGAGCGTCTTCATGTTGTCCTCCGTTTCTGTCGTGCGTCGCAGAACATAAACAGGCCGGGGCTGTCCGTGTTCCAGACCCGGCGGCAAGTACGCGGCGTTTCGTCGACGACCCCGCGCTGGCGGATGCCCGACTCGGCAAGGGCCGCGCCCGCGGGCCGCGAAACCGGAACATCGCCCCCGTTGGCTGGTTGTGTCAGATCAAACCGAGGAGTGAGAAGATGACCGAATGGCGATCACACGGCGGGGAGCCAGCCGAACCGGACGGCCGCCCGCCCCCCGGCGTTCCCCCGAGCGAACCGCCCCAGCCCGACCCGTCGGAGGACGAGCCGAACCAAAACCCGGAACGGGATCCACCCGAAGACATGCCGCCCGACACCGTTCCGGTGTAACCGCCTTGGCGCGTCCAAGGAACATTCACACGGGCGGGGTGTTGGTAAGGCAAAGGCGCCGCGGCAGGCCGGGGATGAGCCGGGTCGCGCCGCGCCCAAAGGTCAAACCTGGATCGGAGGCACCCATGTCCATAGCCAAGCACACGGAAATCACCGCCAGCGGACCCAGCCTGTCGGATGCGATCGAGAATGGCGTCCGTGGCGCATCGCAGTCCCTGCACAACATCGAGCAGGTCTGGGTCAAGGACATCTCGCTTCGGGTGCGTGACGGCAAGGCGGCCGAATACCGGGTCAACATGAAGCTTACCTTCGTGGTCGACTAAGCAGTCCAACGCCGGATGCCCCGTTGCACGGAGCCTCCGCTTGTCCGCATAGGAGAACCGTCGTGGCTGAACCGCAGGAAAACGACGCCCCTCAAAGGCTTCACGTGGCGAACATGCGGCCAGAGGACGCCGGGCGCGGCATCGCCCGGATCAGCCGCCAGGACATGCGACGGATCGGTATTTCCGAAGGCGAGCCGGTGGCGATATCGGGCCGGCGCCGCACCGCGGCGATCGCGATGCCTGCCTATGACGAGGATGAGGGACTGCTGTCTGTCATCCGGCTTGATGGGCTGCTGCGCGGCAATGCTGGCGCCGCGACCGGCGAACAGGTCGAGATCGAACGCGCCGAAACTTTGCCCGCGCGCCACATCACGCTTGCCCCCGCGCAGAAGAACCTGCGGCTTCAGGGGTCTGGCGACGCGCTGAGGCGCACTTTCGCGCACCGTCCGTTTGTCGCGGGTGATGTCATTTCGACCTCGGTGCATGTTCCGCACGGCTACGGCGACGGCCTGCCGGAACAGCTGAGGGAGATGCTCAACATTCCCGCCTACGGATTGCAGGAAATCCGTCTGCTTGTCATTTCCACCTCGCCGCGCGGCATCGTCCGCATGACGCCCGAGACCGAGGTCGTGCTGCGCCCCGCTTACGAGGAACCCGCCGAGGCACGCCGACCCGACATCACCTATGACGATATCGGGGGACTTGGCGATACCATCGATCAGATACGTGAAATGGTCGAACTGCCGCTGCGGCACCCCGAGCTTTTCCAGCGCCTTGGCATCGATCCCCCGAAAGGGGTGCTGCTGCACGGTCCGCCAGGCACGGGCAAGACGCTTTTGGCCCGCGTGGTGGCAAGCGAGGCCGACGCGAGCTTCTTCCTGATCAATGGGCCCGAAATCCTGGGCAAGGCCTACGGCGAATCCGAGGAACGTCTGCGCCAGGTTTTCAACCAGGCGAAGGACCAGTCGCCCGCGATCATCTTCATCGACGAAATCGACTCGATCGCGCCCAAGCGCGAGCAGGTTGGCGGAGAGGCGGAACGGCGACTTGTCGCCCAGCTTCTGACCGTTATGGACGGGCTGGAGCCGCGCCAGAACGTGGTGGTGATCGGTGCGACGAACCGTGTCGACGCCGTGGATGAAGCGCTTCGGCGTCCTGGCCGCTTCGACCGCGAAATCATCATAGGCGTTCCCGATCAGGACGGGCGGCGCGAAATCCTCGGCATCCATACGCGCGGGATGCCCGTGGCGAAGGACGTGGACCTGGAGGGCTTGGCGCGGGTGACATACGGTTTCGTCGGCGCGGACCTTGCGGCGCTGAGCCGCGAAGCCGCGATGGACGCCGTGCGCCGCATCCTGCCCGACATCGACCTTGAAACTGGCATACCGGCAGAGAAGCTTGAAAACCTTCAGGTGATCCGCGCGGACTTCGACGGCGCGCTGAAACGCGTGCAGCCTTCGGCGATGCGCGAAATCATGATCCAGGTGCCGGACGTTACCTGGAAGGATGTCGGAGGACTGGCCCAGGTGCGAGAGCGGATGCAGGAAAGCATCGAACTGCCGCTGCGCGATCCGGACGCGTTCCGGCGCCTGGGCATCCGCCCCGCGAAAGGCTTCCTGCTTTATGGCCCACCCGGCACAGGCAAGACGATGCTGGCCAAGGCCGTCGCTCGCGAGGCCGAGGCCAACTTCGTCGCCACCAAGTCGTCGGACCTGCTGTCCAAGTGGTATGGAGAATCCGAACAGCAGGTCGCGCGGCTTTTCCGTCGTGCGCGGCAGGTGGCGCCGACGGTCATCTTCATCGACGAAATCGACAGCCTTGTGCCGGCGCGTGGCGGCGGTCTTGGCGAACCGGCAGTGACTGAGCGTGTCGTCAACACCATCCTGTCAGAGCTTGACGGTCTGGAAGAACTGCAGGGCGTGGTCGTCATCGGCGCGACGAACCGCCCCAACCTGATAGACCCCGCGCTGCTTCGCCCCGGACGTTTCGACGAACTGATTTTCGTTCCTGTCCCCGACCGCGACGCACGGCGTCAGATCCTGGGCATACAGACCGCCGCGATGCCGCTTGAAAAGGATGTCGACCTGGACGACGTCGCGGATCGAACTGATCGCTTTACGGGTGCGGATCTGCAGGACGTCGTGCGCAGGGCGGGACTTATGGCGCTGCGACGGTCCCGCGACACGGTCGGGGTCGACGAATTCGAAGCGGCTCTGACCGAAAGCCGCGCATCCGTCACGCCGGAGATGGAAAGAGAATATGAAACGATCCAGGCATCCTTGGGCAAGGAAGGGCCGCTGCGCCAGCCGATCGGATTCCGTCTGGCGACGCCAGGCGGTTGACGCCCGCCGAGCCCTCAGGTCGCGTCGCAGGACCAGAAGCCGCGATACCCAACCCTGAGACCTTGATCGAGTGAAAACACCAGTTCCGTATCCTGCCGCCAGTCCGCGTCCTCACCCAGCGGACGGACCGACATCATCACCCCAGGCGCGGCATAGGTCGTGATCTCATCGACGGTGCCGTCCGATGCTGCAAGCGGCACCAGGACGCCATTCAGGCTCATCGCCGCCTCGCCAGTGCCGCGGGATACCCAGAGGATCGGATCGGTTTCGGGGCTTCTGTTGAACGCACAGCGCGGGCCCGACGCAAGAAGCCGGTCAGCTTCGTCAGCGCGCAGCGGCGCGGGGTCCAGCGCCGAGATGAGCGTGTTGTTCAGCGCGTCGTCGATCGTGCCCGGCTCTGGCGGCGGATCCGCATAAACGACGTCGGTCGTCTCGCCGGATGCAACTGCGCCGATCAGGTAACGCATTTCGGCGATCTCGCGCCGCTGCGCGCCGATGATCTCATCCGCAAGCTTGCGCACCCTCGCATCCCGGATACGCGCGCGTTCCGAGGTCATCACCGCGATGGAATGGTGCGGTATCATCGCCCGCATGTAGCTTTCGCCCGACACCGTCACCTGGCTTCGAACAAGCCAGAGTGAAAGCGCGAACACGACCGCAGCACCGGCGAAGATCGCGATGTTCAGTGCCTTGTTGGCATACATTCCCAGCATGTAGCCCAACATGATGATTGCCATCGTCGCGCCCATAAGCACCGCCATGTAGACCCGCGTTTCCGAGAAGAACACGTGCTCGAACGCGTAGGTATTGAGGTACATCAGGACGAACATCACCACCGTGGAGGTAAGGATCATCAAGGCGAAACGGCTGTAGGTCATCGAATTGGCCTTTCCTGGCTGCTGATATGCATGCGCGTCCTCGATCCAATCGCGCCGCCCGAAACCGCGCCGCAGGCGACGGGCGTCGACCGGAGCGGCAAGCGTCCGCATGCCCGCGAGCCGCGCCTTCAGGGAAACTGGGTTCAGATGTCTTCGGTTCCCCGAGGTCGGCAGTGGCAGGACGGTCAGCGCGCGTTTTTTGATGGTCGTGCAGGCGGGCTTGGGGCTTTCCGCCACTTGCCGCCGCCCAGCTGGCGCCGCACGGTGACATACTGCATCAGGTCGCGCATCGTCAGCATTCCGACCAGCGCGCCGCGATCCACCACCATCAGGCGACTGACGCCTTCGTCCTTCATCAGGTTCAGCGCATTCCAGACCGGCTTTTCGGGTTCGATCACATGGCGCGCGTTGTCGTCGGTCAATATGTCCGCGATCCTGGTTTCCTGCCACCTTTCGCGGGGCACGCGGCCCACGTCCTCAAGCCTGACGCAGCCCAGAAGCGTTTCGCCCCGCACCACCGGAAACGCCTTGTGATAGTGACGGTAGAAGTAGTCCTCGACCAGTTCCGCCACTGTCAAGTCCGCCGGCGCGGTGATCGTCACTGGGTTCATGACATCCCGGACCTGAACCTTGTCGAGTCCGATCCTCAGATCGGTATGCGCCTCGGACGCGCCTGCGGCGGCGCTGATGAACATGCCGACCAGAACCAGCCACATGCCGCCGATCAGATCGCCGTAGACGACATTGAGCGCGCCCAGAAGAACCACCGCTCCGCCAAGGACCCGGCCGCAGATGGCGCTGATGTGGGTCGCCCGCCGCAGGCTGCCCGTCCAGCCCCAGATGGCCGCACGCAGTACCCGGCCGCCGTCCAGCGGAAAGGCTGGCAGCAGATTGAACGTGGCCAGAACGAGGTTGATGGTGACAAGGTAGCCGATCACGGCTTCGACGGGGCCGATTTCGCCCCCGGTTCCGGGCAGCAAGCCCAGAGCGAAAACGCCGGCGAGGAAGTAGCTGGATATCGGCCCGACGATGGCGACAAGGAATTCCGCCCAGGGACCGGGCGGCTCATCCCTCAGATGCGCGACGCCGCCGAACAGGAAAAGCGTGATCCCCGAAATCGGCATGTCGAAGCGTCGCGCCACCAGGGCGTGCGCGAATTCATGAAACACGATCGAGGCGAAAAGGCCGATCGCGCCCACGACGGACATCCAGATCGCGGTCGCGGGCGACAGGTTGTCGATAATCGAGGGGAAGTACGCCTGCGCGAGGCTCCAAACGATCAGTATCGCGAGAAGGAACCAGCTTGGCGCGATGCTGACGCGAAAGCCCAGAAGAGTGAAAAGGCGGATGTCGTTGCCGAACATGCAGCCAGCCCAGCTATTCGACGGCCGGTGCCGTGGCTCCGGGCCAGTCCATCGCGATCAGACCAAGCAGGAACAGCAGAAGGATCAGGGCAACGCCCAAAGCCGCTCCTGCGCTTGGATAGAAACGGTATCGGCCGCCAAGGCTGTAGGGCCAGCGGTTTCGCGTATGACGCCAGCCCGGCAAAGCCGCAATCGCGAAGGCCAGAAGCAACAGGCCGATCCAGAACCAGAACATGCCCATTCGCGGCACCTCCTTTCGTGTCATTTCCGGCGCGCTTGGCTTCGCGCGCACTCATACGTGAACCCCGCCGCCGGCGTGTTTGTTCCGGTTCCAATATGCCAATCGTGCCGTTCACTCGGTTCATCGTGCCTTTTTAGGGGGTTGCGGATCGTCAGGACGGAACCCTTCGCCGGGTCGGGCGTTATGATCGGCACTTTCACAGCAGAATGGAAAACCCATGACCCGTATGACACTTCTTGCCCTTTCCGCGTTCATGTTCGCCGCCCTTTCCGCCTGTGAGACGGTCGAGGGCGCGGGCCGCGACATCGAAAACGTTGGTGAGGCTGTAACCGACACGGCCCAAGACGCGCAGTACTGATCGCGCAGCCCCGATAACCACCTCCGGACGCCGCATCCGCGCTGGCTTGGGTCAGCCACAGTGTCGGCGCCGGACGTCAAAGTCTGTGCCTGCGCTGGAACAAACGCTCGCCTGGCCGGTTTGCGTTAGGATACGACTTGGACCGGACAAAGGGGAGGGCCAGCCATGGGCACCTGCGTCACCTGCGGAAACGAATACGACAAGAGCTTTGACGTGGTCAAAGACGGCGAAACCTACACTTTCGACAGTTTCGAATGCGCGATTCAAAAGCTTGCACCGAAGTGCACCCATTGCGGGTGCCGCATCATCGGCCATGGGCTGGAAGCGAACGGAACGTTCTTTTGCTGCGACAGTTGTGCGCAGAATTCGGGCGTTTCCGGGTTGAGAGATCGGATCTAGCAGCCATCGATGCTGGGTCTTCTCCGGGCGGAACGTCTTTTCCGGGCAGAACCTGGGGCGCGTTCGCCACGGGCGAATGACCATGCACGACCTTTCGAAAATTCGTCCTTCGGGGCTTTTGTATTACTCCGACGACCAGCCTGGTATCACGCGCCGGCGATGCGGCAGCGGCTTTGCCTACTACGCCTCTGATGGTACTTTGATCCGTGACCGCAAGGAGCGTGATCGCATTACCGCAATCGCGGTTCCGCCAGCCTATGATGAGGTCTGGATCACGCCGCATCCGAATGGGCACCTTCAGGCGACCGGGCGTGATGCACGCGGGCGCAAGCAATACCGATATCATCCCGACTGGTCCGAACATCGCGCCACGGTCAAGTTCGATCAGCTGTCGATCTTCGGGCGCGCCCTGCCGCGTCTTCGCGGCTTCATCGCCCGAAGTCTCGGGGCCGAAACCGGTTCGGCGGAACTGGCGCTAGGGACAGTGCTGGCCTTGATCGACCGTGCCTCGATCAGGATCGGCAACCAAGCCTATGCGACCCAGAACCAAAGCTTCGGCGCGACGACGCTGCTTGGCCGTCACGTCCGGTTTCGAAAGGACAGGCTGATCCTGTCCTTTCCATCCAAGGGTGGCGCCCGCATCAGGCGGACGCTGAGCGGGCCGGCGCTGCAGCGTGCCATGAGCCGAATTCACGACCTTCCGGGCGCCGCCCTTGCCACCTGGCTTGACGAGAGCCAGATCCCGCATGTCCTGCGGTCGGAACAGGTCAACGCGGTCATCGCGGAAATATGCGGCGAAGGGATGACGGCAAAGACCTTTCGAACCTGGAACGGAACGCACGCGGCCTTTTGCATCGCGCTGCGCCCGGGGCCGGTCACCATCGCAGAAATGGCCGAAGCCGCGGCCGAGCGGCTGGACAACACTGCGGCCGTTGCGCGGAAAAGCTATGTCCATCCAGCGGTGATCGATCTGGCGCGCCTGGATCCCGATCAACGACTGCGCCTTCTGCGTGCCTCTCCGGGCCCCGGACTAAGCGGACTGCGTTCCGGAGAATCCGAGCTTATCGGCCTGCTGGAGCGATGAGGCGTGTTCCCGAGGGAACGATAGCCGCCGCAGCGGCGTTGCCCATGCGGTGGCTTTTAAACGGAAAATTGGACATGGCGCAAAAAGACCCGGTGAAGGACCAGGAAGAGAGCAAGCACGAAGCCTCGCTCACGGATCACGAAATCGAGGCAATCGAAGATCATACCCCGATCCGCGCCGTCGCCATTTTCGAGTCCATCAGGCGCGAGGGCCGCATGGAATTGCTGCGCCCGACAAGTGCCCTCACGATGTCGGGCTTCGTCGCCGGTCTGGCCATTGGCCTGTCCGTCCTGTCGCAGGGTTTGCTGCGCTCGCATCTTCCGGTCGCGGACTGGCGACCCTTGGTGGAAAGCCTTGGATACAGCATCGGGTTCCTGATCGTCATCCTCGGACAGATGCAGCTGTTCACGGAAAACACGATCAAGGCCGTGTGCCCGGTATTGGATGACACGTCGGCCAGAATGTTCAGGCGGCTGGCAAGGCTTTGGGGCCTGGTGCTGGGCTCGAACCTCGCGGGGGCCGCGACGTTCGGTGCGGTGCTGTGGATGACGCGGAACTATCAACCGGACGTCTGGCGCGCGATGCACGACATCTCGCTTCATGCGGTGGAATTCGGAACGGGTGAAATCGTGCTGAGGGGGATCGGGGCTGGGTGGCTTGTCGCGGCGCTGGTCTGGATGACGCCCAATTCCGGAGACGCGCGGGCGCTCATGGTCATCGCCATCACCTATCTGATCTCACTTGCCGGCTTTGCCCATGTCGTGGCCGGCGCCACCGAAGTGTCGCTGCTGATCCTTTCGGGTGATCTGGGCTTCTTTTCCGGCGTCGTCGGCTTTCTCTTGCCCGCGACGGTTGGCAACCTTCTGGGCGGTTCGGTGTTCTTCACCATCCTTGCCTGGGTCCAGATCAGGACCGAACTGCAAGGCGAAGACGATGACCTGATTGAAGCCTTCAGAGGGGATTGACGGCAGCCAGTCGGGCGGGCTGTTCCGCATGATCCCGCCTCAGTATTCCTCGTTCGAAGGATTCAGCACCTCGGGCTCAACTTCCTGCGGCACCACGCCTTCGGGGGCCGGAACCGAGCCGACGCCCGGTTGACCCGGCGGGGCCACATCCTGTTCCACTTCGCCGGATTCACCGGGGGCAGGGGCCTCTACCGCCTCTTCGAACAGCCAGAAGACGATAAGGCCAACGGCGAACAGAACCACGAGCGCGATGCCCAGAAGCGGCCATACGCTTTTGCGTGCTTCCTTGTCAAAGTTGTCCTTCGGAGCGCTCATGACGGATCCTCGCTTTCCTTTCGGTTACCAAGCCTTATTGGGTCCAACCAGTCGCTGCCGCGTTTGTTCCCGCCTGTTCCAAGGCTGTGCGCGCCAAGCCGGTGCGAGATCGTGCGCGAATTTGCGCGCAGCGGACAGGACCCGGGGAGATCGGGAGGTGCCGGTCTGCGTGTCACGATGCCGTGACCCCGCGCAACGAATTGCGCATCCGGGGGTTGGGTTATCTGAAGCGGAACAGGTGCTGCCTGCCTTCCGCTTCAAAGACACGGTAACGAAAGGAAACAAGATGCGTTTGCAAATTCTTACAATCGCCGTACTTGCGGTTTCGCCAGCCGTTGCCTTTGCTCAGGCGGCAGATTTCGAGATGTTGGACATCGACAACAACGGTGGCCTGAGCATGGCTGAGCTGACGGCTGAATATCCGAGGTTCGAGGAGTCTCACATGGCGCTGATCGACTCGGATGAAAACTTGCTGGTTGATAGCGGCGAATACCTGATCGCACTGGAATCCAACGTTCTGGATACGGTGTTCGGCGTTCAAGGCAGCGTGGGTGACGGCGGCAACTGATCGACTGGCACACCGCCAGGGTCAATCCGAAATGCAGGGGGCGCGGCTTTGCCGCGCTCTTTTTTTGCGCGGCGTGTAGGGCGATGAAAAAAACGCACCGCCAGAAGCGGTGCGCATGTTCAATCGTCGTACGCCAGGATTGCGGCCGTCACGGGCAATCGGCGATATAGCGGTTGCCGTAGGCATCGCGGTAGATACAGTCACCCGGCGTGCTTGCCTGGCCGATCAGCGTGCCGACCACGGCGCCCGCGGCACCGCCGATAAGCGCGCCTTCGACGCGGTCGTCATCGGACACGGCTGCGCCCAATGCTGCGCCGGCCGCTGCGCCGGCAAGCGTGGAGTCGTTCTGGTTCTCGCACGCCGCGGTGAATGCAAGAAGGGGTATGAGCAGCATTACCTTTTTCATTTCAAGCTCCATTCGTCGTGACATTTTGGGTCGTGACGTCGCTAAACGCGCAGTTACGGGTTTGGTTCCGTGCCGCTGGCCGAACGGCGATCCGAAAGAGGGAACCGAAAACGCCATCCGCTGTTGAGTTCGCGAAAACGCTCAGCCCGCGAACATGACCAGGCGCGGCTGCGCCAAGCGGAAGGACACAGGACATGAGCGAGTGGCAAGGCCCGAGGCGCAGTGCAGGCCCGATTGCGATATCGGCCGGTATTATGGCCATTGTCGTGGCTGCCTTGGCGCTGTGGGCATTGCGTAGCCTTGTTCTCGTGATCTTCGCGGCGATCCTTGTCGCGCTTCTTCTGGATGCGGCCGCGCGAACGCTTCAACGTGTGGTGCCGGTGGGGCAGACGGTCGCTGTCCTCGCAAGCGTCGTCGTGCTTCTTGGCCTGTTCCTGGGAACCATCGGCGTGCTTGGCGCGCAGACCCTGGCCGAACTGTCAGAGCTGTCCTCGAAGATCCCGACCGCGGTCAATCAGCTTGAGGACTGGATCGACATCGGCAGTATCGAAGCCTGGATCACCGAAAGGCTGCAAAGCTCGGACGGCACGATCTCGATCCTGAACGGTATTTCCGGGATGACATCGTTCGTCATCTCCGCCGGCACGGGGGTGGGTCTTGCGCTTGCGGGTGGGGTGTTCATCGCGCTGAACCCATCGCTTTATCGAAACGGCGCGGTATGCCTGATGCCCCAGAGGTTCCGCGACAAGGGCGGCCAGACCCTGCGCGTCGCTGGCAACGCCCTGCGCGCCTTCCTGTTGGGGCAACTGGTGGCCATGCTGGCAGTCGGCCTGATGACGACCGTCGGGCTTTGGTTCCTGGGGGTGTCGACCGCGATCGCGCTAGGCGTCATCGCGGGCCTGCTTGAGTTCATTCCGTATGTCGGGCCGGTCGCAAGCGCCATACCCGCGATTGCCGTGGGGCTCGTCGACGGCCCCACGACGGCGCTGTGGGTCGCCTTGCTCTATGTCGCGATCCAGCAGATCGAGGGCACGCTGCTCATCCCCCTGATCCAGAGGGAGACGGTTGATCTTCCGCCCGCGGTCACCGTCTTTTCGGTGGTCGGCTTCGGCCTGATGTTCGGCCCGGCCGGGTTCGTCCTGGCCGCGCCCCTGACGGTCCTGATGATCGTGGTAACGCGTCAGATCTGGATCCCTTATGCCAACGGCCAGCGTGATCCCGAAAGCCAAGGCTAGGACCTTGGCCGGAACATTCGGCCAGACCGGGCGTTGATCGACGAGTTTTCCGGCACTGGGTCCTTCATGCGTATGCCGAAACACATCTGGCTTGCTTTGGTCGGCGGTCTTGCCGGGTGCGACGGCCGACATTCATGGCTTGCCGGGGCGGGTGCCGAGGCCCGCCTGATAGAGGACCTTTTCTGGCCGTTTCTGATAGGCGCGGTGGCGATATGGACAGCAGTGATGGTCTTCGCTGTCATCGCCTTCCGGCGGCGACCCAAGGGGAGCGACGAACGCATCGGCCGTGCGATCATCCTTTGGGGCGGCGGCGTGCTGCCCGCAGTGGTCGTCGCGGCCTTGCTGATCACCGGCCTACTGACGCTTCGCGCCATGGCATCAAGGCCCTCGGCGCTTACGGTCCATGTCGACGCCGAGCAATGGTGGTGGCGCGTCATCTACGAGACGCCGGACGGCAAGGTCTTTTCCGCCAATGAGATCCGGTTGCCGTTGGGCAAGACCACGCTTCTGATGCTGACCTCGGACGACGTGATCCATTCCTTCTGGGCGCCGGCGCTTGGCGGAAAGCTGGACATGATCCCGGGACGCACGAACCGGATGACCCTGACCCCCGTCAGGACGGGCAGATGGGGCGGACTTTGTGCCGAATTCTGCGGGGCCGCGCACGCGCAGATGCGGTTCGAGGTCGTGGTGATGGAGCCCGACGCGTTTCGTGACTGGCTGGTCGCAGAGTCCGAACCCGCCGCCCCAAGCGCGCTCAGGATGGAACGGGGGCTTTCGCTGTTTCTGGATGAAGGATGCGCCGCGTGCCATACCGTGCGCGGCACGCAGGCGAATGGCCGGGTCGGCCCCGATCTTACCCATCTGGCGGCGCGGGGCAGGATCGGCGCGGGCCTGCTTGCCCTGAGCGACGCCAATCTCCGCCGCTGGATCACCCACACCACAGACGTGAAGCCGGGCGTCAGGATGCCGTCGTATCCCGCGATGCCGCCCGACGATCTCGACCAGATCACGCAGTTTCTGATGGCGCTCGAATGACGGACCTTTCCGACATAGGTCCTCCGCCTCCGCGGGATCCCGAACGCGACAGGGCAGAAAGGGAACAGCTCATGGCGGCGTGGCAGCCGCCCGCCGGCTGGCGGCGCATCTCGGCGGTCAACAACTCGCTGATCGGCAAGTGGTACCTGTTGACCGCCTTCGCCTTCTTCGGATTCGCAGGGGTACTGGCGCTTTTGATCCGCACGCAGCTGGCGGTGCCCGACAACGACTTCCTGTCCATGCGGTTCTACAATCAGGTCTTCACGTTGCACGGCACGGCGATGATGTTCCTGTTCGCGATCCCGATCTTCGAGGCGGTTGCGATCCTGATCCTGCCCGAGATGCTGGGCGCACGCGACCTGCCGTTTCCGCGGCTTTCCGCTTTCGGTTTCTGGTGTTTCGCGATCGGCGGGGTGTTCGTTTGCGGCTCGATCCTGTTCGATGCCGCGCCCGACGGCGGCTGGTTCATGTATCCGCCGCTGTCGTCCGATCCAGGGCAGACCGGCATCGGCACCGACATCTGGCTTCTGGGGCTAAGCTTCATCGAGGTCGCCTCGATCGCCGCGGCAATCGAACTGATCGTCGGAGTCCTGAAATGCCGCCCGCCGGGGATGCGGATCAACCTGATGCCGCTTTACTGCTGGTACGTGCTTGTGGTCGCGGGGATGATCCTGTTCGCCTTCCCCCCGCTGATCGCGGGCGATCTGCTGCTTGAGATGGAGCGCGCCTTCGGCTGGGCCTTTTTCGATGCCGACAGGGGAGGTGACCCCCTGCTGTGGCAGCACCTGTTCTGGATCTTCGGGCACCCGGAGGTCTACATCATCTTCCTGCCTTCGATCGCGCTGATCGCGACCATGTTGCCAGCTCTTTCGCGCGCGCCCGTCGTCGGGCATTCCTGGGTCGTCCTTTCCGCCATCGGTGTGGCGTTCCTGAGTTTCGGGCTTTGGGTGCACCACATGTTCACCACCGGTCTGCCCGACATTTCGCTGGGCTTCTTTTCCGCCGCGTCAGAGGCCGTGGCGATCCCGACCGGCATCCAGATCTTCTGCCTTCTCGCGACGCTGCTGGTGGGGCGGGCGAAGCTTTCCGTGCCGCTTCTGTTCGCGGGGGGCGCGCTCGCGGTTTTTGTCTTCGGCGGGCTGACGGGCGTTATGGTGGCCGTCGTACCCTTCGACTATCAGGCGCATGACAGCTACTTCGTCGTTGCCCACCTGCACTACACGCTAATCGGCGGCATGCTGTTTCCGGTCTTCGCGGCGGTTTGCTACTGGTATCCCTTCGTCACGGACAGGGTGCTGTCAGAACGTCTCGGGCGCTGGTCGTTCTGGCTGATCTTCGCGGGCTTCAACATCACGTTCCTGCCGATGCACTGGACGGGCATTCTGGGCATGCCGCGGCGCGTGTGGACCTACGCCGAGGAAATGGGGTGGCACGGGCTGAACCTGACCTCGACCATAGGGTCCTACATCCTGGCGGCCGGGATCGCGGTTCTGGCCTTCGACGTGCTGCGCCCGAAGGGGCGGCAATCCCCGGCGCCCGCCGATCCCTGGGGCGCGCCAACGCTGGAGTGGGCGCGAGAGGTCCCCAGAAGGCCCTGGGGCATCAGGTCCGTGCCGGTGATCAGTTCGCGCTATCCGCTCTGGCAGCAGCCGGGACTGGCAAACGAAGTCCTGCGCGGCGAGTGGTTCCTTTCGGATTCCCCGGACGCCGATCGCGAGATGATCGTGACCGACATCCTGGACGCACGGCCGATGTTCGTCCAACGCGTTCCGGGTCCGGGATTCGTGACGATCCTTGCGGCGGCTTCCCTTGGCGCGGTCTTCATCCTTGCCACCTTTCACTTGTGGCTTGCGGCGGTTCTTGCGGGCGCGGTCTTCCTGGTCGCGACGCTTCGGTGGCTATGGACCGGAGCGGGGGGCTTGCCAAGCGCGCCAACCCGCGACTGCGGGCGCGGGCTTGTGCTGCCGCTTTATGCAAGCGGAAACGGCTCGGTCGGGTGGTGGGCGATGTTCATCACCATGATCGGAGACTCGACGGCCTTTGCCGGTCTTGTGTTCGCCTATGTGTTCTTCTGGACCTTGCACGGAAGCTTCCCGCCGCCGGGAACGGCTCCGCCCGCCGCCGTGACGTTGTGGCTGGGCACCGCCTTGCTTGCAGGTTCCTGGGGCATGTTGGTCGCCGCAAGTGCAGCCATGTCAAGGCGGGTCGTGGCATTGTGCTGTTGCGCGCTTGCGCCGCTGCCGGCTGGAGCCGGCGTCGCGGTCCTTGCGGGTGCGGCGTGGTCGGCCGGCCTGGACCCGACGCGGCATGCCTATGACGCCACCGTCTGGGTTCTCACCCTCTGGATCGGCGCGCATGTGGCCGGTGGGATCGTGATGCAGCTTTACAGTTGGGCCCGGCTTTTGGCCCGCCACATGGACGCCGATCACGATGCTGAGCTTCGAAACACCGTTCTTTACTGGAACTTCCTGATTGTGCAGGCCGCGGCGACCTTTGCGCTTATCGGATTGTTCCCGCTCGTCTCCGGGGGGGTGCCATGAGATATCCGCGCATAATCGACGACGGCTCAGTCTGGATCGTGATCGTGCCGCCCCTGATCTGGGCCCTGCATTTCCTGGCAGCCTACTGGATTGCTGCGGTCTGGTGCGCACGCGAGGCGGGCAGCCTGACGCCGGCGGCCTGGTCCATCATCGTCCTGACGATCCTCGCCCTGGTTGCAATCAGCTTGATCGGCCGGGTGGCGGCGGTGCGATACGGCGGATTCACGCGTCCGGGGCGCGAAAGCGCGGGGGATACGCAAGCCGATCGCCGGCAGTTCCTTGGCCATGTCGCGCTTCTGCTCTGCGTGCTCAACGCGGCGGCGGTGATGATGACCGCCATTCCAAGCGTGATGTTCGGCCGATGTTGAGCGTTGGGCGCATGGCGGGACTTGCCCTACTGGGGATGCTTTGGCTTTCGCCTGCGCCTGCCTACGTGGCGGGTTCCATCATCGTGCACATGGCCATGCATCTGTCGGTCGTGGCGATCGTGCCGGCGTTGCTGGCGCCGCGGCTTCCGCTCCGGCCGACGCCGTTCTGGCTGGTCACGACGGTGCTGCTGGTCGAAATGGCGGTCGTATGGGGGTGGCATGCGCCTTCCGCGCATCTTTGGGCGCGCATCAGCGGGCCCGGCCTTGCCGTTGAGCAGGCAAGCTTTCTGGGCGCGGGGCTGCTGCTTTGGGCCGCCGCGCGGTCGGCTGGGGCGTTTGGCGGCGCGCTGGTGCTGTTCGGGACCGTGATGCACATGACCTTGCTGGGCGCTCTGATCGGTCTTGCCCCGCGTCCGATCTACGGTGTGACATGCGCGGGCTGGTTCGGGCTGGGGGCGCTTGAAGAACAGCAGATCGCCGGCGCGCTGATGGCGGTCGGCGGTGGCGCGATCTACCTAGTCGCCGCGCTGCGACGCCTTGCGCCCGGCCTGTCAGAGCCGGAGGCATCGCCATGAAGCTGACCTGGAAGCTGACCTGGCGTCGCGCTGTCATCGCACTTGCCGTGCTTGCCCTTCTGGCGCTGGCCGCCTGGAGGCTTGCCCCGTACAACGTCGCCGCCTCGGTCGGGCACTTGGCGCCGGTTCGCGCGTTCCTGCACAGCTACATGAAAAACGCAGTCGAAATTCGCGCTGCGGCGCTTGATCCACCCGCATGGTTTGATCCGGACGACCCTGCGCTGGTGCGTCTGGGTGCCGCCCACTATGCGACCGGCTGCGCGCCCTGCCATGGCGCGCCCGGCAAGGTCCGCAGCGCCGTCGTGACGTCGATGCTGCCTGAACCAACCCAGCTGGGCATGGTCCGGAACACACCCGCCGAATTCTACTGGCTGGCCCGCCACGGATTGAAATACACGGGAATGCCTGCGTGGTCGGGGCGGGGCCGCGACGATGAGCCATGGGCGCTTGCGGCGTTCCTGTCCCGGTACTCCACACTGGGGCCTGACGACTATCGCAGACTTGCCCACGGGACGGAAAAAGCACGGTCGGACAGCGCCGCCGCCGACTTCGCGGACATGGCTCCCGATGCGGGTCCACATATCGAGGATTGCGCGCGCTGTCATGGACGGGATGGCCTTGGCCGTGAGGGCACCGCCCCGAAGTTGGCCGGGCAAAGCGAAGCCTATCTGCTTGGCGCGCTCGATGCCTATGCCCGCGATCTGCGGCAGAGCGGCTTCATGGAGCCTGTCGCGGTGCGACTGGGGGAAGATTTGCGCCGCGAGATCGCGCGCAATTACGCGTCGATGAAACCAGATATCTGGCAGGGCAGGGCGAACGGACAGGGGGATGCGGCGCGCGGCCGTATCCTGGCGTTGAATGGGGATGAACATGACGAGATCCCCTCTTGCGTCGCCTGTCACGGCGGGGCCGGTCAGCCGCCAAGAACAGCCGAGGTTCCGCGCATCGCCGGGCAGGACGCGCGATGGATAAGGATCTGGCTGCGGATCTGGCGCGACGGGCCGGTGCCAGCAACGCCGGGCGCCGCAAGGATGGCTGCGGCCGCGCGCGGGCTTGACGACCAGGCAATCGACGACCTTGCGGCATTCTACAGTTCCGGCCCTTCGGCAGCTGCGACCCGGGAACAAGCCGACCGGTGATGAGTTGAAAGGAAAGCTGCCAAGGGCGCGCATCTCCATCGCAGGCGGGCGGCTGTTCGGAAACGTCCGCGGATGTGGCGCCGCGGTGCCGAAAACCCGCGACAACGCCGCCTTCGGTCCGACGGCGGCTGATCACGAAAACAAAAGGGAAGATCATGCATCGAAGCATCCAACTCGCTCTATTCAGCTTGAAGCAGCAGGCGCTTTACGGACTTTGGAAGTCGGGGGCCGACATGTTCGGCGGGACCGAGCGCCGCTTCCGAACCGTTGCCTACCTGCGGCTGCGGGATCTGGCGGCGGACGAACTCAGAAAGGTTCGCGGCTAAGTGGCCCGTGAGATTTGACCGTCTGCCCTGGCCGTGTGTCTCAGCTTTGTTCTGCCCGATGACTGGCCGAACCAGTCTGGGTGAACCGCACGCGAAAGTGCCGAAGGCCCGTTGCGGCAGGAACAATCGGGTGATCCCGAGGTTGGGCGAGTGACCCAGCAGGAAGGAGAAACTCGGATGCCCCGATCGACCGAAGAACAGCAACGCCAGGTTCAGCGCAGCGTGGAAGCGGACGGCGACGGTGGCGGCCCGGCAGGACCGATGCAGGCCGGCGCGCGCCTGTACCCCGAGCCGCCCTTTCCCGCCCAGCGTCAGGAAAAGCCGGGGTTCGAAGCCGGGCTTGACCCGGCGCCGATGTGGGAGGCGCCCTATTACCGTGGCTCTGGCAAGCTGGCCGACAAGATCGCGCTGGTGACCGGGGGGGATTCGGGAATTGGTCGGGCCGTGGCCGTGCTTTTCGCGCGCGAAGGGGCGGATGTTGCCTTTTCGCATCTGAGTGAAGAAGAGATCGATGCCCGCGTCACGCAACAGGCGATCGAGCAAGAGGGGCGGCGTTGCCTGGTCCTGCAGGGGGACGTGTCCGACCGCGACACCTGCCAGCAACACGCCGAGATGGTCGCGCAGATGTTCGGGCGGATCGACATCCTCGTGAACAACGCGGCCTTCCAGGTGCATCGGACCGATTTCGCCGATCTTTCACCCGCGCAGTTTGAACTGACGCTGCGTACAAATCTGTTTGGCTACTTTTACATGGCCCAGGCGGTCTTGCCCTTCATGCCGCACGGCGGGGCCATCGTGAACACCGGGTCGGTCACCGGCCTGCGCGGGTCGAGCGAACTGGTCGACTACTCGATGACCAAGGGCGGCATCCACGCCTTCACCCGCGCTCTGTCCGGGAACCTGCTTGACCGCGGCATCCGCGTGAACGCGGTCGCGCCCGGCCCGGTCTGGACCCCGCTCAACCCTTCGGACCGGCCGGCGGAAGAAGTCGCGCGCTTCGGCGCGAAGTCCAGGATGGGGCGTCCGGCTCAGCCGGAGGAGCTTGCGCCGGCCTATGTGTTTCTCGCGTCAGCCCAATGCTCAAGCTACATCAGCGGAGAGATCCTGCCGGTGATAGGCGGCTATTGATGAGGTGAATCCTGAGATATGCCCAGGCCGCCGGGGGCCATGGGCCGCATCAGCCAGTTTTGCCTTCAGCTTGCGATTCCTTGAGCCGAAGGTTGTTCTGGACATGCTTGATGCCGGAGACGGAGGCGGCGCAATCCTCGGCCCGCCGTTTGGCGTGACGCGGCTCGGCGGTGCGGTTCAGCGTCGCCTCACCCTTCGACACTTTCAGGCCGATATCGCTGGGATCAAGATCGTCGTCGTCCATCATGTGCTCGCAGATGTCCTCGCGGATGCGATTCCAGATTCCACATGGGACTGTAACCGGCTCGAAGGCAGGCGCGCCCGCGCTTGCATGGGCATCGCGGAACGGAAGATTCGTTCCGTGACGGTTGCCTGGGGGCCCCTAAACGGGATCTCTGCCGAGCTTGTTCATTACGAGCGCGCGTGCCCGGCTGACCCGGCTCTTGATCGTACCGATCGCGCAGTTGCAGATAGTAGCTGCATCCTCGTAGCTTTCACCGAACATGACGACCAGGATCAGAACTTCGCGGTATTTTCTGGGAAGCTGGCCAATCATGGCCAGAAGCTCGCGCCCGAAAACCGACCATTCCTGCGTATCCGGTGTCGAAACCGTTTCCGCAACGCAACCGTTGGCGGACGTGCGTTCGCGCTTTGCCGCGTGGACCCGGTTGTAGAAGGTGTTGCGCATGATGGTGAACAGCCAGGCTCGCAGGTTGGTCCCTTTCTGGAATTTCCCGTGGTTTGCTATGGCCTTCAGAAGCGTGTCCTGAACCAGGTCGTCGGCGTCATGGCCATTGCGGGTCAGCGACCAGGCAAATGCGCGGAGCTTTGGCAGGAGTGAGATGATGTCGTCATATCCGTCACCGAATGTGTCGTCCTGCTTGCTTGGTGTGGCGTTGCGCATTGTTATCAACGTTCGGCGCTGGCCGTAGTTCCTTAGGTTCGGCATCATCGCGACAATCGACTTCAAGATGGTCATCACGCAGATGCGAGGCCACTGAGCATCCCGAGTGGGGCACCCTGAAACCGTTCTTCTACTCGGCAGCGATGGGCACCGGCAAAAGCGCGCTGGGACGCCTGCTGATCCGGCTCTTCGGCGCGGCGAATGCCATCACCCAGAACTACGTCGACAAGCTGACGGGGCGCTTCAGCATGACCGTCCCGTGCTGCAAGCTGGTGATCTGCGAGGAGGTGAACCTGAGGATCGGTGGCGGAGACCTGTCGCAGCTCTGGCTGCAGGACATACTGGACAATCATCTGGAGGAGGCCCGTTCGCGGGCCTTTTTCCCTGCTGGGCAGGGACGAAGAACCGAGAATGGCTGCCTTGAGACGCCGACCGCCTCTGCCAGGAAGGTCAGGTGTCGGGGACGCCAACTACCCGCCTAACGCTTCATCCATTGCGTGCTTTAGGGGGTGATGGCGAGTTATGACGACGTGGTCAGGCACCGCTGCAACCACCGCCTCTGCATCAACCCCGATCACCTGGAACTGGGCAGCCGGGGCGACATCCTGCAGGACGAGCGGGACTTCGTGGTGAACGGGGTGGACTACGATCTTCTGTAGGCCAGCTCTTCTGTAGGCCAGCCCCGTGCCACTGGCCCGCCGTACTTGGAAAGCGCGATACCGGTGGGGTGGTCTCGTTCGCCCACTCCCATTCGCGTTTGCTAAGATCTGTTGCGCTATTTCCTGCGTTGCGAGCGGGACCAGGCTTTTCGCAACTCCTTGCCCTCAGGGGCGTAGGAAGTATCAAAGATTGACTGACGCGGTTCCCGGGCTGGCGGTTGTGTCTTGGTGTCCGGCTTTGGCGGCTCGCCGCTGTCGTCTTCGCCGGTCTTGCTGCTAGGGAGCGGTCGTTTCATCGTTTGGCTTCCTTGTAGGGCAGTGCTGACATTCCCGGATTGGCCCGTGAGCCCTGACAAGGCGCCAAGCGGATCACGTGATTGGTCGACGGTGTGACTGTGTGACCAAGCTTTCAGGAACGAAGCCCGCCGATCGGGCAGCGGCAATGAAAGCGCGTCTGGCGGCGCCGACAGAGCCGATGCAGTCCATTGCGGCCTCGATCTTGGTCAAGGCTGTTGCGCGCGTGTCGTCCGAAACTGGCCAGCGCTTACGCAACCAGTAGCGAACCTGTTCGATTGTGCTAAACTTTTGCACATCACCCTCGGGCGACACCACAAAGCATAGTGGCGATCCCCAGTTGATTTCTATCATGTTCATTTTCTTACATATAATTCATCCAGCGCACGTGCGGGACGGCGCCGGGAAAGTCGTAGGGAAGGCGGCTCGATTGCCACCTTCCCGAGTGCTACCTGAAGGATGCCCTCAGGCGAGCTTGAGGTTCGTTGCCGACTCGCGGCCATTGCGGTCGGATTCGACGTCGAAGCTGACAGCCTGACCATCTTTCAGGTGCTGGATGCCCGCGCGTTCGAGTGCGGTGATGTGAACAAACACATCCTTGCTGCTGCCCTCAGGGGCGATGAAGCCGAAGCCTTTGGTGGAGTTGAACCATTTCACGGTGCCAGTGGCCATCGTGTTATTCCTTACATGAGTGTCGCCCACGGGATGTGGCGACTTGGCAAAGCTGAAAGTCCAAAGCTGAGCCAGAAGGAACAGGTTCGAAAAATAGAGATGCCCGCCCTAGATAGGTCATCGTACTGACGATTGCGAGTGTTTGTTCTCATTGGCGTAGCGCGCCGTCGCTTAGTCCTTGTTCGGGCACGAAAAATTTTTTCGACGTTCGCCTTGGCGCGCCTGCCTGCAGCCTCATGTCAAACTGGAAGTTCGTTCAGGAGGAGGGCGGGGCCGACGCCCCCCGTGGGGCACCCTCTGGGGCGACGCAGAACACCGTTGGGACCCAAAGACCCAAGCGTTCAACGACGGTCATCATGTCTAGGCTGGATGGCTGTGCAGGCAGTCCCGAGCTAACCGGTCTCGGCTCGGAAGTTCCCTGCTAACAGGGAAAATAACAGGGGACCTCGCGGAATCCGGTCGAATTCTCTCGAAATCTGCACTCTTTTCCCAAAAATAACAGTGTCTTATTCGAAAATTGCCTACGCGCCCTAACAGGGAAATTCATGAGGCCCAACCGGGAGCGAAGGTTGGCCCATCAGGGAATGACAGTCGGTCGGCCTCTTCCAGAAATGCGCTGGCGCCCGTGTCGGCCGAGGGGCTTGTGAGAGAAGGCCAGCAAACCATCAGAACCAGCCAATCGGACCCGCTGAGCATAGATGAAGTCGCGGTCGGTCGTGGCCGCATTGCCGAATACGGCGTAACGGTCGGTCATCCTGCGGCTTCCTCCGCATAGAACACACCGTCGTCCTTGAATGCCGCGATCTCGGCCGCATCGTAGCCAAGCTCGGCGGCGATCTCGGCATTGTGCTGGCCGAGCAGCGGCGCCACGCATCGGGGGGTCGTGTCGCAGCCCGAGAACCGGAACGGCAAGTTGGGCAGTGTCACCTTGCCCAGCACGGGATGATCCTGCTCGATCAGCATGCCACGGGCCAGGATCTGCGGGTCGCGCACGATCTGGTCGACGGTCTGCACCGGCGCGGCGGGAACCTCGGCCGCGTCCAGTTGGGCGATGCAGTGGGCAAGGCTGTCTTGCTGACCGGTCCAGTCCTCGACCAGCGCATAAACTTCGGCGTGGTTGTCGTTGCGACCCGCAGGCGTGAGGAAGCGATCGTTCAGCGCCGCGCCGCCGATCAGGCCCGCCAGCCGCGCCCAGGCGTCGTCCACCTGCGCGGCGATCACCAGATCGCCATCCTTGGCGCGGAACGCCCCGTAGACGGTGCTCTCGGGTTGGCGGGAGCCGTGTTTTTTCGGCACGACTGTGCCACCCGACAGGAAGTACTGCTGCACGGCGTAGTCGTGCATCGACACCATGCAGTCATAGAGCGCAAGGTCGATGTGCTGGCCCCGGCCGGACTTGACGCGGCCCAAGAGCGCGGCGTTGACCGCGGCGACGCCGTGCATCCCGGTATACATGTCGGCGATCGGCATCCGCATCAGGGGCGGCGCCTGGTCAGGCTCGCCCAACTGCGCCATCGCGCCAGAGATCGCCTCGGCGATCAGTCCGAACCCCGGCTTGTCGCTTTTCGGACCGGTGTGGCCAAAGGCCGAGATCGAACAGTACACGAGGCCCGGGTTTTCCCGCGACAGTGCCTCGTAGCCAAGGCCGAGCTTGGCCAGCGCACCGGGGCGGAAGTTCTCGACGAACACATCCGCCGATTTCGCCAGCCGCTTCATAAGGTCCATGCCGCGCGGGTCCTTCAGGTTCAGACATATGCCGCGCTTGCCCATGTTCTGTTGCAGGTAATACCCCGACTGGCCGTCCTTGAAATACGGGTGGTAACGGCCTGCGTCGCCGCCCTTGGGGCGCTCGACCTTGATCACGTCGGCGCCCATGGCCGCGAGCGAGCGGCTGAGATGCGGACCAGCGAGGAAGTGGGTGAAATCGATGACCCGAATGCCATCGAGCGGAAGGTCTTGAGTCATTTCACGGCATCCTCGGCTTGAGGGTTGCGCAGGATCATCAGCTTGTGGCGGCCCCTCTGGACCACTTCGCCCTTCTGGTTGATCAGTTCGCTTTCCAGATGGACAATGCCCCAGCCCGGCTTGGACGTCGGGCGCATGAAGCCCACGGTGAAGGTGCATTGCAGCTCGTCCCCGGCATAGATCGGCCGGGCGAAATCCCACTCCCAGCCCAGCGAGGCTCCGGGCGGAAACTGCAGGTCGGACTGCGTCTTCAGCCCGTCGGCAAGCGCGAGGCCGAACAGGCCATGCGCGACGATACCGCCGAAGTGGCTTTTCCTGGCAAACTCCTCGTCGATGTGTATCGGCGTATGGTCGCCGGTCAGATCGGCGTAGGCGCGGATCATCTCCTTGGTGACGGTCACCTTGGGCGTCATGCCCCTCTCGCCGCCCTTGAGGTCGTCAAAGTAGGTCCAGTCGGCCATTCATCCGTTCCTTGCATCGATCGACAACGCCCGGGCGACCGAGTCGCCGCGCGCCTGGTCCAGTTCCACTTCCAGCCCGTCGGGCAGAAGCAGCCAGTTGCGCCCCTTGGGCAGCACCGTCACGTCATGCGCCCGGGCGGGTCCAGTGCCGAGTCCAGGTCATCGACAAAGATGCCGAGATGGGCAAAGCGCCCCTCGGGGCCCTCGAAGGCCGGATCCTCGATGAATTGGATACCTCCGGTCACCCAGACCTGCCTGAGCCCGCCGATGATCTTCTCGTCCCGGATCTCCATGCCGCAGACATCGCGGAAGAATGCCAGGTGCGGTGCCAGCGACCGGACCCGGATCGCCACATGTTCGAGATAGCCGCGGGTCATGCTGCCTGTCCTTCCGTCTTCGGGTCGAGCGCCCGTTCGATCCCCTTGATACAGGCGACGAGCGTGTCGTTGACCGGTGTCGGTACCGCCATTCTCGCGCCCGCGCGCGTAACCGCGCCGTTGATGAAGTCGATTTCGGTTCGCGACCCTTTTTCCAGGCTCTGCAGCATCGAGGTCTTGAAGTCGAAGCCGAGGCCGGCGGCCGCCTTGTCCCAGGCAGCCTGTGGATTCGTGGTTGCCAGACTGATGCCGAGAGCGGCCGCGACGTGCATGGCCTCGGCGACCGCCTTGACCGCGGTATCGGCAATCTCGGGGATGTCGTAGAGGTTGCCGTAGTTCAGCCGCGTGATCCCCGCCAGCGCCCCTGTGGCGACATTCACCAGCAGCTTGTCCCACATCGCGCCCCGGATGTTGTGCGAGGCGATGCAGCGCAGGTCGGCCTCCTCGAACGCGGTCGCGATGGCCTGCACCCGGAACGTAACCTCGCCCGACAATTCGCCGATGATCGTCTCTTTGCCGACCGTCCCGGCCGAGACCACGCCCGGCGCCGTCATGACGCCGCCAACATAGGTCTTGGCGGCGATGACCCTTTCGGCCCCGACAACTCGGGCAAGTATCTCTTCCTGTCCGAGCCCGTTCTGCAGCGACATGACCGTGGTCCCGGGTCCGATCAGACCGGAAGCGGCGCAGATCGCCTCCTCGGTATGGAAGCTCTTCACCAGCACGATCACCAGGTCGACGGGTGCCAACCCCTCAGACGTTTTCCGGGCCGTGATCTGGACAACGCCGCGGTGCCCGGCCTCGTTCAGGACAAGCCCTTCGCGGTTCACCGCTTCGACATAGGCGGCATTGTGGTTGATAAGGGTGACGGCATGGCCGGATTTCGCCAGCCGCCCGCCGATGACAGAGCCGAGCGACCCTGCTCCGAGTACGGCAATGTCCATGGAAGCCCTCCTTGTGACCTTTGGGAGAGACATGGACGAAGCGCCAGAATAATTCTATGCAATGCAATATATAGTTACCATAAGAACGAACAATATGTCCGATCTCGACCTGCGCCTGCTGCGCCTTTTCCACGCCGTTTACGAGACCGGTTCGATCACCAGGGCCGCGGCCCGGCTGGGGCTCAGCCAGCCGAGCGTGTCCATCGGCCTGGGTCAGCTACGGGCGCATTACGGAGACCCGTTGTTCGTGCAGATGCCCGGCGGGATGACGCCGACGCCTTTGGCCGACCACCTGATCGATCCGATCCGCCGCGCGCTTGAGGACGTCCGGACGCTGAGCCGGCACCGCGCGACCTTCGATGCGGCGCGGTCCACCCGGCGTTTTCGCGTCGCGATGAGCGATGCCAGTCACCTGACCCTGCTGCCCCATCTTTTCGCCACGATCCGGCGTGAGGCTCCGAGGGCCAGCCTGGAGGCCAGCGCGATCGATGGTGGCCTGGCCGAGCGGCTTGCCAATGGCGAGGCCGATATCGCGATCGGTCTGATCCCGGGTCTCGACGCGGGTTTCTACCAGCGCGTCCTCTACGCTCAGGGTTGGGTCTCGATCTACCGGTCTGCCCATCCGCTGGGCCGCTTGACCCGAGACGCCTTTGCCGCTGCCGAACATGTCGAGGTGACGAACGGAACCGGACAGTCCCTGTTGCGTGCCGCGCTTGAAACCGCCGGAATCGCGCCCAGGATTGCCCTCAGCCTCCCTGGGTTCCTGGGCTTGCCCTCGGTCCTGACGTCGTCCGATCTGGTAGCGACGTTGCCGCGTCATATCGGGAACGCCCTCGCGGGACAGGCAGGATTGACCGTGGCGGAATGTCCCGTCCCGATCGAAGGCTTCGAGGTCAAGATTCACTGGCATGCAAGATACAATGCAGATCCGGCTAACCTTTGGCTGCGCGACATCGCTTTCAATACGCTTGCGAGACTGGCTTGAAACAAAATTCTCGCAGGCAACTGTAGGCTCCAGACTTGAAATCGCGTCGAATTCGTTCGATATCTTGCGTCGGCATTGCCAAGTTGCGTGATCGTGGGCGCAAGGGGGCGTGGCGTGAGCGCTTATGCGGTCATCTCGAGCGCATAGCCGTTCCACAGGCTGAAGGCGTCAGCCCGTGCGTGGCGGTATGAAGATGCGGCGAGACGATAGCGGCGGGGACGGAAGAGGTTGTTGATCTGGTCATGGGCGGCGAGGAATCTCTGCGCCTGCCGTCGGGACTTGAAGCGCCCCATGATTTTCTCTCGCCTTCGCGTTGGTCTGTGTGAGCCCTCGATCCGGTTGTTCAAGCCCTTGTGTGCCCGATGGTCGGCGTCGGGAGCGAGCTTCCGGATCGGCGCAAAATAGCTGCGCAGTTTGTCGGTGATCACCACGCGGGGCTGGCCGAACTGCGCGATGAGCCTTGCCAGAAAGCGCTTTGCCGCCTTGGCATTTCTGCGGGTTTGCACGAGGATGTCGAGCGTGTCGCCATTGGCATCCACGGCCCGCCACAGCCAGTGCTTCTTGCCACGGATCGGGATGACCACCTCGTCCAGATGCCATTTGTCCGAAGGCGCTGGCCGGTCTCGCAGGATGCGGGTGGCGAAATACCCGCCAAAACGGTTGACCCAAAGCCTGATGCTTTCGCGGCTGACGATCACGCCGCGCTCGGCCAAAAGGTCCTCGACGTCAGCCGTGCTCAGAGCAAAACGGCGCCAGGCCCAGACGGCATAGGCAATGATCTCCCGGGGAAAGCGAAAGCCCTTCAGGCGCGGCATGGATGACGGCGTTTTCATCCGAGATCCTGTAGCAGGGGCTTCACGACACAACAACTTGGCAATGCCGTATGTAGAGCACCACTGGCCTCGCGCGGTATCGAGCCAGGACGTAGCGCAATGTGCCCCGCTAGTCCCCTACCAGAGACCGCATCTGGGCAAACACGGTTTCCATCTGCCCAATCAGTTCGTCCCTGTCGATCGACAGCCAAGCAGGAAGTTCAGCAAGCACTTCGTCGATGACCAGCTTCGTGGTCTCGACGGTCTCCTGAATGTATTGGTCCACCGTGCCCTCCGGATTTTCTTCCTGCCAGTCTGAAAAGTCGTTGTATTCGAAAGCAGCAGCAGCGGCGACGCCTGCAACCGGAACGGCAACGGTCAGGCGGCGAAGGCGCCCCTTTGCCTTCTCCCGAACCTTTGTCTTGGCCACCGCAGCCTTCTCGCTTGCCTCAGCGGCTGTCTTCGTCGTTGCAACGGCCGTGGCGACTGCAGCGGCCTTCCATATTGGCTGAAGGACGAAGTTTACGAAGGTCAGCGCTAGGTTCAGCACCACACTCACCACGAGCACAAGCCCGATCGTCGATCGAAACAGGATCCGGATGATCCGCATGATAGCCTCTTCGGTGTCGCCAGTTGGCATGCCTAGGCGAAGTAGTCCTCGTCTATCGACTGGATCGAGTAGGTTGCCCTGACCCGCACTCCGACCCCGTGTTGTAGCATCAGGTCCGCAAGTCGCTGTCCGTTGATCAGAACGATCCGCTGCTGCACCCGGCTTACATAGTCCTGAGCGTCCTTCGAGAAATCGGAGGTCGTCACGAACACGCCCTTGGTCGCGCTTTCGCCCGTCAGGGAGCCAACGAACCTCTGAATGTCAGGTCTGCTGATCTTGTTGTCGGGGGCGTAGCGTTTGGCCTGAATGTAGACTGCATCCAAGCCCAACGCATCTTCGTGAATGATACCGTCGATGCCCCCATCGCCTGTCGTCTTGGTCATGTGGCCGTTTGCTAGGTTGCCGCCGCCGAAGCCCATCGCTGCCAAGAGGTCTAGGATAACGCGCTCGAAGCGCTGCGGAGAAAGCTCCAGAATGAGAGAGAGTAGTTCATCGCGAAGAGCCGACTGAAGAAGCCGATGTGCCGTATCCATGGCGTCTTCGGGGTCTGACCATCGTCTATCCGAGGCGGTTCGGCGTCTTCACCCAAGTCTTTCGGGTTGCTGCCTGAGGCGCTTCGCCACTCCGCGAATGAGCTGAACCGATCGAGGAAGCGGTTGTCGATCGTTTCAGGGTTCTCGGCGAGGACTTGCCTGCCCAGCGCAGTGATGACGTGAAGGTTGCGCTTGGGCGATTCTAGAAGCCCAGCCTTCGACAGATAGGTTCTTGCCCAGTGCGTCCTGCTCTGAAGCACCGTGACACGTCCGCTTGGCAGAAGCTCCTCTGCCTCTGCCTCTGTCACGCTGAATTGCCTCTTGATTGCTGGCAAGCACTCCGAGACGTTCTTCGCTCCATTGGCGAAGAGCCTAAGTACAGGCAGCATCAACGTTTCGTAGTCAGGGATGGTCACGGGGAAAACCTCGAAGGAAATCTCCGCCGACGTTAGCCTCAGGCGAGTTGACCGACAACAAGGCTGTGGGACTGGTTCGCATGAACTCCGATGCGGTAGGCCCCGTGGGGCACCCTCTGGGGCGACGCAGAACACCGTTGGGACCCAAAGACCCAAGCGTTCAACGACGGCCATCATGTCGAGACTGGATGGCTGGGGCGCCAGGATTCGAACCTGGGAATGGCGGTACCAAAAACCGCTGCCTTACCACTTGGCGACGCCCCATCCGGTGCGGCGGTTCATATCCAAGCGCATCAGGGGCTGCAAGTCAAAAATGTCCTTTCTCCTGCCGTTGAGCCTTTCGAGAAATCGGGCTATGGGCTGCCGATGAAATCCTGCGATGTCCTTGTTCTTGGTGCCGGGGCGGCCGGGCTTATTGCCGCGGGCGAAGCCGCGCGGCGTGGCCGGAGCGTCGTTGTCGTCGATCACGCGGCGCGACCTGGGGAAAAGATCAGGATCTCGGGCGGGGGGCGCTGCAACTTCACGAATCTCGCCACCTCGCCGGATCGATTCCTTTCGGAGAACCCTCGCTTTGCGGTCTCGGCGCTCAGCCGGTTCACGGCGCGCGATTTCGTCGGCCGGATCGACCGGTCGGGAATAGCCTGGCATGAAAAGACGGCGGGGCAGCTTTTCTGCGATGGCTCGGCGCGTCAGGTCGTCGACATGCTCGTCGGGGATCTGCGCGCAGGTGGCGCGACGCTTCTATTGTCCACCTCCGTCGACGAGGTGCGGCCATCGGGCGAAGGATTTCACGTCGCGACAGGGGGGGGTGGCATAGCCGCACGGTCGGTCGTGGTGGCCACAGGTGGAAAATCGATCCCGAAGATGGGCGCGACCGGGCTGGGATACCGCATCGCGCAGTCTTTCGGGTTGCGTGTGACCGAAACCAGGCCAGGGTTGGTTCCGCTGACCTTCGCGGAACAAGATTTGGCGGCAATTCGTCCGATGGCGGGTGTTTCGGTGCCTGCAAGCATTTCGCATGGCCGGATCGCGTTCACGGATCCGTTGCTTTTCACCCATCGCGGGCTCTCCGGGCCGTCGATCCTGCAGATTTCCTCCTACTGGCGCGAGGGAGAGGAGATCGAGGTCGATCTGCTTCCCGGCGCCGACATCGCGCGCGACCTGGCGGCGCAGCGCGGCCTGTCCGGACGTCAGGCGCTGCACACGGCGCTGTCGGCATTTCTGCCCGACAAGGTCGCTGCCTGGTCGGTGGCGCGGGCGGGGCTTTCGGGCCGTCTGGCGGATCAGTCCAACGCGCGGCTGGATCAGTTGTCGGCGGCGGTTCATCGATGGCGGGTCAAGCCGGTCGGATCGGAAGGCTATCGCACGGCCGAGGTCACGCTTGGCGGTGTCGACACGGCCGCGCTGGATGCGCGCACCATGCAGGCCCGAACCGTGCCGGGGCTCTATTTCATCGGCGAGGTTGTCGACGTCACGGGCTGGCTCGGGGGCTACAACTTCCAATGGGCCTGGTCGTCGGGTTGGGCCGCGGGTCAGGCGGTCTGAGGCGCCGCCGCCCGCCGATCAGGGCAGTGCCGGTCGACGGCTTTTCCTGACCTTCCGCTGGGATTTGCCGCAGTCAAGGCAGTGCGACCAATCGCATCAGACGCGGATCGGGTCTGCCTTCGCTATGCCATCGATCGCCATGAGCGTCTCAAGAAGACGCGGCATCTGGTCAAGGTGGATCATGTTCGGCCCATCCGAGGGCGCCGCGTCCGGATCCTCATGCGTCTCGATGAAGACGCCGGCGATGCCAAGGCTGACCGCGGCACGGGCCATCACCGGCGCGAATTCACGCTGCCCGCCGGAGGAGCCCCCAAGGCCACCGGGTTGCTGGACCGAATGCGTCGCATCCATGATCACGGGATAACCCGTCCGCGCCATCGTCGGCAGCGACCGCATGTCCGCGACCAGCGTGTTGTAGCCGAAGGAAACTCCACGCTCGGTCAGAAGGATGCGCTGGTTGCCGGTGCTTTCGACCTTGGCGGCGACATTCGCCATGTCCCACGGGGCAAGGAACTGCCCTTTCTTGATGTTGACGACGCAGCCCGTTTCCCCCGCGGCGATCAGAAGGTCGGTCTGGCGGCACAGGAAGGCCGGGATCTGGATCACGTCCACGACCTCGGCTGCGACACGCGCCTGCTCTGCGTCGTGAATGTCGGTCAGGACGGGCATGCCAAGCGCCGCACGCACGCCTTCAAGCACCTTCAGTCCCGCCTCGATGCCGATGCCGCGCTTGCCCGAAAGCGAGGTGCGGTTGGCCTTGTCGTAGCTTGCCTTGAAGATGTACTGCGCGCCAGCGGCCTTGCATGCCTCGGCCATCCGGCCAGCGATCATCTGGGCATGGTCCGCGCTTTCCAGCTGGCAAGGCCCAGCTATAATCGTCAGGGGTCTGTCGTTGCCGACGGTCAGTCCGCCGATTGTCACATCGTGCATTAGCAGCTCCTTCGTCAGGCGCTGACCTGCTCTCTCAGGATGGAAACGGTCAGCGACAGCATCAGGTAGATGCCAGCAAAGATCAGGAAGGCCAAGGCCGTATTTTCGAATGCGCGGGGATAGGTCGGCTCGTCCGGCGCGATCGGGCTGACCCCGGTCGAGAGATAACGCACCTGGCGATTGGCCTCGATCCGCGCCAGTTCCAGTTGCTGAAGCGACTGGGACAGCATCAGCTGACGTGTCTCCAGATCCGCCTCGGCGATGCGCATTTCGCCCGTGATGGCAGCAAGGGAGCCACCGTTGCCGCTGGTGCCGGTCAGCTGTGCGCGCAGGTCCGCGACCGCCCCTTCAAGCCGGGATATGTCGCCCCGCACGCCCTCGACACGCGCCTGGTTCGGGCGGGCGTTGTCCATAAGCTGATCCAGTTGCAGCCGTTTTTCCTGTGCCTGAAGCTCCAGCGTCGCGATTTGGGACAGGACGGCGCCTGATTCCGAGCGCGGGTCGAAGACGCCAAGCTGCTCTTGCAGCGTCTGCACGCGGCGCTGCGCCTCCAGCAACTTGGTCTCGGCGTCCTCATAAACCTCGCGCGCGCCCTGCATCTGATCCTCGCGCAGGCGGAGCGAAAGGTTGTCGACCCGTTCTTCGGCGTAGCTTATCAGCGCCTCGGAAAATCTCTGCGACGTCTCGGGGTCCGCCGCGATCACCTCAAGCTTGATGATGCCTTCGGTCGGATCGAATCCGATGCGAACGTTTCGCTTGTAGATCTTGTACGCTTGCTCGTTCGTCGCGTCGGTGGCTAGGCGCTGGATCGGGTCTATCCAGTCCTGGCTGAAGTGCGCCTTGAAGCCCAGGTCTGCGTCCAGCCGCTTCATCGCATCGCGCGACTGCAGATAGCTTTGAACGGTGATCGAGTCCTGAGACGTCGCGAACTGCGTGCCCGACAGCAGGCCGCCCAACGGGCTGCCCGCCTTGCCGTCGGCTTGCTGGATCAGAAATTCGCTTCGCGTTGCGTAAAGTGGTGTCGCGAAGGCGAAGAAGTAGTATCCGGCAATGATCGTCGGCAGGACGATGAATGCCGCCAGCCGGATCATCAGGTGGACGAGCGACCGGCGCCTGCGGCGGACGATCTCGCGCTGCATCTTCAGGATTTCGCGCGCGCGTTCGCCCTCGCTCATCGGCGGCGCGGGAACGCGGGCTTCCGGCTGCGGGACGATGCGTGGCAGGTGACCTTCGGTTGGCGCCTCGGTACCGGGCTGGCCCGCGAGTCCGACCAGTTCCGCTCGTGCGAACGGATCTATCCCGGCCTTGCGCAGCAGGCGGACGGCGTCGAACTCTGACGAGGCGTGAAACCCGCGGCGCTGCGCGATCCGGGCGGCGGTGCGCAGCTGATGGCCCGAAAGCCCCTCGGCCTTTATCGCCCCGATTTCGGCCTCGTCCTGAGGGGAAAGCGTTGTCGGAAACGGCACGTCGCCAAAGCCGTCATCCTCTTCCTCAAGCGGCGAAGCAGCGGTCTGAGGCGCGGCGTTCTGGGCGCGGCGGACTCGGAAACGGGTAGCCTTAGGCTGCATATTCATACATCCGCGTGGCCTCTGCGAGGGTGTCGAACATGTGCAGCCGCCCATCGCGCAGGACGGCGGCCGAACGGCAGAATTTTTCCAGTGTCTTGGGCTGGTGGGAAACGATGACGACCGTGGCGTTGGCAAGTCTTTCGCGCAGCAGGTTGCCTGCCTTGCGGTTGAATTCGACATCGGTCGTGCTGGGCATGCCTTCGTCGATCAGATAGATGTCGAATTCAAGCGCCAACAGCAGGGCAAACCCGACGCGCGCGCTCATCCCACGCGAGTAGGTGGTCATCGGGCGGTCGAAGTATTCGCCAATGTCGCAGACCCAGCGGCAGAACGCCTCGACGTAGTCAGGGTCAAGCCCGTAGAGCTGAGCCAGAAAGCGGGCGTTTGCCTTCGCGCTTTCCTGCTTGTTCATCGTCGAGGGTACGCCAAGCGGAAAGGAAACGCGGCAGCCCCGGCGGATCCGGCCCTCGTCTGGCTTCACCAGGCCCGCCATCATGTTGATGATCGTCGTCTTGCCCGTGCCGTTGGGGGCGAGAATGCCAAGCGAATTGCCAAGCTCGACCCGAAAGGTCGCCTGGTCCAGGATCACCTTGCGCCTTGTGCCAGTCCAGTAGGACTTGCTTACTTCGATGAATTCGAGCATTTGCCCGCCCCGTTCACTGCTCTCGCTCCGTCGTCCTTACGGCACTTTTCTTAACAGGGACGATACGCGGTCTTCCGGGCGGCATTATGGCGTTTCGCCGCCCGAAAGGGGAGAGGATTTGTTGCCGACCCGTGGCGAAACCTAGCCGTGGACCTTTTCGACCCGGCACAGTTTGCCGACGGCCAGGGAAATGAACGCCGCCCCGAATGAGAAGAGCGCCCCCATCTTCGCGGCGTCCTGCACCGGTCCGCTTGGAAAGGCGACCGAGGCCACGAAAAGCGCGACGGTGAAGCCGATGGCGGCGACGCAGCCAATCACCACAAGGTCGATCGTCCGCATGCCCAGCGGAAGCCCGAAGCGCAGCGGGAAGGCCGCGATCCAGCCCATGATGGCGATGCCAAGCGGCTTGCCGACAATCAGGCCAAAAAGCACCAGCCAGGTGGGTTCAGAGATCGCCGAAAGCTCCACGCCGGCGTTCAGGAGGCCGAAGAAGAACAGGATGATCTCGACCGGATATTTCAGATGGTGTTCGATCCAGTTCAGAAGGTCGGTCAGATGCTCTTCCGCCGCGGCGAAGATGCCGAAGGCGCGGTCCGCGTGGGGTACCGTCGGCACGATGGGCAGAAGGCCAAGCGCGGGGTGAATGCCCGCCTCCTGGAAGCCGAACCAGCTGATCGCCCCGCCGATGAGATAGGGCAGGAAGGACAGCCGCTTGCGGACCCAGGTCGAGTTCGGGCGAAGCTGGTTGCCCCGGTCCAGCCAGCGCGGCAGCCAGTTGAACAGCACGAACACCGTTACCGCCGCGCCAAGCGACATAAGCAACCATTCCGGCGCAAGTTCGCCCGTTGGGTAGAAGATCGCCAGAATGATCAGGCCCGCGGCATCGTCAGCAATCGCCAGAAGCAGCAGGAAGCGGATCGCGGGATGCCCGGCGCCGAAGACCATCCGGCCGACCAAATAGGAAAACGCGATGTCGGTCGCCGTTGGGATCGCCCAACCACGGCTGACGGCTTCGTAGACGCCAAGCACGGCGGCCAGGCCCAGGTAGACCGCGACCGGTCCCAGCATCCCCCCCGCGGTCGCGATGAGCGGCGTGACCGCCTTGCGTCCGCGAAGCGCGCCGTTTTCAAGGATCACGGCTTCCCAGACTTCCTTCGCAGCGATCGCGAAGAACAGCGCCATGAGCACGTCGTTGACAAGGTAATGAAGCGTCAGGGTCCGCGTCGCGTGGCCGCCTTCCGCGTGCAGATGCCCGATCCAGAAGTTCTCGACCAGCGGGTAGTCGACGAAGTGGTGATAGCTTTCGGCGTCGATATTGGCCCAGACGAGGGCCAGAAGGGCGCCCGCAATCAGCAGCAGGGAATAGCTGGTGACGAAACTCCAGACGCGATACATTTGTGGTCGCTCCTCCCGGTTTTCGGCTGCCTTACTGGAATTGATGAATATCGGCAACCGGCGCCGAACCTGCGGGCGCAAGCGTTGCCGCGATACAGCGCCTGAACTACCTTTGGGACATGACCAAGCCCCGCGACACCCTTGTTCAGGCAATCGGTGACTGCCGCCTGTGCGCGGCCGATTTTGCCGCGACCGCGACCGCGCATGAGCCACGACCAGTGGTCTGGTTCCGCCCCGGAGCCCGGCTGCTGATCGCCGGGCAGGCGCCGGGTGCGCGCGTCCACGCCTCGGGTCGGCCCTTCACCGACCCATCGGGCGACCGCCTGCGCGATTGGCTGGGGTTGAGTGAGGACCAGTTCTACGATCTGGATCGGGTGGCGATCGTTCCCATGGCGTTCTGCTTTCCGGGTTACGACGCACGGGGTGCCGACCTGCCGCCGCCCGCACGCTGCCACGCAACCTGGCACGCACGGGTGATGTCGTCGCTTGGCGCGCGCCGCCTCTCGATCCTGGTGGGCGGCCATGCCCACCGCTGGCATCTGGGAACAGCCGCCTGCAGGGGCGGCGTCACCGCGACTGTCGCCCGCTGGCGCGACCTCGGGCCGGATGTTTTTCCCTTGCCCCATCCGTCCTGGCGCAATACCGCGTGGCTTAAACGAAACCCGTGGTTTGCAGAGGACCTGCTGCCCGTTCTCCGGCGAAGAGTGGCCGAGGTGATGCGCGATGAGTGAAACGACCCCGCTTGATCTGGCCCATGCCGCGATGGAAGAGGCGCCGGATGATGACGCGGTGCGGCTGCGCTTCTATCACCGCCTTGCGGACACCGAGCTTTTCCTGCTGCTTGTCGCAGAACCCGACGGGGATGCCATCACGCCCCATGTCTTTGCGCTGGAAGACGGCACCTTCGTTGCCGCTTTCGACCAGGAAGAGAGGCTTGCGGCATTCTGCGACGCGCCCGCGCCCTACGCCGCACTGCCCGGGAGGGCGATCGCTGCGCAGCTTGCGGGACAGGGGATTGGGCTTGCGCTCAACCTTGGTGTCGCGCCCTCGGGTCATCTGCTCCCGGCGGCGGCGATCGACTGGCTGAGCGAAACGCTGGGCCACGATCCCGGCCACGCTGATGCCCGGCCCGAGGGCTTCGCGGCGCCCGACGACCTGCCGCAGGCACTTGTCGCGGAACTGTCGGCGAAGCTGTCAGGTCTTGGTGCGGTCGCCAAACGGGCCGGGCTTGCGCGCGCGGCCTATTCGGACGGACGCGAGGGGGCGCTTCTTGGCTTCGTCGGCGCGGTGCCCGGCGTGGAGCCGTCGCTGGCCAAGGCTGTGTCAGAAGCGCTTTCCTTTTCAGGGGTCGATACGGTTGATCTGGACGTCGCATTCCTTCCCGCGGACGGGCCAGCCGCCGAGGCCTTCCTTGCCGTGGCGCAGGAACTGGAACTGAGCCCGCCGCCCTCGCCGGAAGCCGAACAGCCAGAAAGATGCCAGGCCGAACCGGAGATTCCGAACCTCAGAGTGTACAGGCAAAGGGACGCTTGATACTCTGGCTGGCCACGCTTCAGGATTTCATCTCAACTGACTGATACTGATATGCTAAGTTCGGGTCAGTAGCCTAGATCCCTGTTCACCAGATACAGCAGGGGCTCTCCGGTCTCTCCTCTGCGAATGTTTTCCACGATGACTTCCGCGGCCGTTGCGGTTCGGGTATCCGCGGCCAGATGTGGCGTGACCGTGACCCCTGGGTGCGCCCAGAAGGGATGGTCGGGCGGCAATGGCTCAACCCGGAACACATCCAGCGTCGCGTGGGCGATCCGCCCCGAACCAAGCGCGGCCAGCAGCGCGTCGTCGTCGATCAGCTGTCCCCGGCCGGGGTTGATCAGGAAACTTCCCCTGGGCATCAACGCGAAGCGCTCGGCGCTCATCAGGTTTTCGGTCGCTGTCGTGCGGGGAAGCAGCGTGACAAGGATATCCGCCCGCGCAAGAGCCTCCTCCAGCCCCTCATCACCCGACAGGCAGGCGATGCCGTCAATGTGCTTCTGCGTACGGCTCCATCCCGTGACGGGAAAATTGAGCGCGGACAGGGCCTTGGCGCAGGCTGTTCCTAGCTCGCCCAAGCCCAGGATCGTCACCCGGCGGTCGCGGGCCAGCGGCGGCTTGCTGTCATGCCGCCAGATGCCGTCCTGCCCCGTGATATGCGCATCCATGCCCAGGTGATGACGCAGGACATGGCCTGTGACCCATTCCACCATCCCCTCCGTCAGCCCGCTGTCGACCATCCGGCATAGCGGCTGTGTCAGCGTGGGGTTGGGGGCGATCCTTTCGACCCCGGCCCACAGGCTCAGCACCGCCTTGCAGCGCGTGAAGGGGGTGAAGTCCGACAGCGCCGCAGTCGGGGCATAAACGATGTAATCGACCGCGGCGGGATCGGGCGCAGCATCGGAAAGGCTGATCGACAGCCCCTTTTTGGCGCAGGCCGCCTGAATGGCTTCGCGATACTCAGGCCAAAGTTTGGCGCCAGCGGCAAAAAAGACGTTTGTGGCCATGTCCTTACCTCGGTCTGTGAATGTGCGCGCTTTGCACCAGCCCGAAGGCAAGAAGCAGGATCATCATTGCGGTTCCGCCGTAGGACACAAGGGGCAGCGGAACGCCCACGACCGGGATCAGCCCCATGACCATGGCCATGTTGACGGCGAAGAACAGGAAGAAGGTCGAACCGATCCCGATCGTCAGAAGAGAGGCGAAGCGATCCTTGTTTGACAGGCCAGAGACCAAGGCAAACATCACCGTGAGCGCGTAGAGCATCAGGAGAGAGAACGCGCCGACAAAGCCGAACTCTTCCGCCAGGGTGGTGAAGATGAAGTCCGTGTGTTTTTCGGGAAGGAAGTTCAGCCGCGACTGCGTGCCCTGCATGTAGCCCTTGCCGGCCCACCCCCCGGACCCCAGAGCGATCTGCGCCTGCATGATGTTGTAGCCGGCATCCAGCGGGTCGCTGCCGGGATCAAGGAATGTGTCGATGCGCTTGAACTGGTAGTCCTTGATCAGCTGCCATTCCGTGCCGCGGCTTTCGAACACCGCGAACACCAGCGCCACGACAAGCGCGATGACCGTGCCGAAGTACCACCAGCTGACCCCGGCCGCGAACATCACGATCCCGCCTCCCGCCACAAGCAGGATTGCCGTCCCAAGGTCTGGCTGCTTGAGGACAAGGAAAGTCGGGGCAAGCACCAGGATCGCGGGGATCAAAACCCATAGCGGGCGCGACACCTTCTTTACGTCCAGCCAGTCGTAGTAGGCCGCCAGCAGCATCACGAGGCTGATCTTCATCAGTTCCGACGGCTGTAGCCTGAGCGGACCAAGTTCGATCCAGCGCTGCGCGCCCATGCCCACCGCGCCGAAAAGCTCCACCGCGATCAGCAGCAGGAAGGATACGAAATATGCCAGCGCCGAGAGGTTGCGCCAGAACCAGATCGGCACGAAAGCGACGGCGAACATGCCGACCATGCCCGCCGCGAAGCGCTTCATCTGGGGTTCGGCCCAGGTCTCCAACCGGCCACTTGCGACCGAGTAGAGCATTAGAAAACCGACCGAGGCGATTGCGGTCAGAAGGACGACGATGGGCCAGCTGACGTGTAGCACCTTGCGGATGCCTGTCGGGACGGTCTTGACGTTGTACTCAAGGTAGCTCATGCGCGCGACTTGGCCCCTGGCTTGTCCTCGCGCGGGATAAGGTCCAGCGTCTTGCGCTGCGCTTCGATCCGATCCCTCTGGTTCGACGGATAGGCGCTGAGCGGCGGCAGGTCCTTGAAAAGCGCCTGAAGCATGATGTCGCGCGCGATCGGCGCGGCCGCGGCCGATCCGCCGCCGCCGTGTTCGACAACGACCGAGACCGCGATCTCGGGATTGTCATAGGGCGCGTAGCAAACGAACAGCGCGTGGTCGCGTCGGTTCCAGGGCAGGTCGTCGTTCGAAATCACACCGCGTTCGCGTTCCGCCTTGGTGATGTTGCGCACCTGGCTGGTGCCTGTCTTGCCCGCCATGCGCAGCGCGTCATCCGCGATCCGCGATCCATAGGCCGTGCCACGTTGGCTGTTGATCACATCGAACAACCCCTTGCGCACGGATCGCAGGGCAGCCTCTGAAAGTCCAAGCGTCTGGGGCTCCGGCGTCGGCTCGGGCACCCCGTCGCGCGCGCGCAGTAGCCGAGGCTCGACATTCGTCCCCGAAGCCACGCGTGCCGTCATGACCGCCAATTGCAGCGGCGAGGCAAGCACATAGCCCTGTCCGATACCCGAGTTCAGGGTGTCGCCGACCAGCCAGTCCTTGCCGTACTTGGCCTGCTTCCAGGCACGGTCCGGTGCCAACCCCTCGCTTATGGCGGACATCGGCAGATCGTGGCGGACCCCGATGCCAAGCCGGCGGGCCATTTCCGCGATCCTGTCGATGCCGACCCGTTGGGCAACCTCGTAATAGTAGACGTCGCAGGATTGTTCGAGGCTGTGCGGCAGGTTCACATGGCCGTGGCCGCCGCGTTTCCAGCAATGGAAGCGGTGGTTGCCAAGTTCGGTAAATCCCTTGCAATAAACGGTTTCTTCCGGATCGATGACACCCGCCTCTAGCGCGGCAAGCGCGGTTACGATCTTGAAGGTCGATCCTGGCGGATAGGCGCCCTGCACCGTCTTGTCTGCCAGAGGCCGATGGTCATTCTCGGTCAGTAGCCTGTAGTCAGCCGACGAGATGCCGCGCACGAACAGGTTCGGATCAAAGCTGGGCGACGAGACGATCGACAGGATGTCGCCGTTGCGGACATCCATCACAACCGCTGCGGCACTTTCATTGCCCAGGCGTGCCTGGACGTAGTTCTGCAGGTAGCGGTCCAGCGTCAGTTGCAGCGTGGCCCCCGCGTCGCCTTCGTTGCGGTCAAGCTCGCGCATGACGCGACCAGTCGATGTCACCTCGATCCGCCGCGTGCCCGCCTTGCCGCGCAGGTCCTCTTCCAGCTTGGCCTCGACGCCCAGTTTGCCCAGTTGGAACTTGGGGATCTGCAAAAGGGGATCCGGATCCTCGATCCTGGACAGATCGTAGTCGCTGACCGGGCCGACATAGCCCAGCACATGCGCGAAATCGCCGCCCTGCGGGTAATAGCGTGACAGGCCGACCTCGGTCGTGACGCCCGGCAGGGCCGGGGCGTTGACGGCGACGCGTGAAAAGTCCTCCCACGTCAGCTGGTCCGCGACGGTGATGGGCAGGGTAGGGCTGCGGCGCATCACCTCTTTCAGCGTGCGCGCGATGTCATCCTCGGTCAGCGGGATCAGCCGGGATAGCCTGTGCAGCACATCCTCGACGTCCCCTGCATCCTCGCGCGTGATCACGACGCGATAGTTCTGCCCATTGCCGGCCACCACCCCGCCGTTGCGGTCCAGGATCAGCCCGCGCGCAGGGGGGATCAGGCGGATCTTGATCGAGTTTTCCTCGGCCAGAAGTCGAAAATCATCGGCCTGTTCGACCTGCATGAACCGCATGCGAAGCGCCAGCGTGGCGACCGTCGCAGCCTGAAGCCCGCCAATGACAAGCGTCCTGCGGCTGATGCGCCGCGTGCTTTCCAGCGCGTCTTTGGCTGATCGTCTCATAGCCGTTGCCCCATTGCGTCAACTTCGCCGGGTGCGGTTCGGCGCAGGCCCAGGGTGGCTTGCAGCGCGAATGCCACAACCGGATAGGCGGCGACCGAAACAAGCACCTGAAGCAGCGTCAGGCCCAAACCCGCCTGTGGGACAACGAACATCGCAAGGATCGCGCGGTTGGCCAGGGCAATGACCAGAAGCGCGCCCGAGGCGACAAGCCACTCGACCACGAAATTCACCTCGCGCAGCCCGATCCGGTGCGAACGGAGGAACTCCGTCACGACGATCACGAGCCCCGCCCAAAGGCCGGGCGCGCGCAGGGTCAGCAGGTCCTCGACCAGAAGGACGCCAGCGATGAGAAGCGCGGGCACGTGGTCTGGACGGCGGATGACCCAGAGCAGGGTCAGCAGCAGCACGAAATCGGGCCCTGGCACGCTGACGGGCATTGTCGAAAGCGGCAGGACGCGCAGGAACAGAAAGCCCGCGCACAACAGCGCGTAGATGACCGGGTAGCCCAGGCGTCGGGACAGGACCGGATCAACCATCTGCGCCCCCGACGATCTGTTCCGCCCCAGGCTCCTGCATCAACAGGGGGGGGAGCGGCGGTGGGATCAGGACGCCCGGTTCGGTGATCTGTTCGGCCGGGTGGCTGCGAAGGACGCGCAGGAACTCAAGCCGCTGGTAATCGGCGGCCAGGCGCACGCGCAGCCTGCGGTCGGTCCCTTGGGCGACCTGCCCGACAAGCAGCCCCGCGGGAAACACCCCGCCGTCACCCGAGGACACCACGCGGTCGCCTGGACGCACCTCATCGGGGCTTTCCAGAAAGTCGATGGGTGGGGCAGCGCTGTTGTCGCCGACGAGCATGGCCTTCTGGCCTGAGGGCTGGATCGTCACCGGGATCCGGCTGGAGGTGTCGGTCAGAAGGATCACGCGCGACGTCGTTTGTCCCACGCCCGAGATGCGGCCGACAAGGCCCAGGCCGTCCATTGTCGCCCAGCCGTCCACGATCCCGTCGCGCGCGCCGACGTTCAGAAGGACGGACTGGCGGAAGGGTGACCCGGCATCTGCCAGAACCACGCCGGAAACGGTGGTCAGCTTCGGATCAAGCCGCACCTGGTTCTGCGCCAGGAGCTTGGCGTTCTGCTGTTCCAGCTGGACAGCGGCCTCTTTCCAGGACTTCATCTGCTGCAGTTCGCGGCGGAGTTCCTGGTTCTGTTCATAAAGGCTGGCATAGGACTGAAAGCTTTCGACCATGCCGGCCATCTTGGTGATCGGCACCATCGCCCAGTCGAAGTTCGGAACAACGCGGTCGATGAAGGCCGCGCGGAAGCGTTCGACGCGGGGGCTGTCGATGCGCCAGACCAGAAAAAGACCCGTCAGCGCAAGCAGAAGCATGGCGATCAGCACACGGCGGACCGGCCCCTTGTAGTCGGCGCTGTCGCGTTGGCGTGCCATGCGCGGCCTCGTCTTCCGACGCCCGGCGGGCGCCTCAGCTGTCGTAGTCTATCACGTGGCGAAGCTGCTTTTCGTATTCAAGCGCCTTGCCCGTGCCAAGTGCCACACAGTTCAGAGACTGGTCGGCGATGGAGATCGGCAGCCCGGTCTGCTCGCGCAGCGCCAGGTCCAGCTCGCCCAGAAGCGCGCCGCCCCCGGTCAGCATCACGCCGCGGTCCACGATATCGGCAGCCAGGTCGGGCGGCGTCGCTTCCAGCGCGATCATCACCGCTTCGCAGATCTGCTGGACCGGTTCGGCCAGCGCCTCGGCGACCTGGGCCTGGTTGATCTCGATCTCTTTCGGGACACCGTTCAGAAGGTCGCGGCCGCGGATCTGGATCGAGGCGCCGCGCCCGTCATCCGGCATCCGCGCCGTACCGATCGAGGTCTTGATCCGCTCGGCCGTGCTTTCGCCGACCAGAAGGTTCTGCTGGCGCCGCAGGTAGGAGATGATCGCCTCGTCCATGCGGTCGCCGCCGACGCGGACCGAGCGGGCATAGACGATGTCGCCCAGCGACAGCACCGCCACCTCAGTCGTGCCGCCGCCGATGTCCACGACCATGGAGCCGGTCGGATCGGTGATCGGCATCCCCGCGCCGATGGCCGCCGCGATTGGCTCCGCGATCAGGCCCGCGCGCCGCGCGCCGGCAGAAAGGACCGACTGCCGGATCGCGCGCTTTTCGACCGGGGTCGCGCCATGGGGCACGCAGACGATGATCTTCGGCTTGGAGAAAGTCGTGCGCTTGTGGACCTTGCGGATGAAGTGCTTGATCATCTCTTCGGCAACGTCGAAGTCGGCGATCACGCCCTCGCGCATGGGCCGGATCGCCTGGATCGAGCCGGGCGTACGGCCAAGCATCAGCTTCGCGTCCTCACCCACGGCCAGAACCTGCTTCTTGCCGTCCTTGACATGGTAGGCGACCACCGAAGGTTCGTTGAGGATGATCCCCTTGCCCTTCACGTAGACAAGCGTGTTCGCCGTCCCGAGGTCGATCGCCATGTCTGACGAAAAGAGACCTATTCCCATCATCTTCGCTATCCCTAAACCGCAAAGGCCCGCGACTCGCCGCGCGCGGGCCTTTATTCGTTGGCAAATCTTATAGGGGTATGGCGCGCCGAGCGGAAGGGGGCTATCGGGTGAGGTCCGGCGAGAAATCGCCGGATTTCATTTTTCGAACATTTTCGGGGGCAGGTTTGTGATCTGCCCCCGAAAATGTCACGAAGCGGACTTGACGTCTTCCTCGGGCTTGGTCTTTGCCCGCCGCACGATCAGGTTGTTCAGCGCGCTGACATAGGCCTTGGCGCTTGCGACGACCGTATCGGTGTCCGATGACTGGCCCGTGACGATCTTGCCGTCCTCTTCCAGGCGCACGGAAACGGTCGCCTGCGCGTCGGTGCCCTCGGTCACGGCGTGGACCTGGTAGAGGGCCAGCCGGGCGTGATGCGGGAACAGTTTCTTGATCGCGTTGAAGGTCGCGTCCACCGGTCCGTCGCCCTGTGCCGTCACCTGGTGGTCGGTCCCGTCCATGGTCAGGATCAGGTCAGCCGACTGGGGCGCCTCGGTTCCGCAGATCACGCGCAGGAACTTGACCTGCATGTGATCGCCAGCGCCTTCCGACGCGGTGTCGGTCATCAGCGCGACCAGGTCGTCGTCATAGACTTCCTTCTTGCGGTCGGCCAGCGCCTTGAACCGGACGAAGACGTCATTGAGCTGATTGTCGGCCAGTTCGTATCCCAGGTCCCTGAGCTTGGCGCGCAGCGCGGCGCGACCCGAGTGCTTGCCCATGACCAGGTTCGTGGCTGACAGCCCGATGTCCTCGGGGCGCATGATCTCGAACGTCTGGGCGTTCTTCAGCATCCCGTCCTGGTGGATCCCACTTTCATGGGCAAAGGCGTTCTTGCCGACGATCGCCTTGTTGTACTGGACGGGGAAGCCCGACACGGCGGCGACCCGGCGCGAGATGCCCATGATCCTGGTCGTGTCGATGCCGGTGCGGTAGGGCATGATGTCGTTGCGCACCTTGAGCGCCATCACGACCTCTTCCAGCGCGGTGTTGCCCGCGCGTTCGCCAAGGCCGTTGATGGTGCATTCGATCTGGCGGGCACCGGCCTCGACGGCGGCCAGCGCATTCGCCGTCGCCATGCCCAGGTCGTTGTGGCAATGCGTCGCGAAGGTGATCGTGTCGGCGCCCGGCACCCGTTCCAGCAGCATCCGGATCAGTTCGGCGCTTTCACGCGGGGCGGTGTACCCCACGGTGTCGGGAATGTTGATCGTCGTGGCGCCGGCCTTGATCGCGATCTCCACCACGCGGCACAGGTAATCGTGTTCGGTCCGCGTCGCGTCCATCGGCGACCACTGCACGTTGTCGCACAGGTTGCGGGCGTGGGTCACGGTTTCGTGGATGCGCTCGGCCATCTGGTCCATGTCCAGATTGGGGATGGCGCGGTGCAGCGGCGAGGTGCCGATGAAGGTATGGATGCGCGGGCGCCTGGCGTGGCGCACGGCTTCCCAGCAGCGGTCGATGTCCTTGAAGTTCGCACGGGCAAGGCCGCAGATCACGGAGTTCTTCGACTGCCGGGCGATGTCGGACACCGCCTCGAAGTCGCCTTCGGAGGCGATGGGGAAGCCCGCCTCGATGATGTCCACGCCCATTTCGTCGAGCATCTCGGCAATCTCGAGCTTTTCGTCATGGGTCATGGTCGCGCCGGGCGACTGTTCTCCGTCGCGCAGCGTGGTATCGAAGATCAGCACGCGATCCTGTTCGGCGGCACCGGTGGCTTTGGTCTTGTCGGTCATGGCTTGTCTCTCGTCTTGGTCCTTAGCGTTCTGCTTTGGCGCTGGTCACCTCTGAGCGGTCGCGCCGGATGGCACGCTCAGAGGCAGCTAAGGAGAAGAAGGCCACGGCGGCGCGCCGCGCCGGAGGCGCGGTAAAGCATGGGAATGTGCCGGTTCCGTGTCATGGGCGCGACTATACGGACGGGTGCCGAAAGGAAAAGCAAAAAATGCAATCCTGCCGGGGCTTTTCGTGCCTCCGGGTCAGTTGCCCGTGGTTGCCGTGCCTTCAGTGGCCGCCGGTTCCGCGGTGGGCGCGCTTTCCGGTTCGGTCAGCGCGTCGCCGTTCCATGTGCCGGTCGCGACCTCTCCACTGGCGTAGCGCAGCGTGCCCTGGCCCTGACGGCGGCCATTCTTGAAGCTTCCCTCGTAGACGTCGCCGTTGGGGTAGGTCGCCACTCCGTCGCCGTCAATTTCGCCTGCTTTCCACTGTCCGGAATAGCGGAAGCCGTCGGTCATCACTATGTCGCCTTCGCCCTCGCGCTTGCCCGCGACAAAGCTGCCCGTATAGACCGTGCCGTCGGCATAAACCGCGACGCCCTGACCTTCGCGGGTGCCGTCCTTCCAGTCGCCGTCGTACGAGTAGCCGTCGGGATAGGTCATCTTGCCCTTCCCGTGGTTCTTGCCGTTCTTGAACCCGCCTTCATAGATCAGCCCGTTGGCATAGACCGCCTTGCCTTGGCCTTCGATCACGCCGGCCTTCCATTCGCCTTCGTAGGTCGCTCCGTCGGCGTAGGTGATCTTGCCGGTGCCGCTTGCCTTGTCGGCCTTGAACTCTCCCTCGTAGACCGAGCCATCGGGATAGCTGGCCTTGCCCATACCCTCGATCCGGCCATTGCGCCACTCGCCCTCGTAGAGGTAGCCGTCGTGCCCGCGGAACGATCCGGTGCCGTGACGCTGGTCGTCCGCGAAGTCGCCTTCGTAGATGTCCCCGTTGGCGTAGGTGACCTTGCCCTTGCCGTTGCGCTTGCCGTTGGCAAGTTGTCCTTGATAGATGTCGCCGTTGGGTTGGGTCAGCTTGCCTGCGCCGTTTATCTGGCCTTCCTGCCAGGCTCCCTCATACACCAGCCCATCTGCCGTGGTCAGCTTGCCCTGACCTGCGCGCTGTCCACGCAGCATGTCGCCTTCATAGACCGCGCCGTCCGGATAGGTGATGCGGCCCTTGCCTTCCTTGACGCCCATGACCCATTCGCCTTCGTAGACGTAGCCGCCGGGGCTTTCCATCTTGCCCGTCCCGTTGTGCAGCGCCTTGGTGAAGCCGCCGGTATAGGTCACGCCGTTGGCGTAACGGGCCACGCCCTGACCTTCGATCTCCCCCTCGACCCAGTCGCCCTCGTAGGTGCCCCCATCGGCGAAGGTGATCTTACCCTTGCCGTGCGGCTTTCCCTTGATGAAGGCGCCTTCATATACCGATCCGTTGGGGTAACGGGCAGTGCCCTGTCCCAGGATCTCGCCCTCGACCCAGTCGCCGGAATATTCGTAGCCGTTGGGAAGCCGGTAGGTGCCGCGGCCGTGCTGCTTGCCGTCCTTGAAGGTGCCTTCGTAGATGCCGCCGTCTTCATATTGCTTCGAGACGACTTCCTGCGCGCCAGAAGGGCTGCCGCCAAGGGCGCAGGCCAATGCCAGTGCCAGACCAAAAACCGCTTTGACCTTCGTCGTCATGACCGCCCCCGGATTGCCTTTGACGCGGCAGGTGATGGTCACGCCGCGAAACTTGTCCTGAAACCTATTGAACGGGGCTGGCCGTGGCAAGCGCCCGGCGCATCGCGGGCGACCGATATCCTTGCCGCTTCCGATTGCCCGTCAGTCTGCTAAGAGGGGGCAAACGCAAAGGGATGCCGCATGTCCGACAGATTCCGCCTGACGCTCGCGCAACTCAATCCGACCGTGGGGGCGATTGCAGCCAACGCGGCGCAGGCGCGCGCGGCATGGGAAGCGGCGAAGGCCGCGGACGCCGACATGGTCGCGCTGCCAGAAATGTTCATAACGGGCTATCAGACGCAGGACCTGGTCAAGAAGAATGCCTTCACCCGCGACGCGATGCAGGCGGTCGAGCAACTGGCGCGCGACTGCGCCGACGGCCCCGCGCTTGGGATCGGCGGCCCCTGGCTTGACGCCAATGGTCTGCTTTTCAACGCCTGGTATGTCTGTCAGGGCGGGCGGATCGCCGCCCGCATCCTGAAGCACCACCTGCCCAACTATAGCGTCTTCGACGAAAAGCGCCTGTTCGAATCCGGGCCGGTGTCGGGACCCTATCGCATCGGTCCCCTGAGGATCGGCACCCCGATCTGCGAGGACGCGTGGTTCCCCGATGTCTGCGAAACGCTTGAAGAGACGGGGGCAGAGATCCTGCTGGTTCCGAACGGGTCCCCCTACTACCGAGGCAAGTTCGAACGTCGAGTGAACCTGATGGTGTCGCGCGTGGTCGAAACCGGCTTGCCGATGGTCTATCTGAACTTCGTCGGAGGACAGGACGATCAGCTGTTCGATGGCGGTTCGTTCGTCATCAATCCGGGCGGCCATCTGGCCGCGCAGCTTCCTGTATGGGAAGAGGTCATCGCCCATGTCGACTTCACGCGGCACGCGGACGGCTGGCGGGCCGAAACCGGCGAGCGCGCCGTTCACCCCGACGACTGGGAACAGGATTACCGCGCGATGGTCCTGTCGCTTTCCGACTACATGGGCAAAAGCGGGTTTTCCAAGGTGGTGCTGGGGCTCTCGGGGGGGATCGACAGCGCGCTTGTCGCGACGATCGCGGCCGACGCGCTGGGCCCGGAAAACGTCCGCTGCGTTATGCTGCCTTCCGAGTTCACCTCGGCCCATTCGCTGGAGGATGCCAAGGGCGTCGCCCGCGCGCTTGGCTGTCGGCTGGACACCGTGCCGATCTCGGGGCCGCGCGATGCGGTCACCGAATCCCTTCAGCCGCTTTTCGAGGGCACGTCGTTCGGCATCGCCGAGGAAAACGTGCAGTCCCGCCTGCGCGGACTGCTGCTGATGGCGATCTCGAACAAGTTCGGGGAAATGCTCCTGACCACGGGCAACAAGTCCGAGGTCGCTGTTGGCTATGCCACGATCTACGGCGACATGGCAGGCGGCTACAACCCGATCAAGGATCTTTACAAGATGCGGGTGTTCGAAACCTGCCGCTGGCGCAATGCCAACCACAGGCCTTGGATGAAGGGGCCGGAGGGCACGGTCATCCCGCAACGTGTCATCGACAAGGCACCCTCGGCCGAGTTGCGAGCCGACCAGAAGGACGAGGATTCGCTGCCGCCTTATCCCGTGCTGGACGCGATCCTGGAACACCTGATCGAGGGCGACCTGTCAGTGGCCGAGATCGTGTCCGAAGGCTTCGACCGCGCAACGGTGAAGAAGGTTGAACACCTGGTCTACATCAGCGAATACAAGCGCTTTCAGTCCGCGCCCGGCGCTCGGCTTACACGCAAGGCCTTCTGGCTGGACCGGCGCTATCCGATCGTCAACCGCTGGCGCGACGAAAGCTGAGCGCGCCGGGCGCTTGGGCCAGTGCTTGCGGGTCCACGCTGCTGCCTTGATGCGCGCAAGGGTTCAGCGTTCGCAGATGTAGGTCATCGTCCGGATCCGGTCCTCGGCAAGATTTCGGATCTGGTTGCGCACCATTTCCAGGTAGTCATCCCCCAGGATCAGTTGGATCGAGACCGCGGGCAGTCCCGAGCTTGCCGCGCGTGACTTCATGTCCTGGAACCAGGTCAGGCTTTGCGCGCTCGAGTCCTGCGTCTTCAGGACCTTGAAACCCGCGTTCGTCAGCAACCTTTCCATCTGATCATGGGTGGCCAGGTGGCTGATCGCGGCCTCTCGCGCCCAAGGCACCGGGAAATGGATGCCGCCACCGTCGCCCTGGATCACGTCGTAGACGGCGAACCGTCCGCCGGGCCGGAGCGTTCGGAAGGCCTCGGCATAGAGCCTGTCCTTGGCCGCGATGTTCATCGCAACATGGATCGTCATGGCGGCGTCGAAATGATCGTCGGGATAGGGCAGCGCGGTCGCATCGCCATGATCGAAGCTCACCTTGCTTCCTAGTCCCACCCAGCCGGAAAGAGTGCCGGCGGCTTCGCAGAACATCTCGGTCAGGTCGATGCCGGTGACCTGGCATCCGTAGGTTTCCGCCAGCGTGCGGGCGGGTCCGCCTAGTCCGCTGCCCAGATCAAGCACGCGCGATGCATCGCTCAGGTTCATCTCGGCGCCAAGTTCCAACGTCGCCTTTCGCCCGCGGATGTGAAATTCGTCGACCGGCGCCAGGTCGCGCGTCGTCAGCGTCTCAAGGCTCTTGCCGGACGCCTCCAGCCCCGCCGCGATCTTGCCGGCAAGCTGTCCGCCCTTGGTGTAGTGCTTTTCCACGTCCTGCTTCATTGCCCCTTCCTTCCGGTTGATGCGCCGTCGGGCGGCCGCCACGGCGTCAGGCGTTCGTGCACGGAAGGTTAGCGCAGTTTGCCCAATCGGAACAGGCGATCCCATGCACCCAAACCGCGCCTGAAGGCGGCCTGTCGGTCAAGCGGCCCTGCGGCATTGCCCGCCCCCGCTTGACCACCGCGCGAGGCCGGGCGAAGGTCAGCCGGTTGCAGAGGATCCGGGGGGCACATGCGGAAGACACGACTTGGAGAGAATGGGCCGGAAGTTTCGGTCCTTTGTCTGGGAACCATGACCTGGGGCAATCAGACACCCGAGGATGAAGCGCACGCCCAGATCGACACCGCCGGCGATCGGGGGGTGAATTTCCTTGATACGGCAGAGATGTATCCTGTGAACCCGGTCCGCCGCGAAACCGTGGGCAAGACCGAAGAGATCATCGGGAACTGGATCGCCAGGGGCGGTCGACGCGATGATTGGGTGATCGCCACCAAGATCGCGGGTGAAGGCAGCGTCGCGCGCGAAGAGGACGAGATCATCGATGGACCCACGATCCGCAAGGCGCTTGAAGGGTCGTTGCGAAGGCTCAGGACGGATCACGTCGATCTGTACCAGTTCCACTGGCCGAACCGTGGCAGCTACTTCTTCCGCAAGCACTGGGCCTTTGATCCATCGGGCCAGGACCGTGCCCGCACGCTCGACAACATGGCCGAATGCATGGAAACGCTTGGCGCTCTGGTCGAAGAGGGGAAGATCCGCCACTGGGGACTGTCGAATGAAACCGCCTGGGGCATGGCGCAGTGGCTGAGGCTGGCCGATCAGGGGCTTGGGCCACGCCCGCTGTCGCTTCAGAACGAATATTCGCTGCTCTGCCGGATGTACGACACCGACCTGGCAGAACTGGGCCACAACGAAGACGTGACGCTGCTGGCGTTTTCGCCGCTGGCGACCGGGCTTCTGACCGGCAAGTACGCGGGCGACGTCATTCCCGAAGGATCGCGCCGGTCGCTGAACCCGGAGCTGGGCGGGCGCATCACCCCCCGTGTCTGGGGCGCGGTCGCGGCCTACATGAAGATCGCGGGCGAAGCGGGCATCGACCCGGCGCAGATGGCGATCGCATGGACGCTGACGCGACCCTTTCCGGTCGTGCCGATCTTTGGCGCGACGACCCTGCCGCAGCTTGACGTGGCGCTTGGGGCGGCTGACCTGACGTTGGGCGAGGACGTGTTGGCCGCCATTGGCGCCGCCCATCGGGAACACCCGCTGCCCTACTGAGCGCGCCCCGCCCGCAGGTCTGTCGCGCTTGCGCCGAAGCGGGCGCGGAAGGCGCGGGCAAAGGCCGCCTGGCCGGAAAACCCGGTTCGCAGAGCGATCTCTTGCAGCGGAAGGCGCGTGTCCGACACCAGCCGCCGCGCCTCCTCAAGCCTCAGGTCCAGGAAGAACCGGCCGGGCGACGTGCCAAGGCGCGCGCGAAACAGCATTTCCATCCTGCGGGCGGACAGTCCGATGCGCCGGGCGATCTCCGATACGGGGGGCGGATCCTCGACCTCGGACTCCATCAGCGCCACGGCACGGCCCAGGGCGGGATCCACGCGCGCGATGCGTGCCGCCGACATCGAGCGCTGAGGGGCAGCCGCCGTGTGCACGGGGTCGTAAAGCAGCGTTCCGGCCACGGTTAACGCCAGCTCTGACCCCTGCCGCGCGCGGATCAGGTCCAGCATCAGTTCAAGACTGGGCGCCGCGCCGCCGGTGGTAATGCGATCGCCGGATATGACATAGCGGTCCCGTCGCACGTCGATCGCGGGGAAGGCGGCGGCAAAGGCCTCCAGGTCTTCCCAGTGAACGGTCGCGCGGGCACCATCCAGCAGCCCCGCGCGGGCAAGGAACCAGGCACCGCCGTCCACCGCCGCCATCGCGCGCAGCCTGGGTGCGAGCCGCCGCAGCGCGGTCAGCAGCGCGGGCGTCGCCTGTTCCGCCAGCCGGAAACTGGCGACCAGGACCAGAAGGTCGAAATCGGGACGCTCGGGCAGGGGCGTGGTCGGCACCTCGATCCCCGCGGTCAGCCGGACTGGCCCCCCGCGGACGGAATGGTAGCGCCAACTGTAAAGCGTGCGACCCGACCTTCGGTTTGCGACGCGCATCGGGTCGACGACCGAAGCAAGCCCAAGCGCGTTCGTTTCCTCCATCAGAAGAATGCCCACGGAAAGCGGAGTGGACTCGGGCGCGAATATCGGTGCGTGTTTCATCAAGGAATTTCGTATTGTGCAAACGGGGCGCCGTGCAAGGCCCATTGGCAAGTTCGGCCCTTGCGCATTTCCCGCCGGCATGAAGAGATTGCGCATAATGCAAGGGCAGGGGCAGGCATGAGACGATCGAGCGGACGGCTGACTGGCGTGGCGCTTGCCGCCTTGATTGCCCTGGCGGGCTGCGGCGGCGCGCCGTCCAGCGCCGTTCGGGATCCTTCGGTGACCATCGCGTCGCTCGCGCTGTTCGATCCGGCGCGGATGTCGGGCACCTGGCATCTTGCAGCCGCGTTCGGGAACGAAGCCGCCTGTGGCGCCCTGACCGAGTCATGGACGCCCAGAGGTGACGGATCGCTCGCGGTCAGAGGAGAAGGCTGCGCGCGCAGCGGCCGCGTGACGCTTGACACGGTTGCGATGCCATCCGGGCCAGGGCGGTTCGTCCGGCGTGGCGCCTCGGGCGAAGAGGCTCTGTGGGTTCTGTGGGTTGATGCGGGCGACCGGGTGGCGGTGATCGGAACGCCGGATGGCAGCTTCGGGCGCATTCTGTCGCGCGAACCAGCCCCCAGAAGCGACCTGTTGCAGGCGGCGCGCGATGTCCTGGCGTTCAATGGGTATGACGTCGCCCGCCTGGCTCAAGTGAATCCTTAGCCTCGGCTCGCAAAGTATTTAAAAGGCGTGTGAAATCCCTCGCTCCGGTATCGGCTTCCCGCACCAGCCAATCGAAGTGCTGGGTGATTGCGCCGACCCGCTGACTGTCGCGGAAGGCGACATAGTGGCGGCCCAGATAAATCGCGGCAAGCAATGGCCCGAAGACGGTCACTGGGGCCGAAAATACGCGCCGCGCATCAAAGACATAGATGCGCAAACGCGGATACAGCTGATCGCAAAGTTGGCCAAGGCGGTCGATCTGTGCCAGGCGGGTGTCAAGCGGCAGTCCCGCGTAATATCCCTCGGCGCGCGCGAAGGCGAACAACTCGTGCTGGGGAAGCGCGATTTCGTAGTCGGATTGTGCCGACCGCATCCAGCGCAGTCGGTCTTCGCTGGCGCCGATCGCCTGTTCGGCGCTGCGACCCAGTTGCGGTTCATATTCCCAACGCAGCATCTCTCGGGTCTTCAGCATGTCTGGCAGGGTCGCGGGCACGTGGCGGACCTTGTAGCCCGCCGCTTCCTGGTGCCAGCCGAAAATGGTTTCATCTATCAGCGCGCGCGGCGCCTCGGTCAGGGTGAGCGAGGTCGCCAGTAGGTTGGCCAGCCTTTCGGGCCGCTCGGTCAGACCCAGCAGCCAATCGGCCGAGATGTCCAGCGCCGAGGCGCATTCGGCCACGACCTGGGCGTTGGGCAGGCGCGCGCCTTCTCCCCCCAGAAGCTGGGAAATGGTCGAGCGGTCGACCCCGACCTTCCGCGCAAGGCCACTTTGACTTTCGCCCTTGTCAGCCATCGCCTGGGCAAGCCGCTCTCTGAACAGGCCGGCACGATCACGTTTGTCAATTTTTTCCATCATGATGTTAATAAAAGCACATTTGATGAGAAATGTTAATCATATTCCGAATTCGAAATTCCGAAGCTTTGGCGTAGCACCAAGTCAAAGAGGGAACATCACATGGAAACGCGCAAGCGTACGATAATGAAGGCAATTCTTTGGAACCTGATCGGGCTCGCCTCGATGGCCCTTGTCGGGCTTTTGATGACGGGCTCGATCGCGATTGGGGGGGCAATGGCCGTCGTCAACACCTTGATCGGGTTCATCGCCTATGTGTTTTATGAACGGGTCTGGGCCGGCATTGCCTGGAGGCGCATCAGCATTCTGGGCGGGGCTCATCATGGCTGACCGCCGGCGCGAGATCGAGTGGCCGACCCTGATCCTGCTGGCCGCGGTCTATCTGGGCTGGATCCTCGCCACCACCGTGCTGCCGCAAGTCTGGATGCCGTTGGCCTTCGCGGTTCTGACACTCTCCATCGTGCTGCATGCGTCCTTGCAGCATGAGGTTCTGCACGGCCATCCCTTCCGGACTCGCTGGCTGAACGAGGGGCTGGTCTTCCTGCCGCTGGGTCTGGCGTATCCCTATGGCCGTTTTCGCGACACGCACTTGGCCCACCACCGCGACGAGCGGCTGACCGACCCTTACGACGACCCGGAATCGAACTTCCTTGATCCGTCCGTCTGGGAAAACCTGCCGAGCTGGCGCCAGAAGCTCTTGCGGATCAACAACACGCTTGCCGGGCGGATGCTTGTCGGACCGCTTCTGGGCGTCGTTTCCTTCGCCGCGAACGATCTGAGGGCGGCGCGTGCGGGTGATCGCGCCATCGTGAGGGACTGGGCCCTGCACGCGGCGGGGCTGTGTCTTGTTGCGCTCTGGATAGGAAACAGCGGGTTTTCCTGGACGATTTACCTGCTGGCTGCCTATGCCGCCATGTCGGTGCTGAAAATCCGCACCTTCCTTGAACACCGGGCGCACCAGCTGGCGCGCGGCCGCACGGTGATCGTGGAAAAGGGCTGGATCCTGCCGTTCCTCTTCCTGAACAACAACCTGCACATCGTCCATCATTCCAAGCCGAACGTCGCCTGGTACCGGTTGCCGCAGCTCTTCCGGGAGGGCCGAGACGCCTACCTCAAGCGGAACGACGGCTACTATTACGCCTCTTACGGGGACATCTTTCGGCGTCACTTCCTGCGCGCCAAAGATCCGGTGCCCCATCCCCTGATGCGGCACAAGTGATCTTCCCCCCGCCTGCGCCGCGTGCCACAACCGCGGCGCGGGGGGCTTGATGGAGATCTGGGTCGTATTCACCTTGGCAGCGGCGGCGATGCAGACGCTTCGCTTCATGCTGCAGAAGATCCTGCAAGGCGCTGGCCTGTCCACAGCCGGCGCGACCTTTGCGCGTTTCCTGTTCGCGGCCCCGATCGCTTGCGTCATCGCGGCGGCAACGTTTGCGGTGACAGGGCAGGAGATCCCGTCGCTCTCGGCGCGCTTTTGGGCCTTCGTCCTGCTTGGCGGTGCGGCGCAGATCGTCGCGACTTTCCTGACAGTCGCGCTCTTCGCCTTGCGCAACTTCGCGGTAGGCGTCGCCTTCACCAAGACCGAAACGGTGCAGGTCGCCCTGTTTTCCGCTCTGGTCCTGGCCGAGCCCGTGACCGGGTTTGGCTGGTTCGCGATCTCGGTCGGTTTGGTCGGGGTGCTGTTTTTGTCCCGAAGCCCGGCGGCTGGTGCCCGTTTCCTTGGCCGCCCCGCGCTTTATGGTGTGCTGGCCGGCGCGCTTTTCGGCATTTCCGCCGTCGGCTACAGGGGTGCCACGTTAGAGCTTTTGCCCTTGGACTTCTTTTCGCGCGCCATTGTCGCGCTGGCTGCAGCAACCGTCGCGCAAAGCATCGCCATGTCCGCCTGGCTTGCCTGGCGCGAGCCGGGCGAACTGGGCCGCGTCCTGACGCGCTGGCGGCGAACGGTCCTGGTCGGAGTTACCGGGGTATCAGGGTCCCTGGGCTGGTTCGCGGCCTTTTCGCTTCAGAACGCGGCCTATGTCCGCGCGGTGGGGCAGGTCGAGATCGTGTTCACGCTGCTGGCCTCGGCGTTTGTCTTCCGCGAACGGCTGCGGCTGCGTGAGGCCCTGGGCATCGCGCTGGTCATCGCGTCGCTTCTGCTGATCGTCTTCGCGATCGGCTAGGTTCAGCCCAGGCGACGAAACATCGGGCGATCGCCCGAATTATCGAAGAAGGGGACGCTTTGCGGCGCGCCGCCCGATCGCAGAAGCGCGGTGATTTCCGCCAGGACGACTTCGGTGATGAACGGCAGGTTCAGCAGGCGCGCATGGGTGATCGGAACCCAGTGCAGGTGCGACAGTTCATCGGAGGCTCGTGAAAAATCGTCGGCGTCGCCGATGACGTCGTTTGCATTTGCAAGGAAGAACCGCGCATCGAACCGGCGCGGGCGGCCGGGCGGCGTGATCGCGCGGAACACGAAGGAAAACGGGGCCGCGTTCGGAAGGCGGCCAGCTGCTGCAAACCCCGTCCAGTCGTCGGGCACCTGACCCGGCCAAGCACCCTCGGCCCCGATCACAAGGCCGGTCTCTTCCCACAGTTCGCGAATGGCGCAGGCCGCCAGCGCGCTGCCCAGTCCCGGTGTCGATTGCTGATCAAGCCTGCCAAGGCAAACGTCGGACAAAGGATTCGCCAGGGGAACCATGGCGTCCCCGTCATCGACCGCCCCCCCGGGAAATACGTATTTGGAGGGCATGAAGGCGGCCCCTGCGCCGCGTTGGCCCATAAGGACCGCGGGGCCGTCGGCGCCGTCGCGCCAAAGGACCACCGTAGCGGCGTTGCGGATCGCGCTCTTGTCGATTTGCGGCTGCGCCTCAGCCATTCGCCGGCAGGCCGAAACCATGCATCCGCTTGGCCCACTGGATCGCGACAAACACGCCCTTGAGCCTTGGAAGCAGGTAAAGCGACAGGGTCACGCACCCAACCGTGAACACCGTGGAAAGGATCCAGGGATCGGGCTGGAACTTCACGAAGGCCCACATCAGCATCGGCGCCATCAGGTGTCCGACGATCAGGATCGTGACATAGGCCGGGCCATCGTCGGCGCGGTGGTGGTGAAGCTCTTCCTTGCAGACGGGGCAGCTTTCGCGGACCTTGAGGTATCCCGACAGCATTGGTCCCGACCCGCAAGAGGGGCAACGGCGTCGCCAGCCGCGCAGCATGGCGTCCTTGATTGGGCGTTCGATTTCCTGAGTCTCGGTCATGGTTTCATTTTTCCTGTCGGGGCGCATGTAGCATTTGCCGGACCATTTTGGAAGCGCGGGCACCTTGCGATGGAATGTCGCGCCGAACAGCGACGGAACCTGCAGCTTTGTGCGTTTGTATATGTAAGGGTGCCCGAAGCGCCTTTCATTGAAGCAAAGGAGATGACGATGAAACCGAACACGATCCTGGTGGCACTGACCTTGGGGACGGCGATTCTGGCCGCAGGCGCGGCGGGCGCGCATGATTGGCGCTCGGGCGGCGCCATGGGTCAAGGGATGGGGCAGGGCATGGGGCAGGGCATGGGGCCTGGCGCCATGGGGGGCATGATGCCCGACTTCGACGCGCTCGATGCCGACGGTGACGGCAAGGTGAGCGAGGCCGAGGCGCTTGCGTTCAGGCAGGCGCATGTCTCGGGCGTGGATGCGGACGGCGATGGCAAGATCTCGGCAGAGGAACTTGCCGCCCACATGTCCGCGCGCATGGCCGAACGGATCGAGCGGATGGCACAGGCACGGATTGCCGCGCAGGACGCCGATGGCGATGGCGCCCTCAGCGTCGAAGAGCTGATCGCGCCTCCGATGCCGCCACGCCTGTTCCAGCGGGCCGATGCCGATGGCGACGGCTCGGTCAGCAAGGAGGAATTCGACGCCGCCCGCGAACGCATGACGACGATGCGTGAAGACCGTGGCTGGGGGCACATGGGGTATGGTCAGGGGCGCGGGCACGGTCGCGGCGAAATGGGCCACGGGGGCATGGGCCACGGGGGCATGGGCTGGGGTGATGACGGCTGGGGCTGGTTCGGCTTGGGCGCGCCGGATATGGATGACGAGTAGGTCCGGCAACAACTGGAACTGGGCCGCGCGCGAGATCGGCGCGCGGCGACGGGCTGAGAGCGGCGGGGCAGAGTGGTTTCGGAGAAGGTCATCGCGACGACGTCTTGCGTCCGGGCGGACTGTGCGGACGATGATCTGCTTCGGCTCTATGGGGCTGGGGATCCGGCGGCCGTGCGCATGCTGACGGATCGCCTTGCGCCTTTGGCCTATCGCGTTGCACTGCGGATGCTGGGTGACGCGTTCGAGGCCGAAGACATCGCGCAAGAGGCGATGCTGCGGCTTTGGCGGGCCGCGCCGGGGTGGCAGTCGGGCGGGGCAAAGGTATCGACCTGGCTTTACCGCGTCGTGGCGAACCTGGCGACGGACCGCCTGCGCAGGCGCCGAGCGGCCCCGCTTGCCGATGCGCCCGATGTCGCGGATGGCCAGCAGAGCGCTCTAGCGGCGCTGGTGGAGAGGGACCGGGCGGCAGCGCTGAACGAGGCGCTGCTGCGTCTGCCGGAACGGCAGCGGCAGGCCGTGGTCCTGCGCCATCTGGAAGGTCTTGGAAACCCCGAGATCGCCGAGATCATGGAAGTCGGGGTCGAGGCGGTCGAAAGCCTGACGGCACGCGGACGGCGCGCCTTGGCGGCGGCCTTGTCCGGGCGGCGCGAGGGCTTGGGATACGAGGAGGGTTGAGATGGAAGACGACAAGGAGCTTGAAGCCTTCTTCGCCAGTGCGCGGATGCACGCGCCAGCGCCAGACGAGGCTTTGCTGGCGCGCGTCGCTGCGCAGGGACGATCGCTTCAGCCCATGCCCCGAACCCCGCGGTTGCGTGACCAAGGGCGCCCGGCCGGGCCGCTGCGCGGTCTTCTGGCCGCGATCGGCGGGTGGCCGGCCTTGGGCGGTCTGATGACGGCGGGGTTGGCCGGGCTTTGGCTGGGCCTGTCCGATGCCGGCGGCCTGATGGGCTACGTCTATGGCAGTTCGACTGACGGCTGGCTCTACGGGCCTGCCGACCTTGTGTCGATGGCGGTAGCGGAGGACGGGGAATGACCCAGGCCGAGAAAACGCCCCGCGCGCCCGGAAGGACGCTCAAGATCGCGTTGGTGCTGTCGCTGGCGGTCAATCTGCTGCTTGTGGGCCTGATCGCGGGTGCCGCGGTGCGGCACCGTCATGGCGGCGGTCCGGGCGATGACCGGGCGGCCTTCGCCCCCTATGTCGAGGCGTTGCCGCGCGCGCAGCGTGGCGGCTTGCGTTCCGAGATGTTCCACCGGATGCCCGATCTCAGGGACCTTCGGCGCGAACGGGCAGAGGATCTTGCCGCCTTTGTCAGCACGCTCAGGGCAGAACCCTTCGACCCTTCCGCCGCCGCCGCGGTCTTCGATCGGCAGATGGCCCGCGCTGGCCGGCGGCTTGAGGCGGGACGTGTCCTTTTTCTAGACCGCATCGCGGCGATGTCGGCTGACGAGCGGCGGGAATATGCGGACAGGCTGGAACAGAACTTGGCCGGCGGTCGCCGCTGATGGCGGGCGTGGAGGGCGCGATCCGGTGCCGTGTCAGACGGGTGCGGGCAGCCAGATTGCCCCGCTAGGCAGCCGTTCGATGTACGGTCACCTGGTTGCGCCCCTCTGACTTGGACTTGAAAAGCGCCCGATCGGCGGATTCCAGCAGCACGTCTACAGATGGGCCCGCGCCTGCGGCCCCAATGGCAAGCCCGACCGAAAGAGTCACGCCGATGCTGCGGCCGTCCGTCAAGGCGAAAGGCCGCTCTTCGATGGCATGGCGGATCCGCTCCGCCAGTGCCCGCGCCGCGGGAAGTGGAGTGTCGGCGCTGGCGACCACGAACTCCTCCCCGCCGATCCGCGCGAGCGTGTCGCCCGGCCGCAGGTTGGCGCGCAGGCGCTCTGCGATCTGCACCAGCACGGTATCGCCCGCCGCATGTCCAAAGGTGTCGTTGATCGTCTTGAACCGGTCGATGTCCAGCACCATGACCGCATAGTCGCGCCCCGACTGGCGCGCGTGTTCCCGAATCCGGTGAAGCTGGGGCATTGCATAGCGGCGGTTGTGCAGGCCCGTCAGCGGATCAAGCACCGAAAGCCGCAGCCCGTCCGCGATCGAAATACGCATGCGGTCGCCTTGCCGCTTGCGCCGGACCAGCGATGACAGGCGCAAGGCCAGCTCTGTCGCCTCGGCGGGCAGCTCGACTAGATCGTCGGCCCCAAGATCAAGCGCGATCGCGCCAAGCGCCCCCGACCCTGCCGGCACGACGGCGCATAGCGCAGACTTTCGCGTGGCCGGACGCGAGCGGAGATCGGAAATAAGCCTGAGCGTCCGTTCGGGGCGCCCTGCGTCCGTCACGACAAGAAAGACATCCGGCACCCGGTTCTCGGCCGCAAGGCCGATGGCCGCCTCTTCGGCCATCAGCGAGATATGGTCCGACGTCGCTCGCGACAGGTCGCGGTGCAACGACTGGACCGAGTTGGGCAGTGCGGCCACGATCGCGACATGAGCTTGCGCGACAAAGCCGGCCGCGCCTTCCGCAAGACCGGGCAGCGTGCCTTGGGCCAGGCGGCAGCCAAGCTCTCGTTCGGTCTCGCGGGCGCGCAGAAGCGACCGGAGTCGCGCCAGCAGAAGCGAATCGTCGATGGGTTTTGCAAACACCTCGGCTGCTCCGGCGCGCAGGGACTTGATCTTGCGTGCGTGATCCTTCTGGGCCGCAATCATCACCACCGGAATGTCGCGCGTCAGGGGATTGGCCTTCAGTCGCCCGCACATTTCGATGCCGTTGATGCCCGCCAGGTCGACGTCGAGAATGATCAGGTCGGGCTGCATCTGCTGAGCAAGCGCGATCGCGTCGTCTCCGTTGGTCGCCTGCAGCGTTTCGTAAAGTGCGGATGAAAGGATCACCTTAAGCACCATGCGATTGGTCGCAATATCGTCCACGATCAGGATGCGCCCCGCCATGAGACCTACCCGCTTTACTTGTTGCCGCCCTGAAGCCATCCTTCCCGTGCTTTGGTTAACAAAGCCTTGCAAGGTTGGAGCGGATTTGAGCAAGTTTCACAATCACGGCGACTTCGCCGAGACGGTCGCCCTGCAGGCGCTTGGCTGGATCGCGGCGAACGACGAGCTTCTGCCCGTCTTCCTGGGGTCTTCCGGTCTGCGCCCCGGAGACATGCGCACCCGCGCCGCGGAGCCGGAGGTTCTGGCGTCGGTTATGGACTTTCTGCTCCTGGATGACGCTTGGGTCATCGCCTTTTGCGACTCTGTGGGACTGGGTTACGAAAGCCTGCGCAGGGCACGGATGGCGTTGCCCGGCGCCGCGCCCGACTGGGGCTGAGAGCTATTGCCAGCAACCGGTGAATGCTCCAGTGTCACGCTGATTTTGCAGGGGGGGAGCGATGCGTGCCATCCGTGGGCTGGTGTTCGACAAGGACGGAACGCTCTTTGACTTTCGCGCGACCTGGAGCGCATGGACAAGGGCGCTGCTGCTTGAGCTGACCTCAGGCGACCGGGACCGCGCCGCGGCCATCGGCCGCGTCATCGGTTACGGCCTGAACACGGGTGACTTCGCACCCGACAGCCATGTGATCGCACACACGCCGGCAGAGATCGCGGACGTGATGATGCCGCTTCTGCCCGGCGTCGACCGGTCCGCGCTGATCGCGCGGATGTCGAGCCTTGCCGGTGAAACGGCGCTTGTGTCCGCGACCGACCTTCCGCCGTTGTTCGCCGCTCTCAAGCAGGCGGGCCTTTACGTCGGTCTTGCGACGAATGACTTCGCGGAACCAGCGCAGGAGCACCTTCGGCGGGCGGGAGTCCTTCAGTACTTCGATTTCGTTTCCGGCTTCGACAGCGGCTTTGGCGCGAAGCCCGATCCAGGGCCGCTTCTGGCCTTTGCGGCAAGCGGCGGGCTTGACCCGGACCAGGTCGTCATGGTGGGTGACAGCGTGCACGACCTTGTCGCGGGCCGCGCCGCCGGAATGCGGACGGTGGGTGTCCTGACCGGCATCGCCGGACCGGAGGACCTTGCGCCTTACGCGGACATCGTTCTTCCCCATATCGGCCATCTCCCCGACTGGGTCGCCAGCTTTCGCGATACCGCCCAGAGCGCCTGAAAGAGCAAATGCGACACATTTTGTCGCGGAAAGTGGCGAAGGCCGCGCGTCTCCACCTCAATCCTGCAGGAAATCTGGCGGAGACAAGCAATGGCCGACGAACACAAACGCAAGCGTACAGGCGGACGCACCGGGAATGTCCGGCGCTCTGGCGGCCAGGCGATCACGCAGATGCCCTGGCGCATTCCCGTCAATCCCGACCGCCCGATCGAACCGCTGGGCCCCGAGGGGGTGGAGGCGATTCACAAGGGTGCGATGCGCATCCTCAAGGAGATCGGCATCCGGTTCCTGAACGACGAGGCGCTGGATATCTTTGCCCAAGCCGGCTGCAAGGTCGACGGCCAGACCGTCCGCATGGACGAGGATTTCGTGATGGAGATGGTGGGACGCGCGCCCGCGGAATTCACCGTCACCCCACGCAACCCGGACCGTGCGCTGCCGATGGGCGGCAAGCACATCCTGTTCGGCAACGTGTCTTCTCCCCCGAACTACTGGGATCTTGAACGCGGCAAGGTCTCTGGCTTCATGGACGGGTTCCGCGACTTCATCAAGCTGACGCAGTACTTCAACTGCATCCACTTCGCCGGGGGCTATCCGGTCGAGCCGATCGACGTTCACGCCTCGGTCCGCCACCTTGACTGCATCTATGAAAAGCTGACGCTTACCGACAAGGTCGTGCACGCCTACAGCCTTGGCAAGGAGCGGGTCGAGGACGCGATGGAGATGGTGCGCATCGCGGGCGGGCTAAGCCATGAAGAGTTCCGCGAAAAGCCGCGGATGTTCACCAACATCAACTCTGTCTCGCCGCTCAAGCATGACTTCCCGATGATCGACGGCGCGCTTCGCCTGGCGCGGGCAGGGCAGGCGGTGATCGTCACTCCGTTCACGCTGGCCGGAGCGATGGCGCCAGTGACGATGACCGGCGCGGTGACGCTGTCCATCGCCGAGGCGCTGGCCGCGATCGTGCTGATCCAGTACGTCGTGCCCGGCGCACCGGTGATGATCGGAACCTTCACGTCGAACGTCGACATGAAATCGGGCGCGCCGGCATTCGGAACCCCCGAATACATGCGCGCGACCCAGGTCACCGGTCAGATGGCGCGGTTCTACGGATTGCCGCTGCGGTCATCGGGCGTCTGCGCCGCCAACGTGCCGGACGGCCAGGCGATGTGGGAAACGTCGAACAGCCTTTGGGCGGCGGTGCAGTCCGGCACGAACCTTGTCTACCACGCGGCAGGCTGGCTCGAGGGCGGGCTGATCGCGAGCCCCGAGAAGTTCATCATGGACTGTGAGGTCCTGCAGATGATCCAGCGCTACATGGAGCCCGAGGTCTGGGCGGCCACGCCAGAGGATATCGCCATCGACACCATCGCCGAGGTGGGGCCGGACGGCCATTACTTCGGGTGCCAGCACACGCAGGATCGCTACACCACCGCCTTCTATCAGCCCTTCGTCAGCGACTGGCGCAACTTCGAGGCCTGGCAGATCGACGGTGCGCTGTGGACGCCCGAACGCGCGAACCGCGTCTTCCACGCGATCATGGCCGAGTTCGAGGCACCACCCATGGATGAGGGCATCCGCGAAGAGCTTAGGTCCTTCGTGGACCGCCGCAAGGCCGAGGGCGGCGCGCCCACGGATTTCTGATATCCGTCCGACAATGCTGGTCCGGGCGCCCGGCGCGCGCCCGGCACTCCGTTGGGGATTTGCCATATCTTAACCCGAAGCGCGCTAGCCTTGCCCGTGGAAGGAAGGCTGGTCATGCACGGGCTCATCAATCGGTCGATTCAGTGTTTCCTGCGCGACACCTATGGTGCCGCGGTCTGGTCGCGCGTGTCCGCTGGGGCGGGTTTGCCGCCCGAGGGCTTCGAAACCATGCTGGCCTACGACGCGGCGCTGACCGACAGCGTGATCGACCTGGCCGCGCAAGAGCTTGGAAAGCCGCGCGACGCGTTGCTGGAGGACTTGGGTATCTACCTCGTGTCACTCGAGCCCCTGCGGCGCCTGCTTCGCTTCGGCGGGTTGGATTATGTCGACTTCCTGCATTCGCTTGATGAACTCGCCGAGCGTGCGCACCTGGCCGTCCCCGAACTCAATCTGCCCGATCTTAGGCTGATCCCGACCGGTGCGGGGCGGTACCGGCTGTGCTGCGCCCGGCGCAGGGGCTACGGCGCGGTCTTCGCGGGGATCCTGCGCGCTATGGCTGACGACTATGGCGCGCTGGCGCTGATCGACGCGGAGGAGGGTGCCGAAGCCGTCGCGATCGAACTTCTGCAGGCGCAGTTCGCTGAGGGGCGGCGGTTTGATCTGGCAATTGGCCGGGTGCGGTAGTGGCGGGCCAGTTCCTTTGCGTTCAAGCCACGATCCCCGGGCCTGGGTTGGAGAAGCTCATGCCTATGCATGTGGTCGTGTCCTGCGATGGTCAGATCATGTCGGTCGGGCCAACGCTTCAGCGTGTCTGCGGCGCCCTGACCCTGGTCGGTCGGCAGTTCCTGGAGGTGTTCGAGGTTACGCGCCCTGAACGCGCCTCAACGATGAGGGCGCTTCTGAAGCTTGCGGATCGCAAGATCGTCCTGCGCTTTCGCGCCCGGCCGTCGCGCCAGTTGCGTGGCCATCTTGTCTGCCTGGCGCGGGGGGAGGGGGCGCTGGTCAACCTTTCGTTCGGTATCAACGCCGTTGACGCCGCCCGGGACCACGGGCTGAACCATTCGGATTTCGCGCCGACCGATCTGACCGTCGAAATGCTTTACCTGACCGAAGTGAAGTCAGCGGTGATGGACGAACTGAAGTCGCTTAACCACCGTTTGCAGTCCGCCCGGCGCGCGGCCGAGGCGCAGGCGATGACCGATGCCCTGACCGGTCTTGCCAACCGCCGCGCCTTTGACGCGGCGTTGGATCGGGCTGTTGCGAGCGCGGCGAGAGGCGCGCCATTTTCGCTTTTTCACCTCGATCTGGATCGCTTCAAGCAGGTCAACGACACGCTGGGTCACGCGGCGGGCGACCGGGTGCTGGCAGAGGTGGCGCGCGTCTTGCGCGCGCAGATCAGGCAAAGCGACATGGTCGCCCGGATCGGCGGCGATGAGTTCATGGCAATCGTGACCGGCGCGGGCGACCTTGAAAGCCTGCGCCGCATCAGCCACCGCATCATCGCCGGAATCGAGCGGCCGATCGACTACGATGGAACCCTTTGCCGCATCTCCTGCAGCATCGGCGTGGCGTGGTCGGTTGCCTATGACAGTCCCACCGCCCGCACGATGACCGAGGGCGCCGATGCGGCACTGTATCAGTCCAAGAACGGCGGGCGGGGACGCGCGACCATCCACCGTCACGACGCGACGGACGCGGCCCCCTAGCTGCGCGCGGGGGCCTGCGTCGCTGTGGATCAGCCCGGCTTCTTCGTGGTCGGCGCCCCGCCTTCAAACCAGTTCGGCTGCGCATAGTCGCAGGGCGCTTCCTGCATTTGAAGATGAAGCGCGGCGCCTGTGTAAGGGTGAGCGCGGGCCAGATCCTCATCGAATTCGATGCCCAGTCCGGGCTCGTCGGGAACGATGACATAGCCATCTTCCCACCGGATGGAGTTCTTGATGAGCTTGAGGTGGAAGGCCCCGCCGGTTTCGATCGTCTCGACCATCAGCAGGTTGGGGATCGAGGCGCCAAGGTGGATGTTGGCCGCCCACTCCACGGGACCCGCGTAAAGATGCGGGGCCATCTGGGCGGTAAACACCTCGGCGATCGCAGCGATCTTCTTGCACTCCCAGATGCCACCTGCGCGGCCAAGCGCGGGCTGCAGGATGCGTGCGCCGCCCGTGCGCAGAACGGTCGCGAATTCGGCCTTGGTGGTAAAGCGTTCGCCCGTGGCCACGGGGATGCGGACGGCCTTTTGCACTTCCGCGAAATCCAAGAGGTTGTCGGGCGGAATCGGTTCCTCGTACCACAGCGGCCCGTAGGGCTCGATCGCCTGCGCCAAGCGCACCGCGCCCGCGACGTTGAACTGCCCGTGCGTGCCGAACAGAAGGTCCGCGCGGTCGCCCACGGCCTCGCGGATCGCCTTGCAAAAGGCAGCGGAGCGCGTGATGTCCGAGCCTGAGGGGTCATGCCCTCCGCGGATCGTGTAGGGGCCGGCGGGGTCGAATTTTACCGCTGTGAAGCCCATGCCGACAAAGCGGCTGGCGGCCTCGGCGGCCATGTCGGGGCTGACCCAGAACTCTCCGCTTTCCTTGCCTGGTTCGGGGTAAAGGTAGGTGTAGGACCGCAGCCGTTCGTTGATCTTGCCGCCCAGAAGCGCGTGTACGGGACGCCCGCGCGCCTTGCCGATGATGTCCCAGCAGGCGATCTCGAGCCCCGAGAACGCCCCCATCACAGTCAGGTCTGGCCGCTGCGTGAAGCCCGAGGAATAGGCGCGGCGGAACATCAGCTCGATCATCTCGGGGTTCTCGCCCGCCATGTGGCGGTTGAAGACGTCGGTGATCACCGCCTCCATCGCCTTGGGACCGACCGAGGAGGCGTAGCATTCGCCGTAGCCCGTGATCCCGTCGTCGGTGGTCAGCTTGACGAAGATCCAGTAGCGCCCGCCCCAGCCGGGGGCGGGGGGTGCGACGGTGAAGATGTCTAGATCCTTGAGACGCATGGTTCCTCCGGTTCTGGCGGGCGGGGGCTTCGCGCCCCCCGGAACCGGGTTCCCCGGTCCTTCCCCCGCGGGGTATTTCTGAAAAGAAGAAGTCAGAAGATCAGCACATTGCGGCGCGCGGCTCCCGATCGGGTGTCGGCGATGGCCTCGTTGATCTGGTCAAGCGTCCAGCGGCCCGTGATCAGTTCATCCAGCTTGAGCCGCCCCTGCCGATACAGATCGACGATCCAGGGAATGTCGCGGGCAAGAACCGTGTCGCCCATGAACGAGCCGGCGATCGACTGGCCGGTGGCGGCAAGGACCACCGGTTCCCAAGCTGATCTTGCGCCCGAATGCGGCATGCCCACGGCGACGAGCCGCCCGCCGGGGGCGAGGTAGCGCGCGGCGGTGTCGTAGGCGGGGATCGCGCCCACGGTGACCAGCACGGCATCGGCACCGCGGCCCGCGATCTTCTTTGCCGCGGACCAGGGTTTCGGATCGGTTGCGAGGATGCCGTCGGTTGCGCCGAATTCCTTTGCAGCCTCCAACTTGGCGGGGTTGGTGTCGACGGCGATGACGCGGGCGGCCCCGGCGAGCCGTGCGCCCTGGATGGCATTCAGCCCGACGCCGCCCGCGCCGATGACGACGGCGATCTCTCCGGGCCGGATTCGGGCGGTGTTAACCGCCGCGCCCAGCCCGGTGATGACCCCGCAGGACAGAAGCGCCGCCGTTTCCATCGGGATGCCTTCGGGCAGAGGGGCGATCTGGCTTTCGTGCACGACGACGTGGTCCGCGAAGGCCGCGCAGTTCAGGCCCTGGGCGACGGGCGCGCCATCCGGCCGGCTTAGCGGCGAGGTCGGCCGGGCGGGCGTTTCGCAGCGCGTCGGATGCCCCGAGGCACAGGGGGCGCAGTGGCCGCAGGCGCGGATCAGCGTCACGAGGACCGCGTCGCCCTGCGCCAGGCGGGTGACGCCCGGCCCGGTTGCGGTGACGCGGCCCGCGGCCTCGTGCCCGAAGACCGCGGGCAGGTCGCCGCCCCAACCGCCGTCGATATAGGTGATGTCCGAATGGCAGATGGCGCAGGCTTCGATGGCGACTTCGACCTCGCCCGACTCGGGCGCGCGCAGGGTCAGCGTTTCAAGCGCGAGCGGCGCGCCGAAGGTTTCGCAGATCGCGGCTCTCACTTGGGTCATTCGTTGTCCTCCTGCGGTTCAGATCTTGGCGGGCGGTGCCGCGGGCGCGCGCGAGGGCGCGACAAGGATAAGCACGACAGCGACCATGATGGCCGCGGACAGGATGAAGGGCGCGCCCGGCCAGTAAGGCGCTGCGCCGACCTTGGTGAAATGCGCGAATATCCAGGTCATCACCAGCGGCGAAACGGTGGCGGCCACGGCCGAGACCGAGGAGATGACGCCTTGCAACTCTCCCTGCTGGTCCTCGGGCGTGAGGTTCGTCATGCGGCCCTGCATCGCGGGGCCCGCGACATCGCCCAGGGCCGCGATCGGGGTGAAGGCCATCGCCCAGAAGCCGGAGGTGACAAGCCCGTAGAATCCGAAGGTCAGGACATGCATGACGCAGCCGTAGACCGCGGTGCGCTCCTCTCCCCAGAGCCGGGTGGCGGGGCCGACGCCAAGTCCCTGCACCAGCGCCATGAATATGCCGAACACGGCCAGCGAAAGCCCGTTCCACCAGCCGTCCCAGCCGAACTGCGCCGCGCCGAAATAGGACCAGACCGCCGGATAGGCGGTGAAGCAAACGGTGTAGAGAAACATCACCACAAGATAGCGGCGCAGGCCCGGAAGATGGCCGATCGCGCGGAAGGAAGCGAACGGATTGGCGCGGGCAAGCGTGATCCGGCGTCGGCGGCCTTCGGGCAGGCTTTCGGGCAGGATCACGAAGCCGAAAAGGAAGTTCGCCGCGGCGATGGCGGCGGCGGCGTAGAAGGGCGCGCGCACGTCAAGCACCGACGCCGCGCCGCCGATAAGCGGGCCAAGAACGAAGCCTACACCGAAGGCTGCGCCGATCAGCCCGAAGTTGCGGGCGCGTTCCTGCGGCCCGGATACGTCGGCGACATAGGCGCCCGCGGTGGCATAGGTGGCCGCGGACGCTCCGGCGACGATGCGCGCCAACAGCAGAAGCCAGACGGATTGCGCCAGCGCCATCACCAGGTAGTCGATCGCCATCGTGGCAAGCGCCACCAGCATCACCGGGCGGCGGCCGAAGCGGTCCGACAGGTTGCCGACGACCGGGCCGCACAGGAATTGCATCGCGGCGAAGGCGGTGGCCAAGACGCCGCCCCACAGTGCCGCCTGCGCCAGAGAGGCCCCGGTCACGTCACGCATGAGGTCGGGCATCACCGGGAAGATGATCCCGATGCCGATGGAGTCTATGGCGACCGTCGCCAGGATGAAGATCAGCGCTAGGCGGTGTTGCATGGAGTCCCGGCCCGCGGAAATGGCCGCCGGGCCGCGACACGCTAGCGCCGGTCACGGCACGAGGGAAGGGGCCTCGGTGGCCAGCAGGTCAAGAAGGCGGGCAAGGCGCGCAGGGGCGGTCAGGAAGGGCGAATGCCCTGAAGGCAGCCGCGTGACCGCCCGGCCGAAGGGGCGCGCCATGTCTGCCTGATATTCGGGTGGGATTGTGCGGTCATCCTCGCACAGGATGTAGTGGCGGGGGTGCGGCGGCGTTTCCAGGCCCGGCGGCAGGGGCGTCGCCTGGGGCGCGATCGGCTCGGGGCCAAGAAGGCGGACGGCGGCGGCCGCCTTGTCTTCTGGGCAGTCGTGGAAGAAGGTCCGCCGCGCGCCTGCCGGATCGGCGTGGTAGGTCACGCCGCCCGGATCGGCCTTCACCACGCCTTTCAGGGGTTGGCGTGGCCCCGCACGGCGCAGGTCGATGATCGACTGGCCGAGTGCGGGGACGTAGGCGCAAAGATAGATCAGCCGCGTGATCTTCTCGGGGGCGAGGGAGGCGGCGAGAGTGACCGGAAAGCCGCCTGCGGAATGGCCAACAAGGATCGTCGGTTTGTCGATTGCGCCCAGGATCGCGGCCGCATAGCGATCGAGCGTTGCCTCGCCCGGGGGCGTCCGGTCGGCCCCATGCGCGGGCAGGTCGATCGCCCTGGCCGAATGCCCAAGCCGGGTGAGCGCGGCGATCACTTCGGCCCAGCACCAGGCACCGTGGCAGGAGCCATGAACAAGTGTGAAGTGCGACATTCGGGCTAGCCCGCGGTATGGCCGATGTCGTGCAAGAAGCCCGCCAGGACCTTGGCGTAGTCGTCCGGCTTTTCGACGGGTGGCAGATGGCCAACACCGCGGATCAGGTGAAACCGGCTGCCGCGCACCAGATCGGCCGTTTCCCGCACCAGATCCGCGGGCGTTGCCCCGTCATCCGATCCCGCGATGGCCAGCGTCGGCAGCGCAAGCCCCGATGTAGGAGTGATGAAGTCGGTTCCCGCGATCGCCGACGAGCATCCGGTGTAGCCGTCAACGGGCGTTCCCGTCAGCATGGCGCGCCAGCCCTTCAGTTCGGGCGTTTCGCGGAACCTGCGCGTGAACCACCGCTCCATCATTCCGTCGGCGATCGCCTCGATCCCATGGGTTCGGACCTTTTCCACGCGGTCGGCCCACATCTGCGCCGTGCCGATCTTGGCAGCCGTATTGGACAGCACCATCGCGCGCACCAGGTCAAGGCGCTTGACGGCCAGACCCTGCGCGATCAGCCCGCCCAGGGACAGGCCGACAAAGACGCAGTCCTTGACCGCCAGCGCGTCCAGAAGCCGTTCGGCGTCGCGGATCAGCGCCCCCATCGAGTAGGCCCCAGCCGGGCAAGCGGACAGCCCGTGCCCGCGCGTGTCGTACCGGATCAGCCTGAGGCCGGGGGGCATCATGGGCACGATCTTGTCCCAAAGCCGCAAATCCGTGCCGAGCGAATTCGAGAATACGACGGGTGCCCCGGCGGGGTCGCCGTCTTCGCGCCAGTGGATGTGGGTTTCCCCAAGGTCGAGGATGTTCATGCGGCCTCCAGCTTGGACAGTGCCAGTGCGAAGATGGCGGCGTCGACATTGCCGCCCGAGCAGACCGCGATGACCGTGTCGGCCTGGGACTCCTCCGGGTGAAAAAGGGCTGCGGCCAGAGCCACGGCGCCACCCGGTTCGACCACGATGCGCAGATGCGCGAAGGCCATGGCCATGGCCCGCAGCGCCTCGTCCTCGGTCACGACAAGACCGGGGCCGGCAAGCCGGGCGAGGATCGGGAAGGTCAGATTGCCCGGCTGCGGCGTCACGATCGCGTCGCAAAGCGAACCTGACAGCCGCGTATTGCGCTGGATGCATCCCGAGGCGAGCGATCTGGCCGTGTCATCAAAGGCCTCAGGTTCGGCCGTGCGGATGCGAAGACCCGGCGCTGCGGCCTCGCACGCCAGCGCTATTCCGGAGCTGAGCCCGCCGCCGCCGCAAGGAACGAACACCTCGGCCTCGGTCACGCCCAGGGCAAGCGACTGCCGGGCGATTTCAAGCCCTGCCGTGCCCTGGCCCGCGATGACCTGCGGTTCGTCGAAGGGCTTGATCAGGGTCAGGCCGCGTTCGGCGGCCAGCGCCGCGCCGATGGCGTCCCGGTCTTCGGTCACGCGGTCGTACAGCACGATCTCGGCCCCAAGCTCACGGGTGTTGGCGATCTTCACCGCAGGGGCGTCGGATGGCATGACGATGACAGCCGGCGCACTATGACGTCGCGCGGCAAGCGCCACGCCCTGCGCGTGATTGCCCGAGGAAAAGGCGATGACCCCGCGCTCAAGCGCGACAGGGGGAAGGGCAGAGACCGCCGACCAGCCGCCCCGCAATTTGAACGATCCCGTATGCTGAAGGCACTCGGGCTTCACAAGCACCCGGCGCCCCGCAATGGCGTCCAACGCGGGAGAAGACAAAAGCGGCGTTTCCCGTACCGCCCCCTTCAGTCGCGCCTCGGCAGCGCGGATCATGTCGATGTTCATGTCAGACGCTCCAGCCAGGCCCGGATCGCCCTCAGACTTTCCGGTTCGTCCAAAAACGGTACATGGGCGCGGCCAGGCACGTCGGCGAAGATCATGTCGGGGCGCCTGCGCTGCATTTCTGCCGCCGTCTCGCCGGACAGGAGGTCCGAGTTCGCGCCCCGGATCAGCGCAAGCGGCAAGCCCGCGCAGGCATCGAAAAGTGGCCAAAGGTCAGCCACCGGCGCGCGATATCCTGCAAGGAAGCTTTCGCGAAGCGCGGGGTCGTAGCGGATGGTCAGCCCGGCGGGCGTCTCGTCGTAAAGCTGGCGGGCGAAGTCGATCCAGCGGTCGGGGGAAACGCCCGCGAACCCCGGCATGGTCCGGGGCATCCGGGCCGCGATGTCCGCGATGGTCTTTGCCGCGGGGTTCCGTCCGACATAGTCGCAGATGCGGTCCAGTCCCGAGCGCTCGATCACCGGGCCGATGTCGTTCAGGCAAAGGCCGCGCAGCCGGTCCCTTGCCGTGGCAGCCAGCGCCATGCCGATGAGACCCCCGCGCGATGTCCCGAGGATCGCCGCGCGGTCGATGTCCAGATGGTTCAGAAGCTCCAGCGCGTCCTGTGCCTCGCGCGGGATGGTGTAGGAGTCGGCCCCGGTCCAGTCCGACGCGCCGCGGCCGCGATAGTCCGCCCGGATCAGGCGGATGCCGGTCATATGCGGTGCCAGGAAATCGAAATCGGTCGAAGAGCGGGTCAATCCGGCAAGGCAAAGCACGGGCAATCCGGCGCCCTGGTCGCGGTAGGCCAGATGGGCGCCGTCCGATGCGGTGAAATGCGAAAGCGTCATTGCGTGGCGAGGTCCGGGATGCTGCTCAGTTCGGAAAGGATGTGATGGGGTTTGCCGGGAAGACGGTCAAGGGGCGCGCCGGCCCTGTTCACCCAGGCCACGCGGAACCCGTAGGCAGAGGCTGCCGCCGCGTCCCAGCCGTTCGAGGATACGAACAGGACATCGGCTGCCGCGCAACCGAAGCGCTTGGTCACAAGCCCGTATACGTCGGCTGCGGGTTTGAATACGCCGACGCTTTCCACCGACAGGACATCATCCAGATGGTCGCCGATCCCTGCCGACCGCACCGCTTCCTGAAGCATGTCGGGCGAACCGTTCGACAGGATCGCGGTCGCGAAGCCCTGATCCTTCAATCGCGCGAGCATCGCGGGCACCTCGGGGTAGGCCTGCAGCTCCCGATAAAGCGCAAGCAGACGTTCTCTTAGATCGGGATCGGCAAGCGCCGACGCCTCGAGCGCCCAGTCGAGCCCATCCTGCGTGACCTGCCAAAAATCGACATGCGCGGCCATGACCGCCCGCAGCCAGCTGTATTCCAACTGCTTGCGGCGCCAGTCCTCGGCCAGTTTTGGCCAGGCCGCCGCAAGGGCGCCGCGCCCCGGTTCGGCCGCGGCAATGCGCGCCGCGGCGGCCACGTCGAAAAGCGTGCCATAGGCATCGAAGATGCAGACCTTGATGGGCATCGTGTCCTCCCTCGGCGGCAGACTGACCGCGGAGCCGCGCGGGTGCAAGCACCTAATGCCGAGGCGGGGTTCTGGCCTTGGCGGCCATTCCGTGGTCAAATTGGCGCCCAAGCAGAATGGACGCGGAGGCCGTTATGACCAGCCCATTCGACCGCCTGAGGGCGCTTGTCCAGGAAACCCGGTCCGAGATCGACCGCGAGCTTGCCGAGCGCCGTGAGCAGCTTCGATATCGGATCGAGCGGGGAAAGGCGGTCTTCGACAGCGAAGTTCGCGATGCGCATCGCGCGATCCGGGAAAAGCTGCCGGGCTACATCTTTCATGCCCGCCTGCGCGTGGTGCTGACCGCGCCGGTGATCTATTCGCTGATCCTGCCCTTCGTGCTGCTGGATCTTTTCGTCGCGGTCTATCAGGCGGTCTGCTTTCCGGTCTACGGGATCGAGAAGGTCCGAAGGCGCGACCACATCGTGATCGACCGGCATCGGCTGGCCTATCTGAACGGGCTTCAGAAGCTGAACTGCCTATATTGCGGCTATGTCAACGGCCTGATCGCACTGGTCCGCGAAGTCTCTGCGCGGACCGAGCAATACTGGTGCCCGATCCGCCATGCCCGCAATCCGGCCGATCCGCACAGCCGGTATCCCGACTTCCTAGACTACGGCGACGCAGAGGCGTTCCAATCGCAGAAGAAGAAGCTGCGTGACGATCTGCGCCCGGATCGCTGATCAGAGGTTTTCGCCCTGGGGCATCCCCAGGACGTGGAAGCCACCGTCCACGCGGATCACCTCGCCCGTGGTGCAGGCTCCGTAGTCGGAACACAGGTAGACGGCCGTTCCGCCAATCGACTCGAGCGTTGCGTTGGCGCGCAGGGGCGCGTTCGCCTCGGTATGGCGGAAGGTCGCCCGCGCGCCGCCGATCGCAGCCCCCGCCAGCGTCTTCATCGGACCTGGCGAGATCGCGTTGACGCGGACCTTCTGGGGACCAAGGTCGTTGGCCAGATAGCGCGTCGCGCTTTCCAGCGCCGCCTTTGCCACGCCCATCACGTTGTAGTTGGGCGTCACGCGGTTCGAACCGCCATAGGTCAGCGTGATCAGGCTGCCGCCGTCGGGCATCAGCTCGGCCGCGCGGCGCGCCACGTCGATGAAGGAATAGCAGGAGATGTCCAGCGAGTGCTTGAAGTTCGCCCGGCTGGTGTTGACGAAACGGCCGGTCAGTTCGTTCTTGTCGGAATAGGCGATGGCATGGACCAGGAAATCCATCTTGCCCCAGCGGTCCTTGAGCGCGGCAAAGCAGGCTTCAAGGCTGGCGTCGTTGGTCACGTCCACGTCGACCAGGAAATCCGACCCGACCGAAGCCGCCAGCGGCTCCACCCGTTTGCCGAATGCCTCGCCCTGATAGGAAAACGCCAGTTCGGCACCTTCGGCCGCCAAAGCCGAGGCGATGCCCCAGGCGATCGAACGTTCATTCGCGACGCCCATCACAAGCCCGCGTTTGCCCTTCATCAGTTCGGCCATGTCACATCACCCGAGATATTTGCTCATCACCAGCGTTGCGTTCGTTCCGCCGAAACCGAAGCTGTTGGACAGCACGCTGTCGATGTCGACGCCTTCGCGCAGTTCCGTCACGATTTCGGACGGGTCGAGCGCGGGATCAAGGGTGGTCACATTGGCCGAGGCCGCGATGAAGCCCTTGTTCATCATGATCAGCGAATAGATCGCCTCGTGCACGCCTGTCGCGCCCAGCGAGTGGCCGGTCAGCGACTTGGTCGAGGCGACGGGGGGCGTGGAGCCCTTGCCGAAGACGCGGCGGATCGCCTCCATCTCGGTCACGTCGCCCACGGGGGTCGAGGTGCCGTGGCTGTTGATGTAGTCGACCTTGCGCCCGTCGGGCAGGGTGGAGATCGCAAGGCGCATCGAGCGTTCACCGCCTTCGCCCGACGGCGCGACCATGTCGTAGCCGTCCGAGGTCGCGCCATATCCCGTAACCTCGCCATAGATCTTGGCGCCCCGGGCCAGGGCGTGGTTCAGCTCTTCAAGCACGACGACACCGCCGCCGCCTGCGATGACAAAGCCGTCGCGGGTCGCGTCATAGGTGCGCGAGGCGGTTTCGGGCGTGTCGTTGTACTTGGACGACATAGCGCCCATTGCGTCGAACAGGCACGACAGTGTCCAGTCCAGCTCCTCGCCGCCGCCGGCAAAGACCACGTCCTGCTTGCCCATCTGGATCAGCTCGGTGCCGTTGCCGATGCAATGCGCGCTGGTCGAGCAGGCCGAGGTGATCGAATAGTTCACGCCTTTGATCTTGAACGGCGTCGCCAGGCAGGCGGAGTTCGTCGACGACATGCAGCGCGTGACCATGAAGGGCCCCATGCGCTTGGGGCTGCCCTTGTTGATCACGGTGTCGAAGGCGACGAAGAAGTTCTTGGTCGACGGCCCGCCCGAACCCATGATCAGGCCGGTGCGTTCGTTCGACACCTCGGCCTCGGTCAGACCGCTGTCCTTGACCGCCTGTTCCATGGCGATGAAGTTGTAGGCCGCGCCATCGCCCATGAAGCGAAGGTTGCGCTTGTCGATGTGATCCTCGAGCACGATCTGGGGCTTGCCGTGGACCTGGCTGCGGAAGCCGTGTTCGGCGTAGTCCGGGGCAAACACGATGCCCGAGCGGCCGGCGCGGAGCGAGGCTTCGACCTCGGCGGCATTGTTGCCAATGGGCGAGACGATCCCGATCCCGGTGATGACGACGCGGCGCATGGGCGCACTCCTTCTTTGCGGTCAGCTTGCGGAAAGCGCGACCTTCATGTCCTTGACCTGATAGATGACTTCGCCATCCGCTTCCACGATCCCGTCGGCCACGCCCATGGTCAGCCTGCGGGTCTGGATCGCCTTGGTGAAGTCGACCTTGTAGGTCAGCATCTTGCGGTCCGGCCGGACCATGCCCGTCAGTTTCACCTCGCCTACGCCAAGGGCGTAGCCGCGGCCTTCCCAACCGCGCCAACCCAGGTTGAAGCCGGTGAGCTGCCAGAGCCCGTCAAGGCCAAGGCAGCCGGGCATGATCGGGTTGCCGGGGAAGTGGCAGGCGAAGAACCACAGGTCCGGATGGATGTCGAATTCCGCCACGACATGTCCCTTGCCGTGCAGTCCACCGTCTTCCGAGATGTCCGTGATGCGGTCCATCATCAGCATCGGAGGCTCTGGCAGTTGGGCATTGCCGGGGCCGAAAAGCTCGCCTCTAGCGCATTTGAGAAGATCGTCGCGATCGAAGCTTTTCGGATATGCCGCCATGCGGTTGGTCCCCATCCCTAGTCGTGTCCGAAACCCCTCTAGCACCCCGGCGCGCGCCAGAGCAAGGGCGGGCAGGGGGCGCGGCGCAGGCATCTTGCGGCGAGCGATTGAAAAATCCCCGCCGTTTGGTCTAAATAGACCTTGATCTTGCGGGAGCGGCCCATGGACGACACTACGGCGACACGCGCGGAAGGCTGGCTGGCAGGCGCGGGGCTCAGGCCCACGCGCCAAAGGCTTGCGCTTGCGGCGCTGCTGGTCGGTGACGGAGAGCATCGCCATGTGACGGCGGAAAGCCTGCATGCGTCGGCGCGTTCCGCCGGGGAACCGGTGTCGCTTGCCACTGTCTACAATACCCTGCGCGCTTTCTGCGACGCCGGCCTGATGAACGAGATCACGGTGGACGGGTCGCGCAGCTACTTCGACACCCGTCTGGACGACCATCCGCATTTCTTCTGGGAAGACACGTCCCAGCTTGTCGATGCGCCGAAGGAAGAGCTTGAGATCGCACGGCTGCCGGAAACGCCCGAGGGCGGAGAGGTTGCGCGCGTCGATGTCGTCATCCGGCTCAAGCGCGGCTGATCAGCGCCGGGACGCAAGCGCCAGCACCAACATCGCCAGGCAAGCGCCCGCGGCATTGAACACCAGATCCAGCGCGGTGTTGTAGTAGCCGCCGACGTTGGTGTCCTTGATGCCAAGGACGGCCAGGAACTCGATGATCTCGTTGGTGGCGCCAAGCCCCATCGACCCAAGCGCAGGATAGACATAAAGCGTCCAGCCCCATTTCACGCCCGGATAGTTGTGGCGCATGAGGTGCCACAGAAGCCATGCGGTCGTTCCGAACCCGTAGGCGTGCACCAGCTGGTCGTACTTCAGGATCGTGAGCTCTCCGCTGCCGCCGACGGGGAACAGCACGGCGGAATAAAGGACCGAACCGCCCACCGGCACACCGCCGCCCGCCATGTGCGCCAGCCCCCAGATCGAAAGCGCCCAGAGAAGGGCGGGGGAAAATTCGGCCTTGCGCAGGTTGAACCCGACCAGCGCGATCATCGCCGCCATGGTTGCGAGATACCACAGGAACTCAAGATTGCCGATCGACAGGAACCAGGCCCCGAAGATTCCGGCATAGGCGATCGTGAAGAAGAAGACGGCCCACTCGGCGCGCGTCACGTTCATTGCGGTTTCTCCCGGATCAGAACCATTGGCCCGGTTCCATCAGGCCAAGATCCATCAGCTGCTGAGATGACCATTCGAAGCGAGTGGAGCGCGACCAGACGAAGCTGTTGACGGCATGCTTGGACGCCGGGTTGCGCCGAAGCGCCTTTGCCGTCCGGAAGGACGCGATCGCGGCGGTGACGTTGTTGTGCCAGGGGCAGGCGTAGGTATTGAGCTCTTCGATGGACAGCCTGTGGTCGGGCAGGAGCTTCAGCCCCGGTTCCGCCCGGAACAGCGCGATTCGGTCGATCCGGCGCCGCGTCCAGGGAATGTGCTCTTCAAAGCGCCACTTCAGGCCGCCGAACAGGTCGATCTGGCGCTCCTTTTCCGCGCCGGCTTGCTCATCCCAGCGGGCCAGGGCGTAGTAGCCCGCCGCGTCCAGCATCGCGTCGTCGACGGACACGCCCGAGGGCGCCCGACCGAGGTCCCCGGCATACAGATCGACGACGGTGCAAAACATCGCACTGCGGCGTTCCTCTGTGTGGAAGGTCAGCATCTCGGCAACGCTGCGCGTCTTGGCGAAGGGGTGGAAAAGGTACTCGCCATTGTAGCAGTAGTAGAACCACGTCGTGTGCGGGGCCGTCTCCAGAAGCGCGTTGACCGCGTTGGTGACCGCGCCCTCCGCCCGCGCATCATGGCGGATCGCATGGACGGAATGTGCGAATTCCTCGGGCAGATCGATGCCGTCGGGCAGGAACGCAAGAACCGGGCGGAATCCGGCCGCAAGATGGTGGCGAAGTGTCGACGACAGCTCGACCTCGTCCTCCACGAAGATCAGCGCAACGGGCCCCTTGGCAAGCAGCGCGCGGTTCTGGGTAAGGAAGTGGGAAAGCGGTTGAACTGTCATCTTGCTCTGCTTTTGCGCGACGGGCGCGACCCGAATGCGCCGCCTCGGACCGGGCGGCGCGCCAACATGGCGGCAACCGCCGGACGGAATCAAGTCCCGGCGGCAACTCGGCCATTCAGCGGCGTCCGGTTTGCGCGCGACCGGCCATTCCGGGCCCGGCAAGTTTGGGTGCGGTTGCCCCGTGCACGACATTGCGTTATCCCGTCGCATCCGAAGGGATCCTGCCATGTCCGAACCTAAGAAGCTATTCATCAAGACCTACGGCTGTCAGATGAACGTCTATGACAGCGAGCGCATGGCCGAGGCCATGGGCGCCGAAGGCTACGTGACGACCGAGGTGGCCGAAGAGGCCGACATGGTGCTTCTGAATACCTGCCACATTCGCGAGAAGGCCGCAGAGAAGGTCTATTCCGACCTTGGCCGCTTGCGCCCGCTAAAGCAGGCCAAACCCGACCTCAAGATCGGCGTTGCGGGCTGCGTCGCCCAGGCCGAGGGCGAAGAGATCCTCAAGCGCATGCCGCTGGTCGACCTGGTGGTTGGCCCGCAAAGCTATCACCGCCTTCCCGAAATGGCGAAGGCTGCCGAGAAGGGGGAAAAGAGGGTCGACACGGATTTTCCCGAAGAGGACAAGTTTGACCATCTGCCCGACCGCCCCAAGGCCGCGGTGCGCCCGACCGCCTTTCTGACGGTGCAGGAAGGCTGCGACAAGTTCTGTGCTTTCTGCGTGGTGCCCTACACGCGCGGGGCCGAGGTGTCCCGCCCGGCCGAGCGGATCCTGAAGGAGGCGCGGGGCCTGGTGGAAAAGGGCGTGCGCGAAATCACGCTGCTGGGCCAGAACGTCAACGCCTATCACGGCGCGGGGCCCGACGGTGACTGGACGCTGGCGCGGCTCGTCCGTGAACTGGCGCGCGTCGATGGACTTGACCGCATTCGCTACACGACCTCCCACCCCAACGACATGGCCGACGACCTGATCGCGGCGCACGGGGAAGAGCCGAAGCTGATGCCCTACCTTCACCTGCCGGTGCAGTCGGGTTCGGACCGCATCCTGAAAGCGATGGCGCGCAAGCACACGGCCGAGCAGTACCTGCGCCTGATCGAGAAGATCCGCGCCGCGCGCCCCGACATGATGATGTCGGGCGACTTCATCGTCGGCTTCCCGGGCGAGACGGACGCGGATTTCGATGCGACGATGGACCTGATCCGCGCGGTGAACTACGGGATGGCCTATTCGTTCAAGTACTCTGCCCGGCCCGGTACTCCGGCGGCGGAAAAGACCCCGGTTGCCGCCGACGTGGCCGATGCGCGGCTTCAGACGCTTCAGGCTCTGATCACCCAGCAGCAGCGCGAGGCGCAGCAGGGCATGGTCGGGCGCGAGGTCTCGGTCCTGTTCGAAAAACCGGGGCGTCTAAAGGGACAGATGGTGGGCAAGTCCGATTACCTGCACGCGGTCCATGTCGACACGGATCTGCCCGTCGGAGCAATCGCGCACGTGAGAATCGTTTCGTCAGCCCCCAACTCTCTCGCTGGAGAGGTCGTGGCGGCCTGATACGGACGAAATCCCGTCACCAAAGTTTCGCATTGGCGAAAAAACGATGCAGATGCGCCGCAATGCATCCGGCATTGAGCGCTTTTTCGTAACAATCCGTACTATGAGACCACTAGGGCTTGCGTGCGCATCCTTTGGCAGGCACCATTTATGCACGAACCCTTTGCGAAGGAGATACGTTTGGGCATCTCTGCCTTGACCCCCCCGCCGAGACCGGAAGACCTTCACGAGACGCTTCTGGAATTTCCCGATAATCGGCTTCTGATCGACCTGTGCGGCGAATTCGATCGCAACCTGGCACAGATCGAACACCAGCTCGGGGTCCACATCCTGCGACGCGGCAACCACCTGGCGGTCGTGGGCGGTGCAGAGGGCAGGGGGCGCGCGGCGGCAGTCCTGCAAACGCTTTACGGACGCCTGGAAACCGGGCGCGCCATCGACGCGGGCGAAATCGACGCTGCGATCCGGATGGGTGAGACTGGCGTTCCCAATCCGCCAAGCCTTGACGAACAGCTTGAAATGTTCGCCGCTGGCCGAATGGAGATCCGCACGCGCAAGAAACAGGTCGAACCGCGCACCGAGGCGCAGAAGGCCTATGTCAAGAACCTGTTCCAGAACGAACTCGCCTTCGGCATAGGTCCGGCAGGCACCGGCAAGACCTATCTGGCGGTCGCTGTCGGCGTGACCATGCTGATCGGTGGACATGTGGACCGCATCGTCCTGTCGCGGCCGGCGGTCGAGGCGGGCGAAAGGCTGGGCTTTCTTCCGGGGGACATGAAGGAAAAGGTCGATCCTTACATGCAGCCGCTTTACGACGCGCTGAACGATTTCCTGCCTGCCAAGCAGGTCCAGAAGCTGATGGAGGAAAAGCGGATCGAGATCGCGCCCTTGGCCTTCATGCGCGGCAGGACCCTGGCGAACGCTTTCGTGGTGCTGGACGAGGCGCAGAACGCCACCACCATGCAGATGAAGATGTTCCTGACCCGCCTTGGCGAGGGGAGCCGCATGGTGATCACCGGCGACCGCACTCAGGTCGACCTGCCCAAGGGTGTCTTTTCCGGCCTGACGGACGCCGAAAGGATCCTGAATGAGGTTAAGGGGGTCAGCTTCAACTACTTTACGGCGAAGGATGTGGTGCGGCATCCTCTTGTCGCCCGCATCATCGAGGCATATGACCGCGACGATGGAGCCGCTGGTTGACACATTGATCGAGGACGCGCGATGGGACGCGTTCGGGCTGGATGATCTGGCCGGGAAGGCTGCGGCGGCTACCCTCGAGGCGCTTGGCCTTCCCGCGGCTGGATTCGTGATCAGCCTGCTGGGCTGCGACGATGCCCGCATTGCCGAGTTGAATGCCGATTTTCGCGGCAAGTCTCAGCCCACAAACGTGTTATCCTGGCCAGCGGAGGAGCGCGCGGCAGAAGGCGAGGGCGAAGCGCCCGATCTTCCGCGTCCCGGTCCCGAAGGAATGCCCGAGGAATTGGGCGACATCGCCATCGCCTGGGAGACTTGCGAACGCGAAGCGGCCGAGCAGGGCAAGTCGGTGCATGATCATGTGACGCATCTTCTGGTTCACGGGACATTGCACCTTCTGGGCTACGACCACATCCGCGATGGCGATGCGGCGTTGATGGAAGGCACGGAAATCCGCATACTTGAACATATGGGGCTCACGAACCCATATGAGTGAGCCTGGGCAGAATGGCCCTGAAAGTTGGAAAGGGAAGATGGGCGAATCCGCAGACGGGTCTCAGTTCGCAGACGGCACTGAAGATCCCGCAGACAGTAGCGCGCAGAGGGGCTTCTTCGGGCGTATCCTAAGCGCGTTGTCCCCCTCGGAAGCAGGAGAGGACGCAGACGCGCCAGTCGCGCGCAAGGACAGTTCCGCGCCAGGTGCGGTGCTTCCGGGCATCGCAAACCTCCGCAAGCTGCGCGTGGACGACGTGGCCATCCCCAAGGCCGAGGTTATCGCCGTTCCCGTCACGATCAGCCTCGACGACCTGGTCGCGAAGTTTCGCGAAAGCGGGTTTTCGCGCCTGCCTGTCTTCAAGGGCACGCTGGATAGCCCCCTGGGCATCGTTCACCTCAAGGACCTGGCCTTGCAGCAGGCGTTTTCCGACGCAAAACCAAGGTTTTCCCTTAGAAAGCTCTTGCGACCGCTGCTTTACGCCCCGCCCTCCATGCCCATTGGCGTACTGCTGCAGAAAATGCAGAGCGAACGCATACACATGGCGCTGGTGATCGACGAATATGGCGGCGTGGACGGCCTCGTGACGATCGAGGATCTGATCGAAACCGTGATCGGCGAGATCGAGGACGAACACGACACATCGGAATCCGGGCTCTGGTCCCAGGAAAAACCGGGGCAGTACATCGTCCAGGCCCGCGCACCGCTTGATGAGTTCGAATCCGAGATCGGCATGAAGCTTGCCGACGAGGAAGAGGGCGAAGAGATCGACACGCTTGGTGGGCTGGTGTTCATGCTGACGGGCCGCGTGCCCGCGCGCGGCGAGGTCGTTCCGCACGAAAGCGGGGCGGAATTCGAGGTCGTGGACGCCGACCCGCGCCGGATCAAGCGGCTGCGCGTGCGGCTGCCCAGGCGTTAGGGCTGACGTGCGACTTTTGCGCGCATTCGGCCGCGCGAACCGACCTTCGATCATGAGCCTGGCCGGCGCCGCGCTTCTTGGCGTCGGGACCGCCTTGGGCCAGGCCCCCTTTGGTCTTTGGTGGCTTTCGCTGGCGGCGCTTTGCGTGCTGACCGGACTGATCGCCGCAGAGGGCCGGGGCCCGCACCGGCTGTGGCTCGGGTGGGTGGCGGGTGTGGGTTACTTCACGCTTTCGCTGTTCTGGATCGTGGAACCGTTCCTGATCGAGCCTGATATCTTTGGCTGGATGGCGCCCTTTGCGCTTTTCTTCATGTGCGCTGGCATGGCGCTTTTCTGGCTGTTTGCCACGCTGGTGGCTGGTCTTGGTCGGACGTCGATGGGTCGGGCCGTCGGATTCGCGCTTGGTCTGACGCTGAGCGATCTTGCGCGCGGCTACGTGCTGACCGGTTTTCCATGGGCGCTGATCGGGCACATCTGGATCGACACGCCTGTGGCGCAGGCAGCTGCGCTGGTCGGGCCGGTGGGGCTTTCGCTGTTGGCCACGGGCTCTGCGGCACTGCCCGTCCTTGCCCGCGCGGCCCTTCCTCGTCTGGCCCTTGCCGCCGCTGCTTGCGCCATCCTCGGCGGAGCATGGGCCTTGGGAGATGCGCGCCTGCTGGAAAGCGTGCCCGAACGGCAGCCGCCGGTTCATGTCCGGCTGGTTCAACCGGACGCGGATCAGGCTTTGAAGTGGCAGGGCGACATGTGGCGCATCTTCCTGGAAAGGCAGATCGCGCTGACAGCCGAACCCGCGTCCAGCCCGCTTGACCTTGTGATCTGGCCGGAAACCGCGGTGCCCTACCTTCTGGGTGAAACCGGTCCGCTCTTTCAGCAAATGGTCGCGGCCTCGGGTGGTGTACCCATCGTGACCGGCATTCAGCGCGCCGACGGCCTGCGCTATTTCAACAGCCTGATCGCGATCGACGGAGCGGGCGAGGTCACGGCGCTGCATGACAAGTCTCACCTTGTTCCGTTCGGCGAATACATCCCGTTCGGCGATCTGCTGGTCCCCCTCGGCATCCGGGCGTTCGCCGCGCAAGAGGGCTTTGGCTATACGGGCGGTGCGAACATCCGTGTGCTGGACCTTGGCCGGGCCGGGCGCGTCCTGCCACTGATCTGCTACGAGGCGATCTTTCCGCAGGACCTCATCAACGCGGAAGGGCAGGCCGACTGGATCTTGCAGATCACCAATGACGGGTGGTTCGGCGACATTTCCGGCCCTTACCAGCATCTTGCGCAGACGCGGCTTCGCGCGATCGAGCAGGGTCTGCCGGTGCTGCGCGTGGCGAACACCGGCGTTTCGGCCGTGATCGACGCGTCCGGCCGGGTGCTGGACAGCCTGCCTCTGAACACGCAAGGAAGGCTAGATGCCGTGGTCCCGCCGGCGCGGCCGCGCCCGCTCTACGCCCAGACAGGTGATCTTCCGGTTGCCTTGTTGCTGCTTGCGGGGCTGGTCGTCCTGCTCCGCCGCAGACGTTTTGCTGATTGACCCGGGACACGGCGCCGGATAGTCAGTTCCAACGAACCGTCACAACGGCTTCCTGGCGTGACGGGGATAACCCCAATGGAGCACTTAATGTCCCGCAACAACTACGTTTTTACCTCCGAATCCGTTTCGGAGGGTCATCCGGACAAGGTCTGCGACCGCATTTCCGATGCCATCCTGGACGCCTTTCTGGCCGAAGAGCCGAACGCGCGTGTCGCCTGCGAAACCTTTGCGACCACGAACCGCGTGGTTGTCGGCGGCGAGGTCGGCCTTTCCAGCAAGGATAAGACCAAGGCCATGATGGAGCGCATCGACGGGATCGTGCGGTCCTGCGTAAGGGACATCGGTTACGAGCAGAAGAAGTTCCACTGGGACAAGATCAAGATCCACAACTACCTGCATGAACAGTCCGCCCATATCGCGCAAGGCGTGGACCGCGACGGCGCGGGCGATCAGGGCATCATGTTCGGCTACGCCACGCGCGAAACGCCAGAGTTCATGCCGGCGCCGATCCAGTATTCGCACGCGATCCTGCGCCGTCTTGCCGAGGTGCGCAAATCCGGTGCCGAACCGACGCTGGGTCCCGACGCGAAAAGCCAGCTTTCCTTGCGCTACGCGGACGGCAAGCCGGTCGAGGTGACTTCGATCGTGCTGTCGACCCAGCATACGTCCAAGCGCCAGACCTCGAAGGTGATCCGCAAGATCGTCGAACCCTACATTCGCGAGATCCTGCCCGAGGGCTGGATCACGAAGAAGACCGAGTGGCATGTGAACCCGACGGGCACCTTCGTCATCGGCGGGCCGGATGGGGACGCCGGTCTTACCGGGCGCAAGATCATCGTGGACACCTACGGCGGCGCCGCGCCGCACGGGGGCGGGGCGTTTTCGGGCAAGGACCCGACCAAGGTAGACCGGTCGGCGGCCTATGCCGCGCGTTACCTGGCGAAGAACGTGGTCGCGGCCGGTCTGGCAGAGCGTTGCACCCTGCAGTTGTCCTACGCCATCGGCGTAGCCAAGCCGCTGTCGATCTATGTCGACACGCATGGCACCGGCGAGGTCGCAGATGCAGAGATCGAAAAGGCGGTGGCCGAGGTCATGGACCTGACACCGCGCGGCATCCGAACGCACCTGGAGCTTGACCGGCCGATCTACCAGCGCACCGCGGCCTATGGCCATTTCGGCCGCGCCCCAGAGGCGGATGGCGGGTTCAGCTGGGAGCGTACCGACCTGGCGGCGGCGCTGAAGAAGGCGGTCTGAGTCCGCGCACGGCGCAGGCGGTCCGAGGGCGTTGCACCAATAGACCGCCGCGGCGTATTCTCGGATCATGGGCGCCGCGGTGGATATCTCAGAGGTGAAAGCGATGACCAAGACCGACGTGTCGAGCCTGACTCAGCTGGGATCGGAAGCGAAGATGCCTGCATCGCCCGAGGAGGCGGTGCTTGAGAAGGTGCCGGCCGGCCACTGCGGAACGCAATATGTTGTGCGATTCACGGCGCCCGAGTTCACCTCGGTTTGCCCGATGACGGGGCAGCCCGACTTTGCCCATATCGTCATAGACTACATCCCGCGGGACTGGCTGGTGGAGAGCAAGAGCCTGAAGCTTTACCTTCACTCTTTCCGCAATCACGGGGCCTTTCACGAAGATTGCACCATCGACATCGCCAAGCGGCTTGTTGCGCTGCTCGATCCCGAATGGCTGCGGATCGGTGCCTACTGGTACCCAAGGGGCGGCATCCCGATCGATGTGTTCTGGCAGACGGCCGCGCCGCCCGCCGGGGTCTGGATCCCCTATCAGGGCGTCGCGCCCTATCGCGGGCGGGGTTGAGCTGCGTGCGCTTGCCTTGACGCTGGTCCGCGGGACCGTTAGGTCGCCGCATCCCTGCAGGACCGTGCCGATGACCGAACCAGAGAACACCCAGACCGAATGGCGCAACTTCTATGGCCGTCGCCACGGCAAGACGCTTCGGCCCAGCCAGAAGACCTATCTGTCCGAGGACCTTGAAACGCTGCGCCCGGCAGGCGTGACGCGCGAGGAAAACCCCGAGCGTCTGACCTTGGACCCCTCTGCGATCTTCGGCGATGAGAGGCCGGTCTGGCTTGAGGTTGGGTTCGGCGGCGGAGAGCATCTGGTGCACATGGCCGCCCGCTATCCAGAGGTAGGGATCATCGGATGCGAGCCCTTCATCAATGGCGTCGCCATGCTTCTGGGCAAGATCCGCGCGGCGGGGGCGACCAACCTGGCCGTGCATCCGGGCGATGCGCGCGATCTGATGGAGGTTCTGCCAGAGAATTCGGTCGCACGCGCCTTTCTGAATTACCCCGATCCCTGGCCCAAGCGTCGACATCACCGCCGCCGCTTCGTGACCGCAGAACATCTGGCGCCGTTGGCGCGGGTCATGGCGAAGGGGGCCGAGTTCCGGGTCGCCACGGATATTCCCGACTATGTGCGCCAGACCCTCAAGGAAGTGCCAAAGGCTGGTTTTCGTCTCGTGGGTCAAGGCGACAAGCCGTGGGATGACTGGATATCCACGCGGTACGAACAGAAGGCACTGCGCGAAGGGCGCGCTCCTCACTACCTGACCTTCGTCAGGGACTGAACGTCATCAGCCGAAAAGCGGCTGCGCCAGCAGATAGCGTTCGATGATCGGAAGCGAGGCCGCGCCAATCGCACGCGCATTGCGGCCGATGGCGGCCTCGGCGATCGCGGGTTCGCCGATGCCCTGAGTGTCGAGTGAACGTAAAGCGGCCCTGGTGCGCTCGACGATCATCTTGCGCACCACGTCCGGGCAGTTGGCGTCGATAAGGACAGCCTGGAAGTCGATGACAGACGATACGGCCACAGAGGCCATGGCCAGGTGCCGGGCCGTATGGTCCAGCCAATCTTCAAGCGGCTGACCGAATAGCGACCAGTCCGTTTCGGGTTTCCAGATCGCGGCGGGATCGAATCCCGACGCCTCCAGCCGCTTCTCCAGAAGGTAAAGCGATGCATGATGGATCAACTGCTGCGCTCCGGCCCCGGTCGCGACAGGGATTGAGCCGAAAGCGCCCGCGTTGCCAGTTCGGCCAGCATAGACCGTGTCGTTCAGGACGACGCCGCCACCGATGAAGGACCCGATGAAAAAGTAGGCATAGTCGGCAAATTCACGCCCGCGCCCGAAGACATGTTCGGCAGTGCAAGCCGCGGTCGCATCGTTCTTGATCGTGACATGAAGGCCCGTCACGTCTGCGACCGCCGCGGCAACGTCGAAATCGCGCCAGGCCAGCATTTCTTCGGTAGGGGCGTTCACGATATTGAGCCAGTTCCACAACTCGAAGGGCTCGGCGACACCGATGCCTGCGATGCGGTGGCGTTCGTCGGTCGTCAGCCCGGACAGTATCCTTTCGAAGTTCTCGGCCAGGAACGCGGTCAATGCCGACGGTGTGGGGTAGGCATAGGTGCGCTTGATCTGCGCGCGGATCGTCCCCGACATGTCGATCAGGACAAGGTCGATGCTTTTGCGCCCGATGTTCAGCCCGACCGAAAGCGCTCCGTCTGCCCGAAGCGTCATGGGGATCGACGGCTTGCCGACCTTGCCCCTGATCGGTTCGCCGCGCGCCAGAAGTCCGTCCATCTCAAGCTCGCGGATGATGATCGATACGGTTTGTGCAGAAAGGTTCGATCGCCGAGCGATTTCCGCGCTTGGCAGCCCGCCATGCCGCTGGATCAAGGAAAGGACCAGCCTTTCATTGTGATCGCGTATCCCGGACTGGTTCGCGCCCCCCATGGGGTCTCGGATCGGTGTGTTGTCCATGACTCGTGTCTGGTGCGTGCAATGTCCTGACCTATTTTGACCGGCCGTATTAATAAATCAAGTTTATTTATTTATTGACAGCTCCAGCCGACTCGGCCCATAGCGGTAGCGGGGACGGCGGATCGCCGCCCGTCCGACAGTCCGGCGAAGGGCGGGTGCCCCGCCGAGAGCGATCCAGGGGAGGACTACATGACGAAATTTCTGACAGGCGCTGCAGTCAGCGCGCTACTGGTCGGCGCAGCGACGGCCGCTTCGGCAGACAGTGCGTGTCTGATCACCAAGACCGACACGAACCCCTTCTTCGTCAAGATGAAGGAAGGCGCAACCGCGAAGGCCGCTGAGCTGGGCATCGAGTTGAAGTCCTACGCGGGCAAGATCGACGGTGACAGCGAAAGCCAGGTCGCGGCGATCGAAACCTGTATCGCCGATGGCGCCAAGGGCATCTTGCTGACGCCGTCGGACACCAAGGGCATCGTGCCGGCGGTGCAGAAGGCGCGCGACGCGGGCATACTGGTGATCGCGCTCGACACGCCGCTCGACCCGATCGAGGCGGCGGACGCAACCTTTGCGACCGACAACTTCCTGGCCGGGGAACTGATCGGGAAATGGGCCAGTGCGGCCCTTGGCGAGGCATCGGCCGATGCGAAGATCGCCATGCTGGACCTGGAAGTCAGCCAGCCGACCGTGGACGTGTTGCGCGACCAGGGCTTCCTTCAGGGCTTCGGCATCGACCTGGGCGACCCGAACAAATGGGGCGACGAAACCGATCCGCGCATCGTTGGCCATGACGTGACCCAGGGCAACCAGGAAGGCGGCCGCCGGGCGATGGAAAGCCTGCTGGCGAAGGATCCGTTCATCAACGTGGTCTACACCATCAACGAACCCGCCGCGAGCGGTGCCTACGAGGCGCTGAAAGCGGTCGGCCGCGAAGCCGACGTGCTGATCGTTTCGGTCGATGGCGGCTGCCCGGGCGTGGCTGACGTCAAGGGCGGCGTGATCGGCGCGACCTCGCAGCAGTATCCGCTGCTGATGGCCTCGCTCGGGATCGAGGCGATCGCGGCCTACGCGAAGGACGGCACGAAGCCTGAGGCGACGCCGGGCAAGTCGTTCTTTGATACGGGCGTGGCCCTTGTCACCGACAAGCCTGTCGAGGGGGTCGAGTCCATCGACACAACGAAAGGCGCCGAGCTTTGCTGGGGCTGACGCCCCGGCATTGATCTAAGGTAGCAAGAGGGACAGACTGAACTTGCGCGGGGCGGTGGCAACGCCGCCCCCGCTTTTTCGGGGGGGGAGAACAGGGCAATGGCCAGCGAAACCGGTCCGGCGGACAGCTATGAAAGTGCGACGAAGGGCAGCCCCGAAACCGTCGCGGAATTCGTGCATCAACGATCCGCAGTGCACAGGTTTCAGCACGTGCTGCACCAGACGCCGTCGCTGGTTCCTCTAATCGTGCTGCTGGCTGCCGTCGTGGTTTTTGCGGCTCTGCTGGGATCGAAATTCTTCTCGCCGTTCACGCTGACGCTGATCCTTCAGCAGGTGGCGATCACCGGCATCGTCGGGGCGGCGCAGACTCTGGTCATCCTGACCGCGGGCATCGACCTGTCGGTCGGCGCGATCATGGTCCTTTCATCCGTGGTCATGGGACAGTTCACGTTCCGGTACGGCCTGCCCCCGTCTTTCGCCATTCTTTGCGGGCTCGCTTGCGGGGCGCTCATGGGCTTCATCAACGGCACGCTGGTCGCACGGATGAAGCTGCCGCCGTTCATCGTGACCCTGGGCATGTGGCAGATCGTTCTGGCGACGAATTTCCTTTACTCGGCGAACGAGACGATCCGCAGCCAGGACATCGTCGAACAGGCCCCGATACTGCAGTTCTTCGGGGAAAGCTTCCGGCTTGGTGGTGCGGTCTTTACCTACGGCGTCGTGGCCATGCTGTTGCTTGTGCTTGCACTGTCCTATGTCCTTCGCCACACGGCCTGGGGGCGTCACGTCTATGCCGTGGGCGATGACCCGGATGCGGCGGAACTTGCGGGCGTCCAGGTGCGGCGGGTGCTTGTCACCGTCTATGTCTTGTCAGGGGTGATTTGTGCGCTGGCGGGCTGGGTGCTGATCGGGCGTCTTGGCTCGGTCTCGCCGACAGCGGGGCAGTTTGCCAATATCGAAAGCATCACTGCCGTGGTGATCGGAGGCATCTCGCTTTTCGGTGGTCGCGGCTCGATCCTGGGCATGCTGTTCGGCGCGCTCATCGTGGGTGTGTTTTCGTTGGGGCTGAAGATGCTCGGCACGGACCCCCAGTGGACCTATCTTCTCATCGGCGCGCTGATCATCGGGGCGGTTGCCGTGGACCAGTGGATCAGAAAGGTGGCCGCGTGATGGAACCTATCCTGAAAGCCAAAAACCTCGTCAAGCGCTACGGCCGTGTCGTGGCCCTGGACCGCTGCGATTTCGATCTGATGCCGGGTGAGATCCTGGCCGTCATCGGGGACAACGGGGCGGGAAAGTCGACTCTGATCAAGGCGATCTCGGGCGCGGTCGTCCCCGATGCGGGTGACGTTTGGCTAGATGGCAGAAAGGTATCGTTCCACAGTCCTCTGGAGGCTCGGGGCGCGGGTATTGAAACCGTCTACCAGACCTTGGCGATGTCGCCCGCGCTATCGATCGCGGACAACATGTTCATGGGGCGCGAACTGCGCAAGCCCGGCATCATGGGCAGCCTCTTTCGCCAGCTCGACCGGCCTGCGATGGAAAAGTTCGCACGCGACAAGCTGACTGAGCTTGGACTGATGACGATCCAGAACATCAACCAGGCGGTCGAGACCTTGTCTGGCGGGCAAAGGCAGGGCGTGGCCGTGGCCCGCGCCGCCGCCTTCGGCTCGAAGGTCGTGATCCTGGATGAGCCTACGGCAGCGCTTGGCGTCAAGGAAAGCCGGCGTGTTCTGGACCTGATCCGTGACGTGCGCGCGCGCGGAATCCCGATCATCCTGATCAGCCACAACATGCCCCATGTGTTCGAGGTTGCGGACCGGATCCACATCCACCGTCTGGGTCGCCGCCTATGCGTTATCCGGCCGCAAGACTACACCATGTCCGACGCCGTAGCCTTCATGACCGGTGCCAAGGAAGCCCCCGAGATGGCCCCCGAGATGTCGGAGCCAGCCGTCTGAGGCTGGCTAACATGATGCGCCAGATAAGGCGGGGCAGGGCGGCTGCGAACGGGAAGACCCACAAAGATGCCCCGATCCGCGCCGCATTGCCCATGCGCTACTCGGGTTGATAGCCGCCGATCAGCTGGCGAAGGCCCAGCCACGCGCCCAGGCTGATCGCGGCAAGCGTGACGGGGCCCGACCATGCCAGCGCGGCGATGGCGGTGACGCCTTGGCCGACCGAGCATCCAAGCGCGACCACGCCGCCAATGCCCATCAGCGCGGCACCGCCGACCTGGCGGCCCAGTTCGCGCGGATCCTCGCAGGCTTCCCATCGAAACAGGCCCCGGAAGATCGATCCGGCAAGCGCGCCCACCATGACGCCGACGACGGACCCGACCGAAAAGCTGAGCCCCCCCGAGGTCGAGGTCATCATGTAGATCAGCGTTCGCCCAACCGGGGCGGTAAAGGACGGGCCCTCGACCGCGATCTCGTCAAGGCTCGCCTCTGCCAGCCAGCTTGTTCCTGCAAAGCACCAGACGACAGCAAGACCCGCGGCAATGCCCCATAGAATCATCGTCGGGCGCGCGCGCAGACCGCCGTGGGACAAGGCCCATCCGAAGGCAAGCACCGCGACCGCGGCGATCGTTACGGCCGGTGGGATCCCGATTGAGTCTAGGTCGAAAAGAATACCCTGCGGTCCTGTCGCCTCTGGCTGTGGAAACAGCGCCACGCGGAGCGGCGCAAGCGGGCCGGACAGGGCCACGAAGCCGAAGATCCCCATGACGACGACGACCACAAGGGATCGCAGATCGCCGCCCCCGAAACGCACGAGCGAGCCGAAACCGCAATTTCCAGCCATCGCCATTCCATAACCGAAAATGAGCCCGCCGACGATCGAGGCGACCGGGTTCCAGGCTATACTGTGGTAGATGGATGCCTCGAGGTCGATCCAGCCGCCCATTGCGCCGAACTGCGTGCCAAGTATTGCCACGCCCAGCACGACACCCCAAAGGCGTAATCGACTTTGGGTACCGCCGTAGATGGCGCTTTCCAGCGCGCCCAGCGTGCAGAAGTCGCCCAGCCGCGCTGCAAGTCCCAGCACCACCCCGCCCGCAAGGCCGACAAGCGCCGCGATCAGGCCGAAAGGCAAGGCATCCATCACGTTTCCTCCCTTGCGGCCACGGCACCGGCGATCGGCCGGCGGGGCCACGTACTCAGTCGACCTCGCAGAACAGCTTCGACAGAAGATTGACCATTTCCAGAACCTTGGGATCCAGGATCGAGTAATAGATCGCCTGACCTTCCCGGCGGGCGCTGACCAACCCTTCAAGCCTCAGGCGCGCAAGCTGCTGGCTGACGACAGCCTGCCTTGAGCACAAAAGGTTTTCAAGTTCGGTGACACTCTTGGGGCCGCTCTTGAGATGGCACAGGATCATCAGCCGGCCGTCATGACCAAACGCCTTCAGAAAGGTCGCGGCCTCGTTCGCGCGCGCAACAAGTGCCGCCAGATCGTTCGGCCCGCAGTCAGGCGCGTCGGTCTTCGCCTTCTCGGTCAAAACGCGGCTCCCTTTCCCTGTACTCTTCATGGCCGGGCAGGGCTGTTTCGGCAAGCCCCTGCCTGGGAATAAACTTCACTTGATGAAAACCAGTGTTTTCCGGCTTAATCCGGCAGCCCGGCATGAGACTGGCGCAGCATGGCGCCCAGCATCGGCCAGAAAAAGTCTTCGCCTGGGTACCCCTCGATCCGGCCGGCCTCGACCCCGTCAGCCACCAGTACGAAGGTGGGCGTGAAGATCGGGTGTGAAACGATCTGAATCCCCTGGGGCAGCGGCCCGCGCAGGTCCAGCCGCTGCAAAGGTGCGGCGCGGCCTTCGGCGGTCAGCGGATACTCGGGCGCGATCTCCTCGTTCCAGCGTGCGCAATACATGCAGCCCGGCTGTTCGAACATCAGCAGCGCGAACTCTGTCGCGCCCGTCGGCAGAGCCGACAGCGCAAGTGCGAGTGAAGCGAGAATTGAGCGAACAGCCATGTTGACAGATCATCTTAACATATAAATATGCTAATGTAAGTCAGCTTGATCGGCAAGAGGCCGCGCAGTCGGAGCCCGCAATGCTTGAGATTTCATTTGGGGGTGCCTTGATTGCCGGGTTCCTGGCGTTCTTTTCGCCATGCGTGCTTCCCATGGTTCCCTTCTACCTGTCCTACCTTGCCGGCGTCTCGGTCAGTGAACTGGGTTCGGGGGGTGGCCTTGCGCCATCGGCGCGGGCGCGGCTGATCGTGCGAACGCTTGCCTTTGCCCTTGGCGTAACCACGATCTTCATGATGCTGGGGCTGGCGGCATCGGGGCTTGGCCGGGGGCTTGCGGCATGGATGGATACGCTGTCCTGGGTTGCCGGCGGCGTCCTCATCCTGTTCGGCTTGCACTTCCTTGGCCTCCTGCGCATCGGGCTGTTCTATCGGGAAGCGCGGCTTCAGTCCGACCAGCGTCCGACGACAATCCTGGGGGCCTATGTTCTGGGACTCGCGTTCGGATTCGGCTGGACGCCCTGTGTCGGGCCGGCGTTGGCAGCCATCCTGATGATCGCCGGCGGCATGGGCGAGGTGTGGCGCGGGGGCGCGCTGCTGCTGGTCTTCGGGCTGGCGATGACCTCGCCTTTTGTTCTGGCTTCGGCTTTCGCAGGGTCCTTTCTGTCTTGGCTGGGGCGTCACCGCGCAATCGTGCGGCACGTCGAAAAGGCGACCGGCGTCATGCTGATCGTCTTTGGGGTCCTGATCGCGACGGACACCGTCAATCTTATCGCCGACTGGATGATCCGGACTTTCGACTGGTCCGCGACCCTGACTTGAAAGGAGTATCGACATGACACGCCTTCTGAACCTGATTGCCGCGTTTGTCTTGGCGGCAGGCCCCGCGCTGGCGATTGAGCTTGGCGACGACGGGCTGCACAAGCCGGACTGGCTGCGCGAAACCTTCAAGGACCTTCGTGAGGACCTGGAAGAGGCCAACGCCGAGGGCAAGCGTCTGATGATCATCATCGAACAGCGCGGATGCATCTACTGCACACAGATGCATGATGAGATCTTCACGATACCCGAAATCGAAAAGCTGATCCGCGGCACATACTTCGTGGTTCAGCTGAACCTTTTCGGCGACGTCGAGGTTACGGACTTCGACGGCACGGTCCTTCCCGAAAAGGAGATGGCAGCGCGTTGGGGTGTAATGTTCACGCCGACGATGATCTTCCTGCCCGAAGAGGTGCCGGAAGGGCAGACCGCGCCCGAATCGTCGGTGGCGATGATGCCCGGCGCATTCGGCAAGGGAACGACCGAAGCGCTGTTGCTCTGGGTGCGCGATCACGGTTATGAAAGCGGCGAGCATTTCCAGAAATTCCTCGCCTCTCGCGTGAATCCGGGGAACTAAGTGCACGTCTGGAATGCTGAATATAAGAATATTCATGAATGCATATATTTTTGGTTGCCCTTGTCACTTCAAGGGCGCTATCGTCCAAACGAGGGAATGATCAGGGAGGATCGCAATGAACAGCCAGTTTTGGCTCGCGTCCTTGGTAGCGCTGGCAGCAGCGCTGCCGGCGGCTGCCGATACCGCGCCGGGCGACGTGGCTTATTTGGACGGGGCGGTGGCCGAGTCCTTGTCGGGCGTGGCCGGTGATCCGGCGGCGGGCGCCAAGGTCATGACCACCCGGTCCCAGGGGAACTGCGTGGCCTGCCACCAGATATCGGCGATGCCGGATGTTCCCTTCCAGGGCGATATCGCGCCTGCGCTCGACGGCGTGGCGGACCGCTACGAAGAGGCGCAGCTTCGCGGGATCGTTGCCAATGCGAAGATGAGTTTCGACGGCACGTTCATGCCCGCCTTCTACAAGACGACCGGCTTCATTCGTCCCGGCGACGACTATACGGGCAAGGCCGCGCCGGAAGATCTGCCTCCGATCCTTTCGGCGCAGCAGATCGAGGATGTCGTTGCCTATCTGCTGACGCTCAAAGAGTGACGGGCAAGAGGAATTCAAGGAGATGACCATGAAGATCACCAGACGCGACGCGATGCTAGCCGGTTTCGGCGGGTTCGCGGCCGCAGCTCTTCCGGGGCTGGGGTTTGCGGCAACTGTCGAGGAACTGACCGCGGCCTTCACCGGCGGCGCGGCGGCGGGCGAAGGCGGGATCACCCTGACCGCCCCTGAAATCGCCGAGAACGGCAACACCGTTCCGGTGGAGGTGAGCGCACCCGGCGCGGTCGCAATCATGCTTCTGGCCACCGGCAACCCGGAGCCGGCGGTGGCGACTTTCACCTTCGGTCCGGCGGCCGGCAGCCAGCGCGCCGCCACCCGCATTCGCCTTGCGAAGACCCAGGATGTCGTGGCGATGGCCAAGATGGCCGACGGTTCGATCGTTCAGGCGGCTTCCACCGTCAAAGTCACCATCGGCGGCTGCGGCGGCTGAGGATCAGGAGTCAAGAACATGGCAAAAGACGCAAAACCCCGCGTTAAGGTTCCGAAGTCGGCGGCGGCCGGCGAGGTCGTGACCATCAAGGCGCTGATCAGCCACACCATGGAGTCGGGCCAGCGCAAGGACGCGGACGGCAACGTGATTCCGCGCTCGATCATCAATCGTTTCACCTGTGATCTGAACGGTGTGAACGTCATCGACGTGACGCTTGAGCCGGCGATCTCGACCAACCCCTATTTCGAATTCGACGCCAAGGTCGATGCGGCGGGGGAGTTCAAGTTCACCTGGTATGACGACGACGGCTCGGTCTACGAAGACACCAAGCCCATCGCCATCGCCTGATAATCAGCGCAGGTCGGGGAGGAAACGAATGCAGCGTAGAAGAACGACACGAAACTTTGCGGCGGCCGCAGCGTTTGGTCTGGCTCTTGCGGGCATGGCTGGCGCTGATCCGGCGGAGGACACGCTTGAAGTCACGACCGACGACGGAACGATCACGCTGACCACGATGGCGCCCGCGTCGGAAGCGGTCAAAGACGTGTTCGACACCGTCTATTCGGGCTGGCACTACCGGGATCCTGACACGCGGGACATGGAACGTGACGACTTCGACAACCCGGGCATGGTCTTTGTCGACCTCGGGCTGGAGAAGTGGGAAGAGGCGATCGGCACGAATGGCGAAAGCTGCGCGGGCTGCCACCAGGGGCCCGAAAGCATGGCTGGACTTCGCGCGGTGACGCCGCGGGTCGATGCCACGACCGGCAAGCTGATGATCATGGAAGACTACATCAACACCTGCGTGACAGAACGCATGGGGTTGGAGAAGTGGGGAACCACCTCGGGTGACATGAAGAACATGCTTGCGCTGATCTCCCTGCAGTCGCGCGGCCAGCCTCAGAACGTCGCCATCGACGGGCCTGCTGCCGAGTACTGGGAGAAGGGCAAGGAGATCTACTACACCCGTTACGGTCAGCTCGAGATGTCCTGCGCAACCTGCCACGAGGACAATAACGGTCGCTACATCCGTGCAGACCACCTGAGTCAGGGTCAGCTATCCGGCTTCCCGGTCTATCGTCTCAAGGATGCGGGTCTGGTGTCTGCCCAGCAGCGTTTCGTGGGCTGCGTTCGCGACACGCGCGCAGAAACCTTCAAGGCCGGTTCGGACGAGTTCAAGGCGCTTGAGCTTTACGTCGCTTCGCGCGGCAACGGCCTGTCCATCGAAGGCGTCGGCGTTCGCCACTGACGATCCCGCGGTCGCCGGATAGTCCGGCGGCCGCGCATCACCAATTCGGAAAAAAGCAGGCTTTCAGACGCGTTTGCGCGATCGCCTTTGCATGTCCAAAGTTCAAGGAGCCGGTCATGATCACCCGTCGGGAATTCCTTCAGGCTTCGGTGGCCGCCTCGGCCATCGTCGGCATTTCCGGCTTCGGAAACTGGTCCCGCCTTGCGGCGCAACAGGCGTTGACGCAGGATCAGTTGCTGCAGTTCGACGATTTCGGCAACGTCACCCTTATTCACGTGACGGACATCCACGCGCAGCTGAAACCGATCTGGTTCCGCGAACCCGAGATCAACATCGGAGTGGGCGAAGCCGCGGGCCTCCCGCCGCATGTGACGGGTGCCGACTTCATCAAGATGTTCAACCTTACGCCGGGCTCTCCGGAAGCCTATGCGCTGACCTACGAGGATTTCACCGCGCTGGGTCGCACCTACGGCAAGATGGGGGGCATGGACCGCGTGGCGACGGTGGTCAAATCGATCAAAGCCGCGCGTCCCGAGGCGATCCTGCTGGACGGCGGCGATACCTGGCACGGGTCCATGACCAGCTTCCTGACCAAGGGGCAGGACATGGTCGACGTGATGAACGCGCTCGGCGTCGAGGCGATGACGAGCCACTGGGAATGGACCTACGGATCGGAGCGCGTGAACGAGATCGTCGAGGGCCTGCCGTTCCCCTTCCTGGGCGCGAACATCTTCGACGTGGAGTGGGACGAACCCGCCTTCGAACCCTACACGATCTTCGAACGCGGTGGCGTGCGGATCGCGGTGATCGGCCAGGCCTTCCCCTACATGCCCATCGCGAACCCCGGCTGGATGTTCCCCGAGTACAGCTTCGGCATCCGCGAGGAACGGATGCAGGAAGTCGTGGACGAGGTGCGCGGGCAGGGCGTCGATCTGGTCGTCTGCCTGTCTCACAACGGCTTCGACGTGGACCGCAAGATGATCGGCCGGGTCAAGGGGATCGACGTGATCCTGACCGGGCATACCCATGACGCCGTGCCCGAGCCGGTTCTGGTCGGAGATACGATCCTGATCGCCAGCGGCTCGAACGGCAAGTTTGTAAGCCGTGTCGATCTGGATGTGCGCGACGGCCGCATGATGGGCTTCCGCCACAAGTTGATCCCGATCTTTTCTGACGTGATCGAGCCTGACGCGGACATGGCGTCGCTGATCGACGAAAGCCGCGCCCCCTTCAGGGACCAGCTCGAAGAGCCGATCGGAACCACCGAGGACCTGCTTTATCGGCGCGGCAACTTCAACGGCACCTGGGACGACCTGATCTGTCAGGCGATCCGCTCAGAGCGGGACGCGCAGATCGCGCTGTCGCCTGGCGTGCGGTGGGGCACCACGATTCTGCCCGGCGAGGCCATCACGCGGGAAGACATCCACAACGTCACCTCGATGACCTACGGCGCCTGCTACCGCAACGAGATGACCGGCGAGACGCTGAAACTGATCCTTGAGGACGTGGCCGACAACATCTTCAACACAGACCCCTATTATCAGCAGGGCGGCGACATGGTCCGCGTCGGCGGTCTGGCCTATTCGATCGATGTCTCGAAGCCGATCGGTGAACGCATCAGCGACATGCGCCTGGCAGACACGGGCGAGGCGATCGACGCGGCGAAGTCCTACACCGTGGCAGGCTGGGCCAGCGTCAATGAAGGCACGGAAGGCCCGCAGATCTGGGATGTGATCGAAGCGCACATCCGCAAGATCGGCACCGTCAAACTGGAACCCAACACTTCGGTCACCGTGACCGGCATCTGAGACAGAAAAGGAGAGTTCGCCATGTCCGACGAACCCGCCAGGGGCGCATCGCGCCGGAACTTCCTGAAGGGCGGCGCCGCGCTTGGCGCGGGCGCGCTGGCCACCGGAGCCGTCCGGGCAGAAGGCGCTGATCCCCTGATCACCGAGGTGCAGGACTGGGCGTCCTCGTTTGGGGATGCCGTGGATGCGTCGCCCTACGGCATGCCGATCCGCTTTGAATCCCACGTGGTGCGGCGCAACGTCGAATGGCTGACCGAAAGCCCGGTATCGTCGATCAACTTCACGCCGATCCATGCGCTTGAGGGAACGATCACGCCACAGGGCTGCGCCTTCGAACGCCACCACTCCGGCGCGATCGAACTGTCGAAGGCCGACTACCGGCTGATGATCAACGGTCTGGTCGACACGCCGCTGGTGTTCACCTTCGAAGACCTGATGCGCTTCCCCCGCACCACCGTCACGGCCTTCCTGGAATGCGCGGCAAATGGCGGCATGGAGTGGGGCGGCGCCCAGCTTGAGGGCTGCCAGTTCACCCAGGGCATGATCCACAACATGGAATATGTCGGCGTACCCCTGCGCTACCTGCTTGAGGAGGCCGGCGTTCAGGCCGAGGGCAAGTGGATCTACGCCGAGGGCGCCGATGCGTCGTCGAACGGCCGCTCGATTCCGATGGAAAAGGCGCTGGACGACGTCGTGGTCGCCTTCTTCGCCAATGGCGAGGCGCTGCGCAAGGAGCATGGCTATCCCGTCCGGCTCGTCGTGCCGGGCTGGGAGGGCAACATGTGGGTCAAGTGGGTCCGGCGGATTGGCGTCTACGATCAGGCCGTCGAAAGCCGCGAAGAGACGTCGAAGTATACCGACCTCATGCCGGACGGCCGCGCGCGCAAGTGGACCTGGGTCATGGACGCCAAGTCGGTCATCACCTCGCCCTCGCCCCAGGCGCCGGTGCGCCACGGCAAGGGGCCGCTTGTCCTGACCGGACTGGCCTGGTCAGGCCACGGCAGGATCACCAAGGTCGACGTTTCGCTTGACGGCGGGCGCAACTGGCAAGAGGCGCGGATCACGGGCGAGGCGAAGCCCAAGGCGCTGACCCGCTTCCACCTGGACATCGACTGGGACGGATCGGAACTGCTTCTGCAATCCCGCGCGACCGATGAGACCGGCTATGTCCAGCCGACCAAGGACGCGCTGCGCGAGATCCGCGGCCTGAACAACGTCTATCACAACAACGGTATCCAGACCTGGTGGCTCAAGTCCGACGGGGAGGTTGAAAATGTCGAAGTCGCTTAACCTTCTTGTCGGAACCGCGATGGCGGCCTTGATCGCCGCGCCCGCCATGGCCGAAAAGATGGGTCTTGGCCGTCCGGCGCTTCCCGAAGAGATCGCCGCCTGGGACGTGTCGGTCCTGCCCGATGGAACCGGCCTGCCAAAGGGCGAAGGCGATGTCCTGACGGGCGAGGAAGTCTTTGCCGACAAGTGCGCGTCCTGCCACGGCGAATTCGCCGAGGGGCTTGACAGTTGGCCTGTTCTGGCCGGCGGTGAAGGCACATTGCAACACCGCCGCCCGGTCAAGACCATCGGCAGCTACTGGCCCTATCTGTCCACGGTCTTTGACTATGTCCACCGCTCGATGCCCTTCGGCGCGGCGCAAACCGTCTCGACGGATGAGGCCTATGCGATCACCGCGTTCCTTCTTTATTCCAACGGTCTGGTCGAAGACGATTACGTCCTGTCAAACGAGAACTTCACCGAGAACACCCTGCCGAACGCAGATGGATTCTATCCCGACGATCGCGCCGAAAGCGAATACCCGCTGTTCAGCGGCGAGGGCTGCATGAGTGATTGCGGACCCGAGGTAAAGGTCACGAAGAGGGCGGTGGACCTTAACGTCACGCCCGAGGACCCGGACGGCCGGCCCGCCGGAACGCTGCCGGACATCATGGCGGCGGCCACCGCGGCCGCGCCTGCGTCAGAGGCGCAGGAAACATCGACCGACGCGCCCGCAGAGACCACGGAAACGGCTGCGGCCGAGGTCGATTCCGAGCTGGCCGAGGCCGGGCAGAAGGTCTTCAAGAAATGTGCGGCGTGCCACAAGGTCGGCGAGGGTGCCAAGAATGGCACAGGACCGCATCTGAACGCAACGATCGGCCGCGCTGCCGGATCGGTCGAGGGCTTCAAGTACTCCAAGGCCATGGCCGATGCCGCGGCCGAAGGGCTGGTTTGGGACGAGGCGTCGCTGATGTCGTTCCTTGAAAACCCGAAGGGGTTCTTGAAGGGCACGAAGATGTCCTTTGCCGGACTGAAGAAGGAAGAAGACCGCGCGGCGATTGTCGCCTATCTTTCGACCCTGGAACCCTGAGCAGGCGCGCGTTCAGCGCGCCGCTTTCTGACAGAAGGGGTGCGCTGATGCGCCTGAGCAGAAGAACCCTGATCGCGGGTAGTGCCGGGGCCGCTGGCCTTTTGTCCGCCCCCGCGGTGTTCGGTCAGGGGCGGCCTCGTGTCGTCGTCGTCGGCGGCGGCGCGGCCGGGGCAACCGTCGCCCGGCATCTGGCCTTGGAGTCCGCCGGCGCCATCAACGTCACGCTGGTCGAGGCCAACCCCAGCTACACGACCTGCTTCTTTTCGAACCTGTATCTGGGTGGAATCCGCACGATCGAAAGCCTTCGTTTCGGCTACGCTGGCCTGGTTTCCGCGGGCGTGGAGGTCATCCATGACCTTGCCACGGGGGTGGACCGGGACAATCGGACAGTGACGCTCTCAAGCGGCGCGGTGTTGCCCTACGACAGGCTGGTGCTGGCCCCGGGCATCGACTTTGTCGACGGTTCCGTTCCTGGATGGTCGATTGATGACGCAGAGATCATGCCGCATGCCTACAAGGCCGGATCGCAGACCGTCCTGCTGCGCCGGATGATCGAGGCGATGCCGCAGGGTGGGCTTTTCGTGATGATCGCCCCGCCAAATCCCTACCGCTGCCCGCCCGCGCCCTATGAACGGGCCTGCATGGTCGCGAACCTGCTGACGCAAGTGAATCCCACGGCCAAGATCATGATCCTTGATCCCAAGGACAAATATTCCAAGCAGACGTTGTTCGAAAACGCCTGGCTTCAGCACTATGACGGAATGATCGATTGGGTGAATCCCGAATTCGGCGGCGCGGATGTCGAGGTCAGGCCCGCCACGATGGAGGTCCTGATCGAAGGAGAGGCGCAGGCGGTCGATGTCTGCAACGTGATTCCGGCGCAGAGGGCCGGGGCGATCGCGCGGATCGCGGGCGTCACGGACGACACGGGATGGGCCCCCATCCAGCCGGACAGCATGCGCTCTGCCGTAGATCCCGCCGTCTGGGTCCTGGGCGACGCCTCCAGCGCGGCCGAGATGCCGAAATCGGCCGTCGCCGCCAACTCGCAGGCCGCGGTCGTGGTGCAGTCCCTTCTGGGCGATCTGGCAGGGGCCGATGTGCCCCCTGCGATCTACGTCAACACCTGCTGGTCGGCGCTTGCGCCCGAAGATTCCGTCAAGCTTGGTGGTGCCTATGAACCGGCCGACGACCACATCGCCTCGACCGGAAGCTTCATAAGCCGTCCCGACGAAGACGCGGAGGAACGGCGGCTGACTTACGAGGAAAGCTTTGACTGGTACGACACGATTACCGCCGACATCTTCGGCTAGCGCCCATCTGCCGACAGGAGATCCGACATGCTGACCCGCCGCCATTTCCTTGCCGCGACCGGGGGTGCGCTCGCCCTTCCGGTATCCCGCGTATGGTCCGCCAGCACGCTTGACCTGGGGGGCGCGCGGATCGATACCTTGTCGGACGGCTTCTTGACGCTGCCCGGCAACTTCATTCTTGGCGGCATGCCCGAAACCGAGCTTCAGGAAATCGTTTCCAGATACGGTCTTGCGACCGATCAGCTGACGCCGCCGTGCAATGTCACGCTTTGGCGTGACGGCACGAACACGGTACTGTTCGATGTCGGTTCCGGTCCGGATTTCCAGCCGACCGCCGGAAAGCTGGCCGAGGCGATGGAGGCATTGGACCTGTCGGTCGACGATGTAACACATGTCGTCTTCACCCACGGGCACCCGGACCATCTTTGGGGACTTCTGGACGAATTCGACGAACCGATCTTTGCCAACGCCGAATTCGCGATGGGCGGGGCAGAGTTCGATTACTGGACGGACCCCGACACGGTGAACACGATCGGTGAGGCCCGAGCGAGCTTTGCCGTCGGCGCGTCTCGCCGCCTGTCGGTCATCGGCGACAGCCTGCGACGGCTGACGGACGGCGAAGAGGTGCTGCCCGGTCTTGTCGCGCGACTGACGCCGGGCCACACGCCGGGGCACATGTCGTTCGACATGACGGCCGGTTCGGTGCCGGTCACGGTCGTCGGCGACGCGATCGGAAACCACCATGTCGGCTTCGAACGCCCGGGATGGGCCTCCGGGTCGGATCAGGACAAGGATCTTGCCGCCAGTACCCGGACCGCGCTTCTTGACCGGCTTGCCGCGGATCAGGTGGTGCTGATCGGCTATCACCTTCCCGACGGCGGGATCGGACGGGCTGAACGCAGCGGCGAGGGCTATCGCTTCCTGTCCGGGGTCTAGGCCGCGACAAGTCGCGCGCGCTGATCGACGACGAAGTCGGTCAGCGTCGCGCCGATCCACATGCAGAAAAGCGTGAGCCAGGCCGTCGCCGCAAAGATCGACCCGCCGGTGACGCCAGCTCCGATCGCGCACCCCCCGGCCAGCATGGCCCCGAAGCCCATCAGCACGGCGCCGGTCATCGCCCGGCGCATCTGACTTTCGCCGTCGAAACCCTGAAACCGCAGGCTTCCCTTCAGCGCGGCGGAAACCAGCGCGCCGATGAACACGCCGGGAACCAGCCCGATGTCGAAATCGAGCGCCGGGTTTTCGACAAGGAAGAACATGAGCGTATCAGCCGAGGGCCCCGAGAATGACGCAGATGTCACGCTGACAGGCTCGAACGCGATCTGCGACAGTGAAAACGTCAGAACCCAGCCCAGTGCCACGGCGAACCCGGCGCCCGAGGCGAAGACCAGCCGCGACCAGCCCAGCCCGTTGCGGAACGAGAGCCAAAGGGACAGAAGCGCTATCGCCACGCCCAGCAACAAGCCCCCCGCGTCGGGCAGCCCCAGAGAGCTGACTAGATCGACGTTGCGTCCGCCCGGCGTCACCCAGAGCGCCGCAAGCCATTGACGCAGCGGCGAAAGCCAGCCGTGGCGCGCCATCTGTGCCACCACGGCGAAGATCAGGCCAGCGACGACGGACCGAAGATTGCCGGTCGCCGCCAGGACCAGGAGCCGCCCGGAACAGCCGCGCGCCAGAACCATGCCCGCGCCGAACATCAGCCCCCCGATGATCGCGCCGGACCACGACCCGGCGATCGCCATCATGCGGGCCTCTTCCGCACGAAACAGGCCCATCAACTCTGCGCCCTGAACCCAGATGACGGCCGTCGAGAAGGTCAGAAGCCAGACCGCCATGCGTTCCCCCAGCTTGCCGCGGGCGAACTCGACCGTCGCGGCCCTGAGGCAAAAGGCGGACCGTTCCGCGGAGAAGCCGAAAACCGCCCCCGTCAGCAGACCCAGAAGCGCCGCAAGCTGCGGTTCCTCGACGTAGTCCAGAAGGGCGGTCAGGTCCATGTGCGCTCCCTTGTCCAGAAGCGCGTAAGACGGAGCGGTCAAGGTGTCTTTGATCTGGATCAGCCATGGACGCCCCCATTCGCTTGCGCTATCAGCGATGCGGATTTTGAAGGGAGTTCCGAATGTCCGGCCATGGTGAGCCCGTTGCGATGATCGCCCGCAAGTCGGGTCCCCTGAAAGGGGTGGCAGAAGTGCCGGGCGACAAGTCCATTTCACATCGTTCGCTCATCCTGGGCGCGCTTTCGGTTGGCGAGACGCGCGTGACGGGCCTTCTGGAGGGGCAGGACGTGATCGACACCGCAAAGGCAATGCGGGCTTTCGGCGCGCAGGTGACGCGGCTGGGCGACGGCGACTGGTCAGTTCATGGCGTGGGGGTGGGCGGTTTCGCCGAACCCTCTGACGTGATCGATTGCGGCAACTCCGGCACCGGCGTGCGATTGATCATGGGGGCGATGGCGACCTCGCCCATCACCGCGACGTTCACCGGCGATGCGTCGCTGCGCAAGCGCCCGATGGGCCGCGTGACCGATCCGCTCGCGCTGTTCGGCGCACAGGCCTACGGCCGCCAAGGCGGCCGGCTTCCGATGACCATCGTCGGCGCAGGCGAACCCGTCCCGGTGCGCTATACCGTTCCCATGCCGTCGGCGCAGGTCAAGTCAGCCGTCCTTCTTGCTGGCCTGAACGCGCCGGGTGAGACGGTGGTGATCGAGAAGGAGCCGACGCGCGACCACTCCGAGCGCATGCTGCGCGGCTTCGGCGCAGACCTGGCGGTCGAGGATACGGCGGAAGGGCGCGTGATCATCCTGAAGGGGCAGCCCGAGCTGAAGCCGCAAACCGTGGCGGTGCCGCGCGATCCGTCCTCGGCCGCGTTTCCGGTCTGCGCCGCGCTGATCGTCGAGGGGTCGGACATCATGGTTCCGGGGGTCAGCCAGAACCCCACCCGTAACGGTCTTTATACGACGCTGGTGGAGATGGGCGCCGATATCGAGTTCCAGAATCCGCGCGAAGAGGGCGGCGAACCGGTCGCGGACCTGCGTGTCCGCTTCTCGACCCTCAAGGGGATCGAGGTTCCCGAAGAGCGCGCGGCCTCGATGATCGACGAATATCCTGTCCTGTCGGTGGTCGCGGCCTGTGCCGAGGGCACCACGGTCATGCGCGGCGTAAAGGAGCTGCGCGTCAAGGAAAGCGACCGGATCGACGCGATGGCGCGCGGGCTTGAAGCCATGGGCGTGCGCATCGAGGAAGACGAAGACACCCTGATCGTCCACGGCATGGGCGCAGGCGGTGTGCCGGGCGGGGGAACCGCGAAGACGCACATCGACCACCGGATCGCAATGTCCTTCCTCGTCTTGGGCCTTGCTGCGCAAAAGCCAGTTAGCATAGATGACGGATCGCCGATCGCGACCTCCTTCCCGGTGTTCGAGGACCTGATGCGCGGCCTAGGCGCGCTGGTCGAACGCGCGGACGCATGATCTTCACGGTTGCCATTGACGGGCCGGCCGCGGCGGGGAAGGGGACGATCTCCCGCGCCGTCGCCCGTCATTTTGGCTTTGCCCATCTCGACACCGGGCTTCTTTACCGCGCCGTGGGGGCGAAGGGCGGCGATCCGGTCCGGGCCGCGCAAACCCTGTCGGAGGCAGACCTGACCCGCGGCGACCTTCGGACGCTGGAGGCCGGGCAAGCCGCAAGTCAGGTCGCCGTGATCCCCGAGGTGCGTGCCGCGTTGGTCGATTTTCAGCGCCGCTTCGCCCGGCGCGAGGGCGGCGCGGTGCTTGACGGGCGCGACATCGGCACGGTGATTTGCCCCGAGGCGGAGGTGAAGCTTTTCGTCACCGCCAGCGCCGAGGTCCGCGCCCATCGCCGCTGGCTGGAGGTTGGTGGGGATGAGGCCGAAGTGCTGGCGCAGGTGATCGAACGGGACAAGCGGGACGCGGAACGCTTGGTCGCCCCGATGAAACCCGCTGCGGATGCCGTGGTGCTGGACACCAGCGAAATGACCATCGAAAGCGCGGTCGCGGCGGCGAAAGCCGTGGTGGACACAAGGCTATCCGCGGAAGTCTAGGCATAGGGCGATGCGTGGGGCGACCGTGGCCGTTCGCGGTGCGCCTGCATCGGCCCCATTGCCCCAATCTTCTTGCTTCTCGGACCCATTGTCGCTATAGCGCCCCCATCCTGAGGCAGGAGTCGCTGAGCACCGGACAGGCGTCCGGGCCAGGCGGCTTTTTGTCATGGGGCCAGCAAAGACCGGCGGAGCCAACCGCATGGCCAGAAAACATGTTGAAAAGGAACTGAAAACGCATGTGCGCTAAAGCGACCATGGAGGAATTCGAAGCCCTCCTTAACGAAAGCTTCGAAATCGACACCCCGGACGAAGGTTCGGTCGTCAAGGGCAAGGTCATCGCCATCGAGGCGGGCCAGGCCATCATCGACGTCGGCTACAAGATGGAAGGCCGCGTCGATCTGAAAGAATTCGCAGCCCCCGGCCAGGCCCCCGAAATCGCGGTGGGCGATGAGGTCGAGGTCTATCTCGACCGCGTCGAGAACGCCCGCGGCGAAGCCGTCATCAGCCGCGAGAAAGCCCGCCGCGAAGAGGCCTGGGACCGTCTTGAGAAGGCCTATGCCAACGAAGAGCGCGTCGATGGCGCCATCTTCGGCCGCGTCAAGGGTGGCTTCACCGTCGATCTGGGCGGCGCTGTCGCGTTCCTTCCGGGTTCGCAGGTCGATGTTCGTCCGGTTCGCGATGCCGGCCCGCTCATGGGCATGAAGCAGCCGTTCCAGATCCTCAAGATGGACCGCCGCCGGGGCAACATCGTCGTGTCGCGCCGCGCGATCCTCGAAGAGTCCCGCGCCGAGCAGCGCGCCGAAGTCATCGGCAACCTGTCCGAAGGCCAGGTCGTGGATGGCGTCGTCAAGAACATCACCGAATACGGTGCGTTCGTTGACCTGGGTGGCGTCGATGGTCTGCTCCATGTCACCGACATGGCGTGGCGCCGCGTGAACCATCCGTCCGAGATCCTGAACATCGGCGAGACCGTGAAGGTCCAGGTGATCAAGATCAACAAGGAAACCCACCGCATCTCGCTGGGCATGAAGCAGCTTCAGTCCGATCCGTGGGATTCGGTCGAGCAGAAGTTCCCGCTGGGCTCGATCCACAAGGGCCGCGTCACGAACATCACCGACTACGGTGCATTCGTGGAACTGGAAGCCGGGGTCGAGGGCCTTGTCCACGTCTCCGAGATGTCCTGGACCAAGAAGAACGTCCATCCGGGCAAGATCGTGTCGACCTCGCAGGAAGTCGACGTCATGGTGCTCGAGATCGACACCGCGAAGCGTCGCGTTTCGCTGGGTCTCAAGCAGTGCATGCGCAACCCGTGGGAAGTCTTCGCCGAGACCCACCCGGTCGGCAGCGTGATCGAGGGCGAAGTCAAGAACATCACCGAATTCGGTCTGTTCATCGGCCTCGAGAACGACATCGACGGCATGGTGCACCTCTCCGACCTCAGCTGGGATCAGCGCGGCGAAGAGGCGATCCAGTCCTACCGCAAGGGCGACGTGGTCAAGGCCGCGGTCACCGAAGTGGACGTCGAGAAAGAGCGCATCTCGCTCTCGATCAAGGCTCTGGACGCCGACACCTTCTCGGACGCCGTTGACGGCGTGAAGCGTGGTTCGGTCATCACCGTGAACGTCACCGCGATCGAAGAAGGCGGCATCGAGGTCGAGTACAACGGCATGAAGTCGTTCATCCGTCGTTCGGACCTTGCCCGTGACCGCGCCGACCAGCGCCCCGAGCGCTTCCAGGTTGGCGATCACGTCGATGTTCGCGTGACCAACGTCGACAGCAAGACCCGCAAGCTGGGCGTGTCGATCAAGGCGCGCGAGATCGCCGAGGAAAAGGAAGCCGTCGAACAGTACGGTTCCTCGGACTCCGGCGCCTCGCTCGGCGACATCCTGGGCGCCGCGCTCAAGGGTCAGAAGTAATCTTCGGGCGGATTGCCCGAACGGAAGCCCCGCGCAATGCGCGGGGCTTTTTCCATTTCCCCCAGGTCAGCTCCAGGCAGCAAGGCCCGACAGCATCGCATTGATCCGCCGGCACCCTTCCCGAAGGACGTGGCGTCGCCAGCCCGGAGTGCGGGGCGTGGCGGAGTCGCGGCACACCGGCCGCAATCCGGGCTGATCGGGTTCGGAACTGCCCCCGAACCTGAGCCAGCGCTCCATCCTGTCCTGCCGGAACACGCTGGACGCTTTGCGCGTCGGTCAGGACATTGCGAATCGCGCCGAGGATGTCGCGATCGGCAAGGTGCTGCGGCGCTGCGGCACCGCGATTGCTGCAGCGCGGCTTGGCCGGACGCGGCGAAATGGCTCGCGAAACTGACCACCTCACGACGGAATCCCTGACTTTCCAAAGGCTTTCCTGTTTGTCGATGCCGGTTTTGCCCCTATAGTCTGTCGAACCAAAAAAGTGCAGCGGACGCGCTGCGAGTCGCGTGCGCAGGGGGGTTTTTGATGATCCGGTCCGAACTCATTCAGAAGATAGCTGATGAGAATCCGCACCTCTTTCAGCGCGACGTCGAAAGGATTGTGAACACCATATTCGAAGAGATTGTCGGTGCCCTGGCCCGCGGTGATCGGGTCGAACTCAGAGGGTTCGGCGCGTTTTCCGTAAAGAAGCGCGATTCCCGGCAGGGACGAAATCCGCGCACGGGCGAATCCGTCGATGTCGATGAGAAGCATGTGCCTTTCTTCAAGACCGGCAAGCTGCTACGTGACCGCCTGAACGGTGAATGATCCGGTACCATGTTGCGTGTTCTGAAATGGCTTTTTCTGGCCCTGCTGGGCCTGTCCTTGCTTGGCGTTGCATCCGCCAACCGTGAGCTGGTCGTTTTGCGACTGGTGCCTGAGCAGGTGGATAGCTTCTTTGGCTTCGGCCTGTCCGTCAAGCTGCCGCTCTTCCTGGTGATCTTCGCGGGCATCGTCGCGGGTCTTGCCATCGGTTTCGTCTGGGAATGGCTGCGTGAGTCCAAGCATCGCAGCGCCGCAACGCAGCACCGGCGGGAAGCCGGGCGCCTTGCGCGCGAAGTCGATCGGTTGAAGGCCGACAGCGACCAGCCCGAGGATGATGTGCTGGCCCTTCTGGAACGCAAGGGCGCCCGGTAGGGCGCCGCCGATGTGCTCGGGGCAGGGGTTTGTGCAGGGCACGATAATCATCTAGATCGCAGTCATGGATATCGCTGTAAAGATCTGCGGCCTTCGGGAACCCGCCCATGTCGTCGCCGCCGCCGAGGCTGGCGCGCGCTATGTGGGCTTCGTGTTCTTCTCGCGCTCGCCGCGCCATCTTGGGCTTGCCGACGCGGCCGCGTTGGCGCTTGGCGTGCCCGAAGGTATAGCCAAGGTCGCGCTGACCGTGAACGCGACCAATGAGGAGTTGGACGCGATCACGGAGGCGGTGCCGCTGGACATGCTGCAACTTCACGGATCCGAAAGCCCCGAGCGCGTAGCCGAGGTGCGTTCACGCTATGGGCTTCCCGTGATGAAGGCGGTGGGCGTCGCCGAACCCGCCGACCTTGCGGCGCTTGATCTTTACCAGACCGTCGCGGACCAGATCCTTGTGGATGCCAAGCCGCCGAAAGGGGCGGTGCTGCCGGGCGGCAACGGCCTGGCCTTCGACTGGCGGCTGATGCTGGGCAGGGTCTGGCGCCGGCCGTGGATGCTGGCGGGTGGCCTGACGCCGGACAACGTGGCCCTGGCCATCCGTTCGACCAACGCCCGCCAAGTGGATGTCTCATCCGGCGTCGAAACCGCGCCTGGCGTCAAGGACGAAGCCCTGATCCGCGCCTTCTGCAAGGCGGCGCTGGAATGATCCGGTTCCGCACAGCGGAAGAACGGGACGTGCTGACGGTCGTGGCGCTGCTGCTGGACGATGTACTGGGGGCCGCGCGCGAAAGCTCGGACGCCGCCACCTATCTGGCCGCTTTCCACCGGATGAGGGATGAAGGCGCCAATCATCTGATCGTCGGTGAATTGGACGGCCGGATCGTCGCCACCTATCAGATCACCTTCATCTCGGGCCTGTCCCTGCGCGCGACGCGGCGGGCGCAGGTGGAATCGGTGCGCGTCGTATCGGAACTCAGGGGGCAGGGGATCGGGGCGGCGTTGATGCGCGATGCGGAAACCCGCGCCCGGGAGGCAGGCTGCGGGCTCATGCAGCTGACCACGAACCGCAGCCGCCCCGATGCCCACCGTTTCTACGAAAGCCTTGGCTTTACCCCATCCCACATTGGCTATAAACGCGTTCTGAACTGAGAGGAGGCGAAGATGGCCGAGGACCTGATCAACAGCTTCATGACCGGACCCGACGAAAAGGGTCGCTTCGGCATCTTTGGTGGACGGTTCGTGTCCGAAACGCTGATGCCGCTGATCCTTGATCTTGAGGCAGAGTACGAAAAGGCCAAGACCGATCCCAGCTTCTGGGAAGAGATGGACTGGCTCTGGAAGCACTACGTCGGCCGTCCCTCGCCGCTTTACTACGCCGAGCGCCTGACGACGCACCTTGGCGGCGCCAAGATCTACATGAAGCGCGACGAGCTGAATCACACCGGCGCGCACAAGATCAACAACGTTCTGGGCCAGATCATCCTTGCGCGCCGCATGGGCAAGACCCGCATCATCGCGGAAACGGGCGCCGGCCAGCATGGCGTGGCGACCGCGACCGTCTGCGCCAAGTTCGGCCTGAAGTGCATCGTCTACATGGGTGCCCATGACGTCGAGCGTCAGGCCCCGAACGTCTTCCGCATGCGGCTTCTGGGGGCAGAGGTCGTGCCGGTTACCTCGGGTCGCGGGACGCTGAAGGACGCGATGAACGACGCGCTGCGCGACTGGGTCACCAACGTCCGCGACACCTTCTACTGCATCGGTACGGTCGCGGGTCCGCACCCCTATCCTGCGATGGTCCGCGACTTCCAGTCGATCATCGGCAAGGAGGTTCGCTGGCAACTGGCCGAGCAGGAAGGCGAGGGGCGCCTGCCTGACACCGTCGTCGCAGCGATCGGCGGCGGCTCGAACGCGATGGGGCTATTCTATCCGTTCCTTGATGACCCTTCGGTCCGCATCATCGGCGTCGAGGCCGGCGGCAAGGGTGTGGACGACCGGATGGAGCATTGCGCCAGCCTGACCGGCGGCCGCCCCGGCGTGCTGCACGGAAACCGCACCTACCTGCTGCAGGACGAGGACGGCCAGATCCTCGAAGGGTTCTCGATCTCGGCCGGGCTCGACTATCCCGGCATCGGGCCGGAACACGCCTGGCTGCACGACACCGGCCGGGCCCAGTACGTCTCGATCACGGACAAGGAGGCGCTTGAGGCGTTCCAGCTGTGTTGCGCGCAGGAGGGCATCATCCCGGCGCTCGAGCCGAGCCACGCGCTGGCCCATGTCATGAAGATCGCGCCGGAGCTTCCCCAGGACCACATCATCGTGATGAACATGTGCGGAAGGGGCGACAAGGATATCTTCGCCGTAGCCAAGCATCTGGGCTTCGAGATCAAGACCTGATCCGACCCGCGCATTCCAGACCAAAGGGGCGTCCGTCGCGGGCGCCCTTTTTCATTGGGGGTGTCCGCAAACCGTGTTGGCCCGCTATGCGGACGAAGCTGCCGTTGCTGAATGCGCATCTGCGCTTTAGGGTCTCCGGCAATCTTGGTTAAGATGAGCGCACTATGATACTTACAGTCGATGAAGAACTGAAAGGTCATCTTGACGAGATAATGCGGAACAACAAGACGGAACAAGAGTGGGCTGAAGTTGCCTCAAGCGACTGGTTTCAATCAGCCAATTATTGCGGCGGCTTTGACGAC